>NZ_JPME01000013.1 GCF_000732605.1 Lacrimispora celerecrescens | reverse complement strand
ACTAATAGGTCGAGGGCTTAACCAGGTTGGTTTAGGTAAGAGGAAAGAACGGATGAAAATAGATATGTAGCAATGTGTGGTTTTGAGGGTATATGTCTCAAAAGAAAAGTAAAGAAGAGATATGCGCGAGTGGCTCAGTTGGTGGAGTACGACCTTGCCAAGGTCGGGGTCGCGGGTTCGAGTCCCGTCTCGCGCTCTTTTTATTTGTAGCGAAAACCTAGATTTTATCAGGGTTTCCGCTATTTTTTGATTTATGAAAATGTCTTTTTGGGGACAGCCTGTGGAAATATTTTACATAAAGGTAATTTAATAAACATCAACGTCTAGAATATGTATAATAATATATTATAAACTAACGGATGCTAAAGCGAGGAGAAAAATGAACGGACAAAATAGAATTGATATTAAAATAGGTGCAACAGTAAAAATTGTATTAAAATCTGACCAAAGAACCGGAAAACTAACAGAAGGAATCGTTGGGAAAATATTAACAAACAGTAGCTTTCACCCTCATGGAATCAAAGTGATGTTAACGAATGGACAAGTGGGTAGAGTCCAGGAAATATTATGATTTAAGGCACAGCGGAATCCTTGATAGCTTCGGTCATAAGTTTATTTCCCAATGATTAAACTATTTGTAATAGAGTGCCATTAAATAATAGAAAGAAGGTTAAATTTATGACAGGTGAAGTCAACAAATTAATAAAAGGTTTGGTGATAAACAAAAAATTTATGAGTTGTTTTATAATTTCTATAATTTACTCTTTAATGGCTACATTCATATGTTGGTTTATTTTTAATCATCTACCAGACAAATATAGGGCAATCTGATGTTATCCTAACATGAAATCCGGTAATATCCGGCTCCATTTTCGCTCTTATAATTTTAAGGACCAGAAGCGGATCTCCAGTTATGGAGATCTGTTTTTTTGCATGGGAAAATAATTGAATCCGGGATGCTTCTTTTTTAAGTACTTATGCTATACTGAGGAGAGATTATTAAAAATCAGCGGAAAGGAATCAGATGTATATGGATATAAATGACTTGATTGGAACAGACTTTAGGGGCTGCCTGTTGATACAAAGAGAAGATGAAACAGTTTTTCAGAAGTCATTTGGGTATGCCGATTTACCTAATAAGGTTCCAAATGAAAACGATACAAAATTTGCCACTGCATCCGCAGGAAAGGTTTTTGTTGCTATAGGAATATTGCAGCTAATAGAAAGAGGATTACTCCATCTTAATGACAAAATTGGTAATATTTTCGATTTTGACTTAAAGGCCATTGATGGTACAATAACCATAGAGGAATTGCTATCCCATACTTCCGGGATACCGGATTATTTTGATGAACAGGTTATGAGTGACTATGAGGAGCTGTGGATAGATTTTCCCAATTATAGGATACGCTCAAATAAGGATCTGTTGCCGTTTTTTATTGACAAACCTATGATATATCCACGTGGAAGCAGGTTTAAATATAATAATACCGGCTTTGTCGTGCTGGCTATGATAATTGAAGAAATAACAGGATCGGACTTTGATGAATTTCTGAAAGATAATATATTTGCGCCCTGTGGAATGGTTAACACCGGGTATTATGAATTGGATAGACTGCCTGCAAAATGTGCAGTAAATTATATTTACAATGAAAAAGGCAATGACTACCGCACTAATATTTTCAGTGTAGACGCAAAAGGTACAGGTGCAGGCGGTGCATTTACAACAGTAAATGATATAAGATTATTTTGGGAACATTTTATGTCCGGCCAATTGCTTTCGCCAGAGATGACAGCTGCTATGATAACTAACCATAGTGGAGAAGCACAATGTTATGGTTATGGCATTTGGCTTAAAAAGCAGGATAGCGGTTACCAACCATATTTTCAAGGCTGTGATCCAGGCGTCAGCTTTATTTCCAGCTATGATGCAAAAAAAAGGCTGATTATAGTTTTAGTAAGCAATTACGGAGATAATGTCTGGGAACTTTTAAAAAGGATAACGAACTATTTCACAAGATAAACAATACTTTTTATGAGATTCTTCTTTAAGTATGAATAAGTAGAGCTGAAATGTGGTATACAGGTATTTAAGAATGTGGTAAAATGCAAATATATTGACAGGAGATTTAAAGCCCATTTGACAGCCTTGTAGATATCTTGCTATACAGAAACTATGATGGGTAGAAGAGGATTACTCGGGAATTACTCAGCAGAAGATAAGGAGGAGCATATGTTGGATAAGGTGATTACAATTAGCCGGGAGTTTGGAAGCGGCGGACGAGAGTTGGGCATGAAGCTGGCTGAAAGGCTGGGGCTTCCATTCTATGATAAGGACCTGATTTCTTTGTCTGCAGAAGTAAGTGATTTGGCGGAGGAAGCATTTCTGCATTACGACGAGCATCTTCCCGTCCATCAGGAATCCATAGAACAGATCCATTATTCTCCCTTCTCTACCGTATATGAAATTTCTATGTCAGATCAGATCTTTCTGGCCCAGTCTAGTGTAATACGAAAGCTGGCAGAAGAGGGGCCTTGTATCGTTGTTGGTCGCTGTGCGGACAGAGTGCTTGAAAACAGTATCAATTTGTTTGTATATGCCAGGATGGAAGACCGGATAAAACGGTTGAATTCTCTTGAAACAGGCGTCAGTCCTGAAGTGATGGAAGAACGGATCCGGGAGATAGATAAAAAGAGAAGAGATTATTACCAGTATTATACCGGATGCGAATGGGGCAAGGCACAGAATTACCACCTTTGCCTGGAGAGCAGTCTGGTAGGGGTAGAAGGCTGCTTAAATTCTGCGCTGGCTTATTTGCAGTGTTTACTTTAAACAAATGGAACATACAAAAAGGAAAATTTTGGATGGAAATGTAAGAATATTGTAAATGATAGATTCCAAAATGGATGGTATAATGTAACAAAAAAGGAGAGTTAAGAATGATGAAATGGATAGGAAAAAGATACAGGTGTCTGATCTCAGCCGCTCTGGTCATCGTTTTGGCAGTATCTTCCCAAGTTACAGGGTACGCAGAGCCGGTGTCCGGTCCCGGTGCCAATATTACCTCCGGTAATTCCGATTCGACGAATAACGTGACCATATATGTGAGCAAGAGAACGAAGATGCTTTCATTAAAGCAGAATGGTGTCTTAATTGCAGAATACCCGGTTTCCCTGGGGGCGTCCTCATCAGAAGGAAACAAAAAAGTAGAAGGTGATATGAGAACACCCAGCGGTGAGTTCTACGTATGTACCAGAAATGATAAGAGCATCGCTTATCTGGCATTGGGACTTTCTTATCCGGGTATTAAAGACGCGGAAAGAGGATATGCAGACGGTATTATCACCGAGGCTCAGAGAGATGAAATAATAAAAGCCAATTTGGCAGGTCAGCAGCCACCATGGGATACCCCTCTTGGAGGAGCTATTGAGATTCATGGCTGCAGGGTTCCAGACGGAACCACACACGGCTGCGTTGCAGTAGACAACAGCAACATGGATGTATTGTGGAGTTACTGTAATTTAGGCGTACCGGTTACGATTGGACCATAAAAGGAATTTCCCCAAATATGCGGTTTTAGGCCGTTTTTGGGGATTTTTTTAATGCCTATCCTTGTATTATAACTGTTGTTGTACTATAATGGATGAAATTATGATAAATTATGGAAGATTGAGGAAAAGAAACTCAGGCCGCCTTAATGGTGGAGAAAGGCGGAATTTTGAGGAAATGGCTATGAAAAAGAAGGCGATATGGACGGCAGTGACTATTCTTTTTATTCTGTTCATATTTTCAAATTCCATGAAGCCTTCGGACATCTCATCGGCTGACAGCGGATGGGTGCTTCGGGTGGCACAGGAATCACTTGGGTCCCTGGGAGTCAGTACCAGGTGGCTGACAGAGCACATAATCCGCAAAACAGGGCATTTTTCAGAATACACTATATTGGGAATTTTGCTGTATGGATGTATAAGGTCCTATGGTTTTCCAGCGGAGAGAAGATATTTTATCCGATTAACTGCTGGTTTTATGGTACCGTTTGTGGATGAGACCATTCAGCTTGGGGTAAGCGGGCGTTCCGGGCAGATATCAGATGTGTGGCTGGATTGCGCAGGAGTAGCCTTTGGAATATTAATTGCTGCCTTGCTGCTCAGATATAGAGGAAGAAGGGCAAAGATAAAATGATAAAAAATTATCGAATGGTTCTGGAATACGACGGAAGCCGCTATGATGGCTGGCAAAAGCAGGGAAATACGGAACAGACCATACAGGGAAAGATCGAACATGTTTTGGAGCGTATGCTGGGACAGGCAGTGGAGGTACATGGTTCGGGACGAACGGATGCAGGTGTTCATGCATTGGCACAGGTTGCTAATTTTCATGGGAATACAGGGATGAGGCCAGAGGAGATCAGGGAATATTTAAATCAGTATCTTCCGGAGGACATTCGGATAAAAACCGTGGAATACGTGGCGGAACGATTCCACAGCCGCCTTCATGCTCAGGAAAAAACCTATTTGTACCAGATTGAAATGGGCAAAAAAAAGCAGGTTTTTGAGAGAAAGTACATCTATGGCTTGTTTAAGGAGCTTGATATAGATGCCATGGAACGGGCTGCAACCTTTCTGATAGGTGAACATGATTTTAAAAGCTTTTGTGCCAACAAGAAAATGAAGAAGTCTACGGTAAGGGTTTTAAAACAGATTGAATTTAAGCAGCAGGGCAGCCGGCTTCTGATACGCTTTACGGGAAACGGCTTTTTATATAATATGGTCAGGATCTTAACAGGTACGCTGATTGAAGTGGGTCTAGGTCAGCGTAAGGCGGAAGAGATGAAGAAAATCTTAAATTCAAAGGATCGGAATGAGGCAGGCTTTACGGCGCCGCCGGAAGGACTGTTTCTTGAGCAGGTATGTTATAAAGAATAAGTCTTGAAAAGGAGTACTATGACAGAGTTTTTGGTTAAGACATTTGTTAAGGACTATAAAAAGACAGAGGATACACAGGTACGGACCCGGTATGGGCTAATGGCAAGTATTGTAGGTATCTGCTGCAATGTACTTTTATTCAGCGCCAAACTTTTGGTTGGAATGCTGGTAAACAGTATCTCTGTTACGGCAGATGCTTTTAATAACCTTTCTGACGCTGCTTCTTCTGTTATTGGCTTCATAGGAGTAAAAATGGCAGGAAAGCCGGCCGATGAAGACCACCCCTTTGGACACGGAAGAATGGAGTACATTGCTGCTTTTATTGTAGCCTTTTTGGTCATTCAGGTGGGCTTTTCCTTTTTAAAAACATCCATCGGGAAAATCATTCATCCCGAAGAGATGACGTTTAAAGCTGTGTCTGTTGCCATTTTACTGCTATCTGTTTGCGTAAAGCTTTGGATGGCATTTTTTAACAATACCCTGGGGAAAAGAATTCAGTCTGCGGTCATGAAAGCTACGACGGCGGATTCCCTTGGAGATGTGGTCACCACTTCTGCCACGATTCTGTCAATTCTGGTTTATGGCATATGGGGACTTAATATTGATGGTATCATAGGGATTGCAGTTTCTGTTATTGTCATGTGGGCAGGAGTAAAAATTGCCAAGGATACCCTTGCCCCTCTCATTGGAGAACCCATTGATCCCAAGCTGTATGTTGAGATTACAGAATTTGTAGAAAGCTACGATGGAATTATAGGGAGCCATGATCTAATTGTGCATAACTACGGCCCTTCCAGAAGTATGGCTTCCATTCATGCAGAGGTACCCAATGATGTTGATATCGAAGTGTCCCACGAAATAATTGATACCATTGAAAGAGAAGCAGTAAGAAAGTTTGGGATTTTTCTGGTAATTCACATGGACCCGGTAGAGACAAAAGATTCCAGGGTTATGGAATTTGGGAACATGCTGAACCAAGTGCTTCAGGAAATAGATACCAGGATTTCGTTCCATGACTTTCGTATGGTAGAGGGGAAAAACAAGATCAACCTGATCTTTGATCTGGTGGTACCCCGGGAATATAACAGGAAAAAGAAGGACTGGCTAAAGGAAGAAGTCACGAAAAAGGTAACTGAATTAGATAAGCGGTGCTGTCTGATCATAACGGCGGAAAGCGGTTTTGGGGTGGAAAAATAAGGTAATAAAAATTTTCCATATTATGCAATAAGATGACAGTATTTCGCATTAACATAGTAGAAAGGAAATCGGATCCATGTTATTTATGGGATTGATGAGCCTTGGCGGGCCTGAAGATTATGGCCGTTTGAGCGACGAAGAGCTTCTTAAAAAAGTTGCGGTTGGAGACCAGGAGGCCTTTCGGCAGCTATATCAGAATACAGACCGGACGATATACAGTTTTATCCTGTCTATTGTAAGGCACCCCCAGGATGCGGAGGAGATCATGCAGGAGGTATATCTTAAGATATGGACTTCTGCGTCAGGCTATAAATCCCAGGGGAAGCCTTTGGCGTGGATGTTTACCATTGCCCGGAATCTATGCTATATGAAATTCCGTGAGCAAAAGCATGATTCGGATGTAACACTGGAGGATTTAACCGGAGCGGAAACAGGAGAAGTCTGCTCTGAAATCGAGATGGCGGCGGATAAGATGGTCCTTCTTGCCGCCCTTCAAATTCTTAAGGAAGAGGAAAGGGAGATCGTTCTCCTTCATACCTCCGGAGGTATGAAGCACAGAGAGATCGCCGCCAGCCTTAAGATTCCTTTGGCTACAGCTCTTTCCAGATATAACCGTGCAATGAAGAAACTGGAAAACTATTTGAGAGAGGAGTAGGCTTTAAAATGGCTGAATTAAATCGCAGACAACTGAATAGACAACAGATTGAAGCCTGCTTAAAATCTGCGGCCGGGGATTTGACTCCGAATGTTCTGGAACGAATTGACTTAAGTACGCCTCAATTAAAGGCAGAGAAGGAAAAACGTTCCGTTTTCTTCCTGAGGCAGAGGGTGATTGCAACCTTGGTGGCGGCATGTTTTTGTATGATCGCATTGGCAGGGGGAACTTATACTTATCAAAATGGAAAAGTGGATTCTGTAATCGGAATAGATGTAAACCCAAGCGTGGAATTATCGGTGAATAAAAAGAATAAAGTCCTGGAGGCAAAAGCCTGAATGAGGATGGGGAAAGCATCATGCAGGACATGGATTTAAAAGGTGTGGATTTGAACACCGCTGTCAACGCTGTGATTGGCTCCATGGTGACTCATGGTTATCTAAGCCAGCTGGATAATGCGATCCTGGTTACGGTGTCCAATGACAGCATCAGCAAGGCACAGGGCCTGCGCTATGCGGTGGTGAATGACATCCGGAATACCCTTGAGGAAAAACAGCTGAAAGCGGTAGTATATGACCAGCAGGTCATGGAAGAGGATGAAGTAAAACAGCTGGCAGATGAATATAAGATTTCTTATGGAAAAGCATATTTTTTGAGGGAACTGATTTTACAGAACAATTCTCTTTCCATGGATGATATGAAGTCGCTGGCGCCTCTTACCATGGAGGAGATCGCAAAAGAAATTACGGAGCGTTCTTATGCAGTGAGTGGTAAGACCGATGCGGGGGAAGAAACAATTCCGGCGCGAACAACCCAGGTTGCCACAGAAACCGTGCCCGAGACCATAACGGAGAGTCCTGTAGCTGAGGAATCCAGCACTGCGGTCCCTTCATCAGAAGCGACCCAGGCACCGACACAGGCGACTCAAACCCAGCCAACAGCCGCCACAGAAGCGACTACAGCGGAAGAGACCACTTCAGAAGCGGAAGTTGTAACGACAGAAAATATTAAAGTTGACTATGTGGATTATGACAACGGCGTTGTAATGGTTTATTTTAAAACTAAAGTGAAATGGAAAAATCCTACGGTCTCAGTAAAAGACGAAGATGAAAAAACCTATTCCGCCAAGGTAGGAGATACAGATTCCTATTCCTGTGAGATTCATGTGACAGGTCTGCAGGGAGGTATGGAATATACCTTTACTCTGGGCGGTATTTCTCCTAAAATAGGGAAGCAGACAACCGTAAAGGGGATCTTTGAGACTCCTGTGATCGGAGACGGAAATGCGGATCCGGATTTGACAGAAGAAGAAAGTGAAGAGACAAAACCAACGGAGCAGACGGAACCTGCAAAAGAAAGCCCGTCTGAGACGACAAAGAATGCAACGGAAACTGGGAATAACAGTTCTAAGGAAGAGCCTCATACAATAAAATACCAGGAAGAGCCTGCAACATCAAGAAGCTCTTCCTGATGGTTCATTTTTGGAAATAAAGTGTAAAAAAGTACTTGACCAGAATGAAAAGCTATAGTATAATACATTCGTTGCACTGATGGGCTATCGCCAAATGGTAAGGCAACGGACTCTGACTCCGTCATTTTCAAGGTTCGAATCCTTGTAGCCCAGTGATAAGAAAAACCAGTAAATATAAGATTTACTGGTTTTTTTGTATGTATATTTAACTCTTCAAGCAGAGAACGGATTGCGAATATCCGATTGACTATTCATTCAAAGCTTCGACCAGTGAGATCAGAGCCAATGATTGTCCGTAGGCCATGGGACGAATGGTAATGTTTTTATAATGATCTTCATCATAGCCCATCCCGGTTCCTGCGGAAACATTTAACACGGTTCCGTCTTCTCCTATATTTTTGCATACCGCCTTAACGGCCCTGTCTGCACAGACATAATATGATTCATCAAGAATCCCCATTTTTATTCCTTTTAGAATACCACCGGCGATTGCTCCCGAGCCAGATACCTCTTCGTAGCTTGAAGGATCAGTAAGAACGGTATGCCATAAACCAGATGGAGCCTGTAAACCTATCAATGCATTTACCTGGGCTTTAAAGGTATCTGTCAGGTAAGTGAGAAGACCATGGTCAATCGTTCCTTCGTAGGACTCTATAAATTCCAGAATTCCATAGGTAAACCAGGAATTGCCCCTGCACCAGAAAACTCCTCCGAAATTATTATTTAACAGAAAGCTCCAGCCGTGATAAAATAACCCGGTATGCTTGTCATATAAATATTTGATATGTAATAATACCTGATGAAGCGCTTCACCGATCCACTCCTGATTCTGGAAACGATGGCCCATTTTATTTAAAAACAAAACTGCCATGAATAACGTATCAATCCACATTTCTCCTTCATTTAACAGGATACCGTCACGGTCTCCTATGGCAGTTACCACATGCTGGAAACCGCCTTCTTTTGTTTTGGGAAGTCCTGTCATTAGCCAGTGGGCGTGGTCCAGACATAGTTTCTCATATTCCGGGTTCTTAAGATCATCAAGCAGTTCGGCTAAAACCAGGTAAGGGGCAGTCGTATTAATATTTTTACTGGGCAGTCCTTTTTTAAAATTGTTCTCAAACCAGCTGTCAAAGAATTCTAAGTAACGGTTATCTCCGTAAAATCTCTGTAGCTTTAAAAGACCATAAAGACCTACGCCCTGAGGCCAGTCCCATTCTTCAATACCAAAGTCTCTGGCGATGATACCTCGGCTTGCCTCTTCCTTTCCTACGGAGCGGTCATTTTCATAGTCGGCCCCTCCTAAGTTCATTAATTTGTCCATCACAAGATGAATTTTTGGCAGTAATTCTTTGTTTGTCATGTCATTCTCCTCCATTTAACTTTTTAGCATATGCGCTAGGTGTCATCCCCGTATTTTTTTTGAAGATCTGGCTGAAATACTGGGGGTTATTTCCACATCCTACCTGCTGAGCAATCCATTGAATTTGTTCGGTATGACCTTCTGCTAATAATTGCTTGGCTTTCTGGATTCGCAGGATGGTGATGTAGTTTGAAAATTTTTGCTTTGTTTCCTTGCTGAACCGTTTGCTTACATAATCCACATTCATAAAAAGATAGTTTTCTGCTATGGATTTTAAGGTAAGATTGGGATTGTCCAGATGTTCTTCTACATACTGCATGACTTTTTCAATAAAAGGGCTGTAGCGCTGGGAATGGTTGGACGGCTCCTTCAGGATCTCGATAAGCTTTTCACAAAGCAAGGTGCGGACGGCTCCTATCTCAGTCTGCTGGTTTAAATCCATCAGATATTCCGTGGTGTCCACAGAGGAAAGATAGTTGCTTTCCGTGGCAAATTTAATCAGTATCCGTGAACCTGCTTGCTTTAAAAAATCAGGATTGCTGATATCATTTAAAATTGCAGTAAGTTCCTCCAGATGTGATTTTAGCTCTGATCCGTTTGCTTCTATTAAAAGCGTGGAAAGATCTTCTATTTCAGAGATCAAATTTTTATAATTGCAGGTGGGGACTGGCTGCAGTCCATTCATAAAATAGATGATTCCGTAGCGTTTGATCTTTGTAATCATGGTCTCCAAAAGCTTTCCCAGGCTCGAAAAGGTATATCGTTTATAATCTAATTCCACCGACTGTGCATTCGGATTTAAGCTATGCATAAATGTATCGAATTTATCATAGGAGACCTGATATCCTTCGAAAAACAGAATCAGGGAATTTTTTACATAAATGCTGTACAGTTCTATACCAGGTGCATGCTCGGCCATGTAATCGTAAATACAGCTTAAAACGGAGATAAAATAATCTTCTTCCAAATAGTGGAGAAAACACATTTCATATCCCGTATTATAAAAATCCATAAATCCGGAATAGGCATTCCAGGAAGATTCTGCCGGTTCAGGCAGAAAAATCTGTTCATTAATAATATTTGCCAGAATACTGTGGTGGAGGTTGGCGGTTAACGCCTTTTGGCGTTCTTTTAAATCCTGAAATGCCTGACGATGATAGTATTCCTGGATCACATCCCTCATGCTTTCCATGATTTGAGCCTCGTTGCAGGGTTTAAGAAGGTAATGATGGACCCGGTATTTCATCGCCTGTTTTGCATATTCAAATTCTCCAAAGCCAGAAAGCAGGATAAACTGGGTATCCATGTCGGTTTGGGATATACGTTCTATTAACTCTAATCCGGACAGGCCAGGCATACGTATGTCAGTCATAACGATATCCGGGGATTCATCGAGGATCATATTATAGGCCTCAATGCCATCCCGACAGGTTCCGATAAGCTCGATGCCCAGGCTGCTCCAGTCAATAAGAGATGAAATAGATTCCCGGATCATACGTTCATCATCGGCAATAATTAATTTCAGCATTAACGTTCTCCTTTCGTATCAGCAATGACCTCTGGTGGAGGATTAAGGGGAAAAGACAACCGGGCGACGGCCTGGTCTTCCTCATTATAGAGAGTAAGACCGTAGTTCTCTCCGTAAGTTAGTTCCATTCGCTCCATAATATTTAAAAGACCGATTCCAAAACCATGAGGTTCTATCTGGTGAGTTTTCAGTTTCCTTAAAAGGTCTTCTTCAAAGAATGAACTGTTATTCTTTACAGAAACGAAGAGGGAAAAACCATCTGTTTCTGCTACGATTTGAATTCGGCATTCCTCCGTATTTTCTTCCAGTCCATAGCGGATGGCATTTTCCACCAGAGGCTGGAGCGTCAGCTTAAGTACAGAGCAACCGAATAGATTCTGGGGAGCGGATATCTCATATTCCAGACGGTCTTCATAGCGATATTTCTGGATTGTCATATAGCATTGCACAAGCTCCAGTTCCCGGCTTAAAGGAACTTCTTTGTGCTTCTGGTCCAGTGTAATGCGAAGAAGAGTGCCTAAGGATTCTGTCATGGAAGAAATATCTTTTGCCCCAACAGTCTTTGCCCTCCAGTTAATGGATTCCAGGGTGTTGTATAAAAAGTGGGGATTCATCTGAGTTTCCAGGGCTTTTAGCTGAGCTTCCTTTATGAGAATTTCATTTAAGTAGTTTGTTCGGATCAGCTGGTTTACTTTATCCACCATTTGGTCGAAGCGGGTGTGAAGAATGCCCAGCTCATCGGTACGTTTGCTGTAATCGTAGGAAATCTGCGGTGTTTCGGTTTGCCCGGCTGCAAATCGTTCCATTTTTAAAAGCAGATTATCAAAATGCCTTGTAATAGAATCAATCAAAGCAGAGGAGAGCAGGATGGCAAGCCCTATGGAGACTGTAATGATGGCCAGGCATACTTTTAAGCTGGTACGGAGAGAATCCGCGATGCTGCCGTATGGAATCAGACAAACATAATCCCAGTCAAATTCCGGTATGATTCCTTTTACGTAAAAGAAGCTGTTTCCATCAGGATTTACAAGACCGTATCTGGAATGGAAAAAGTTATCAAAAAGTGACATTTCACCGGCTTTTAAACTGGAGGAATTATAGATTAAGTCCTCCTGACCGTATAGAATATAACGGGTGTCATCATAAAAGTGGCTGGTGCTGGTGGCGGCATTTATCAGCCCGTTTATATTTAAGCTGACAACAAGCGTTCCAAGGGAATCAAGACTTAAATATTCCGACCGGCGTAAGTTCTTGACCATAAACAGGCCGTATTCTTCGCTGTAATCGGTAATCCAAAGAGTACGCCCTTTGGCCTCTTCGCCTCTTGTGACAAGGTCCTGAATGACGGATTCCGGAAGAATATTTTCCGCCGAAATATGGGTATGAATGGAGAACCGGTCTTGATAAAGACTCATATAGTTAATATTATTTTTTCGGAAGGTAAAATAATATTCATTTAAAGTTCCGTAAAGAGCTTTGTATGCAATGGAACGGTCCTGTACACTGGGAGAATCCTTTAAAGTCCCAAGTCCATTTTGAATAATGGTATCAGCCAGAAACATATCAGCCATGGTGGAAATATTATCCAGACGGTTATTCAGCTCTTTGGCAGTATAGGACAAGGATGAGGCCACAGATTGATAGAGCACTTTTTGGTGGGCCTTGGAAACCAGGTGGATACTGAAGAGTGAAACAAAAGCCAAAAGGATAATGCAAAGAAATACAATGGAATGAATCTTCTTTTTTAAAGAGAGATTTCTAATAAACTGCTTCATAAAGGACCGCCTTTCGCGTTCTGAACTGATGACAGGTAAATTATATAGAAAACAGTTCAGTAAAACAACCGGTTATGGAAAAGAACTATTCAAATTATACAGACAACACGGTTTTTTCAACTTGGAACCCGGTTTTACTCATTTACTGGAATAATCGTGGGAAGTATAATGAAGACGCTTGATACAGCAAAAGTAAATGAATGGAGGAAGGTTTCATGAAGAAAAGAATTGCGTTACTAATGGCGGCAGCTATGGCAGCAGCTTCCCTGGCCGGATGCGGAGGCGGCACATCCACAACTGCAGATACTACGGCTGGTTCTGCTGCAGAGGATACTACCGCAGCAAGCTCAGGAAATGCAGGCGGGGATACTAAGCTGACCATGAGCTGGTGGGGAAATCAGGTCAGAAACGAGAAAACTCAGGCTGCCTTAGACTTATATGCGGAGCAGAACCCGGGGATAACCATAGAAGGACAGTTTTCCGAGTGGTCTGATTACTGGAATAAACTGGCTACTTCCGCAGCCGGACAAGCGATTCCGGATCTTGTTCAGATGGATTATTCGTTTATTGATCAATATGTAAAAAACGGACTGTTGGTAGATTTAAAGCCGTATATTGAAGATGGCACCCTGGATGTCTCTAATATTTCAGAGAATACCATAGCCAGCGGTACGGTGAATGATGGGGTATACGCAATCTGTGCGGGAATTAATGCGCCTTCACTTCTGTATAATAAGACTTTGCTGGAGGAAAACGGTATTCAAATTAAGGATTACATGACCACGGATGAATTCATGGATGTGTGCCGCCAGGTTTACGAGAAAACGGGGTATAAAACAAACATCGCTTATTATAATGCGGGAGCCTATCTGGATTATTTTATGAGAGGCTATGATGTTGTCCTCTATGGAGACAAAAAAATGGGCGGAACCGTAAATGATTATCTTCCATTTTTCCAGATGTATGAGACCGGAATTAAGGAAGGATGGTTTATTGATCCAGGTGTTTTTGCAGAGCTTTCCATCGGTTCTGTTGAACAGGAGCCTCTGGTTTACGGCTCCGGTCCTGAAACCATGTCCTGGTGTGCTTTTTATAACTCTAATCAGCTGACTGCTATTCAAAAAGCAGCTCCGGAGGGGATGGAAATCGGTATCACCACCTGGCCGTCAGCAGATCCCAAGAAATCCGGTTATTTAAAGTCCAGCATGTTTTTCTCTGTCGGCGCTCATACAAAGAATCCGGAAGAAGCAGTTAAGGTTCTCAACTTCCTGACCAATTCCAGCGAGGCAAACAACATTTTGCTGGGTGAAAGAGGAGTTCCGGCCTCAAGTGTTATTTCCGAAGAGCTTGCACCTAAGATGAGTGATGTGGACCAGGAAGTAATCCGTTATATCAATGAGGTTGTAACCCCTAATTGTTCTCCGATCAATCCACCCCAGCCAGACGGCGCAAGTGAGGTTTCCAATCTGTTAAATCAGGTTCAGGAACAGCTGTGCTACGGAGCATATGATGCAGCTACAGCCGCAGAAGAATTCTTTAACGGGGCTAATAATATCATGAACAAAAAATAATTTAACTTCATCAAGTAAGTCCCCGCTTCAATGCCGGAAAAGCATAAGTGATGGGTGGGGACTTACTTGTGCCCGGTGAAGCGGGGCACGCTGTGAGCAAGCAGCGAAGCGGATTGTGAATATCCGTCTGACTAAGTAAACTCTTATCCATGAATGGAGGACGTCTATGAAAGACAACAAAGGGGCAGGCCTTAAGCATTTCCTTAACAAAGAAAGTACAGCAGGAGTGGTATTCAGTCTTCCGTTTATCATCGGCTTTCTGTTGTTCATGGTGGTGCCTATGGGAATATCCTTTTACTATTCTTTATGTGATTATAACATTTTGTCGCCGCCTGTTTTTGCTGGACTTAAAAATTACATAAAGATGTTTACTGATGATAAAGTGTTTTCTCAGACCATAGGGGTCACGTTTTATTTCGCCTTAGTATCTGTTCCTCTGCGTTTGATCTTTGCACTTATGGTGGCCATGCTTTTGCTTAATACAACAAAGGCAACCGGCTTTTACCGGGCGGCTTACTATCTTCCATCCATCATCGGAGGTTCTGTGGCAGTCGCCATCCTCTGGAAGCGGATGTTTGCAACCGATGGTGTGGTCAACCACCTTTTGGGTATTATGGGGATTCAGACCAGCTTTGCATGGCTTGGAAATAAGAATACGGCTATCTGGACCCTTATTATCCTGGCAGTCTGGCAGTTTGGTTCTTCTATGCTGATTTTCTTATCATCCTTAAAGCAGATTCCTGTAACACTTTATGAGGCTGCCAGAGTAGATGGCGCAAATAAATTTTCTCAGTTTTTCAAGATCACTCTGCCTCTTCTAACACCCACCATCTTCTTTAATCTGGTGATGCAGATGATCAACGGTTTCCTGGCATTTACACAGTGTTTCATTATTACCCAGGGAAAACCGCTGAACTCCACTTTGTTCTATACCGTTTATATGTACCAGCAATCCTTTGAGTTCTATAATACCGGATACGGGGCAGCTTTGGCCTGGGTAATGCTGGGAATTATAGGCCTTATTACAGCGATTCTGTTCGCAACTAAGAAATTCTGGGTTTATACGGAAGGAGTGTGAGACAGATGAAGACAAAAAGAAAAATAGGCAAAATTTTTTACCATGTAATTGTCTGCGGTTTGGGACTTGTGATGATTTATCCTCTGGTTTGGATGGTTATGAGTTCTTTTAAGGAAACCAATACTATCTTTCTGACAGCAGGTCAGCTGATTCCGGAAAAATTTGTGCTTTCCAATTATATCAATGGCTGGAAAGGCTTTGCAAAGATTACTTTTGCGACTTTTTTTAAGAATTCCCTGTTTATAGCCGTTGTAGCAACCATGGGAACTGTTTTTTCCTCGGCTTTGGTGGCCTATGGCCTGGCAAGATGCAGATTTTTTGGCAGAAGAGCTTTGTTTGTGGCTATGCTGCTTTCCATGATGCTTCCGGCTCAGGTTCTGATGATACCTCAGTATTTGTGGTATCAGAAATTAGGGTGGGTAGGAAGCTATAGGCCCTTGATTCTTCCTTATTGTTTTGCAATTCAGGGATTCTTTGTTTACATGATGATTAATTTTATAGATGGAATCCCTCGTGAGCTTGACGAGGCAGCCAAGATTGACGGTTGCTCTTATTATGGAATATTTTCCAGGATCATTATGCCCCTTATATCCCCGGCGCTAATTACGGCCAGTATTTTTTCATTTATGTGGAGATGGGATGATTTTCTTTCCGCCCTGCTCTATATCAATGAGTCTGCCAAATATCCGGTCAGCCTTGCCTTAAAGTTGTTTTGTGATCCGGGGTCTTCTTCCGATTACGGTGCGATGTTTGCAATGGCGACCTTATCAATCCTGCCTGCAGTCATAATCTTTATCTGCCTGCAGAAATACCTGGTGGAAGGCATCAGTACTTCGGGCTTAAAAGGGTAAGACAAAGTTTTGTCTTAAGTAGAAATTGAAAAATAGAAAGGAGAATGAAGATGGTCATTGAAAATTATCCAAGACCTGATTTCAAAAGGGAAGATTGGACGGATTTAAATGGAGAATGGGACTTTTCCTTTGATGAACCGGTATTTGATCGGAAAATTCAGGTTCCGTTCTGCTATCAGTCCGAAATGAGTGGAATCGGTGATACAGGGGTCCACCATATTGTGTGGTATCGGAAAGAGTTTGTTGTGGAAAAAGGCAGATTAAGTGGAAAAAGCCTGCTTTTAAAGTTTGGAGCCGTGGATTATGAAGCAGAGGTTTATATCAATCAAACCTATGCAGGCGGCCACAGAGGAGGCCACACTCCCTTTGAGGCAGAAATTACCGGACTGGTTTCCGAAGGAAAGAATATTATAACGGTTAAAGTCATGGATTACAGTGACGCGGATAAACCGAGAGGAAAGCAGACATGGACAGGCGAAAACTTTGCCTGCTGGTACACACCTACAACTGGGATATGGCAGAGCGTGTGGCTGGAATATGCGGGAAAGCCCTATATAAAACGGATAAAGGCAACGCCGGATCTGGAGCGTAATGAAGCTTTATGTGAAATCTTTATTTCCACCATGGAGCGTGTGACCGCGGAAGTTTTCTTTCATAGCCTTCCTGCAGAAGGCGGTATGGAAATGGATTTGGGCAGTTTGAAAATATCCTGTGAAAACGGATATGGAAAAGGAATTCTGGCTCTGCCTGACTTGGATCTGCGCAGGGATCAGCTGACATGGACGCCGGAAACCCCCAATTTGATTGAGATGGAAGTAAATATTCAAAATGATAAGGTGACCAGTTATTTTGGACTTCGGTCTGTCTGCATTTCAAATGGGAGGATTTTGCTAAACGGAGAGGTGTTATATCAAAGGCTGGTTCTCGATCAGGCTACTGGAGTCAAAGCCTTCTCACGCCTCCCGATGAAGAGGCCATCCGGAATGATATTCTGCTTTCAAAGGAAATGGGGTTTAATGGGGCCAGAAAACATCAGAAAATTGAAGATCCAAGATATTACTACTGGGCCGATAAACTGGGATTTCTTGTATGGGGAGAGATGCCAAGCTGTTATAGGTATACAGACAGTACTATAGAAAACACCTCCAGAGAGCTTCTTGAATTCATTGAACGGGATTATAATCATCCATCCATCATTACATGGGTGACAGCGAACGAAAGCTGGGGAATGAGAAACATAAAAACGGATAAGAGCCAGCAGAGCTTTTCTAATATGTTGTTTTATCAGGCAAAAGCTCTGGATAAAACCAGACCGGTCAGTGGAAACGATGGCTGGGAACAGACCGAGCACACCGATATTCTGGCCTTACATGATTATGAACTGATGCCGGAAACAGAAGAAAAATATGATTTTCTGGAAGATATTCTTAATAGCCATGCGGAACGCCGCTTTGTTCTGGCGGACGGGCAGACGTACCGGGGGCAGCCTGTCCTGATGACAGAGTATGGCGGCATCGCTTTTTCTGCAGAAGAAAAAGGCTGGGGATATTACAATAAGGTAGGAAGTGAAGGGGAATTTTTAAAACGTCTGGAACCAATTACGGATTTCCTGATTAAAAGCAGAAAATTTTCTGGTTTCTGTTATACACAGCTTACGGATGTCATGCAGGAGACAAACGGTCTGCTGAGGGAAGACAGAACGCCTAAGCTTCCGCTGGAAAAACTGAAAAAGATCTTTGGAAAGAAAATTTACGAATAAAAATCTTCTGCCGCCCGGACAATCTCTGATATGGAATGTAAAATTGAAGCCGGGTGTGCTCAACCCATATGCTTCTCTTATAGCAAATAGCTTTAATTATAAAAACTGTTTGCTATAAGTAGGAGTATATTTTATTGGTAAAAGACAAAGCATACGTATAATGGTATGTGATTTAAGAGATTTAATCAGGCCAGCTTTTTAAGTACCGACTTTGAAACATTGCAGGACATGATCTCATCTTGTCTTGTTTCCATTATTGTATTAGAATATATAATTTCTATGTATTTATTTTATTCAGCTGTGTTGATGAACTGTAGTTTTTTATTGTTCACAAGATAAAACAGCTGAAAAAAGCTTGACTATTGAAGAAAAATCTTGTATAATCTCATTTGTTGTGTTAATGGGCTATCGCCAAATGGTAAGGCAACGGACTCTGACTCCGTCATTTTCAAGGTTCGAATCCTTGTAGCCCAGGTAAAGAAAGTCTATAAGTATAAGGATAATCCTTGTATTTGTAGACTTTTTTTTATTTGCGTTCTGATGAAGCGTATTGCTGTTCGTATAGTATATGTCTTCTCAGACTCTTTGTAAGGGGAAGAAGATATTTCTTTATTTCCATATACCAATCATTATGTTTCTTCTAACGAAATCTTCCTGTACTCGCTGGTCGTGACTCCCTGGTTTATTTTAAAGCGCCTTGTAAAGCTGGAGATATTATAGTATCCTACCGCCTCGGAAATTTCTTTTATGGGAAGGTCCGTAGTCCGAAGAAGTACCTTTGCCCGTTCCATCCTCAGGCGAATGGTATACTCCATCACGTTCTGCCCTGTTCGGTCTTTAAAGAACTTGCTGAAGGCCGGCAGTGTCATTTCGAAATGCCCAGCAGCTTCATAAACGGAAAAATCACAGTGAAGGCAGTTTTCATTGAGGTAATTTATGATCTCTTCAAGAACCACTCGCTTTTCTGCGGATGTTGTAAGTCCATGAAGGTTTTCGCTCCAGTTACGAAGCATCCGGATGATTTCCTGCGCGGTTTCCATGCCGGATAGTTCAAGCGGTGAATTGGAAGCCGCGTTTTTCTGCCCCCGGCAATGCTCGTTGACTAGGTGGATCAAGTCAAAACATATGCTTCTGGCCAGATATAAGGGAAGCTGGCTTTGCTCCATGAAACCTATGATGTTCTGAATGGCTTCCCTTATGTTCTGCTCATTATGAGAGAGGAGCGCGTTACGCAGGGCTTCAAATTCCTTGTGGGGATAAAAAACTTTTGTATGGGCCGGTCCCAGCACCTCCCGGAACTCAATGACAGTGCCGTTGCCCTTTACGAACCGGTAATCCAGAGCGCTGACTGCTTCCATATAGGACTGGGCAATGCGCTGTGTAATGTCTACCTGCTGACCGATTCCAATGGTGGTCATAAGTCCGTATTTTTTAGACAGGTATTTTTGTACGTTTCCAAAAAATTTGGCGGAAACGGGGGAACATTCCGGCTGATTCACCAGTAAAACGATTTGATCCGGATAAAAGTTCTGCAGGTAATAATAAATATAAGGAACGGAAAATTGCTTTTTTATTTCCTGAGCCAGCCCGCTTAAGTTCTCTGACGGCGTATGTAGCATCATGATGCTGACTGTAAAATACTCATTTGGCAGGGAGAGGTCCAGCTCCGAGCAGTCCAGGTTGAAATCTTCCCTGGAAGCGTAAGCTCCGCTCAGCAGCCGGTACAGCCGTTGGTTCTTTACAGCCGTAAGGCTGTTTGCCAGTTGTGTGGACAGAGAACTGTTCTGAATGGATAAATAGTCCAGGGCACCGGCAATGGTCTCAAGCTCATCCGAGGAACCCCCATCAGGGGAAATCAGCTTCGCCCGGTCCCGAAGGCGTCGAACAGGTGCATAATTTACCTTCTGTAAAAAGAAAATGGTAAAACTGGCAAGAAGCAGGATTATCACGATGGTCAGCAAAAATTCTCTCATGATGGAATTTACCTGGGAAAAGGTTGTCTGTTTGTCCGGAATAAAGGCCAGATACGTCCAGTTATTTCTTCCTGACCGATGGGTGCGGACGACGTATTCCTCTCCACCGATCCGTTCTGAGACAGAAAGGGTTAAGGATTCTCCCAGGAAGCGGCCCAGACTGTCACGCATTACATCGTGGTCTCCCCAGGTGGTAACAACAGCACCATTCTGATCCAGGATATAGATCTGTGCCTGATAGCTTTTAAGCTTTTGGCTTAAAAGCGCCTCAATGGAGCTGTTTTTTACATAAAAAAGTGCTGTTCCCTCGTGTTTTTGGTAATCGGTAAATAGAGGATAAGAGAAAAGAACTACCTTTGCCTCTGAAGGGCTTATGTCTAAATTGAGCAGCTCTTGCTGGGGAAGGCAGAAGGAGGAAGTACTGTTTTGCAGCAGGTCCTGAAATTCCCTGGAAATCATGCCTGGAACCCGGAAAATCCGGTTAAAATAATAGTCCTTCTGACAGGTTGTGGAGCTGGTGGTGACATATTCCTTTCCATCCAGGATCAGGACGATATCCTGGATAAAGGGGTTGGCGGATGTCAGTGCCGACAGATAGGTGATGATCGGTCTTAAGGCCAGGGGAGTGTTTGCCTCAGAAGCCTTATACAAGGTGCCTGTCAGAGTGATCTGCCCCACGATGTTCTCCATAGACTCCAATTCATTATCCAGCTGAGTGCTGATCTGCATCAGCTCTAAATCCACGGTTTCATAAATTTCATCATAAAATTTCTTCATGAAACGTGAAGAATAGAAGAAGGTCAGAATGACAAGGGGGATTAAAAGAACCGTCATATAGGAAATCAGGTAGCGGACATAGTGCTCTCCGAATTTTCGCTTTTTTGTATGTTTCTGCATAAGATCACACCGCCTTATTTTAGTTATTTGACAATATTTATTATATGGTAAATGCACAACACTTTCAAGCAAAGAGATGGGAATGGAAAGGGGCCTGGTAAAAAGATGGATAAAGAATGCCGGAAAGCCTTATAAAATATAGTGCAAATTTTGCAAAGAAGCAAAAAATGACAACTAGGTGAGTCTGCAATAAAGAAGCGGTAATAGAAGGCCGGGTAGGAGGAAGAATCAAAGGCAAAAAATGTGAATTGAAAAGTTCCGGGACTTCTCCTATACTAGGGCTGACAAAAAATCAAGGAGGAGGTCTCAAGGAATGAGGGGAAAAACTGACACGATAAATGCGGTCGGACCCGTATTCAGGAAACCGGGGATTTACAGGGTGAGACAGGCGCTTCGGCGTGATTGGCAGCTTCTGTTATTATGTTCGGTACCTGTTTTGTATTTTATTATGTTTCATTATATACCCATGTATGGGGTGCAGATCGCCTTTAAGGACTTTAAGGCGGTGGACGGAATTTTGGGGAGTCAGTGGTGCGGCTTCAAGCATTTCCAGAGATTTTTTTCATCATCTCAATTCTGGCCGTTAATTAAGAACACGCTGGGATTAAGCTTCTTACAAATTCTGTTGGGATTTCCCATTCCGGTTCTACTGGCGATCATGCTGAATCAGACAAGGAACCAGAAGTTTCGAAAATTTGTACAATCCATTGTGTATTGTCCTCACTTTATATCCATCGTCGTTTTGACCGGTATGCTGTACATATTTTTATCACCGAGAAACGGCATCATCAACCAGGTGATCCAGATGCTGGGAGGGGACCCCGTCTTCTTTTTAGGAGATGCGAAGTATTTCAAACTGACGTTCGTCATATCAGGAATCTGGCAGAACGCAGGCTGGAGCGCCATTATCTACATCGCGGCGCTGGCTGGGATCAGCCCGGATCTATATGAGGCGGCCCAAGTGGATGGGGCGAATAAGTGGCAAAGAATCTGGCATATTGACATCCCGGGCATATTACCCACGGTAGTGATGATGCTGATCTTGGAAGTTGGAAAGGTGATGAACTTGGGATTCCAGAAGGCATATCTGATGCAGAACGCACAGAATCTGGGGGCCAGCGAAATCATATCGACCTATATCTATAAAGTTGGTATGATAGATGCACAATACAGTTATTCTGCGGCCATCAACTTATTTAACAATCTGGTCAATATCCTGCTTCTGGTTACCGTCAACCGCATTGCAAAGAAAACGACAAATAACAGCTTGTGGTAAGGAGGATGAAATGACACAGGAAAAAAAGAGGCTGCACAGAAGCTTTAAAACCCAGGCGCCTGCCGATCGCCTGTTTGATATCATTAATTATCTCATACTGGTCCTGGTTGCAGTCTGTGTACTGTATCCACTATACTTTATTGTGATCGCATCAATATCTGATCCGGTGGCCATTAACAACGGCCAGGTATCATTCTGGCCCGTGGGATTCAATACCACCGGATACGAGAAAATTTTTGAAAATACGAAAATCTGGCGTTCTTACAGCAACACCATTTTTTATACGGTTGTGGGAACCACCATAAACGTTGTTATGACCATGATGCTGGCCTATCCCTTAAGCAGAAAAAACTTCTTTGCAAAAAAGCTGCTTACCTTGTTTGTGATGTTTACCATGTACTTTCAGGGAGGGTTGATCCCTACCTACTTATGGATGAACGACCTGCATCTGTACAATACACCCTGGGTCATGGTTTTGCTTCCAGCCATCAATGTATTCAATCTGATTATTGCCATTAATTATATCAGCAATAATATACCGGAGGAGTTGTATGAAGCGGCTTCCATAGACGGCTGCAACCATATCAGGTATTTTTTCAGCATTGTACTTCCCCTGTCCAAAACCATCGTAGTAGTTCTTATACTTTATTACGGTGTGGCTCACTGGAATGAATTTATGAACGGCCTTATCTATTTAAGAGATGAAGGACTATATCCGCTGCAGCTTACATTAAGAAACATCCTACTTCAGAATCAGGCCTCTGGACTGGGGGATGTGGACAGCATCATCGAACAGCAGAAAGCAGCAGAACTGATCAAGTACGGTGTCATTATCGTATCCACCCTGCCGGTACTGGTTATTTATCCGTTCCTGCAGAAGCATTTTGCAAAGGGAGTTATGGTTGGTTCTGTCAAGGGCTGATCGTGAAAAAGCATATAACAACTATATAATTCAGGAGGAAAGCAATGAAAAAGAGATTTATAAGCAGACTGCTTGCAGTCACGGTTATGGCTTCGGCCTTAACTGCCTGCGTTCCAAAAACAACCAACGATACCACAGCGCCGCAAACTTCCAATTCATCAGGGGAAGGAGGGCAGCAGTCTGCATTTGAGGTAAATAAGGAAGGCCTTCCCATCGTCAAGGAGCCGGTCACCTATGAAATTGCGGCCAGCACACAGAAGAACAAGAACTTTAAGGAACTGGAATTCTTTCAGAACCTGGAAAAGGAAACAAATGTGGTCATTAACTGGAATATGTCCTCAGACGACGGCTGGAATGAGAAAAAGAGCCTGCTGTTTGCAAGCAACACTCTGCCGGACGCATTTTATGGACAGGACATATTAAAAGATGTGGATATTATCAAATATGCGTCACAGGGAATGTTGATCCCGTTAAATGATTTAATTGACCAGTACGCGCCAAATTTAAACGCAATTCTGAATGAAAACCCCCAGTACAGGAAACAGATCACTGCGCCGGACGGCAATATTTACTCTCTGCCGACTATCAACGAACTGAATCCAACGACCCATGACAAGCTGTTCATTAATAAGACCTGGCTTGATAACCTGGGGCTGGAGGTTCCTGAAACTAAGGAAGAGCTGGAAGCCGTTCTGCAAGCATTTAAGGACAGGGATCCCAATGGAAACGGAAACCCCAACGATGAAATTCCCTTTACCTTCCGCATGAGCTCCAGCGATCCATACAACCGCCAACAAGGGATCCAGTCCCTGTTCGGAACCTTCGGACAGCTGGATGATATTTATCATTTCGTAGTCAATGACGGGGAGGTTGTCTATACTCCGTCAACAGAATCATATAAGGAGGCCATTTCCTGGTTCCATTCTCTGTATGGAAAGGGACTGGTGGACAAGGAGGCGTTTACTCATGATTTTAACGTTTATGTGGCCAAAATCCAGGATCCGGGCAAGATCGTGGGCATGTTCTTAGGCTGGAGCGGCAATGCTACTGCGGCAGCCAACAAAGACGATTATGTAGCCATGGCGCCCCTTGTCAATACCAACGGCCAACGTATCTGGAGAACGGTAGACGCAAAGATCATTTCCAAGGGATCCTTTGCAATCACCAGCAAAGCAGAGCATCCGGAAGTGCTGATGCGCTGGATTGACCAGTCCTATGATCCGGAAGTGTCTTTGGAAATCTGTCAGGGCCTCATGGGCCGCGTGATGGAAAAGACCGCTGAAGGCCGATATCATCAGATGCAGCTTCCGGAAGGCGTCACCCTTGATACGGCGATTCACGATTACAGTCCGGGAAATGACGGAACCTTTGCAATCATGAAGCCTACAATTGACAAGCTGGATTTAAATGCCAACTTAACGGAGAGGAAGGAGCTTGATGCGTTCTACTCCCGATATAATGTGCCTGCCGGTGAAATGTATCCCAATGTGTTCTTTACGGAGGAGGAAATTGAGGAAATCGGCGTATTGCAGACGGACATTGATTCCTATGTAGCTCAGAAGTATGCTGGCTGGATCGTGGAAGGTGGAGTGGAAGAAGAATGGAATGGGTTCCAGAAAAAGCTTAAAGACATGAACGTGGAACGGTATATCCAGATATATAAAGATGCCTATGACCGCTATTTTGCAGAATAGTGAAAGAAACAAGAGCCGTACTTAAGTGCGGCTCTTTATAAAAAAGGAGAAGACAAAGCAAATGAAACCACATGTCATCATTATCATGGCGGACCAGCTGCGTTGCGATGTGCTGGGCAGAGGATTTACTCCTAATATTGATTCCATTGCAGAAGAGGGAACCTCCTTTCGCCGCGCATACTGCGCCTCCCCTCTGTGTGTGCCCGCCCGGGGAGCTTTTTTCACCGGAACCTATCCCAACAGAAACGGTTCTCTGATCAATCCATGGGAGCCGGCTGATGCCAGATACGGGGACGTCAGGGCAGGAATAAACCATTTATACACAATTATGGAACAGGATTGGGATAGTATCCACAGCGGCAAACAGCATTTGTTTACGGAAGGCGGGAAACCGGAGGACCGTGTGGATTCCGGGACACGTTGGTTTTCAACGGAAAAAAGCTATAAGGAGTTTTTAAATGAAGCCGGAAAGCCAATGCCCGGTGGTCCAAGGTTTCGCACCAAAGCTGCGGAAATGGTAAACGGGAAGGTTACCAGAGTGAGCAGCTATTCCAATGCGGAAACTGGCCAGTATGAGCCGGGAGACATGTATTATTTTGATTCCTATTTTACGGAAAAAGCTCTCGAAGGGCTGAAAAGCCGGAATTCCGAAAAGCCGCTGCTGTTAAACGCCATGTTTCTGGCTCCTCATCCGCCTCTGCACATTCCCGAACCCTGGTATGGAAAGGTAAGTACTGAGGATTTCCGGCTGCCCGAAAATGTGGGTATGTATTATCCCAGACAGTCTCCCCTTCAGATGTATAATCTCACAGGAATTGCAGGAGCCCGCTACAGCAGGGAACACTGGAACGAAGCCTGGAGGGTTTATCTTGGCCTGGTAGGCTTACTGGACCACTGCGTCGGACGGATTCTTGAAGAGTTGAAAAATCAGGGGATCTATGAAGAAAGCCTGATTCTCTTTACCAGTGATCATGGAGAAATGCTGGGATCCCATGGCCTGTTTCAAAAGATGTGCATGTACGAGGAATCAGCCAGGGTACCGTTGTACATAAAGTTTCCCAAGGAATTTGTTCCGGCCCGAAAGTCCTATGACCAGGTGGTAAGCCACATTGACGTATTGCCCACTCTGTGTGAATATCTGCACATGGAGTCCGGAAACGAAATGGACGGGGTGTCGCTGATGCCATTGCTTAAAGGAGAAAAGGTAGACGAAATCGGGGGCTTAGCATTGATCCAGTACGATGGAAATGGCTCCCGGTCTAATTTTCAACGCTGTATGGTGCAGGGACGTTATAAGCTGATTGTGGATTTATTTAAGGATGAGACGTTTTATGAGCTGTATGATCTGGAAACGGATGTCCAGGAGACCAACAATCTAATGTTTGACCGGGAATATGACGGTATTGCAAAAGTCATGGCAGAACGTCTGACTTCTCATATGAAAGCCACCGGAGATCTGATTACGTTGGAATCCTTTGATGGGGAAGGATTCCGGGACAGGTATGAAAGGTTTCCTGTGTTGTAAACAGAAAGGATATAGAATCATTGAGAAGGGAAGATAGGAATGCGGCTTAAGACAAAGAAGGACTATCAGAATCTGTTTATAGAAATGCTTAATCCTTTACGGGAAAAATTCAGCACCTCAGGCGCAGGAATCAGGCTTTCAGGCGCCGGAGCCGGATATTCCCAAAAGGTAATTGAAATAGAAGCGTTTGCCCGTCCGTTGTGGGGATTGGTTCCTTTCTGGGCAGGCGGTGGACGGGATAAGATGTTTGAGGATGTATACCGGAAAGGGATTACGGCCGGTACGAATCCGGAAAATCCGGAATACTGGGGAGACTGTAAGGACTGCGACCAGCGTTTTGTGGAAATGGCACCTATGGCCTTTGGGCTGCTGCTTACTCCCCAGATGCTCTGGGAGCCTCTTGGGGAGGCGGAAAAAGAGAATTTCAGCTCGTGGCTGTATCAAATCAATAATCATGAGCTTCCCAAATGCAATTGGTATTACTTTCGAATTCTGGTCAATCTGGCTTTAAAGGCAGTAGGTCGACCGCACAGCGAAAGCCGGCTCCGTTGCGATCTAGACTACATGGAGGAATGTTATCTGGGAGACGGCTGGTATGTGGATGGGGTGTCGGAGCAAAAGGACTATTACAGCGCCTTTGCCATGCAGTTTTACAGCCTCTTGTATGCAGTATTTGCAGAGAAAGAGGATTTTACAAGGAGTCTGCGGTTTAAGCAACGGGCTTTGGAATTTTCCAGTGATTTTATTTATTGGTTTGATGGTTATGGCAGGGCGATTCCCTATGGGCGTTCTCTGCTGTATCGTTTTGCGCAGGCAGCGTTCTGGCCGGCAACCCTGTTTTCAGGCATTCAGGCCTTTGGACCCGGCGTGATCAAGGGGGTGATCAACCGGAACATCAGATACTGGCTGGAGCAGGATATTTTTGTCGGAGACGGGACCTTAAGCGTAGGATACGCCTATCCCAACCTGACCATGGCGGAACGGTACAACGCACCGGGAAGCCCCTACTGGTGCATGAAGACATTTCTTCTGCTGGCGCTTCCTGATGCTCATCCCTACTGGGAAGCTGAGGAGGAAGCCCTTCCGGGGCTAGAGCGTCTTCACAGGATTCCAAGAGCAGATATGCTCATACAGCATCGGGGAAAAGAAGTGACGGCCTATGTGCCTGCCGTTTACGGGAAAAATATGTTGGGGCATTTTACAGAAAAATATGGGAAATTTGCCTACTCCACGTCATTTTCCTTTTCTGTGGCTCATTCCGGCGACTTTCTCTCAGAAACGGCTCCTGACAGTATGCTGGCTTTTGTTCCGGAGGGAGAAGAACGGGTCTTCGTCAGGCACCGCAGCATCTCTTACCAGGTGGAAGGGGAACGGATCGTTTCCCAATGGAGTCCCTTGTCAGGTGTGACGGTGGTAACGGAGATCCTGCCTGTGGAGGAGGGACATTTGAGAATCCATAGGATAAGAGGTGAAAGAAGATGCACCGTCTATGATTGTGGATTTGCGGTAAGCCTGCAGGAAGAAGGTCTGACCGTGGAGATGGGAAAGGGATTAATTGAAGTGAAAAATCCCTTTCATGGCTGCCGCCTGGTTTCACTGGAAGGAGAAATGGAACCCTTTCTAATAGAAGCTGCCCCCAATACCAACCTGTCATATAGAAATACCAGGATCCCGGCACTGGTTAAGATTATTGAACCGGGTGAGACATTGCTTAAGACCAACGTTGAAACCTTTTGGGGAATGTGAGAGAAGGCGGAATTTGAACGTAAGGACCAGAATCTGAAGAAGAATGGAGAGGACTATGAAGAAAGAAGAATTATTAAGCTATCCGGTGATGACACAGGCGGAACTGGAAGAGGCCCTGAAAACTGCAGTTTTACAGACCCGTTTTTCCATGTCCAGATTTGGACGGGGATTTAAGCATATATTCAGCACCGGCAATTTCTATACGGAAGCGACAAATAATCAGTGGACCAATGGCTTCTGGACAGGACAGCTGTGGCTGTCCTATGAGTGTACAAAGGATGAAGAGATGAAACAGATGGCGCTTGCCCATGCAGACGATTTCCGGTACCGGATCGAGAATCAAATCGAAACGGACACTCATGATCTTGGTTTTCTCTATACCCCATCTTGTGTGGCAGCTTATAAATTAACCGGAGACGAAAAGGCCAAGGAAACAGCGCTGATGGCGGCCCATAAGCTACTGGAGCGTTTCCATGAAAAGGGACAGTTTTTACAGGCATGGGGAAAGCTGGATGAACCAGGCAATTACCGTTTGATTATAGACTGTCTTTTAAATCTGCCGCTACTGTACTGGGCCGGAGAGGTGACAGGGGATGGGAATTTTGCAAAAAAGGCGGAGGCTCACGTTCATACGGCCCTTAAGGTGCTCATTCGACCGGATTGCTCTACATACCATACATTTTATTTTCACCCGGAAACAGGAACACCCCTTAAGGGGGTTACCCACCAGGGATACTCCGCAGACTCCGCCTGGTCCAGAGGCCAGGCCTGGGGAATCTACGGAATTGCTTTAAGCTACCGCTATACGAAAAATCCTGAATATGTAGGGCTGTTCGAAAAGGTAACAGAATATTTTGTGGAGCATATGCCCCGTAATCTGGTTCCATACTGGGACTTTATTTTTGAAGACGGCAGCATGGAACCAAGGGACTCCTCTGCAGCGGCTATAGCAGCTTGCGGCATGTTGGAAATGGCCAAGTATCTGCCGGAAGAAAAAGCCCTGTATTATACCGGAGTTGCCCGGCGGATGCTGAAGGCTCTTTATGCCATTTGTGCCGCCAAATCGGAAAGAATATCCGATGGGCTGCTTTTGCACGGAGTATATGGAAGGAAGACTCCCTACAACGACTGCGTCGACCACGGCATCGACGAATGCAATCTCTGGGGAGATTATTATTACCTGGAGGGGCTTGTGAGATTAAGAGACGTCTGGAACCCTTACTGGTAAAGGACCGGCCGTGAAAGAAGCGGATTGTACCGAATACAGGAAGAAGGAAGAACAAAGCATCATGAATTGGGAAATATCCAGACAGAGGTTGGTGGAAGGAAAATGACAGGAAAAGATATGGAAAAACTATGCAGGGACCTTTTAAAGGAATGGTG
This sequence comes from Lacrimispora celerecrescens, assembly GCF_000732605.1. GTDB lineage: Bacteria > Bacillota > Clostridia > Lachnospirales > Lachnospiraceae > Lacrimispora > Lacrimispora celerecrescens_B. The sequence goes on along the minus strand of NZ_JPME01000013.1, from coordinate 208,630 downwards.
TGAAGCCCTGCTGCGTCTTCAAATAAAGGATATTGGAGATCCCAGACTCCATGGAGCACTCCTATGTCCCGCATGCGGGAAGATTCATGGACGTTGTTTTGAAGCCATGTATCCATTTTTGTGCATGGCTGCATGGGAAAAGGAAGAGAAATGGGTAGCTGCTGCTGAAAGACTTTTTACATGGGCTGAACATACGGTTTCCCAGGCAGATGGATCATTTTTAAATGATATAGACTCCGGATGGACAGGAACCACAGTCTTTAACATAATTCAGCTTGCAGATTGTCTGCAGTTTCATGAAGACCTTCTTTCAGAAAAGACTAGAGAATTATGGAAGCAGCGTTTAAGGCAGGGGGCGGAATTTTTATGCCAGTTTGATGCATTAAAGGATAATAACATCAATTACCCTGTATCTAACGCGTTGGCGCTGTATGAATGCGGGCTTGTTTTGCAGGAAGAGAGTTATAAAAGAAAGGCGGAAGAACTGGTACAGATAGCCGAGGCTGTGCTGACGGAACATGGATTGCTTTTTGGGGAAGGAGTACCTCATGAACAGAAAAGTCCCAGGGATTGCCGCCCGGTTGATATCGGTTACAATGTAGAGGAGACCCTGCCGTCACTGGCACTTTATGGTCATTTAAAAGGAGATAAAGAGGTGCTTGCAGCTGCAGAAAGAGGGTTGAGAGCTCATCTTCCCTTTCTGCTGGAAAACGGTGCCTGGGACAACAGCTTTGGAACCAGAAATTATAAATGGAGCTATTGGGGGAGCCGCACATCCGATGGCTGCGGACTGGGGTATCTGCTCCTGGCGGACAGGAATCAGGACTTCGCTCTGGCAGCAATAAAGAATCTGAAGCTTCTGAAGGAGTGTTCTCATGATGGACTGCTGGCTGGCGGTCCCCACTATAGACTGGCCGGTCAGGCAGCTTGTATCCACCACACGTTTACCCATGCAAAAGTGCTGGCGGGAATTACAGACAGAAATCTGTGGAGAGAAGGGAAGGAAGAGGTGCGCCTGCCTCGGCAGAGGGAGGAAAAAATCCGATATTATCCGGAGATTGAAAGTTGGCTGGTTACTAAAGGATCCATGACAGTCACGGTGACGGCCTATGACTGGGAATATCTTCCTGGAGGCCATGCAAGTGGCGGAACCCTGTCGCTTCTCCACCATGAGCAGGCTGGAACGTTACTGTGCGCCGGTATGAGCCAGTATACCATGAAAGAACCCAATAACATGCAGGTACCCTTCCGGATCAGACAGGAATGTCTGTCCTTGAGAATTGAAGGGAAAACGGATGGGATTCTCTACAGCAGCCTTTATGAAGACTGTGCCAGGATTTCCATAGAGGGAGATACCATTACTGTCAGCGGTGTATTAAAGGACATTAATCATAAAAAGGCACAGGGAAGAGAGCAGAAGTATTGTTTTTGTTATAAGCTTGAAGAGAACCGGTTGAGCATATGGGCGGAATTTGAGGAGGGAACTCTGATCTGTCCTGTGGTGAGCGGCGCAGATGAGCCAGTTGCTGTGTCTGAACATGGTAATGTCCTAAAGATTCAAAAGGAACATGCTGCCGTCACAGTGGAATCACCTAATGGGCTGGATCTTCCATATGGAATGGAACGTATTTTTAATCTGGTGCCCGGTCTTCAGGCACTGCGGATCCAGCTATACCCCCATCATGGGAAGATCGGTTTAAGGATAAGCGTCTGCTGATTCTCATGACGCTTATCCTTAATATCACAACCTAAAATGACCGGAATCCAAAAAAAGAATACAGGATCATACAAGACATCATGGAAAGGTAGCAGCTTAATAAGGCTGCCTTTCCATGATTTAACCGGTCTTAAATTTATAGTTTCTATAAAAACTTTAGTTTTTTGTGTTGAAATATGGCGATAGCTGTGATAGAATATGAAACTAGCGGTAAAAAATTAGTTTTTTGGCTATCGCCAAATGGTAAGGCAACGGACTCTGACTCCGTCATTTTCAAGGTTCGAATCCTTGTAGCCCAGTCTGAAAAACGGAACCCTATAAGGTTCCGTTTTTTGTATTACCGGTTGTTAACTTATTGTTAAAGCTTTCCTATTTGATAGAATTTCTCGGGAAACCGGGGCAGAGTTCTTTCTGGTTTATCTGGACAAGAGCATAAAAATGCTTTATAATGTTATATAATTTTGATGAGAGGTGTGTAATGTATACATTTGGCAGCAGGGTACGCTACAGTGAAACAGATGAGTGCGGAAGACTGACTTTAACAGGTATTATGAATTATCTTCAGGATTGCTCTACGTTTCAATCTGAGGATATTGGTCTTGGGATTTCTTACTTAACAGACCGTCATAAAGCCTGGTGGCTCTCCTCCTGGCAGATCGTGGTGGATCGTTATCCCGTGCTGGGGGAGGAGATCGTGGTAGGTACCTGGCCATATGACTTTAAGGGATTTTACGGATACCGGAATTTCACCATATGTGATAAGGCCGGAGAATACCTAGTAAGGGCTAATTCCGTATGGTTTTTGTTTGATACGGAAAAAGGGCGTCCAGTTAAAATTGAACCGGAAGATCTCCGGGGATATGGAAACGGCAATGAAGAACGCCTTTCCATGGACTATGCTTCCCGTAAGATCCAATTGCCGGAGGAATATGAAGAAACAGAGCCGGTTACCATTGGAAAGCATTATATTGACACGAACCATCATGTCAATAACGCTCAATATGTGGAGATTGCCAGGGAGGTGCTTCCGGATGAGATGGAGGTTTCCGAACTGAGAGTGGAATATAAAAAAGCAGCAGTCTTTGGAGATGTAGTTTATCCCCGCATAAGCCGGACAGAGGAAGGATATACGGTTTCCCTGTGTGATGAAGGGGGAGCAGCTTACGCAGTCATTTGGCTGCGGGGAACAGCAGAGAGGATGTAACATGATTGAATTAGGAAAGATGCAGACCCTGGTAGTACAGAGGGTCAAGGAGTTCGGCGTTTATGTGGGTGAGGATGCAGGAAGTGAGGTTTCCGTACTACTACCCAAAAAACAGGTGCCGGAGGGAGCCGGACCTGGAGAAAGTATCCCTGTATTTATCTATAAGGATTCGGAAGACCGGTTGATCGCCACGACTGCAACGCCGAAACTTCAGGCAGGCGAAACGGCTGTGCTTCAAGTAAAGGAAGTTGGGAAAATCGGTGCATTTCTCGATATGGGACTTGAAAAGGATCTGCTTCTTCCTTTTAAAGAGCAGACCCATAAGGTAAAGCAGGGAGAGAAGGTGCTGGTGGCACTTTACATTGATAAAAGCAAACGTCTGGCAGCTACTATGAGGGTATATTCCTATATGAGCAATCAGTCGCCTTATAAGAAGGATGATCAGGTGACCGGAATTATTTATGAAATCAATGAAACCCTGGGAGCCTTTGTAGCGGTAGATCATAAGTATTACGGACTGATTCCCCGGAAAGAAGTTTTTGAAAACTATCGGGAAGGCGATGAAGTAACGGCACGGGTAATTAAGGTAAGAGAAGACGGAAAACTGGATTTAAGTCCCAGACAGAAGGCTTATATCCAAATGGATACGGATTCAGCCAAGGTTCTTGAGATCATAGAAACACAGTTTGACGGAAGCCTGCCGTTTACTGATAAGGCGGATCCGGAGATCATCAAGCGGGAGTTTTCTATGAGTAAGAATGCATTTAAACGTGCAATCGGGCATCTCCTGAAAGAAGGAAAAGTCCGGATAACAGAAAGTAAAATTGAGAGAATCAGATAACGGGTAAAAGGATAACAGGAGGATTATTTTGGACTCGATAGACTATTATAATAAGTATGCGGCAAAGGAATTTGAAGAAACGGTGAACCAGGATATGTCGGGAATTATGAAGGAATTCCTGGATCTTCTGAAAGAAGGTGATACGATTCTGGACTTAGGCTGCGGATCAGGCAGGGACAGCCTGTCTTTCTATGAACTGGGATATGATGTGACACCGCTTGATGCATCGGAAGAGATGTGTAAGCTGGCAGAAATCCATACCGGTCTTGAAGTGCTTCAGATGACATTTGAACAAGTAGATTTTGATAATGTGTTTGATGGAATCTGGGCATGCGCATCCTTACTTCACACTCCAAAGAAGGAACTGTCTGACATTCTTACAAAGATAGCAAGGGCCTTAAATGATAAGGGAATCCTTTATATGTCTTTTAAACTTGGAGATTATGAAGGATTCAGAGGAAAACGGTATTTCTGTGACTTTACGGCAGATTCCATCTCAGAACTCTTAAGAGATAACGGACGGTTTGAGATCGTAAAGCTTTGGGAAACAGAGGATGTTCGTTCTGGTCATTCTGACGATAGATGGCTGAACGTTCTTGTAAGAAAACAATAAAATCACGTATAAGATTTACAAGACGGTGCCAAAAATATTGGCGCCGTCTTGTGATTTCTGACTAAAACAGGGCGTAAATACGGTATGCTTATCGAATATAAACAGAAATATTGGAGCGTTTCTCTTGATATTTTGACGTTTCAGTCACTTTTAAAACCCGTTATACAAATTAGCCAAAAGCCAGAAATGTATTTTGGTAAATAACAATATGGTAAAAGAAAAATAATTCATGTATGATTGTTTCAGAACAAGGGCCGCAGCAAAGAAAGCTGCTGGTTTAAATCAGAGTATAAACATTTTATTTTAGGAGGATTAGTAAGATGGCTAGTTTATCACTGAAAAACATCGTCAAGAAATATCCTAATGGATTTGAAGCAGTTAAGGATTTTAATCTGGATATTGCTGATAAGGAGTTCGTCATTTTCGTAGGACCATCTGGATGCGGTAAATCCACAACTCTCCGTATGATTGCAGGCCTGGAAGACATTTCTTCTGGAGAGCTTTACATTGACGGAAAATTAATGAATGATGTAGAGCCAAAAGACAGAGATATCGCAATGGTATTCCAGAACTACGCTCTGTATCCTCATATGACAGTATTTGATAACATGGCGTTTGGCCTGAAGCTGAGAAAAACTCCAAAGGATGAAATTGATAAGCTGGTTCATGAAGCTGCAAGAATCCTTGATCTTGAGCATTTATTAGACCGTAAACCAAAGGCTTTATCTGGTGGACAAAGACAGCGTGTTGCCATGGGACGTGCTATTGTACGTAACCCGAAAGTATTCTTAATGGATGAGCCGTTATCCAACCTTGATGCAAAGCTGAGAGGCCAGATGCGTATTGAGATTTCCAAACTGCATCAGAGACTTCAGGCAACCATTATCTACGTAACTCATGACCAGACAGAGGCTATGACACTTGGTACCAGAATCGTAGTTATGAAGGATGGCGTGATCCAGCAGGTTGACTCTCCTCAGAACTTATACGATAAGCCAGGTAATAAATTTGTTGCAGGATTTATCGGCGCTCCTCAGATGAACTTAATCGAAGCTACTGTAGCTAAGAGAGGAAACGACGTTACTTTAACATTTGGCGGAAATACAATCGCTCTTCCAGAAGGAAAAGCGAAAAAATTAGAAGATGCCGGCTATATCGGAAAGACTGTAGTCTTAGGCATTCGTCCGGAAGATTTACATGATGAGGAAGCTTTCCTTACATCTTCTCCAGAAAGCGTTATTGACGCTACGATCAGAGTTTATGAGTTGTTAGGTGCTGAAGTTTACTTATACTTTGATGTGGAAGATGTAAACTTTACTGCAAGAGTAAATCCTCGTACAACAGCAAGACCTGGGGATACAATTAAGCTGGCTCTTGACTTAACAAAGATCCATGTATTCGATAAAGACACAGAAATCGTCGTTTTAAACTAAAATTTATGAAATTTTAAGCAAGCGGTTATTCTACCCGCTTGCTTTTTTTTTCTTTTTGCTTTAATATATAATAAGGTAAATTTACGAAAAAGGAGAATATGCCATGATTTCGAATCAAATACTTCAAACAACCATTGAAGGATTAAAAGGGATTACGAGAATTGATCTGTGTATTTGTGATACAGAAGGAAAGGTACTGGCAACCACATTTCCTGATGCGGAAGATTATGAAAGTTCAATCCTGGCGTTCGTGGATTCTCCGGCCGACAGCCAGGTAATCCAGGGATATCAGTTTTTTAAAGTGTTAGATGAGCACCAGTTAGAATACATTCTTCTCGCAAAAGGTGGAAGTGATGATGTTTATATGGTCGGCAAGCTGGCCGCTTTCCAGATTCAGAGCCTGCTTGTTGCGTATAAAGAAAGATTTGACAAGGATAACTTCATTAAGAACTTATTGCTTGACAATCTGCTTTTGGTGGATATCTACAACAGGGCAAAGAAGCTTCATATTGAAACAAATATCAAGAGGGTCGTATTCATTATTGAAACCCAGCATGAAAAAGATGTGAATGCACTGGAGACAGTCCGCAACTTATTTGCTGCAAAGACCAAAGATTTTGTTACTGCCGTTGATGAGAAGAACATCATTCTCGTTAAGGAAGTAAAAGAAGGCGAAACTTACGAGGATTTGGAGAAGACCGCCAACACTGTTTTAGACATGCTTAATACCGAGGCAATGACTCAGGTCCATATTGCATTTGGTACAATTGTAAGCGAAATCAAAGAAGTTTCCAGATCTTATAAGGAAGCTAAGATGGCTATGGATGTTGGTAAGATTTTCTATAGCAATAAAAATGTGGTTGCCTATAGTAAACTGGGAATCGGACGTCTGATTTATCAGCTTCCGCTGCCTTTATGCCGCATGTTCATCAAAGAGATTTTCGATGGAAAGTCACCGGATGATTTTGATGATGAAACATTGACAACAATTAATAAATTCTTTGAAAACAGCTTAAATGTTTCAGAGACATCAAGACAGCTTTATATTCACAGAAATACCCTTGTTTACCGTCTGGACAAGCTTCAGAAGAGTACCGGTCTGGACCTGCGCGTATTTGAAGATGCCATCACATTTAAGATTGCCTTGATGGTAGTAAAATACATGAAATATATGGAAAATCAAGACTATTAACGCTGGCTATGAGCAGTGCGAAAAGGGGCAGCTATACAGCTGCGTTGTGCTTGCACAAAAGCAGTTGTATAGCTGCCCCTTTTCATAGGGCGAAGCCCGTAAACCGAGATGGAGCGAAGCGCAATCGAGGTTACACTGCGGGGTCAAGGGCCTAATTTTTATTCCCCCCCCCCCAAACGCAAAAGTAATCAAAGCACAAATATTAGAGGACTGAAATGATTGAACTATGGAACGTAAGCAAAACATATGAGGCCGGAAATAAAGCGCTGCGTAATGTCAGCATGACCATTGAGGACGGGGAATTCGTTTTTATCATTGGCCGCAGCGGTTCAGGCAAATCCACTCTTTTAAAAATGCTGTTAAAAGAAGTGGAACCGACCTCCGGTAAAATAGTTGTGAATGATATGAATCTGAGCAAAATGCCCAGAGGTTTCATTCCCAAATACCGGCGAAAGCTTGGCATGGTTTTCCAGGATTTCCGTCTGTTAAAGGATCGGAATGTCTACGAAAATGTAGCCTTTGCGCAGCGGGTAATCGGAGCATCCACAAGAAGCATCAGAGAGTCGGTTCCCGCCATGTTAAAGATGGTGGGACTTTCTTCAAAATACAAGTTTTTTCCTCAGCAGTTATCCGGCGGGGAGCAGCAGCGTGTTGCCATTGCCAGGGCTTTAATTAACCGTCCTGAAATCCTGTTGGCAGACGAGCCTACCGGTAATCTGGATGGCCACAACTCCATGGAGATCATGAAGCTGTTAAATGAGGTTAATAAGCTGGGGACAACAGTAATCGTTGTCACCCATAGCCAGGAAATTGTAGACCGGATGAAAAAACGGGTGATTGTGATGGATCGTGGAACCATCATAAGCGACGAGAAAAAAGGCGGTTATACATATGAGAATTAGTACATTTTGGTATTGCCTGAAACAAGGTGTAAATAATATATGCAGGAACATTTTGTTTTCTCTGGCGTCCATTGCAACGGTTTCCGCCTGCATTTTTTTGTTCTGCCTGTTTTTTTCCATTGTTATTAACGTTCAATATGTAATTAAAAACACAGAAAGCACGGTAGGAATCACAGTATTTTTTGATGATGGCCTGGACGCGAACAAGATCAAGGAAATCGGCAATAAGATCAAAGCCAGAGACGACGTGAAGGAAGTGACGTTCACTTCTGCAGAGGACGCATGGGCGGAAGCGAAGCAGGAATACTTCGGCGATATGCAGGATCTTGCGGAAGGATTTGAGGAGGACAACCCGCTGGCCAATTCAGCTTCTTATACCATATTTTTAAATGATCTGGTGGATCAGGACCAGGTTGTTGACTGGTTAAAAGGCATTGAAGGTGTCAGGAAAGTCAATTATTCCAAAACAGCAGCAGAAGGAATGAATAGCTTAAATAAGGTGATCGGAGTTCTTTCCATGCTGATCATCGGCGTTTTGCTGGCTGTGGCCATATTCCTGATCAGCAATACCATATCCGTGGCGGCGGCTTTCCGAAAAAATGAAAACCAGATCATGAAATTAATTGGCGCAACCAATTATATGATTCGGGCACCCTTTGTGGTGGAAGGAATTATCATTGGATTGGTGGGTGCCTGCATTCCTCTGATATCTATTTATTTCCTATATCGGTCCGCGGTTGGATATGTGGTCACAAAGTTCAGCATCTTATCAGGGCTGTTTCAATTCCTTCCTGTGGAAGCCATATTCCCCTATATGGCGGCAACGGCATTGACACTTGGCGTTGGAATCGGTTTTTTTGTAAGCTTCTTTACCATCCGGAAACATCTGAAAGTATAAGGACTGAATTCCAACTTTTGAACATGGAATATATTGGCAGCATGGCTGCATATGATAGAAAAATGCCGGAGAGTAATATCCGGTCAAGGTAACAATTCTCAGCTTTCCAGTTACGGAAATAGATTGGGGCCCACCAGAGAGCTTTTCTGAGCCGAAAAAAGATGCTGCTGCAGGGAAGCAGGCCGGAAAAACGTATAATACGGTTGGTATGGGGAATATTAAATTTATATGGCTCTGCCCGCGTTAAGCCGGCGGCCATAACTACATACAGTTATTCTGCCGGCATATATCAAATTCTCTTCTTGCGAGAAGTTAATGCCGTTCATATGCTCTGCTCCCAGTTTTGGATATAAGCAGGAAGTATGGCAGGGGCAGGTAATTGCAGATGTGGGTTAACTGGATATTCCACAGGACCTTATCTCCATGATGAGATCAGGCAGACAGCTTCCATGTAAATCCGGTGAAATGCACAAGCCCATAAAGAGCTAGATAGGAGAATAACAGTGGAAAGTAAGAATAAATTTTGGAAAGGCGCCCTAGTAGGTGCGCTTCTGACCACATTGGCAGGTCTTGTTATTGTGGGTATGTCTTTGGGAATCTTTCTAATCGGCAGGGCTGCAATTGATGGAAAAGGTCAGGTAGCCGAATCCGCTCAGGCAGAGAACCAGGAAGGCAACCTGGATATGAGCCGGATCGTAGCCAAAATCCAGACGATTCAGAGCGTGATCGATAAGTATTATCTCTTTAATGAAGATCCGAAAAATGTAGAAGACTGGATATACAAGGGAATGCTGTATGGACTTGAGGACCCTTATACGGTTTACTATACCGCAGACGAGTATGAGAAATTAGTAGAGGATACAGCCGGAGAATATTGCGGAATCGGAGTCATGGTCAGCCAAAGTGCGACCACTGGAATCATTACGGTGACCAAAGTATTTGAAGGAACACCTGGGGCTGAGGCAGGAATGCTGCCCGGCGACTTAATCTATAAGGTGGGCGATGAGGAAGTAACCGGCATGGATCTGGAGCTGGTGGTAAAGGATCATATCAAAGGGGCAGAAGGAACACCGGTAATCGTAACAGTTCTTCGCCCGGAAACGGGGGCCTACATTGATATGACCATGGAACGCCGTCAGATCACAGTTCCTACCGTGGAGCATGAGATGCTGGCAGATAATATCGGATATATATCGGTCAGTCAGTTTGATACGGTTACAGCAGGTCAGTTTAAGAGCGCCATTGATGATCTGGAAAAACAAGGTATGGAAAAGATGATCGTGGATTTGAGAAATAATCCAGGAGGAGTTGTGGATGCGGTGGTTTCCATGCTAGATTACATTCTTCCGGACGATCTGGTAATTGAAGGAGATCCTAATCTGGTAAGAACCAAGAAGAATAAAACCCTTCTGGTCTATATGGCGGATAAGAATGGAGCAGGAGAGCAGTATTACGCCTCTGACGGCCATAGTGTAGATATGCCCATGGCTGTTTTAGTCAATGGTCAGTCAGCCAGTGCCTCCGAAGTATTTTCCGGAGCCCTTAAGGCCTATGGAAAGGCGAAACTAGTGGGAACAAAAACTTTTGGAAAAGGAATCGTCCAGACACTGTTTCCTCTTGACCATGGTACAGCTATTAAGATGACTGTTGCTCATTATTATACACCAAGCGGCTTTGACCTCCATGGAAAAGGATTGGAGCCGGATGCAGCGGTTGATTTAAAAGAGGAATTAAAAACAAAGATCAAGATAGAGCACAGCGAAGACAATCAGCTTGCGGAAGCTATAAAAGTATTGAATGAGAATCATTAGATTTTAACTAGATCTTTAAAGAAAGAAGTCCTTTATGGCCGGTGAATTAACTGCTGGCCATAGAGGGCTTTTTTCTTTCATTTATTTCTTTCATGAACTACTTTACTTCGTAGGCTTCTTCCATCAGCATGTTTCCAGAAGACTGACAAACCTGCGGCATGCTTCTTCGCTGGTAGCCCAGGAGGTGACCAGCCTGATGGCGGTATGGCTGTCGTCGATCCGCTCCTGAACCGAAAAGAGGAAGTCCTTCTCCAGCTTTGCAATTACCTGGTCAGGAAAGATGGGAAATAGTTGGTTTGTCATGGAATCAGAATAGAAGGAATATCCGCACTTTTCGATACCTTTTCTTAAGATGGCTGCCATCTCATTTGAGTGGGAGGCTAAATCATGGAAGAGGTTGTTAGAAAACAGTTCCTCAAACTGGATTCCCAGAAGCCAGCCCTTAGCCAGCATGGCTCCACGCTGCTTTACCATAAACCGGAAATCCGGTTTTAAATCCTGATGGCAAATCACCAGGGCTTCTCCAAACAAAGCGCCTCCTTTTGTTCCGCCAATATAAAATACATCAGTAAGCCTTGCAATATCCTGCAGCGTTAAATCATTTACAGAACTTGTGAGCGCCGCTCCCATGCGGGCTCCATCTAAAAACAGGTACAATCCCTTTTGGCGGCAGATATGGTGAAGAGCTTCCAGCTCTGCTTTGCTGTATTGGGTGCCGATTTCTGTTGAGTTGGATATATAGACCATTTTCGGCTGTACCATGTGTTCATCGGTGTGAAGATCCAGAGCTTTCTGGATATGGGCAGGAGTCAGCTTTCCGTCTTTGCATGGCATGGCTATAACCTTATGCCCGGTGGCTTCAATCGCTCCTGTCTCATGTACGTTTATATGCCCCTTATCTGTGGAGATGACTGCCTGCCAGGGGCGCAGGGCTGTGCCGATGGTGATTAAATTGGTCTGGGTGCCGCCTACAATAAAATGAACATCTGCGTCCTCTCTGCCGATTTCCTGTCTGATGAGGGCACGGGCGCCGGCGCAGTTGTCATCCAGTCCATATCCGGTTTTTTGGATTAAGTTGGCATTGATCATGGCTTCTAAAATCTTTGGATGGGCCCCTTCGCTATAGTCATTATTAAAACTGTACATAAATAGTCCTCCTGCTGTTTCATAGTATAGGATGTATGATATACTAAAAGGAGAAGAATTACAATACTAAAAGAACAGACGTTCCCTGTTTCGCTATACTTTTTTCATGCCATATGCTATAATTGGAAGTGATAGACATTGTTGGAGGTGAAATAATCATGGACTTTATATTACATTCGGAATATGCTCCTACCGGTGACCAGCCTGAAGCCATTGACCAGCTTGTGAAAGGATTTAAAGAGGGCAATCAATTCCAGACTTTATTGGGAGTTACCGGATCTGGAAAGACTTTTACCATGGCAAATGTAATTCATAAGCTGCAAAGGCCTACTCTCATCATTGCCCATAATAAGACGCTTGCAGCCCAGCTTTACGGCGAGTTCAAGGAATTTTTTCCTGAAAATGCAGTAGAGTATTTTGTTTCCTATTACGATTACTACCAGCCGGAGGCTTACGTGCCTTCTACGGATACCTATATAGAGAAGGATTCGGCAATTAATGATGAGATTGATAAGCTGCGGCATTCAGCTACGGCTGCTCTTTCGGAGAGGAAAGATGTGATCATCGTGGCCTCGGTTTCCTGTATATACGGCTTGGGAAGCCCCATCGATTATAAGGAAATGGTTATTTCCTTAAGACCTGGCATGATAAAGGACCGTGATGAAGTGGTCCATAAGCTGATTGATATCCAGTATGACCGGAATGATATGGATTTCAGGCGGGGGACCTTCCGGGTAAGAGGAGATGTGGTGGAGATATTCCCGGCCTATTCTGGCAGTGAGGCATACCGGATTGAGTTTTTTGGAGATGAAGTGGAACGCATTACAGAGATAGATACCCTGACAGGAGAGATTCGGGCGGACTTAGGGCATGTGGCTATATTTCCGGCTTCCCATTACGTCGTGTCCAAGGAGAAAATGGAGCGTGCGGCTCAGACAATCCTGGAGGAACTAAACGAGCAGGTATCTTATTTTAAGAGTGAGGACAAGCTGTTAGAGGCACAGAGGATCTCGGAGCGGACAAATTTTGATGTGGAAATGATGAAAGAAACCGGCTTTTGTTCCGGAATCGAAAACTATTCCAGACATTTGGTCGGAAGCAAGCCGGGAGAGGCGCCCTGTACCCTGATTGATTATTTCCCGGATGATTTTCTGATCATGGTAGATGAGTCCCACATCACCCTGCCTCAGGTACGGGGGATGTTCGCAGGAGACCGTTCCAGAAAGACGACACTTGTGAATTTCGGTTTCCGCCTTCCGTCAGCCCTTGATAACCGGCCCTTAAATTTTGATGAATTTGAATCTAAGATCAATCAGATGATGTTCGTTTCTGCTACGCCCTCCGTTTATGAGGCTGAGCATGAGCTTTTAAGAGTGGAGCAGATAATAAGACCGACCGGACTTCTTGACCCTGAAATTGATGTCAGGCCGGTAGAAGGACAGATTGATGATCTGGTTTCCGAGGTAAATAAGGAAGTAGCAAAGAAAAACAAAGTGCTGATCACCACTCTGACCAAACGTATGGCCGAGGATCTGACCGATTATATGAGAGAAGTGGGAATCCGGATAAAATATCTCCACTCCGACATCGATACCCTGGAGCGTTCCGAAATTATCCGGGATATGCGTCTGGATGTGTTTGATGTACTGGTGGGAATCAACCTGCTCCGTGAGGGCCTTGATATTCCGGAGATCACCCTGGTAGCCATTCTGGATGCGGATAAAGAAGGCTTTCTCCGCTCGGAGACCTCCCTGATCCAGACCGTAGGAAGGGCGGCCAGAAACTCCGAAGGCCATGTAATCATGTACGCAGATAAGGTAACGGATTCCATGCGGGTGGCGATTGAGGAGACAAACCGAAGGAGAGCCATCCAGCAGCGTTATAATGAAGAGCATGGAATTACTCCTACTACTATCAAAAAGTCAGTCCGCGACCTCATTGCCATATCTAAGGCGGCCATTGAGGATGAGAAGGACTTTAAGAAGGATCCGGAATCCATGGATGCCAAAGAACTGGAAAAGCTTTCCAAGGAGCTTACTAAGAAGATGCACCAGGCTGCGGCAGAGCTTAACTTTGAGGAGGCGGCAAAGCTGCGTGACCGGATGGTCCAGGTAAAAAAGATGCTTTTAGAAATGGAAGAATAAGGAAATAAATAATGTTGTCAGAACAGGTGATTGGTATTGACAATGATTCTCAATAAGAGTAAAATCTCAATGGATGCATTTGAGGCAGGAGCTTTGGAACGCCATCGGTTGGAAATGGCTGCATCCAGAGGAGATTATTATGAAGCTATATGAAGGAGAAATCGGAAAAACCTACATCGTTTACAGCGTGATGGTAAAGGATGCCATCACCAGGCGGCTGGAAGCTCTTGGAGTCAATGAGCTGACGCCTGTTACCCTGATGAATAAGAAGGGAAGCGGCACTGTGATTATCAAGGTCAGGGGTACCCGCCTTGCTCTCGGCAGAAGGATATCAGAAGGAATTGAAATCAGGGAGGCTGCAAAACATGAATAAGGAAAACAAAATGATTCGAGTCGGGTTTGTGGGAAACCCCAATTGCGGGAAAACAACCTTATTCAATGCATTTACAGGAGCAAAGCTTAAGGTGGCCAACTGGCCAGGTGTTACCGTGGAGAGAGTGGAAGGAGAGACCAGCTACAAGGGACGCCCCATCCGGGTCATTGACACCCCTGGGATTTACAGCCTTACCTGCTATACCCTGGAAGAAAAAGTAACAAGGAAATGTCTGGAAAGCGGAGAGGTGGATGTGATCATCAACGTGGTTGACGCCTCATCCCTGGAACGGAATCTGTATTTGACCCTTCAGCTTCTGGAACTTAAAAAGCCGGTTATTCTAGCCCTTAACATGATGGACATCGTTGAGGACAGGGGAATGGAAATTGACTTGCATCGTCTTCCTGAGATGTTGGGGTCCATTCCGGTGGTGCCGGTTTCTGCAAGAAAACGGACCGGGCTTGATGTCCTGCTTCATGCAGTAGTACACCATTATGAAGAAGACCCTCAAGGCGTGGTCGTAAATTATACGCCTAAAATTGAGAATAAAATTTCCAAGATAGAAACCGTGTTAAAGGCTCATTATGGGAAGATGGATAATCTAAGGTGGCATGCCATTAAATTCCTGGAATATGATGAGGAGGTCTGGAATGACCATCCCCTTGATTTAAGCAATATCATAGACCATAATTATGAGAAAGAGATTATCAATCAGAAATACGACTATATAGAAAGCATCATCCACGAATGCCTGGTGAACAAGGAACAAAAAGCCGCATTTTCAGATAAGATTGACGAATATCTGACCCACCCCTTTTTAGGTTTACCGTTTTTCCTGGGTATTATGGCGCTGGTGTTCTTTTTAACCTTTACGGTAGGTGATTTCTTAAAGGGGTATTTTGAAATCGCTTTAACTATGCTTTCCACCTACATGTATCAGTTTATGGAAGGCATCCATGCTTCCGCCTGGATTACTTCCCTGGTGGTAGATGGAATTATAGCCGGAGTCGGTGGAATCCTGACGTTCCTGCCTAATATATTTATTCTGTTCCTTGCACTGGCTTTTCTGGAAGACAGCGGATATATGGCAAGGGTTGCTTATGTCATGAATGAGATTATGGGGCGGGTAGGGCTTTCCGGAAAGGCATTTCTTCCCATGCTATTGGGGTTTGGATGTACCGTTCCGGCAGTTATGGCGGCCAGGTCTCTTCCCAGTGAAAAGGACAGGAAGAGGACTATTTTGATTACGCCTTTTATGTCCTGCTCTGCCAGACTCCCCATATACGTCCTGTTTTCCCAGATGTTTTTCCCGAAACATGCTCTGATTGTAGCCTATTCCCTGTATCTCATCGGACTCATGGTTGCTATTACGATCGCTTATGTGACCCACCGGATGTCTAAAGCTGAGGAAGAGGATACCCTGCTTATTGAACTTCCTGAATATAAGACACCAAATGGCAGAACGGTGGCTATCTATGTATGGGACAAAGTTAGAGATTATTTAAGTAAAGCGGGAACTACCATTTTCCTTGCGACCATAGTGCTTTGGTTTGTGTTAAACAGCGGACCGTCAGGATTTGTGGCAGATGTTTCAAAGAGCTTTGCAGCCGCCATCGGAAGAGTTTTAGTTCCTGTTCTTCGCCCGGCTGGCCTTGGAGACTGGAGGATAGCAGTAGCCCTTATATCCGGGCTTTCTGCAAAGGAAGTGGTTGTTTCCAGCTTTTCGGTTCTCTTTGGAATCAACAATATAAATTCCGCAGCGGGAATGGGAGAACTTTCAGGGATCCTTGGGGGTTTTGGCTTTGGCGGCGTGAATGCCTATGCGTTGATGATTTTCTGCCTCCTTTATTCCCCTTGTATTGCAGCCGTTGCAACGATTAAAAAGGAAACGGGTTCTATGAGTTGGACCTTGGTATGGTGCTTTTCCAGTTGGCAGTGGCCTGGGCTGCTTCTGTACTGGTATTTCAGATTGGAAGTCTTATTTTTTAAACATAATATCAGAGGAATAAGCCTATGAATGATAAGCTGCTTGTGGAAACTGCGGTTCTGGCAGGTGAGATTATGCTGGTAAGCGGTGCGGAAATTTACCGGGTGGAGAATACCATTGACCACATTTTACGTAAGGCAGGCAGGAATACTGCGGAAGCCATTGTTTTTTCAACAGGGATCTTTGCGTCCCTTAATGACCCCGCCATTGAGGCTATAACGGTAGCACGAAGGGTTACGGGAAGATCCACCAACTTAAACAGGGTTTACCTGGTCAATGATGTTTCCAGAATGCTGTGTGAGGACCGCATGACAGTGGAGGAAGCTTACGTAAGACTGACGGATATACGGGATTCAGTTCAATACGGCAGGAGACTAAAGGATATTGGAGTCATGGGCGTGGCAGTATTTTTTACTCTGCTTTTAGGGGGAGGAGCAAGAGACTGCCTGGCGGCAGCTGTGACCGGAATTTCCTTAGCGACGGCTATGGAGGTTTCCGCAAGAATCAGGCTCAATGATTTCTGCGCTAATGCATTTTGTGCATTTTTAATAGCAATTGCCACCCTTTTTATGGGACAGTGGCTTATACCGGGTATTAAAAGTGATATTATCATTATCGGAGCTATCATGCCTTTGGTTCCCGGTGTTATATTTACCACGGCAATTCGGGATACCTTAAATGGTGATTATGCTTCGGGAACGGCCAGGATCATGGAGGCGGTGGTGATCGCTCTTGCAGTGGCAGCAGGCGTGGGAGCAGGCATGGGCTTATTTCAGTGGCTGACAGGAGGGCTTTCATGGTAGTGCAGACGATAGGGGCCTTCCTGGCTGTAATCAGCTTTTCTTTAATATTGGAGCTTCCAAAGAAGCATGTAATTCTGGCGGGAGGAATCGGAGCAGCCAGTTGGCTTGTCTATCTTTTGGTGCATGCATCCTCCGGTTCTGTCATAGCAGCAGCTTTTCTATCCAGTCTGCTGGTGGCATTAACCAGCCATATCTTCGCCCGGATTTTTAAAGCTCCGGTCACGGTGTTCCTGGTGGCAGGCATTCTGCCGTCGGTTCCGGGAACGTCCATTTACCGGAGCGTGTCTTATGTGATTGCAAACAATCCGGATCTTTCCAGCCATTATCTGGTGGAAACGCTTCAGGTTTCGGGTGCCATAGCAATGGCTATTTTTATCATGGATTCTTTGTTCCGATTGGGGCAGAAGAGGTGAATGCAATGGATAGCTTACTGCTGCTTCTGGAATAGAAATAGATGTGGTTGGACAGACGGTCTTCTTCCGGTACCTCTTCCTGGTTAATGGAGAAAACGGTTTCTGCTAATTCATCAAAAGAAATGTCTTTGCTGTATGGAATAATGAGGACTTCGTGAATGCTCGAGGGCAGTATGATCAAATCGCTGCCGCTGCATGATGCGAAGTCTTTTATTATGCCTTCGTAAAGCAGGCAGCCTGCCCCGTTTATTCCAGAGGAATTGGACAGTACGTACATAGGAGGAGACAGGGGCGTGGTATCAAAGATTTCTTCCAGGGAATCTTCGTTTACTCCATGTTCCGACGACTTTTTCACAATATCTTTAATGGCTTCGGGAAGAGAACGGATACGGGCCGGGAAAAGGCGGGGAGTATTTGACTTGGCAGCCTGATATAATTCTTCCGTAGACCGGTTCCAGGCTTTTTGATGTCGGTTGTAGATGAGCGCAGTAAGGAGACTGTCTTCGTCTTTTTGAACGGAAAGGTAGAATGTAATAGAAAGATCCAGCTCCGGATAGGAAATATGGGGGACTTCTTTTAATAGTTCCCGGTTGGCCGGTTCGTTAATAAGCCGGAAGATAACTTTTTCCATAATCTGTTCCTGGGACAGGAATTCTTCTATGGGAAGTTCTGCCGGCAGGGGGCTGCTTTGGTAAAGAGACAGGATGTCATCAAGGATGGCATGAAAAGGCCTGCCCTTTTGGTATGATTCATAGAAATGGTTTAAATAGATGGTGGGGGCTGCCCGTTCGTTGGCCTTCCCGATGCAAAGTCCATGCAGGATAAGTCCGTTGTTCTTGGTGATGGGCTGGAGTGTCAGGGTGAATTCCGGCCCCAGCTTTTCTTTCAGGGAATGTTTGATCGTTTCCAGAAATGTTTCGTATACCATATGGATACCTCCTTAGTTTATTTATGTAAACTGCTCAATGCAGAGTTACAACGAGAATAGAATGAAGTGAAACGTAGGTCTAGTGCAGTTACTGGAAATAATTTCCAGCTTCGTAATCATTGAAAGTATATTATAGTTTTAGCACAGGAGGATTGCACTATGACACAACGTGAAGCTTTAAAATGTGAGGATTTGCTATATGAAGCGATCAGAATCGCAGAGCAGTCGAAAGAAGAGTTTGAAACTGTAAAGCAGTGTTTTAAAAATGATGATATGTATGAATGTGAAAGGAATCAGCGAAAATCAGACAGGCATTGGGGATATGCAGAAGGTATTTGTAAGGCATTGAAGGAATTGGGATTTGAACACAGAGAAATGAAGAGACTTCAGGAATTAATCAAGTGGTAAGTTAAATTCAACCATAGTCGTGTTGAGGCGAAGGAGTCTATAAACTTTTCGCTGTTAAGAGTGAAAAGAAAGGGAAGCGAAAAATTAAGGAATATAATGTGGACAACATGAAATACACTGTAAAAGTGGAATACATAATATTACGGCTAATTTTTAGCACAGGAATGAGAATTTAAAAAACTTTGTTTTAAAATGGGATTTATAAATAGAGAGATGGAAGAAAGCCCGTAAATCAAGGGTTTTAGATAAATAAACCAGACAAATAAAAAATGCATCTGATAGGAATCGAACCTACGGTTAATTATCAAAAAACAACGTAAATCAACGGTTAGACATAGGCAATGATCAATTTGACCCATTATTGCCCCATTAACATATTTGGACATCTAAATAAGTCCATATGCTTGTATGAAAAATATGAGTATGTGGCTTATTTTAGTGCCTGAAATTTCAAAGGTAAACAATACCTCTCCCATAGCCCCAAATGCCTATATGGACATTCTGGTGCGTCACAGGGGCATTGTAATAGCACAATCACATGACACTAGCAAACAGCAGTTTTATAGTAACACAAAATAAAAAAAGGAGGATAAGTTATGATCGGAAGAGTAACAAAGTATTTTGAAGACAAGGGGTATGGGTTTATTCGTGGCGATAATAATCAAACGTATTTTATCCATCAGTCAAAGTTAAATGGTGAGCATGTTGAATGTGGCTATCTGGTATATTTCGATGTATGTACAGATGATAGAGCCGATAATAAAGCTATGAATATTTCGGTGATTGAGGCCACAGAGAGGAACAGGAGGAATAACAGATATGGCAAAAAGGGTAAGTAACATGAATGAATTGGCCGCGGCTTTACAGCCGACTATGCTAGGAATGGTTGATGAGATGGAAAAAAGAGTCTATCAAACTTTAAACTATTTCTTGCAAAGATATTATGATAGCTATACGCCAGAGTATTACAAACGGCAATATGATTTCTTAAGATCAGCGGTAAAGGTTGAGCCAAAGGTAAAAGGAAATAAAGTAATAGCTTCCGTGTACATTGATACGGATGCTATGGACAGTTATTATGATGCAACTGGTGATCAGGTTGCTACATGGGCGAATCAAGGTCTGCATGGTGGATTAGATGTAGGACATAATTCTCCTCATGTTTGGGACGACACAATTAAAAATACCGTTAATAATGGGGAACTGTTGAGATTGGCAGTTGAATATTTGAAGAGTAACGGCTTTTCGGTAAGATAATAGGAGGGTGTACATATTGGAATTAAAAGATAGGATAGCAATTATCAGCGCGGAGAATATGGATGAACTTACAGCGTTGTATGGTAACATGACATTAATGATCTGGAAAGAATTGTAAATAAGCATGTTGCAGTTGCAATTGAAGAAATCTTAGAAGATAACAACTGCCAGTAAAAATTTATAAGATGATGTATTTCCCAGTTGCCGGGAAGTAAAAGAAAGGCAATACCACGATTCAAGAGTATTTCTGATTTATTTCTATGTGCCAAGTCATGGTTGAGAGCCATAACAATTATCAGCACAACTATTTCCTGTGATAAAGACATGAAAAGTGAATATAGGATATCGGATTTATAAAGTTCAGGATAATGTATTCTGGGCTTATTTACTATGGGACTGAATTAACGTGAAATGGCAGTTTCTGGGGGAGTAATATTGAAGAAATGCTTATAAAATAAGGGTTTATTCATTGGGACCGTATAAAAAGCCTTATTTTACAAGTATTTCGGTTAAAATATACCTCAAAATAAGGTGTTCTTGGGATCACCCATGGATACAGAAGTCATAATGTTTAAGCACCCCCCTCTATAGCAATTTTCTTGAATCTCTGGTTAATAAAAAGGAGGTTCAATGAATGACATTAAAATTAATTACATTAATCACAAAGAGGTATCTAATAACCTAGAAACTAGGATATGTAATAAATGCGGAAGAGAATTACCAATAGGCAGTTTCAGGCTTATGGATAACAAAGTGAATGCACCTTATTACCTGGGACAATGTAAAGCGTGTGAATACAAGTATCAACGAGAATATATTGAGGCTAATAAAGAAATAAAGTTTTCAGATGATTTAGATATACTAATCAATCGACAATATAAAGAAATAAAGCAAGAAAGAGTTTTGAATTTATCAGTTACTGGCATAATTCCAATCGGCACAGATGAAAATTTTGTTAGGTTAATGGATTATAGGGATTATTGGATTTCAAATTATGGGCGTATGATTCATTATGCTTATAAAAGGTTTTCCTTGCTTAACGGCAGCTATGACAGTAATGAGATTTTGGGATATCGAGTATCAAAGAATATTCTATGTAATGGTAGGTGGATATACAAGCAGAAAACAGTATACGCTCACAGGTTAGTGGTAGATGAATTTATTGTTAATCCAGATAAACAGAATAATGTTTATATCTGGCATGGTGGATACAATAAAGATGATAACTACTACCGAAATTTATATCCACTGAATAAGGAGCAGTACAAGATTGTTAAGCAGAATTACATAAAAACTGGTGATGATTCAGAAGAATTTATCTTGAAAGTCATGAATGATATAAGATATAAGCCTGATAACTGGAGCAAGCCTTCAATGGAACCGTCCGTTTGTGGCATTGGATATTGTGGTGATGATGAAGTTGATTGTACATCACAGTCATATTTGAGATGGGTCGATATGATTAATAGATGCTACAATGAAAAGTTCCATGAAAGACAGGTACAATATTCTGATTGTGAAATCTGTGATGAATGGAAGAATTACAGCAACTTCAAGAAGTGGTATGAGGAAAACCACTATAGGATCGGTAATGAGCAGATGGACTTAGACAAAGATATTCTAATTAAGGGGAATAAGGTCTATAGTCCAGACACTTGTTGTATTGTTCCTCATGGAATAAATACTCTGTTTATAACCGGAAAGAAACAGCGCGGTGATTTGCCTATGGGCGTATGCTTTGAGAAAGACAAAGGTAAATATCGTGCTTATATGAATTACCAGGGAAAATCAATCAAATTAGGTACGTTTGATGATCCAGCTACTGCCTTTGTTGTATATAAAGAATATAAAGAAAATATCATTAGTGATTTGGCTGAAAAGTATAAGGGCATGATACCAGATAAGGTATATCGGGCAATGTTGGAATGGAATATTGAAGTTAATGATTAATTATGATTGTAATATCATCAAATAACAGTACATAGGGGGGAAACGTTAGGGGGATATAACTAAGATATATGTGCTATATTACCTCCCTCCTTATACCTACGGCTATCACTTAAAAGTACAGAGCAATCAATATTGGAGAGATTAGGTCTTTGTGTCAGGTATAGCACAAGAATGAAAATATATTATGGTGAACTTACACCTTATGGAAATAATGAGGTTGTAAAATTATCCTATTTGGATACACCAGAAGAAGCGTTTGAGGAATATAAGAAGATTAAACATGCAGATATATTATTGATAACTGCTAAATATAAAAGTAAGGTTCCTAAAGAAGTGTATTAAGCTTTGTTATTATACGAGGTTGAACCTTTTTAGCATAAAAAGAGGAAGAATTAGGTTTCTTCCTCTTTTGTGAGTGGTTCTTTCTTGTTATGCAAAAATACAAGATATAAGATTGTTAATATAAAACAGCATACAAAAATAACCATATCAAAAATAATTGGAAAACCAAACGGTGAATTTTGAATTTCGCTTACGATTTTGCTACAAATTACCATGCAGTATATAATTGGAAATATCCATTTATATAAAATATCAATCATGTCATTCATTTTTGGATAATTCTTTAAGTAATCACCGCTTTCCCTATCAAATTCAATATCCATAAGAGTCGCTATATCAGCCTCTAATGAGTGAATGAAATTATATTGTCTTTCAATGTATACCGTTGATTGATAATATCTCATAGTGAAATAAAGCAGAATAAGCCATAATAAACATTGAATTATTTCTATTTGCCCTGAAATATCAACGCTATATGAATTTTGAATAATCGTAGTAATTAATGAAGCAATACTTTGTGGAGATATTGCAAATAAAAATTGTAGAGTCATTATTACGAATAGCATTATAAAAAAACGATTACGCTGATTAAGATTTTCCTTAATGTTTGTATATGTTTCTTTGTAATGGTCGTATAATAATTCGGACTTATCCATAAATTTATGCTTCGTTTAGAGCCTTAATAATAGCGTCTTGTGAAAAACTCATAGCCCACTTTGCTCCGGAATTTAATAATTGATCGGGAGATTCATAAGATTTGTCTAATTTCACAGCCACAAGTTTGTTTCCATGCTCTTTACTTTTGGCGACTTCAAAGTTAATCCAATTTTTATAACCAATATCAACATGATCTTTATGTTGTTTGTTGGCCTCTTTCCCTACAATAACAAGAGTGTATGTAGTCGTATTGATTCTTCTTGTAAGTCCGCCTCTTATTGTCGGAATATTATTACTTTGAATCTCGTCTGAAGAGCAGTCGTTAAAGACGAAATCCAAGTTTTTATTAGCATCCCATGCATTTAATAGAAACTTGTAATGCTTATCATTTGTGTAATCAAAAGATACAAATACTTTTTTCTTAGCCATATTTAAAACCCCCTCAAATAATTTATTATTATTATCTTACTGCTATATATACAATAAGTCAATTATACAATTTGGAATTTTACTTAAAGAAAGGTGAAAATATGAAGTGTAAACATGAATGGAAAGAAATAAAGAAAATATATTATCAAGATTTCTGTGGATATAGAGTTTTAAAAAAGACGCTGTGCTGCTTGAAATGCGATAAAATAATAGTCAAAAAATATTATTAGATTAATTTATAGGCATATTGGATAGAAATATCTGGTATGCCTATTTTTTTTATTTTGTAGGTGTGGTATGATTTTATAGAACTCTAGTAAAAATTGTAAAAGTACAAGGGGGTATTAAAATGTTAGAATTGAAAAAGCTATCAAAAAAGGAGTTAGCTGAAAGATTATTAAATTATATTAAAGAGTTGAATGAACTTGAAAAATTAATTTCTGAGTACATTCAAAATAAAAATGGAAATTCTGATTCGATCAGACTGAAGTATAAAAAGTTGAAGCAAGACATAGATGAGGAATATAAATATCTTTCTAAATCATCAAACGAGTGCATGGACGAAGTATCCGTAGTACATAATTCTTATAAAGCAGGAGTAATGGAGGCGAGTGCAAAGGGATTCACTTCGCGATCAAATAGTAAAATTGATCAAAGTTTATTTAACTCTGTCGCCGACGCACTATATTATTTAGAATATTATTTACCAAAGTCTGATCTTGAAGAATATGCTAATAGCAAGTAATAATCGTTTTCTTAGCATTGTACATAACAAAAAGGAAAAAAATATAAGAAGGAGAATCTATATGGCGTTAATACATAATGAAACATTTGATATCATTGCTGGAACCAATATAGAAGATGGCGAAGGTGCTGAAAATGAATATTTTGAGGTTGATGATCTTATCGCAATGCCCATTGCTTTACTAAATAAAAAAGGATATCGGACAATAGCTTGTTGTAGTGGACATCCTTTTGATGATATTGCAGAAGTAATATGCAATGATGATATTAAGATGGATGTTCGTAAGTGTTTGCCTTGCATAATTAAAGAAAGCCCTAAAAATGGCGGTTACCAATTTGTTCAGCGCTTTGATGATAATAGTTTTTATATATTATTTGATAATAATTATTTTGAAAATTGTAATATAACTGGAAATTTCTACTTCGATGATTTTAATTGTATCCGACATGAATATAATACTAAAAATTATACTTTTGATAAAATATATGAAATTGTTGATAACATGAAATCTCTTTACCAATGGGTCGAAAAACTTCCTGATTTATCGCAGCTATAGACTTGCTTTCAAACTTTATATGTATAGTTCGGAAAGGTCCAAATTTTAACGTATTGTGTGAATACATCAGATAGGCCCTTTACCGAAATGACGCATTAACTTAGAAATGTAAATATACCGGGGGTACGTCCTGTCCACTACCCACACACTCAATAACATACTAAAAACATAGGTTATGGTTTTGCTGCGTCCTCCTGCTGCCATCACTCCATTATATCACAACCCACACGCACCACCAACTACCACTATATACATAGTCACTACACGTTAAAATACACATCAATTTGCCCTTGTAATACGTTACCCTAACACTTTACAGTCTACACTATACAAGCCGAATATAAGCTAAATAACAACGTTATATAAAGGGAATGCTGACATAAAGAAAGACGGTTGAAATGACCGCCTTTTTTTTGATGCACATATTTAAATTTATAATTTTGGTTCACCTCTGATATCCCTCTCAAAAAGAGTGCAGAGCCGTTAATAATCTAACAGGCTTTACACTCTTTCAATATCTCTTGTATACATCTCCTCTATTGTCAATATTTTCAATGTTAATAATTTTGACTTCATTATCAATAGAATAGATTATTCTCACATTACCAACACGCATACGATATAGATCATAACCTTGGAGTCTCTTTATGTCCGTTCCATCAGGCAGTTTTGCAATTGCTGTCAATAGTGCTGTTTGTACTTTGGGACTCTGCTTTTTAAGAAACTTCTTAGCAGCCTTTTCGAAGGTGACAGTGTAGTTACTCATATAGTTATACCTAGTTCGTCACACAACTCATCAAACGTAACTCTTTCACCGTCGTTCAGCATTTTAGCTTCCTCTATCATTTGTAAGTCCCAGGCATCAGGTTCAATGGACTCACCGGCATATGCCTTTAAAGATTCTAACATATCCACAACAAACACAAGTTTATTGTCTGGGACATTATCTATTAACTGCATAATGCGTTCTTTGTTACTCATGTCATCACATCCTTTTTCTATATATATTCCTATTATATCATATGCAATAGTGTAAAGTCTATTAATTATCAACCACCGTATAGAAACAAGTAATCTCCTTGTTATCTAGACGTCTTCCAATCACCTATTCCTCGTCTGGTATATATTCCATAAGGTCACCGGGCTGACAGTCAAACTCCTTGCACCAACGGTCAATAATATCCGCACTCAGTTTTGCAGAACCATTCATTAGAGTCGTGTATGCGTTTTGTCCCATTATACCATCTTTCTTTACCTTATATGATGTGTATCCGTTATCTTTAAGTAGTTTTATCAATTTGTCATATTTTAGCATTTGTAATACCTCCTTTAAGTTGATTATATCATAACAAAACATATCCGTCAACAGTGATATAATTGCACAATAAAACATATCCGTTTTTGGTGATAATGTCAATTGTATATCACCGTTGACGGTGATATAATAGCATCATAAGGTCAAGCAATACAAGCCTTAAAGACAGAGAACCAATGGCTCGAAAAGCTACGAACTTGAAAACCATATACCTGTGAGTGAGCCGTGGCAAAACCAATAGTCAGGAAGATGATTCAGGGGTTCTCACCAATAAGGAAGGAGAAAAGAGAATGTGTAAATCAATGACAGAGTTTGAAATTTTAATACTTGAAATCCAGAGTATTAAGGAAGCTGCCAAGGTACAGAAAAAGAAAATAGAAGATATGGAAGGCGAGTTAAAAGCCTATATGAAAAAGCGTGGTAAAGAAAAGCTCTTTTCCAATGAGACAAACATAACAGTTTCTTATTGTAGCGTACCCACACCCAAATTCAATAAGGAATTATTTATTAAAGAAAACAGTGAAGAAGAGTATCAAAAGTATCAAAAGGTAACTTCGTCAATGCGCTTGAATTATCTCAAAGGGAATCAGGCATAGGGGAGGACAACTCCCCTACACAATAAAAAAATATGGAGGATATCATCATGAACAATAATATTTATGTACCAAAGGATACCGATTTTGTAGGAATTTGCAACGGAAAGACAATAGATGCAGTAAAGGAAACAATTAATGGGGTATTAGTAAAAAGCATTCCTTTTGAAAGCGGAAAGGTATCACTTCCCATATATGAAGATGGAAGTATTAAATGGCTTGATGATTCCTTATTCATGAAATGAAAATCAGGGAGGTTAACAGCCTCCCATCAATATAGAAGGAAGGTAAAACCAAAATGAAAAAATACACGGTTGAATATCTGAAAAATGGCTTCACTTATGCAATAAAGACTTTCACTGATTTTACAATGGCTATGGATTTTTATAATCGCATCCGTAGAAAAGAGTGGGCGAGAATGTCATAAGCAATCAGGGCAAACGGTTCTAGTCAGTGGTTCGATTCCGCTGATGCCCATTTTGAAATAAGGTAACCAAACAAAGTGTTTTAGGAAAGGCAAGGTGTTATCTATGAGGATAAAGGCGGTTAAAGACATTGGAATTATTAATCTTACTAACGTTGAAGTCAATTCAGGACAGATGGAAGCACATATTCCTGTAATGTATGCAAAAGGCCAGATGGGGCAGATTTTAGGTTCCTGTATGGAGAGATACAAAGAGGTATATCCTGCTGTGAATGTAGAAACTGATACCTACATGGATTTGAATATTACATACTCCTTTGGTGGGTATACTTGTCCAGAGTTTGAAACAAATGTACTTGTCTGGCAAAAGTCTGATGAAGAACTCCATGCTGATACATGCGAGTGTTACGAATTCGATTTTGCATTAGACGGTCAGGATGCCAGGGACTTGAAAAAGATTATGTGGGACAAGTTAGGCGAAGCAATTATGAATGTTTGATTTAGGCGAATAAAAAAAATTATAGGAGGATTTTATCATGAACAAGGAAAGCAAGGTTGTAACCAATATAGGAACCATAGATTTTAACAAATGTGACGTTTTGACAGATGACGGAATTATTTTGTTTATTGGGATAACAGATATACCAGAACCTACAATGGAAGAAGTACATAGGGCTGTAGAGGAAGCCCCAAAATATTATATCTTTGAATGGGATCAGGAATGGGAAGAAGCTAAAATCAATGAAATAATGATACAGATCAGATTGAGCGATAGCAGAAAGCCGAGATATAGTATTTCTATATGCTTTGAGGATATAAAAAAGCCATTACTTTGTGAATGTGCTTATGTTGATATTGACTTATCAGCATATGAAGCAGAAATGAAAGGGTTAATTGCCAAGGCTCTGATTAAAGAACTCATGTAATTTAAATCATGGGGAGTGTCATAGCTCCCCTAAACATAAATGAATGGAGGTAATGCAGATGCGTACACTATGTAGAAGCGACAAAAAGGAGTTGCGAAGGTTAGCAACTGATTTTGGATTGTGTTACAAACCAGAAGTCCAGGAAGCAATTGATAATTGCCAGAGTTATGAAGAGGGCAGACGGAAAATTTTGAAAGCCTATGAACTGGCCTATATGAAATGAAATTTAGTATTGATGGAGTAGCACCGGACGGAGATATTTTCCTGAAGGTGTTTTTCTTTTGTCCTGCTGCCAATATGTGAAAAATATATATGGTGTCATAACTTTGAAGTATTGACACTGAAATGAAAGTGTAGTAAAATCAATACATTAGAAGGTGTCATAACTTAGCACCATAAATGAGAGGTGATTTTACTATGATTTTCGGATATGCGAGAGTATCAACTAGGGGGCAAGCGAAAGATGGAAACAGTTTGGAAGTACAAGAGAAATTATTGAGAGAATCCGGAGCAGAGGAAATTTTCATTGATAGCTTTACTGGTACAAAATTAGAAAGGCCAGAATTTGATAAGCTGCTGAATCAAATACAAAGTGGTGATACATTAATTGTAACAAAGCTAGATCGGTTTGCAAGGAGCGTATCACAGGCTAGTGATTTGATTACACAACTCATAGATAAGGGTATAACAGTCAACGTATTAAATTTAGGTATCCTTAGTAATTCATCTGTCAGTACTCTAATGAGGAATGTATTATTGTCATTTGCTCAATTTGAACGTGATATGATTGTGGAGAGAACAAGCGAAGGAAAAGCCATTGCTAAGCAGAAGCCAGACTTCAGAGAGGGTAGACCTCCATTATATAAGAAGAAACAGATTGAACATGCGCTTGAAATGCTGACAGATCATTCATATAAGCAAGTGGAGGAATTAACCGGGATATCCAAAAGTACATTGATACGAGCGAAGAGGAAGAGGGATAATAATATTTGAGACAGGTAAGGCCACCGGAAGGCCTGCTGCCGAGTTCCCGGAAGAATGGGAAAATTATTACACAGAGTGGAAGAGTGGAAATATTACTGCTAAAAAGTGTATGGACGATATGGAATTAAAGAGAACCACTTTCTATAAGTTGGTGAAGATGCGGGAAAACAATTGCTAATTAACTTTAGATACAAAAAGTTTGTAATGAAAACGATCCACATTTATGGTATGATAATATAATTAGCAGTTAAAATGACTGATACTTGATGAACATATTGGAATATTTTATAAGGCTTGGAGGTAAAAAAAATGAGTGATTTTGATTTTTATGATAAACAAATCCGCCAATATCAGAATATTCAGAAGATGTTAAGTTCTCCTTTTTCCCCCGTAATATCACAAGTAACTCAAATGGAAAATGTCGTAAAACAGATGACAGCTCCAAATCGCGCAATATCAAGTATGATTAAGTCAACAAAGGCATTGGAAGCTACGGCGTTAAATGCTCAAATTAAAGATTTGGTAAATGGGTACGAAAAAATGAGTGATCTTTTCCTGAATATCCCGATTTCAGTTATAAATAGTAGGATAAATAATATTGTCAAGTCATATAAATTGTGTAGTTTTCTGCTTGATGAGGAATCAGAGGAAGATATACAAGAAACTAAACAGGTAAATGAAAATATAGTTACTGAAATATTAAAACAAAATATTGAAAAGAGCTTAGAAGAAGATTCCCCTATCATAGTGCTGTCTCCTGTAAATGAAACCGTATTGAAATATTTGGCAGAAAATCCACAAGAATTATATCACTTGCATGATCGTGAATTTGAAAAGGTTATGGCAGAAATTTATTGCAAACTTGGTTATAAGGTGGATTTAACACAAGAGACTCGTGATGGTGGAAAGGATATTATTATTAGAAAACCAGAAGCATTGGGTGATTTCGTGTATTACGTAGAGTGTAAGAAATATTCATCATCAAGGCATATTGGGGTTGGGATAATAAGAAACTTGGTAGGGACAATTAATACAGATAGGGTTAATGGTGGAATTTTAGCAACTACTTCATTTTTTACTAGAGATGCTAAAAAATTTATTATTGAAAATAAATTGAATTATCAAATTCAGACGCATGATTATAATAGAATTAGGGATATGTTGAATGCAGTTGTATAGGAAATTGAAGTTTTACATATATGTTTCGTAGATTGGGGGAAGTTATTATGAATGAGTATGAAAAAATTGAGCAAATGAATCACCAGATATATATTATGAAGAAAAATAAGAAAACGGTATTATCTAAGTGGAGAAAATCTAGAGAGTTTATTGAAGCCGTTTTGAAAACACTTTCTCAACATGAAGAAAAATTAAAAGATGCCTTGGAATTTTCTATTAAAGCACTTCTGACAATGCAGGTTCAGGAGGAAAACTCGCCATTAAAGAAGTCAAACCTTGTTAGACTAGATGGGGAGCCTGTTTGGGTTGTTAGCTATGACCATGATGGGAGATGGGGGATTGTTAATACCATCAATGAAAGCATTCTCTTTCCTACAAACGAAGGAATCAAAGAGGAAGGGTGGTTTGATGGTATGTACATATTCCGTTATAAGAAGAATATAAAGGACTATTCTCAGATTTTAGAGAAATATAATTTAAAAGATGAATAAATGTTATAAAATAGGTAGTTCGATGCCGAACACATAAAAGTCCAGGAATCCTTTATTTACAAGGGTTTGAGGACTTTTTTATTTTATGCGTGTATGCATTTATGAAAAAAGTAGGGTCGATTCGATATAACCTATATAATTAGTAGGTTTACAGGTGATTCAAGGCACAAAAATGGTGATTTTAAATTGTCGGAAAATTTGTAAAGCCTTGTAAATACTACAATCTCTCGAACTCATTACCGAACTATAAAATGCGTATTTTGGCAATTGTATATACAATTTAAACGTAATAGCCATATTGAAGAAATGCTTATTTTATAAGGGTTTGTTGAGTATAAAGCGTGATTGCATATTGGTGAATAAATATGTATAATAATGCATAAATACACTTTGATGAGTTCGGAGATTATTATATAATAAGGGGTGTTTATGTATAAGACATTATAATTATGCATGTATATGCAAATGTTCATAATCCAAAATCTATTTCAAGTATTCTCAAATGAGAATTGAAATCTCTATACAATCACCTTATCCTTCAATTCCTTAAAATACTCATCTGCTAACTTCTCTGCTGCGTCATAATCAGTTTTAGGAATAGCAGTCCTAATATAATCCTCCATAGAAACATGACGTTCGCCAATAGAAATAGTAATATCCTCTTTCTTTGTAACAACACCTGGCTTGCACTTTTCCATTAAAGCCATAAAAGAAGCCTTATCAGTAGAACCCATCTGGCTTAAAAGATTTATGAGATCCATAGCTTCTTGTTCAAGTGCTTTCTGCTTATCTATGATTACAGTTTCTTTGTTCTCTTTTGGAGAAATATTTTTAAGGGATTCTTCCTCGGCTCTCTGATGTATCATTAATTCGAGAATGTTAGATAGTGCTTTCCTCTGATATTCCGGATTAAGCGTTACCAATATTTCTATTACATTACGAATCAAAGTAGTATCTACTTGCATAATTATTTCCTCCGCGCTTAAACTTTTATGTTACTCATATTGTATCATAAAAACCCTGATTTGGGTTGCCACATTTTATAACTTCTATTGGAAACAAACATACGTCAACGTGGAGATGTTGGTGGTTCTTCTAAAAAAGTCGGATTAAGAATTAAGGAATTGGAAAGGTTGTACGGGATTCAAAACGGAGGCGATAGGAAGTCAGAATCAGTTCCGAATAAATCGGATGTGATTTTTCAAAATGAATTAGCCAAACAAATGGGGATGTCAGTAGATACACTTTCTAATTACAAACTTCTATCAGAAATGATTCCTGAATTAGAAGAGCTGCTTGACACTGGAGTTGTAACAAAGACTACTGCTCTGGCAATAATGATGAATTCTAAAAGGAATATGAGGTTTTTCACTCACACGTGATAAACTCCTAGCCAGGGAATTTTTATAAACCCTTTGCTCATACCAACGTATCATTCTGATGGATATTTTACGACTAAAGGACAATTCTGTTCCGTTAGTTAAGCTGTCATTATTAATAAGAATGATTCCAATAAAGGGAAAGCTTAAAATGGATACACATTATCTGTGTAACCTCTGCACTCGACAATTTTGTCGGTTGAGATTTCTAAACTTACATAATGTCAGTTTTGAAAAAGGAATAAAATTACACCCTCTATACAACACATTTTAAAGGCTCATTTACCGACTTTATCCCATACCCTAACAAGTTATCACCTATGCCATTACAAGCTGAAATTAGGGCGAATTTTAACGTGTACAGTCATGAATGTGAGTATATGGAAGGTGGGAATATTGGTGAGTAAAATTATTAGTCTGACCAAAATTGGCTCCCCGATTTGTCGAAGCTAAATTATTGACATTCCCAGATTTGAGAGCGTGAACCATCTTAAATTTGAGACAGTTGGACTAAGGCAAATTTTCGCCTGAGTAGCTGACCACCATTTTGTGGTGAGTGACTAAGCACAATTTTGTGCCGAGTGATTAAACAATCGAAAATTTCCGACAGATGCTCAATTGGGTCTGAGTGATTTTGGAACCGAATAATTCGTCTCTAAAAATATCTGCGTGTCAAATTTAACACTCAGGTCAGTCTTGATTTAAAAGTGGTCGTATAGAGCGACTACAATTTTGTGGTGGTTGTCAGCAAATAAGATACACCCTGCCACCAAATGGTGGCTAGATGATTCACCAGATCACGATAATGTGACATCGTAATTATTGGATTATTGCACATCGATCACCCGCAGGTAGGGTTCAAAGTGAACCTAACTAAAGCATAGAATCAGTAAATAAGGGTGTCACAAATATGCGATTCCCTTGTAAATAGTTTCGCTCAAAAATGCGCAAAAGTGACCAGTGTACCCAAAGGTACGGGGGATAATTATGTAAGCATGCAATTCATACCACATGCTGCCACTATGGTACATCTATATAGAAGAAAGGCTTATAGCAAAACTTTTACTTTCCATGGAAATTCAAATTTGAGCGTTAGCGAAAATAGGGGTCTTATATGAATATATATTCTTATATGATAGGGGACTGCACTTTTTGCTACGCCAAAACGGGGTATACTTTCACATTTTTACCCAAAGTATCCTACGCCAAAAAGGGTATATGAATCCATAATGTGGCAATGCTGTCATGCTGCCCCATATGCTATAATTTTACTAAGAATTAACAGTTCATAGTACATTTATGGAGTATTTAAAAATGAGCATTGCAAAGCAAAAAAGAAAAAATAATTCATGGCATGAGGGTAGCATTAGAAAAAGGAAAGATGGCAGATATGAAGGGAGAGTTACCTTTAATCGGGTCACAAAATATACATATGGTAAAACAGAATTTGAATGCGATAAAAAATTAAGAGCCATTATTCGAGAATTAAAAACAGAATTGAATCCGGACGGTTTTACAATATATGATTACTGTTTATATTATTTAAAGAACAAACAATATGTCATCGAGGTTTCTACCTACAATAGAATTGAAAGCATCATAGAAACGCAAATAAAAGATTCTGCATTAGCAAATCAAAGATTATGTAACATCAGATCAGACGAGCTGCAAAGATTTTTCAATTCGTTAGCGATAGATGAAGTGAAAGAATATAGCTATGGCACCATAAAAATAATATATACTTTTATTGCAGGTGTATTTAGTTATGCCATTAAAAATGGAAATATTAAATTTAATCCCATGTTAATTGTTTATTTACCGAAAGAGAGATACTGTAAATGTAAGCGGAAGGAAACATTTTCTCTTACTCCAGAACAGATAAAAAAATTCAAAGCTGCCTGTCTAATTAAAAACAAAACAAACGATTTATATAAGTATAGGTATGGTATTATTTTACTGCTTATGCTGAATACTGGAATCCGTATTGGCGAAATGCTTGCTCTTGAATGGAATGATATTGATTTTGATAATAAAATTATTAGAATCAACAAGTCAATGCAATACAATGTTAAAGTTGAAGAAGTGGAGAAAAGGCAGATATATATAAAGGAGCCTAAAACCAAAAGGTCTATTAGGGCGATACCAATAAATAGTGAAATAAAGTTTATCTTAGATGAAATTATTAGAACAAATGAAAGAAATGATATTGTAACTGCTTTTGTGTGCAGTGATGAAAATGGTAATTATTCCATAGCGAGAAGCCTTCAAAGGTCAATGAAGATGATCATTAGGAACACGGATCTGCCTGATATATGGATTCATTTACTTAGACATACATTTGGGTCTGAGTTGTTGAGAAAAGGTGTTGATATATCGATTGTAAGCAGATTAATGGGACATAGTAATACAACAACCACGTATAATACCTATATACATGTTTTGGATGAAGAATTTGTCAAAGCGATGGATTTGCCGTGGATAAGCTGAATATTCATAAGAAGGAAAGCGTGTCTACAGCTTGGTATTAAGGAAGTTGATGTCGAAGTAAGAGATTTTAACTCTCCAGAGGAAGAGATTGAGTTTATCATTGATAACAATGCTACCAGAGAAAAGACGGTGGAGCAGAAGTCCAGGGAAGCCAAGGCTTTGAAAGAAGTTGAAACAAGTTTAGCAGAAAAGCGAAGGCTAAGTAATTTAAAGCAGTATAAAAATACCGAAGTGCCAGTTTCGGCGCATCGGTTAGAGCAGATAGAAGAACTAGAACAAGGTAAATCCCGTGATATAAAAAGGTAGGACTACGTTCAGGCCACGAAGTAGACAGAGCTATCAATACAGTAAAAGCCATCGATAAATTAGAAAATGAGGGTAGAAAGGAAGATGCTGACCTAATCTGAGCAGTATTAAACAAGAGAAGTGTATCCACTGCCGAAGAATTAGCAAAAAATATTGATAAGGTAGATATTCCAGAGCAAGACATTGAACTTATCAAGCAGGTGAAGAAGAGCCAACGGAAAACCGAAGGCTCTTTTGGGATAACGAAATTTTATTTTTAACTAAATAAGATCTATTTGTTCTTGATATTCTTCATCGTCTGCATATCTATCAATAATAGCAGTAATTTCTTTTAATAGTTTTTTCTTGTTATCAGTGCTAAATTTTTTTACTTTGTAAAAGGGTAAATCCATTGCAGCTATGCAGAAAGGGGCATCAGCCTCCAAATTTTCCCTAAATCCCAGTACTTTATCTTCGATATAAAATGGATTTTGATAATATATTTTAGCTATTAAATTCATATACCCTCCTAGGGTACCTTGAATACTATGTGATACATTGCTTAAATCTACAGACAATTCCTTAATATTGTCATTGCTCGTTTGTATTTTGTAATAATCCTCTAGGGAATAAATATGAAAGTTAAATAGTAAGTTGCGAGCTGAAAGTCCGGCTATCTTATCGGCATTTTCTTTAATATTTAGAGTTTCTGACTTTAGCAATTCTATACGATAATAAGCATTAGTTATTGCTAGAAGAGTAAAATAATTACAAGTATCAATATTTCCCGTTAATATAGAAGAAACAAAATCTTCATCTAAATTAATTTTTATATAAACTTTCTGCTCGCTGCCTTCACCACTAGCAGACAGTGGAGGGGCAACATACTCATTATATTCTACTGAGTCAAAATTTGAATAGGTTTTTACTGGATCATTTGAGTTTGCAAATTCAACAATATCATGAATACTAAGATTTTTAGATTCAAGCATTTTATTGAATTTTTTTATTAAATTTTCACGTACCTTTATTTCTTTTACTATATTACTATAGTTTGACACATCTACCATTAAATCAATATTTTTATCAACATATTTATTCTTGATCAATGATAAAAAATATTCGTCCATAAGTTCAATTGATTGTTCTTTTGTTTCACTAATTGCCTCAAATATCTCATTAAAAGCTTCAACGGTAAGCGTCTTAAACTCGCAATTATCAAATTTAGTTATGTAAGATTTGCTTTTACCTATCTTTTGGGCAAAAGTGGTAACGTTAATATTTTGTTCTTTACGTTTTTCTTTAATATAGGAAACAAGTGCTTCTGTGACAGTAAATTTCATAAAATCAACTCCTAATATTTTTAAAGTAATCATACACTACACACATAAAAAAGTCAAACAAAAATATGCAAAATATAAAATTCGCAAAAAGAGTACAAAAAAAAGTAAACAAGTATATTGACTTCCAAATCTTCCCATGGTATACTGACAAAGTAGGAAGACAAAAGGATATTCAGCAACAGGAGTTCTGTCTTCAGCAAAATAAAAAAGGAAGCCAGATGTCTTGCAGGACACCATAGCTTCCGAATGTTACGGAAAGAGCATTGCAGTGCTAATTCCAATATGTAACTGCACAGATAACCAAAGAATAGTTATTGTACATAATCTTATCAAGTAATTAGTATAATCTAAGATTCTATTCTTCACAAGCCGGAACGTATGTTCTTGGTTCGCTTATCTGTATTATATCCCATTTATTGAAATGTGTTTTAGAACTGATTTCCTACTATAAGAAATGAATCGCATAAGTATCAATCGGTTCACGCATTTTACAATTTAATAAGTTCCAATCATCTATGCTTCTGTAATTCAGATAAAATACGAATTTAATGAAGAATATACTTGTTGAAAAGTTTGCATAGATGTTTTTAGTATGCTTCTGATATCAAATGATATCAGGTCTATAAAGTGTACTCATAATATATTTTTTAAACAAAAAGGAAAGGAGGGAAGCGCAATACATTGAAATTATTTGGATTAAGGATATTACAATATTTAATTTCTTTGGCAAGAGATTCACCAGTATAAGCAGTTTCAAAAATGTAGGCAGAATTTTGCCAATTACAGAATGAACATTATTAATAGGAAAAAGGAGAAATTAAATGAAAAAAGTAAAACCATATTTTGTTAAGACACGCAAAGAACGACACAAGATTGTTGAGGATTACAATCTGAAAAAGCAAGTAGTATCAAAAATTATGTATGAATACAGCCAATATGGGCTAGACGAAGTGGTAGCCAATTTTATTTATGATTTGGCAATACAAAAAGATGTTCCGAGAGATTCAATATATCCTGGTATGAGATTGATTATGAATAATCAGTATGGAATTAAAGATGAAACTGCATTAGAAGATGCAATGAAAGCGATTATGGCAGATTCTATACTAAAAACAATGAATAGTAACAATAAATAAATTTATTGATGGTGGTGGATTGCTTGAAAAATGAGCAGTCTGCCATGAACCCCAATAATGATTATAACAAAATAATAAAGACAAGCAAAGGAGGAATACATGAGAACGAAACAATTATTGAATAAATCATATAACAGTAAGCTACATACCACGTTACTCATTATTAAGTTTGTGGCAGACTTGATTTTTTTGTACCTTTTGCGGAAACGTCAAGTCAAACATAGGAATCAGCAAGAAATATCAGATACTTGCTAAACCAAAATAGATGAAAGGACAATGCAAAGTGATGGAATCAAATGAGATTAACCGCTTGGCGTATATGCTTTTAAGACAACTCCATGCGAATGATTGCAAAGATCATTTTAATAGTTGCACAATTACAGAATTGCTAGAAGAAGCTGGCGGTGCATTGGGTGCCAGAATGACGGTGTATAAAAAGTTACAGAAACTTGTAAAAGCTGGGTATGTTGCGAAAGGGGTCATTGATGATCATTCGGATACCTACTATATTATGGAAAAAGGGATTAATTTAATTGAGGGAGGAATTAAATGAGTTTAAAGAACGATGTGTTATTTATTGGAGTTGGAAATTGCGGCTGTAAAAATGCTAAAATCCAAGCAGATAATGGCTATGCAGCAATGTTCATCAATGGATCTGAACAGGACTTGAAGCTGCTGGGGAATGTGAAGAACATCTTTAAGTTACATGGCTTTGATGGCTTCGGTGGTCGTAGAGAAAAGGCTATTGAATGCCTACAACAAAACATGGATTTATTAGAAGCTCTTCAGAACGTGGAACAGAAGATTATTTTTCTATTGTATGGATCAGGTGGCAGCACTGGAGCCGGTTTGTCAACATACATACTGGAGCAGTTGTTGGAATCGGTAGATGATGAGGGCAGTCCAGATAAGGTAATATGTCCAGTCCCATTTTTACCGGCACTTAACGAGCCTATAGGTAAGCATAAAAACGCTTATCAGTCTATTGCAGAGTTACAAGAGATTGAAGGGTTGGGAGCCAGTTTCTTCATTAATAATAGTGTGACGAATGCAACGACAGGTTTGAAGTGGATCAATAATACTTTTGCTAAATTGTTGGACTCATTCCTGACAGATGAATCAGTGGGAGAACTGAATAACTTCGACACTTCCGAAAGATTGGAAATGTTAAGAGATTCAGGTGCTATGGTACTTAGCTTGACAGGTAAGGATAAACAGGAAATGCTTGTCGATAAATTGGTTAGAACTGGTATCTTTGCACCTCTTGAAAACGATAAGAAGTGTGGTCTGATTGGCATTATTCATTCCGGAGAGAATGACATAAACACTGACGCTATTGTATCAGAGGTAGGGAAGCCCTTGAATGTCTTTGAGGGCTATAATGGCAAAAATACACTGGTTGCTGTGTCTGGATTGAGTTATCCTATTGAACATATTTCAAAATTAGGAGAGCTTGCTAAACAGGGATTTGCAGAGCGTAAGCGTTCTCATCAATCGGCAGTAAAAAAGCTGTCAAATTTGGACTTAGAAGATGAGATCGTACCTGTAAAGGCTACACCTGCTAAAAAACTTAGCAAATTGGAACTACTAAAGCAGATGAGAACGACAAAATAGCGGAAATGTCAGTATATGCCAATGAAGTACCAATGAAATATGAAGTAAATACCAATTTAACATGAAGTCATTTTAGTGTTATAGATTCACCCCCAAATAATGTAAAAGGAGAAAGATAAGATATTGACAAGTGATTACCAGAAGGAAAATAAGGCACAGTACATGATCATCCGATCATTGAGCATGACAAATTGGCTATGCAGAAATGGTCACGAGATTTTAAAAGTTAGCGATAGCGAGATTGATCCTCGATTCAAGGTATTTTTGTTTCAAGACACAGCAGCTTTGCACAATACGATGAAGCAGTTCCCCAAAAAGGAGGTGTAACGTCTATTGGCAAATATCAAGCAAAAAGTAAGAGTGACAGATATCATAAAAGAAGAAGATGCTAGATCTTGGAAAAAAGGTAGTAATGTATTAATTTCTGCTGGTACTGGAGTCGGGAAAAGTTACTTTTGTAAACATACGTTATATCGGTTAGCCAATGAAACGGGTGGAAAAATATTAATGCTAATTCATCGCTCTAATTGTGTTGAACAGTTTAAATGTGAAATTGAGAATGATGCAAAAAGTGATGTTATTACTGTTATTACCTATCAATCATTGGAATATTCAAGGTTGAAGAATACAAAGAAGATTAATCTGAATGATTATCAATACATTATTTGTGATGAATTTCATTACTTTTTTAACGACAGTAGTTTTAATAACAAAACGGCAATTTCATTTAATACGATTATAAACCAGACTAATTCGATCAAGCTTTTTATGTCTGCAACAGGTGATAATATGGCAAATTACATGAAAAAATACATGATGAAACAGGGAATAGATGATGCCATTGAATATGATATACCTAAAGATTATTCATTTATAAATAAATTAACATTCTTTCATAAAGATGCCACCATGGAAGAGTTTATTAAAGAGGGTATTGAAAATGGTGATAAAGGTATTTTCTTTATACAATCGGCAGAAAAAGCTTATAAGCTTTATTTAAAGTATAAAAAACATTGTTTATTCAATTGTAGTGCCAATAATAATAAATATTATGATGCCGTAGACAAAGAAAAAATAAATAAAATGCTGATGGAACAAAAGTTTAATGAACAGTTTTTAATTACAACTTCATGTTTTGATGCTGGAATAAACATAATTGATAGAGAATTAAAGCACATAATAATAGATATTGTAGATATTGGTTCGCTAATTCAGTGCATGGGAAGAAAGCGTATTCAAGATGATGATGATAAAGTCAACATATATATTAAAATATTAAATAATCAAAAACTGGCTGGACTCAAAAGGAGTATGGAGCAGAAAGTGGAAATGGCAGAATTTTACATGAAAAATTCATATTCCATGGACAAACTGATTGAGAAGTATCCTATGCAAAACGATATAAACAATATTCTTTATGACGATCACACCTATAATAAAACCGGAGATATCATAAGTAATTCATACACTAAAAAGGTCAATGAGCTGATGTATTTTAAAAAGAGAGAAGATATTGCTGATTATGAATTAATGATGAAAAAATATGGAAAATTCGGATATTGTAAATATTTAGCGATAACTTTTGGTTTTTACGATGAAGCACGTGGGCGTTGTGATTACAGGCTGATAAATGAAGAATATGACTTGGAAAGTTATCTTGAATCACTGATAAAGGAAAATGTAATAATGCTGCAAGTGAGAGACAGAAGTGAGCTTATAAAAAAGATTAATGCAAAACAGGATGGAAAGCAATTAAAGAAACTAAAGACTCTTAATGATGTATTGGAAGAGAGGGAGATTGATTATCGTATAAAACAATTCTCTACGACCAGGTATTCCACAACTGAAAATGGTAAGAAAATAAAAAGGGTGTATAAGTCTGCCTGGAAAATTGTTCAGCATGATCCCGAAATTGAAGGCGGTTAATCATCGTTTGACTGTCATTTTTGGGCGTAAAGCTTATAATAGAAGATTCGCTCAAAAAAGGTAGTCAAGTTTGAGGAATAGGTTGAAAGTTTTGATCTAATTATTTTTAATGTTGGGGTAAGGTTCTAGGAGCATAAAAAGTTGAACAATTAAAAAGCATATAGTAAACATCGTATATACTACGTTTAAATGTTCAACTTTTAAAAAGTAATAAATCACAGCGACGAAAACAACGCTAGTTGTTTGAGTGTTCACACCTTTGGCACAAAGGGGTGCCACTGTCCGTAGGACAATCAATAAGACTTCCATCTTGTGTTGTCTTACAGACAGTGGCTTTGTGAAAAAAGCGTTCACAAAGAATGCTCCGCTTGTGCCAAGCGTCGTCAAAATTATTTGTTTTTAGGAGGATTAATACTTGACCAGTGAAATGAAAGAAGATTTATTAAATAAGATATTGTCTGTAGATTTACTTATGGGTTCACTATCTACATTGGAATTGGAAATTAGAAGATGTGCCTACAATCGTAAAAGATTTCAGCATGGTGGAATATGTGATTCATATAAAAGGTGGAATCAAGAATTACAGGAAAATATGAAATATCGTACCTATGTTACAAATGTGTTGGTAAACGACTATGGATTAGATGGTGCTGTTATCAAAGATACTATTTCAGGTGTAGATAAGAGAGTTGTTCCCATGAAAAATGTGGTGGAAATTGTGGAACTTATTAAAAACATAGACTATTCCTGTAGGGGAAAGGAGAACTAAAATATATGAATGTACGATTTGTGAATAGCAATAATATAGAAATTGATCCAGAGTTAGAGAATTTATTACCAGCTTTATCAAAAGATGATTATGAAACATTAGAAAAAAGTCTTCTTCAAAATGGTTTCATGCAACATTCCAGTAGGATTCAACTATGGTGTCCACCTGAAGAGGAACTTAATTGCGACAATGATCAGATTGCAAAGTCTTATATTATTGATGGGCATAACAGATTTAAAATATGTCAGAAACATAATATTGAATTGCCGTCATGGTGTTTTGACTGGTTAGTATTTGATACAAAAGATGAAGTGAAGAAGTATATGTTTGAAAATCAGCTAGCAAGACGTAATTTATCGGAAGTAGATAGATATGAGGTTGTGGAGAAATATAGTGATCTTATTAAGGCAATGGCAAAGAAAAATCAATCTGATGGTGGTAAAGGTTTGTCAAATTTGACAACAGTTAATGCCAGAAAAGAGAAAGCCAAAAAGGTGGGAATATCTGAAGGTAGCTATCATAAATTAGACAAGGTAATGAAATCTGAAAATGCGGAAGTAATTGATAAGGTTAGAAAAAAGGAAATGTCAATTGATAAGGCTTACCAGTCTATTAAGAATCCAGTCCCAAATAAAGAAGAAAGTACTATTGAACATAGACTTGATAAATTTGATAATCGCATGAATGAAATAGACAAAGAAATATCTACTTTGAGAACAGAAAGGGAATCTCTAATGCGTAGAAGAAGCTCTTTGTTTGAAGCGTTTAATATAAAATGCGATTTGCAATATGAGTTCATAGAAGATGATTCACTTGGTCTTAGTAGAGCTTGCAGATTTTTTATAGAACTAAATGGACACAAGGAAATTTATATTGAATGCAGTGTATATTCTGATGAGACACCAGATCCCATTTGGATGAGGCATATACCAGAAAAATATAAAAATGATTTTATTATGCTATGGAAAAAGGCTCATGTGGAAGATATAGAGGATTTTTATAAGCGTACTGATAAATGGAGCGAAACATATGAAAAGTCTAAAACTACAACAACCGTTATTTCAGATTGTAATAAAGATTTTTATAAGAAATGTTTTCGGATATTGGCTAAAAATTTTCACCCTGATAATGAAGATGGAAACATGGAAGATATGCTATATTTGAACGAATTGAAAGTAACGTGGGGAATCTGATTTAAGGAATTTGATGAACCGTTAGTAAAATATGGTTGGTTAGAAAAGTCATCAGAAGATGTATTGGAGGAAATTATATGTTTAATATTGGACAAGTAGTATTTGTGATTTATAGAAAGAAAAACAGCAAAGGTGTACATAAGTGGCATGTAAAAGAATATACAGAAAAAATAGCCGATATTCAAGAAAGAGTCAGTACATCAAATAAAAAGAAGCAAGAAAGAAAATTCATATATTACAGATTTGCTTCTAATCCTGCAAAGAAGTATAAATCAGACCAAGTATTTGACAGTTATGATAGTGCTGAAAAACAATGTGAAATCAGAAATAATTGGAATAAGCATCATCCTCAAAGTAAGGGGTATAAGACTGCTCGGCTATAGAGCATACCCCTTATTTCTAGGGGTAAGACTATTAAGGATTCAGGTCAACCCCATAGTGGGGGTAGGTAAAATGGAAAGATATCCGATACCCCCAATCTGGGGGGCTGGAAGCGTACATGAGCATTACCATAAAATTGCACTTTGCTAGTGATGGAAATTTGACGGTCTATATTTAATCTAGGTCGTCAGGGTGATATAAGAATGGAGGTAATAGTCATAGGGGATACAGTTGGGCAGCCAATAAGGATTAAGAGCATACAGGCCAATAGTTTATATTGTGTAAATAATAATTATGACAAAGCATTTCTTGATCTGGGAGATGCCGTAATCACTGATAGTTTGTTTTCTGAGTATATGAGAAAACATGGTGTAACTGTTAATAGAAAAGGGCGCAGCAAGGATTTTATTGTAATGAAATTTGATTTTTCCGTAAAAAAGCAATCAATAAATGGTGTTGACAAACCTCGCCTTACTACTAAACAACTAAGAGAGCATTATTATGAAAATGGTGCTAGTGTTACTTGGAAAACCTATAATAAAGATGGCGAGGTAATAGAGGGAAAGACGAAAACCATCAATTATAAGATGCTGATGCGCTCCCCTGGTAAGGCAAAACAAGGAGAATGCATTTTCATACGAGATAACTTGTATGACGTAGCTATAAAATATATAACAATGGATCTGTACAGGAAGATGCCAACAGAAAATGCGGATATAGTAGGATTGTCAGCATATAGCACAATGGTAACAGCTACGGCAATAGATTATATTAAATTACCATTAGATAACATTTTAATCGTAGAAGATAAAAAAGTCTCTACAATACTGAAAGCAGTATCGGTAAAGACCAAGGAAGTCCCATATCTTGAAACTGTATTGGATTTTGATGCTACCGAAGATTATATAAATAATTTTGATTTTACCTTTTATAAAAAGAAGCTGAAAGATAATCCGAATTTTAAATTTATTTATAAGACTGAAAAATCATTGAAAGAAAATGGCATCGTAATAGACAATTGTCCAACCAAGGAGAGCATTGTCTATAAAAAAGAATGCTATGTTGAACATAATGATAATGCAGAGGTAAGCAATGTTTTATGGGACGGCATGGGATTGATTGATGATTCTTTATTTCCGTCCGATATGGAAGGATTTATATATTGTAGAAGCCACTTTTTCAAATCATGTTTATTTAGAGGAAGTCTACAAGAGTATTTTAAGGATTACTATGGTGCTGATTATGAAACTGAAACCATAGAAGATATGTTTGGTAATCAAATGAAAGTATCAGACATTAAGGTTATTGTAACACATAATTCAATTAAGTGGATAAAGTTTATTGACCTGATGGGAGGGACTAAGGCTAAAGCATATAAATATTATAAGAGATATATGAAAAAGTGTGGAGATATGTTTTCCATATTGAAAACCGCCCATAAGAGTAAATGGGGAGAATTACAAAGAAGTTCATATCAAGTCAATAATAGTATACCAACCGTAGATAAAGATATTCTCGAAAAAATTGCCAGTCCCAGTGTGGAATATTGTAATAAACTGAAACTTAATCACAACGCTTTTATG
Source organism: Lacrimispora celerecrescens (assembly GCF_000732605.1). Taxonomy (GTDB): domain Bacteria; phylum Bacillota; class Clostridia; order Lachnospirales; family Lachnospiraceae; genus Lacrimispora; species Lacrimispora celerecrescens_B. The sequence goes on along the minus strand of NZ_JPME01000013.1, from coordinate 163,873 downwards.
GAGCATTTACAATTAACGAGTTCTAAATACAGTATTAATAATGTATTGATTGCTTTAGATCAATTGAATGAAAATTTTAGATACACTGAATACTTTAAGATAAAAAAGAGAGATATTATCAGCAAGTTCAAAATGGAAAGGCTACGGCTAGGAAAACTACTTCAGAACGGGGACAATCTTACTATTTGTGGAAATCCCATAGCTTTATTAATGAAAGTAACTGGTCAAGATTTTATTAAAGAGCCGTGTTTTAAGGTGATTGATGACGGTATCCAATGTTACACTTCCAGATTTAAAGATGGTGAGAGAATAGCCGGCTTTCGAAATCCGCATAATTCCCCAAATAATATTGCTCATCTTGTAAATACATATTCAGAATCTATTGAAAAGTACTTTTCTCATTTGGGCGATAAGGTAATTATCATTAATGGTATTGGCACCGATATACAGAGCCGATTAAATGGGCAAGATTTGGACAGCGATTTTATTTATGCCACTAATCAAAATGAGATGGTGGATTTAGCGAGAAAGGCGTATTTAACATACCCTACTATAACCAATGATATAGAATTGCAAGGAATAAGCCCATACAGTAAGGATATGTCATCATATGCACAAATGGATTATAGAATCTCTTCTGCTCAACTTTCGATTGGTCAGGCAAGCAATATAGCACAATTAGCACTAAGTTATTATTATGATAAGAACTGCAATAGTAAAGAATTGGAAGAGGTGTTTATAATTTGCTCTGTTATGGCACAGGTAGCCATTGATTCAGCAAAACGTAACTTTGATATAGATGTTAATGCAGAATTGAAAAGGTTGAGCGAACTTAGTTGCATGAACCCTAAATTCAAATATCCGGTTTTCTATGCAGACATTCAACGGGGGAAGAAGAAATGTAAAATAAAAGACGAGGAAGTAGCTTACTTTAATTGTCCTATGGATATCATATATGGGATTATAGACGAGAAGGTAATTGATTTAAGAGAACACAAAGAGCAGTGTAAATTAACTTACCCATTAAGTGCGGTGTTTCAATACAAGGTTGATAATTCAAGAGATAGGAAACAGTATGAAATAGTAATTAATATTGTGGATGGCTATAGTAAAGATATAGATAAATTGAATAGAGAAGATGAAGATTATTATAAGAAAGTGTTGTTGAGATTTGATATGTGCATTGATGATTTAAAGAATATAAAGATTAAACACCCAGCAATGATGGCTTTAATAAAATATGCATTTATGCCAAATGGAGGAATTCGTGATAGATTATTAACTGTTTTATATGATAAAGATCCGGTGGGGTTTCTGAAATGCTTCAAAAAATCTACAAAAAGTCCACAAAAAATCCTGGAAACCGTTGATTTATAAGGGTTTCCAAAATCTCACTAAGAGAAGAGAGGACATGAAAGAAACGTAAGTCCAGTAGTGTCCTTTCTCAATATATTATTTTTTTGATGTGTATTAGATTAAAATTACCCATAATAAACTATAACACATAACTGAAATTTGGGATATGGTAAATATGCACAAAAATAATTGATCTATATAATTAATTTTACCAAAAAATTAGATATCTAAAAGAAGGGAGGCGTAAGAATGACACAGGAGGAATTACGGTATCTGTATTGTGAGCGAATCAAGAGAGAAAGACAGCGTTACATTGCAGGAGTTACAATGATTGATGAAAGTCTGCTGTCAAAATTCAAATTGGGGAAAGTTGAACTTCTTCCACATTTGTTTAAGAGATTAGAGGCATATCTAACTGGCAACGAAACAGGACACTTTGAGGAATAATAATCTGAAAGGGTGATTGCTTGAAACTAAACAAAAATGATCGTATCAAATATGATGATTCAATTTACATAGTAGTGGCGATTGTTTGGAATACGGTTTATTTGCAAAAGGCACATGATGATGGGAAAGATTACAGATTTACAATGGATCAGTTACATGATAACGGATTTAGAGATGTAGAAATAATTTAAAAAACGGAGGAAATAGAATAATGAAAAATGAAAAGAAGTTTACGGTAGACGAGGTTTTTGAGGAAATCAATAAATTGAATTCAGAAGAAAAGGTGGCATTATTAAAGAATACAAATCTTTATAATGTCGTTCAGCTAATGAACGAACCCGATCAATACAAAGGAACATTGGAAGCAATAGATAGTCATGTAAATACATGGATTAACACTAAAAGTGTACTGAAAAAATTAAATGGCTTTATGATTACTAGAGATTGCCAGAAACTCGTGGAAGAAGCAAAAGCATTTGTACCGCCTGATGAAGCGACTGTTATGCCAGGTATTAGTGCAGACAACTTTGCAAGAATGGTAAATGTAATCATGAATGTAACAATGAAACCAGTAGAAGAGTGTGCTAGAATTGTTTATGATGTTATAACACGCATATCTTGTCTTAATGAGTGCCAAAATAATTATGATTTAGCCGATGAAGATATTGTTAAAAGTACGAGTGTGCTTAATCAACTTAATGTTGACATAGCAAAAACTCCATTCGATTTATTTACAGTGTTGAATAATAAGAAAGAAACCTATGACTCATTAAGTCTTAATGCCATAGCCAAATGTTTAGCTGGTAATTACAATGCTGAATACTGTATGATTTTAATTGATAAATGGTTAGATGTTTTTAATCCAATAAGTCTTGGAAAAGTAGTAGAATCGGTGTACAGTATTAAAGAGACTACTGATACGATGAATCGGTATTTTGCAGAATTAAACAGTATAAAATAGAAAAAGGTATGGATAATTTTGGGATTGTAGTATATTATAATAGTAGATAGGGGGTGCTGAATATGGAAGAAAATATAAAATGTAGTCAATGTAATTCGACTTTTAATAAAATGTTCTTGCTTGGAAAACAGGGGAATGTAGATACTTGTCCAGTATGTGGCGGTAATATGGCTGATGTGGCTGAAGAAGATGAACATAAGGACTGGATTACATGGTATTATTATAAAGACCCGGAATATGGCGATTATAGTCTTTGGGATAAGTTGCCAAACGATCCCAGTGCGTTGACATTAATTAAAGAGTTCAAAGCTCCACCTGAAAGTAACCCAGGTGGGTTGGATGCGGTCAAAGAAATTCTTCGTACACATATCCCTGATGCATTTATATTCCCAGAGAATAAAACCCCCGAAGCAAGATGTCCTTACTGCATGAGCAAAGAATATACCCTACTCAATAAAGGATACAGCTTGTTTACGGGCTTCCTAGGAAGTGGACGAATTAAACGAGTGTGTAATTATTGTAAAAGAGAATTTTAATTAAATAAGTTACTTGTAAATTGAGAGATCCTATTGTTTGGGTCTCTTTTTGTTGTGAAGGAATGAGGAAAATACATGACAAATGATTTTATGGTTGAATTAATGGCGGCTTTGAGTGTTGCCAAAAGTAAGAAGCAGATTAATCAGGATATTAAAAATATTGAAAAATCGATAAATACACTAAGATTAACAGCGGATTTATTCAAAGGTGAATCCCAAAAGCAGGTAAATGCAGCTATTAAAGAATTAGAATCTAAAGCCAGAGTAATTAGAATTAAGGCTGATTTCGACAGTAAACAAGCTCAAAAGGCAGTTAATGATGCCTTAAAGAACGTTTCAATTAATGATATTAAAATCAATGAACAGGGAATAAGATTAAAAGCGAGAAAAATAATAACAGATATAAGAACAGAAATATCTAAAACCCCAATTCCGATTAATTTTGAAATCAGGAAAGAGACATTACAGAATCAATTAACATCTTATCTGACAAAAAACAGTAAGATAAGTGAATCCTCTGTATTGCTTGGTGAGGCCGATAAATTAAGGGGGCTATTTAGCTCCATTGACAGCAAAGATTCCTTTCGCTATGCTACTGAGAAATTCAGATTATTTAAGTCTGAAGTTGTGGCGACTGGATTCGCGAGTAAATCAACTTCTGATAAAGTTGGAGATATGGTCGGAAAAATTACGAGAATAGGAACATTGTTTGGTGTGGCAAGTGTTGGGATTAACAAATATAAGGATTCTGTTTCTACGCTTAAAGACATGTCTACTATTTTGACTGAGATAACTAAGACGTCAAATATTGCTGGTGAAAATCTTAAAAAGTTAGGTGAGGATTCATTTAGCATTGCAAGTAAATATGGACAGTCAGCAACCAATTATCTGGAAGGTGTTCGTGAGATGGCTCGTTCTGGATATGATTCCTTAGCTAAAGAACTGGGTGAACTATCTGTACTCGCACAATCGGCTGGTGATATGACATCAGAAATGGCTAATAATTATCTTTTGGCTACTGACGCAGCTTATAAATATGGGGGAAGTGTTGAAAAGTTAACTGCTGCTTTAGATGGTGCTAATTATATTAGTAATCGAAATAGTGCAACACTTACAGATATTGCCGATGCTACTCGTGTAAGTGCTTCTTATGCGGCTGAAGCTGGGGTTAAGATCGATGAGTTAACTGCTGCTGAAGCCACAATGGTAGCCGCAACAAAGCGTTCTGGTTCCGAAATGGGTAGAGCGTTTCGTTCCATTTTATTAAATTTACAGCAAGTTTCCGGAGAATTTGATGGAGAAATTATTGACGAAGAACAGCTTAAAAAGGTAGAAAAGCGCGTTCATAGCCTTGGTGTTGAATTGGAAGTTATGGGAGAGAATGGAGCGGAACTCCGTAATCCTATGGAGGTATTGAAGGAGTTAGCGCAAGTATATAATTCTTTACCTGAAAACAGTGCTGCAAGACAAGGATTAATCTCAGACCTTGGAGGAAAATATCACGCCAATGCTCTTACTGCTCTTTTGAGCCGATGGGATATGTATGAGAAAATGTTATCTGAGTTCTCACGGGGGAGTGGTTCCTCTATTAATGAAGCAATGAAAACGGCTGATTCATGGGAAGGACGATTAAATTCACTTCAGAACACATGGGATAGTTTTGTAAATTCTATTACTAATCAGGATCATATAAAGGGTGGAGTATCATTCCTTGATAACACCATTCAGGCATTTCAGAGGTTGATCGATACCATAGGTGCGCTTCCAGTTCTTTTAACAGCAGTAAATGCTTCTATGACAGCTTTAAATAAAGATTATGGATTAACTCAGCTCTTCAATCCAGAGACAAGCAAGGTTGATATCCAGGGTAATCTTATGGGAATTGATTTTACCGCTATAAAAGCCCAAAAGAAACACTTTGAAGAAGCTGGATCTGCTATTGAAGGTTGGAACAAGAAATTATTGCTAGGGCAGACAGATGTTAATAAGTTTGGAGAGTCAGTAGTCAAAAATAACGCACAATTAAAAGATTACCTCGGCACATGCTCCGTAGAAGCACCAGCTTCATTAAAAGGTTATCAGGCATATTTGAAAAGTGCTGGTGTATCAACCGATGCATTACGATGGAAAACGGTTGCTTTAAATGCTGTTATCTCATTAGGTATAGGAGTTGGTATCCAGTTAGCAATTGCTGGCATAACAAAATTCATTCAGCGACAGGAAGAAGCTAAACAGGCCGCTTCTGATGCAGCAGATCGCATTGAAACATTGAGCGACGCATTAAAATCGAATCAAAAGACAGTTTCTGATTCAGCGAAGAAATTTGCAGAACTGAAACAGGGAATAGACTCATTAAGCGGAAAGAACGTTTCTCTTAGTGATGGCGAATATGAGGAATTTCTTTCAATCAGCAACGACTTAGCTAAGATATTCCCTACTCTCAGCAGAAATTACGATGAAAATGGTAATGCCATAGTAAATCTAAGTGGGAATGTCGACACCATTGTAGGATCATTACAGGATTTAATTGAAGCGCAACGGGATTTAACCAACTCTCAGATTGCAGATGAATTACCGACAGTGTTTAAGGGTGCTACTACAAAATCGGATGCATATAAAGCTGAACTGAATAATCTGGAACAGCAACGGGACGCTCTGGTCAATAGCCTCGGAAATGTTCAGTCAAATGATTTTGCTGATAATTTCATTGATGGCATTTCAAATAGATGGCTGACTGTATCCAGTGATAATTTTGAAGTCCTGTCACAGATGAAAAGTGATTATGAGAAATTATTAAATGAAGCAAATATTGACTTTGAGACTTTAACGCCTAATTACAAAACAAATGAATATGGGCAAGAAATTCCAGTAGATTTTACCTTTAATATCACTTCCTCTGATGAAGATATAGATAATGCCAAAAAGACGATTGATAAAGGTGTTCAGGAGCTTGCAAGCCATTATGAAAAAGATATCGCTGAATTAAATACAGATATTGCAAATACGACTAACAAGAATAAAAGCAATTGGTCTTCATTAGGCGGTTCTATTGCAGCATGGTTAAGCAGTGATTCTTCATATAAGGTTATGTCTGACTCAATGCAAGCTTCAGTACAGCAGATTATTAATAACCTTGACTGGTCTTCTTTGGATTTCAGATCATGGGATAATGCTAAAGAATATGTACAAGACAACATTATCTCATTGTTTGAAGGGGTTGATGGCTCCAATATTGCGAAACAGTTTGAGAAAGCATTTGATTTAAAGGCGCAGTTTCAAAATGGAGAAGTAACACTCGATGAATATTTAAAGGGAATAACTGATTTTAAGTCATTGATTGATGGATTTGACGATAATACTAAAAAGTCCATTGATTTCATATTCAGCGTTTCATCTTCCGATGGTTCAAGTGTAGATTCAATGATACAGGGTGTTGAGGATAAATTACAGGAATCAGCTATAGAAAAGGTTGGAGAACTATCTCTTGGGGATTTAGAGATTGCCTTTGATAAAATTGATGTGCCAAAAGGAACACTTTTATCATGGGAAGAATTGCTGAATTTAATTAAAGAATACAAGGAATCATTAAAATCAGCGCCCAATTTCGCAACACTGTTTTCAGAACTTCCAATTGATAAAATAGAAGAATATATTTCCTTGCTTAATTCTGGAAATATAACCGAAAAGAGTATTTCTTCATTCTCAGAATTGAATGATCTTATGTCTCAAACAGGAACCAATGCTGGAGATGCAGTAAAGTCATTAAAGGATTACGCCGATGGATTTACCATATCTACAGATTTAACCTCTAATATCCAGAACGCTTACGATTTATTAAAAAGTGTAGGTGAACAGTATAAAAAGACAGGTAAAATAGGTTTATCTTCATTAGAATCTATTACAAAACAGTATCCACAGTTACGTGCCGCTGTCAATGAGTATACCCAAGGCTTGATTAGCGCTGATGATATGATATCACAGTTGCAGACAGCATATGATAATGATGCTATGGCGTATAAAGCAGCTATGGCATATAAACTTTCTGATGACGTAGAGTTTTTTAGTACAACTGTAAGCAATAATAAGTCCTTATTTGATGATCTAGGCAAGGCATACGGACTTGACGTTGAGAACTGGAAAACAATGGCACAGGCGAAAGCGGAGATTGACCAGAAGTTAATTCAAAGTTTATCATCTGCCTGGTCAAAGTATTACAATATTGTATTTGACTCTATTTCAGGACTAGCAAGCCTTGATGGAATGGATTTAAGTCGTGCCAGTTCGCATGGGGTAGCCGTAAGTGAAGAACAGCAAAAAGCATGGTCAGAAGCTACAAAGCAGGCGAATAAATACAATCAAATCATCAATGGACTTAATGAGGCAGCCTCTATTCAAATTACTCCCCCTGACTTCGGTGGAATCGGTTCTGTTGATTCAAAGTCTGGTTCTTCTAAGAATGATAAATCTGAAACAGAAAAAGAAATTAACTGGTACGAGCGTCAGCTTCAACTTTTTAATGATAAACGCTCTGAGTTGATGGAAAAGGCTTCTGATTCTACAATTGATTACCTTGGAATCACCAATGAAGAATTTGCTCGTGCAAGGGAATTATTCAACGAAAATACTGGATCAGTAACTGATGGAGCAAACGAATTAGCTGCTATTGCAAAACACGCGGGTATTTCGCTTGCCGAATTATACACTCTCATTGCAAATGGCAATCCAGGCGAATCCAGAGAAAATTACTTAGCACAGGTTCTTGAACTGGACAAAGAAATACTTTCTCAGACAGAACAAACCGTAGAAGGTTATAAAAAAGTATGGGAGGATGCTGCAAGTAAAATATCAGCCCAGGATAAGGCCAAAATTGAGTTGGGACATAATGACATTGAAACCTTTAAAGGTGATGATGCTGAAAATGTCCAAGCTGCTATTGATGCATATGATAATTGGATTGCAATGCAAAAGCAGTATGCGGAATCACAGAAAAAGAATACCTCTGCTGCCATGGCCCAGTATGATAATAGCATAGCAGCGATCAACAAGGAAAATGAGCAATTAGAAAAAACCAATTCAATCCTTGAAGCAAAGATGAATTATTTAAAGTCTATTGGTGAGATACCAAGTGCATCTCTTTATGGAAAACTCATCAACAATACAGGTACTGAAATTTCCAATACACAAAAAGAGATATCAGATCTTAAGGATAAGCTGAAAGCGGCACGTACTAAATATGGTAAGGATTCCGAGGAGTATGCTAATCTAGATGGAGATATCAAAGAAGCAAAAAAGAGTCTTTATGGATTAAAACAACTCCAAGAAGAATATAACAATAAACTTAAGCAGATGCCCATCGATCACTTATCTACGATGATTTCCATGTATGATGATATCACTGCTAAAATTGAAAATTGGGGAGCTGTTCAGACAGCTACCGGAGGAAAGTTAAACGCTGAATATTATCAGATGCTTATTTCTAATGGAGTTACGGTAATCGGACAGTATGAGAAACAGATACGAGAAATAAAGAATCTCATGAGTGAATATGAAAAGGGATCTTCGGTCTGGCAAGAATTATACGATCAGCTTCAGGATATCGACTCTGCTACATCGTCAATGGTGACTAATTTACAAAAATGGAATGAAGAATTGTTGAAGATGCCATTAGAAAGCATCAATACATATTCCGATAGTTTACAGAAAGTTATTACTGGATTAAATGGAGTGAAATCAGAACTTGATTCTGCAACTTCGGCAATTACTACGGCAATATCTGACCAGATTAATTTATTGGAAGAGGAACAAAAGGTTGCTGCTGATGCACATCAGGCGGAAATCGATGCTTTACAGAAAAAGGCTGATTTATTAGAGAAAACCAATGAAAAATTGAAGTTACAGATGTCATTGGAGCAAGCTGAATATAATCTTGCAAGATCTCTATCCCAAAAAGTAAATAAAGAAATCCGAAATGGCGAAGAAGTACATGTTGAGGATTATGATGCAGTAAGAAAGGCAAAAGAAGATAAAATCGATGCCCAATTTAACATCGACAAGTACAACCTTCAACAGCAGATAGAGGACGCGAAAACGGATCTTGATGATTTGAATGATGGTTACCAGAAACAGATAGAAGCTCTTGAGGAAATCAGCAAAAAATATTCTGAAATAAGTTCGGCTGCTGAAAAGATATCAAATGCCAATTTAGCCACATCTCTATTTGGCGAAGGTTGGGCTGAAAAAGTGTTATCTGGTAATAGTGAAGAGATTTATGCTACTCTTACATCTCTCTATCAGACTAACGCCGAGCAGTTAGAGCAATATCAGAAACAGGCCGATTCTACATCGAATATCTATTCTTTGTTGGAAAACTACATTGATTCCTATAAAGCCGGTGAAATTAGCTATGAGCAAGCCATGACTAAAATAAACGGTCTCCTTTCCCAGATGAATGATTCTATGACTGCTATGGATAATCTGCAAAATATCTTTGATTATCTTGCTACAGTAAATGGGACGGACGCTAATAGTGATAGTATTCTCAAGGGAATAAAAGACGGTTTATCTGTAACCGCAGATGAGTTGGTAAAATCGCTTGAACAGTACAATAAAAATGCTGGCACAATATCTGAATATACTTCCAGTTGGCAACAGTTAACGGATAATGTATCATCTATGCTTGATGTGCTAAAGCAGGTTCGTGACAATCTGAAAAATGCATTAGACGATTATGATTCTGATGATTCCGATGATGAACCATATGACAAATCCAGAGGTAAAGGTTGGGGAACTGGTGATGTAAACAATGGCCCCGGTGTATTTGCTGATGGCATCAAAAATGGTCTGGTTGGATCATCATCTGATACTGAACGTGAGAAGATGATTAAGTATCTGGCTACAAATGAGTTAAAATCAGGTGAAGTTCCAATTATTGCGCATGAAGGTGAAGCGATTCTAAATCACGGTCAACAGGAACAATTGTTGGATAACGTTGATACGTCTGATAATCTGACAGTAATGCAAAAATTGGAAAAGCATGGCTTGAAGGAAATTGAGCCAGATGTACACCCTTTGTATAAATTGCATAAAGAGGATGATTTTTCCGTGAAATGGGAGAATGTATTAAGAGATTACGGGGCATCATATAGTTTTAAACCTAGTATTCCAGATTACAGCAGTGTTATACAGGCAATAAAACCAATGCAGCCAGCAGATATTCATATTTCATATGGAGATTTATCATTTCCGAATGTGAGAGATGTAACGGATGCATTTGGAGAATTTGCTAAATTGACAGATCAAGCTCTTAGGCAAGTTGTATCAAAAATATAAATAATCATTGGGAGGCGTATCTTTACGCCTTCTTTTAAATTAGTGGAGGTAAACGAATGAACCTTTTTGAAACGGCAAAATTTAATGCTGAAAACTTTTTGTTAGCCATTAATAAATTAATAGATGGTGCCTCGTTCAGCAAACATTTTCAAGCGACAGTTACAGAAAAGATTACGGATATGATTTACAAGGTTTCCTATAAGAATAATGTGTATAAAGTTAGCTCGTATTATTCTCTAAATATAGGAGAGATGGTATGGGTATGCGTACCTAATAATAATTGGAATTCGTTATTTGTAGTGAGTCATAAAGGAAATAGTGTAGAATCTATGTAAACTTGAGTTTCGGGCAGATGGAATATATTTGAATGGAAGGAAAATTACAAATTAGTGAGTGGTTAAGGGCGAGGGTGATACTTCGCTCTTTTTGCATGTTGAAATATTAAAATGAAAGGTAGGAGATAGGTTATAGAAAAAATGTATTACAACAAAGTTGATTTACAGGAAATTTTTGGCTTTGGAAGGGATAAGATGAAAAAGTTTTTAGACAAAGGAATTCTGCCAACGGTACAAGTAAACAAGGATTACATGATTACAAAAGAAGCTCTTGATGATTGGTTCAAGAAAAATTCTGGAAAAGCTATTAAAATCTGACTTATTTTGATAAAATATGAGCATGGTCAAATTGATTGCCTATGCTCTATTATTTTGGAAAGGATTCGATATAATGAGCGATATGCAAACAAAAAGAAGAGATAAAGGTGAAGGTTCAACAAGATTAAGGAAGGATGGACGATATGAATACCGCTACGTAGCAGGAAAAAGACCAGACGGAAAGGCACTATACAAGTCTTTTACTGCTAAAACGGAAAGAGAACTTAAACGCAAAATTAAGGAATATAATGAGGACAGGACTAAATATACTGTAAAAGCAGAATCCACAAGTTTTTGTGACTATGCTGAATTTTGGATGAGAACAGTAAAATATCCTATATTAAAGCCAGTATCATATGATCGACTTGAACAGACGTATAATACCGTTTGCAATTACATTGGTTGGATTCAGTTGGGAAATGTGTCAACGGAAGATATACAAGCCATGATAAACGATTTATCAGCTACAAAGGCATATTCTACAGTAAAGAAGCACTATGAATTTGTAAAAGGGCTTTTCCAGTATGCCTATAACTCACAGAAAATAACCTTTGATCCATGTCCTGCTGTACAATTGCCAATTGAACGAAACATGAAAGTAAAAACAAAAAAGACAGAAATTCTTCCAGAAGATATAACTAACAAAATGTATGAGTTTAATAATACATTACGGGGAAGTAATAATCAGTTCTTTAAGCATATGCCTGTCCTGCTGCTGATTTTAAACACTGGAATGAGAATAGGTGAAGCATTGGCTTTGGAGTGGCAGGATGTTGATTTTGCAAAGAGGACTTTAAGGGTAAATAAAACTTTGACCAAAGCGAAAGAACGAGACAAAAGCGGTTCTGTTGTGGGAAAGCAAAAGAAGACCTTCAGTGATATTACGAAAACGGAATCGGGAAATCGGTTAATTCCATTAAATGACATGGCGGTATCCCTGCTGATGCAGATACAGGATTATAATAGAAGAAAGAAGATTAAAACGGATTATGTGGCAAGTACTGCTGATGGTGGTTATGTTTCTGAACGGAATATTTTGAGGACGTTTAAAAGTGTTCTTGGAGTAGTAGGGGCAGAAGACTATACGATTCATGCGCTCAGACATACATTTGCTTCCAGGCTGTTAAAAGCAGGAACTGAGATAAGTGTTGTCAGTAAACTCTTAGGGCACGCCGATATTAATACTACATACAGTACATATATCCACGTTTTGAATGAACAGATGACAGACGTAATGTCCAGTATTTCCAAGGTTTAATAAGGGTATTTTTGACCCATTATCTGACCCATTACGCGACCCATTATTGACCCATTATCTTTCAGCTAAAATCAGTAAAAATCAGTAGAAACCAGTAAAAGTCAGTAATTTGGGTAATTGGAGAAAAAGCTGATAAATACGAGAAAGTCCTTATAAAATAAGGCTTTTGAGAGAGTTAAAAATAGGTAAATAAAAAGTGCATCTGATAGGAATCGAACCTACGCACGCGGCTCCGGAGGCCACTGCTCTATCCACTGAGCTACAGATGCATCTTTTACATTCTACTATAGATTGTTTTAAAGCGCAATAGTATTTGTTGATTTTTGTCTGTTTTTTTGTTAGAATGAAAAGGAGATTGATTCTCCAGGAGGTCAAGCCCATATGAAGGACTTAATTGAAAAATGGAAAAAGGTTTCCAAGGAAGAGATCAGACGTTTATTGAAATTTCTGTTTTTTCCCTTGGCAGCGATGATACTGATTTTTGCCGTTATTGTTTTGGATAAGCCCGAAGAGGCAGGAAATGATCCGGCTAATGTGTCCGCAGAAGCAGTGGATCCGTCGGCAGGAGAGGCTGAGGGTACGCCATCAGAGTCAGCAAAGGAAGAGGTTACGCTGCAAGAAGAGGCCATACCGGCGATTCATGATCTGATGGAAGCTTACTTTAAAGCCAGGAAGACTTGCGACATAGAGGCTCTTACAAAGGTATTCGGCGATACCTGTTCTGGAGAGGCGTTAAGAGAACAGGAAACCAGAATGGAAGAGGAAGTAAAATTCTACCAGAGTTTTGAAAACCTGGTATGCTATACGGTTCCGGGAGTGGACGATGGCGATTACGTGGTATATGCCAGATTTGATATCAAATTCCGTCAAGCGGAAACTCTAGCGCCCAGCCTGGTTGTATGTTATGTTAAAACAGCAGCAGATGGAAGCTATTATCTGGTTGCAGATACCAGTACAGAACAATCTGAACTTATGGAGAGGGCAAACCAGTCTGAGGCCGTGCAAAAGCTTGCAAAAGAGGTAAACAGCGGTCTTGAGAATGCTTTAAAGTCGGACGAAAATCTTCTGGCTGTTTATCATCTTCTGATGGATGAGAAAGAAGAGCCGGAGGAAACAACTGATTCAAGCAGCCAATCAAACAATACGTAAAACAGATGCTTCTCTGCGTGGCACCCTGCAGAGGAGCATTTTTGATAAAGGAGAAAGCAAGTTTATGAACGTTAGGGACTTTTATTTTGATCTGCCCCAGGAGCTGATTGCCCAGGACCCCCTTGAGGACCGTTCTGCTTCCAGACTTCTGGTCTTAGATAAACATACGGGAGAGATTAAACACAGGCATTTTAGGGATGTCCTTTCCTATTTGAGGAAAGGGGATTGTCTGGTCATTAATGATACTAAGGTCATTCCGGCCAGATTGTTTGGAGTGAAAGAGGGAACGGAAGCAAAGATCGAGATACTCTTATTAAAAAGAAGAGAGAATGATATTTGGGAAACTCTTGTAAAACCAGGAAAAAAGGCAAAGGTTGGAACTGTGATCTCCTTTGGAGATGGTCTGTTAAAAGGTACCGTGATCGATGTGGTAGAAGAAGGTAACCGGTTGATCCAGTTTTCCTATGAGGGAATTTTTGAAGAGATATTGGACCGCTTAGGTCAGATGCCTCTGCCGCCTTATATTACCCACCAGCTAAAGGATAAGAACCGTTATCAGACGGTTTATGCAAAGCATGAGGGATCAGCAGCTGCGCCTACAGCAGGTCTGCACTTTACAAAAGAGCTGTTAGAGGAAATTGTGGCTATGGGGGTAACCATCGCCCATGTGACTCTTCACGTAGGGCTTGGAACCTTTCGGCCGGTGAAGGTAGATGAGATCGAATCCCATCATATGCACTCTGAATTCTATATTATAGAAGAAGAGGAGGCGAAAAAAGTCAATGAGGCGAAGAAAAATGGGGGCCGCATTGTCTGTGTGGGAACGACCAGCTGTCGTACGGTAGAGTCTGCTTCCACGGAGGAAGGGATTTTAAAGGCAGGAAGCGGATGGACGGAAATCTTCATTTATCCAGGATACCGTTTTAAGATTCTGGATTGTCTTATTACGAATTTCCACTTGCCTGAATCTACGTTGGTAATGTTGGTATCCGCACTTGCCGGGAGGGATCATGTGCTTCATGCCTATGAGGAAGCCATTAAAGAGCGTTACCGTTTCTTTAGCTTTGGGGATGCCATGTTTCTTACAGACCTTCATCATGAAGAAGAGTCTTAAGAACTGAAACGCAAGAGGTTTGAATGTTAAGGGAGAATGGATAGGGGTGCACACTTATGGAAGAGAAAAAAAACATGGTCGGAGGCATATCCAGGAAGTCCCTGGAGCGTCTTCCAATGTATCATCATTATCTGGAACGGAAATACAGAGAAGGAACAGAGACCATATCGGCGCCGGCCATTGCCTTGGATCTGCAGCTTAATGAGGTCCAGGTGCGCAAGGATCTGGCAATGGTGGCCAAAACAGCTGGAAAGCCTAAACTGGGATATGTGGTGAAGGAATTAATCAGAGACATGGAAGAGTTCTTAGGGTTTCATAATACGAACCAGGCGGCTCTGGTAGGAGTCGGATCCCTGGGAAAAGCCTTGCTGTCTTATAAAGGGTTTGAGCAGTACGGAGTGGAGATTGTCCTGGCCTTTGATTCTGATGGAAGAAGAGTGAATACAAAAACAGGAGGCAAGCCGGTTTTTCCCATGGACAAGCTGGAAAACCTCTGCAGGAGAATGAACATTCACATCGGCATCATCACGGTACCGGCGGGATATGCCCAGGAAGTATGCGACCGTCTGGTAAGCGGCGGTGTAAAGGCCATATGGAACTTTGCTCCCACCCACTTAACCGTACCTGACCATGTTCTGGTGCAGAATGAGAACATGGCTGTGTCACTGGCGGCTCTGTCCAAATATCTATATGAGGCGGACAAGGAAGGCATGCAGTAGACTGAGGAGGAAGATAATTGAATACTGTATTGTTACAATATGCCGTGGAGGTGGAAAAAACAGGCTCCATAACTAAGGCGGCTGCCAACCTTTATATGGACCAGCCTAATTTAAGCAAGGCGATTAAAACGTTGGAAGAAAGCCTTGGCGCACCGATTTTCAGACGTACTTCCAAGGGCGTGGTTCCTACGGCAAGGGGAAGGATTTTTCTGGAGCATGCCAGAAATGTCTTGGACCAGATCGAGAAAATGGAACATTTATATAAACCGGATCAGGTGGGAGGGGTGGAATTTTCCCTTTCCATGCCAAGGGCAAGTTATTTAAGCCTTGCATTTTCTAAGTTTATCCGAAGCCTTGACAAGGAAGAGGGTATGAATGTATGGCTGCGGGAAACAAATTCCGCAGATACCTTAAAGGATGTGGAAACAGGAGAATACAATTTGGGAATCATTCGGTATCAGTCTTCTTCAGAAGGATACTATGCACAGACAGCAGCTGCAAAAGGTCTTCTATTGGAACTGGTTTCGGAATACTCCCTAAGGCTTCTCATGTCCAAAGATCATCCTCTGGCAGGGAAAAAGGAAATTATGGCGGAAGATTTGCTACCATATATTGAAATTGCTCATGGCGACGGACCATCAGGCCGTCGGGAGAATTATGAAAAGAAAGGAAGAGCTCCGGAATCTCCAAAGCGTGTTTACGTATTTGAGCGGGGAAGCCAGTTCGACCTTTTGGAGGAAGATCCTCACACGTATATGTGGGTCTCACCCATGCCCAAAGAGCTCCTTACAAGGTATGGCCTGGTGGAACGGCAGAGCAAAAAAAAAGGCCGGGACATATCGGGATGCGCTGATCTACAGGAAAGGGTATTCTTTTACGACCTGGGATAAAGAGTTTCTAAAACAGCTGGAGGCAGTGAAGAATATTTTTTTAGAATAAGAATGTTAAATATATATCAGTATTTATATACTGATATATATTTTTTTACCTTTGTATTTCATGCCTGTTTGAGCTACAATATAGCTATAGCAAAGAACTGGATACTCACAAGGAGGATTATACGATGGCAAGATTTACATTACCGAGAGACTTATATCACGGAAAAGGCGCCCTGGAAGAGCTTAAAAATATAAAAGGAAAAAAAGCGATCGTGGTTGTCGGCGGCGGCTCCATGAAACGTTTTGGATTTCTTGACAGGGTGGAAACCTGCCTGAAGGAAGCCGGATTGGAAGTAAAGCTGTTTGAGGGCGTAGAGCCGGATCCCAGCGTGGATACGGTGATGAAGGGTGCAGAAATGATGCGGGAATTTGAGCCGGATTGGATCGTTGCAATCGGCGGAGGATCTCCTATTGATGCGGCAAAGGCAATGTGGGCATTTTATGAATATCCTGATACCACATTCGAGGACTTATGCATCCCCTTTAATTTCCCGACTTTAAGAACAAAGGCAAGATTCTGTGCCATTCCATCTACTTCCGGTACGGCCACCGAGGTAACGGCATTCAGTGTCATTACGGATTATAAAAAGGGAGTGAAATATCCGCTGGCAGATTTCAACATCACACCGGATATCGCAATCGTAGATCCGGACCTGGCTGAGACCATGCCTCAGAAGCTGACCGCCCATACCGGTATGGATGCTCTGACTCATGCGGTGGAAGCTTACGTATCAACCCTCCATTGTGACTACACCGATCCTCTTGCACTTCATGCAATTAAGATGATACATAATGACTTAATTGATTCCTATAACGGGGACAAGGAAGCCCGTGCCCGCATGCATAATGCCCAGTGTCTGGCTGGTATGGCATTTTCTAATGCACTGTTAGGAATTGTTCATTCCATGGCTCATAAAACAGGCGCCGCTTATTCAGGGGGACATATTGTTCATGGCTGTGCAAATGCCATGTACCTGCCAAAGGTAGTTAAATTTAATTCCAAAGTTCCGGAGGCTGCAAAGCGTTATGCAGAAATTGCCCGCTTCATTGATCTGAAGGGGAATAATGATGAAGAACTGGTTGATGCATTGATTGCAGAGATCCGTTCTATGAATGAAAAGCTTAATATTCCTGCTAGTATTAAGGAGTATGAAGGCGGAATCATTGACGAAGCAGAGTTCAATGATAAATTAGGGACAGTAGCAGAGCTGGCAGTAGGTGATGCATGCACCGGCTCCAACCCAAGACCGATCACGGCCGCTGAGATGGAGAAACTGTTAACCTGTTGTTACTATGATAAAGAGGTAGATTTTTAAATAATCTCCAGCATATGAATGCAATGTGTGCGGCAGGCGCAGAACCTTTGGTTTTGCGCCTGTTGTGCGTGAAAAGAGGTTTGACAGTAAAGTTCATCTATGATATGGTAATCGGGAAAATAATTGAAGTTCAGACTTACCGAACCATAACAGAAAGCATGGGATATCAGAATGAAGCAGGCAGTTTTAGTAGTGAGTTTTGGAACTACTTATCATGAAAGCAGAATGAAAACCATAGAAGCCATCGAGCAGTCCATAAAGGAAGAGTTTCCTGAGTATGAGCTGCGCCGGGCATTTACAAGCCGGATTATTATTGGAATATTAAAAAAGCGAGACAACATTTATATAGACAGTGTGGCGGAAGCTCTGGAAAAGCTGGCTCTGGAAGGTTTTCAGCGTGTAGTCGTTCAGCCACCCTTGTGATGGGAGGGGAAGAGAATGATGGCATGATAGCTGCCGTAAAGCAGTATGAGAACCGGTTCCACCGGATCCTGTACGGAAAGCCGCTGCTTTCGGAGGAAGAGGATTATAAAAGGCTTTGCAGCGTGCTGGCAGAGGACACAAAGGAATATGATCGGGAAGGAACGGAGATCCTATTCATGGGACATGGTACGGTACATGAAGCCAATGAGTGCTATCCGCGCTTGGCGGAGGTTTTTAAGCAGAATGGATACAGCAGGTACCATATAGGAACCGTGGAGGCGGAACCATCCTTTGAAGCTGTGAAAGAAGAGGTGGATAAAACTGGTTCCGGCCGTATGGTGCTGCAGCCGCTTATGATCGTATCCGGGGATCATGCTCATAATGATATGGCAGGAGAAGGCGAAGAGTCCTGGAAAAGTCAGCTGGAGACTGACGGCTATCAGGTGGTCTGCCGGTTAAAGGGCATGGGAGAACTGGAAGGAGTCCGCAGGATGTTCCTGGATCATGCCAGGGAAGCATGTAAGAAGCTGGAGGACATGGGATGAAGAAAGGGATAGCAGTTGTTTTGATCGCAGGTATGACAGCACTTTTACTTATGGGCTGTGAAAGAAAGGTGGAACCGCTCAGCAAATCCGATTTTATGCTGAACACCTTTGTAACCGTGACTCTTTATGATAAGGATGATCCTAAAATTTTATCGGACTGTCTGGATTTATGCCGATCCTATGAAAATATTTTCAGTAAAACCATTGAGGGCAGTGAAGTGTATAAGTTAAATCACAGGCCTGCCGGTGAAAAGACCGTAACAGTATCTCCGGATGTGGAGGCTCTTATTTCCAAGAGCCTTTATTATTCCCAAAAATCAGATGGGGCTTTTGACATTACTGTGGAGCCCTTATCCTCTCTATGGGATTTTACATCCCCCAACCCGGTTGTACCGCCTGATGCAAAGATCCAGGAGGCCAGGAATAAGGTTGATTACCGGAATTTAACGCTTGAGGGAAATACTCTTACTTTTTTATCTCCGGATACTGCTCTTGATTTTGGGGCAATCGCCAAGGGATATATTGCAGACCGGATGAAGGATTTTCTTTTAGAGCAGGGAGTAACGAGTGCTGTGATTAATCTGGGCGGAAATGTCCTTTGTGTGGGGCAAAAGCCTAATGGCACACCATTTAAAATAGGCCTGCAAAAACCTTACGCAGACCGGAATGAAACCATAGAAACCTTGAATATTAATGACATGTCCGTGGTATCCTCCGGGGTGTATGAGCGGCATTTTGTTAAGGATGGTGTGAACTACCATCATATTTTAAACCCAAGGGATGGATATCCATATGAAAATGGGCTTGTGTCCGTCACTATTTTATCGGAACGGTCCGCTGACGGGGATGCTCTTTCTACCACCTGTTTTTCCCTTGGACTTAATAAGGGAATGGAGCTTTTGGATTCCATGGAAGGCGTGTATGGCGTGTTTATTACGGAGGATTATGAGGTGCATTATTCTCAGGGAGCCAGGGAGTTTCTGGCAGTGAAGCCTTAGAATCCCTTTACAATTTTCTTTCCCTATAATACAATAGAGGAAATACCCTGCGGGTATACCTGTATGCCCAATATACATGGGCGGAAAAGAGGAAAACTAATTTTGCAGGAGAGAAAAGATGATTAGAAAAATCTGGGACAAGGTCATGAACCGGGAAGTCATTTCCTATTTGATATTTGGAGTGCTGACAACCCTGGTTAATTGGGTTGTCTATTGGTTTATGGTGAAGGCCGGCATCGACTACCGGGCCGCTACGGCGGCAGCATGGGTTGTTTCCGTCCTCTTTGCCTTTATAGTAAATAAAATCTTTGTTTTTCAAAGCTATGACCTGCATCTGAGCTTTGTCATGAAGGAGATTCTATCATTTACCGCATGCAGAGCAGCGTCAGGTGTCATGGAAATGGTTCTTATGGTGATAATGGTTTCCTGGCTCAAAATGGATGAATACGTAAGTAAAATCCTGGTATCCGTGGTCGTAGTCATTGCAAACTATGGATTCAGCAAGGCTTTCATATTCCGGAAGAGAAAGGAAGAACCCCTGTAGAGAGAGGTAAATGAAATGGAACACGATGACGAGATTGAAAAGATATCGAAAGAACTAGAGGATATGCTGCAAATGACATCAGGTGAAAAAGAAATTACAACAGGGGAAAAGGACTTTAAAGAAGGATATGAAGAGAAGAGGGCCACTTACGATCCCCAGGGAGAAAAGGCGGAACAGGAACTTGACCTGGCATCCGGGCCCAGGATACGTCTTGATATACCGGTTGACGGGATGGAGGAGTTATATGATGGGGATATGGATTACGGAGAGGACTTAGAGCAGATAAAAGATTCCATTCCAGATCAGAATTTCATGGAGGTTCCTGAGGAACCGGAAGATGACGAAGATGAGGAAGAATTGGAAATAGGGCAGTTAGAAAGCTTTAAAGAAAGAATCATGGGTAAAAAAGAGAGAAGTTCCGCCAGCCTGGTAAGGCCTTCCGACGGACTCTTAGCTGCATTTTTTGTGCCAATGGTGATCATGGTCATCATATTTGCCCAGCGGGGAATTTTTCCTTTTGGGGAAGAGAGCTTTTTAAGGACTGATATGTATCATCAGTATGCTCCGTTTTTTTCTGAGTTCCGTTACAAACTGACTCACGGCGGAAGCCTTCTGTACAGCTGGGATATCGGTATGGGTGTGAATTTTGCCGCCCTTTATGCCTATTATCTGGCAAGTCCTTTAAACTGGCTGTTGGTACTCTGTCCGAAGAACTACGTCATAGAATTTATGACCTATATGATCGTATTTAAGATCGGTTTAAGCGGTCTTTCCTTTTCCTGGTATCTTCGCAGGCATAGCAAGACCATGGATTTTGGAGTCGCTTTTTTTGGCATTTTCTATGCTCTGTCTGGGTATATGGCAGCTTACAGCTGGAATATTATGTGGCTGGATTGTATTCTTCTATTCCCGCTCATTATGCTTGGCCTTGAGAACCTGGTTAAAGAAAAAAAGTGTTTCTTATACTGTATTACATTGGGATTATCAATTTTATCAAATTATTACATATCCATTATGATATGTATTTTTATGGTGTTTTACTTTATTGCTCTTCTTGTATTAGAAGGCTTGAAGTCATGGAAGGAAATCTTCATTCGTGGAGGATTGTTTGCTCTGTTTTCCCTATTGGCAGGAGGTCTTTCCGCTGTCGTTCTGCTTCCTGAAATTTATGCACTGCAGTCGACCGCTTCGGGAGATTTTAATTTTCCCCAGACCATCAGCTCCTACTTTTCCATATTTGATATGATTGCCAGGCATCTCCCTGCGGTGGAGCCGGAGATCGGGCTGGATCACTGGCCAAATATTTACTGCGGTGTGGCAGTTCTCAT
Source organism: Lacrimispora celerecrescens (assembly GCF_000732605.1). Classification (GTDB taxonomy): domain Bacteria; phylum Bacillota; class Clostridia; order Lachnospirales; family Lachnospiraceae; genus Lacrimispora; species Lacrimispora celerecrescens_B. The sequence continues at coordinate 142,259 of NZ_JPME01000013.1, read as the reverse complement.
GTTCTTCCTTCTTTACCTGGGATGTAAACAGATCAGGCAAAGGGAAAAGATTGTTATGTGTTCCCTGCTGCTGTTTTTCTTTGCCAGCTTTTCCGTTAACACATTGAATTTTATCTGGCATGGGTTTCATTATCCCAACAGCCTGCCATGCAGACAGTCTTTTATTTATATTTTTCTCATGCTGTTTACGTGCTATCAAGCTTATATCCACTTACATGAGATTCCATGGAAGCATGTAGTAATGGCCTTTTTTGCTTCGGTGGTCTTTGTTTTGATGGCGCAGAAGCTTATAACGGATGAGGCCTATCATTTTTCCGTATTTTATGTGGCTATTTTGTTCCTTTCCTTTTATGCCGGCCTTATCAATCTTTATCAGAAGGGGGTCAGCCGGAACGTGCTGGTACTTCTGGCCCTTGGTGTGGTCTCCTTAGAAGCCGCAGTTAATACCACGGTCACCAGTGTGACGACCACCAGCAGGACCAGCTATGTAAAGGATAATAAAGCTTCTTCGGAGCTGGCAGAAAGCCTGCTTCCGGGTACCTCTTTTTACAGGATCGAAAAGGTCACCCGAAAAACCAAAAATGACGGAGCCTGGCTGAACTTTCCTACGGTCTCCCTTTTTTCTTCCACCGCCAATGCAGATCTTACGGCATTCTTTAAAAAAATAGGTTGTGAAGGCTCCACCAATGCTTACAGCATTACAGGAAGCACGCCTCTGGTAGATGCCCTTTTTGCGGTAAAATACGGGCTGTACTCGGAAGAAACTGAGTATAATGGCATATCCGAACCGATTGATGCAAAAGATGATATGTATCTACGGGAAAACATCTTTGCCCTGTCTTTGGGCTTTCTGCTGCCTTATGACTTTGAGGATAACTGGCAGCTGGACTTAACAAATCCGGCGGATGTCCAGAATGATTTTTCCGTTGTACTAGGAGGCACCCCGGTACTTTCTGAGATTCCAAGCGAGATCACCGGGAAAAGCTTTACGTTTACACCGGAAACGGATGGAGACTATTATGTGTTTGTCAGCAATAAAAAGGTTGAAAAGGTTAACGCCAATTGGGTGAAAAGAGCAAAAGCTTTGATAATGTAAGCCGCGGCTATCTGCTGGAACTTGGTTTTTTGAAATCAGGAGAAAAGATTACCCTGCGAAACGATGATAATGATCAGGATCTGGTAGCGGTCGCTTACCGGTTTGAGCCTGAGGGTCTTGAGTCTGTATACAACATTTTAGACAAGAATTCCATGAAGCTTACAAAATGGACAGATACGCAGATCCAGGGAACCGTCACAGCTGATAAAGCCGGCCTGCTGTTTTTAAGCATTCCCTATGACAAGGGCTGGACCGTCAAGGTTGACGGGAAAGTCGTGGAGCCATATAAAATATTTGATACGTTTTTAAGCGTGCATATGACTGCCGGAACCCATGAGATTTCTATGGAATATATGCCAGAGGGACTTAAAACAGGCGGTATCATAACGGCTGGAAGCGTAATCTTTCTGCTGATACTTGCAGGTGTATCTGCAGGAAAAGGGAAAAAGCGCAGACCCATGCGGGTTCATTCTACAGGTGAATAACCCAGCAATACAAAGGAAAGGAGAATTCTAAATTATGAAACTATGGGGCGGACGCTTCACAAAAGAAACCAATCAGCTGGTTCACAATTTTAATGCATCCATATCATTTGACCAAAAATTCTATCATCAGGATATTGAGGGAAGCATTGCCCATGTGAAGATGCTGGCAAAACAAGGGCTTCTTACGGAGGAAGACAGAGATAAGATCGTAAAAGGTCTTACAGAGATCCGGGAGGATTTAGAAAGCGGGGCCCTGGTAATAACGGGGGAGCATGAAGACATCCATTCTTTCGTGGAAGCTGTTTTAACGGAACGGATCGGGGAGGCCGGAAAGCGCCTTCATACCGGACGGAGCCGCAATGACCAGGTGGCTCTTGATATGAGGCTGTATACCAGAGACGAGATTGATGAACTGAACATTTTGGTGGAAGGGCTTCTTGCGGAGTTATTAACGCTTATGGAAGAAAATCTGGATACCTATATGCCTGGATTTACCCATTTGCAAAAAGCGCAGCCTATCACTCTGGCTCACCACTTAGGTGCTTACTTTGAAATGTTTGACAGGGACCATTCCCGCCTTCATGATATTAAAAAAAGGATGAACTACTGTCCCCTTGGCTCCGGCGCCCTGGCCGGAACTACTTATCCTCTGGATCGGGAATATACGGCAGAGCTTTTAGGTTTTGAAGGACCGACTCTTAACAGCATGGATTCTGTGGCCGACCGGGATTACTTAATCGAGCTTTTAAGTGCTTTATCGACCATTGCCATGCATTTAAGCAGATTCTGTGAAGAGATTATTATCTGGAACACCAATGAATACCGTTTTGTGGAAATTGATGATTCCTACAGCACCGGAAGCAGCATTATGCCTCAGAAGAAGAACCCGGACATTGCGGAATTGATCCGGGGAAAGACAGGCAGGGTTTACGGCGCACTGGTGTCTCTCTTGACTACCATGAAGGGAATTCCCCTTGCCTACAACAAGGATATGCAAGAGGATAAAGAACTGGCTTTTGACGCCATTGATACGGTAAAGGGCTGCCTTGCATTGTTTACCGGAATGATTTCCACTATGACCTTCCGAAAGGATGTGATGGAAGCCAGCGCAAAGAACGGCTTTACCAATGCAACGGATGCGGCTGATTATCTGGTTAACCATGGAGTGGCCTTCCGGGATGCCCATGGGATCGTAGGACAGCTTGTACTTTTCTGTATTGAAAAGGGCATTGCCCTGGATGATATGAGTCTGGAAGAATATAAGGCCATCAGTCCGGTGTTTGAGGAAGATATATATGAGGCGATCAGCTTAAAGACCTGTGTGGAAAAAAGGATGACGATCGGAGCACCAGGTCAGGAAGCCATGAAAAAGGTTATAGAAATTTATAAGAAAAAACTTGAAAAATAAATAAAAAAATGCTGAAAAGGGAGCGCTGCACCATGACGAAAGAACAGTCATGGGCGGTGCTTCTTTTTTTTTCTCGTACCAAAGAGAAATAGAATTATGTTAATTTAGTGTAAAGATATATGCTGTTTCCGTTAAGAAGATGTTAAAATTATACTAGGATTCATAAAAATTTACGGTAGTAACTGATGTCCTCCTATGTTAATATGAAAAAAAAGGAGGGTTTCAAACATGAAAAAAAGAAGTTTAAGTGTCTTAATGTTAGCTGCGCTTGCAGCTGTATCTCTGACAGCATGTGGTGGTTCTGCTAAAAATACTGCAACTACTGGGGCGACTGTTGGAGAAACACAAAAAGGGGAAGAGTCCAAGGAGGTTGCTTCTGAAGATCCACAGGTTACATTGGTGTATGCTGAGGTTAATCCCCTGGATACTATCGTAGGAAAAACAGATCAGGCATTTAAGGATAAAGTTGAAGAACTGTCCGGCGGATCCATCAAAATTGACCTTCAGGCCAGCGGTGTTCTGGGAGCGGAAAATGACGTTCTTGATACCATGCTTGGCGGTGGCGGTACCATCGATATGTCCCGAATCTCCGCATTTGCTCTGACCAGCTATGGTGCTACCAAATCCAAGCTGCTGTCTATTCCTTATACATTTGCAGGCCGGGATCACTACTGGAAATTCGTAGACAGTGATCTGGCTCCAGAATTCTTAATGGAACCGCATGATCTGCAGTTGGGCGTAAGAGGTCTTTTTTATGGAGAAGAGGGCTTCCGTCATTTCTTCTCAAAGAATCCGGTAAATGGCATGGAAGATTTAAAGGGAATGAAGATCCGTGTATCAAGTGACCCGGTTATGACTGGTATGGTAAGCGCATTGGGTGCAAATCCGACCGTAGTAAGTATGAACGAGCTTTATTCAGCTCTTCAGACAGGTGTTGTTGATGCTGCTGAGCAGCCAATTGCAAACTATAAAGGCAATGCATTCCAGGAAGTTGCTCCAAATCTGATTCTTGATGGACATACCCTTGGAGCCATTCAGGTTATTATCACTGATGAATCATGGGATAAGCTGACCGAGAACCAGCAGAAGGCTATGACCGAGGCAGCTAAATACGCATCAGACTTTAACAAAAAGCTTTCCCAGGATGCAGAAACTGAAGTACTGGATGAGCTGAAAGCAGCAGGAGTCAACGTGGTTGAAGTTACTGACATTACTCCATGGCAGGAAGCTTGCAAGGATGTTATTACTGAGAATACAAAGGAGAACGCAGACCTTTATCAGCAGATCCTTGATATGAAATAATCAGTTTTATAAGGAGGGCACGGAAGCCTAGACTTCTGTGCCTGATCATTAGAAAGGGGATCTTTATGCCAGAAATATTTAAAAAGATTGATAAAATAAAGCCGGCTTATGATATAACCTATAATTTTGTTATGTTAGTCTGTAAGCTGCTATTGATCGGGGATGTTTTAATAACCAGTATGTCGGTTGCGGGCCGATATATTTCATTTATACCTGATCCGGCATGGAGCGAGGAGATTGTTCTGACCTTTATGTGTTACATGGCGGTTCTTTCCGCGGCTCTTGCTATCCGGAAAGGCTCCCATATCCGTATGACAGCATTTGACGCTTATCTGCCAAAGAATATGATTAAAGCTCTGGATATTCTGGCGGATTTGGCTATCTTCGCTCTGGCGGTTATCATGTTAACGGTGGGCTGGAAATATGCTACCGGTATCGGATCCAAGGGATTTTATACCAGCATGCCATGGCTTTCCAGATTCTGGATGTATTTCCCGGTACCTCTGGCAGGTGCGGCCATGATTATTTTTGAAACAGAGTCTTTATATAACCATATAAAAAGTTTTTATGTAAAGGAGGGAAATCTGTGATGAGTGGTAATATAGTAATCCTGATCTTACTGGGAAGCTTTTTCTTAATGGTTCTGCTTCGGTTTCCCATTGCTTATGCGGTAGCTCTTTCAGCCGTGTTCTGCCTGCTTTCTCAAGGCAAATCCTTCACCATTATCTGTCAGCAGATGGTAAAGGGAATCAGTTCCTTCAGCCTGATGGCAGTACCGTTTTTTATTACCATGGGAGTATTAATGGGCTCCGGCGGTATTTCTGAAAAGCTGATTGCTTTAGCCAATGCCTGTGTCGGCTGGATGCGAGGCGGTATGGCTATGGTTAATATCGTTGCTTCTTATTTCTTTGGAGGAATTTCCGGTTCCGCAGCAGCTGATACTGCTTCTTTAGGATCTATTCTGATCCCTATGATGGTAGAACAGGGCTATGACGATGATTTTTCAACGGCTGTAACCATTACCTCCTCTTGTGAGGGACTTCTGGTACCGCCTAGTCACAACATGGTTATTTATGCGACTACGGCAGGCGGAATCTCCGTTGGAAGCTTGTTCCTGGCCGGTTATATTCCGGGAGCACTTCTTGCACTGTCTCTTATGGTCGGTTCTTATATTATCTCAGTAAAAAGAAACTATCCTAAGGGAGATAAGTTCAGCGTTAAGAATCTTGTGAAACAGCTTGGAATTTCCTTCTGGGCTTTGGCAGCCGTATTGATCGTTGTATTTGGTGTAGTAGGCGGCGTATTTACAGCAACAGAATCTGCAGCCATTGCAGTTATTTATAGTTTAATCGTCAGCGTATTTATTTACAAAGGCCTGGATTGGAAGGGCGTATGGAAGGTTATGGAGGATTGTGTCAATACTCTTGCCATTGTGCTTATTCTGATTGCAACCTCTAATGTATTTGGTTACTGTCTGACCACTCTGCATGTTCCGGATCTGGCAGCAAGTGCCATTACTGGAATAACCGACAATCCAATTATCCTGGCATTGCTTTTGAACCTGATCCTTCTGATCTTAGGTTGTATTATGGACATGTCTCCGATTATACTGATTGCAACTCCTATTTTACTGCCTATTGCAACTTCCATTGGTATTGATCCGGTTCAGTTCGGTATTATCGTGGTGTTGAACTGCGGTATCGGTCTTCTGACTCCTCCGGTAGGCGCCGTATTATTTATTGGTTCTGCGGTGGCGAAACTTCCGATGGAGAAAGTGGTTAAGGCGACACTTCCGTTTTATCTTTGTATGATTATCACGCTCCTGTTGATCACCTTTATACCGGCCATCAGTTTGGGGCTGCCGGCACTGTTAATTAAATAACGATCCTGCACCTGCCCTGTGGGCAATGGTATTATGATCCGATAAACAGGTTATGGAATCAGGCATTCATTTCGATTAATGCCTGATTCCTTTTTTTAAAAGAATTACTCTAGGGGTATACTTTTATCATGAAAGGGAGGAATGAAATGAAATACGAATATACGTATCGGAATACGGCTGCAGATATCTGGCAGCTGTCCATGTATTATATTTATGGTTCTCTGGTTGGAGTATGCAATATCATTTTTACCACTGCGGTTTTTGTTCTGGGAATTGTCAGATGGAATTCATCAGGTCTTTTTTTCAGATTCGGTGTCATACTGGGTTTCTGCCTGTTTCCTTTGATTCAGCCTGTTTTAATTTACTGGAAGGCAAGGAAGCAGGCGGCAGTCATTAATCAGGATACTAAAGTGAGCTTTGATGATTGGGGGATCCATATAAAGCAGGGAGAGAAGTGTTCGGAGATCAAATGGGAAAAAATCAAGAGAATTGCAAAGAAACCCAATATGATCCTGATTTTTTCCGATTCCACCCATGGATTTGTACTGACGACCAGGGTTTTAAAAGAAGAAAAAGATGAGTTTTATGCCTATGTTGTCTCAAAAATCAAGACAGGCGGTAAGCGTACGGCCTCATGAAGAAGCGGAATCTGTTCCAAAGATCTGCTTGCGCAGGCGGCAGCCGGTAGGGGTTGCGGCCAGGCCTCCCTCTGAAGTTTCCTTTAAGGCGGTAGACATGAGGTCGCCCACCTGCTTCATAGCAAGGATTACCTCATCTGCAGGAATGGCACTTGTGATACCGGCACATGCAAGCTCTGAGGCAGTAAAGGCATTGGCAACTCCCATAGCATTGCGTTTAATACAGGGAACCTCAACCAGCCCTGCCACCGGGTCGCATACAAGGCCCATAGTATTTTTAAGGGCAATGGCGCAGCTGTCGGAAACCATCTGGGGCGTTCCGCCAAAGATTTCCGTGAGTGCAGCAGCAGCCATAGCGGACGCTGAACCCACTTCGGCCTGGCATCCGCCCTCAGCTCCTGCGATGCTGGCGCATTTGGCTATGACCATGCCAATGGCTGATGCGGTAAACAGGGACATGATAATATCATGCTTTGGTAAGTCAAATTCCTCCAATACGGAAATGAGGGCTGACGGTATGACGCCGCAGGAGCCTGCTGTAGGTGCCGCAACGATCTGTCCCATGCAGGAATTGTATTCCGTTACCGCCAGAGCCATGCTTATGGCATTGCCAAGGAGATGACCGTAATGGTTTTTTCCTTCGTCCACTGCTTTTTTTAGTTTGGCAGCGGCGCCTCCGGAAAGTCCGCTGGAAGAACGGAGAGTCTCATCCATACCGTTTAAGACAGATTGCCTCATGACCTCAAAACTGTTTTCCATGGTGGAATAGACGGTTTCCTTTGAGGTCTCCATATCTTCAGCCTGCTGCTCCAGCACGATTTCCGATATTTTTTTATTGGAAGATGAAGCAGCAGCCACAAGCTCTTCCACAGAATTATATTTTAACTGCATAGGTTCCTCCTATAATTTCAATAAAATTGTATTGTATACATGAGGGATGGTTTGGATTTGGGAGACTAAAGACTGGTCAAAATCGGAGTCCATCTCAATGGTCATAATGGCAAGTCCGCGTTTTTCCTGCCTGTTTAAGCGGAAATTGCAGATATTGGCATTGCCCACGGCCACCAGGTTCGTAACATGGGCGATAATGCCGGGAATATCCTGATGCATAACAATCAGGGTGGTATTTTGCCCGGTAAAATAAACTTCCATATCATTTACCTTATTTATGACGATATTGCCGCCTCCCACGGATGCTCCCTGGACGGAGATGGTGCTGCCCTGATCAGAGGTTAAGGTGACCAGCGCTGTGTTTGGGTGAGCATTTTCTATTGTGCCGGTGCGGATTGTGACGGATATCCCTTGTTCTTTTGCCGTTTCAAGGCTTGTACGGATTCCCGGGTCCCAGGGGTCCAGTTTTAGGATTCCTCCTACAATGGCTTTATCTGTACCATGACCTTTGTAGGTTTTCGCAAAGGAGCCGTGAAACAGGATATCTGCCTTAGCCACAGGTGCGCCTAAAAGCAGGGCAGCTGTTTTACCGATTCGGGCAGCTCCGGCCGTATGGGAGCTGGAAGGCCCGATCATAACAGGGCCGATAATATCAAATACATTCATGGCAATTCTCCAATTTCAAGTATTATTTCTCTTATCTGTTTACAAGGGTTTGAATTCCGGTTTTCGTCCCCGGAACTCCGTATAATAAGAAAATCCGCATTGCTTAAGAAGTTCTCCCGCTGTCTGAAAATCTGCTCCTAAATCTTCTGTTATATGGGCGTCGGAACCGATGGTTATGATCTCCCCGCCTAATTCTTTATAGCGCTTTATAATAGCAGCACAGGGGTTTGGCTGTCCGATTCCTTTTCGGAAACCGGCTGTGTTGCATTCAATTCCTTTTCCCCGCTCTATAATTGCTCTTAAAATGTCATCTAGAATATCCCGGTATGCTTCGTAGCTGTAATAGCGAGCCTTATTCGGGCCATAACGGACGATGTAGTCGATATGGCCGGCTACGTCATAGTTGTCTATATTTTTCACATTATCCAGTGTAGCCTGGAAATACTGAAGATATGCTTCCTGTTCCTTTCTTCCTTCAAAAAATACGGGATAAGCAGGATCCTTTCTGTTAATAAAGTGAGTGGAGCCGATGACGAAGTCAAAGGGATAGCTTGATAGCAATTCCCTGTAGTATTCTGTTAAATGAGTCTGAAGACCCAGCTCGATTCCTATGCGAAGGTCAATCCGGTCTTTGTATTCTTCCCTTAAAGCAGACATCGCTTCAAAATACTGATCCGTCTGAAGCGTAAAATCGATGATAGAGTCCACGTCATAATCATGGTGATCTGTCACACAGAGGGAGGTCATTCCAAGGTTTATGGCCTGCTCTAAATGATCCCGCATTGGGGTGTCGGAGTCTCCTGAAAAATTTGTATGAAAATGATAATCTGGCAGCATGGGGTTCTCCTTTCAAAAATTAAATTCATTATAATCAATCCCAGGGAGAAAAGCAACGCAGAGAAACGGAGTTTTTAACAAAACGAATTTGATAAAGTAAAAAAAATCACCTTTTCAGCAAAATAATTAAATTTAGTAATCCATCCACCTGGGATATACTTTAAGAAAACTACCGGTATGAAAGGATGGAAATTGGGATGAAATATGAGTTTAAAGGAAATCAGGGTGATTTTTATGTGGAAAATCCGGATCTGACCAGCTATTTATATTTTCCCCTGGCAAATGAGTCCGGGGTAATGAGCTGTGTCTCTCCTGATCTGGGAGGGGACAGCAAGATGGATCAGAATTCCTTTTTCATGCCTCCTGTCAGCTGTGAAAGTTTACATAACGACAAATCCTCCAGAAATGTATGGTGCAGGATTGATGGAACGGAATTATGGTCTCTTACCGGCCGTTCTTCCTGGCAGCAGGCCCAGCTTTTTTCTGATAACAAGGAACCGGTGGCTGTGGAAGCGGGCTTCATGCATCATAAGGTAACCAGAACTTCAAAACATCTGGGTATAAAAGGGGTAATTAACAGCCTTGTTCCGGCCACCGGGGAGAAGGTGGAGCTGATGAAAATCCAGATAGAAAATATCTCGGAAGAATATAAATGTCTTCAGGTAGTCACAGCCATTCCTCTCTATGCCCGTTCTGCGGATAATATCAGGGACCACCGGCATGTGACATCTCTTCTCCATAGAATTAAGACGAAGTCTTCCGGAGTCATCGTGACACCCACTATGACCTTTGATGAACGGGGTCATAAGAGGAACCACCGGTCTTACGGTGTATTTGGAGGAAATGAATCCCAGCGCCCTGTGGGATATTACCCTGTTTTAGAGGACTTTACAGGAGAAGGCGGCAATCTTGAAAATCCAAAAGCTTTATATGAAATCCCTTTAAAGCCTCAGGGGATGGATTATGAGACAGGCGGCTATGAAGCTCTGGGAGGACTTTGCTTTCAAGAATGCAGGATAGGGCCGAAGGAAAAGATAACCTATTTTGTGGCTATGGGATATGGAAATTCAGAAGAAGAACTGATACATAGCTGTGAGCAGTTTCTAAATGAAAGAGCATTTGACAGTTCCTGGGAACAGACGAAAGAATATTGGAACCAAAAGGTCAATGTGAGGTTTCGCACAGGTAACTCTGTTTTCGACCGTTGGATGCGCTGGGTAAGCTTTCAGCCCATGCTTCGAAGAATTTATGGCTGCTCCTTTTTACCCCATCATGACTATGGAAAAGGTGGAAGAGGTTGGAGAGATTTATGGCAGGACTGTCTGGCATTGCTGATGATGGACTCGTCGGGGGTCCGCCAGATGCTTATTGATAATTTTGGCGGGGTACGAATGGATGGGACCAATGCCACAATCATTGGAAACGGGCAGGGAGAGTTTATTGCGGATAGAAACAACATTACAAGGGTCTGGATGGACCATGGGGTATGGCCCTTTCTGACCACGGAATTATATATCCACCAGACCGGAGATCTTGGGATCCTGCTGGAAAACAACAGCTATTTTAAGGATATGCAAATCTGCCGCGGAGAGGATAAGGATCTTAAGTGGACGACAGAAGACGGGGAACGGCAGCGGGCTGACAAGGATCAGATTTATTCAGGAACCATTCTGGAGCATCTGCTGGTTCAGAACCTTACATCCTTTTATGATGTTGGAGAGCACAACCATATCAGGATCAGGGGCGCGGACTGGAATGATGCCCTGGACTTAGCTTCCCAAAGAGGAGAGAGCGTAGCCTTTACCTGTATGTATGGGTATAATCTAAAGGGGCTTGCCGATTTCCTGGAAGAGATGAAAGTGCAGGGAGTGGAGGAATTTGAAGTTGCGGAAGAAGTAAGGCAGCTGATGGCAGGGGACAGGACAGTTTATGATGACATCAGAAAGAAGCAGGAAGTACTTGCCCGTTATTGCAGAGACTGCTCCCATTCTATTTCAGGAAAAAAGGCAATTATAAAAGGAGAGGAATTACAGGCTGATTTGCGGGCAAAGGCTTCCTGGATCTATGATCATATACGGGAAACGGAATGGGTCACTTCAAGGGAAGGGTTTGGCTGGTATAACGGATACTACGACAATTCCGGAAATAAAGTGGAGGGTGAAACTGGAGCAGGGGTTCGCATGATGCTCACCAGTCAGGTATTTTCCCTCATGTCGGGAGTTGCGACAGACCGGCAGGTCAAAGAGATTGTGAAGGCTTCCGATGCCCACCTGTACAGAAAGGAAATCGGAGGATACCGCTTAAATACGGATTTCCATGAGGTAAAAATGGATTTAGGCAGGATGTTTGGGTTTGCTTATGGGCACAAGGAAAACGGGGCCGTATTCTCCCACATGTCCACCATGTTCGGGAATGCCTTATACCGGCGTAACGCTTCAAAGGAAGGATATCATGCCCTTATGTCCTTATTTGACCATTGCAGCGATTCCGAAAAGAGCAGGATATATCCGGGAATTCCTGAGTACGTGGATGCCGGGGGAAGAGGAATGTATCACTATCTGACAGGAGCCGCCAGCTGGTATCTGGTTACGGTTGTCACTGAGATGTTTGGAATCAGAGGACATTATGGGAGCCTGGTTTTTAAACCCCAGCTGTTGAAGGAACAGTTTGACAATCAGCATGAGGCTTCGGTTTCTCTCATATTTGCCGGAAAAAACCTAAAGGTCATTTATAGAAATCCTCGGAATTTGGACCCGGATGTCTATGGGATTACCGGTATTTCTTTAAATGGGGTTCCTTACCGGATTGGTGGGGATTGGAGCATTAAGAGAGAAGAACTATTAAATCTGCCGGATCAGGAGCTCCATATCATCACGGTCGATTTGAATTTAGAATAATAGTCAGTGTTCAGAGCTGAGTATGAAAACGGTTGGGAATATTTGCTTTATTTAGGAGGAAAAAATGAAAAGAGAATTGATTGATATTATAAAGATTTCGAGGGAGGGATATACCCCTCTTGTAGATTATCAGACATGGAGAGTGGCGGTGCTTAAGTTTTGTGATGACGTAAGAGCGGACCGTCTTAACTCCATGCAGAGGCACCTGGAAACAGATGAGGTATTTGTATTGCTGGAAGGCAGCTGCGTCCTGATCTCAGGCGGGAATGGGGAACGGCCTGAAGTGGTGGAATGTGTGAAAATGGAGAAAAACCAGCTTTATAATGTGAAAAAAGGCGTCTGGCACACCCATGCCCTGGATGAGGAAGGGAGCGTCCTTATTATAGAAAATCAGGATACCTGCGATAAGAATTCCCCTACTGAGCTTTTAAACAGGGAGCAGATTGAGGCAATTCGAACTTTCTTTTGACATCCCCTGCCAAACTCGCTAGAATAAGGGTGAAAAATCATATGAGTGGGAGGTTGCTATGGCTGGTCTGATGGATGCTTGGAAAAATATGAGGATTAAGACAAAGATCCTGATTATGTATTTAACGGTCGTATTATTATCCTTTGTAATCACCTTTTCGGTCATATCTGTCATTAATACCTCCTACACGAAAAGAGAAATTATGGGAGCAGGTACTCAGACGGTCAGCGCCCTTAAGGGAAATTTGTCCCTGATTTTTGATAATGTGACCCAGTTCTCAAACCTGATCTACTTTGACAGAAATGTTCAAGAGGCGTTAAGAAATGTGGATAACAGGGCCATTGATCCGTCTATTCAGAGAACCATCAAGCAGAGTCTGGTGAATATGATCTTGTCAGGGGAATACATCTCCAGCGTTCTGATTATGGATTCTTATCATAATGTGTACAGCTCTTATAAAAAAACACCCAAGGGCATATACGGAGAAAAGATTCTGGATTCTGAGTGGTACCGGCACTTAAGTGAGCACAGGGGAAACGGTTTTTTTATGAAAGGCAGTGAGGGGGTTATTGAATTTTATGGAGACACCCCTTATATTACCTACATCCGGGAGATCCGGGATGAAAATACATATAAACCTTTGGCCATCCTGCTGGTTACGGTCAATGAGGAAACAATACGCAATTACTTTAATGGGGTCAGCAATTCCAGTGACAGTGACTTTTATATTCTGGGCGATGAGGGCGAATACATTGTGGCCCCTGGGAATCCCGGACAGCGGACCGGTGAAAACCGGCTGGTGATCACCCAGGACATCGGCATAGAAAACTGGAAGCTGGCCGGATCTTTTCAGCTGGATAACATGACCGCTATGGCGCCCTATTATTCCACGATCATCCTGTTGATCATGTGTATGAATGTTGCTTTTGTCTTTGTCTGCTCGGTCATGCTCACCCGTTTTATCTTCCATCCCTTATTAAAGGTGGAAAAGCATATGATGCTGGTGGAAAAGGGCCAGTTTGATGAAATGGAGGTGGACCGGCAGAAAAACGAAATCAATAATCTGAAGCGTGTATTTAATCATATGGCAAGATCCATTAAAAGCCTGATCCAAAAGGTAAAAGAAGAAGAGCAGATCATTGCAAAGGTGGAACTGGATTTGCTCCAGGCTCAGATTAATCCCCATTTTCTATACAATACCCTTGATGCGGTATCCGCCCTTGCTCTCATGCGGGATTATGACAATTGCTTTAAAATGACCCAGGCCCTGGGAAGCTTTTACAGGAACAGCTTAAACAGCGGATTGGATTTTATTACGGTTAAGGATGAAATAAGTTGTATACAAAGCTACTTAACCATCTTAAATATCCGCTATGACAATGAAATAAAGGTAGAGGTGGACGTGGAAGAAGAGGTTAAGGATTGCAGGATATTAAAGCTGCTGTTACAGCCTTTGGTGGAGAATGCCGTTCACCATGGAATTAAGCCCAGGGAAGGAAAAGGAACTATTTCCATCAAGGCCTTTTCCGATGAGGATGAAATTATTTTTCTGGTGTCTGATGACGGGGTGGGCATGAGCGAGGAAAAGATCGAAGAAATCATGGAAGGAAAGACCGTGACCGGTAAGTCGGGATTCGGCCTTTATAACTTAAAACAGCGGATTACCCTCTATCATGGGATCAGGCAGCCGGTCCTTATTCACAGTGAGATTGGAAATGGAACGGAAATAGCAGTAAGAGTAAAGCGTATGGAAGCAAAGGGGTTGGAACATGGAGATCAAGGTACTGATTGTGGATGATGAAAAACTGGAACGGGTGCTGATCAAACGAGGATTTCCTTGGGAAGATTATGGTTTTTCAGTCATTGGGGAGGTTTCCTCTGGTACGGAAGCATTGGAATTTATAAAATACAGAAAGCCGGAGTTGGTTTTAACTGATATCAATATGCCCCATATGGATGGTCTGGAGCTCGCGGAACATATTTCAGCATTGGATGAGAGCATTCATGTAATTATGATTACAGGATACCGGGAGTTTGAATATGCAAGGCGGGCGGTAAAGCTGGGAGTAGAAGATTTTCTTTTAAAACCCATTGATATGAATGAGCTGATGGAAATCGCTCTTAAGATCAGGGGGAAAATCATAAAAGAAAAGGCCCGGCGCAAAGAGGTGGAGATGTTAAAGCAGAGCGTTTCCGCCGATCAGGACATTATAATGGAAAGTTTTTTTCAACGGCTGGTGGAAAAGCGTACCAGTGAGGAGGAAGCGGAGAAAAAGCTTCTTGCCTATGACTGCGAAGCGATGCTAAAAGGGTGCTGCTGCTTAAATATTCATTTAAAAGAGGAACGGTCAGGGGAGGCAGACGGAAGCCTTCATAAAAGGGCCATGGAACTCCTAGGCAGGGATCCCATTGACGGAACCATATCTTTTCTTCACTACATGAAAAATATAATTTTGTTTTGTACAGTCAGGCGACTAAAGGACAGCGGGGAAATTGCACGGCAAATCCATCAAAGGCTTAAGGAGAACCATATGGTTTCCACCATTGGCATCAGCCGCAGCCATGAGGGCTATGAGGGAATTGCAAAGGCTTTTGCCGAGTCGGAACATGCCCTTAGTGCATCGGTGCTTTTAGGGGATAACCGGATCATCACATACGAAGAATACATGCATATTATGGAAAAAAATCCGGATAAGCTGGCCTTTGACTGGGAGGACTTCCTTTTTTCCCTGACCAATGGAATTTCCGACAGGGTGTCTGCCGCAATCGAGGATTATGTGGAAGTAGTCAGGAATTCAAGGGTAACGGAAGTGGAATATTTAAGGCTTACGGTTATGGATTTAATGTCTAAGGCCGGAAGTACCCTTAATAAGTATGGGGTCAGCTTGGAACAGCTTATAGGAGAAGACCGTCTGTATGAATCCATACAATCCATTCAGACCGTGGAGGAGTGCCGTCCGTTTTTGGAAGAATCCATCCATATGATATTAAACTATCATAACAGCAAGAAAGCAAAGCAGGGAAATAAGGTGGTAAACGAGGCGCTGGAATATATCGATAAAAACTTTTGTGATCCTGCGCTTTCTCTTAAAACCGTAGCTTCGGCAGTCTTTTCCAATGAAAGCTACTTAAGCAGGGTGTTTAAAAAAGAGGCAGGTCAGAGCCTTATTGAATATGTTCTGAAAAAAAGGATTGAAGAAGGGATCCGCCTTCTTAATACAACGGATTTTAAGGTATACGAAATAGCAGAAAAGGTAGGATTTAGGGATTCCCATTACTTTGGCATCTGCTTTAAAAAGCATGTGGGAGTGACTGTTAAGGAATATAAGCAAAGGTAGTAAAATTTCTAACCTTTTGGGTCAAAATATTAAATTGAGTTAAAAAAGGAGTTTCGGTATACTGATATCAGAAGGAAACAAAGAAAACCCAGGAGGAGATTGAGATGAAAAAAAGTTTATTAAAAAGAGTTTCAGCCGTGGCATTGGCTTTAACCCTGGCAGCAGGTATGACAGGCTGTGGAAGCAAAGGCAGTGCTGCTCCAACAAACGCCGGCAGTTCGGGGGAGGGAAAGACGGAAAAGACCGTATTAAATGTCTGGCACCAATGGTCCAACGATACCAATGAATTAAAGAAAAAGTATGACGAGGCGGTTGCCGCTTACTTAGCGGAAAATCCCAATGTGGAAATCAACACGCAGACCCTGGATACGGAGGCTTATAAAACTAAGATTTCCGCAGAGTTTGCTGGAGATGCAAAGGGAATTGATGTGTTCTATTACTGGGGGGCAGGGACCGCAAGAAAGATGATCAATGCGGATAAACTCCTTCCGTTGGATTCCTATCTCACAGACGAGATCAGGGGAAAACTTTTAGAGGGGTCCACGGCAGCTTTTGAATACAATGGAAAAACCTATTCTCTTCCTTCCTTTTCCTGGTATATGACCTTATACTGCAATAAGGCATTATTTGATCAGGCAGGAGCAGAGTTACCCGATACATACGACAAGCTGGTAGCCGCAGTTGAAAAGCTGAAGGCTCTTGACGGGGTAACCCCTCTGGCTTCTGGCGCAAAAGATGGCTGGAATGCAGCATTTATCTATCAGGCGCTGGCACTAAGAACCGTAGGGGCAGAGGGAATCAACAAGATGCTTACCGGTCAGGCTCCCTTTGAAGGAGAAGGCTATGCAGAAGCGGCTGATAAGGTCCAGGAATTATACAAGATGGGCGCATTTGGAGCCAATCCTCTGGAACAGGGCAATGATGATGCCAATGCAGCCTTTGGAACCGGAAGGGCGGCCATGAGACTTATGGGAAGCTGGTTTGCAAACGGCATTTATACAGATAAAGCCGTTACCATCAATCCGGAGGATGTGGTGGCAATGAAAATCCCCATGATTACCGGCAAAGGAAATGAAACCGATTATTGCGGCGGATTCGTAGAATCCTTCTGGGTGAATAAGAGCACGAAGAATCCGGATGAGGCTGCTAAATTTGCAATCTACATAAATGAGAAGATGGGTGAAGCTGCTTATGAGTCAGGCACTGGTTTCAGCGGCTGGAAAACTGAGGTAGATGAAAAGGGCTTAAATCCTCTTTTCGTACAGATCAAGGATCTCCTTTTTCAAGGAAAGACCTCAGTCCTTGCATGGGATACCTCTCTTGATGCAGAACCGGCCACCATTCACAATGAACAGGTGCAGACCCTGTTCGCTCCAGGCGCCGATACGGGTGAATTTATAAAGGAACATGAAGCAGCTATCAATAAGTAAGTAAGAGCAAAGGGGGTATCGCTTACAGAACCGGGCGATACCCATTTTTTGCCCAAAGTAGAGGAGACTGATTATGAATAACATGTTGGGGAAAAAGAGATTTGTGGCCTGCTTTGTGCTGCCTGCGCTCATCCTGTTTATCAGCTTTAGTATGATCCCCCTCTTTATTTCCGGAGCCTACAGCCTTTTCCAGTACGATGGCATGGGGGAAATGAAGTTCATCGGACTTGTGAATTATATTAGGCTGTTTGCGGAGGACCGCCACTTTGTGAAGGCTGTTTTAAATTCCTTTCTTTTAGTGGGTGCCTCCTTACTCATTCAGCTTCCCATCTCCCTTTTACTGGCGATGGTTCTGGCTAGGGGGGTAAAAGGAGAAAAGTTCTTTCGCACCGTTTACTTTTTGCCGGTGGTCATTTCCAGTATGGTAATCGGTCAGCTTTGGATGAAGATGTTTAACAGCGAATATGGTCTTCTAAACCATTTAATCCGCGCTCTGGGAGCCTCTGATTTCAGCTATTCCTGGCTTTCCAATCCCAAAACCGCATTTCTTTCCACTTTGATTCCTGCGGTGTGGCAGTATATCGGTTACCACATGCTGATTTTTTATGCTGGGATCAAATCCATTTCCCAGGATTATTATGAGGCAGCTCAAATCGATGGTGCCAGTAAGTGGCAGGTGAATACAAAGATTACACTGCCTCTCCTGGCTCCGGTTATCAAGACCTGTGTCATATTCTCCATTACCGGTTCTCTAAGGGCCTTTGATCTTATTTATGTCATGACCGGAGGCGGTCCGAACCATGCCAGTGAAGTACCTGCAACCCTGATGTACAACAATTTATTCCGTAGGGGCCTATATGGGTATGGAAGCGCACAGGCTTTTTTCATTGTGGTGGAATGCCTGTTGTTCACCTTTATTGTAAGTAAGTTATTTAAAAAAGCGGAAGAAAATGCATCGGCCATATAGATGAGGAGGCGGTCCTATGAAGATGAAAAAAAAGATAAAGTTTTTGCTGCTGTGCCTCATTGCACTGACTCAGCTCTTTCCATTATATTGGCTTTTTACCTTTTCCTTAAAAAGCAATGGGGAGATATTTGGAGATAACCCCATCGGGCTTCCCCAGGTCTGGAGATGGGAAAATTACGGTAATGCATTTACCCAGACAAACCTGATCCGGTACTTTTTAAACTCCGTATTCTATTCCATGGCAACTGTGGCCGTTGCAGGAATTTTATCTGCCATGGCTGCTTATGCAATAGCCAGAATGAAATGGAAGCTTAAATCCCTGGTATTTGGAATTTTCGCATTGGGAATTATGATTCCGGCCCAGGCTGCCTTGCTGCCCTTATTTCAGGTCCTTGATAAAACCGGATTAAAAGGCGGATATTTAGGGCTTCTCATTCCTTATATTGCGGGAGCCCTTCCCATGAGCATTATGATATTAATCGGATTTTACAAAAGCATTCCCATAGAAATAGAAGAGGCAGCCTGTATTGATGGCTGCGGGATTTTCCGGTGCTTTGCAACCATTATACTTCCCATCATCAAGCCGGCGATTGCCACCGCCTCTATTTTTACTTTTTTAGGGACCTGGAATGAGCTGATGTTAGCTAATACCTTTGTGGACAGCGACCGGTACCGGACCTTGCCTGTAGGAATCATGTCCTTTGCAGGTCAATATTCCACTGATTGGGGGTTAATCGGAGCGGGCATGGTCATTGCAACCCTGCCTACCATTGTCATTTATTTTATTCTGAGCAATCAGATCCAGGATAGCTTGGTTGCAGGTGCGGTGAAAGGATGATAAGAATATGTTTGATTCAAGAGGAAGATTTATAATAGAAGATTATAATCAGAAACCGGCATTTTCCAGCTTCCTTCCAGGAATCAGCGGAATTTACGGCATCCCTCTCTGGTGCTTCTATACAAACCGGGGCCAGGCAGTTGTAAGCTTTGGCGTAGAAAATAAGAATCATTCCATTATGGAATTTTATCCGGCCCATCAGGCTTACCAGCTTGTAAGGAACATGGGGTTTCGCACCTTTATAAAAACTGGGAATGAGGTATATGAACCATTTCGCCTGGATTCCGTAAAAACTCGTATGTATGTGGGTATGAATGAACTGGAGCTGGAAGAAATCAACGAGGAAAAAGGTCTAAAAACCAATGTCCTGTATTATACCCTTCCCGATGAAGCGGTTGCCGGCCTGGTGAGAAGGGTGACCATACAAAACATCTCCAAACAGAAGCTAGACCTACAGATACTGGATGGAATGCCTGGAGTCATCCCCTATGGAATTGGATTAAAAGAAATGAAGGAAATGGCCCAGACCATGAAAGCCTGGATGCAGGTGGAGGATGTGGAGAAGAGGATGCCTTATTACCGGGTACGGTACAGCACAGGGGATTCGGCAGTTGTTTCTAGGGTGGAAGAAGGTAATTTTATACTTTCCTTATCAGAATCTGGCCGGCTGTTACCCATTATTGCAGATCCTGAGCTTGTGTTTGAACATGATACGGCATTGGAACATCCTGTGGGCCTGATCCGACACAGTCTTGATGAGCTGCTGCAAAAAAAGCAGATCACTCAAAATATTGTGCCTTCCGGTTTTTCCTGTCTTACCAGGGTCTTGTCTGCCGGGGAGACTGTGGGCTGGAACAGTGTGGCAGGTCAGGCTTCAACTAAGAAAATATTATCCGATTATGGGGAATGTACCTTGGACAGAAGTTATTTCGAGGAGAAATACAAAAAGGCGGCAGAAAAAACACGGGAACTGGGAAGCTTCATCCGCACGAAAACCTCTGATCCGGTGTTTGATGCCTATTGCGAACAAACCTATGTTGATAACGTGCTGCGGGGCGGGTTTCCAATAAAAACAGGGAAGGATTCTGTTTTTTACGTGTATTCCAGAAAGCATGGGGATATGGAGCGGGATTACAATGATTTTTCCATGATTCCGGAGTACTTTACTCAGGGAAATGGTAATTTCAGAGATGTAAACCAAAACCGGAGAAGCGATGTTTTATTTACACCTTATGTGAAGGACCATAACATCAAGCTGTTTTACAATCTGCTGCAGCTTGATGGGTATAATCCCCTGGTAGTGCGCCAGGTTACTTATCAAGCTGTCCGTGCGGATAAGATTCTTAAGGTTGTGGAACAGGGAGGCAAAAGCCTTATGGAAGAATTTTTCCGGAAGGAGTTTTCGCCGGGGAGCTTGTTTGCCTTTCTGGAACACCACTCCATCTCCTTAGAATGCAGCAGGGAGGAATTCTTAAGTACGGTGGTGGAGCACAGCAGTCTTACATTCCACGCAGATTTTGGTGAAGGATACTGGACCGATCACTGGACATATCATCTTGATTTGATTGAAGCTTATCTTTCCGTTTATCCTGAAATGGAAGAGCACCTGCTGTTTATTGATAAAAGCTACACGTATTACGAATCGAGAGCGGTTGTGAGGCCGCGCCATGAACGTTATGTGCAGACGGAACGGGGAATCAGGCAGTACCATGCTCTTTGTGAGGACCGGAAAAAGGAAGCTTTAAAGGATACTGTATACACTGATTATGGAAAAGGAACCATTTATGCCACAAACCTGATGACAAAGCTTGTGGTGGTGGCTGCCAATAAAACCGCTTCTCTGGATATGTCAGGCTTAGGGATAGAAATGGAGGCGGGAAAGCCGGGCTGGTATGATGCCTTAAATGGGCTGCCAGGACTTTTAGGCTCCTCTATGCCGGAAACCTTTGAGCTGTACCGATTGCTTAAATTTATAGAAAGCGCCCTGGAGCGGTATGGAGAAGGAGTTACGGTACCGGCCGAGTTATATGATTTTATCAAAGGTCTGGATAAAACCTTTGCTTCCTATGAAAAAAAGTCTAAGAGCAGGCTGTGGGTATGGAATGAGTGCAATGGTTATAAGGAGCACTACAGGGAGATTACGGCAAAAGGCGTCCGGGGTGATGAGATAACCATGTCCGGGCGGGAATTTTGCAGTATTCTAGGTAAGTGGATTTCCTATGTGGAAGACGGCATACAATCAGCCTGTAAGAAAGATGGAGGGATTCCCACCTATTATATTCATCAGCTTGACAGCTATGAAATGGCTGAAACTCATATCATTCCTGAAAATTTGCAGGTCATCGCGCTTCCTCTGTTCCTGGAAGGGTTTGTCCGGTATATGAAACTGCCGGTATCCAGGGAAGAAAAATTATCCTTGTACCATAAGGTTAAGGAGACCGGATTATATGATACAAAATTAAAGATGTACAAGGTCAATGAATCTCTGGACAATGCATCCTTTGAGATCGGAAGAGCAAAAGCATTTTCACCCGGCTGGCTGGAAAATGAGTCCATTTGGCTTCACATGGAATATAAATATCTTCTGGAATTACTTAAATCAAAATTATATGACGAATTCTTCCGGGATTTCCACAATGCCTGCATTCCGTTTTTGGATGAGGAGGTATACGGAAGAAGCTTGCTGGAGAACTCCTCTTTTCTTGTAAGCAGTGCAAATGCCGATGATAAGCTTCATGGAAGAGGCTTTGTGGCAAGACTGAGCGGTTCCACGGCTGAATTCCTGCAGATGTGGCAGATTATGATGTTTGGAGAAAAGCCCTTTTTCATGGAAGGAGGTCAGCTATGCTGCTTTTTTGAGCCTGCGATTCCTGGGTATCTTATACCGGAGGATAAAACCGTTGAAGCCAGCTTTTTAGGAAAAACCAAGATCGTCTATCATTTTTTTGAAAAACGGGATATGATACCCGGCTCCTACCGCATTGAACGGATGGAACTGGAATACCTTGATGGGCAGAGAAAGGAGATAAAAAAAGCAGGACTTTCTGGAACTGAAGCTTTGAAATTAAGAGATGGAAAAGTGAAATCTCTTGTTATAAAGATAGGAGAAAAAAACGGGATCTAAATCCTGTGAATTTCTCTCCGGCAAGAGCCGTCCGCAGATTTTCAATCAGCAGGGCGGTCTTTTTGCTGAAAATAAGTGCTGATTTTACCTAAACTTCACCAAAATTTTACATAATTTTTAAAAAACATTGAAAAAGCAATTCTGCCTATGCTATATTTTAAACGGTGCGTCTACCGGTGAGAGGTGGAAAGCACTGGAATAAAACCATAATTAGTGTTTATAAGGAGGTAACACATGTCTATAAATGACATATCGAGTCTGTTTGGGTTTTTAGGGGGGCTGGGAATGTTCCTGTATGGCATGAACACCATGGCAGATGGCATGCAGAAGAGTGCAGGAAGCAGGATGAGCCGGTTTTTGGGAATGCTTACAAACAATCGTTTCCTGGCGGTACTCCTGGGAGCACTGATAACGGCTATCATCCAGAGCAGCGGAGCGACCACGGTCATGGTAGTCGGCTTTGTAAGCGCAGGAGTGCTTAATCTGACTCAGGCAGTCGGCGTTATCATGGGAGCGAACATTGGTACCACGATTACGGCTTGGATTGTATCCATGAATCAGCTGGGAGATGCGTTTTCCATAATGCAGCCTTCCTTTTGGGCTCCTCTTTTTATCGGAATCGGAGCGGTACTTCTGTTGTTCGGTAAAAAGCAGAGGATGAAAACCATAGGGGAGATCCTGGTGGGACTTGGCATGCTGTTTGTTGGCCTGGATTTTATGTCAGGAGCAATTTCTCCTTATACTGATGCCCCTATTTTTTCTGAGGCATTCCGTATTTTAGGAAAAAATCCATTGCTTGGCATGCTGATCGGTGCCATTGTTACGGCTCTTCTTCAAAGCTCCTCCGCATCGGTAGGTATCCTGCAGACCCTTGCCATGAATGGTGTGGTTACCACCAATGCCGCTATTTTTATAACACTTGGGCAGAACATCGGTTCCTGCGTAACAGCCCTTATTTCCAGTATCGGCGGCACCAGGACTGCAAAGCGGGCGGCAGTGATCCATTTGTCTTTTAATGTGATGGGAGCAATTATATTTGGCATTGGTTCTTTCATCCTTTTTGCAGCCTCTCCGGTTCTGGCGGCCCATAACATAACTGCAGTACAGATTTCCATATTCCATACCTTCTTTAACCTGACCAATACACTCCTCCTGTTCCCCTTTGCGAAACAGCTGGTGGACTTATCAGGAGTTGTCATTCCGGAAGGAAGAAACGATGATGGTGAGATAGCCGGAGAAGAAGCTGTGACCATGAAACATCTGGATGAGAGGATCTTTGAATCCCCGGCTTTCGCGGTGGAAACTGCCTCCATGGAGGTGGTACATATGGGGCAGATCACTTTAGAAAATGTGAAGCTGGCCATGGATGCGGTTCTCACGAAAAATGCGGATAAAGTAAAAGAAGTGTATAAAACAGAAAAGACGATTAATAATATGGAAAAGATGTTGATGGAATATCTGGTCAAAATCAACAATCTGTCCTTAACAGAGGAACAAAAATTGGTAATCAACAACTTATTTTACAGCATCAATGATATTGAACGGGTAGGAGATCACGCAGAAAACCTGGCGGAGCAGGCGGATTATATGATTCAGCATGAAATCAGTTTCTCCGGAACCGGTGCTTCTGATCTGGAGGTTATCTGTCAAACGGCTTACAAATCCTTTTTCCATTCCATAGAGGCCAGGAGAAAAGGGGATATGGAAGATGTCCGTAAAGTGAGCAAATGTGAGGATGAAGTAGACCTTCTTGAAGAGGAGCTTCGGGAAAAGCATATTGAACGACTTTCCTCAGGCGGGTGCAAACCATCGGCAGGTGTTGTATTCCTGGAGCTTATCAGTAATCTGGAACGTATTTCCGACCATTCCTACAATCTGGCCAGCTATGTGAAAAGTGAGATTTAAGCAGGCCGGGATTAAAATTAAAAAAGGACTTGCTATTTAGTGGAATATTAGGTAAAATAAAGGGTAGTTGATTAATATTTAACAATCAAATTTAATTTTATTCTTAGGAGGAATTGAATTATGGCAGTAAAAGTGGCGATTAATGGTTTCGGCCGTATTGGCCGTCTTGCATTCAGACAGATGTTTGGCGCAGAGGGCTATGAAGTAGTAGCTATTAACGATTTAACAGATCCAAAGATGTTAGCACATTTATTAAAATATGATACTGCACAGGGCGGATACGCTGGATACTATGGTGAGGGTATTCACACTGTAGAAGCTTCCGAGGACTCCATTACTGTAGATGGAAAGACAATTAAAATCTATGCTCAGGCAAAAGCTGCTGAACTTCCATGGGGAGAGATCGGCGTTGACGTAGTTCTTGAGTGTACAGGTTTCTATTGCGCTAAGGACAAAGCTCAGGCTCATATTGATGCAGGTGCTAAGAAGGTTGTTATCTCCGCTCCGGCTGGAAACGATCTTCCTACAATCGTTTACAGCGTAAACGAGAATGTATTAACAGCAGATGACAAGATCATCTCCGCTGCTTCCTGTACAACTAACTGCCTGGCTCCTATGGCTAAGACTCTTAACGATTATGCTCCGATCCAGTCCGGTATCATGAGCACAATCCATGCTTACACAGGCGATCAGATGATCCTTGACGGACCTCACAGAAAAGGTGATTTAAGAAGAGCAAGAGCAGGCGCTGCCAACATCGTTCCTAACTCCACCGGTGCTGCAAAAGCAATCGGTCTGGTTATTCCGGAATTAAACGGCAAGTTAATCGGTTCCGCTCAGCGTGTTCCGGTTCCAACAGGCTCCACTACCATCTTAACAGCAGTTGTTAAGGGTGCAGACGTAACCAAGGAAGGCATTAATGCAGCTATGAAGGCAGCAGCAAGCGATTCCTTCGGATACAATACAGATGAAATCGTTTCCTCTGATGTTGTTGGTATGAGATTTGGTTCTTTATTCGATGCTACTCAGACCATGGTTTCCAAGATTGGCGATGATTTATATCAGGTTCAGGTTGTTTCATGGTATGACAACGAGAACTCCTATACAAGCCAGATGGTTCGTACAATTAAGTACTTTGCTGAATTAGGCTAATGATCCACAAAGGGTCCGGTCGTTATGGACCGGGCCTTTTATTTTTATAAATCTTTGAAGATATAGTAAAATAGGAAACACCTTACAGGTGTCCCTTTACACCCGATAAAACGGGGTGGGCTCTGCCCAGAAAACATGGGCAAAAATAGGAAAGGAGCATTGAAATATGCTTAATAAGAAAACAGTTGATGATTTAACCGGATTACAGGGAAAGAAAGTTTTAGTGAGATGTGATTTTAACGTGCCGTTAAAGGATGGAGTGATTCAGAACTTTAACCGTATTGACGGAGCCGTTCCTACAATTAAGAAATTATTAGATCAGGGCGCAAGAGTAATTCTTTGCTCCCATTTAGGAAAACCGAAGGGCGAGCCTCTTCCGGAGATGTCTTTAGAGCCGGTTGCTCCAGCTTTAAGTGAAAGACTTGGAGTAGAAGTGAAATTTGTAAACGATCCAAAGGTTACAGGTCCTGAGACCAGAAAGATCGCTGAAGAATTAAAGGATGGAGAAGTTCTGCTGCTTCAGAACACCCGTTACAGAGTGGAAGAGACGAAGTACGGTAAGGATGAGAGCGCAGATGAATATGCAAAAAAGCTGGCTTCCCTTTGCGACGGCATTTTCGTAAACGATGCATTCGGTACCGCTCACAGAGCTCACTGCTCCAATGTAGGTGTTACCAAATACACAACAACCAACGTAGTTGGTTATCTGATGGAAAAGGAAATCAAATTCCTGGGCCAGGCAGTTGAGAATCCAGTACGTCCTTTCGTGGCAATCCTGGGTGGAGCAAAGGTTTCCGATAAGATCAACGTAATCAATAACCTGCTTGATAAGGTTGATACTCTGATCATCGGCGGCGGTATGGCTTATACCTTTGCAAAGGCTCAGGGCAAGGAGATCGGAAATTCCTTATGTGAGGAAGATAAGCTTGACTATGCCTTAGAGATGATTAAAAAGGCAGAGGCTAAGGGCGTAAAACTGCTGCTTCCTGTAGATAACTTAGAAGGCAAGGAGTTTTCTAATGATACAGAAAGAAAGGTAGTAAGCGAGATCGATCCAGGCTGGTCAGGATTTGATATCGGACCAAAATCCATTGAACTTTTCAAGGATGCCTTAAAGGGCGCCAAGACTGTTGTTTGGAACGGACCGATGGGCGTATTTGAATTCTCTAATTTTGCTGAAGGCACTTTAGAGGTATGCCGTGCAGTTGCAGAGCTTTCTGATGCTACTACGGTAATCGGAGGCGGTGACTCCGTAAATGCGGTTAAGAGACTTGGTTTTGCTGACAAGATGACCCATATCTCTACAGGCGGAGGAGCTTCCTTAGAATTCTTAGAAGGCAAGGAACTGCCAGGCGTTGCTGCAGCAGATAATAAATAAGAAATTAAAGGAAGGTTGATACTATGTCCAGAAAGAAAATTATTGCAGGTAACTGGAAGATGAATATGACTCCAACCGAAGCGGTTGAGTTGGTGAATACATTAAAGCCTCTGGTGGCAAATGATGAGGTGGACGTTATTTTCTGTGTTCCGGCTATTGACATAATGCCAGCTATGGAGGCTGCAAAGGGAACCAATATCCACATCGGTGCTGAAAATATGTACTATGAGGATAAAGGGGCCTACACCGGAGAGATTTCTCCTGCCATGTTAAAAGATGCAGGGGTAAAATACGTGGTAATCGGCCATTCCGAAAGAAGAGAATACTTTGCGGAAACCGATGAAACTGTGAACAAAAAGGTTCTTAAGGCCTTTGAATACGGCATTACTCCTATCGTTTGCTGCGGAGAAACACTTACTCAGAGAGAGCAGGGAATCACTCTTGACTGGATTCGCCAGCAGATTAAGATCGCTTTCTTAAATGTACCGGCAGAGAATGCAGCCAATGCGGTAATCGCTTATGAGCCAATCTGGGCGATCGGTACCGGAAAGGTAGCGACAACCGAGCAGGCACAGGAAGTTTGCGGCGCGATCCGCGAATGCATCGCTGAAATCTATGACGAAGCAACCGCAGAAGCCATTCGCATCCAGTATGGCGGTTCTGTATCTGCAGCAAGTGCACCGGAACTATTTGCACAGCCTGATATTGACGGTGGTCTGGTTGGCGGAGCATCTTTAAAACCGGAGTTTGGAAAGATCGTAAATTACAACAAATAAGCGGGTAAAAGCTGCTGCCCCTTCCTTAACGGTAGGGGAGGGCAGCTTTTTCCACATAGTAAAGGCAGATCCCGGAGACTGATTATTATTTCATCATTCACCGGTTGCAAGAAATAGGCAAATCATGTAAAATATATACTGTGAGACAATGATTTCGATGCTTCTATTACAATAGAACAAAGAAGAGAATAAGGAGAACTAGTTATGAGCAGAAAACCGATTGTATTAATGATACTTGATGGTTATGGATTAAATGATAACTGCGACCATAACGCTGTCTGTGAAGGCAAAACCCCGATCATGGATCAGCTTATGAGCCAGTGCCCATTTGTTAAAGGAAATGCCAGCGGACTGGCCGTCGGCCTTCCTGACGGACAGATGGGAAACTCTGAAGTAGGACATTTAAATATGGGCGCAGGCCGTATTGTATATCAGGAGCTGACCAGGATTACAAAGTCTATAGAAGACGGCGACTTTTTTGAAGTGGCGGAATTTTTACAGGCAGTGGAAAACTGTAAGAAATCCGGTTCAGCCCTTCATATGTGGGGCCTGGTATCCGATGGCGGAGTTCACAGCCACAACACCCATATTTACGGCCTTTTAGAGCTGGCAAAGAGAAACGGCCTTGACAAGGTCTATGTTCATTGCTTCCTGGATGGACGTGATACGCCTCCGGCTTCCGGAAAGAGCTTCGTGGAAGCGTTGGAAGCAAAGATGAAGGAAATCGGTACAGGAAAAGTGGCATCTGTCATGGGCCGTTACTATGCTATGGACAGGGATAACCGTTGGGACCGTGTGGAACGCGCATACAATGCCATGACAAAGGGAGAAGGAAACCATGTGGAATCGGCAACAGCCGGAATCCAGGCTTCCTATGACAAAGGGGTTCATGATGAGTTTGTAGAGCCTTTTGTTGTGACAGAGGATGGAAAACCATTAGCTACGGTGAAGGACGGCGATTCCGTGATCTTCTTTAACTTCCGTCCTGACAGGGCAAGAGAAATAACGAGAGCATTCTGTGATGATGAATTTAAGGGATTTCCAAGAGAAAAACGCCTGAACCTGACCTATGTATGCTTTACGGATTACGATGAAACCATTAAAAACAAACTGGTTGCTTTCAAAAAAGAAGCCATTTTAAATACCTTTGGCGAATTTTTGGCTCAGAACAACATGACTCAGGCAAGAATCGCTGAAACTGAAAAGTATGCCCATGTAACCTTTTTCTTTAACGGCGGAGTGGAAGAGCCGAATAAGGGAGAGGATCGGATCCTGGTTCCTTCTCCAAAGGTTGCCACCTATGACTTACAGCCTGAGATGAGCGCTCCTATTGTATGTGATAAGCTGGTAGAGGCGATCAAATCCGGAAAATATGATGTGATCATTATAAACTTTGCAAACCCGGATATGGTTGGCCATACAGGAATCGAAGGCGCAGCTATTAAAGCAATTGAAACGGTTGACGCTTGTGTAGGAAGAACTGTGGAGGCGATCAAGGAAACAGATGGAATTATGTTCATCTGCGCTGATCATGGAAATGCAGAACAGCTTTTGGATTATGAGACAGGAGAACCATTTACCGCTCATACCACCAATCCGGTTCCGTTTATCCTGGTAAATGCTGACCCGGCATATAAGTTAAGAGAAGGCGGCTGCCTGGCTGATATCGCTCCTACTCTGATTGAGCTGATGGGATTAAAGCAGCCAAAAGAGATGACAGGTAAATCATTACTCGTAAAATAAGTTAACTATGCTAAAAATAAGGGCTTTCCAGCGGCATGCTGGACAGCCCTCATTTTTGTATATGAATGAATCCACAGGAAAATTAAATTTGTCCTTATTTTTTTTATGCTTCCATTTCTAATGAAAATAAGATAGAATAGAGAAAGATATCTTAGGAAGGGTTTCAGATGAGTATTCGAATCAGATTTTCTTTGGAGCCAAAGAAAAAAATATTTTCAGGAATAGACTGGAATGGCCAGTCAGCGGAAGGTATGGCAAAAAAGCTGGCAAAGGAAATGGGGTACCGCTGTTTTCGGATCGAAGGATTTATGATTGTGCAGCTATGCCAGGAAGGCTATGTCTGGTTTAAGTGGAGCAAGAGCAAGCTTCAAGGAGAGAGCCAGACGAATATTGCCGGCCCTGGTTTCCATGCGGCAGCTATCGATTTTCTGGAGCGGCTGGCAAAAAAAGAAAAGCTAAGGCTAAAGGTCGAGGACAGGACAGGATATTATATTAAGAGGGACTTTCTTGCCATGAGGCAAAAGTACTTTTACCAGTGGTTTTCCGATCTTATGAAGCTGGTATCCGGATGGAGCGGGGATGGGGAATACATGTTTTGCTGGCCTGCGGTCTATTATATACCGGACCGTCAGGAGGGAAAACTGGTCACCCATATTCGGTCATTTTCTTTTAAAGAGATAAAAGGGATGATGCATTCTGGTATAGGCGTCGCATTTGCCAGGGATTTTTTTGTATGGAATGAATTGGAGAGGGATGCTTATTATTACAGAAACAGCGCCATGGTTTTGCTTCACCAATTCTGTTATTTCATGCCTTCAGTCCGCAGCAGGCAGGATGAGCAGGTGAACCAGCAGATCATCCAGTTCCTGGAGACAACGCTTTCCATGGACCGCAGGCTTCCCTTCCCCAAGAAGGAATATCTGGAGGTATGCAGCCTTGCCGGCCATGTTCCTGTGAATCTGGAAGGAGTGACACCCTTTTCAGAGGAGGTTTCCATTGGATGCAGGAAGCACCTGGTTTACCGAAAGATCGGCAATATGAGCTTCGGGATACCGGGAAATTTTCTTTATGATGAGTCAAATAGCGGCAGCATGGATCACTACTATGACGGGAAAGGGTATGGTGGCCATGATTATTATGTCTACGCCGCAGTTTTTGAAGGACGTAAGGCCGAGTTTAAGAAGCAGTGGTTTGAGCAGGGGAAAAGTCCGGAAATCGAGGATTTTGACATAGAAAAGGCCAAAGCACGGGTGGCTTTTTATGAACCGGAAGAGAAGGACGGGGAAATTCTTTATGTGATGTCCGCACAGGTACTTTACAAGGAGCAGCGCATGAACATTAATATTGTAAGCAGAAAGCCTGGAGAAAGGGATTGGGCTTTGGGGCTTATTAAAAATATTAAGATTACAGAGTAGAGGATTATATGAAACAAAATGAGATGAAAACGGGCACATTGTTAAAACGCTTTGTGCCCTACTATAAAAAATATACGAAAGTCATGGTCATGGATTTATTCTGTGCCTCACTTACCACCATCTGTGAGATGGTATTGCCTTTGATCTTACGTTATATTACCAATCAGGGATTAAGAGACGTAACAACCCTTACGATTCGTACGATCATCGGGATCGGTGCCCTTTATTTTGGTCTCAGGATCATAGATGGATTGGCCAGCTTCTATATGGCTTACACTGGCCATGTTATGGGAGCGGCGATTGAGACTGATATGAGACAGGATGCATTTGAACATTTGCAGAAGCTGTCGGATAACTATTTTAACAATACAAAGGTTGGGCAGATCATGTCCCGGATCACCAGCGACTTATTTGACGTGACGGAATTTGCCCACCACTGCCCGGAGGAATTTTTCATTGCATTCTTAAAGACGGTGGTATCCTTTATTATACTTGCAGGGATTAATCTCCCTCTGACGCTTATTATCTTCCTGCTGATTCCGGTTATGGGGATATCCTGTACCTACTTTAACTTACAGGTGAAAAATGCGTTTAAACATCAAAGAAATCACATTGGTGAGCTGAATGCCAGGATTGAGGACAGCCTTTTAGGAAACCGGGTAGTCCGGGCGTTTGCCAATGAAAAAATCGAGATTGAAAAGTTCAACCGGGATAATCTGGCATTTTTAGAGATTAAACGAAAAACCTATAAATACATGGCTGCTTTCCAGAATACCATTCGGATGTTTGACGGTCTGATGTATGTGGTGGTTATCGTTGCAGGTGGCATATTCATGATTAAAGGACTGATCGAGCCCGGGGATCTGGTGGCTTACACCTTATATGTGACCACTCTGCTTGCCACAATCCGCAGGATCATTGAATTTGCAGAACAGTTCCAGAGAGGAATAACTGGAGTCGAACGTTTTATGGAGTTAATGGATGCCAACGTAGACATCTTTGATGAAGAAGGAGCGAAGCCGCTTTGCGATGTAAAAGGAAATATCACCTTTCATCATGTATCCTTTGAATACCCGGATGACCATAATCCGGTGCTGAGCAGTATAAACCTTGATATCAAAAAGGGAGAAAAGGTGGCCCTTGTCGGCCCTTCCGGAGGCGGCAAGACAACGTTATGCAACTTAATCCCCCGCTTCTATGATCCGACGGAAGGTGAGATCCTCATTGACGGCCAGGATATCAGGAACGTGACCTTAGAGAGTTTAAGAAGCACTGTAGGCGTGGTGCAGCAGGATGTATATCTGTTCTCAGGAACGGTTTTTGAAAATATTGAATATGGTCACCCCGGAGCTTCCAAGGAGGAAGTGATCCAGGCAGCAAAGCTGGCCGGAGCTCACGAATTCATTACAGGGCTTAAGGACGGCTACGATACTTATGTGGGAGAGCGGGGCGTAAAGCTTTCAGGAGGACAAAAGCAGCGCATCAGCATTGCCAGAGTATTTCTTAAAAATCCTCAGGTGCTGATCCTTGATGAAGCCACTTCTGCTCTTGATAACGAGAGCGAACATCT
This sequence comes from Lacrimispora celerecrescens, assembly GCF_000732605.1. Classification (GTDB taxonomy): domain Bacteria; phylum Bacillota; class Clostridia; order Lachnospirales; family Lachnospiraceae; genus Lacrimispora; species Lacrimispora celerecrescens_B. The sequence goes on along the minus strand of NZ_JPME01000013.1, from coordinate 110,052 downwards.
GGTTTCTCAGTCCCTGGAACGTCTGGCAGTAGGCCGCACCACACTGACCATTGCCCACCGCTTAACTACGATCCAGAATGCGGATCGGATCCTGGTGCTGTCCGACAGCAATATTGTGGAAGAGGGGAATCATGAGGAGCTGCTTTTAAAGCGGGGAATGTACTATCAGCTTTATACGTCTGCGGATGAAGAAGGACAGGCTGCCCTTACAAGGTAGTCAAATACCATGCAGCAGACTACGGACAGCATTCGCCCGATGCATAAATACAAGCATTTATGCGCCTGGCTCATTGCCTGCAGAAATAAAGGAGAACAGAAATGAAAGTAGCGATTGTAACAGACAGCAACAGCGGAATTACCCAAAGACAAGGAGAGGAAGCTGGGATTTACGTAGTACCCATGCCATTTATGATGGCAGAGGAAACGTTTTATGAGGATATCAGCCTGACACAGAAGGATTTCTATGAAAAACTGGAGGGAGGGGTAGATATATCCACCTCTCAGCCATCTCCGGCCGACCTTTTGGATCTGTGGAACGGACTGTTAGAAGAATATGAGGAAATTGTACACATTCCCATGTCCAGCGGTTTGAGCAGTGCCTGTCAGACTGCCATTATGCTGGCGGAAGATTATGAGGGAAAGGTATTTGTCGTCAATAATCAGAGGATTTCTGTCACTCAGAGACAGTCAGTTCTGGAAGCGAAGAGAATGGCAAACGAAGGAATGACCGCGGCTGCCATTAAGGAAAAGCTGGAAGAGACGAAAATGGAATCTACCATTTATATTACCCTGGATACGCTGGAATATTTAAAAAAGGGTGGAAGAATCACTCCGGCAGCGGCTCTTTTGGGGACATTTTTGAGGATCAAACCGGTTCTTACCATTCAGGGAGAGAAGCTGGACGCCTTTGCCAAGGCAAGAACCATGAAGCAGGCAAAAACCATGATGATTACGGCTGCGAAAAAAGATATGGAGGAGCGATTTGGCGATCCGGAAGGAAACCGTACCAGTATTGCCATTGCTCATTCCAACAATGAAGCGGCTGCCATGGAATTTAAGAAGGAGCTGGAGGAGGTTTTTCCAAATACAGGAGAAATCTACGTGGACAATCTTTCTTTAAGCGTATCCTGCCACATTGGGCCGGGAGCGCTGGCCATCGCATGTACGAAAAGGTTGGATGTATGACAGGAATAAGGTTGGAGGTGCAGGGTCATGTTGCAGATAAAGCTTTTTAATCAGAAACATGCCATAAGCCTGCGGGTTACCCTGATTATAGCCCTTCTGGTGGTTGGAACCATTCCGGTATTTATCCAGAATTCCGTCATGCTGGGTACTTACCGGCAGAACCTCATTGAGTCCAGAATGCAGGACATCCAAAACCAGTGCTGGATTTTAAGCAACAAAATGACAAGGATCGGGTACCTGACCATGGAGCCAAGGGACCCGCTTTTAGATAATGAAATGTCCGTAAAGGCAGATATGTTCAATGGACGGATTGTGGTGGTGAACCGGAATTTCAGGATCATCAGCGATACCTTTTCCCTTTCTGTGGGAAAGCTTAATATATCTGAGGAGGTTCTCCGCTGCTTTGACGGAGAAAACAGCAGCAAATATAATTCTGATAAACATTATTCGGCTCTGACGATACCTATTTATTCCAACAGTCAGGAAAAGGAAATTGCCGGGGTTATGATTGTGACGGCGTCTACGGAGGATTTGCTGAACCGGGTTTCTGTGGTATCGGAAAAGGGAGCGTTTCTTCAGCTTATGATCTTTTCCGTCCTGGCAATTTTTGTGGTTTTTCTCGCAAAATTTATGATGAAGCCCTTCCGGGAGCTGCAGCGGACGTTAAACAGAGCCGCAGAGGGGGATATGGACGAGAACATCAGTCCCTATGCTTATAAGGAAACCATGCAGATTACGGAAACCATTAACTTAACTCTTAAGAAGCTAAAGGCAGTGGACCAGTCCAGGGAAGAATTTGTGTCAAATGTTTCCCATGAACTGAAGACTCCGATCACATCGATCCGGGTGCTTGCCGATTCTCTGGTGGGGATGGAAGATGTTCCGGCAGAACTTTACCGGGAATTTTTAAGTGATATATCCGATGAAATAGAGAGGGAAAATAAGATCATTGATGACCTGCTGTCTTTAGTCCGCATGGACAAGACTGCTGGAGGAAATTTAAACATTGCCCAGGTGAATATCAACGGGCTGATGGAGCTGATCTTAAAGAGGCTGCGCCCCATTGCCGGAAAACGCAATGTAGAGCTTACCTTTGAAAGCATTCGGGAGGTCACCGCCGATGTGGATGAGATGAAACTGTCCCTGGCTTTAAGCAATCTGGTGGAGAACGCCATCAAATACAATGTAGAAGGCGGCTGGGTACGGGTGACCCTTGACGCGGACCATAAGTTTTTTTATGTAAAGGTAGCTGATTCCGGAATCGGAATTTCGGAAGAGTTCCAGGAGCATGTGTTTGAGCGGTTCTACCGGGTGGATAAGGCCAGATCCAGAGAAACAGGAGGCACAGGCCTTGGTCTGTCCATTACCAAAAAAATTGTGCTGATGCACCAGGGAGCATTGAAACTTCAAAGCAAAGAGGGCGAGGGAGCCACATTTACTGTACGGATTCCGCTCACGTATATTTCTTAGAAACAGGAGGCTATTAGATGAAACTGAAACTGCTAAGGAGGGGGCTCCTTTTCCTGGTGTGCTTTCTATGTCTGACCGGCTGTGGAAAAAGAGAAGGAAAGGGAACGGAAACCATTGAAGATGTGTATAAGATTTACTATCTGAACTCTGCCATGACAAAGCTGGAGCCTCAGGATTATCACATGACTCAGAAACCGGAAAATGACTTGGAAGATGTGACGGACTGGAGAATCAGGAATCTGATGGAGCAGCTCCGGACAGTGCCTAAGGACTTAGACCGGCAGGCAGCGGTACCAGATAAGGTGGGCTTTGAACGCTACAAGCTGGAGGATACGGTCCTATATCTGTATTTTGACAACAATTATGCCATGATGAATGGGACCAGAGAGATTTTATGCAGGGCTTCCCTGGTAAGGACACTGACTCAGGTAAAAGGAGTGGATTATGTTGCCGTGTATACTGCGGAACAACCCCTGATGGACAGCTCCGGAAGTCCGGTAGGGCCTATGGCTAATTCTGATTTTATTGACAACATCAGCAACGTCAATTCCTATGAGAAGACAGAGCTGCCCTTGTATTTCTCTGATGATACCGGTGAGAAGCTGGTAAAAGAGACAAGGGAAGTGGTGCATAACGTAAACACATCCTTAGAAAAGCTGGTCATTGAACAGCTGATCGCCGGACCGGGAAGGCCGGGGATGAATCCGACTCTGCCGAAGGATACAAAGCTTCTTAATGTGTCGGTCAATGAAAATATTTGTTACATTAATTTTGATTCCGCATTTCTTAACAACACCCTGGAGGTAAAGGAATATATCCCGATTTATTCTATCGTGAATTCCCTGGCTGCAGCCTCCTCCATTAATAAGGTGCAGATTACGGTAAACGGTTCACAGGAAGTCATGTTCCGTGATTCCATTTCCTTGAACCAGCTTTTTGAACGCAACCTGGATTACAATGCGGAAAATGAGGAAGTATCCAGTGATATAGGAGGAACAGAACAATAAAACGCCCATTATGTCTGATCGCAGGGGGATTTGTACTTGGAGAGACTGCCGCTTTGCTGGTTTTGACATCCTGGCTTTTGGTTCCGGCTTTTTTAGCTGCCGGGATTGTTCTTTATGGTTATTGGAGAGGCAGAAACCGGCTTTGGGTTCTTTTGCCTCTTCTTTTTTTATACCTTGGTGCGGCCCGGGCCGGATACGATTGCAAAAGGTGGGAGGAAAGGGAAAGAACCATCGAGGAGCTTTCCCTTGATTTTGTAGAAACAGAGGGAAGGGTTTCTTCTTTTGAAGAAAAGAATGGATCTCTTCAGATTGTTTTAAAGAATACTAAGGTATGGAAACAGGAAACCTGCTATTTAGTCCCAGGTCTGATGGTGTCTGTGAAGCTTTTAGGGGAGCCGGGGACAGACACGTTGTTATATCCCAAAAGAACTGGTGATAATAAGGATATAAGTCTGCGTCTGGGGCAGCTCCTCAAAGTGAAAGGAGAGGTACAGCCTTTCTCATCGGCCAGGAATCCGGGAGAGTTTGACAGCAAGGGATATTATAAGGGACTGGGGATTGACGGAAGGTTTCTTGGGAAGGAGCTGGAGATTCTGGATCCAAGAGAAGATCCTCTTTTAGATGGAATACGCCAGGTCAGGGAATGGGGACGCTCCCTCCTTTATAAGTATACATCCAAAGAAGATGCCGGCGTATTAACAGCCGCTGTTCTAGGGGATACAGGCGGGCTTCCGGAAGATATTAAATCTTTATATCAGAAGAACGGAATTTCCCATCTTCTTGCAATCAGCGGAATGCACATGTCCTTTCTTGGTCTTTCTTTTTACCGGATTTTAAGGAAAACCGGTCTGGGCCTTGGAAGCGCAGGTTTGGCGGGAGCTGTCCTGGTTGTTTTGTACGGGATCTTAACAGGCAGCGGTCCTTCGGTGGTGAGGGCTGTGATTATGATGTCTGTTGCATTTCTGGCCTCCTATCTTGGAAGGACCTATGACCTTTTAACTTCTGCTTCCCTGGCTCTGCTGCTTCTGGGACTTAAATCACCTATGCTCCTTATGAATGGAGGCGTTCAGCTGTCCTTTGGAGCTGTTTATGCAATCGGAGGGGCAAGTCCCATACTTGAAAAATGGCTTGGAAGGAAAAGGTTCCTGTCTGGCGCTATTTCCACAGGAGTGGCGGTACAAATGGTCACCATGCCAATTACACTATATCATTTTTTTCAGATTCCCTTCTATGGACTGTTTTTAAATTTACTGCTTATACCACTCATGGATTGGGTGGTTTGTTCCGGAATCGGCATTATCTTTCTTGGAAGCTTCAGTCCCCTTCTTGGGATCGGCGCGGCAGGAACAGGACATTACATACTAGCCTTTTATGAATGGATCTGTAAAAGCATGGAAGGGCTTCCTGGATACAGTCTGACCTTTGGCAGGCCGGAATTCGGGCGTCTTGCAGCTTATGGTCTTATTCTGTTTGCAGGGCTGGCCTGTTTGAAAGTCTGGGAGAAGTATGAGGAGAAAAGAATCGGTGAGAATAAGGAAGAGAAAAAGAAAAGGAGCTTCTACGGATTAAAGGTTCTTACTCTGGCAGGGATGTATTGTTTTTGTATTCTGTTTTTGAAGCCCGGCCCTGTGAAAGGTCTGGAAACAGTGTTTCTTGATGTGGGACAAGGGGATGGCATCCTGCTGCGGACAGGAAGGTCCGCGGTTTTAGTGGATGGAGGAAGTTCTTCTAAAAAATCACTGGGCAAATATTCTCTGGAGCCTTGTTTAAAAAGTATGGGAGTACCTGTGATTCACTTTGCATTTATCAGCCATGGGGATCAGGACCATTTAAGCGGTGTTGCCTATCTTTTGGAAAATAGTGAAGATATAAAAATTGAAAATCTCATGCTTCCCTATCATGGAAGGGAGGATGAGGAAATAAAGAAACTGGAAGAGCTTGCAAAGCGGCGGGGAACCAATGTGATTTATGTGGCAGGAGGGGATCAGGTCCAGGTAGAGGACCTTTTAATTACCTGCCTGTATCCGGGAATAGAAGACCGGCCGGAAACGACCAATGAGGAGTCAGAAGTATTAAAAATGGACTATGGAAACTGCCGTATGCTGTTTACGGGAGATATGGAGGAAAGAGGAGAAAAAGAGTTATTGGAAAGGCCCGGGGAAAGGAAGATACTAGCGGATGTGAATGTGCTAAAGGTGGCCCATCACGGCTCGAAAAATTCTTCCGGGGAGGCGTTCCTCGACGCAATAAAGCCCCGGTGGGCAGTGGTGTCTTATGGAGTGGGCAATTCTTATGGACACCCTCACCAAGAGGTTTTGGACCGTTTAAAAGAGAGGGAAACCGAGGTTTTCAAAACAGGAGAAGGAGGGGCCATTATGATGTGGACCGATGGGGAGAAGATCCGATTTGAAAGTTTCGTTGACGGGGAGAAATTCTCCCGGTATAATTAGATGGGATAAAAAAGTCATGCCAGAAAGGGAGGATACCATGCAGACGCTGACTCAGGATATTAAAAATCACAGCTTTAAGCCGGTCTATCTTCTATATGGAGAAGAAGCCTTCTTGAGAAACAGCTATAAAAATCAAATGAAGGCAGCCATTACGGCAGGCGATACCATGAACTTTAACCAGTTTGAAGGAAAAGGGATCGATGTGCGGGAAATCATCAGCCTAGCAGATACCATGCCTTTTTTCGCGGAAAAACGCCTGATCCTGGTAGAGAACAGCGGCTTTTTAAAATCGGCTTCTGATGAAATAGTATCTTATCTGCCCCAGATGCCGGATACCACCTGCCTGATCTTTGTGGAATCAGAGGTAGATAAGCGAAGCAAGCTGTTTAAAAAGGTGAAGGAACTGGGTTATGCGGCTGAAATGGAACGCCAGGATACGGCCCAGCTTGCCAGATGGGCAGGGACTTTGCTTTCTAGGGAAGGAAAGAAGATCACAGGACGTACCATGGAATTGTTTCTTCATATGACCGGAGATGATATGGAAAACATCCGTATGGAACTGGAGAAGCTCATAAGCTATACTCTGGGAAGAGAGATAATAACGGATGAGGATGTGGAAACCATCTGTACCGTTCGGACAACCAATAAAATCTTTGATATGGTGGCGGCGATCGTGAACAGAGAGACCAAAAAAGCCATGGACCTTTATGAGGACTTACTCACATTAAAGGAACCTCCCATGAGGATATTGTTTCTGATCGCCAGGCAGTTTAATCAGATTCTGCAGGCAAAGGAGCTGATGGGGAAGGGAATGGATAAGGGCGGCATTGCCTCGAAGCTTAAGATCCCTCCTTTTGCAGCAGGAAAGATCATGCCTCAGGCAAGGACTTTTTCCAAAGATCAGATTCTATCTTATGTAAACTTGTGCGTAGAAACGGAAGAAGCAGTTAAGACCGGTAGGTTAAATGACCGAATGGCAGTGGAATTGCTGCTGACACAAAAATATTAGGGTTTAACGATTAAACTAGTAAAATTTGGTTAATTATCTTGGAAAGGAGGGCAGGATGGAAGAATTATTGAAAAAAAAGCAGATAAGGGTATTTTTATCAAGGCTGCTGCTTGCCATGCTAGTTATTATATTTTATAAAATTGTTATGAACGTTTCAGATGTGATGATTTGGCTTAAGTCATTTACTAAGGTACTTATTCCCTTCTTTTATGGATTTGTCATAGCATATCTGCTGAATATCCCATGCTCTGCGCTGGAACGGCGCTTAAACAGGTTTAAATCTGGTCCGTTTCAAAAAAGTTCCAGAGGGATCAGTGTTTTTATTATTTATGCTTTATTTATCTCTGTTGTTGTTCTGGTCATAAACAAGGGCATTCCCCTTCTTCAGAGAAGCATATTGGATTTTATAACAAATTTTAATACTTATTATAATAACGCAATAACGGCTATTGAACAGCTGCCGCTGGAAAAGTTTGGCTTATCGGATAAGCTGGAAGAGATTTTGCCAACCCAGACTGCCTGGAAAAATGTGTTGGAGGGAGTCGGCTTAAAAGAGGTAATGGGCTCGTTAAATGCTGTCTTGGGAGTTACTTCCCATATTTTCAGCGGATTTATTACAATTGTATCTTCCGTGTATTTCCTTCTGGAAACTCATAATGTTACATTCCAGATAAAGCGGCTCATGGATTTGTTTCTTCACGAAAACATCAGGAAAGTAGCTTATAGGTACGGAACGATAATCAATGACAGCTTTAAGAAATTTATTGTCTGCCAGCTTTTAGATTCTCTGATTTTATGTACGATTACCACCATTGAATTTACCATACTTGGTTCCAGGTATTCGCTGGCGCTTGGGGTTATGCTGGGTATCTGTAATATTGTACCTTACTTTGGATCAATTTTTGGCTCCATTGGCGTTGTGATTATCATTGCGTGTACAAGCGGTATCAATACAGGTGCGATTGCTGGCCTGGTTTTACTTGTTACGCAGCAGATTGATGGGAATGTGATACAGCCAAAGCTTATGGGAAACTCATTTTCCTTAAGCCCGGCTTTGATCGTTATAGGAATCACTGTAGGTGGTGCCATGGCCGGCATATGGGGAATGGTTTTGGCGGTACCCGTTGTTCATATATTTAAGACAATTGCCGGAGATATCATTGCGGCCAGAGAAAGAAAGGTTCGGGAAGCTCATACAGCCCCGATCCCAGTAAGTGTGGACCCTTCCCCGGAGGGCTCTTCCAGTCATTTGGATTAGGGTGTAAGAAAGGAGTGCTGCTTTCATAGATAATTGTTTGTCTATGGAAGCAGCACTCCTTTCTTTATGGACCGGGTTTTCATTTCATTAGTTGGTATCCTTTTCCTCCTCGTTATCACAACAGAGATCCTGAAAGGCTGAAATAGTGCTCAGTGTGTCACCAAGCTGTGAGAATATGGAACTTATCAAAGCGATTTCATCGGCAGACCGGCCCTCGGCGATATGGCAGGCCAGGGTTGATATAAGCACTACTAGTTCGCAGGGTTGCATAAATATATCACCTCTGGATAGTATATGTGGCAGACGGGCGGTAAGTCAGAAAAAATCTCTTACACTAACTTATAGATGTTTAAAGGTTCAAAAAGTATCAGATAATCGTCTTTTTGCATTCCTTTTCCGTATATGGCCTGATAGCAGTGAATGGCTTCCAGCAAAAACTCTTCCGTTACATCTAAATGTTCTGCAATTTCGAACCCATTCCGGCATCCAGCTTCTTTTGCCGCAACCAGCTTATCTATGGTTATCATCTTATTGTAGGCCCAAAGTCTTGCGGTACGTTCCTGCTTCTGGTTGGATACATCAGACTGATCCAGAATGTCGCCGGTGGTGGTATGGTAGTGTCCCAGCTCTTCCGCCAGAACGCAGGCCTTTTGACAGTCTGTCATATCCTGGCGGATCAGTATCTGGGTACCCTTTATCCTGCCGTCATTGGCTATCAGCGGCCGTTCCTTTATGATGATTCCGTGGGAATCCGCTTCTTCTAATAAAGATTCATAGTTCAAATAAATCACCTCAATGAGTTATTTCTCATTCATCAAAAAAGGCATCATCATGCTGTTTCATTTCTTCTGTCACTTCAATGTCGGTCCGTTCATGGGCAGCTACCGGCTCCAGATAGGCTCTGCTGTCAGTATTTAAAATCTTAACCGGGCTTTGGCTTTTTACATACTCGGGGATATGAACCATTTCCTTGATACGTTTTAATGCTTCCATTTGCCCTTTCTCATTTAAACGGTGAAAATTCTCAATCAATTCTCCTGCATATTCCCCGAAACGGCCGCTGATATAATCAAAAGCAGAAGCAGTATCGCTTTCCCAACCCATGAGATAGGCTGGGGTTGTCCTTAAGGCATTGGCAATTGCTACGATCTTTGACTGGGGAAGCCCTCTTCCGTCTACCTCGATTTTATTAATGGAAGAACGGGATTTATAGCCGGCCTTTAACGCCAGTTCTTCCTGCGAGATCCCAAGCTCTTCCCGTCTCCTTTTAATTATCTGTCCAATTTCCATAGGATCACCTCCATAGCAGCATTATATCACGGTGTAGAATAATGTTCAACAAAATTGCGAGATGTTGTTGACAAATATAGGACATGGGAGTATGATAACTAGTGTAGACAAAATGACTACAACAAAAAGGAAGAAGTGGATTTTCTTTCCTAAACAAGTAGACAAAATGGACACAAGAACTAGCAAGCGGAAATTTAGTTCTGATCCATCACTTTATAACTTAAAAATGCCCTATTGCGGAACAACTATTAAAAAGGAGGTGAAAAGATGAAACACATACTATATACCCTTATCGGAATCATCGTCAACATCATCACAACCCTATTTGGCATTTGGAATGTTAGCATAAGTACCTTGATTCTATTCATGGCCATTGATTTTTTCTCTGGTCTGGCCGTAGCCGGAATATTTCACAACAGCCAAAAGACAGGAACAGGTACCTTAGAATCAAAAGCCGGCTGGAAAGGCCTATGCAGAAAATGCATGACCATGTTATTTGTATTAATCGCCCACCGCCTAGACCTATCTCTGGGAACGTCCTACATACGAGACACAGCCATCATCGGCTTTATGGCAAACGAGCTTATATCTATCGTAGAAAATGCAGGCCTTATGGGCCTGCCTCTCCCAGCAGCTCTTGTTAAAGCCATCGACATTTTAAATAAAAAGTCACAAACATCACAATAACAATGATAAGCCCATCGCAATCCCGGTACATCTCCTTCCATTCAATCATATAATAAAACAGAAAGGACAAGGTGATTTTATGGTTAAAAGTGAAGCCACGAAAGATATGTCAAACATGGAGCTGCTGGGAATACAGGAAAATCTAAAGAACTCCGATTACACGGAGATTGAACGTTTCCGAGAATCCTTTGATGCGGATGAAATGGGCTTTGTGGGCGTAAGGGAAGGAATTTGATATGGAAGTTCACAAACTATTGACACCATATAACTACAGCAACGGTCAGATAGACCGGATAAAATATATTGTAATACACTATGTAGGAGCTCTTGGAGGAGCGGAAGCAAACTGTAAATACTACGCCTCTCAATACATTGGAGCCAGTGCCCATTATTTTGTCGGATTCAGCGGAGAAATATGGCAGTCCGTTGAAGACAAAGATATTGCATGGCATTGCGGGGCAAAAACATATACCCATCCAGAATGCCGCAACAGCAACAGCCTGGGAATAGAGCTTTGTGTCAGGAATAATGGCAGTCAGTCAGATACTAGCAGAGATTGGTATTTTGAAGATGCAACCGTGGAGGTTGCCATCCAACTGACAAAAGAACTGATGAAGCAATACAATATCCCGGCGGATCATGTAATCCGCCATTATGATGTAACGGGAAAGATCTGCCCCAATCCCTATGTATACAATCATACCGAACATACTTGGGACAGCTTTAAAGCAGCACTGACAGAAGCACCGCAGCTTAAATCCGGCTGGACTGAAGAAGAGGGCGGCTGGAGGTTTTATCTGGGAAATACCGGAAATTATGTTGCAAACGACTGGTATAAGGATGGGGAAGACTGGTATTGGTTCGATAGTGCCGGATTTATGGTAAAAGATACATGGAAGACTGGATCAGACGGCAAATGGTATTATCTAAAAGACAACGGTACTATGGCGAAAAACCAGTGGATTATCTGGAAGGAAGAATTATACCGTGTAACGGAAGACGGAAGCATGTTTGAAGGAAAAATGAGTCTGAGTACTGATGAAAAAGGTGCCCTGCATATTGTCTGAAAAAAAGACGGGAGTCCGGTAATCCGGCCCCGTCTAAATTTGTGGAAGCCATCGAAAGGTTCTGGAAAATATTCATACACTATGCTAAAATTGCCTATATAGCAGATAATTGTGCAACCGAGGGATTCATCATAAGATAACCCAATGAATCAGTGGCAGCGGAATTTTTCCAACTTCATAAATAACAGTCAGAGAGGTAACCCTATGCTGGATTATAAACGAAACCCAATTCCAATCATTCTTATGCTCTATGCCATTTGCTTTGCATTCCGGACAATAGAATATTTTATATTCCGTACTGACCAGACGGTAATCGGCGAAGCATTTATACATAAACTGTCCGGCATTCTACTGTTAGGGATCTCCATTTCACTTTTCCGGTATTCATGGACAAAAGTCGGCTTTTCTCCTGTAAAGGTATTCCGAAATATTTTATTAGGAGCATTGCTTGGTACAGCTGTTTTTACTGTTGGCTATGGAATAGAAATACTGATTCAATCATCAACAGATAATTTTTCAGGACTTAAGTTTTACGTAACCAGTTATTCTCTCTTAGGCAACCGTGGAATGCAAAGCAACTTACTGTTTATCATGATCTGCATTGCTGGAAACATGATCAATGTGATAATGGAAGAGGGCGTTTTTCGTGGACTGTTTGTCCGGCTGGCAGAAGAAAAGTATTCCTTTCCCGTCGCATGTATCCTGTCTTCCGTTCTCTTTGGAGTCTGGCATATCATGCAGCCCTTAAGAAATGTTATAGACGGCAATCAGTCCATGGCAGGTGCATTTATGGCCGGCCTGATTCTGGTAGTCACCAGTACTCTGCTTGGTATTCAGTACTGTATGCTTTATAAGCTTACAGGATCCTTGTGGGCAGGAATGACGGCTCATTTTGTGAATAACACCACGGCTAACTTGCTGCACGTAGTCACATCATCCGGCGTGGATGAATTACTGTCTGTCCGCATTACCATTGCACAAACCCTTTCATTTCTCATAGTACTTTTCTTTTATATCTCTCGTAACAGAAAAAAATAGATCCCATCCGTGTGGTAGAAATGAGAACAACCTTCTCAAACAAACTACGGAGGACAATATGCCTAAAAATAACGATAACAATTCAACATTTACGACAAATTATATAAAATATATTGACACGGGCCTAAGAAAATGGTATTTTGTAATTATCAAAAACGTTTTCGTAAATAGGTCTTTCATGCAACACTTCTAAAATGAAGTGTTAAAAAAAACCAAAGACCAAAAACGTTTTTGGAAAAAACGAGGTGTAGAATGGCAAAATCAATTTATGACGTGGCACAGGAAACGGGATTATCGGTAAGTACCGTATCAAGAGCATTAAACGGATACAGTGATGTATCGGCCAAGACCAGGGCGCGCGTGGTGGAGGCGGCGGAAAGACTTGGGTATGTTCCCAATACCAGTGCCAAAAATCTGTCTTCAAAGAACAAAAAAAAATGTGGCTTTACTCATCTGCGGGCTTTTGGAAGAGGCCCAGTCTAACGAGTTCATGATGAATGTTATCCAGGGAGCTTATACCTATATGATGAAGCATGAGATCAATCTGGCCATGTATTCCATTGGAAAGGAAGAACAGGAGAAAAAGGATTTTGACACATTTTGCAGAGAATATTCATTATCAGGAGCCGTAATTATGGGACTCAGGATAACGGATCCTCTGGTAAAAAGCCTGCCTCACACCGCCCTGCCCTGTGTGTCCATTGATATTCAGCTGGACGGAGCATGCACATCAGCAGTCATGACAGATGACAGAAAGGCATTTGAGCAGGTCACCCAGTACGTGATCGATCGCGGACACCGGAAACTGATTCTTGTTTATGGACGGAAAAAGTCCGATGTTTCCATCAGACGTCAACAGGGTTACTTAGATGCCCTTGAAAAGAACGGCATTGATCCCAAAAGCTGCAAAGTGATCTATACGGATTTTATGGAACAGAAAGCGTATGAAGGAACAAAGAAACTGCTGAAGGAATATAAGGAGGAGGCTGGGACCGCGTTTGTCTGCATGAGCGACTTAACGGCCATAGGCGTTTTAAGAGCAGTTGAGGAGCTGGGATATCAGAGCCCAAAGGATTTTTCCATTACCGGTTATGACGGCAACTACTTTATGAAATACATTGATCCTTTTATTACCCGTATCAACCAGAACATGTGGCAAAAAGGCTACGATGCGGCAAAGCTTCTCATGAAAATGGTGAATGACGAAAAGTATTCCAGAGTTCATATGACGAAATATTTTCTTGAGGAAGGCAAGAGTGTGAAACAATTGTAAAAAAATATTAAGGAGGATATTTATGAAAAGAAAATTGGCGGGGATTATGGCAGCTGTTATGGCGGCGGCAACGGTGATCAGCGGTTGTTCCGGTGGGAACAGTAAAACAACGGCACCGGGGGCAGGCAATTCTGAAAATGCGTCGGGAAAGGAAATACAGATGACTTTTCCAACCTATCTGGCAGGTGAAAATGTTGGTGCTGTTTTCTTTCTCCCTGAAGTAGAACGGTTTAATCAGAAATACGCAGGCAAGTATAAGATCGTGATCGAGGAGGTTCCTCAGGCCCAGTATGCGGAAAAGATTAAGCAATTGGCCCAGCAGAATAAGCTTCCCGCCATTGTCCACGCACCTGGTTCCGGTGGTATCGATCTTCAGTGGTTTAAGAGCGTAGTTCTTGCCAATGGCATGGCATATGACTTAAGCGAATTTGCAAATGCTAACCCGGAGGTAAAAAATAACTGGATTGATGACTCCATGGATTACTGCACCGTGGACGGAAAACTTATCTGCAAGCCCCTTTCCGTGTTAAAGCCTGTGGGTCTGTATTATAACAATACCATGTATAAGCCGGAAAAAGCCGTTAAGGATATGAAACTTGACGAGTTCATGGAAAGCATCGGAGATAACAAGTTTGCATTCCAGACTGCGGAAAATGCCTGGACATCAGGACTTCTCCTTACCGCTCTTATTGCCAATCAGGAGGGGGGAGAGACATATCTGGCTCAGTATGTGGATGACAAACTTTATGATTACACCGATGCAAAGATCGTTTCCGCTATATCCATTTTGCAGAAACTCCTTCAGAGTAATGCATCAGCCAATACCATTGGCGCAGCTTACGCAGATGCAGCCAATGCATTTATGAGCAAGAGTGCTGCCATTATATGCAACGGTTCCTGGATGGCCTCTGATTTTGATGAAGAATCAGCAGACAAGTGGTCAAATGGATTTACTGGTGAGGAAGTGACTTCAGATATTTATCCAGGAAATTTTGCTATTGCCAATCCGAGAGTATTCGGTGAATTCTGGATTGCAAATACCGCTTCTGATGAGGAAAAAGAGCTGGCAAAAGCCTTCTTTGCTTTCCGCGATTCCAAGGAAGAAATCGAGCAGCTGGTACTGACCGAAGGCGGAGTGGCTCCGAAGCTTGATTACAGTGACGAATTCTTAAAGAAACAGGCAGAAAACCGTATCTTATCCCAGCTTGCCGAAAGCATGGATGAAAATACTAGATACACCGCCTCTATTTTCGATGTGATGCCGGCTTCTGTTGCTGATACGGAATTTGGTAAGCTGCTTCCTAAGCTTGCAGACGGAACTCTTACGCCGGAGGAATTCTGCAGTCAGTTGACTCAGAAAGCAGAAGAAGCGAAAAACTAAACATCGTACATGGGAATTAAATACTGTTGCAAAAGCCTGTGAAAATAGGTGTATTGCAGCAGTATTTTTTAGAAAGAGGGGAAGAAAATGAAAGCAGGAAAATCAAATTCCACTGTTTTGGAGAGAAGGAATTATAAGTGGTGCTACTTATTTTTGCTGCCCTCCCTCCTGATATTTTTACTGTTTTACTTATCACCAATTCTTACTGTAATTGCCACATCCTTTACCAAGTGGGATGGCTTTAACAAACCGGTTTTCATAGGGCTAAAAAATTATATCGATCTTTTTCATTCCAAAACCTTTCTCATATCTTTGAAAAACCTTCTTGCCTGGTCCGTGATTGCAGCCACTCTCCATGTGGGATTCGGCGTGCTGATGGCATTTGTACTGTATGCAAAGCCAAAGGGCTGGAAATTTACCAGGGTGATTTTTATGGTTCCTAACGTGATCTCAGCGGCTGCCTGGGCCATGATATATAAATTCATCTTCAATGACGATATGGGTATTTTAAATAACTTAATCCGTAGGTTTTCTCCGGACTTTCATGTCCAATGGTTCTTTCAATCCCCATATGCATTCTGGGCAGTTACATGCACCTGGATCTTTTATGCGGTGATTGTGACTCTGGTGGTATTAAATGATTTGATGGCAGTCCCGGAGGAAGTGGTGGAAGCCGCCAGGGTAGACGGGGCATCCCCTTGGCAGCTGACCCGTCATATCATGCTTCCCCTTTGCAGAAATGCCATTGGAACCGGAGTGATCTGTTCCATTACTTCCAGGATCGCCATGTATGAGCAGATCAGGCTGACGACTGCAGGAGGCCCTGGGGATGATACCATGAATATACCGTTAATTCTGGTCAATTCCATATCTGATATGAAGTACGGATACGCCAATGCCAACGGTATGGTCATGTTTGTTTTGGGCTTAATCATCCTGGCAGCCGTCAATATTACATTCCGTATGAATGACAGCATCTATTAGGAGGAGGGGCGAAATGAAGAAAAAAATTACTGTGTTTTGCATGTATTTTCTTATGGTCTTTACTGTGATCATATCGGTCTTTCCGATTCTCTGGGTGATCATGTCATCCTTTAAAACCAATGCCCAGATTCTTGGAAATCCATTTACACTGCCGACCTCCATAAGTTTTGAACCATATATATACTTATTTGAGAAATACGATTTTCTACGGTACGCGGTCAATTCCTTTCTGGTCTGCATTACCTCAACACTCCTGTCGCTCCTGTTCTTTGCCATGGGCGCTTATGTGATCGGAAAGTACCGTTTTCCAGGAAAATCCCTGATTTTTGCCTTGTTTACCATTACCCTGCTGGTTCCTTCCCATTCCAAGGCACAGCCCATCTTTTCCCTGATTATGAAGATAAATCTGTATGACAACATCTGGGGGCTGGCGGTGGTTTACTTATCCATGGGGCTTGCAATGTCCGTGTTTATCTTAAAATCCACCTTTATGTCCATTCCATCATCCTTAGATGAGGCGGCCAGGCTGGAAGGGGCAGGTTTTCTCCGGGTATTTTTCCAGATCAACCTTCCTCTGGCAAAAGGAGGGCTGGCTACGGCCGGGATTCTTATGTTTTTGAATAACTGGAATGAATTTTTCTATGCTTCCCTGCTGACCTCTTCTAATAAGAACAGGACTCTGCCGGTGGCGCTGCAATTTTTTACCGAATCATTTTCATATGACTACACAAAGCTGTTTGCCGCTTTGACCCTTGTCGTGCTTCCGGGCATCATTTTATATGCGCTGGCCCAGGAGCAGGTGCAGGCCAGCGTTGCGGCAACCGGAGTAAAAGGCTGACAATATAGGAGAGCATAATGATTAACACAATGAATTTTTTTAAGGGTCAGGGAGATTTAAAAAACTGGCTGATTGAGGAAACAGAATTTGATGCCCGGAACCTGGGAAAATATGAGGCGGTTTTTGCCCAGGGAAATGGTTACATAGGGATGCGAAATGCTCTCGAAGAGCGGTATGTGGAAGAGGTGAGGAACACATTTATCACCGGAACCTTTAATAAAGCGGGAGACGAAGAGGTGACAGAACTTCCCAATCTTCCGGATGTAACTGCTATGGATATCTTTGTTGACGGATACCGTCTGAACCTGCAGTCTGGTAAGGTCATGGAGTATTCCAGGGTCATGAACTTAAAGAACGGAGAAACCACCAGAAAGGTTGTGTGGGAATGTCCATCAAAAACTCTGGTTACGGCTGTTTTTAAACGGTTTGTATCTTTAAAAAATGAACATATTGCGGCGGAATATCTGGAGCTGTCCTGTGACGGCAGTGCGCAGCTGGTGATTGAAACTGGAATTCATGGGGATGTGACTAATCATGGGGCCATGCATTTTGAGAATTTAAGGCGCAGAATCTATGACGGTATCACCATGCAGTTCCTGGCAGAAACCACCGAGTCCCGGGTGCTGACAGCGGTCCACAGTGCCTGCAGGATAAACCGGGAGGAAAAGCCTCTTCCGGTTATGGGAAGAAGAAATATGGATCTGCGCTGGTCTGTGAAAGCAGAGGCCGGTGAAACCATCCGCTTAGAAAAGATATCCTGCTTTCATTCCTCCAGGGATCTTGCTTACGAAAAGGAAGAGCGCTCCGGTAATTTTGAACGTCTGAAAGCGGACGGCATGGAATGCTTACGGATCGAATTTGATAAGGGATATGACAAACTGCTGGCGGAGTCAGAGGCAGCGTGGAAAGAATTCTGGAAAAATCATGAGGTGATCATTCGGGGAAATGATGATTTTGATCAGCTCGCCCTCCGCTTTGCCCAGTATCATTTAAATATCATGGTGAAAAAGGACGACAACCGGGTGGGGATCGCTGCAAAGGCTTTGACAGGAGAAGGCTATAAGGGCCATTCCTTTTGGGATACGGAAATGTTTATCCTGCCTTATTTTACCCTTACGGAACCTCAAACCGCCAGAACCCTTCTGGAATATCGCTACAGAAATCTCTATGGCGCCCGCAAAAAGGCCGCCGAAAACGGCTGGGAGGGGGCCATGTATCCATGGGAATGCGCCTGGATCGATGACGGAGAGGTAACTCCCTTATATCTTGGCACCGACGTAGTAACGGGCAAGGTGCAAAAGTGCCTGACAGGATTAATCGAACACCATATCAGTGCGGATGTGGCTTATGCGGTATGGCAGTATTACCAGGCCTCCGGAGATCAGGACTATATGGACCGGTATGGATATGAGATCATATTGGATACGGCTCTTTTCTGGTCCAGCCGGCTGGAATGGAATGAGAAAAAGGACTGTTATGAGATCCTTGACGTGATCGGACCGGATGAGTATAAGGAGCATGTGGATAATAATGCCTATACCAATTATATGGCGGATTATAATATGGAGCTGGCTGAACGTATTATGGAAGCTTTGCCAAAGGAAAATAAGGAGGTTTCAGACCGGTTGGACCAGAAGTTCCATTTTGACCGGTTAATACAGAGGCTAAAGGAAAAAAGGGAAAAGCTCTACTTACCGGTTCCCGGGGGAAATGGCATTGTCCCTCAAACTGACCAATATATGAGCTTAGAGCCCATTGACCTGGCACCTTATAAGGCCTCTGGAAAGGTCCTTGGAATCCATCAGGATTATAATATGGAGCAGATGGGGAAACTCATGGTCTCTAAACAGGCCGATACGGTCATGCTGGATTTTGTGATGCCAGATTTATTTTCCTTGGAAACAAAAAGAAAAAACTTTATATTTTATGAAGATAAGACCCTTCATGATTCATCCTTAAGCCGCTGCGTTCATGCAGTTTTAGCCAATGATTACGGAATGGAGGACATGGCCTACCAGATGCATCAGGCGGCATGCTCCATCGATCTGGGGCCCAATATGAAATCATCGGAGGAAGGAATCCACAGTGCCTCCATCGGTGGAATCTGGTTAAGCTGCGTCATGGGCTTTGGAGGGCTGAGGATCCGCCGTGGTGGCCTGGAACTTAATCCAAAGCTGCCTAAGGCCTGGGAAGAGCTTCGGTTTCCTCTGGTATGGAAGGGTCAGAAGCTGACGGTTACAGTGGATAAGAAAGGCGTTACAATCGGAAACAGCGGAAATTGCCCGGTATCGCTTATGGTATTGGGAAGAAACACCAGGGTGGAACCGGAAGCATCTGTTTACGTGGAAAAGAAAACCTATGAAGCGGTTATTTTTGATTTGGACGGTGTGATCTGTCATACCGATCATTACCACTATCTTGCATGGAAAGAGGTGGCAGATGAGTTGGGGATTTATTTTGATGAGATCATCAATAACCGGCTGCGGGGGGTCAGCCGGAAGGAGAGCTTTGACATCATACTGGAACGGTATGATAAGGTCATGAGGGAAGAAGATAAGAAAAAATATCTAACAAAGAAAAATGAAGGTTATAAAAAGCTGTTGGAAGGCATGACCCCTTCCGATTTGCCGGAGGAAACAAAGGATACGTTGATGGAGCTTAGAAAACGGGGGATGAAACTTGCGATCGGCTCCTCCAGCAAGAATGCAGGACTGATCTTAAAGCAGTTGGGATTGGAACATTTTTTTGATGCCGTCTCTGACGGGAATGCAATCACCCATTCAAAGCCCCATCCGGAAGTATTTCAAAAGGCAGCGGCCATGCTAAACTGCAAGGCGGAAAACTGCCTTGTAGTAGAAGATGCCGAGGCAGGACTTATAGCAGCAAAATCTGGCGGAATGGATTGCGGAGCAGTGGGAGATGCGGTAAAATCTTTATTAGCAGATTATAAGCTGTCAGCCTTCCGACAGCTGCTGGAGATCGTCGGATAAGGAGGGATTTAAATGGAGGAACACAGTAGACAACTGGATATCCATTCCGTACCTTTTAGCAGATACGGCTCTTATTTGGCATTTTCCTACCCTCAGGATGGCACGAAGGAATTTGACGGCCACATTGCGGTGCGGGTGCTTTACGGAGCGTTTTCCCAACAGGAGACTTATCCCATCATACCGGTAAATGATGATGGGAAACCGGAAAAAACGATTGCAGTTTCCATGTCACCCTGGGAACTGAACGTAACTTCTGAAACAGGAGAATACTCTATATGCTTTGGGGATGAGGAAGGGGTCCTCTTTAAATCAAACAGCTCTGTTCTGATTACAAAGACAAAAGCTGGTTCTTATGACAGAGTGATGAGACACATGGATGGAAGCTTTGAAATAGCGGGAGATGATATGGCCCTCCGCGTGACCCTGCGAAAAGGAAAGGCAAAGGATCAATCGGCATGTCCGGACAATGGTTATGGAAGCAGCAGGACGGGGCTTCTTCTAAGCCCGGAAGAGGGAGAACTGTTGGCCGTGATCACCCTCACCGGTTTAAGTCCGCAGAAAAAAGAGTACGGGAGCTATGCCTTGTGCCGTCAGACTGTAAAAGAGGAATATCTGGAGTTTGAGAAAGGGATCATGAAAGATTTAAAGAAAGCAGATCCTGCTTTTGAAAAAGCCGGAAGGGAAGCAGCCTATGTTTTGTGGCATTCCGTGCTTCAGCCTTCCGGTTATATCAAAAGACCTGTCATGGTCATGACGAAAAACTGGATGAATCTGGTATGGAGCTGGGATTATGCCTTTAATGGCCTTGCCCTGGTCTCGTCTCAGCCGGAGCTGGCATACGGACAGTTTTTGGCCATGGCAGACCAACAGGATGAGTATGGCGCATACCCCGATGCTTACCAGGCAAGGACGATCATCCGTTCCTTTGTAAAGCCTCCGGTCCAGGGATTTATCCTAAAGAAGATGTTTCAGATCCACGATCCGGGCAGGGAAGTAAAGGAGAAGCTGTACCGTTCTGTTGCCTCCTTTACCGATTGGTGGCTGACCTACCGGGTAGAGGAAAACGGCATCCCAACCTACCAGCATGGTAATGATTCCGGCTGGGACAATGCCACCGTATTCCGTCTGGGCTTGCCGGTCCAGTCGCCGGATTTATCGGCCTGGCTTGTTTTGCAGATGGGGTTTCTGGAGCACACGGCAAGGCAGCTTGGCTGGCTGTCAGAGGCTGAAGCGTGGAAGGAAAAGGGGGGAAGTCTGTTCTCTAAGCTTCAGACCTATTTTGTGAGAGATGGACGGTTTGAAGCGGTGAAGATCCCTGAGATGGAAGTGGTCCCTTCCGATTCCCTGATTTTGTATCTTCCCCTGATTCTTGGGGAGCGCCTTCCAGAGAAGATACGGGAAAATCTGATTTCAGAGCTTTTAAAGAAAGGCCATCTGGCCGGTCCCTGGGGGTTTGCATCAGAGCCTTTGGACAGCATGTTGTTTGAAGAAGACGGATACTGGCGGGGAGCGGTCTGGCCAGCCGCTGCCATGATTCTGGTAGATGCTTTAAAACAGTGCGGCAGACAGAAAGAGGCACGTTCTTATGCAGAACGTTTCTGCAGACTTTGTGCTGAAAATGGATTTTATGAAAATTACAGTGCGCTGGACGGGCGGGGTCTGAGAGATCACGGTTTTACCTGGACAGCCAGTGTGTTTCTTATTCTGCTGCGTGATTATGTGTTGGATTAGAAAGGAGAAGACTATGAAAATCTGGTGGAAAGAATCTGTAGTATATCAAATCTACCCCAGAAGCTTCTGTGACAGCAATGGGGATGGAATCGGCGATATAGGGGGAATCATAAACAAGCTGGACTATTTAAAGGAACTGGGGATTGATGTGGTCTGGCTGTCTCCCGTATACGATTCTCCAAACGATGACAATGGCTACGATATCCGTGATTACCGTGATATCATGAAGGAATTTGGAACCATGGAGGACTTTGACAGACTTTTGGAAGAGTTACACAAACGGGGAATCAAACTGGTTATGGATCTTGTGGTTAACCACACCTCAGATGAGCATCCATGGTTTTTAGAAAGCAGAAAATCAAAGGATAATCCTTACCGGGATTATTACATATGGAGAGACGGAAAAGATGGAAAAGAACCCAATAACTGGGGATCCTGCTTTTCCGGACCTGCATGGAAATATGATAAGGAAACAGACCAATATTTCCTTCATCTTTTTTCAGAAAAACAACCTGATTTAAACTGGGATAACGGGAAAGTCCGGACAGAGGTATACGATATGATGAAATGGTGGCTGGATAAAGGGATCGATGGATTCCGCATGGATGTGATCAGCCTGATTTCCAAGCAGGAAGGACTTCCTGACGGTCCGGCCATGATCAATGGGTATGCCAGCTTTAATGTTTCAGCAAACGGACCAAATGTTCACGAATATTTAAAGGAAATGAACCGGGAGGTTTTATCCGGCTACGATATCATGACGGTAGGAGAGTGCTCCGGCGTGACTCTTGAGGAGGCGGCCAGGTACGCGTCCTCTGATGGAAGTGAACTTAACATGGTATTCCAGTTTGAGCATATGGACGTGGATGGGGATCCTGACAACAAATGGACGGATAAGAAGCTGTATCTTCCGGATCTTAAAACTATTATGACAAAATGGCAGAAAGGGCTTGAGGGAATTGCCTGGAACAGCCTGTTCTGGGATAATCATGATCAGCCAAGAGTTGTCTCCCGATTTGGAAATGATTGTGAGGAATACCGGGAACGCTCAGCCAAGATGCTTGCCACCTGCCTCCATATGATGCAGGGAACTCCCTATGTGTATCAGGGAGAGGAACTGGGAATGACCAATGTCCCCTTTGAAACCATCCATGATTTTCGGGATCTGGACAGCATAAATGCCTACTATGAGCTGACAGGAAAAGGAATTTTTACCCAAGAGGAAATGATGAAGTATTTAAGGTATAAGAGCCGGGACAATGCGAGGACCCCCATGCAGTGGGATACAAGCACGAATGCCGGATTTTCAGAGGCCGACCCTTGGATCATGGTAAATCCTAATTATAAAAATATCAATGCCAAAGAACAGGTGGAACGAAAGACATCCGTATTCCATTATTATAAACAATTGATCACTCTTCGCCACGAATATGAGATCATCGTTTATGGCAGTTACGAACTGTTGCTTCCTGATGATCCGGACATCTATGCATACGTGAGGACCTTGGGAGAGAGGAAGCTTCTGGTTGTATGCAGCTTCTGCGGACGGACGTTAGATTATAGATTACCAGAGGAATTTAAATCGGGAACCGTTTTGATCAGCAATTATGAATCTATGGAGAGAAAAAGCGGTGAGCTAAAACCTTATGAAGCATTTGTGATTTATCAATAGTTAAAAATAAAAAGGCTTTTGCAAAATAGTGCGTGAGACTATTCTGCAAAAGCCTTAAAACTGTACAAAAAATCCCATTCAGTGGGTTATTCCGAATGGGATAAAAGTCTGTTCTATGAATTAAGCCATTGTGTTTACAGCTTTAGAGATTCTGGATACTTTTCTGGATGCAGTATTCTTATGATATACGCCCTTAGTAGTAGCCTTATCGATCTCTGAGATAGCGTTTACTAAAATTGCCTGTGCAGCAGCCTTGTCACCGGCAACGATAGCAGCCTCTACCTTCTTGATAGATGTTTTCACTTTGGATCTGATCGCTTTATTTCTTGCAGCCTTTGTTTCGTTTACTAAAATTCTCTTTTTTGCAGATTTAATGTTAGCCAATCGGTACACCTCCAATAATATGATATATGATTATTCTTTGTTTTGCATCAAAGCCTGGACACGGACAGTTCAATGTAAACATACTTTTATATTTTAACGAATTTCGACGCAGATGTCAATACATAATTCCCGTATTTTTGCAGAAAATACCTTAGAAATGCTGGAAAGTTATACAGGCATACCTTTATGCCCAAAAAGCATGAGCAATAAAGAGGAAAGCCATACAGGCATACCTTTATGCCCTAATGATATGGGCATTAAATAGGAAAGGTGGAAAAAATGGAAAACACATTTACAGTGCGTACAGACCTTGCGGTAGAAGAAAGAGAGAGTTTCCCAGGTGACGGCGGCGAGATATCAGGAGTATCACTGCGTGAGTGGCATCGATCAGACAGCCATATAAAAATGACCGAGGTAAAAATTCTTGACGAAAAAGGCTCAAAGGCCATGGGAAAACCCATTGGAACCTATATTACCCTGGAAGCTGATGAGCTTTCCATGAAAGACGAAGATTATCACAGAGAGGTTTCAGAAGAGCTGGCAAACCAGATTGAACGTCTTCTTGCGGGGAAAGATTTCCGGAAACCGAATTTTCATGTATTGGTGGCCGGGCTTGGCAATTCCTCTGTTACACCGGACTCTCTTGGCCCCAGAGTTCTTAAAAATCTTCAAGTAACAAGGCATTTGAAAATCCAGTATGGAGATGATTTCTGGAAGGGAAGAACCATGCCTGTTATCAGTGGTATCGTTCCGGGAGTCATGGCTCAGACTGGAATGGAAAGTGCGGAGATTTTAAAGGGAATTATAAAAGAAACAGAACCGGATCTCATCATTGCCATTGATGCGCTGGCAGCCAGAAGCGTAAAGCGGCTAGGGACTACCATTCAGCTTACGAATACAGGGATTCACCCGGGGTCCGGAGTAGGCAATCACAGGCACAGCCTTACGAAGGAAAGCCTTGGCGTGCCGGTCATGGCGATCGGAGTACCCACGGTTGTAGGGGCGGCAGCCATTGTCCATGATACAGTTTCCGCTATGATTGGAGCTCTTTCAAAGAGCATGGAAACCAAGGGAATGGGAGACTTCATTGGAAAGCTGAACTCGGATGAGCAGTATGATCTTATCCGGGAATTGCTGGAACCGGAATTTGGACCATTGTATGTAACGCCTCCGGACATTGATGAAACAGTAAAGGAACTTAGCTTTACCATCTCGGAAGGAATTCATATGGCATTTTTGGGACAGGAAGATTCGTAGTAAATGACAGGTATTCTGCATAGGATATTATGAATAATCTATGCAGGAAGGCGGTTATGAGGCGGAGAAATAAGGAAATTAACTGGTATATAAGAAAAATGATGATCATCGTAAGCCTGGTTCTGGCCGTTCTTTTCAGCATAAAAGAAGTTTCAGAAGTGAGAAAAAAGGCGGATCCTCATAAGGTGGAAAGTTGGGCAAAAGAAGGGGCCGGCTTTGGGGTTTCCTATATCTGGAGGCTCCAGTATCCGGCCGCAACATGGGATGAGAGTGATCAGAGCAGTATTCTGTCCGGAACCCATGAAAAATCAATGGTAAACGTTCTCTGTGATATCCTTTTCAGCCAGTCTCCACTTTACCGGTATGGAGGCAGCGGCAAAACGGAAACGAACCATGGAGAAGCGGACCCGGCCTATGAAGGATATTTAGAAAGCGGAAGGTTTTATGAGGAACATAGTTTCCTTTTATATGACGGCGGAGAGGAAAGCGGAGAAGACGGAAGCATCAATGCAGGAACCCATAAGGCACAGCCGTCAGAGCAGCCACCGGCTGGAGGAGAAACGACAGCCAATCAGGTACCGGAGCAAAATCAGGCAGCTGAAACTGAGGTGGCAAAAGTTGATAAAGTAAATACGCTGACTACGGATAAGGACCCTGCCATGACCTGTGCGTCCAGCACTATATGGCCGATAGCAGGGGCCGTATACCGCAAGGAACAGCTGGCTGACTATGACTTCCTCATCCAGCATTTTTACAGTATCCATACCTCCACAACGGCAGGCAGGGATTTAATGAAGGCGGATGAATTCCTTTCCAAGGATTTTACCCTGGAGGGCGGAAACGACAAACCACAGATTCTCATTTATCATACCCATTCCCAGGAGGAATTTGCGGACCATGGGCCGAAGAATCCCAATGCGACTGTGGTGGGAATCGGAAACTATCTTACAGAGCTTTTGACCAAAAAGGGCTACAACGTGATTCACGATACCTCGGTTTATGATTTGCAAAACGGGAAGCTGGATAGGAACAAAGCATATACTTATGCCTTGGATGGCATTACAGAAATCCTGCAGAAGAATCCATCTATTGAGGTAATACTGGATGTTCACCGGGATGGGGTAAACGAGAATCTGCATATGGTAAACCAGGTAAATGGGAAACCAACTGCTCCCATTATGTTTTTTAATGGAGTCAGCCAGACCCCAAAAGGGCCGATTGAGTATCTTCCCAATCCTTATCGTACGCAGAATCTTGCTTTCAGCTTACAGATGCAGCTTGACGCTGCGGCCTATTTTCCAAATCTGACCCGGAAAATATACATAAAAGGACTTCGATATAACCAGCACTTAAGAGCAAGGTCAGCCCTTATTGAAGTAGGAGCCCAGACGAATACATACCAGGAAGCGTTAAACGCCATGGAACCTCTGTCTGAAATTTTGGATATGGTGTTGCAAGGTAATTAAAATGTTATTTTAATTAAATAGAGCAGGGAATCCGCTTAGATGCTAGGTATTCCCTGCTTTTCATTATGAAATGATACTAATTTGTTACGAATTCCTGCAATCTCTCTGCCACCCACCTATTTATCAGCCTTTTTTTCTGCATAGTTTATCAAAGATATAACAGAATATAGGTATCCATCATTTTGTAGCCAGGAAAATAATTGCAGATTAAAATGGGATATGTTACCATAATAATATGGAACAATCGTGTCACTGCAAGGACGTTGGCCTTCCATCATTACATAGATGGGAGGTGATGCGGATGAAATATGACTTTAAAGACCTTATGGCCTTTGGTACATTCATTTTAGCATTGCTTACCTTTATTTTTTATAATTGTAAGTAGCGTTTTCTATAAAGTCCCAGAAATGGGCATAGAAAAACCATCCTTGTAAACTTTGGCGAGTGAAAAGGATGGAGTTTCTATTCTGAGTATTTGGCCAACCCCTTGTAATGGGGCGGTTGTTTCTTTAATATTATTCTAATACACAGTTACTGTATTTGCAAGTGAAAGTGATGTCATTTTAGTAACACTATGATATAACCAAGGGATCAACTTTGATTTTTCAACGGAATTACAAGGAAATTCAATGCTTTCACAGTGGACAATCGGTAATTTTAATGGTATATTTTTAAAGATATCATAGTAATCTGGCGAATTGCGCCCTCCTTGGGATGGGGCTGGCCGGAAAACACCAGAAACATCAGAAAAGAGGAATTAACTATATGGCAGCTGCCCAGCAGAATAAGATACGTAACTTTTGTATTATCGCTCATATTGATCACGGTAAGTCAACTCTTGCAGACCGGATTATAGAGAAGACAGGTTTGCTCACCAGCAGAGAAATGCAGTCTCAGGTGCTTGATAATATGGATTTGGAACGAGAGCGGGGAATTACCATTAAGGCCCAGGCAGTCCGGACCGTTTATAAAGCAGGGAATGGCGAAGAATACATTTTTAACATGATTGACACTCCAGGTCACGTGGACTTTAACTATGAGGTATCCCGTAGCCTTGCAGCCTGTGACGGAGCCATCCTGGTTGTGGATTCTTCCCAGGGAATCGAGGCGCAGACACTGGCTAACGTTTATATGGCTCTGGATCATAATCTTGATGTATTTCCGGTATTAAATAAAATCGATCTCCCAAGCGCAGAACCGGAGCGTGTGGTAGAGGAGATCGAAGATGTCATCGGGATCGAAGCCCACGATGCTCCAAGGATTTCCGCAAAGACAGGCTTAAATGTGGAAGCAGTCCTGGATGCCATTGTTGAAAAGATCCCGGCTCCAGAGGGAGACCCTGATGCACCCCTTCAGGCCCTGATTTTCGACTCTCTTTATGATTCCTATAAAGGTGTCATCGTTTTCTTCCGTGTGAAGGAAGGAACGGTGAAAAAGGGCGACAGGGTGCGCATGATGGCTACCGGAGCAGTAGAAGAGGTGGTGGAAGTAGGCTATTTCGGCGCAGGCCAGTTCCTTCCGTGTGAGTCATTAAGTGCCGGTATGGTAGGATATTTAACAGCCAGCATTAAAAATGTAAAGGAAACCGCAGTGGGTGATACCATTACCAATGCGGACCGTCCTTGCAAGGTGGCCCTCCCAGGCTATAAGAAAGTTACTTCCATGGTTTACTGCGGCCTGTATCCTGCGGATGGAGCCCGTTATAATGATCTGCGGGATGCTTTGGAAAAGCTTCAGCTTAACGATGCTTCTCTGTTCTTTGAGCCAGAGACTTCACTTGCCCTTGGCTTTGGCTTTCGATGCGGATTTTTAGGACTCCTTCATCTGGAGGTCATTCAGGAGCGTCTGGAACGGGAATATAATCTGGATCTGGTAACAACAGCACCCGGCGTTGTTTATCATGTTTATAAAAAGAACGGTGAGAAGTTGGAGTTAACAAACCCCTCCAACCTGCCTGATCCAACTGAAATTGAATATATGGAAGAACCAATTGTAAGTGCTGAGATCATGGTGACCACAGAATTTGTAGGCGCCATCATGACCCTGTGTCAGGAACGGCGGGGCGTGTATCTGGGTATGGAATACATGGAAGCTACCAGGGCACTCTTAAGATATGAGCTTCCTTTAAATGAGATCATTTATGATTTCTTTGATGCCTTAAAATCCCGTTCCAAAGGATATGCGTCCTTTGATTATGAATTAAAGGGCTACGAGAAGTCAGAGCTTGTGAAGTTAGACATTCTGGTTAATAAAGAAGAAGTGGATGCTCTTTCTTTTATCGTCCATGCATTATCTGCCTATGACAGGGGCCGGAGAATGTGTGAGAAGCTAAAGGATGAGATTCCAAGACAGCTTTTTGAAATCCCTATCCAGGCAGCTATCGGCGGCAAGATCATTGCCCGCGAGACAGTGAAGGCCATGAGAAAGGACGTTCTTGCCAAATGTTATGGCGGTGATATTTCCCGAAAGAAGAAACTTCTTGAAAAGCAGAAGGAAGGTAAAAAACGTATGCGCCAGGTCGGTAACGTTGAGATACCGCAAAAGGCATTTATGAGCGTACTGAAATTAGATGATGAATAAAAAAAAATCTTGAGATCTATGTGCATATCCCGTTCTGCGCGCGTAAATGCGCTTACTGCGATTTCCTTTCTTTTCCGGGTAACCAGCAGGCGCAGCGGGAATATACAAAAAAGTTAATAGAGGAGATCAAATGCCAGAGTGCCAAAGTCAAAGAATACCAGGTGATCAGTGTATTCATAGGGGGAGGCACTCCTTCTATATTAGGTATTGATGACATGGCAGCAGTTCTTCATTCTCTCAGGGAAGAATTTGAGATTCTCCCCGAAGCAGAGATTACGATGGAGGTAAATCCTGGTACGGTAACGGCCGAGGCCCTTTCCTGTTACAGGGAAGCAGGGGTGAACCGAATCAGTATTGGGCTTCAATCTGCAGATGACAAAGAACTGCGCTATTTAGGCAGAATTCATACTTACGACGAATTCCTGAAAAGTTATCAGAGAGTTCGTATGGCGGGTTTCGACAATGTGAATGTGGATCTGATTTCAGCAATTCCAGGCCAGACGTTGGAATCGTGGAAGAATACCTTAAAAAAGGTGACCATGCTGAAACCGGAGCATCTATCTGCCTATAGTTTGATCGTGGAAAGAGGAACCCCATATTTTGATCGGTATGGAGAGCAAGTGAACATGGAAAACCGCTCCCTGACACTGGAAGAGCGGAATAGTCTTATGTCCCTGCCGGAATTGCCGGATGAAGATACAGAGCGTGAAATGTACTACCTGACCCAGGAATTTCTAAACGAACAAGGGTATGAAAGGTATGAAATATCCAATTACTCCAAAAACGGATATGAGTGCAGGCATAACATCGGCTATTGGACCGGAGTAGAATATCTTGGCTTAGGTCTGGGGGCGGCCTCTTATATAAATGGCTGCCGTTTTCACAATACTCCGGTATTCGATGAGTATTGCAGCGCCCATCTGGACCAGGAAGAAGCATTTCAAAGGGTGCTTAGGCAGGAGTTTGAACAGCTGACAATAGAGGATAAGATGGAAGAGTACATGTTTCTGGGGCTGCGTCTGATGAAAGGTGTCTCTGCCCATGGGTTTGCCGGAAGCTTTGGCCACAATATCCGGAGTGTTTACGGTATGGTGCTGGATGCAATGGAAGAGGAAGGGCTTATGGAGTTTATAGACGGCAATTATCGTCTGACTTCCAGAGGAATCGACATCAGTAATTATGTCATGAGCCGGTTCTTAACTTAAGCGGAAGATGTATGAGAAAATAAAAGAGAACGATAATATAATAATAGCCCGGTAAAAGGTAAAATCTTTACCGGGCTATTATTATGGAATTGGTATTATTGAACGAGATACACTTCTACACTTTTGGTGCCGTAGGCTCGGGTTTCTCCATGGGTGTTGAAGAAAATATCAATGTGGTTTCCCTTAACTCCGCCTCCGCAATCCTCCGCCGTATAGATGACTCCGTTTATCATGATGCGGCTGCCGTAAGGAATGACCCTTGGATCAACAGAAATGGTATGGTTTGCTGTTGCAATGGTTCCCGTGCTGGTACGTCCTCCCCAGCCTCCGGAACACTTTCGGCAGGGACAATAAGCTGTGGTTTTAAATGCGCCCAGGGAACGGAGATTGGAGCTGCTGTTTTGAAGACTTGCGGCAGCGGCAGCTCCTACTCCATGCACTCTGGTGCCGGAAAGCTTCTGGCCGCCTGTATAGGCTTCCACCAGGTAAGTGCCGTCTCCGTAGGAATTCCAGGGAACTGGTATTTCAAAACCGTAATTTCCGGTTCCATTAGATGCCAGATCCTCTCGGTACTTGGAGGCAGTGGTGGTAAGCTCTGCTACGACCTGCCCGTTTGACTGATTGGTGATGACAACCTTTACTTCTGCCGCAGAGCTTGGATCAGAGCTATTTAGGGCCCAGCCCCTTACATTGCTTTCGTCCGCATTGTCTATAATCCCTGCTGTCTGGGCTGCCAAAACGTTCCATGCACTTATTAAGAAAAATGCCATCATTAGTAAGGTTCCGAGGAACCAGTGAATTCGGTTTGTTTTCTGCATATTACAAATACTTCCTTTCTTTTTTACAATCTGTAACAAGTTTTAATATATTTATAATTATATGTAACAGAATTGTAATAAATGAGGTACAAGTAATCATTTTACACATTTTTCCAGTTTTGTCAAGGTTAAGACGAAAAAAACCGCAGAGCAGTGATAAAATTCACTGTTCTGCGGCGTCACATGGACATTTTCTAACGTTCAATGACTGTAAATATTTCTTTTGTTTGTCTTCCAAAATTTAATGCTTCCGCGCGGCTTGCAAAGAAAATATCGACTTTGTTTCCCTTCACACCGCTTCCGATGTCTTCAACGGTATAAACGATATCATCGATCATGACCTTTGTTCCAAGGGGTAGAATTGTGATATCTGCGGATATGGTGTGCTGTGGCTGTGGAATCGTCCCGGAATAGGTTCGGCACTGTTTGCTGCCGCTTTCGCCCGGACAATAAGCCGTGGCGGAGAAGAGTCCCAAGGATTCTCCCTTTTCATATACCGGTTTGGACGGTTCTTCCGGCTTTACAGGTTCGGTTTCTTTTTTCTTAATGCCAGGTCCGATTTCCTCAGTGCTGGCTGTTGCCGCCTGATTTTCCGTGCTGGTTTGTATGGTTTGGTGATCCGTTCCAGAGTTTTCGGACTGTACTTGATTCACGGTTTCGTCATTTCCTGTAGTCTCGGCTGCCAGTGCAGTGGTAGACAACAGCAGGATACAAAGAAGTGTCAGGAATCCGGTGATCCTCTTTTTCCCTGAAAAACTATTCATAATTTACCTCCAAATGGATCAACTAATATGCAGGCATACTAGTCAATTCACAAGCTAAAGGTTGTAAGACATCTTTCTTCCAACCCTACCTCGCAATTGTGTTGTTATGGTGTCATAATTACCATTATATTACAAAAGTGTTAAAAGTCAAGGAAATAATGTCAACAGCGTGTAATATTTCATTGATATATGAGGAAAAATGTACAAGCAGGCCACAAAAACTTCACCAAAATATTTTCAGGAATGTATTGACAAATGTAGAAAAAAAGAATATATTATGAAAAGAAGATGTTAGCACTCCTAAACGTTGAGTGCTAACAAAACAACTCAGAAAGGAAGTGGGGCAGTTTGAGTGACAGGGATCAGCTAGATGAGCGGAAAGTAACTATATTAAAGGCTATTATCAAAACTTATCTGGAAACCGGAGAACCGGTAGGTTCCCGTACCATATCAAAGTATACGGATTTAAACTTAAGTTCTGCCACAATCCGGAATGAGATGTCTGATCTGGAGGAGCTTGGATATATCATGCAGCCTCACACCTCCGCCGGAAGGATTCCTTCAGACAGAGGTTACCGCTTTTATGTGGACCAGATCATGCAGGAAAAAGAAGAGGAAGTCACTGAGATCAAGGATATGATATTAAAGCGGGTGGACCGGGTAGAGCTCTTGTTAAAACAGATGGCAAAGCTTCTCGCCCAGAACACCAATTACGCTGCAATGATCAGCGCGCCCCAGTTCCACCGGAACAAACTGAAGTTTATCCAGCTTTCCAAGGTTGACGAAGAAAAGCTTCTTGTAGTGATTGTGGTGGAGGGCAATATCATTAAGAATACCATGATTCCCATTCATACGGAATTAGATGACGAAGGACTTTTGAATCTTAACATTCTTCTTAACAATGCCCTTAACGGGCTGACCATAGAGGAGATCAATCTTGAAGTGATCAGCAGAATGAAGGTTCAGGCAGGGCCCCACAGTGATGTGGTGGACCGGGTTCTAGGCGAGGTAGCTACCGCTATCCGGGGTGATGATGATGACCTTCAGATTTATACCAGCGGGGCCACGAACATTTTCAAGTATCCGGAGTTAAGTGACGGAGAAAGGGCCAGTAAGCTTATCGGTACACTGGAACAGAAGGATCTTTTGCAGGGGCTGATCGATGATGTGAACAGCTCGGAGAGCGGATCCGGAATCCAGGTATACATCGGTGATGAGGCGCCTGTTAAGACAATGAAGGACTGCAGCATTGTAACCGCCAACTATGAACTGGGTGAAGGCTTAAGAGGGACTATAGGAATCATAGGACCGAAACGGATGGATTATGAAAAGGTTCTCAGCACATTGCGTAATCTCATGACGCAGCTGGATACCATTTTGAAAAAAGATGAAAGGTAAAGGGTAGAGCATTGAGCATGGAAGATGTGAAAACAGATGAGAATCTGGCAGATGAGACTGTTTATACAGAGGATGCCGTTCCCACTGAGAAAGAAATAGAAGGTGCAGAATCCTGCGGGGACGATGGAACCCAGGAATATGTTCCGGAAGAAGAAACGGCTGAAGAGGGTTCCAAAGAAGAATCCGGGAAAAAGGGCCTTTTCGGAAAAAAGAAAGAGAAGAAAGATCCAAAGGATGAAAAAATAGAGGAACTCACAGACCGCCTTCAGAGGTCCATGGCTGAGTTTGATAATTACCGCAAGAGAACAGAAAAAGAAAAGTCAGCCATGTTTGAAATCGGAGCAAAGGATATCGTTGAACGGATCCTTCCGGTAGTTGATAACTTTGAAAGAGGCCTTGCAGCCATATCTGAGGAGGAAAAAAACGCTCCTTTTGCAGATGGAATGGTAATGATATATAAGCAGCTTATGAAAACGCTGGAAGAAGCCGGCGTCAAACCAATTGAAGCAATTGGAAAGCCGTTTGATCCCAATTTCCATAATGCGGTAATGCATATTGAAGATGAATCACTGGGTGAAAATGTAGTCTCCCAGGAGCTTCAGAAGGGTTACACTTATCGTGACAGCGTGGTAAGGCATTCCATGGTGCAGGTGGCTAATTAGTCACATGGCATCAGGAAGCAGATAATACATTCCAGGTATACCTTGATACCCCAAGAGGGGCAGGAAAAAGGTAATCATTTATATTTTGTTTATTAATTAGGAGGAAAAAACTATGGGCAAGATCATTGGTATTGACTTAGGTACAACAAATAGCTGTGTAGCCGTTATGGAAGGCGGTAAACCAGTTGTAATTCCCAACAGCGAAGGCGTAAGAACCACACCATCCGTTGTTGCATTTACAAAGAACGGAGAGAGGCTAGTAGGCGAGCCTGCTAAGCGTCAGGCAGTAACAAACTCTGACCGTACCATCTCTTCCATCAAAAGACATATTGGTACAGACTACAAGGTAGCAATTGACGGAAAAAATTACAGTCCTCAGGAAATTTCTGCTATGATTCTTCAGAAATTAAAGGCAGATGCAGAAGCTTATTTAGGAGAAAAAGTAACCGAAGCGGTTATTACCGTACCGGCATATTTTAACGATGCACAGCGTCAGGCAACCAAGGATGCCGGTAAGATTGCCGGTCTTGATGTAAAGCGTATCATCAACGAGCCGACAGCAGCAGCTCTGGCTTATGGACTTGACAATGAAAAAGAGCAGAAGATCATGGTATATGACTTAGGCGGCGGTACCTTCGACGTTTCCATCATTGAAATCGGCGACGGCGTTATCGAAGTTCTTTCCACCAACGGCGATACCCGTCTGGGCGGTGATGACTTTGATAACCGCGTAACCCAGTGGATGGTAGATGAATTTAAAAAGGCTGAGGGCGTTGACTTATCCGGTGATAAGATGGCTATGCAGAGATTAAGAGAAGCTGCTGAGAAGGCAAAGAAGGAATTATCCTCTGCTACGACCACCAACATCAACCTGCCATTTATTACTGCTACCTCAGAAGGTCCAAAGCATCTGGATATCAACTTAACCAGAGCGAAATTTGATGAGCTGACAGCAGATCTCATCGAGCGCACTGCAATCCCGGTACAGAATGCATTAAGAGATGCAGGTATCACTGCTGCAGAGTTAGGAAAAGTATTGTTAGTAGGCGGATCTACCCGTATGCTGTCTGCACAGGAGAAAGTAAAACAGCTGACAGGTAAGGAACCTTCCAAATCCTTGAACCCGGATGAATGTGTTGCCATCGGTGCCAGCATTCAGGGCGGAAAGCTTGCTGGTGATGCAGGCGCAGGCGATATCCTTCTTCTGGACGTAACTCCCCTTTCCTTATCCATTGAGACCATGGGCGGTGTTGCTACCAGATTAATTGAAAGAAATACGACTATCCCCACAAAGAAGAGCCAGATCTTCTCCACAGCGGCTGACAACCAGACAGCGGTTGATATCCACGTGGTACAGGGTGAGAGACAGTTCGCAAGAGATAACAAGACCTTAGGCCAGTTCCGTCTGGATGGAATTCCGCCTGCAAGAAGAGGCGTTCCTCAGATCGAGGTTACCTTTGATATTGATGCCAACGGTATCGTTAATGTTTCTGCTAAGGACTTAGGAACAGGCAAGGAACAGCATATTACCATTACTTCCGGCTCCAACATGTCTGATTCTGATATTGATAAGGCAGTTAAGGAAGCAGCTGAATATGAGGCTCAGGATAAGAAGCGTAAGGATGGCATTGACGCAAGAAACGATGCGGACTCCATGGTATTCCAGACAGAGAAGGCTCTGCAGGAAGTTGGAGACAAGATCGATGCAAACGATAAGGCATCTGTAGAAGCAGATTTGAACGCATTAAAAGAAGCGGTTAACAGAGCTCCTATTGATGATATGACTGATGCTCAGATTGAAGATATCAAGGCAGGCAGAGAAAAACTGATGAACAGTGCACAGGCTTTATTTGCAAAAGTTTATGAGCAGGCTCAGGCTCAGGGCGGAGCACAGGGTGCAGGCCCTGACATGGGAGCAGAAAATGCAACCTATCAGGACAGCGATGTGGTTGACGGCGATTACAAAGAGGTGTAAACTAGTCTGGTCAGTAGACAGGACTTTGGGAAAAGTGTTGTAGCGATACAGCACTTTTTCCGAATTTCTTCAGGCATGAGTTCCTCAGCAAAGACGAGAGAAAACGAAGGCTGTGGTTTACCCTGATGGGTATTAGGAAACTCAGCCGTTCGGTGAGCCAAAGGTGAATCGAATTTTCTTAATCTATGAAAGGTAGACCTAAGATGGCAGAGAGTAAGAAAGATTATTATGAAACCCTGGGCGTTCCTAAAGATGCAGATGATGCAGCGATTAAGAAGGCTTACAGGGCATTAGCTAAAAAATACCATCCTGACACAAATCCCGGAGATACTGCGGCTGCTGAAAAGTTCAAGCAGGCTTCCGAGGCCTATAGTGTCCTTAGCGATGCTGATAAGAGGCGCCAATATGACCAGTTCGGTTCTGCTGCCTTTGACGGCAGCGGCGGAGCAGGCGGCTTTGGCGGCTTTGATTTTAGTGGAGCGGACATGGGAGATATTTTCGGAGATATTTTCGGAGATATCTTTGGCGGAGGAAGAAGCAGCGCCCGTTACAATGGGCCATCTAGGGGAGCAAATATTAGAACCAGCATCCGCATAACTTTTGAGGATGCAATATTTGGCTGTGAGAAGGAGATTGAGATCAATTTCAAGGAAGAGTGTTCCTCTTGTCACGGAAGTGGTGCAAAAGCGGGAACCTCACCGGTTACATGTCCAAAATGTAACGGAAAAGGAAAGATCATGTATACCCAGCAATCCTTCTTCGGACAGATACAGAATGTTCAGACGTGTCCGGACTGCGGCGGCAGCGGGAAAATCGTGAAAGATAAATGTCCGGATTGCTATGGCAGCGGATACATTACCAAAAGAAAGAAATTTAAAGTTACCATTCCGGCAGGAATTGATAACGGACAGTCTGTGCGCCTTGCAGGTGCCGGAGAACCGGGAACCAATGGCGGAGAGAGAGGCGATCTTCTGGTAGAGGCAGTGGTATCCAACCATCCGATTTTCAAACGCCAGGATACCAGCATTTACTCAACGGTACCGGTTTCCTTTGCAAATGCTGCCTTGGGCGGAACCATCCGGATCAAGACCGTGGATGGAGAAGTGGAATACGAAGTAAAGCCGGGTACCCAGACGGATACAAAGGTGCGCTTAAAAGGAAAGGGTGTTCCTTCCCTGCGCAACCGTGCCATTCGCGGCGACCATTTTGTCACCTTGGTGGTTTCAGTGCCAGAGCGCATGACAGAGGCTCAAAAAGAGGCGCTTCGTAAGTTTGACGAGGCCATGAACGGCACAGTGGAAGGCGACAAACATAAAAAGAAGGGAATCTTTAAATAAGGATTCCGGAAGGTACATGGTTTTAAATGGAGGGGAATGTATGGGAAGGTTTGCAAAAAAACTGGCCCTGGCTGCCGCTGTCATATGGATAACAGCTTTATTTCCGGCGGTCGCTATGGCCGCGGACGGGCAGGCAGTCCGGGATTTTCCGGGCTGGAACGGCTCGGGCACAAAAAACAAAGGGCCTATTGAGGGAAGTGTATCCTTTGACTGCTGGGATGACGACGATGACGATGATGATGGTCCGGGGGCCTACAGCTATCAGAGAGGCTGGCGTTACAGCCCATCCGGCTGGTGGTTTCAGTATAGTGATGGCAGCTGGCCCTCTAACTGCTGGAAGTATATCGATGGAAGATGGTACCGGTTTAACTTTGAAGGCCATATGCTGACCGGCTGGTATACCGATGAGGGAGGCTTCCGGTATTACTTAAATCCGGTAGATGACGGAACAATGGGAACTATGAGGATAGGCTGGCAGATTGTAGACGGAAAAGCTTATTACTTTAACACCATGTCCGATGGTTATAAGGGAAGGATGCTTACCAATACGACCACTCCTGACGGATATAAGGTAGGAGCTGATGGCGCATGGATCCAATAAACTTGATGGAATGTTTTTAAAAGGTATGGCGGAAATTTTCTGCTGTACCTTTTCTTTCTCAATAAAAAACAAAGGACGCACCAGACAGCTGAAATGAATCAGCCATGAGGTGCGTCCCTTGTTTTTCATTACAAAAATTTTTGCTTTGTAATTTGTGAAAATAGTTCCTGTTTCAATTCCAGTCGCTCAGGCGGGTGTGATGGGGTGTAATGCATCAAGGAATTTCGTTTACTTGATATTTTTTTGCCCTTGCGATCAGAACGAAACAAAAGTTATTTTCATCCGTTCAATTAGTTAATGCACCAGCTTCAGTTTTTATTGCATCTTTTTTAAAAAAAATAAATTTTTTTATTAAATGCGAAATAACCCTTCAAATTTCGTACATGTTAGACGCTTGCAAGCGATTTCATTGTATGTTATGATATCTTGTGGTTTAAAGCTGAGAGCAAAACATTCATATACTATAAAGAGAAAGTCCGGTTCCCGGATGTCAAGGAAAGGAAACACCCTATGAACCCATTTTTGATCGTATGCCCTCTTGTTTTTCTGGCGGGTTTTGTAGATTCCATAGCAGGAGGCGGAGGCCTGATATCCCTTCCGGCGTATCTGGCAGCAGGGGTACCTCCTCATTTGGCCATTGGGACCAATAAACTGGGTTCTACCATGGGAACTGTGATTTCTACAGCCAGGTATGCGAAGGGCGGCTACATTAAAGCAAAGCTGTCTCTGCTAGCCGCACTTTTTGCTGTGGTCGGTTCTGTAATCGGAGCGCATTTATCCATGCTTGCCAGTGAGCGGGTATTAAAGGGCATGATGCTGGCGGTGCTTCCGGTTGTTGCCTTTTATGTTCTTAAGAATAAAAGTCTTGGAAATCCGGAGGAGAGCAGCTGCCTGCCTGAGAAAAAGATGTTTTTAATCAGCATAGGTGCAGCACTGGTCATCGGATGCTATGACGGATTTTACGGACCAGGTACGGGAACCTTTCTACTGCTGATTCTGACCGGATTCGCCAAAATGGATGTCAGGAGTGCATCAGGCACCACGAAAGTGATCAACCTGTCTTCCAACATTGCAGCATTGGTGACTTTTCTAATAAATGGAAAGGTTTTGATCCCCTTAGGACTGGTGTCAGGACTTTTCTGCATTGCAGGCCATTATATCGGATCAGGCCTGGTGGTAAAAAATGGATTAAAGATTGTGCGCCCGATTGTCTTAGTGGTGCTTTTGTGTCTGTTTGTGAAAATTATAAAAGGATAGGGAATTGCTATGAAATGGAAAAAATTTACGCTGACCACCACGACAGAGGCCGTGGATTTAGTCAGCAGCATGTTTGATGAAATCGGTATAGAAGGAATTGAAATCGAGGATAATATCCCTCTTACAGAGGCGGAGACAAAAGGCATGTTTATCGACATTCTGCCGGAGCTTCCCCCGGATGAGGGCGTTGCAAAGGTCAGCTTCTATCTGGAACCGGATTCTGACATCGATGGCATGTTAAAACGAGTAGAGGAAGGACTGACAGAGCTTTCCATGTTCACGGATTTAGGGGAATGCACCATTGCGTCCGGTGAGACTGAGGATAAAGACTGGATTAATAACTGGAAACAGTATTTTAAGCCTTTTACCGTGGATGATATCCTGATTAAACCTACCTGGGAGGAAATTCCGGAGGAACATAAGGACAAGCTTTTGATTGAGATCGATCCGGGAACTGCCTTTGGAACCGGGCAGCATGAGACGACCCAGCTTTGCATCCGTCAGCTGCGCAAATATGTGACACCGGAGACAACTCTCCTTGATGTGGGAACCGGAAGCGGCATTCTGGGAATCACTGCCTTAAAGCTGGGTGCGAAAGAGGTATTTGGAACGGACCTTGATGAAAATGCTATTATCGCCGTTAAGGAAAACATGGAAGCCAATGATATCCCTGTGGAGAAGTTTAAAGTATTACAGGGCAATATTATTGATGACAGGGCGATACAAGAGGAAGCAGGCTTTGAAAAATATGATGTGGTGGTAGCCAATATCCTGGCAGATATCATCATCCTGCTTCAGAAAGAAATTTCTGTTCACATGAAAAAAGACGCTATTTTCATTACTTCCGGTATCATTAACATGAAGGAAGAAGCGGTGAAGAAAGCATTTGAGGAAAATGATGCCTTTGAGCTTGTGGAAACCACTTATCAGGGCGAATGGGTTTCTATAACAGTCAGGAAGAAATAGGAAGAGGAACGGGGAAAAGGATGTATCACTTTTTTGTTAATCCGGATCAAATCGGAGCAGAGACAATCCGGATCATGGGGCCGGATGTAAACCATATGAAGAATGTTCTGCGGATGGGCGCCGGAGAACAGATTTTAATCAGCAATGGCGTAGACAAGGATTACCTGTGTGAGATTCTGGAGGTGGCATCTACGGAAGTTACGGCCAAGATCCTGTCAGTCGATGAAGGAGGCACTGAGCTTCCTGCCAGGCTCTACCTGTTTCAGGGATTGCCAAAGGGTGATAAAATGGAATTAATTATCCAGAAGGCTGTGGAACTTGGTGTATACCAGATCATACCGGTGCAGACCAAACGGGCAGTTGTGCGGCTGGATAAAAAGAAGGAAGAATCAAAGCTTCGCCGCTGGAATGCAGTGTCAGAAAGCGCTGCCAAGCAGTCCAAGCGGCTTATCATACCGGAGGTGACCGGTGTCATGACGTTTCAGGAGGCTCTGACCTTTGCAAAGGATCTTGATATAACGGTGATTCCGTTTGAACACGCAAAGGATATGGCAGAGACGAAAGAAATCCTGTCAGCCATCAAGCCGGGAATGAGTGCGGGGATATTTATCGGACCGGAGGGAGGCTTTG
Organism: Lacrimispora celerecrescens; assembly: GCF_000732605.1. Lineage (GTDB taxonomy): Bacteria > Bacillota > Clostridia > Lachnospirales > Lachnospiraceae > Lacrimispora > Lacrimispora celerecrescens_B. Next base: position 69,422 of record NZ_JPME01000013.1, on the reverse strand, counting down.
AGGATTCTGAAATGGAGCTTGCAAAGAATTTCGGAGCAAAACTAATTACCCTTGGAAAACGAATCCTTCGGACGGAAACCGCCGGCCTTGCGATTGTATCCGTGCTGGCATTCCAGCTGGAAGGTTGACAGAGCCTGGAGAACAACTTACTGATATCCCTCCCAAAAGCATGGACAGGGAAGAGGAAAGGAACGAGCCATATATGGAAGCTTATTTTGATAATTCGGCAACGACCAGAGTGTTAGAGCCGGTAAGAGATATTGTTGTAAAGATCATGACGGAGGACTACGGAAATCCATCTGCCAAGCATAAAAAGGGAATGGAAGCGGAACGTTATATTAAGGAAGCAGCGGAGATCATAGCCGGGACCTTAAAAGTTGCCCCAAAAGAAATTGTTTTTACATCCGGTGGTTCAGAATCCAACAATATGGCCCTGATTGAGACTGCTATGGCCAATAAAAGGGCGGGAAACCACATCATCAGCACCGGAATAGAACATGCCTCCGTGTATAATCCTCTGGCGTTTTTAGAGGAACAGGGCTTTTTGGTGACTTACCTTCCTGTAGATGCACAGGGACATATCCGTCTGGACGAGCTGGAGGCGGCAATCCGTCCGGAGACCATTCTGGTTTCCATTATGTATGTGAATAATGAAATCGGTGCGGTGGAACCCATCGAAGCCATTTCAAAGGTCATAAAAAAGAAGAATCCGTCCATCCTGTTTCATGTGGACGCCATTCAGGCTTACGGAAAATTTGTCATCCGTCCAAAACGTCAGGGAATCGACCTTTTATCCGTCAGCGCCCATAAGATACATGGGCCAAAAGGAGTAGGATTTTTATACATTGACCAGAGGGTGAAAATCAGGCCTTTGATTTATGGAGGCGGCCAGCAGAGAGGCATGCGTTCCGGTACGGAAAATGTTCCTGGAATTGCAGGCATGGGAGTGGCAGCTAACATGATGTATACGGATCATGGCGAGAAGATGCGGTCCATGATCACCCTTAAAGATTATATGATAGACAGGCTTTCAGAGATCGACGGCGTTACGGTTAACAGTCTGCCTGGTGATTTGTCAGCGCCTCAGATTGTCAGTGCAAGCTTTTTGGGAATCCGAAGCGAAGTGCTTTTGCATGCTCTGGAAGATAAGGAGATTTATGTATCCTCCGGGTCTGCCTGCTCTTCAAATCATCCGGCTGTCAGCGGAACGTTAAAGGGAATCGGCGTAAAACCTGAGCTTTTGGATTCCACGCTGCGGTTCAGCTTCGGGGTTTATAACACCAAAGAGGAAGTGGATTACTGCATAGATGTACTTAAGGAGCTTTTGCCTGTATTAAGACGGTATCAGAGAGGTTAAAGAGTAGTTTACAGAAAGTAATACCCTTCGGGTATACCTTTATGCCCAAAATTCATGGGCAGGAAAGAGGAAAGGATAACAGATGCAATATCAATCATTTTTAATTAAATATGCAGAAATCGGGGTGAAAGGAAAAAACCGTTATCTGTTCGAGGATGCCCTGGTGACTCAGATCCGCCACTCCTTAAAGAGAGTGGATGGTGATTTTATAGTTTCCAAGGAATCAGGACGTATTTATGTAAATGCAGAGTCAGAATATGATTTTGATGAGGTCATAGAAGCGTTAAAGTGTATCTTCGGCATTGCCGCCATCTGCCCTATGATTCAGGTGGAGGACAATGGATACGAGGATTTAAAGAAACAGGTGCAGTCTTATGTGGATGAATTCTATGAGGATAAGAATTTCACCTTTAAGGTCAACGCCCGCAGAGGAAACAAAAAATATCCGGTAAATTCCGAACAGATCAATAGGGATCTGGGGGAATTGATCCTTCATGCATTTCCCGAGACAAAGGTAGATGTTCATAAGCCTGATGTGATGCTTCATGTGGAAGTTCGCAATAAGATCAATATTTACTCCCATGTCATTCCTGGTCCTGGCGGCATGCCGGTGGGAACCAATGGAAAGGCCATGCTTCTTTTATCCGGTGGTATCGACAGCCCGGTGGCAGGTTATATGATCGCAAAGCGCGGGGTTAAGATCGATGCCGTTTACTTCCATGCTCCGCCATATACCAGTGAGCGTGCAAAGCAGAAGGTTGTCGATCTAGCAAAGCTGGTTTCTAAATACTCCGGTCCGATTCGCCTTCATATTGTGAATTTTACGGACATCCAGCTGTACATTTATGATAAATGCCCTCATGAGGAGCTTACTATCATCATGAGACGTTATATGATGAGAATTGCAGAGCGCCTGTCAGAAGAAAGCGGAGCTATGGCACTCATAACCGGAGAGAGCATCGGACAGGTGGCTTCCCAGACCATGCAGTCTCTGGCTGCTACGGATGCGGCCACAACGATGCCGGTATTCCGTCCTGTCATTGGCTTTGACAAGCAGGAAATCGTGGATGTATCGGAAAAGATTGGTACTTATGAGACTTCCGTGCTACCTTTTGAAGATTGCTGTACCATTTTTGTGGCAAAGCATCCGGTGACAAAACCGAGTTTGAAGATGATCGAACGGTCTGAGGAAAAGTTAGAAGAAAAGATCGACGAATTAGTTGAAACCGCTATAAGCACAGTAGAAAAAGTTTGGTGCTAAAAAAATAAAATCGGGGTCCGGCTCCTTTTGGAAAAGGCCGGACCCCGAAAGGCATTATGCTTAATCTACGATGTATGGTGATAATACGTTTAAGATTTCATCAGCATTATTTTCAGAGTGGATATTCAAATCGATGGGTTTGGAAAGATCCAGGCTGAAGATGCCCATAATAGACTTTGCATCAATTACGTATCTGCCGGATACCAGATCAAAATCAGTATCAAACTTTGTTAAATCGTTTACAAAAGATTTTACTTTATCGATGGAATTTAAAGATATACGAACTGTTTTCATGTGAAAAACCTCCTTGAGTGAGCTCTTTTATTTAATGAGGGACCGCTCGGGGACCGACCCTTAATCACTTCAATACTACTGATATATTGTATAAAAGTCAATGGTAATATTACATGAAAATACTGAAAATAAAAGGAATATTTAGATAGGAGAAAACAAGATGAAAAAGGCAGCCCTGCATAATCTTGGATGCAAGGTTAATTCCTATGAAACAGAAGCCATGCAGCAGCTTCTTGAAAACGCCGGATATGAGATCGTTCCATTTGCGGAAGGTGCAGATGTTTATATTATTAATACATGCTCCGTAACAAATATCGCGGACCGTAAATCCAGACAGATGCTTCACAGGGCAAAGAAAATGAATCCGGAGGCAGTGGTCGTGGCAGCAGGATGCTACGTACAGGCAGCAGGTGAGGAACTTAAAAAGGATGAAGCGGTGGATTTAGTCGTTGGCAACAACAAAAAGACGGATCTGGTTTCTATTCTGGAAGACTACTTTGCCCAAAGGAAAAAGCCGGAAGAAGACACAGCCTACAGTCAGAATGATGCCCCCGATGAAACGCTGGAAACGATTATTGATATCGGTGACACCAGGGAATACGAGAATTTGTCTATTGACAGAATCTCAGACCATACCAGGGCATTTATCAAGGTCCAGGATGGCTGCAACCAGTTTTGCAGCTACTGTATCATACCCTATACAAGGGGACGGGTGAGAAGCCGGAGACCCGATGAGGTGGTGGAAGAAGTAAAACGTCTGACCATTTCCGGCTACCAGGAGATCGTACTTACAGGAATCCACTTAAGCTCTTACGGCATGGATTTTCCCGAGGAAGAACGGCTTACTCTCCTGGATCTGATTAAGAGCATTCACGAAGTGGAAGGCTTAAAACGGATCCGTCTTGGTTCCCTGGAACCCAGGATCGTGACGGAAGAGTTTGCATCAGAGCTTGCAGGACTTCATAAAATTTGCCCCCATTTCCACTTATCCCTGCAAAGCGGAAGCGATAATACCTTAAAGAGAATGAACCGCCATTATACGACTGAGGACTATTTAAACCGTTGTCAGATTTTACGGAAGGCATTTAAAAATCCCGCGATTACAACAGATGTGATCGTAGGGTTTCCAGGAGAAAGCGACGAGGACTTTCAGGTGACAAAAGAATATTTGAAAAATGTACAGTTCTATGAGATGCATGTTTTTAAATATTCCAAAAGAAACGGCACCAAGGCCGCGGTAATGCCTGATCAGGTACCGGAATCCATAAAGGCGGAGCGCAGCAATGACCTCCTTTGCCTGGAGAAGGAAATGTCCCTTGAGTACCGGAAGTCATGGTTAGGATCCAGGACAGAAGTGCTTATGGAAGAGGAATATTGGTGGAATGACATTCATTACATGATCGGCCACACCAGAGAATACGTGAAGGCCGCAGTGCCCTTTGAAGAAGGTTTAAAGGGCGTGGTGATAGAAGGAATTCTTATGGAAATGATGAACGATGAGGTGGCATTTTTAAAGTATTAACAGATAAAAATTATTTTTGGCTTGCCGAATCCCAACTTTTGGTTTAGAATATAGTAGAACAGTTAAAGGACGTGAGAAACATGGGCGATATTCATAATACGCAATTTTTCAAGGCAGTGCAGGAAAATAAACTGAATGTAAGCCAGGTACTGGAACAGGTTTATATTGCCCTTAATGAAAAGGGCTATAATCCGATCAACCAGATCGTGGGCTATATTATGTCAGGAGATCCTACTTATATTACCAGCCATAAGAATGCCAGAAGTCTTATCATGAAAGTTGAGCGGGATGAGATTTTGGAAGAACTTATGGGAGTATATATTGATACGAAGTTGAAATAAGGCTGTGGATAATCATAAGTCTAGCTGTCAGATGAAGTGGAAGTAGGCGGAGTCTGACAGTTTGTTTTTATACGGTTGGCTTTGGACCAGCTTTCTTTTGCTGCATAAAGATTGGAAAAAGAGCAACCTTGGAGGAAAAATATGAGGATTATGGGGCTTGATTACGGTTCTAAAACTGTAGGAGTTGCAGTTTCCGACTTACTTGGTATAACCGCCCAGGGAGTGGAGACAATTACGAGAGAAGACGAGAATAAACTGAGAAAGACCTGTGCCCGGATTGAAGAACTGATTCGGGAATATGAGATTGAAGCCATTGTCCTCGGCTATCCGAAAAATATGAATAATACGGCCGGTGATAGGGCCGAGAAAACGGAACAGTTTAAAGAGATGCTCGAGAGGCGGACTGGACTTACCGTCATTCTATGGGATGAACGGCTCACGACCGTTGCATCGGAGAGAATATTACAGGAAAGCGGTGTAAGAAGAGAACACCGCAAGGCAGTCATTGATAAGGTGGCGGCAGGGCTGATCCTGCAGGGCTATCTGGACAGCTTAAAGCAGGAGACAGGAAATGAACAGTGATGAGAAAAAGATTACCCTGACAACGGATTCAGGGGAAAGCGTGGAGTTTTACGTTCTGGAGGAAACCAGAATTAATGGGATGAATTATCTGCTGGTAACTGATGCGGCAGATGACGATGACGAAGGGGAATGTTACATCTTAAAGGATTTATCAAAGCAGGAAGACAGCCAGGCTTTGTATGAGTTTGTAGAGGATGATAACGAGATAGATTATTTATTTAAGATATTTTCCGAACTGCTGGACGGAGCAGATGTGGATATTCAAATTTAAGAAAATGTTGGTGAGTAATTGAGGGACTGTTAATGAAACAGGAAATTTTTAAAAATATGCTTCGAGAGAAAGGACTCAAGGTGACCAACCAGCGCATGCTGGTACTGGAGCTCATGGCAGAGCGCCCCGGGCAGCATCTGACTGCGGAAGAGATCTATGATCTGGCCAGGCAGAAGTGCCCGGAGATTGGGCTTGCCACGATTTACAGGACTGTGCAGGTACTGGTAGATTTATCAGTGATTGACAAGGTCAGTTTTGATGACGGATTTGCCCGCTATGAATTAGGGGGCTTAGATCGTGAGTCCAGACATCACCACCACCACGCGATTTGCAACCGATGCGGAAACGTATTTTCCTTTCAAGGCGATTTACTGGATACGCTGGAGCAGGCCCTTCTTGACAGGACAGGTTTTCTTGTGACCGATCATGAAGTGAAGCTGCACGGGTATTGCAGGGAATGCCGGGAGGCAATGGAAGAAGAACAGGACGGAAAATCATAAGATGGAGGTAAAATATTGAAAAAACAAGACAGCAACGCGAAAGTTAAAATCATTCCTTTAGGCGGAATGGAGCAGATCGGTATGAATATCACTGCTTTTGAATGTGAAGACAGCATCATCATTGTGGACTGCGGACTGGCATTCCCAACGGATGATATGCTTGGGATCGATCTGGTAATACCGGATGTCTCTTATTTAAAACAGAACATTGATAAAGTAAAGGGATTTGTTATTACCCATGGCCACGAGGATCATATCGGCGCTCTTCCTTATATTCTAAGAGATATCAATGTGCCGGTATACGGAACAAAGCTTACCATTGCCCTGATCGAGAACAAACTGAAAGAACATAATTTACTGAAAAACACCAAGAGAAAGGTGATCAAGCACGGACAGTCCGTTAATTTAGGCTGTTTCCGTATTGAATTTATCAAGACAAACCACAGCATCGCCGATGCCTCCGCCCTTGCCATTTTTTCTCCGGCCGGCGTGATTTTGCATACAGGCGATTTTAAGATTGACTATACTCCGGTATTTGGCGAACCGGCTGACTTAGAGCGTTTTGCCGAGTTGGGCAAAAAGGGCGTTCTGGCCTGATGTGTGACAGCACCAATGCGACAAGAGCAGGGTTCACCCCTTCGGAGAAGACCGTTGGAAAAACCTTTGATAATATTTTTGCAGATCATAAGAATAACCGCATCATTGTAGCCACCTTTGCCTCCAACGTGGACCGGGTACAGCAGGTCATCAATTCCGCGGCCAAGTATGGCCGTAAGGTAGTGGTAGAAGGCCGCAGTATGGTCAATGTGATCGGTACGGCCAGTGAGCTTGGCTATATCAATATTCCGGATGGAACTCTCATTGAAATAGACCAGTTAAAAAATTATCCTGATGAGCAGACTGTGCTCATCACCACCGGAAGCCAGGGAGAATCCATGGCTGCACTTTCCCGAATGGCAAGCAGCACCCATAAAAAGATTTCCATTAAGCCAACCGATGTGATAATTTTAAGCTCCCATCCGATTCCTGGCAATGAAAAAGCTGTTTCCAAGGTCATTAACGAGCTCTCTATGAAGGGAGCAGAGGTAATCAGCGATGACACTCATGTATCGGGACATGCATGCCAGGAGGAAATCAAGTTGATGTATGCTCTGGTCCGCCCCAAATACGCCATTCCGGTACACGGTGAATACCGTCATATCATGGCCCAGAAAAATCTGGTTCAGGCGATGGGAACCCCAAAGGAGAATGTAATTATCATGTCCTCCGGCGATGTGGTAGAACTGGGACAGGAATCCTGGAAGATCGTGGATCATGTTCAGGCAGGAGGAATCCTGGTAGATGGTCTTGGTGTTGGAGATGTAGGAAATATCGTATTAAGAGACAGACAGAATCTGGCTCAGAACGGAATTATCGTGGTGGTTCTGACTTTAGAGAAATATTCCAATCAGCTTTTGGCAGGTCCGGATATTGTATCCAGAGGATTTGTTTATGTGCGTGAGTCAGAGGATTTAATGGAAGAGGCCAGGAACGTTGTCAATGACGCGGTCGCTGACTGCCTGGACCGCCATGTCAATGACTGGGGTAAGATTAAGAATGTGATACGCGACAGCTTAAGCGACTTTTTATGGAAGCGGATGAAACGGAATCCTATGATTCTGCCTATCATTATGGAAGTATAGTACTGGGGAAAGGAGCAGGATATGAGCCGTGCAACGAAAGAGATTAATAAAATAACTGGAGCAGTCATTGCGATTTCGAGCAGGCTTATTATCCTTGCCCTGGTGATTCTTCTCCTTTACGAGGGAGTCACCAGAGGATATGAGTTCGGCCATGAAATATTCTATGCTTCTGCAATGGAAGCAGAGCCGGGACGGAACAAGGAGATAACCATTAACAAAGGTACATCTGTGTCCCAGGCGGCAAAGCTTTTAAAGGACGATGGTCTGATATCCAATGAATATTCCTTTATCATACAGGCGGAATTTTTTGCTTATAAGGTAAAACCGGGAGACTATACCTTTAACACTTCCATGACCTCCAAAGAAATCCTTCAGATAATGAATGAGAATACAGGGGAAAAGGAAGATAAAAAATGATTGTAAACGATAGGATTACGGATTATATAAAGTCTCTGGAACCAGACAGAAGCCCGCTCCTTTCAAAGATCGGAAAAAAGGCAAGACAGGAAGGCGTCCCGATCATCAGGGAAGAGACTGCTGCATTTCTTCAGACAATGACGGCTGCCATGAGGCCAAAGGCTATCCTTGAGGTTGGAACGGCGGTGGGGTACTCTACTCTTTTAATGGCCGAGGTCATGCCGTCTGACTGCCATATTACCACCATAGAGAAATATGAAAAAAGGATTCCAGAGGCCAAAGAAAATTTTAAAGAGGCCGGAGAGACAGGACGGATTACCTTGCTTGAAGGAGACGCACAGGAGATATTAAAGGGGCTTGACCGCCCCTTTGACCTTGTTTTCATGGATGCAGCCAAAGGACAGTATCTTTTATGGCTGCCAAGGATTTTAGAACTTATGGCCCCCGGCGGGATGTTGATTTCTGATAATGTCCTTCAGGATGGGGATATCATAGAATCCCGCTATGCGGTGGAGCGACGCAACCGGACCATTCACGGGCGGATGCGGGATTACTTATATGAACTAAAACACTCAGAGCGGCTTACAACGACCATTGTACCAATCGGGGATGGAATTACCGTCAGCATTCTGCACTGATGGGCCTGAAATTTATAAATATGACACTTAGCAAATTAGTCGTTCGACGAGCCGTCAGGCGAGTCGGACTTCTTTCAATATGGACATAAGAAAGGATTTTCATGAGAAAGACCGAACTTTTGATTCCGGCAGGCAGCCTGGAAGTACTTAAAACTGCGGTAGTTTACGGCGCAGACGCTGTCTATATCGGTGGAGAAGCCTTTGGCCTCCGCGCCAAAGCAAAGAATTTTACAATGGAAGAGATCCGGGAAGGGATTGTCTTTGCCCATGAAAGAGGGGGAAAGGTCTATGTTACGGCCAACATTCTGGCACATAATGATGACTTAAGCGGAGTAGAGGAATATTTTAAAGAATTAAAGGATACAGGCCTTGACGCCTTGATTATCTCAGATCCTGGCGTATTTGCTATTGCAAAGCGCATCATGCCGGATTTAGAGATCCATATCAGCACACAGGCCAACAACACCAATTACGGAACTTATCTGTTCTGGCACCAGCTTGGAGCCAAACGGGTTGTTTCCGCCAGGGAGCTTTCTCTTGCAGAGATTAAAGAAATACGCAGCCAGATTCCGGAGGATATGGAGATCGAAAGCTTTATCCACGGAGCGATGTGTATTTCCTATTCCGGACGGTGCCTATTAAGCAATTTTATGGCAGGAAGAGATGCCAATCAGGGAGCCTGTACCCATCCATGCCGCTGGAAGTATTCCATTGTTGAGGAACAGCGTCCTGGCGAATATATGCCGGTCTATGAAAATGAACGAGGAACCTACATCTTCAATTCCAAGGATTTATGCATGATCGAATACATCCCGGAAATGATGGAAGCAGGGATCGACAGCTTTAAGATCGAAGGCCGAATGAAAACCGCTCTTTACGTAGCGACCGTAGCCAGAACTTACCGGAAAGCCATTGATGATTATAATAAGGACCCTGAAATATACCGGGCCAATATGAAGTGGTACCGCTCTGAAATCGGTAAGTGCACTTACCGGGAATTTACCACCGGCTTTTATTTTAGTAAGCCTGATTCAACCACACAAATTTATGACAATAACACTTATGTGAAAAACTATACGTATCTGGGAACTATTGAGTCAATCGATGAGAGAGGATTTGCCCGTACCACGCAGAAGAACAAGTTTTCCGTGGGAGACACCATTGAGGTGATGAAGCCTGATGGCAGGAACTTAGAAGTTCTTGTTAAAGCCATCTATGATGAAGAAGGAAACTCCCAGGAAAGCGCTCCTCATTCCAAGCAGGTGCTGTATATAGAACTTGAGGGAGATGTGCCGCAGGAATATGATATTTTGCGCTGCAAGGCCTGATTGGCCGCGCTTATATAGGCAACCCACATAGCAAAAAGGCAGCTTGTTTTTTAAATAAGCTGCCTTTTGCATTAAGGAAATCAGACCAATGAAATTGAAAGAAGTTTTTACAAATTTTCAATATCAAAATGGCAAAACTTGAAGAAAGGAAGAATATCATGGATACATTTACAAACCAGTTTATTACGGATGATAAAAATGTTCAGTACTTGAAAGCCGCTATGATGGGGCCAAATGCCATGCGGTTATCAGAGGAATTATCGTCGCACCTAAACATCAATGAACATATGCGAGTCCTTGACCTAGGATGTGGGTGCGGTCTTTCTACGCTTTTGTTGGTGAAAAAATATGGCGCGTCCGTTTTTGCCGCCGACCTTTGGATTCCGCCAACTGAAAACTATGAGCGCTTTCAATCGATCGGGATTGATGATAAGGCCGTTCCGATTTCTTCAGATGCGACAAAAGGACTGCCTTTTGCAAACGGATATTTTGACTTGTTGTTCTCCGTAGACGCCTACCATTATTTCGGCGATACGGCAGAAATGCTCCCATCACTTATTCCTTTTGTGAAAAAGGGCGGCTATATCGCCGTAGCGATTCCCGGATTAAAATACGAATTTGGGGATAATGTTCCCGATGAAATGATACCATTCTGGAATAGCGAGATGGAAAGAACCTTGCACTCTCTTGAGTGGTGGAGGGATTTATGGAAGAAAGCAAAGGGCATTGAAATGGTAGATAGCCGTGAAATGGCCTGTTGCAGACAGGCGTGGAATGAATGGCTGACTGGGAATCATCCCGTTGTTGCGGAGGATATCATAATGATGGAGGCCGAGGGCGGAAAATATTTTAATCTTATCCAGCTGATTGCTAAAGTACTCTGAATAAATAAGGTTAGCTAAAAACCATTATTTATAGTCAATAAAATATTGACAATTAACATTTCCCGTGTTAGAGTTTTTTTAAACCTATGAGGAAGAGCAAGTACCATTGTACTTACCACACAGAGAGCCGCAGGCGGTGGAATTGCGGCAGGGAAAGGCAGTTGGGAATGGGCTTCTGAGGGCAAACTGAATGGTAAGTAGGTGAGCCGGAGAGTAAACTCCGTTAAGAAAGTCAGCATATGTCAGTATGCGTGAGAGGATGCACCAGATGCATCAAGCCGGGTGGCACCGCAGGAGTTATGACGTTACATACTCTTGTCCCTGCAATAATTTATTGTGAGGGATAAGAGTATTTTTTATTTTAAAAATCTACTTATCCCGGAGAGATGCCCAAAAATCATGGGCAGGAAAGAGGAAAGGAGATTTTTGCATGAGTGAAAACAAGATTCCCTACAAAATCTATCTGGAAGAAAGCGAGATGCCAAGAGAGTGGTACAATGTTCGTGCCGACATGAAGAATAAGCCGGCTCCCCTTCTAAACCCCGGAACCTTACAGCCAATGTCTGAGGAGGAGCTAGGAACTGTATTTTGCAAGGAACTGGTAAAACAAGAGCTGGATAATGAGAATCGTTTTATAGAAATTCCGGAAAAAATCCGTGATTTTTATAAAATGTACCGTCCGGCTCCGTTAGTAAGAGCATACTGCCTGGAAGAGAAGCTTAAGACTCCGGCTAAGATTTATTACAAATTTGAAGGCAATAATACAAGCGGAAGCCATAAGCTGAATTCTGCTATTGCACAGGCCTATTACGCAAAGGAACAAGGGTTAAAGGGTGTGACTACTGAGACCGGGGCAGGGCAATGGGGTACAGCCCTTTCCATGGCATGCTCTTATCTGGACTTGGACTGCAGGGTCTATATGGTTAAGTGTTCCTATGAGCAAAAACCTTTCCGCAGAGAAGTAATGCGTACCTATGGGGCAAGCGTGACCCCATCTCCTTCTGAGACAACAGAAGTAGGAAGGAAAATCCTGGCTGAGCATCCTGGAACCACAGGAAGTCTGGGCTGTGCCATTTCTGAGGCAGTGGAAGTGGCAACACATACAGAAGGGTATCGGTATGTACTTGGAAGCGTTTTAAACCAGGTACTGCTTCACCAGTCCGTGATCGGAATGGAAGCCAAGACCGCAATGGATAAATACGGAATCAAGCCTGATATAATCATCGGTTGTGCAGGCGGCGGTTCCAATCTTGGGGGTCTGATATCACCGTTTATGGGTGAAAAACTCAGAGGTGAAGCAGATTACCAGTTTATCGCGGTAGAACCTGCATCCTGCCCTAGCCTGACACGAGGCATTTTTGCTTATGATTTTTGCGATACTGGAATGGTATGTCCGCTGGCTAAAATGTATACTCTAGGAAGTGGGTTTATCCCATCAGCAAATCATGCAGGAGGCCTGCGGTATCATGGGATGAGTTCCACCTTGTCGCAGCTTTATCATGACGGATACATGGAAGCGCGTTCTGTCGAGCAGACGGCTGTATTTGAGGCAGCGGAACAATTTGCCAGAGTCGAAGGAATACTTCCGGCACCGGAAAGCAGTCATGCGATTAAAGCGGCGATTGATGAGGCTTTGAAATGCAAAGAGACAGGAGAAGAGAAGACGATCCTCTTTGGCCTTACAGGCACAGGATATTTTGATATGATGGCTTATGAAAAATTCCATGACGGAGTGATGACAGACTACATCCCGACCGATGATGATCTGAAGGCCGGATTTGACGGAATTCCAAGATTTCCGGGAAATATGGAATAAAACACCTTATATAAGAGATGAGAGCGGCTGGCAAAAGGAGACAGGGACTGGTTTTCTTTTGCCGGCCGCCTTTTTATCCATACTTGATTTTGTTATAATTTTAGTGATAGTTGTAGAAATTCCTATATTGTGGTATGCTATAAAAGAATTATGCCCAGAATTTACCTGGTTTTAAAACGTGTAGAATGGAGGCTGGCATATGGCGTTAATACTTTGGCTGATGGCCGTTTCCTGCATTATTTATTATGTTGTGATCGTTCTTTATTCAGGTCTGACCACATCACTTTCTTTTATATGGCTTGTATTTGCTGCCATATGCATATTGCTGCCGGTGGGCTGGGAAGCCTATGTAAAACATAAGGATAAGGTCCCCTTATGGATTCCGGTATCAGTGATTACCATGTGCTGTACCGGAATTCTGGTATTCCTGATGGTGGAAATCCTGGTATTTACGGGAGTTGCTGCCCGGGATACTTCGAACCTGGACTATGTCATTGTGCTGGGTGCCAGAGTAAAGGAAACAGGAATCAGCAAATCCTTAAAAAAGCGGCTGGATAAAGCCATGGAGTACTTAGATGACAATCCTTCTACGATTCTTGTGCTGTCCGGCGGCCAGGGTGATGATGAACCCGTCAGTGAAGCCGCAGCCATGCGGGACTATCTGGTCTTTAACGGAGTAAAAGAAGAACAGCTGATCTTAGAGACCCGTTCAACCAGCACGGTTGAGAATATTGCATACAGCCGTGTAGCCATTGAAGAAGATCAGGCGGAAAGGAAAGCCCGCCGTCAGGATCAACCAATTTTCATGGAGCCGGGAACATTTGAAGAGGTGCCGGATAAACCCATTAAAATTGGTGTCCTCACCAGTGATTTTCATGTATTTCGAGCGCTGCAGATTGGAAAAAAATGGGGAATACCGGATATCTATGGCATATCCTGTGGATCTGACCCCATTCTTTTCGTACACTTTTGCGTCAGAGAGTGCGCAGCCATATTAAAAGACAAATTAGTGGGCAATATGTAATTACACGCTAGCAATGAGCAGTGCGAAATAGGACAGGAGAAGATTTACGTTGTGCTTGCACATAAGTAAATCTTATCATGGCCTATTTCATAGGGCGAATGCTCGTGGGCAAGCGAATCTTCCAGAATCGCTTGCCGCACTGCGAACTCACGTATAATAAGAACATGCAGGAGGAAAAAACGCAGAATGAATCAGTTTAAAAACCTTGCAGCCTATGAGGTTGTAGAAGAAAAGGCAATAAAAGAGATCAATGCATCCGGATGTGTGCTCCGCCATAAAAAAAGCGGTGCCAGGCTATTCCTCGTATCCTGTGATGATGAGAACAAAGTATTTTCCATTGGATTCCGTACCCCGCCGTCAGACAGCACCGGAGTTGCTCATATCCTGGAGCACAGCGTACTCTGCGGTTCCGATAAGTTCCCGGTGAAAGATCCGTTTGTAGAGTTAGTAAAAGGCTCACTCAATACGTTTTTAAACGCAATGACCTACCCGGATAAAACCGTATACCCGGTAGCCAGCTGCAATGACAAAGATTTTCAGAACTTAATGAACGTGTACCTGGATGCAGTACTCCACCCCAATATTTACAAAGAACCGAAGATATTCATGCAAGAGGGCTGGCATTATGAACTGGAAAGCCCGGAATCCGATTTGATATACAATGGAGTGGTATATAATGAGATGAAGGGAGCATTTTCTTCCCCGGAGGAAGTGCTGGACCGTTACACCAGGAAAACTCTTTTCCCGGATAACTGCTACGGTCAGGAATCAGGCGGAGATCCTGCCTTTATTCCGGACCTGACCTATGAAGATTTTCTGGCCTTTCATAAGAGATATTACCATCCTTCAAACAGCTATATTTACCTCTATGGTGATATGGATATGGAAGAAAAACTCGTATGGCTTGATAAAGAATACTTAAGCCAATACGATGAGATAACCATTGATTCCAGAATCCCAAGACAGGAACCTTTTTTAAACCCGGTGGAGGGAGAGACTTTCTATTCCATAACCGAAGGAGAGTCCGAAGAAAATGCCACCTATCTTTCCGTCAGTACAGCCGTGGGGACAGACTTAGATTCCAGGCTATATATTGCTTTCCAGATCCTGGAATACACCCTTTTGGATGCGCCGGGCGCGCCCTTAAAGCAGGCTCTTATTGATGCTGGGATTGGCCAGGACATTTTAGGCGGATATGACAGCGGTATTCTTCAGCCCTATTTTACCGTCATTGCTAAAAATGCAAACAAGGAGCAGAGAGGGGAATTCCTCGCTGTTGTAAAAGGTACCTTAAGAAAGCTTGCAGATGAGGGAATCAACAGGAAGAGCCTGAAAGCAGGAATGAACTACTACGAATTCCGTTATCGGGAGGCAGATTACGGTTCCGCGCCAAAGGGCCTGATGTATGGGCTTCAATGCATGGACAGCTGGCTCTATGACGGAGACCCCATGATGCACTTAGAATATCAGGAGACCTTTGATTATTTGAAAAAGGTAGTGGATGACGGATATTTTGAGCAGCTCATCAAGGAATACCTTTTAGATAATCCTTTTGAGGCCGTCTTAACCGTAAGTCCCAAAAAGAACTTAACGGCGATGGAAGATGAGAAGGAAGCTAAGAAGCTTGCCGCATACAAAGCCTCCCTTTCAGAAGAAGAACTTCGGGAACTGGCAGAACAGACCCGCGCTCTAAAAGAATACCAGGAAACCCCATCTCCACAGGAGATGCTGGAGAAGATTCCTATGCTTACGAGAGAAGATATTAGCAGGGAAGCAGAGGAAATCATATGGGAAGAAAAATCGGCCCATGGCATCAAGGTGATCCATCATGAGATGTTTACTTCTGGAATCGGGTATTTAAAAGTTTTATTCGATACTTCCGCAGTTCCTGTCGAGGATCTGCCTTACGTTGGATTTTTAAAATCTTTGCTAGGCTATGTAAATACAGAAAACTTCTCCTATGGGGACTTAACCAGTGAGATTCATTTAAACAGCGGCGGTGTCAGCTTTAGCGTATCCTCTTATCCTGACTTAAAAAATAAGGGTGAATTTAAAGGCTTTTTCATGGCAAGTGCCAGGGTGCTTTATGAGAAGTTAGACTTTGGTTTCTCGATTCTTGGTGAGATTCTGACCCGCTCTATATTAGATGATGAAAAGCGGGTAGGCGAAGTCATCAGTGAAACCAGGTCAAGAGCCAGAATGAAGTTAGAAGGTTCCTGCCATTCGGCAGCAGTGGCCAGGGCTACTTCTTACTTTTCTGCCACCTCTTCCTTTAACGATTTGACCGGCGGAATCGGATACTATGAATTTTTAGAAAACCTGGAAAAGGAATATCCTACTCACAAGAAGGAAATCATTGCCCGCTTAAAAGCGGTCATGGAAAAACTTTTCACCTCCCAAAACATGCTGGTCAGCTATACGGCAGATGAAGAAGGATATAAGCTGCTTCCTGATTCTCTTAAGAAGCTCACAGACCTATTGCCTGAAGGAGAAGGAAAATGTTATCCCTTCACTTTTTTAAAAGGAAACAGGAACGAAGGCTTCAGCACGGCTTCTCAGGTCAATTATGTGGCCAGATGCGGAACCTTTGCGGGCAGCGGCCAGGAATATACCGGTGCTCTTAAAATATTAAAAGTTATTTTAAGCTATGATTACCTGTGGATCAATTTAAGAGTAAAAGGCGGAGCCTATGGCTGCATGAGCGGATTCGGCCGTTCAGGTGAAGGGTACTTTACCTCCTACCGGGATCCAAACGTAAGAGAAACAAATCGTATCTATGACGGAGTCGTGGATTATTTAGAGAGCTTTCAGGCAACAGACCGGGATATGACAAAGTATGTCATCGGTACCATCAGCGACATGGACGTACCGTTCCCTCCGTCTACCAGAGGAAACCGCGGCCTATCCGCCTATTTATCCGGAGTTGACAAGGAAATGATGGAAAAAGAGCGGGAAGAGGTATTAACAGCCACTCAGGAAGATATCCGCTGTCTGGCCTCTCTTGTGAAAGCTGTTTTGGATACAGGAAGTCTCTGCGTCATTGGAAATGAAGAAAAAATCGAAGTGGATAAGGATCTGTTTGGAGAAACCAAGAACTTATTCCACTCATAATACAAAGCCTCACAGGCAAACCTTTATGTCCAAAAACGTGGACACGAAAGAGGAAAGGAAACCCCTATATGGAAAACAACTATAAATCAGGCTTTGTTACCCTGATCGGACGTCCCAATGTTGGAAAGTCTACCCTGATGAACCATCTCATCGGCCAGAAGATTGCTATAACTTCCGATAAGCCCCAGACAACCAGAAACCGGATCCAGACCGTGTATACGGATGAGAGAGGACAGATCATTTTCCTTGATACCCCCGGAATTCATAAGGCAAAGAACAAGCTGGGAGAATATATGGTAAGCGTCGCGGAGCGCACCTTAAAAGAAGTCGATGTAGTGCTATGGCTGGTAGAACCGACTACCTACATTGGAGCCGGCGAGCAGCATATTGCAGAGCAGCTAAGCCAAGTGAAAACTCCTGTAATCCTTGTTATTAATAAAATTGATACAGTGAAAAACCAGGAGGAAATCCTGACCTTTATAGACACGTATAAGGATGTCTGCCAGTTTGCTGAGATCGTGCCTGTTTCCGCTTTGAAAGACAAAAATACGGATCTGATGCTGAAGCTTATCTATAAATATCTTCCAAAGGGCCCCCAGTATTATGATGAGGATACGGTAACAGACCAGCCCATGCGACAGATTTCGGCGGAGCTTATCAGGGAAAAAGCCCTTCGTCTTTTAAATGATGAGATTCCCCACGGAATCGCTGTAACAATTGAAAAGATGAAGGAGCGGGATAACGGCATCATGGACATTGAAGCCGAAATTATCTGTGAGCGGGAATCCCACAAGGGGATCATCATTGGAAAAGGCGGTTCCATGCTTAAAAAGATCGGAAGTTCTGCCCGCAGGGAAATAGAAGCTCTGATGGATACAAAGGTAAATTTACAGCTTTGGGTCAAGGTACGGAAAGAATGGCGTGACAGTGAGCTGTATATGAAAAATTATGGATATAATGAAAAAGACATTTAAAAGTGGTGGTAGGAATTGAGGGAAGTTGAGACCATGACGGGGATGGTAATAAGGGTATCCCCGGTTGGAGAAATGGATAAGCGCCTTGTAATACTCACCAGGGAAAGAGGAAAGATCATCGCATTTGCCAGAGGGGCCAGAAGACCAGGCAATCCGCTTATGGCGGTAAGCCGCCCCTTTGCCTTCGGGCAGTTTTCCCTGTATGAGGGAAGGGATTCCTATACTCTTAGGTCGGCGGAGATCACCAATTATTTTGATGAATTGTCCCTGGATGTGGAAGGAACCTGCTACGGTTCCTATTTCCTGGAACTGGCAGATTATTACGCCAGGGAGAATATGGACGGTACAGGTCTTCTAAAGCTACTTTACCAGTCCATACGGGCGCTCTTAAAACCAGCCCTGAAAAATGAGCTGGTTCAAAGGATTTTTGAACTAAAAGCAATGGTGTTAAACGGAGAATACACAGAAACCCCACCCTGCCCTGTCAGTGATTCAGCAAGTTATGCGTGGGAATATGTAATTGTTTCACCTGCAGAACACCTATATACCTTTACGCTTACAGAACCAGTGTTGGAGGAATTTATTCGCTGCGTGGAAATTAATAAAAAACGTTATGTGGACAAAAATTTCCATTCGCTAGAGATTTTACACACCATGACTGGATGGAAACTATTGAAATGACAGGTGGGGTTTGGTATAATGTTCAAGAATGCAATGAGCAGTGCGAATCAGGGTACGAGAAAATTTTCGTTGTGCTTGCACATAAGAAAATTTTCTCGTGCCCTGATTCATAGGGCGAATGCCCGTGAGCCCGTGAAGCCACAGGCTTCACGGGCTGCACTGCGGCTTCACGGGCTGCACTGCGGCTTCACGGGCTGCACTGCGGCTTCACGGGCTGCACTGCGGCTTCACGGGCTGCACTGCGGCTTCACGGGTTGCACCGCGCTTCACGGTCTGCTCCGCGATCTTCACTGCAACTCCCCCAATCCGCCACCCCCAATTTCAAAGCAGGAGGGAAAAGTATGAAAAAAAAGAAAGCCTTTCTGGCTGCCTTTCTAGCCGCCGGAATGTTAACGGGCTGCTTAGGCAGAAGCGGAGGCGGCACCATGAATACGGAGAGCAGCAGAATATATATAACAGAAGAAGGAGCCCTTCAGACCGCCACGGTAGAAACCTACACACAACAAGATTACTATCGTGCAGATGAATTAAAAGCCTATCTGGAAGAAGCTGTTACCGGATATAACGAGACCCATGGTCAAGGATCGGTAACCCTGGATTCCTGCACTTTAGAAAACGGAAATGCCAAGATGGTCTTCCGTTATGCATCAGGAAGTGACTTAGCAGGTTTTACTTCCCAATACGAGGATAAAGTAAACCAGGTAGATTCCATTACCGTGACCCGTGTGTCCGATATCCTGGAACAGAGTGAGTCAGAAGGAGTCACCTTTAAAAAAGCCTCCGATGGAAAACTAGCAGAAAAAAAAGCATTATCCAACAAAGGAGACTGTTTTGCCATCGTCGTAGAGACCCCCCAACCGGTGACAATACAAACCCAAGGAAAACTTTTATTTACATCCAAGAATGTATCTATAAAGGATCACTATACCGTTCAGACAGCAAAAGGGAAAAATTACATCATTTTTAAATAAGAGAGGTTAAGATCATGGAAAAGACAATGGAAAAGATTGTGGGACTTGCAAAATCAAGAGGATTTGTATATCCTGGCTCCGAAATTTACGGCGGCCTTGCAAATACCTGGGATTACGGCAACTTAGGTGTGGAACTAAAGAACAATGTAAAAAAAGCATGGTGGCAGAAATTCATACAGGAAAGCCCGTATAACGTAGGCGTAGACTGTGCCATCCTGATGAACTCCCAGACCTGGGTTGCTTCCGGACATTTAGGCGGTTTTTCCGACCCGCTGATGGACTGCAAGGCATGTAAGGAGCGTTTCCGTGCAGATAAATTGATTGAAGACTATATGGCAGAAAACAATATCACCATCGAAGGTTCAGTTGACGCCTGGTCCCAGGAAGAGATGAAGAGCTATATCGATGAGAAGAACATCTGCTGCCCAAGCTGCGGCAAGCATGATTTCACAGATATCCGTCAGTTTAACCTGATGTTTAAAACCTTCCAGGGAGTAACTGAAGATGCCAAAAATACCGTATACTTAAGACCAGAGACAGCTCAGGGTATTTTCGTAAACTTTAAAAACGTACAAAGAACCTCCCGTAAGAAAATTCCATTCGGAATCGGACAGGTCGGAAAGTCCTTCCGTAACGAGATCACCCCAGGAAACTTCACCTTCCGTACCAGGGAATTTGAGCAGATGGAGCTGGAGTTTTTCTGTGAGCCTGATACAGACCTGGAATGGTTTGCATACTGGAAAGAATTCTGCATCAACTGGCTGCAGACTCTGGGCATCAAAGAAGACGAGATGCGTGTCAGAGATCATGAGAAAGAAGAGCTTTCTTTCTACAGCAAGGCAACCTCTGACATTGAATTCCTGTTCCCATTCGGATGGGGCGAGTTATGGGGAATCGCAGACAGAACCGATTACGACTTAAACCAGCACCAGAATACTTCCGGACAGGATATGACATATTTTGATGATGAAAAGAAAGAGCGTTACATTCCCTATGTAGTGGAGCCATCTCTGGGAGCCGACCGTGTAACCCTTGCATTCCTTTGTGCCGCATACGACGAAGAAGAGATTGCAGAAGGAGATGTACGTACCGTACTTCATTTCCATCCGGCCATTGCACCTGTTAAGATCGGCGTTCTGCCTCTTTCCAAGAAGCTGAATGAAGGCGCAGAAAAAGTATATGCAGAGCTTTGCAAATACTATAACTGCGAATTCGATGACAGAGGCAACATCGGAAAGCGTTATAGAAGACAGGATGAGATTGGTACTCCATTCTGCGTTACCTATGATTTTGATTCAGAGGAAGATTTCGCAGTAACCGTCCGTGACCGTGATACCATGGATCAGGTAAGAGTTCCTATTGCAGAGCTGAAGAGCTATTTTGAGGATAAATTCCGTTTCTAATTATGATCGTTTTAATAAAACAGATATAGTTCGTAGAACTTAAAAAGAAGGAGAAAGAGGCATTTGCCTCTTTCTCCTTCTTTTTTATCTCACAATACTACATATTACTTTTTTATCTCTGCCCCTTATCGTAAGGAATACCCTCTGCCTTTGGAGCCTGAGAGTTTCTTGAAGTAAAGATTAGTACGATCAAGGTGATGATATAAGGCACCATTTTATAGAAGTAGCTTGGAATGCCCAATGAGCTTAAGAACGGGATACCGGAATAAGCGGATGCGATAGCCTTCATAAGCCCGAAGAAAAGGGAGGCAAGCATGATATTGACCGGTTTCCACTGGCCGAAGATCAAAACAGCCAGAGCCAGGAAACCGTATCCGGCTACGTCTGCGTTAAAATTGGTGGAGGTAGGAACCACAAAAACAAGTCCTCCAAGTCCGCCAAGAGCGCCTGAGATCATAACGCCTGCATATTGCATCCGGTATACGTTAATACCGGCGGAATCGGCTGCCTGGGGATGCTCGCCGCAGGACCTAAGCCTTAAACCAAACCGGGTTTTATAAAGTACAATGGTTGAAAGCAAAAAGATTGCAATGCCGATATAAGTGGTAATATAAGCGTTTTGGAATAGGAGAGGACCGAAAAACGGTATCTTTCCTAAAAACGGAACGGAGGTAATACGGAAGGTATTGTTAAACTGAACCTGCTGTACTCCCTGAATGACACGGGCAACGAATATGGCAAATGCGGGAGCGAACATGTTTAATGCCGTACCGCTGATTACCTGATTGGACTTCATGTTAATGGAAGCGTAGGCGTGGAACAGGGAAAATACCATACCGGTTACCATGGAGATCAGCACCGCAACGATGAGCTGGAACTGGCCGTTCATGGAGCCGCCTGTAAAATGAATGAACAGGATACCGGTAAAGGCTCCCATTGTCATGATTCCTTCCAAAGCAATGTTTATGATTCCGCTTCGCTCAGAGAACATGGCTCCCAAAGCTACGATCATGAGAGGAATCATGAAATACATGGTCTGCTGAAAAATGAAATAAACTACACTCATGATTTCGTTCCTCCTTCCTTAGCTGCTTCTGCTTTTTCGCCTTTCTGCTTGTGGATTTTAGAAAGAATGATCTTAACCATAAGGGCAAATGCGCTGAAGTAAATAATAACTGCAACGATAATATCAATGATTTCCGTAGAAAATTCAAACAGCTGCAAGTAAAATCCCCCGGCTGTTAAGTATGCGATAAAGATACCGG
Organism: Lacrimispora celerecrescens; assembly: GCF_000732605.1. Taxonomy (GTDB): domain Bacteria; phylum Bacillota; class Clostridia; order Lachnospirales; family Lachnospiraceae; genus Lacrimispora; species Lacrimispora celerecrescens_B. The sequence goes on along the minus strand of NZ_JPME01000013.1, from coordinate 47,100 downwards.
AGAAGAGAACACCGATTGGGTTGCTTAAGCCCAGCAATGCAACGGAAATGCCGGTAAAACCTTCCGATGCCAGCACATCCTTGATTTCAATGTGCTTACCGGTACCAGCCAGATACAGAAGTCCTCCTGCCAGTCCTGCAATGGCTCCTGCGATAACCATGGATAAAATAATACTCTTTTTTTCATTGATACCGGCATATTTGCTGGCATCCCGGTTAAAGCCAACAGCCTTTAATTCATAACCAAAGGTTGTCTTGTTCAGAAGGAGCCAAATCACAATTACCGTAAGGATTGCAATGAGAATTCCGCCGTTAACACTGGAACCTGGGAATATCTTATCAAGTCCCATCTTCGGGATGTTGGCTGTTGCAGCCACATTCCGTGATTCATTACGAAGGTTATTAAATAAGGGTTTATAGCTTTTTACAATCCAGTTTACCAGATACATGCCGATGTAGTTCATCATAATGGAGGCAATTACTTCATTTACGTTAAAATAAGCTTTTAAAAGTCCTGGTACAAGGCCCCACACTGCACCTAAGATGACGCTGGCAAGAAGGGCCACAATCCAGTGAGCCGGACCTAAGGACGTCCAGAGGATTCCCACATAGACAGCACCAAACCCGCCCATGATAAACTGACCGGGAGTTCCGATGTTAAAAAGCCCTGTCTTAAAGGCAAATCCCACGGAAAGACCAGTGAGAATGATAGGTGTTGCATAATAAAATACCTGTCCAACACCCTTTGCGCCATGAGTAAATGCTCCTGATAAAATTGTTGCGAATCCGGGAAGCGCCTGCTTTGGATTGCAGAGGAACAGAATGATCAGGCCTACGATCAATCCAAGCACAATGGCAAAAATGGAAGAAAGAATTCCTGTATGGTCTTTTATCTGTTTCGGTTTCATGATCTGCCACCTTCTTTCTTTGCGCCTGCCATATAAAGACCCAATTCCTGAACGGTAACGTTCTTGGGGTTTAAGTCGGCTACGATTCCGCCTTCAAACATAACCAGAATCCGGTCGCTTAAATTCATGACTTCATCTAACTCCAGGGATACTAAGAGAATGGCTGCTCCTGCATCTCTTTGCTTTATCAGCTGGCGGTGAATGTATTCAATGGCACCCACGTCTAAGCCACGGGTGGGCTGAACGGCCAGAAGAATATCGGGAGCTTTGGAGATCTCTCTTGCAACGATGGCCTTTTGCTGGTTTCCACCGGACATACTGCGGGCTGTGGTATAGGAGCCTTCACTGCTTCTTATATCATAATCCTGGATCAGTTTTTCCGCATATTCATAGATCTTGTCATTTTTTAAGAAAGTACTGCTTTGGAATTCCTTTTCAAAATACTGCTGAAGAACCAGGTTATAGGCCAGGTTATAATCCAGGACAAGACCGTGTTTATGGCGGTCCTCCGGTATGTGGGACAGACCATGGGTGTTTTTGTAACGGATGCTCTTTTTCGTCACGTCTTCCCCATTGATGGTAACGGTACCGGTGCTCATATCGGAAATGCCGGTAATGGCATGAATAAGCTCTGTCTGGCCGTTGCCGTCGATGCCGGCAATACAAACGATCTCACCTCTTTTAACCTTGAATGAGACATCATGAACCATTTTCTTTGTCTGGCCTTCTCTTTTGGCCTCCACGGAAAGATCCTTTACTTCCAGCACAACATCTCCGGGCTTGGAAGGATTCTTTTCAACGGTCAGATTTACCTTCCGGCCGACCATCATCTCTGACATTTCTTCAGGTGTTGTTTCTGCTACCTCTACCGTTCCAATATATTTACCGCGGCGCAGGACAGAACAGCGGTCCGCAACCGCCTTGATTTCATTGAGCTTGTGGGTGATAAACAGGATGGATTTGCCTTCCTTTACCAGATCTTTCATGATCTGCATCAGTTCGTCAATTTCCTGAGGTGTAAGAACCGCAGTGGGTTCGTCAAAAATCATGATTTCGTTGTCGCGATAAAGCATTTTCAAAATCTCGACCCTTTGCTGCATTCCAACGGTAATGTCCGATATAATCGCATCCGGGTCCACGAATAATTTGTATTTCTCGCTTAAATCCATAACTTTTTTGCGGGCATCATCCATCTTTAAAAACCCGCGTTTCGTCGTTTCAATGCCCAGAACAATATTCTGAAGTACGGTAAAATTTTCCACCAGCTTAAAATGCTGATGAACCATGCCAATACCCAGAGCATTGGCATCCAGAGGCCCGGTTATTTTTTCTTCGTTGCCTCTGACCTTAATGACGCCTTTTTCCGGCTGGTACAGGCCGAATAAGACACTCATGAGCGTGGATTTTCCCGCGCCGTTTTCACCAAGCAGAGCAAGTATCTCGCCTTTCTTTAATTGAAGAGTGATGTCATCATTGGCTATGATACCTGGAAATTCTTTTGTGATGTGAAGCATCTCAATAATGTAGTCCATAAAATCCCCCTTAATTCGGTACCTATCTATGGGACCTGGTTAATAAAATACACCTTGGTATTTTTCTGCTTTTATGAGAAATAAAAAAGAGATGCCGTAAGAGACCAGGTCTGTTCTGACTGGTGAATCAAACGGCATCTCCTTTCCACTTTCTAGCCCATGTTATTTGGGCATATAGGTATGCCTGAAGGCGTTCCGCTTTCTAGCCCACGCTATTTGGGCTTAAAGGTATGCCCGAAGGGCGCTTCTTTTGCAGGTTATTCTACAAAGTTAATTTTTGTCTTTTCAAGCTTTAAGTCAACCGTAGGATTGTTGTTATCCTGAGAAGGCTGAACAAGTTCGATCTTACCGTCTTTTAACTGAGCAAAGATACCATCATAATCCTGCTGTGTGAACTTGGTAAATTTGGAAGTTTCCATTGGAAGTCCGATACCATTGTTCTTTGCTGAGAAGATGCTGGTTTTTCCGCCTGGGAAAGAATTGTCATAGAATGCCTTTACTCCATCGTAAACGGATACGGACAGCTCTTTCATAGCTGAGGTGATAACGGTGTTGGATTCAAAGCTCTGGTCAACGTCAACGCCGATAACCTTTGTGCCTTTTTCTTCAGCAGCAGCCATAACGGAGTTACCAACTGCGCCACCGCAACCGAAGATTACTTCAGTTCCGTTCTGGTACCAGGAAGCTGCCATAGACTGTGCTTCTGGTGTAGCGGCAAATGCACCTGTGTAGTTGTACATAATTTCTACGCTGTCGATTCCCATTTCCTTAGCTGCAACGTCAGCACCTTCTGCAAATCCGTAGCCATAACGGATAACTGCAGGAACTGCCATACCGCCTAAGAAGCCAAGCTTTGTATAGCCGTCTTTCACTGCTGCATAGCCTGCTAAGAATCCAGGCTCGTCTTCCTGGAAGAGGATCGGCATTACATTAGCCTCTGTTCTGAATTCTGAATAATCACCATTGTGAGGTTCGCCATCGAGGAGGATGAAATGAACATCCTTGTACTGATCCTGAGCAAGGAATACAGGCTCTTCAAATAAAAATCCTGGGCAAACAACTAATTTGGCGCCGCCTTCGATGGCAAGGCCGATGGTCTCAAGATAGGAATCCGTGGTACCTTCCTGTGGCTGGTAGTACTTGTAAGAAATTTTGTTTTCTTCCGCATACTTCTTCATGCCTTCCCAAGCACCCTGGTTAAAGGACTTATCGTCAATGGTTCCTAAGTCTGTAACCAATGCAAGCTCATACCCGTTGTCAGATTTTTCTGAAGCTGCGGCTGTGGTTTCTGCCGCCTTTTCAGCTGCAGTTGTGGTTTCCGGTGCAGCTGTAGTAGCGCCGCCTTGATTGGAAGATCCACATCCGCTTAATGCTGCAGTCATCATGACTGCCATTGCTAATGCTAATGCTCTCTTTTTCATAATCTTGTTTTTCCTCCTGTTTTTGATTAATTTTCAGAGATACCACTAATGTATCACATTTTCGCTCTGGAAACAATCTCATTTGGTGTTATTTTACAGAAAAAATCAAAAAACAATCGAGCATTTTATGTAATATATTACTTAACCTTTTACAATAAAAGGATATTCTCTGATTTTGCTTGTTATTTAAAAGAAAAATGATACACTGTTAAAAGATTTGAAAAGGAGGATATTTATGAAAAAGGCAAATCTACTGGAAGATCCGGTGAAAAAATTATTTTTAAGGTATCTGATGCCATCCATCAGTGCCACTCTGGTTACTTCCATATATATATTGGCGGACACCCTGATGATCGGACGGGGAGTCGGTGCCATCGGCATTGCTGCCTTAAACCTTCTTCTGCCCTTATACAGTCTGTTTTTCGGAACCGGCCTGTTGTTTGGCGTAGGCGGAGGCGTGCTTTTATCCATTTCCAAGGGAAAGGGAGATGAGCATGGGGCCAGGGAATATTTTACGGCTGCACTCTGCATGGCGGCTGTTGCCGGAGTGTTCTATGTGACAGCAGGGCATCTGCTGTTTGATCCTGTGACAAAGTTTCTGGGGAGAAATGAAACCATGGATCTTTATGTCAGGGAATACGGAAGAATCCTGGTATGGGGAGCGCCAGTATTTCTGCTTTCTTCTTTCCTGCAAGCCTTTGTGAGAAATGACAGAGCTCCTAAAATGGCCATGGCCGCCGTGATTACAGGCGGTGTTACCAATGTGATCCTGGATTATATTTTCATCTTTCCTATGAATATGGGTATGGCAGGAGCAGCAGTGGCCACTGTAATCGGTTCCTGCCTGACCCTTGGCATTCTGATTACCCATTTATTTTCAAAGGGAAGTTCCTTAAAAATTGCCCTTGGCTTCAAATGGAGAAAAGCTGGGGAAATCGTGGTAAACGGCCTTTCCAGCTTCCTATTAGAGACATGCAGTGGAATCGTCATGTTTTTATTTAACCGCCAGCTTTTGGCTTACGTTGGTGATCTTGGAGTGGTGGTGTATGGTATCATATCCAACAGCGCTTTGATCGTAGCTTCTATTAATAATGGTATCTCCCAGGCCTCCCAACCCATTCTGGCCATAAATTATGGGGCCGGGAAAAAGGAGAGGTTAAAGGAAACACGCCGTATGGGAGAATTGACCGTTTGCTTTGCCGGTATGCTGTTTGTGGGATTGGGTATGTTTTTCCCGGCTCTGGTAACAGAGGCCTTTGTAAAGCCTGCGGATGATATTTTAGCCATGTCGGTTCCTGCTGTCAGGATATATTTCCTGTCATTTCTTCCCATGGGATTTAATATCTTGTTCAGCACCTGGTTCCAGTCGGTATTAAGTCCGGGAAAAGCCTTGTTCATCTGCCTGATGCGGGGACTTGTATTAAGCAGCATCCTGGTATTTATCCTTCCAATGGCATTGGGAGTAAATGGAATTTGGGCCGTTATGCCGGCGGCAGAATTTTTAACGTTGGGACTCTGCCTGGTGTTGCTGAAAGAAAAAAAGAACACCTAGATTCGCATATACGAACTAAAATCGTATATCGGAAAATGACTGACTATGGAAGTACTTTCAAGGTAATTGTATCGAAAAAAGAGCTAATTTTTGCCAATAATTAAAAAAACCCCCTTTACTAGCGTTTGAATTATGCTATAATATTTGCAGGGCTTTTCTGCAAATGAATCCGGCAGAAGAGTTGGACAACCAACACAATTTGAGGAGGAAATTTACTTATGGCAAGAAAATGGGTTTATTTGTTTACCGAAGGTAATGCAAGCATGAAAAACCTGTTAGGTGGAAAAGGAGCCAATTTGGCAGAGATGACAAATTTAGGTCTTCCGGTTCCCCAGGGATTTACCATAACAACAGAGGCTTGTACTCAGTATTATGAGGACGGCGAGAAGATTAACGATGAGATCATGGACCAGATTATGGAACACATCACTAAGATGGAAGAGATCACCGGAAAGAAGTTCGGCGATAAGGAAAATCCTCTTCTGGTTTCTGTTCGTTCTGGTGCAAGAGCATCCATGCCAGGTATGATGGATACCATCTTAAACCTTGGTTTAAATGAAGAGGTAGTGGAAGTTCTGGCTGCAAAATCCGGTAATCCCCGTTGGGCATGGGATTGTTACCGTAGATTTATCCAGATGTTCTCCGACGTCGTTATGGAGGTAGGCAAAAAGTTCTTTGAAGAGCTTATCGATAAGATGAAGGAAGAAAAAGGAATCACAGAGGACGTAGATTTAACTGCTGATGATTTAAAGGAGCTTGCAAAACAGTTCCAGGCTGAATATAAGGAAAAGATCGGAGCAGATTTCCCGGCAGATCCTAAGTTACAGCTGATGGAAGCAATCAAGGCTGTTTTCCGTTCCTGGAACAACCCAAGAGCAAACGTATACCGCCGCGACAACGATATTCCATATTCCTGGGGTACTGCTGTTAACGTGCAGATGATGGCGTTCGGAAACATGGGCGAGACCTCCGGTACCGGTGTTGCATTTACACGTGACCCAGCAACCGGCGAGAAACACCTTATGGGTGAATTCTTAATGAACGCACAGGGCGAGGACGTAGTTGCAGGTATCCGTACACCGCAGAAGATCGATCAGTTAAAGGAAGTTATGCCGGAAGCATATGAGCAGTTCGTAGGAATCTGCAATAAGCTGGAAGATCATTACAGAGATATGCAGGATATGGAATTTACCATTGAAGATAGAACACTTTACATGCTTCAGACCCGTAACGGCAAGAGAACAGCAAAGGCTGCTTTAAAGATTGCTTGTGATCTGGTTGATGAAGGCATGATTTCAGAGGAGAAGGCAGTTAAGATGATCGATCCAAGAAACTTGGATACTTTACTCCATCCTCAGTTTGATACAGATGCATTAAAAAAGACAGAACCGATTGGAAAGGCTCTGGCAGCATCTCCGGGAGCTGCATGCGGTAAGATCGTATTTACAGCAGACGAAGCAAAAGCATGGCATGAAAGAGGCGAGAAGGTTGTTCTGGTTCGTCTTGAGACCTCTCCGGAAGATATTGAAGGAATGAAGGCCGCTCAGGGTATCTTAACCGTACGCGGCGGTATGACTTCTCATGCAGCAGTTGTTGCACGCGGAATGGGTACATGCTGTGTATCCGGCTGTTCCGAAATCATTATGGATGAAGAGAACAAGAAATTTGTCCTGTCAGGCAAGGAATATCATGAAGGAGACTTCTTATCCCTTGATGGATCTACCGGAAAGATCTATGACGGAATCATTCCGACAGTAGACGCAGCCATTATCGGTGAATTTGGTAGAATCATGGCATGGGCAGATAAGTATAGAAGACTGAAAGTAAGAACCAATGCTGATACTCCTGCTGATGCAAGAAAAGCAAGAGAACTGGGCGCAGAAGGAATCGGCCTTTGCCGTACCGAGCATATGTTCTTTGAAGGAGACAGAATCGACGCATTCCGCGAGATGATCTGCTCCGATACCGTTGCAGAGAGAGAAGCTGCTTTAGAGAAGATCCTTCCTGTACAGCAGGATGACTTTGAAAAGCTTTATGAAGCATTGGAAGGCAATCCTGTTACCATCCGTTTCTTAGATCCGCCTCTGCATGAGTTTGTTCCAACAGAGGAAGACGACATTAAGAAGCTGGCAGATACACAGGGCAAGACAGTTGCTCAGATCAAGAGCATCATCGATTCCTTACACGAGTTCAACCCAATGATGGGACATCGTGGTTGCCGTCTGACAGTAACCTATCCTGAGATCGCAAAGATGCAGACAAAGGCAGTAATCCGTGCAGCCATCAACGTTCAGAAGGCACATTCTGACTGGAACGTTTGCCCGGAAATCATGATTCCGCTGATCTGTGATGAGAAGGAATTAAAGTTTGTTAAAAAGATCGTAGTTGAAACTGCTGACGCAGAGATCGCTGCAGCAGGAAGCAACTTAAAATATGAAGTAGGTACCATGATCGAGATCCCAAGAGCATGCCTGACCGCTGATGACATTGCCAAAGAGGCAGAATTCTTCTGCTTCGGAACCAATGACTTAACTCAGATGACTTATGGCTTCTCCCGTGACGATGCAGGCAAGTTCTTAAATGCTTACTATGACACCAAGATCTTCGAGAATGACCCATTTGCAAAACTGGATCAGACCGGTGTAGGCAAGCTTATGGAAACAGCAATCAAGTTAGGCAAGGGCGTTCGTCCGGAAATGCATGTTGGTATCTGCGGCGAGCACGGCGGAGATCCTTCTTCCGTAGAGTTCTGCCATAAGATTGGTCTGGATTATGTATCCTGTTCTCCATTCCGTGTGCCGATTGCAAAACTGGCAGCAGCACAGGCAGCCTTGAACAATTAAGGAGCTTTAGAAGTCGAAACGATTTAAATAATTATATATATCAATATATGAAACTCAAAAGGGGTTGTGGTACCGGCAATTTGGTACACGGCCCCTTTGGGCGTCAAAGGATAGAAAAAAAGCTGCTCAATCGGACCAAACGGTCTGGATTATGCAGCCTTTTTGCTGTTCTTACTACGATTCCAAATCAGATTTTAAAAGTTCATTATACTTCTCTATAATCCGGTAAAATGCGTCCAGATCTGATTCCCCGCACTGTTCAATCAGATAGGAGGTGGTCTGTGTGATGTCAGCCACATCGTAAGCTTTGTGTACCGAGGAAAGTCTCTGTCCCTTTTCTGTTACGTACAGGCATACGGACTTTTCATTATTCTCCTTATAGCGCTTTTCTATGTATCCGGAGTCAACCAGCTTTTTGATGACCTGGGAAATGGCACTTTTGCTTTTGTGCCATATCTTTGACAGCTCAGTGGCAGTAATCCCTGGGGAGTCGTCAATATAGGTAAGGGTATGTATTTCCATCATGTTAAAGTTTTCATTCTCATATGTGTGATGGGCATAGATGTAGTTGTGATATAAAATGATAAATTCATACAATGTATCTGCACGTGCATTCAACTTTTGATACGCGTTGTTTATATCTGAAATATGACTCATATAGATGCTCCTGTTCCAATTGATGATATCTGTACATGTAATAGTACCATATTAAGAATAGGGCTTCAATATATTATTTCAAACAAAACTGAAAATATAGTAAAGCAAATTAACTATAAATAATAAATATTAATATTTTATGTGTAAATTGCCCTAATTATAAAAATTATATTAAAACTATATTGACAATATATACTAAGTATTTTATAATATAGTTCAGTTAGTGAACAATATTTTGCAGCATTTAGCTTATACTAGAAGAAGGATGGTATTTTTCATGGACATTGAGAAGTTCTGTAGGGAAAATTGTGTGGAACGACGGGGGACAGGTACATTAAAGTGGGACTCACTTCAGGAGATTTTTGGAGATGCAGACTTACTTCCGCTTTGGGTTGCTGATATGGAGATCCAGTCACCTGCAGCAGTAAGGGAGGCGCTGGTGAAGCGTGTGGAGCACGGAGTGTTTGGCTATGGTACGGTAGAGGGGGCATATTATGATTCTTTCTTTGCATGGCAGAAGAAGCATCATAATGTAGAACTTGCAAGGGAACATGTAAGGTTTGCAACCGGGGTTGTGGGATCCCTGTATGCGGCTGTAAGGGCATATACGAAAGAAGAAGCGTCCGTAATTATCTGCCCACCTGTATACTACCCATTTTATGATGCCGTACTGAACACCGGCAGAAAGCTGGTAACCTGTGAACTTGATAATAGCGACGGTTATTACACTTTGAATTTTGAAAAGTTTGAGAAGGAAATCGTGGACAACAAGGTAGAGATGTTTATCTTATGCTCCCCCCATAACCCTGTAAGCCGGGTATGGTCAGAGGAGGAGCTGGATTCCATGTTTGACATCTGCCAGAGACATGGGGTATTGGTGGTTTCCGATGAGATTCATCAGGATTTTACTTATGAGGGGAAGAAGTTTGTATCCTCCGCACTGGTAGGGGATGGTAAGTATAAGAATATTCTGATTACCTTGAATGCAGGTTCCAAGACATTTAACCTGGCCGGTCTGATTCACTCCCATGTCATCATATTCGACAAGCAATTGATGGAATCCTATGATGCATACATCAAAGGCATTGGTTCAGCGGAAACAAACCTTATGGGTCTTGTAGGCGTGGAGGCCGCTTTCCGGGGTGGGGAAGAATGGCTGGAAAATGTAAAGAAACTGATTATTCACAATTACAATTATATGAAGCAGGAGTTTGCAAGGGAGCTTCCAGAGATCATTGTTACCCCCCTTGAAGGAACCTATCTGTCCTGGATTGACTTAAGGGGCTATCTGACCGGGGAAGAGACTGCCGGCTTTATCCAGAACAAGTGCCGTCTTGCCTGCGACGTTGGGGAATGGTTCAGCCTCATGGCACACGGATTTATCCGGATTAACCTGGCTACAGATTCAAAGAATGTTGTAACTGCTGTTGAGAGCATTATTAAAAATATCAAAGAAAAGGTGGGGGAATAAATGGCTGTTTCTATTAGTGTAATCTGTTTTTTAATCTATCTGGGTGTTCTGTTTGTATTGCAGAAAAAAGGCAAATCTTTTAATGTACGTGTAGTAGCCGGTTTGTTCGGCGGTATTATATTTGGAGCGATTTTAAAGACAGTGGCAGACGATGCAGCAGTTTCTGAGAGCCTGCGCTGGATCAGCCTGGTGGGCACTGCTTATACCAAGCTTTTGAAAATGATGGTTATCCCGCTGATTTTTGTATCCATCGTGTGTGCTATCATTAACCAGAAGTCAGGCAAGAACCTTGGTAAGATTACTGCTCTTGTACTGGTAATCCTACTATCCACGGCAGCAGTTTCAGCAGTGGTAGGTGGTGTCACTGCTTCCGCATTTGGCGTCAGCGCTGAGGGACTGGAGATTGGAGAAGCCGAGAGCAAAAAGACTACTCAGCTGGAAGAGAAGGCCAAGGAGGGTCTTTCCATTGAAGATACCATTATTGATATCATTCCTTCAAACCCTATCTATGCCATGACCGGACAGGGAAGCAATGCAACCCTTTCCGTGGTACTCTTTGCAGCACTTCTTGGAATCGGAGTAATCGGGGTACGGACTTATGCCCCGGAACAGGCGGAGTTTTTCGGTAAAATAATGAATTCACTAAACACCCTGGTGGTGGAAGTGGTCATGATGATTATTATGCTGACGCCATTCGGCATCTTCTCATTGATGACCAAGACCATTGCTGGAAGTGACTACACCAGTATCCTGCGGCTTGTAACTTTTGTTCTAGCTTCTTATACCGCTATATTTATCATGTTCATCATTCATGGACTGATACTGGCTGTAGTTGGAATCAGCCCGCTTACCTATTTTAAGAAGGCCATGACAACTTTGGTATTTGCATTTACTTCCCGTACCAGTGCAGGAACCCTGCCACTGACCATCAGAACTCTGACCGATGAGATGGGGGTGGATAATGGAGTTTCCAACCTGGCCGGTTCCCTTAGTACCTCCATCGGACAGAACGGATGCGCGGCTATTTATCCTGCCATGCTGGTAATCATGGTGGCTCCTGCTGTGGGCCAGCCGATTACACCTTCCTTCTTTATTCTGATGGTAGTTGTCATCACGTTTGCTTCCATTGGTATCGCCGGAGTTGGCGGCGGCGCAACCTTTGCAGGTATCACCGTGTTATCCGCACTTGGGCTCCCGGTTGGTATCGCAGGTCTGTTGGTAGGAATTGAGCCTGTGATCGACATGGCCAGAACTGCCCTGAATGTAAGCGATGGTATGGTAACTGGTTTAGTTGCTGCAAAACTAACCAATAATATTGACATGAAAGTATACAATGACAATTCGCTGAACTTAGAAAAGAAGCCATCTTCAGCAAAAGGCGAATAATAAAAAATAATTGACAAAGGATGTGTGAATATGGGCAAACGTGTTCTTATTGTGGGAGGTGTTGCCGGCGGTGCGTCCGCCGCAGCCAGAATCAGGCGTCTGGATGCAGATGCATCCATAACCATATTTGAGCGGGGAGAGCATGTATCCTTTTCCAACTGTTCACTCCCCTATTATTTAAGCAGGACCGTGGAGGACAAGGACTATCTGGTGCTGATGACGCCTGAGGGGTTTAAGAATTCCTACGATATCGAGGTGCGTGTTAACAGCGAGGTGTGCGGCATTGACCGCACTCTTAGGAAAATACGAATTAAAGACAGCGTATCCGGTCAGGAATATGAAGAATCATATGATGAACTGGTTCTTTCGCCAGGATCCTATCCGATCCGCCCTAAGTCAATCGAGGGAGTATCTCTCCCTCATGTGTTTACCGTGCGCAATGTGGATGATATTGCAAAACTGGATCAATATGTTGCCAGAGAGGAAATCCGCAGTGTGGTTGTAATCGGAGGCGGCTTTATCGGCCTTGAGGTAGCAGAAAATTTAAAATCAACAGGAAAGCAGGTAGCTGTGGCAGAGGCTGCCGGCCAGATCATGGCACCATTTGACTATGATATGAGCCAGATCCTGCAAAAAGAGCTTTATGATCAGGGCGTGGAACTGGCTGTGGGTGACGGTGTTAAGGCCATCACTGAGGATAAGGTAATCTTAAACTCAGGCAGGGAGTTACCCTGCGATGCAGTGGTGCTCTCCATTGGCGTACTGCCTGAGACAGAGCTGGCAAAGCAGGCCGGTCTGGAAATCGGTGAGACCGGTGCAATTAAGGTGTCAGCAGATTACCGTACCAGCGATCCGCATATCTATGCAGTGGGTGATGCCATTGAGGTTTACCAACGTCTTACCCACAAACCAACCAAGCTCCCATTAGCCGGTCCGGCTCTGCGCCAGGCAAGAGCAGCCGCTGATGCCATGTATGGCATGTCCACCAGGAATAACGGAGTCATTGGCTCCTGCGCTGTCAGACTGTTTGATTTGAACGCTGCGGCCACAGGACTTAATGAGAAAACCGCAAAAGAAAATAATATACCCTGCGATTCTGTCTACACCATGACCATGGATAAGGTAGGCTTAATGCCCGGCAGTTCACCCATGCACTTTAAGCTTGTATTCGAAGTACCTACAGGTAGGATCCTGGGAGCCCAGGCCATCGGCAAAGGGAATGTAGACAAACGAATCGACGTTATCGCAACCCTAATTGCCATGAATGGAACACTGGAGGATTTAAAGGGACTGGAACTCTGTTACTCACCAGTATTTGGCACAGCAAGAGATGTGGTTAATTTGTCTGCACTGGTGGCGCTTAATGTCCTGCACGGAGCCGTGAAACAGGTTCATGTAAGTCAAGTACGGGAGTTAGTGGAGAGCAAAGCCTGTATTATCGATGTGAGAGGCCGGGACGAGTTTGAGATGGGTCATCTCATTGGAGCTTTGAATATCCCGTTAGGTGAACTGAGACAGCGTATATCGGAGATTCCTAATGACAGGCCGGTATACTTACACTGCAGGACCAGTCAGAGAAGCTATAATGCCGTTATGGCGTTAAAGGGCCGTGGTTTTGATAACGTAATCAACATTTCTGGTTCATTCCTGGGAATCAGCTATTATGAATATTTTACGGATATGACTACGGGACGGGAGAAGATACTAACGGAATATAATTTTCTGTAAAAGCATGTATGGAGATAGACGGTATGCCCTTGGAAGAAGGGTATACCGTCTGTTTTTATATGTTGCATGAATTTCCTGTCTAAGATGATTTACCAGTGTAAGAATTATGGAAGAGAAAAAATTGGCTATACTTTCTATATAATTCAAATATAGCAGGAATAATGGAGGAACGTATATGAGAATTCCAAAGCACATCGGGATCATACCAGACGGCAACCGCCGCTGGGCCCTTGGAAAAGGAATGGAAAAAGAGGCGGGGTATGACAATGGAATATCCCCTGGAATGGTCCTTTATCACCTTTGCAGAAAACTGGGAATTAATGAAATGACCTTTTACGGCTTTACCGTAGACAATACAAAGCGTCCCTCAATCCAAAGGGAAGCCTTTTCAAAGGCGTGCGTAAAAGCCGTGGAGGAACTGTCAAAGGAAGATGCCGAGCTTTTGGTTCTGGGAAAAACAACGTCAGCCATGTTTCCGGAGGAGCTGAAACCATATACCAACAGACACCAGTTCGGCAATGGGGGAATGAAGATCAACTTTCTGGTCAATTACAGCTGGGAGTGGGATCTGGGGCTTCAGGACGGAGCCATAGGTCCTAAATTAAAAACGGCCGATGTATCCAGGATCGATCTGGTGATTCGGTGGGGAGGCCGCAGAAGACTGTCCGGATTCTTGCCGGTACAGTCCGTTTATTCGGATATGTATGTCATCGATGATTACTGGCCGGATTTTACACCCCAGCACGTATACGATGCGATTGAATGGTATTCCAAACAGGATGTGACTCTGGGAGGGTGAGAATAGAGTTACTAAAATTTGGCATACTACTGACGGAATAATATTTTATTGGAGGTAATTATGCCAGAGACGGTTTTAGAAAAAACAGAAGGTCGGGTAAGCTACCATGACTCCGTGGAAGAGATGCTGGTTAGGATAAGAGATGACGGATTATCAAGCGTATTTTCCAGATGGGATGAGCAGGAAAAAATACGATGCAAATTTTGCCTGCAGGGATTAAGCTGTCAATTATGTACCAATGGACCTTGCAGAATCAATGAACAAAAAGGACCGGAAAAAGGTGTTTGCGGTATTGGCCCCGATGCCATGGCAATGAGAAATCTTCTCATGAGAAATATTATGGGAGCAGCCACCTATGCCCATCATGCCTACGAAGCCTTTCGGACCTTAAAGGAAACTGGAAAGGGCAATACCATGTTCCAGATTACAGATACCAAAAAATTAAAGTGGATGTGTGAATTAACCGGGATCAACACCAATCAGGATGTGAATCAGATGGCTGTCTGCCTGGCTGAGTTTCTTGACCGGGAGATGAAGATAAGCCTGATGAACATAGTGTAATGGTGGAAGTCTTTGCACCGAAAAAACGGAAAAAGATATGGGATGACTTACACATTTACCCTTCAGGCGTTGAACATGAAGTGCAGAACAGCATTGCAAGCTGTCTTACCAATGTAGATGGTGATTATGTTTCCTTGGCAACAAAAGCCCTGCGCTTAGGTTTGTCTACAATTTATACTGCGCAAATAGGCCTGGAAATGACCCAGGATATTTTATTCGGAACGCCGATGCCTCATGAAGTGGATGTGGATCTAGGAATTATGGATCCTGATTATGTGAACATTGCATTTAATGGACATCAGCCATGGATTGGGGTCGCTGCTTTGCAGAAGGCAAGAATGCAGGAGTTTCAGGATATGGCCAGACAGGCCGGTGCAAAAGGAATCCATATTGTAGGTTCCATTGAGACCGGGCAGGAATTACTGCAAAGATTTGAAATGGATGATGTGTTTGTGGGCCTTATGGGTAACTGGTTATCCATTGAACCATTTTTGGCAACAGGAACGGTGGACGCATTTGTAATGGAAGAGAACTGCTCACCGCCTGCCATTGATCAATATGCAGAAAAGTATCAGGTTGCGCTGGTAAGCGTCAGCACGATTATCGGTGTTCCCGGCACGGAACATAAGATGCCATATTATCCGAAGAAGGCGGAGGAAATGGCGGAAACGTGCATTCACGTTGCCATCGAGAACTTTAAGAAAAGGCATAAACAAATCAAGCCAATGGTTCCGAAGTACAAACAAAAAGCCATTGCCGGATTTTCTACAGAAGCAGTTTTAGGAGCAATCGGGAATGATTTAAATAACCTGGTAGATGTAATTGCAAAAGGTCAGTTAAAAGGAATTGTCGCTTTGGCAAACTGCTCGACTTTGAGAAATGGTCCCCAGGATTGGAATACGGTGAATTTAACAAAAGAGCTGATTAAAAAAGACATCCTTGTAGTTGCAGGGGGCTGCGGAAACCATGGCTTAGAGGTTGCAGGAATGTGCAATTTGGATGCCATCGATCAGGCAGGAGAAGGATTGCGGGGAGTGTGTAAAGCCCTGGGGATCCCTCCTGTGTTAAGCTTTGGAACCTGTACGGATACAGGAAGGATTTCCATGCTTGTAACAGCCTTAGCCGACCACTTAGATGCCGACATTTCAGATCTTCCCATTGCAGTGACTGCACCGGAGTGGATGGAACAGAAGGCCACCATAGATGGCTTATTTGCCATAGCATACGGCGCCTATACCCATCTTTCTCCCACTCCCTTTATCACCGGCGCACCAAAGCTTGTAAAATTGCTTACGGAAGACGTAGAGGGACTGACAGGCGGGAAAGTAGCGTTAGGAGATGATCCGGTACAGGTAGCGAATGATATTGAAGCTCATATAATGAAAAAAAGACAGAAAATGGGTCTTTCATAATTGATCCCTAACTTATGGATGAAGATTATAACAGGAATCGGCTGCCTCAGTCAGCAAGACTCTGATATAATTTTCATTCATAAGTTTTTTTATGCCTACCGCCTGAAAATCCTATTGTTATATATAAATTATGTTATAATACAAAAATGAATAGGAAATTGGAAGAATTTAACAAAGGGGGGATAATACTTGATCAAATATTTGGTAAACAGATACAGAGGATGTGGAATTGCTAAAAAGACATTGATCATCCTGCTTTTCGTCTCAATCATTCCTGTCATGGCAATTGAAATCCTAACCTGTATTATAGCGGCTAATACCTTAAAAAAGCAGACAGGCATTCTGGTGGAAAGCAATATGAAATTGTCACAGAAAGGGCTGGAGGACTTTTTCTCGGAATACGACAGCATCATCATGTCCATTTATACAGAGAACGAGTATGCTCTAAAGCTGGAAAAGCTGAATGTATGGGATTCCAGGAATTATTATCTGTTAAAGAAGCAGCTGGAAGATGATCTGGAAAATATCTCTTATCTTCATCCGGAAATATTGGGAATTGCTGTGGTAACGCTGAAAAAGGAATGCATCCTGTATGATTCCATTACCAACAATGCCATGGACAGCTTCTGCTTTCCGGAAAAGGACAGAAGCTGGCTGGATGTAACAGATGAGACCTTTCATAATACCCAGACCGTTTATTCCCATGTGGTAAACCGTGAGCAGGCAAACGGAACAAAAAGAAATATCGTCTATTTGGGGCACCGGATTGCAGATATTAATAATTACAGGCAGGGAACGGTGGGAAGCATTCTGATCTGTCTTGACGAAACCAACATACGGGAAACTTATTCCCAGGAAGACGATAATGGGATCAATGTCTCCTTCCTTTGTGATGCAAACGGAAACATCGTATCCAGTACCCGTATAGACTTAATTGGGACAGGCATCTTTGATGAATGGGCCGATGGCGGAGAGAAGCGGTTTTCTAAGACCGAGTCGAAGATCCGGCAGGCCGTGGAGGCCCATCAGATCATGAATACCGGATTCTACAGCATATATACTAAGCCTGTACTGAAAAACCAGTTTGTACTGGTCAGTCTTCGGGATAACAGAGAGCTTCTAAAGGACTTTAAATACATCTTTGAGGTGATCATCCTCCTTACTATACTGATTATCATCACCAGCATTCTGATTATGATCCGGTTTGCAGGTTCCTTACAGGTCCGGGTAGAAAAAATCACCTCTGCCATGGACAGAGCCTATAAGGGAGATTATACGGTTCAGATCGAGCATACCTGGCAAGATGAGTTTGGGAAGATCGCAAGACATTTCAATCACATGGTACAGAAGATCGACCAGTCGGGAAAGATTGAAAAGGAAGCCCTGCTCCGTGAGAAAAATGCGGAATTAAAGGCTTTGGAAGCGCAGATCAATCCTCATTTTCTGTATAATACCCTGGATGCCATCAACTGGATCGCCATAGAAAATGAACAGTTTTTAATTAGCAGAATGCTTAAAAATCTTGGAAATATCCTGCGCTACAGCGTACATAAAAGCAATGGTGTGGTAAGTGTCCGAAGTGAGATCGAATATTTAAAACAGTATATTTTTCTACAGCAGCAAAGGTTTTCTTTTTCCTTCCACTGTATCATGGATGTGGAGGAGGAGGTTCTGGATTTAAAAATGCACAAGCTGCTGTTCCAGCCCCTCATTGAAAATGCCATCATTCACGGATTTCCAGGCAATACGGGACAGGATATGATCACGGTATCCATTAAAAGAAAGGGGGATAGGCATCTTGTGATTTTCGTTGAGGACAATGGAAAAGGCATGGAGGAGGAGCTGGTCAGGGAACTGAACCACTACGATTATTTAAGCGGCGCAATGGAGGGGAGTATCGGGGCGCGGAATGTGATAATGAGGATTAAATATTATTATGGAGAAGACGGATATTTCTTTATTGAATCGAATGACAGGGGAACCAGAATAACAGCTGAAATTTTATTCGAAGAATAGAAGGGGGATATTTGCCGGTATGAGAGTAGTAATTGTGGAAGATGAACCAAACACCAGGAACGGGATTATAAAAATCATTGAAAAGTATACGTCACATGAAGTGGTTGCAGGGGAAAGCGATGGGGAAGCGGGGTTCGAAAAGGTGTTATCCTTACTTCCGGATGTCGTTATAACGGATATCAACATGCCAAAGATGGATGGATTGACCATGATCCACAAGATCAGGGAAGCTGGGATTATGACGGCGGCGGTCCTGCTTACCGGGTATTCGGAGTTTGAATATGCCCAGCGCGCCATACAATTATCCGTAGCTGAATATTTGTTAAAACCTCTGGATGTGGAGGACATTATAGAGGTCCTTGGTACGGTGGAGAAAAAGTTATCAAAGAACAAGGTGGAGCAGGTTTCTGCGGAGCAGCTGCTGTTTTCCATCCTGACAGGAGACGGAGGCGATCAGGAAGTCATTCAAAAACAACTTGCTGAAAAGATACGAAAGCAAAAGGATCAGGTCATTTCCATGTTTCTGATCCAATCGGAAAGCATTCTTGAGGATACGACGAACCAGATGGCGGAAGTGCTGAAAGACAGCCTGGATGCAATCTGCCTCACAGGATTTTTCATCTTTAAGCTTCCCTATGAAAAGCAAATCCTTGTCATGATCTCAGACGGTCAGAACGCCAGGTACTTAAAGAACATATTTAAGACTCAGATACTGAAGGATTTAAAGGAGAAGGGAGAATTCCTCATCAGCTACGAGGAACTTTTAAGTCTTTCCGGTCTTAAAGATACGTTAAAGCAGATGCAGGAATATCTTTCTTATTCCTTTGTATTTCAGGACCAGTGCATCATTGACAGGGAGCTGACCCAGAATCTGTCCTTTGAAAGGGTGGAATATCCGGAATATTTAGAGCGCGGAGTAAAAAGGGACATAAGAAATGGAAACAAGGAGGGAATCAGAAAAAACGCCAGGAAATTTGAGAAAACAGTCATTCAAAGCAGGGAAGAGCCCAAGGTGATTAAAAACCATACCGTCCGTTTTGTCATGGCTGCTTTAAACACTGCAAGGGATCTGATGGAAAACAAAGACATTGAAGCTCTGTACCAGTACCTGTTAAACGATATGATGAAAACCGGAATCAGGGAGATCTTTCTGAACAATTACTGGAAGATTATTGATATGGTTGCAGATGACAGAGAACAGGAAGCCTTAACCGGCAATGGCATGATTTTAAATGTAATAGAATTCATAAGGCAGAATTATGATAAGGAAATCTCACTTTCCGATGCGGCCGGTCTGGTGGGGATTACACCGGAATATTTAAGCAAGCTGTTTACCAGGGAAATGGGGATTAACTTTAGTACCTTTTTAGGGGAGTTTCGTGTCAGTGTTGCAAAGAAGCTATTGGCAACCGGCAATTATAAGATCCATGAGGTAGCAGAAATGGTGGGGTATAAAGATACAAAATATTTTAATAAGGTGTTTCGTTCCATTATGGGAGTATCGCCCTCAGACTATAGAAAGGTGTTTTAAGATGATGAACAGGACCGTGCAAAGACTTCTGATCGGTTTATGGCTGCTGTTTTCCTTTTTACTGATCAGCGTGATCTGTAAATATTACAGGGAATCCAATGTGGTGGCAGCTGAGGAGAAAAAAAGGGACAAGCTTGTGATTATGGCTGTCTGCGAGGAGGATGGAAGCGGTGAATCCTTAAAGCAGCTTGCGGATGAATATTCCGAAATGCCTGGGAACCCGGAGATTAAGATCCAGTACGTCTCTCAGTCCGGCTTTCAAAAGCAGCTGTGCATTGATAAGGACCAGAACAACCTACCTGATTTAATCATTTGTGAAAACGTCATGACACCTGCCCTTGAGTCCATGGGGATCCTTCGGGATTTGTCCGACTATATGACAACGGACAGGGCTTCTTTGTATTTAAAGAATGCATACAGCAGCACGGTGGTAAACGGCATCTGCTATTCCGTTCCCTTTACCAGCAACCCCTATGTGGTATTTTATAATGAGGATCATTTGAAGAAGCATAACGCCGTCATACCGGATACGATGGAAGAACTTTATAAGCTGTGCAGGGAAACCAGCACCCTTGGCACCTATAATTTCGGCATAGCCATGAAGAATAAAGAGGATATTACTTCCAGTTTTCTGCAGATGATCTATTCAGCCGGAGGAACCCTTCGGAGCCTGGATTCGGAAAACTGCATGAAGCTTTATGAAATGCTTGACAACATGAGAGATGAGGGGATCATAGACCAGGATGTGATCAACTGGAATCAGAAGGAGTTAATGAAGGCATTTTCCAAGGGATATGTAAAGATTGCCATTGCAGAGCTAAGCTCCATGTCCATATTAGAGAACTCGGACAGGAAGTGTAAGTATAAAATCGCGGAAATCCCTTATATCCAAAAACAGACTTATCTGCTGCAGGGAGACAACATCGGGATTACGGTAACGGCAAACATAAAAGAATCCATAAAACTGCTGGATTATCTTACATCCAGTGAGGTGATAAAAAACTATTACGAAAATACTTACTGCCTTTCCGTAAGAACGGATGTAAAGGTAAATCCTGGACGGGTAAGAGGCCTTCCGGATGAGTTTGTGGAACGGGAAAGGAATCAGAGCATTTTAAAAAATGCCTATACCACATGGTTTATCATATCAGACGGGATAGCAGGGAATCTAACCGATTTTTTCGGAAACAAGGCCATCACACCGGAGGAAGTTTCCAAAAGGCTTCAGGGGGACATCAGGAGCGCTATTTTGGAAAGGTAGACGGAAAGGTTAAAATTGTACCCCTTTTCTAAAATTTTAGAATATTCTCTAAAACCGACTTATGCTATCATTTTCTTAACCAATAAAAATACCTACAGGTATACGTTTCTTCCCAGGTGGTCTGGGAAGAGAATAAGAGATGGGAGGGTTTTATGAAGAAAATGAAGAAAGTTGCAGCAGCGGTGCTTGCATCAACCATGGTTCTTTCCCTGGCAGCATGTCAGGGCTCCGGGGCAAAGACGGAGGCAACAGCCCAGGGAAAAACAGAAGCAGGTTCCGGGGAAACCGGAAAAACAGCGGAAACCCCTGGCACAGGCGGAAAGACGAAAATTTCCATTACCTTCCGGGATGGTGGAAGCGATGCCTTAAAGAACTGGTTTGAGCATGCGTATGAGACCTATGATAAAAAGGATTCCATTGAACTAGACATTGCCCCCATTACTGCTTCAGAAGGAGATTATTTTGCAAAAGTGGCGCTGGCACTTCAGTCAGCGGATACGGCTCCGGACATTGTCTGCGAAGATACATTCCAGCTTCCCTCTGACGTGGCAGCCGGCTATCTTACCGATCTTTCTGGCTACTTAAAGGATTATAAGGAGTGGAATGACGGAACGTTCTACGGACCGCTGGTGGATGGGGTTACATACAGTGACGGAAGTGTGTACGGGATCCCTTACTGTACCGATACCCGCGGATTGTGGTATAACAAAGACATATTTAAGGCAGCCGGCTTAGATACGGAGTGGCAGCCAAAAACATGGCAGGAGATCCTGGATACCTGTAAGGTCATTAAGGAGAAATGCCCGGATGTGGTACCTTTCTGGTGCAATTCAGGAGTAGCCAGCGGCGAGGCCACCTCTATGCAGACCTATGAGATGCTTCTTTACGGAACAGGTGAACAGCTTTTAGATGAAAATGACAAATGGATCGCATCCAGCGAAAATATTTTAAAATCCTTAAATTTTATCAATACCATATATAAGGACGGATATGGGCCTTCCCTGTCCAAGGTATTAAACGGAGAAGCAGGAAACATTGCTTCCAGAGAATACTTACCGGGCGGCAAGCTTGCCATTTCCTTAGACGGATACTGGATGACAGGAAATTACAAGGAAACAGGATCTGCTCCATGGCCGGAATACAAGGATAAACTTGGCATCGCAGCCATGCCTACCTCTGAGGGGCAGAAACCGGGAAGCATCACCATGTCAGGCGGCTGGGCCTTATCCATTCCCCAGCTTTCCGATCAGAAGGATGCGTCCATGGACTTTATCAAGCACTGTATGAGCTATGATATTTATTTAGATACCATCATTGCCCAGGGAAATATTGCAACCAGAACTGATATTGCAGCCGATCCCACATACGCTTCCCAGCCCTTTATGGAAAAATGCACAGGCTTTTTATCCGGCGCTTTCTACAGGCCCAGAAACAGCCAGTATTCAACGGTTACCACCCATATACAGACCATGGTGGAGTCAGTTGTATCAGGAACGAGCCCGGAGGATGCTATGGCGCAGTATAAATCAGATGTGACGAACAGCGTTGGCGCAGATAATACCGTGACAAAATAAACGTTCAGGAATTAAAGGGGAGGGCTAACGTGCAATAGCAAAGCACCTGGCTCTCCCTGTTTTTATCCAAACGGAGGAAGCCCCTTACAGGGATACCTATATGCCCTTATACCTATATGCCCTTAGAAGCAGGGCAGAAAAGAGGAAACCCCTTACAGGGATACCTATATGCCCTTAGAAACAGGGCAGAAAAGAGGAAACCATGAATAAAAAAAGCAGCCGGCTTTTTGCGGAAGCAAGAAAATCAGTATTAATTCTGCCCTCTATGGTCCTTTTGCTTATATTTTTTGTGATGCCGATTTTATTGACCGTTTATTATTCTTTTACAAACCTGGCTCTATCAGGGGAGAATGCAAAACAGCTTAAATTTATCGGCCTGTCCAATTATGTCAGCATGTTTAAGGACCGCACCGTACGCATCAGCATTGTCAACACCCTTGTTTTTCTCCTTGGAAGCCTGATCGGGCAGCAGGTACTGGGTTTTCTCATTGCCCTTAACATGAGGAACAGAAACAGGATTTTCCGGGGGATCGTAGGTCCTGTATTTCTGGCAGGCTGGATCATGCCTGAGGTGGTCGTGGCCTTATGCTGCAGCACCTTTTTTGGAGATGAAGGTACCTTAAACCAGATCTTTTCCTTTTTTCATCTTCCCACTGTGGAATTCCTGTTTGCCATTCCCATGGCAACGGTTATTCTGGCAAACATCTGGCATGGAACTGCATTTTCCATGATGAACTTTCAGTCAGCCTTAGATGGGGTGCCTGCGGATATTGAGGAAGCGGCAAAGGTGGATGGGGCAGGCCCTTTTCAGACCATGTTAAGGATTATTCTTCCCTGCATTAAGAACACCATAGCCACAAATACCATGCTGAATACCTTATCCACCCTTGGCGTATTTGGGTTAATCTACATGATGACAGGCGGGGGACCTGGAACCAAAACCCTGACCTTACCCATCTTTATGTACCGGCAGGCATTTATTTCCCAGCAGCTGGGATACGGTACGGCTATTTCCATGATTCTGCTAGTGATCGGGATTGTGCTTAGTGTTTTTTATACAAGAGTCATGAGAAAAGACTAGAGGAGGTGCTTCATGTATTGGAAATTCAGAAAAACGGTGCCCTATGTGGTGCTGACCTTATTAGCGATTATATTTGTCCTTCCCCTGCTTTGGATCCTGCTGGCCTCCTTTGACGGCAACGCATCTCAGGCGGTGAAAATGCCCACCCAGTGGACCCTTGATAATTACAAGGTGATCCTGTCCAGCCAGACCAATCAGAGGGCATTTGCCAACGGACTGCTCATCTCCTTTGGACAGTCGGTTTTGGTGGTATTATTTGCAGGCCTGGCAGCCTATCCCCTGTCAAGATATGAACTTCGTTATAAAAGTCTGTTTTTATATACGATTTTATTTATGACCTCCCTTCCCATAACAGCAGTCATGGTTCCGGTATATAAGATGTTCTTAACCATAGGCCTGTATGACAAGACTTTGGGCCTCATTTTATTCCTGACGGCAACTTCCATGCCTTATGGGATCTGGCTTATGAAAAATTTTATGGACAATGTCCCCATAGAACTGGAGGAGGCGGCCTGGGTAGATGGTGCGTCCACATTGGCAAGCATTCGGAAAATCATCGCTCCCTTAATGTTTCCTGGGATCTGTGTGGTTTTTATCTTTACCTTTTCAGGGAGCTGGGGCAACTTTTTTATACCCTATATCCTGCTGCAGACTTTAAATAAATTACCGGCTTCTGTTACTCTATATCAATTTTTCGGACAGCATGGTATGATAATATATGGACAGTTGGCCGCTTACTCGGCCGTCTATGCCATTCCTTCTATTTTACTTTATATTTTGTCACAAAATTATATGTCAAAGGGCTTTAATATGGCCGGCGCAGCCAAAGGCTGATGCAAAAGGAGGAGACTACAATGATACTGATCAAAGAACGGATTGGAAAATTGGTGGAAGATCTTAAGAGTCTGATTTATGTGAAAGAAGTTCCGGTTACCAGTTACCGGATGTTAAAATCCAGGGAACGATTTTTAAATGTCCAGGATCTGCATACCGATGACTGGGAGGAACTTACTAGTGCTGAGCTGTGGGGCGGCCACAGAGAATATTTCTGGTTTGAAACAGTTATTACCATTCCTGAGGAGTTTAAGGATCAATGTGTGGAGTATGAGTTAAAAACCGGAAGAGAAGGGGTGTGGGATGCCACGAATCCTCAGTTTACCATTTACGTCAATGGCGTCAGACGTCAGGGGCTTGACGTCAATCACAGGGAGGTCCTGCTGACGGAAAAAGCGGAGTCAGGTGAGACGTTTAGGATCGTTTTATCCGCATTTACCGGGGATCGGAATTTTAAGCTTGTTATGGATTCCAAGTTAAAGGTGCTGGATAGAGAAACAGAGCAGTATTATTATGATATTTCCGTTCCTTATCAGGTCGCAAGGCTTCTCCCTGACAGTGACAGTGCCTATCTCTCCATCATTCATGCAGTGAATGAATCCTTAAATCTTCTGGACTTAAGAAAAGAATATTCGGAAGAATATTATGAAAGCCTGAGAAGAGCCCGGCAATACATGAAGGAAGAATTCTATGATAAATATAGCGGAAACAGCAAAGAAACGATTTATTGTGTGGGCCATACCCACATTGACGTAGCCTGGTTATGGACCCTTGCGGTAACGGAGGATAAGGCGGTAAGAAGCTTTTCCACGGTACTGGAGCTGATGAAAGAGTATCCGGAATATATCTTCATGTCAAGCCAGCCTCAGCTTTATAAATATGTTAAGAAACATGCTCCTGAGGTATACGAAGAGATACAGAAACGTGTTGCAGAAGGAAGATGGGAGACAGAAGGCGGCATGTTTGTGGAAGCAGACTGCAATCTCTCCTCCGGGGAGTCTCTTGTGCGCCAGTTCCTTCATGGCAAGGAATTTTTCCGGGAAGAATTTGGGAAAGATAATGAGATCTTATGGCTTCCCGATGTGTTCGGATATTCCGCGGCCCTGCCTCAGATCATGAAAAAATGCGGCATCAAATATTTTATGACTACGAAAATCAGCTGGAATGAATTCAATAAAATGCCCTATGACACCTTTGAATGGGAAGGAATTGACGGAACCAGAATTCTAACCCACTTCAGCCCTAGCCGGGATTATAATAAGGCCGCTGAGGAAGGTGGAACAGAAACCGAGCATTTTACTACCTATAACGCATACATAAACCCTTCTCAGGTAAAAGGTGCCTGGGCCAGATACAGCCAGAAATATTTAAATGATGAGGTCTTAATGTCCTTTGGCTATGGCGACGGTGGAGGCGGCCCTACCAAAGATATGCTGGAAAACCAACGGAGACTTCAAAAGGGCATACCAGGCAGCCCAAGGACTGTGATGAGTACGTCTAAGGCATTTTTTGAAAAGCTGGATAAAGAAGTAAGAGGAAAAAAATATCTGCCTTCCTGGGTCGGAGAATTATACTTAGAATACCACAGGGGTACCTATACTTCTATGGCAAGAAATAAAAAGTTCAACCGGAAATCAGAATTTTTATTTGAGAATGCAGAATTTTACTCCATGTTAGATGGCGTATTAAACCAGAATCCTTATCCTAAGGAGACCATTAAGGATGCATGGGAAGTGATCTTAAGAAACCAGTTCCATGATATTCTTCCGGGGTCCTCCATTAAAGAGGTATATGAGGATTCCAAGAAGGAATATGAAGCAATCGGAAAAACCGGCAGGGATCTGGTGGAACATGCCCTTTCCAGTGTTTTAGAGCATGTGTCTGCCCATAAAGATAATCTGGTGATATTTAATCCTAACAGCTTTTTAGGAGAGGGAGCCATATCCTTCAAGGCTCCGGAGCATATGGATAACTTAGCGGTTATGGATGGAGAGGTCCTGGTTCCTGCGCAGAAGGCAGAAGATGGCACCTGGCTGTTTTGTGCTTCTGAAGTTCCCTCCAAGGGCTATAAGACCTTTGAGCTGCGGGAAGGAAGCTGTGATACCGGCTTAAGAGCAGATGAGAGGCATTTAGAGAATGAGTTGATCTGCGTGACCTTCCATGAAAACGGACAGATTTCTTCGATATATGATAAGCAGAATGAACGGGAAGTGCTGAAAGAAAACAGGCATGCCAACGTGCTTATGACCTATGAAGACAGACCCCACAACTATGACGCCTGGGATGTAAACAACTATTATGTAGAAAAGTCCTGGGAGATTACGGACGTAAGCAGTATGGAACTTGTGGAAAACGGCCCGGTACGCGCTACCATTTGTGTAAAGAGAAGATATCTGGATTCCGTCATTGAGCAGTACATTTCCTTGCTATACAACAGCCCGGAAATCATCATACGCAATGAAATCGACTGGAAGGAAAATCATATCTTCTTAAAATCGATTCTCCCGGTTGATATCCATACGGATGAAGCTACATTTGAGATTCAGTATGGTAATGTAAAGAGGAAAACCCATTACAATACCATGTGGGATTATGCAAAATTTGAGGTATGCATGCATAAGTGGATCGATGTTTCAGAGGATGATTATGGAGTCAGCATGATCAATGACTGTAAGTACGGCTGTCATGTTCATGACGGTGAAATCGGAATCTCCATGTTAAAATCGGCAACCTATCCAAACCCGGATGCAGATAAGGAGCACCACAGCTTTGTATTTTCCATTTATCCTCACAAGGGCGACTGGAAAACGGCAAAAACAATACAAAAGGCTTATGCCATGAATAATCCAATGACTGCCCTTGTAAAAGAGAACGATGGCGGGCAGCTGCCCGGAGCATTTTCTCTGGTAAAAGCAGATGCCGATAACGTTGTTATTGAGGTTGTGAAGCAGTCACAAAAGGGGAATGAACTCATTCTTCGCTTTTATGAGACAAACAACAGACGGACCAGCGGGAATATGACCTTTGGCATGGACATTCAGAGAATCATGGAATGCAGCATGCTGGAAGAGGATGAGGCAGAAGTAACTTATCAGGACAGAACGGCTTCCTTTGTAATTCATCCTTACGAAATCAAAACATGGAAGGTTACATTCCGGTAATTCTTTTTAAGGCTAAAGCAGCAGGCTTTTTCAAGTCTCTGCTTTGGCCTTTTTTATGCAGTGGATAAGCCCCTGGATTGTCTGATGGGTATGAAAAAAATAGAAAAATCATGTTTATGTTTGCAGTTTTCATCAAATGTGATACAATGATTGTATGACATCATGGAATATTTATACGAAAGATGAATTTAAAGAAGAGGGAGTGTGAATAAATGGAAGAGGTTTCTAGAATTCCAATCGTGCAGCAGGTGGTAAACAGTATGAAGGAATTTGCTGCAGCAGACGGAATAGAAGTCGGGCAAAAATTGCCTACGGAAAAAGAATGGTGTGAGAAGCTGACGGTGGGTCGTGGTACAGTCAGAGAAGCGTTCCGTATTCTAGAGGCCCGGGGCCTGGTAGAAATCAAACCTGGACGGGGAGCATTTCTAGTCAGTAAAAAAGAGTTAGGGCAGGAAGAACTGGCAGAATGGTTCCTAAAAAATGAAGTGGAATTAAAAGATTATATCGAGGTACGAAGTGCCGTAGAACCCTTATGTGCAAGGATCGTAGCAAAGCGGGCTACTGATGCGGAGCTTGAGCATATTGAACGAATCCATTTCCGGTTTATCCGTGCAGTAGAGGAAGAGGACATTGCCGGAATGGCAAAATATGATGAGAAACTCCACCGGCAGATCGTAGAAGCCAGTAAAAATAAGATGCTGATTTTTATGAGCAGAAAGATTGATGAATGCATCCGGGACTTCCGGTTAAAGACATTCCAGGTCCCGCAAAATGCACAGAATGCCATAAGAGCCCATCATAATATTGTAGAAGCTTTAAAAGCGCGGGATGAAGAGGTATCGGAGCTTTATGCAAAGAGGCATATCTCTCTGATCAACACGGATTTGAATGTTATCATTAAGCGGTAAGAGGTAGAAAAAAAGGCAGCAGAACGAATGGATAAAGATCGTTCTGCTGCCTTTTTTATGGGAATTTCCAGAAAATGGTAAGGATGTAATACAATTTGAGCAGGGAAGTGTATGACAGTCTTTTGTTAGTTTTGCATAATTTTAAAATTCCTATTGACAAAATTCGATAAAAAATGTATTATTTAGTTGCGATATTGTATGACAGCAGACAAAAATGCAAACCCGGGAACGCAATAGAGAATGATATCATACAATGGTTTAAACATATGTAACAAAAACTAGGGTATAAAAACAAAAACAAATCAAAGTATGCTACAAAAGAATGAAAAAATGTTGAGAGGTGGATTATTATGAGAAAAGTTACTGCAATTGTATTATCAGCCATGATGGCCTTGTCATTAAGTGCCTGCGGTTCCACTGCAAAGGAAACCGATGTAAAGGAAACCACAGTAGCAAGCTCCGGTACTGAAACAACCGCAGCGAAAGCAGAAGATACCAGAGAGCCGATTAAGATCGGTGTTTCTGCACCGGATTTAACCAATGTGTTCTTTATCCAGATTAAGGATGCCATGCAGGCAGCTCTTAGCGGATCAAAGGATGAACTGATCATTCAGGATGCCGGCGGTGACCAGAATAAGCAGATGAATGACGTAGCAGATATGATCAACCAGGGCTGTGACGTTATCTGTATTTCCGCGATCAACTCTGAAGGAGTACGTGCGACTCTGGAAGCATGCAAGGAAGCTGACATACCTGTCATTGCATTCAATACTTCAGTAAAGAATCCGGAACTGGTTCAGTGTACCGTTGTATCTGATAATAAAGAAGCCGGAAAACTGTGTGCACAGGCTCTGGCAGACTCTTTAGGCGGTAAAGGAAAAGTAGTAGAAATTACATATAGTACCACAGAAGTTTGCTATGATCGTCAGTTCGGTTTTGAAGAAGAATTAAAGAAGTATCCAGACATTGAAATCATTCAGACCAAAGACGTTGAGAAACCAAAATCCGATTATTCTCAGCCGATCATGGTAGACTTTATCAACGCAAACCCAGTTATCGATGGTGTATTCACCATCAATGATCCGACAGCACGCGGTGCTATCGCAGCTCTTAAAGAAGCAGGCCGCTTAGATGCAACCAAGGTTGTTTCCGTAGACGGTTCTGATGAAGGAAAAGGCTTTAT
The DNA here is from genome assembly GCF_000732605.1 of Lacrimispora celerecrescens. Classification (GTDB taxonomy): domain Bacteria; phylum Bacillota; class Clostridia; order Lachnospirales; family Lachnospiraceae; genus Lacrimispora; species Lacrimispora celerecrescens_B. Next base: position 17,282 of record NZ_JPME01000013.1, on the reverse strand, counting down.
CCGTGCCGGTGAAATGATAGCATCTGCAGCACAGGATCCAGCTGGAATCGGTACAACCTGTATCGAAACAGCTTATCGTCTTCTGTCCGGACAGACCATTGAAGAGAAGGTAGTTGTACCAATGTCTATCATTACAGGAGAGAACGTAGATCAGTAATCCGTAAAGTGTTGACCCGTAGCGAAGAATGCAGAACAGGAGTGTTAAAAACATGTCAAATGAATATGTTTTTGAAATGAAAGATATTACCAAAGCGTTTGGTCGCAATGTAGTACTTGACGGAGTCAGTATTTCCATAAAGCCCGGAGAAGTCCGGGCTCTTATGGGAGAGAATGGCGCAGGAAAATCCACCTTGATGAAAATACTTGGCGGAATTTTCAGTGCTGATTCGGGCACTGTCTACATGGACGGGAAGGAAGCTTCCATAAAGACCGTAGACGATGCCCGCAAGTATGGTGTCAGCTTTATCCATCAGGAAATCACCAACATACCTGAGATGACAATTGCAGAAAATATTTTTCTTGGCCGGGAACCCAAAAACCATTTGAAGCTGGTGGATTACCGGAAAATGAAACATGAGGCGCAGAAAGCTCTTGATGCGCTGGGACTGGATCTGGATGCTGGGATGCTGATTCGGGGGTTATCCGTAGCACAGCAGCAGATGATAGAAATTGCAAGAGCAGTAAATGAAGGGGCAAAAATCCTGATTCTGGACGAACCCACAGCATCTTTGTCAAAAAGCGAAACAGACAATCTGTTTGCACAGATCGACCGTTTAAAAAAAGCCGGAGTAGCGATGATCTACATCTCACATCGTATGGAAGAGACCTTTAAGGTCTGTGATTCGGTAACGGTACTCCGTGACGGTAAGTTTATAGGAACCAGAGATACAAAAGAAACAACAGAAAATGAATTAATCAGCATGATGGTAGGCCGTGAATTTAACAACATGTATGGAAACAAACGTGTCATCGGCGGGGACGTCATCATGGAAGTGAAACATTTAACAACAGATAAGGTATTTGATATCAGTTTTACATTGAGAAAAGGGGAAATACTTGGATTCTCAGGATTGGTAGGAGCGGGGCGTACCGAGCTGGCACTGGCGTTATTCGGCATTGACAGCATTCAGTCAGGAGAAATCTGGCTGGAAGGGAAAAAGCTTACCATCAGTAAGCCCAAGGATGCAATGAATGCAGGCATCGCACTGGTGCCGGAAGAGCGTAAGGAGCAGGGGCTTTTCCTTGGCCATAGCATTGCAACCAATCTGACATTTCAGGTGCTTTCTGAATTTATACATCAGTTACGAGTGGACAAGAAAAAGGAATCGAATATTGTAGATGAGTTCAAGCAGAAGCTTTCTATTAAGATGGCCTCCGTGGAACAGACGGCAGGAGAGCTTTCCGGCGGTAACCAGCAAAAGATCGTTATATCCAAATGGCTGGCAGCAAAGCCGAAAGTACTTATTCTGGACGAGCCGACCCGAGGAATCGACGTAGGCGCAAAGGCAGAAATATATAAGCTGATGCACAGCCTGGCCAGTGAAGGAGTTTCCATTATCATGATCTCTTCCGAACTTCCGGAGATCATTAATAACTCCAGCCGGGTTGCTATCATGAGGGAAGGACATCTGGCCGGAATCTTAGACCAGCAGGAGACGGAAGCTACACAGGAAAAGATCATGTCATTTGCAGTGGGAGGAGAACATACAACATGTTAAGCAAGAAGAACCAATCAGAGACATCTGAGATACAAGCACCAAGCCTCTGGAACACCAATCCCTTTATGATCTGGCTGAAACGCAACATGGCGGCCATGATCGCGTTGGTATTCCTGTGTATTATTTTATCGATTACAACCGATACCTTTCTTGTTAAAAATAACCTGCTCAGCGTATTGCGTCAGGTATGTGTCAATGGTTTTATCGCATTCGGTATCACATGCGTACTGATCTGCGGCGGCATTGACTTATCCGTTGGTTCCGTTGTAGCGGCTGCCGGTGTTATTGCCGTACGCTGCGGGAATGCGGGACTGCCGGTAGTTCTTTGCTTTCTGATCCCCTTATTATTCGGTGCGGTCATCGGCCTTTTCAATGGTTATGTTATTTCCCACACAACCCTGCCGCCATTTATCGTAACCTTATCCATGCAGATTATCGTACGAGGTGTCAGCTACATATTAACAGGCGGTCAGCCCGCACAGTCCAATAACGAAACATTCAACAACATGGGAGTAGGAAGCTTCCTTGGAATCCCTATTCCGGTTGTATTTGTAATCGTTGCATTTGTAATTCTTTATTTCATTATGAACCGTACCTCCTTTGGACGTCATGTCTATGCCACCGGCGGAAACAAGGAAGCAGCCAAGTACGCAGGTGTCGATACCAAATGGATTCAGGTAAGGGTATTTATCATCAGTGGTGTGATGGCAGCCTTGGCCGGTGTGGTTCTGGCAGCAAGACTGTATTCCGGTCAGCCATCCGTAGGAGAAGGCTTTGAACGTGATGCAATCGCAGCTTCCGTACTTGGCGGTACCAGCTTTAACGGCGGTATTGGTACAATGGGCGGAACCGTGATCGGCGTGCTGATTATCGGTGTTCTTAATAACGGTATGAACTTACTTAAGATAAGCAGCTACTGGCAGTTTGTAGTAAAGGGATGCGTAATCCTTGGTGCGGTATACGTGGATTACTTAAAAAAGAGAGGTTCCCTCAAAAAGTAATATTACATAATTTAGACGGAGGCATAAGAACATGATGGATATTGTGGAATTAAAAGGGAAATGCAAGGATATCCGTAAGGATATTATTAATATGACAGCTGATGCAGCCAGCGGTCATCCAGGCGGTTCTTTATCAGCCGTAGAGCTGATGGCAGCACTGTTTTATACACAGATGCGGGTAGATCCAAAAGATCCGGACAATGAGGACCGGGACCGCTTTGTACTGAGCAAGGGACATGCAGCTCCCTGCTATTATGCGGTATTAGGTGAGATGGGCTTTTTTGACAAAGCAGAGTTCAAGAACTTCCGTCAGCTCCACAGCATTCTTCAGGGACATCCGGATGCGAAAAAGGTTCCCGGAATCGATGCTTCCACCGGATCTTTGGGACAGGGAATCTCCATTGCGGTAGGAATGGCACTTGGAGCAAAAGCCCAGAACAAGGATACAAAAGTATTTACCTTACTTGGAGATGGAGAACTTCAGGAGGGACAGGTTTGGGAGGCATGCATGGCAGCAGCCAACTACCATCTGGATAATCTCACCATCATCATAGATAACAACGGCCTTCAGATCGACGGATCCAATGATCAGGTTATGTCTCTCGGTGATTTATCTTCCAAATTCAAAGCATTTGGATTTAATGTACTGGAACTTCCGGACGGAAACAATCTGGAAGAAGTGCTGGCAGCATACTCCATCAGCACCATGGAAGGAAAGCCAAAATGCATCCTGGCACACACCGTAAAAGGAAAAGGCGTTTCCTTTATGGAAAACCAGGTAGGCTGGCACGGTAAGGCACCAAGTGAAGCAGAAAGACAGCAGGCATTAAAGGAACTGGAGGGTTAATGACATGAGTGAAATGAAAGCAATTAGAGTGGCATATGGTGAGGCACTTGCTGAACTTGGCGAGGCAAATGAGAAAGTTGTTGTAATGGATGCGGATCTGGCACATGCCACCATGACTGCGACCTTTGCAGAAAAATTCCCGGAGCGGTTTTTTAATGCAGGAATTGCAGAAGCAAACATGGTTGATATGAGCGCAGGCCTTTCCACCATGGGATACATACCTTTCTGCAGTACCTTTGCCATATTTGGTGCCGGACGTGCTTACGAGCAGGTAAGAAATGGGGTTGCTTACCCTAATTTTAATGTTAAGCTGGGTATGACCCATTCCGGAATTACACTTGGCGAGGACGGCGGAAGCCACCAGGCCATTGAAGATATGGCGCTTATGCGGGTAATCCCCGGCATGACCGTGGTTGTTCCCTGTGATGCCAGCGAGACCCACCGTGCCGTAAAGGCAGTTGCAGAAATGCAGGGACCTGCCTATCTTCGCCTGGCAAGACTTCCAAGCCCGGTGTTTGAAGAGGATATGCCCTTTGTAATAGGAAAGGCAAACGTATTAAAAGAAGGTACGGATGCAGTGATATTTGCTTGCGGCATCATGGTATCTACCGTACTGGAATGTGCAAAGAAGCTGGAAGCAGAAGGAAAATCTGTCACTGTTGTTAATATGCATACCATTAAGCCTATTGACAGGGAATGCATATTGAAATATGCTGAGAAGTGTAAGAATGTGATAACCGTGGAGGAACACAGCGTCATCGGCGGTCTTGGAGATGCAGTTGGTGATGTTCTTCTGGAAAACAAGTGTAACGTAACATTTAAGAAGATCGGTGTACAGGACCGGTTCGGCCAGTCTGGAAAACCGGAAGAGCTTTTAGAGGAATACGGACTGAGTGAGAAACAAGTATATAATCAGATAAAAGGAGTGTTGGAAGCATGAGAATCGCATTAATTAATGAGAACAGCCAGGCGGCTAAAAACGGAATGATTTACAACAGCTTAAAGAAGGTTGCAGATACAAAGGGTTATACAGTGGATAACTATGGCATGTATTCCGCAGAGGACAGCAATTCCCTGACTTATGTACAGAACGGAATCCTGGCAGCCATTCTTTTAAACTCCGGCGCAGCAGATTATGTAATAACCGGATGCGGAACCGGCGAAGGTGCCATGCTGGCATTAAACAGCTTCCCGGGCGTGATCTGCGGTCATGTGTGTGACCCAAGCGACGGCTATATGTTTGCACAGATCAACGACGGCAATGCGATCGCAATGCCATTTGCAAAGGGCTTTGGCTGGGGTGCAGAGCTGAATCTGGAATATACATTTGAAAAATTATTCTCTGAAGAGAGCGGACAGGGCTATCCAAGAGAGAGAGCCATTCCAGAGCAGAGAAATAAGAAAATCTTAGATGTGGTAAGAGAACATACCTTAAAGGACATCCTGACCTGCTTAAAGGGACTTGACCAGGAACTGGTAAAGGGAGCCGTTGGCGGCGAGAAATTCAGCGAGCTGTTCTTCGCAAACTGCAAGGATGAATCCATTGCTGAATATGTAAAGAGCCTGCTGGCATAGGAGGTTCCTTATGCTGAAAAATAAACCATCGGGAGTTGCCCATGTGGCAATTCCCACGGATGAGCCGGAAGCAACCGTAGCTTTCTATGAGAATCTGGGATTTACCAGACTGGTGGATGGAGGAATCCGGGGAATGCTGCAGTGCGGAACCTGTGTCATTGAATACTATCCCAGACGCCAGGAGATTAAGCCCATCGGAAACATCGACCACATTGCTTTAACCTGCGAAAACCTGGATGAAGCATACGAGGAAATCGTGGCCCAGGGACATAAACTTTTATCCGACGGAATAGAATCCAACCAGATGTTTGCGCCTCTCCCCAATCGTTTCTTTCTTTTTCAGGGACCGAATGGAGAGAAGATTGAATTTTGCAAAGTTGGCTAGTTACGAATAAATATAACATTTAAGGAGAATTGCCATGAGATTTTTTATCGATACAGCAAATACGGAAGACGTAAAGAAAGCAAACGATATGGGCATCATCTGCGGTGTTACCACGAATCCTTCCCTGATTGCCAAAGAAGGCCGGGATTTCGTTGAAGTCATCAAAGAAATCACATCCATTGTAGACGGACCCATCAGCGGAGAAGTGAAAGCGACAACCGAGGATGCAGAAGGCATGATCGCAGAAGGCCGTGAGATTGCAGCGATTCATCCCAATATGGTTGTAAAGATCCCTATGACCGTGGAAGGACTAAAAGCCGTTAAAGTATTGACTGCAGAAGGAATAAGGACCAATGTGACACTGGTGTTTTCTGCCGCTCAGGCACTTTTGGCTGCCCGCGCAGGCGCGACCTATGTTTCTCCATTTTTAGGCCGTCTGGATGACATCTCCATGCCAGGTATTGATTTGATCTGTGACATCATGGATATTTTTAAGGAGCACGGAATTGAGACAGAGATCATTGCAGCCAGCGTCCGCAACCCGATCCATGTTATTGACTGTGCAAAGGCAGGAGCCGACATTGCTACCGTACCTTACAGCGTACTGGTACAGATGGTAAAGCACCCGCTGACCGATCAGGGAATTGAGAAATTTAAGGCGGATTATAAAACAGTATTTGGTGAATAGCCAGTAAAGTAGTTTAGGGCGAAGCCTTTTTCAGGCTTCGCCCTTTTTTTTATTTCCTAATTTAGGTTTTTAAGTCCATCGGCTGCCGGACCTTCAATCAGGATTTATAGTACTGGGATACAAATTTCACAAAGGTGCCGCTCGATCAGCTCAGCCTTATAGCGCTCTAAAATCGGACGTGAAGAATCAGGAATATATCTTTCTGCAAAAAGCTGCCGAAAAACTTCTTCCCAGGCCTGCTTAACCGCCTCGGCTGTGTGGTCTATGGTAAAAACCCCATACTTGCCCCCTGTGAGGCCGCCAACGTGAACATCCTCTTCCATGGCAGAGTCTCCGCCAGAGTATCCGTCAGGCAGGAGAATACAGGCATCATACCGGCACATTTCGGGCGGTATAATCTGCGGATTATCCTGGGCGATACCCAAAATGACGGAATGACTGTTCATTAAATCCCTGGACTTTGCCCAGTGTTTTAAGCGTTCCATGATCACTATATTGTCCGGACCGTAAGGGCCGGTATGCCTGATATAAGCCATGGAGCAGGGAGTAATCTGTTCTATTTTTAAAATCATTGTATTTCCTTCTTTCCTTGTATTAGGACCGGTCCTTTTTTACAGTACAATGATATAAAATGAAATGCAACTGAACATTTAAATGTTGTACATTTTTACCAATGGATACCGCATGGCCAACCGCAGAGGAGAAAACCAGAATATCCTGGTAACCGGCAATTTCAATTTCCGTTCGTGTAAGTATGGATTATCAAAAAAATAGCTTGAAATAACCCGTGCAGAAAAATATAATAACAGTATCGAATGGTACCAATGGAGGAACAAAAATGAAAAATGAGATACTTGCACAAGAACACTGCCCATACTGCAAAAGACATTGTTCTTTAATCGATCCCCACTGCGGAAAGGGAAAAGCTTTGGCGGCAAAGAGAATAAAGGAAGAGAAGAAGGAAAAAGAAGAAAAAAAGGAACCATCTATAGATCCTGAGGCTGATGAATGGAAAGATATCCAGTCTGAAATCAGGCTGATGCGCCTTTGTAAGAACGGCTGCCATCTGCTGCCTGAGCGGAAAGCCGGGAAGCAGGGCGGGAAAGCGGCCAGGCTATATATAGTAGCAGCATTGGCAGAAAAAGGTGGCCTGACCCAAAAGGAGCTTAAGGAAAATTCCGGTCTGCATTTTAAGGAACTGGAAAAAGTTTTGCAAAAGCTGGAGAAAAAGGGCTGCATCATCCGGAAGCCGGATGAAGGAAAAGACATAAAGATTATATTGACCGGTAAAGGATACGAATCGGCCAAAGAACATATGAGAGATTGGAAGAGGGAGAATGACAGTATTTTCTCTCCGCTTACTGAGGAAGAAAAGAGCTCGCTGGAACATATTCTGAAAAAAATTCTGAGATGAACAAACCACACCATGAATATGGCATTTTCCATAAGACCAGGGTTGTGTTTCGTAACAAATTGTAGTACAATGCAACAGGATATCATCCGATTATTACGTTTTTTATCATGCGGCTGCCGCAGGAGGAGCACCATTGAAATACCAGGTAAAGAAAACCAGGTCTGTCAGCCGGATACTGGCACTATTATGTTGTATTGCCTTATTTTTTGGAGAACTGAATGTGCTGGGCATGGACTGGATTCCTGGACAAGCCCTGCAAAAGGGATATGCTCATCCGAAAAAGAAAGATGCGTTTGCTGAATTTCCGGGAGCCTTAGAGGAAGAGGCTGCAGGTGAAACTTTGGTTGATGCCTGGAGCAGGTACTTAATCGGGATCTCACCATTAAAGTATTTGGCGGTCAGGGGATTTTTCCTGTTTGTCCCGCTTATTTTATGGTCGGAACGAACCATGTTGATGAAGGAAGGGTATACTGGCAGAAAATATCTGATCAGGTACATCCATGATTCGGATGGTGAGAAAGGAGTAAGGACAGGAATTTTAAAAAGTATTTAAATATTAATAAGAAAAGAGGATAACCTATGAAGCCAGGTAAGAAAATGCTTGCTGCAATATTAATAGTAATTGCGGCTCTCATTTATGTTGCGGCATTCGGGGCCGGAAGCAGTATTAAGGGCGTACGTGAAATGCGCTACGGCATCGACATCCGCGGAGGAGTGGAGGCAGTATTTGAGCCCCAGGGTCTTGACCGCACCCCATCAGAAAAGGAACTTGATACAGCCAGACAGGTCATAGAGACCCGTATGGATAACCAGAATATCGTTGACCGTGAGGTTACCGTGGATAAAAACGGTGGATATATCATCGTCCGCTTCCCATGGAAATCCGGAGAGACCAATTTTAATCCGGAAGAAGCCATTGCAGAATTAGGAGAAATGGCTGAGCTTACATTCCGCGATCCTGATGGTAATGTGCTGATCCAGGGAAAAGATGTACAGAGCGCAGCCCCTGAGACCGCAAATAACAACGGGATCAAGAGCTATCAGGTAGCTCTTAGCTTTAACGCAGAAGGCTCCAGGCTGTTTGAAGAAGCGACTGGAAAGTTGATCGGAAAACGGATGAGCATTTACATGGATCAGGATCTGATCTCAAGCCCGACCGTACAGACTAAGATTTCAGGCGGTCAGGCAGTTATTACAGGAATGCAGGATTATGATGATGCAAAGAACCTGGCTGAAAAGATCAATGCAGGATCTCTGCCATTTTCCCTTAAGACCACCAATTTCTCCACCATAAGCCCTTCTCTTGGTAACAATGCTTTATCAATTATGGTGTATGCAGGAATTGCTGCATTTTTAGTGATCTGCTTATTCATGCTGGTATTTTACAAGCTGCCAGGCGCTGTTGCCTGTGTTACTCTGGTGTTGCAGACAGTTCTGCAGATGCTTGCCGTCTCTATTCCGCAGTATACCCTTACCCTTCCAGGTATTGCCGGTATTATCCTGACCATAGGTATGGCAGTGGATACGAATATCATTATTTCAGAGCGAATTTCGGATGAGCTTAAAAAGGGTATTTCTGTGAAAGGTGCAGTATTGGCCGGATATAAAAATGCTTTCTCATCTGTTCTAGATGGTAATGTAACAACAGCCATTGTTGCAATCATCCTGATGTTTTTAGGTTCAGGCACCATGCTGAGCTTTGGTTACACGTTATTGATCGGTATGATCGTGAATCTCTTAGTGGGGGTTTCCGTTTCTAAGCATCTTTTATTATCCATGATTCAGAATGCTCCATGGAATGATGCGAAATGGTTCCGGATCAGAAAAGATAAAAAAATTATACCGTTCTATCAGAAGAAGTATATATTTGGAATTATCTCCGGAGTGGTGATCCTTTCCGGAATTGTAGGCTGCTTCATTTTTGGAGTAAAGCTGGATACCCAGTTTACCGGAGGTGCGGTATTAAGCTATTCCGTATCAGACGAAGCGGATACAGGTAAGATTCAGGCTGCTATTGAAAGGGAAACAAACCGGCCTGTGACGGTTCAGATCAAGGAAGACAACATGACCGGACTTAAGAGACTTTCCGTTACACTTGCTGGCAATTCGGGTATGTCTCCGGAAGACCAGAAAAAGGTAACGGATGCCATCAACAGTACCTCCGAAAAGGTAGATGCAAAGCTGTCTGAGACCTATGTAGTTGAGCCTTATATCGGAGCAAAGGCAATGAAGAACGCAGTGGTAGCCATTTTACTGTCTCTGCTTTTCATTGTTGTATATGTTTGGATCCGGTTCTCTTCTATATCCGGTCTTCCGGCTGGAGTTACTGCAATGATTGCACTGGTCCATGATGTTGTTGTGGTGTTCTTTGTATTCGTGTTGTTCCAGATTCCGTTAAACGATGCCTTTGTGGCGGTAGTCCTAACGATCATTGGTTATTCCATCAATGATACCATCGTTATCTATGACCGGATCCGTGAAAACAGAAAGAAGGATTCGAAAATGCCGGTGGACGAGCTGGTAAATATCAGTACAACCCAAACCCTTGGAAGATCCATCAATACGTCCTGTACAACGGGTATCTGCGTGCTGATCATTCTGGCAGCTTCAGTTTACTTCCAAATCGGATCTATTTTAGAGTTCTCACTTCCGATGTTCTTTGGTATCATTACCGGATGCTACTCCTCCATTTGCGTGGCAGGTACGCTCTGGGCTATGTGGGAAAAGAAAAAAGTAATAGTTAAAAAGTAAAAAGCGATTATTAAGCCTGTAAGGGCCGCTGCTTTGTCACTGAGGAATCGGGGAGAAGGCAACGGCCTTTTCTTATGTTATAGGAAGATATAAGCCGGCTTTTTGCATAGGTATAACACTAAGGAATTATAATTATACATTATTGGCATACCGCAGAATATTGACAAATACATGTGGCGTCAGTAAACTGAAGAAAGCACTTCATGCAGAATGATACATAATTATACACTTTAAGAGGAGAGGAATTATGAAAAAAACCATCAAAAAACTTATTTCGCTGGGTTTGGCTGTTTCTATGGCGGCTGCATTATCCGCCTGCGGCAGTTCTTCAGGCCCTTCCCCAACAACATCTGAAACAACGGCTGCGGCAGGCTCCGATGCAGCGGCTGAAAACACAGGAGCAAAGATCCTCCGTGTAGCGGCAGTGGATCCCCAGGTTGCATATGATATGCAGCAATATACATACAGCCTGATCATGAAGGTTACGGATAATGTGGTGGAATCCCTTCTTACGACCCAGGACGGAGGAAAGGTGGTTCCAACGCTTTTGGCTAAGGAGCCGGAGCTGTCCGATGATATGCTTACCTATTCCTTTGAACTGATCGACGGAGTGAAATTCCATAACGGGGAGACTTTAAAAAGCTCTGATGTGAAGTACTCTCTTGAAAGGGTTGTAAAAAAGCAGAGCATGGGAAGCCTTTTGGAAAAGGTGGAAGGCTATGAAGCCCTGGCAGACGGTTCTGCCAATGAACTGACCGGAATCAAAGTCATTGATGATACTCATTTTACCATTACGTTGTCAGAGGTCTATACTCCGTTTGTTTCTGTTTTATCCACTCCATACTGTGGGATATATCCTGCAGAGGCCTGTGAAGCGGCAGGGGATAACTGGGGAAAGACAGAACTGATCGGTACCGGCCCATTTAAGTTTGACAGCTATACCCCGGGCGTGGGCGTGGAGATTTCAAAATTTGACGGCTACTACGGCAATGTCCCTAAGCTTGACGGTGTAAGCTATAAGTTCATTGAGGATGCCAATACTCAGGTTCTGGAATACCAGAAGGGAAATATCGATTACGTGGATGTGGAGACAAACATGTATCCGGTTTATCAGGCAGATCCAAAATTAAAAGATCAGATGCATATGTTCCAGCCGATCGGCGGATATTACATGACCTTTAATGTTAAGTCTGTTTCCGATCCTAAAATAAGACAGGCCATTTCCATGTCCATCAACAGACAGGCGATTTGTGAGAGTATTTTCCACGGCACTGCAAAGCCTTCAAGCTCCTTTATTCCGGCCGGCATCATCGGACATGATGATTCCCTGGAGGAATTTGCTTACGATCCAGAGGGCGCAAAGGCTCTTCTTGCAGAGGCAGGATATGCAAATGGATATGACCTCCGGCTTACGGTAAACACAAAATATGCCACCTCTATCCCAATTGCCACCGCATTCCAGGAGCAGGCTAAGGCAGCAGGCATTAACGTTACGATTGAACAGGTTGATTCAGCGGCATGGTCTGATATGAGAAAATCCGGCGGCGTAGATGCCGGAGTGGGCAACTGGTATGTGGATTACAACGATCCGGACAGTATGCTGTATCCGGTGAGTGATTCCCGCACAGACCGCTCTTCAAGCTTCTGGCATAATGAGGAATTTAAGAAGCTGATGGAAGCTGGTGTGCAGACCTCGGATGAAGCAGAGCGCCAGGAAATTTATGTAAAGGCTGAACACATTCTTTCAAGAGAGGATTATGCAATTGCACCTATTTACAATGAATCTAAATGTTATCTTTTAAACCCAAAGATTACAGGACTTGTCATGGATTCAACATTCCGGAACTTTTACGCAAACGCTGATTTCCAACAATAATGCAATTGGAGTACGTGACCTAAGGGAGTGGTTTTCCACTCCCTTTTTATAAGAAAAAGGGGAACCATATGTTTCAATATATTTCAAAAAGACTGTTCCAGACGCTGTTAGTATTGTTTGGGATAAGTCTTATTACTTTTATTCTTCTCCAGGTCGTACCGGGAGACCCTGTGGAGTTAATGCTTGAAAAGCGGGCAGATGCGCAGACCATTGCCAGGGTACGTCATGAGCTTGGGCTTGATGTGTCCCTGCCCCAGCAATATTTGAATTTTTTAAAGGGTGCCATCCATCTGGATTTTGGCAAGTCTTATTTTACAAAAGAGGTAGTGATAACGGCCCTGGTGCGCTGCTTTATGGTAACTGTAAAGCTGGCCTCCATGTCCTTTTTATTTGCTGTCGTCCTTGGGGTGGCCTGTGGTATGGCCGCTGCAATTAACCGGGGTAAATGGATCGATTCGGTGCTCATGACCATTTCCATTGTCGGAGTGTCTGCACCGTCATTCTGGATAGCCATCATTCTTCAGATCATTTTCGGGCTGAAGCTGGACTTACTTCCCATCTCCGGTTTTGAGGGACCTGTATTTTTTATCCTTCCAAGTATTGCACTGGGCACGCGCTATGCAGGAAGCATCGCACGTATCACCCGTACCAGCATGCTTGACGTGATCAAGCAGGATTATATCAGAACCGCAAGGGCAAAGGGAGTAAAGGAAGGTCTGGTCATTATGAAGCATGCCCTGAAAAATGCCATGATTCCTATCATCACGCTGGTTGGTACAGAGCTTGGAAACATGCTGACAGGCTCTATGTTAATTGAAAGGGTTTTTTCCATACCCGGAATCGGGAAGCTGGCGGTAGATTCCATGTCAAACCGTGACCTGCCGCTTTTGGAAGGGACCGTGATGTATATTGCATTCGTATTTGTAATCGTAAATCTGCTGGTGGATATTTCTTATGCATTTATTGATCCAAGAATCCGCTACGGGAAAGGAGCGAACTGATGAAGATATTAAGTATTTTTACAAAGCAGAAGAAATTTGAAGAACAGCTCCTGAATGGTGAGATGGAATATTCCAGCTATTATAAGGACAGCTTTAAGAGGCTTAAAAAGAATAAGGCGGCCTTATTCTGCCTGGGAGTGATCCTTTTCCTGGTTTTACTGGCCCTGTTTGCGCCTGTTGTAAGTCCTTATGATCCAACTTACCAGGATTATGCCTCGGTTCTGGCACCGCCCTCATCCAAGCATCTTCTGGGTGCGGATGAATATGGAAGAGATATTTTATCCCGTCTGATCTATGGAACCAGGGTATCCTTAAGCATTGGAATTCTGGCTCAGATCCTTGCATCTGTTATCGGAATCACGCTTGGAGCCATTGCAGGTTATTTCGGAGGTGCGGTGGATACCCTGATATCCCGTATCATGGAGATTTTTGCTGCGTTTCCGGATCTTCTCTTTGCCATGGCGATTATGACCTTTATGGGTCAGGGCCTTCAGAACCTGTTTATAGCACTTGGCCTTCTAACCTGGGTGAGAACCGCACGACTGATCCGAGGCTCTGTCATGCAGTTGAAGGAAAAGGAGTATGTGGAAGCCAGCAAGGCCAGCGGCGGAACCTCCTTCCGGATCATTACAAAGCACCTGATTCCCAACTGCTTATCAACGGTGATTGTGCTCGTGACCCTGGGAATCCCCAATGCCATCATGTATGAGGCTTCCTTAAGCTTTCTTGGCCTTGGTATCCAGCCGCCTACTCCAAGCTGGGGTAACATGATCAGTTCAGCCCAATCTTTTATCAGCTTCCTTCCGGTGTACAGCATCGTGCCAGGAATTGCCATTATGGTGACGGTCGTAGCATTTAATATCTTTGGAGATGGACTTAGAGATGCCCTGGATCCCAAGCTTAGAGCCTGATTAGGAGGTAACGATGGATAATAAATTAATTGAAGTTAAAAATTTAAAAACGTATTTCTATACAGATGCAGGCGTGGTAAAGGCGGTGAATGATGTTTCCTTTTCCATAGAACAGGGAAAAACCCTGGGAGTTGTAGGGGAATCAGGATGTGGAAAGAGCATTACCTCCCTTTCCATTATGCAGCTTTTAGAGACCCCTCCGGGAAGGATTGAAGGAGGGGAAATTATCTACCGGGGAGAAAACCTTTTAGAGAAATCCCCAGATGAGATGAGAAAGATCCGGGGGAGGAAGATTGCCATGATCTTTCAGGAGCCAATGACCTCCCTAAATCCTGTGTTCACCGTAGGACAGCAGATCATGGAAGCCCTGGTCATTCATGAGGCGGGAATATCCAGGCAGCAGGCACGTGAAAAGGCCATAGAGATGCTTCGCATGGTAAAGATTCCTTTACCGGAAAAGCGGATCGATGAGTACCCTCACCAGCTTTCCGGAGGCATGCGCCAGCGGGTCATGATTGCCATGGCTCTTTGCTGCAATCCGGAGCTTTTAATCTGTGATGAGCCGACGACAGCTCTGGATGTCACGATTCAGGCACAGATTTTGGATCTGATAAATGAATTAAAGCAAAAGACTGGCGCCTCCATCATGATGATCACTCATGACCTGGGTGTAATCGCCGAAGTGGCAGATGATGTCATGGTCATGTATGCGGGAAAGGTCGTGGAACAGGGAACCACGGATGAAATCTTTGATCATCCCATGCACCCCTATACGGAAGGCCTTATGAACTGTATCCCCAGGCTGGATGGTGAGGTGGAGGAGCTTCCTGTCATAAAGGGCATGGTTCCGAGCTACGATTCAATGCCAAAAGGCTGCGCCTTTTGTCCAAGGTGTGAATATGCAAAACCCATATGCGGGGAAAGGATGCCGGAACTTACGGAAAAAGACGGCAGGAAGATCCGATGTTTTAAATATGAATCACAATGGAAGGAGGAGGTATAATGGACAGCCAGGAGACGAGAAAGCCTCTGTTAGAGGTGAAGCATTTAAAAAAATGGTTTACGGCAAAATCTTCCCCCTTCTCAGGGAAAAAGGTGTATATTAAAGCTGTGGATGATGTAAGTTTTCAATTGTATCCCGGAGAAACCCTGGGCGTGGTAGGGGAGTCTGGTTGCGGAAAGTCCACCATGGGACGTTCTGTGCTTCGGCTGATCGAACCTACGGCGGGTGAGATTGTCTTTGAGGACCAGGATTTTATGAAGCTGAGGAGTGGGGAACTGAGAAAGAGCAGAAGCAAAATGCAGATTATTTTCCAGGACCCTTATGCCTCCTTAAATCCCCGTATGACCATCGGTGATATCATAGCAGAGCCGTTGGAAATCCAGTGGAAAACAAGCGGGGAAGAGATACGAAAAAGAGTTTTGGAAACCATGGAAATCGTGGGACTTAACACAAAATATTATAATAGGTATCCCCATGAATTTTCAGGAGGACAGAGACAGAGGATCGGCATTGCAAGAGCTATCGTACTGCGGCCGGAGCTTATGGTGTGCGATGAGCCGGTATCTGCTCTTGACGTATCCATTCAGGCACAGGTAATTAATCTTTTGCGCAGGCTCCAAAAGCAGATGGGAATGGCTTATATTTTTATTTCCCATGATTTAAGCGTCATTAAACACATTTCTGACAGGGTTGCTGTCATGTACCTGGGACATGTGGTAGAGATTTCTGATAAAGCTGATTTGTACCAGAACACGCTCCATCCCTATACAAAGGCATTGTTATCGGCAATTCCGGTGCCGGACCGTCATACTAAGAGGGAGAAGATCATCCTGGAAGGTGATCTGCCAAGCCCCGCAAATCCGCCTTCCGGCTGCGTATTCCATACCAGGTGCTTTATGGCCAGGGAAATTTGCGGGAAGGAAGCACCGGAGATGAAGGATTACGGAAACGGACACTGCTGCGCATGTCATTTTGCAGGAGAATGGAATAAATAACAAAGTATATACGGAGGTTTATGAACATGAAAATTACAGGTATTAATGTAAAGACAGTAAAGGTACCATTAAAAGAACCGTTTCATATATCCCTGGGAACCATTACCCATGCCATAAGCGCGGTAGTAAAGGTGGAAACGGATGAAGGACTTTGCGGTTATGGAGAAGGTGCTCCAGGTGTGTTGATAACAGGAGAAAATCTGGAGGGAACTGTGGAAAGCATTAAGCATTTTGAACAGTCCCTTCTTGGAACCGATCCTACGGATATTGAAAAGGTTTATTGGATTCTTGACCGGGCTGCGGCCCATGCACCCTGCGGAAAGACTGCCATTGATATTGCCTGCTATGATATCCTGGGAAAAAAGGCCGGTCTTCCTGTGTACAAGCTGCTGGGCGGCTATTCGAATACAATAGAAACCGACATTACCGTAGGAATCAATGGACCCGAAATCATGGCGGAAAAGGCTGCAGCTCATGTGAGAAATGGTTTTGATACCATTAAGACTAAGGTGGGCACAGGACTTAAGGAGGATGTAGCCAGGATCAAGGCGATCAGAGAAGCGGTTGGGCCGGATGTGAAGATCCGCATTGATGCCAATCAGGCATGGTCGGCCAAGGAAGCCCTTCAGATTATTGAACGCCTGAATGAATATGATATCGAACTGGTGGAACAGCCAGTGAAGGCTGCGGATATCGAGGGCCTTGAATATGTTACGAAAAACAGTAAAGTCCTTATCATGTCCGACGAAAGCTGCTTTAACGCAAAGGATGCCCTGCGGCTTGCTAAACGGAGAGCCATTGATGTGCTGAATATCAAGTTGATGAAATGCGGCGGCATCCGGGAAGCATTAAAGATCAACGCCATCTGTGAGACAGCAGGTATCGAATGCATGCTGGGCTGCATGGCGGAGGAAACAAATATTGGCATTACTGCCGCTGCCAGTCTGGGGGCTGCGGTAAGAAACATAACCAGAGCGGATCTGGATGCAACTTTTTCCCTGTCCAATCTGCCTTTTGAGGGCGGAATTGGAACAGAATGTACAAAGACCCTGGTGCTCCCGGAGGAACCTGGCTTCGGGTTTATCGGTTTAAAATAACATGGCTGGTGGTATTGCGG
>NZ_JPME01000012.1 GCF_000732605.1 Lacrimispora celerecrescens | reverse complement strand
GCAGGCGTATTGCTCAGCTTTTTCCCTGTCTCATGATAATAGTCAATTTTATCACCCAGCATTTTATTATAGATAAATCTGACACAGCCAAAGGTCCTGGTCAGTAAATTCATTTGTTCTGCATTAGGATAAAGCCTGAATTTGTAAGCTTTATTCATTCTTCTCACCCTGGCTTTCGATATACTGCTTAAGGACAGTTAAGGGAGCTCCACCAGCGGTTATCAGGCAAAAGCTTTGATTCCAGAAATATTCGTTCCACAGTTTCTGACGAATTTCCGGAAACTCTTTCTTAATCAGTCGGCTGCTGGCACTTTTATAAGCATTGATGAACTTGCTGATTTCAGTTTTGGGATGGGCACGAAATAAAATATGGATATGGTCAGCATCAAAATTCCATTCCATGAGTGTTATATGGTAGTTCGGTGCGATGTACTCAAAAATCTCCTTCGCACGAGACGATATAAGGTTATCAAAAACCCTACGTCTATATTTTACTACTAATATCAAATGTTAATGCAGTAGAAATACCGAATGAGCATTGTTATCTAAAACCATAGTATCACCAGCCTTTCATTCTATTCGACTGATTATATTATATCGCAAAAATTGATTTGTAGCAAGAGATTATAGCGATTCATCCACCACCTTAGAGGTGGGGGAATTCTCGCTAATATATGTTAAAGCTTTGTAATGTCCATGGTATACACAGGTCCTCCATACGTATAGTAACTCCTTAAATCCACCTCATGAAGGACTCCGTCAAGCTTAACCACAGCCGGAATATCCCGCTCTATATATTCCAGGCTCAAACGGTTCTTGATGCAGTAATTTTCCAGTACAGAGAAAAATTCTTCCTTAGTGCCCGGCTTTTCATTTAAATCAATGACAAGGGTACGTCCTCCCTTTGCGTGATTCAGTTCATTGGCAGTACGCTTTGTATAAAGGTAATTTAACGCCCATCTCCCCACAAGCACCACAGCATCCGATAAAATCATGTATCTTAAATAATCCGGAAGAAATGCAGCAAGAAACAGTAAGAGAACTAATAAAATATCAAACCAGTACATAAAAGCCATACCCCGCAGCCAGCTTAAATCCAATTCAGGCAGCCGTTTAAAGAACTGAAGCAAGCAGCCTGCCGCCAAATAAATGACAAAAAAAAGCCCCAAGCGGTCCATAATAATCTCCAGCCCTTGTCTGCCGGAGAATAGCCAAAGTCCCATTAAAGCACCTACAAATAAAATCATCCCCAGATCGGCTCCGGCAAACAGAATTTCCCAAAAAAGCTCTCTTTTTCCCTCGTTCTTATTCATAATGCCTCACCTCCAAAATCCTGTCTTTTACCTCTTTTAAATATTTCCTGGAAATATAAGTTACCTGGGAATTTATCATAGAGACCTTCATAAGCCCATTTAGCATAGGAGTATAGGTCCTTACCTTATCGATATTCATGATCACAGACTTGGATATCCGGATAAAATTAGACGGAAGAAGCCGCTCCAGTTCGTAAAGTCTCCTATTTGTCTCATAGGTTTCCTCTTTCGTATGGACCACCTGCTTTTCATTCACCGTTTCAATCAAATAAATCTCAGGACTCGGGACCCTGCAGATCTTTTCTTCCCTCTGGCACAAGAGTGTTACCGTACGGAACAAATCCTGTTCCAGATATTCTACAAGGCGGTCCACCGCCTCATCCTTCTCATGGATGTACAGATCGGCAGATTCTTCCACTTCATGACTGACTGTTTTAATTTTAATTTTCATACTGCTTCCGCCTGACTGCCAGTTCATCATATCATATTCGATCCGGTTTTTACAGGGATTATAGGTAAGTGGCCGGTTTTAAACGGTAAGAAGCTCACCTATGAAAAAACAGGGTATTTTGCCGCCGCCTTTTACAGCAGACTGCAAAATACCCTGTTACTTATTCCCACAACACAACTTTTCCCATATCAAGGGATTCCTGCACTTTAATGATCCTCTGATTGGATGACCCTTTAAACCGCAGCTTTAAATCCTTTTTTTCCACTTCAAACTTTCCGTCTACCAGGACATCCAGACAGGATAATATCCGCTTTGTCTCAGGTAGCCTTCCTGCCATTTCTCCCAGAATATCCTTTTCAAAATCATAGCCGGTATAGCACCAGATCGTCTTTTCCGGAAACCGTTTCTTTACGTTCTCTACCAAAGACAGGATGCCCTTCTGATTCATTGGGTCCATGGGTTCTCCCCCCAGAAGGCTTAAGCCGGCAATATAGGTATGGTCTAAATATTCCAGTATCTTTGACCCGGTTTCTGGCCCGTATTCCTGGCCGTAATGAAAATCCCAGGCTTCGGAGTTAAAACACTCCTTACAGCGGTGAGTGCAGCCGCTGACAAACAATGATACCCTGACCCCCGGGCCGTTTGCTACATCCGTAGGCTTTATGGTCGCATAATTCATGGCACACCTCCTACAGATGAAGGACTCTGGATTTGATCTCTTTTGTCTTTCCGGTGTTCCAGAAATTCTCTCCCAGATAACCACAGGTTCTTCTGGTCACGTTCATACGTCTCTTATCTTTGTTATGGCACTGAGGGCATTCCCATTCCATATCTTCATTGATTATGATCTCACCGTCAAAACCGCATTCCTGGCAATAATCTGATTTGGTATTAAACTCTGCGTACTGGATGTTATCGTAAATGAATTTCACCACTTCTTCCATAGCTTCCAGATTGTTCTGCATATTAGGAACCTCCACATAGGAAATGGCCCCGCCGGAGGAAATAGTCTGGAACTGGCTCTCAAAGGTGAATTTTTTAAACGCATCAATGGGTTCCCGCACATCCACGTGATAGGAGTTGGTGTAATAGCCCTTGTCCGTCACATCAGGTATGTTTCCGAACCGCTCTCTGTCAATTTTAGCAAACCGGTAGCAGAGAGATTCCGCCGGTGTCCCGTATAAGCCAAAGCCAAGGCCGGTCTGCTTTTTCCACTGGTCTACAACCTTCCGCATATAATTCATGACGCGGAGAGCAAACTCTTCTCCTACCGGATCTGTCTGGCTGACCCCCTTCATAAGCTTTGTGGTCTCATAAAGGCCGATGTATCCTAACGATATGGTAGAATAGCCATTTTGAAGGAGCGGGTCGATCTTTTCTCCCTTTTTAAGCCTTGCAATGGCGCCGTACTGCCAGTGAATCGGACTTACATCGGAAAGAGTGCCTTCCAGTGATTTATGTCTGCACATCAGGGCCTCATAGCAAAGATTCAGACGTTCATCTAAAATCTTCCAGAACGTATCTTCGTCTCCCTTTGCAAGAATACCGATCTGCGGCAGGTTTAAACTTACCACTCCCTGATTAAATCTTCCCTCAAACTTGTAATTGCCATTCTCATCCTTCCAAGTAGATAAGAAGCTTCGGCAGCCCATGCAGCTGAATACATTGCCTTCGTAATTTTCCCTCATCTTCTTAGCAGAAATATAATCCGGATACATGCGTTTGGAAGAGCATTTCACCGCCAGCTTCGTGATATAATCATATCTTCCGCCCTTTAAGCAGTTATTCTCATCTAAAACATAGATCAGTTTAGGGAATGCAGGAGTGACATAAACGCCGGCTTCGTTCTTGATTCCCTCAAGCCTCTGTCTAAGAACTTCCTCCACAATCAGGGCATTTTCCTTTATGTATTCGTCATTATCATCAAGGCATAAGAACAGGGTTACAAAGGGAGCCTGTCCGTTGGTTGTCATTAAGGTGTTGATCTGGTACTGAATGGTCTGGACACCGGATTTCAGCTCATCTCTTAAACGGATGGCAGCCATCTTTTCCACCATCTCAGGAGAAATCGTATCCCCGAATTCTACACGGATCTGCTTATGGAATTTATCATTGCTTTTTCTTAAATATTTTCCCAAATGACGGATATCTACGGACTGGCCGCCGTACTGGTTACTGGCAACAGCCGCTATGATCTGGGTCATGACCGTACACGCCACCTGAAAACTCTTAGGACTCTCGATCATTTTTTCATTCATCACGGTGCCGTTATCCAGCATATCACCAATATTGATCAGACAGCAGTTAAAAATCGGCTGTACGAAATAATCCGCATCGTGGAAGTGAATGGAGCCCTGGTCATGGGCAAGAGAAATCCGCTCCGGAAGCAGCATTCTTCTGGTTAAGTCTCTGGACACCTCTCCAGCGATGTAATCTCTCTGAGTCGATGCCAGAATGGTATTCTTGTTGGAATTTTCCTCTGCCAGTTCCTTGTTTTCATTTTTAATCAGTTTTAAGATAGACTCATCGGTTGTGTTTGCCTTCCGAAGCAAAGCCCTCTGGTAACGGTAAATGATGTATTTTTTGGAAAGCGTATATTTGTTCTTATTTACCAGACTGCTCTCGATCATGTCCTGGATGGCTTCCACACTGATCACGCCTTCGTTATCTCTCTCCACATGATCCAGTATTGCATCAATCATTTCCTCTCCAGCCCGCTCAGAAGCTTCCACCTCTGCATTGGCTTTCCGAATGGCTGTAATGATTTTATCCCTGTCATATTCCACAATTCTGCCGTCACGTTTTTGAACTTTAATCATCCCTGTCACCTTAACCTCTTCTATATTTTGTATCTCTAAGTTTTGAATCACTACATATAGTGCCTATCTCATTATACACCACAACTAAAAAAAGTAAAGGGAATTTTTTCTTGTTTATCGTATGAAATTTGTCCTTGGGATTTCTTCCCAGGCGGGAAGGCTGATTCCAGCGGCTTTTCCAACTTCCAGACATTTTAAAAGCCATGCCATATTTTTTCCGAGAGCTCTCATGGTGTGAAGCCCCTCCAAATCCTGCTCCACCTCCTGAGGTGTAAATCCGTGAACCATGTTCCAGTAAGTGGAGGAAACCACCGGCATCTGGGCAATGGTAAAATATTTGTTTAAGACATCAAGAGAAGCGGTGGTTCCTGCCCTCCGGGCGGAAACAACAGCTGCTCCCGGCTTAAAGGCAAAATCTCTTCCCGCATAAAACAAACGGTCCAAGAAGGAAAGCACGGTGCCATTGGGAGATGCATAATGAACAGGGGAACCTACAATTAACCCTGATGCTGTTTCCATCTTATCCAGCACCTGATTAACCAAGTCATAATTAAATACGCATCTTCCTGTTTCCGAACATTTCTGACAGGCAATACAGCCATGGACAGACTGGCTTCCTACATGAAGGATTTCTGTCTCAATGCCTTCTTCATTCAAAGCCCAGCTCACTTCAAGAAGGGCACGGTTGGTACAGCCTCTCTCATGAGGGCTGCCATTTAACATTAGTACATTCATCATTTATCCATCCTTTCATTCAAATAACTATATATCCAAAAGCCCCATCAAATCCTCTTTGGTCAGATTACTTAAGGACACGGTTCCCTCTGTAATAATCTGATCCGCCAAATCCTTTTTGGATTCCTGAAGCTTTAAAATATTTTCCTCAATCGTCCCCTTTGTGATCAGCTTGAATACACTCACCTGCTTCTCCTGGCCGATCCGGTGGGCCCGGTCCGTGGCCTGGTTCTGAGCCGCCACATTCCACCATGGGTCAAAATGTATGACTACATCGGCTGCAGTTAAGTTAAGCCCTGTACCGCCTGCTTTTAAGGAAATCAGGAACAGAGGGATCTCATCATCTTTAAAGGAATTTACCATATGGAGCCTATCTTCTTTCGGCGTTGCTCCGGTTAGTATATAGTATGGAATCGCCTCTTTTCGCAGCCTCCTAGCGATCACCTCTAGCATGGAGGTGAACTGGGAAAAGAGCAGGATCTTGTGCCCTCCTTCCACTCCGTTGCGAACCAGGTCAATGCAGGTTTCCAGCTTTGCGGATCCCCCTTTGTAATTCTCATAGCATAAATGAGGATCGCAGCAAATCTGCCGCAGTCTGGTAAGCGCAGCAAGAATCTGGATGTTATCCCTTCCCGAACTGCCTTCCAAACTCTCAAGCTCCTGCTTTAGTTGGAATGCATTGGCCGTATAAAGTTCTTTTTGTTCTTTGTCAAAAGCAGAATAAACAATGTTTTCCAGCTTGTCCGGCAATTCTTTCAGAACATCTTTCTTAAGCCGCCTTAAAAGAAAGGGGCCGATCAGGCGGTGAAGGCTCTCTAACACCGGTCTTTCCTGATCCCTGACAATGGGAAGTTCATATTCCTTTTTAAATTTCCGATAGGTGAAGAGAAATCCCGGCATCAGGAAGTCAAAGATGCTCCACAGTTCTGACAGACGGTTTTCAATGGGAGTACCGGTTAAAGCAAACCGGTTCTCTGCATCAATATTCTTCACTGCTTTTGCACTCTGAGTGGATGCATTTTTGATGTACTGGGCCTCATCAATGACCTGAAACCGGAAGGACTTATCCTTATAAAGATCAATATCCCGTTTTAATAGATCATAGGAAGTAATCAGCACATCCACCTCATCCGTATGCATTAACAGCTCTTCCCGCTCTCCTGCCAAACCGGTGATTGTCGCAACGTTAAGAGAAGGAGCAAAAATGTGAAACTCATTCTCCCAGTTATAAACCAGGGATGCAGGGCAGACGATCAGGGATGTTGTATGTTCCTTTTTTTCCGCTTCATCAAGAAGCAGGGCAATGATCTGGATGGTCTTTCCAAGTCCCATGTCATCAGCCAGAATTCCGCCAAAGCCGTAGCTGTCAAGCGTCTTAAGCCAGCGGTATCCTGTCTTTTGATACCCTCTTAACACATGGCGCAGAGGCAATGGGACCTCATAATCACTGTCCTCCACAGACTTCATTCCCCGTACTACTGCCTTATAGAGCTGGTCCCGGTATAGGGTAATGCCGTTTCCCTCTTTCAAAATGCTGTCCAGATAAAGTGCCCTGTATTTGGGAAGGCGGAAAGACTTGCCAAACATATCAGGATCAGCAGACAAGCCATCAATGAGCTTTGCAACCGTCATAAGCCCGTTATCGTCAAGACTAATAAATTCCCCGCTTTTTAAGCGGTAGTACTTCTTTTTCTGGCTGTACACTTCCAAAAGCCTGCTTAAGTCCTCTCCTGACAGCCCGGCCGTATCCACGTCCAGTTCCAGCCAGTTCCCTACGCTCCGGACTCCGATGGATACCTTGGGAGGAGGCAGAACTTTTAGCTTTTTAAAGGATTCGGAAAAATAAACCTCTCCCAACGCCATGAATTCGCTCATTCCTGACGTAAGTAACCGGTATACCGCTTCCTCATCTTCCCGAATGGCCGGATATTCCGATTCATATTCTTTATATTTAAAGTACCGGGTTATCAGACGGCTGATGCGGAACTCTCCAGGCACATCCCGGCATACGGTACGAGGAAGACGCTCATCTTCTACCGGCTGGAACGAATAGTCTCCATAGGAGAGGGTTGGTTTTAGAACCAATCCGCCCTGCCCATCGGAATCAAAGTCAAACCTTGCCTTTAACTCTTCCGGTTTATAAGCCTCTAAATCCAGTTCTTTGGAATCAATGGTGCAATAGGCAGCAATCCTTTTTAAAACCCGTTCATAAAAAAGAGGCATGTCCTTGTCATTGATTTCTGTTTCATAAGAAGGTTTAAACCCTTCCATCATCTGCCCCAGAAATATGGATAGGGCTTCGCTGCAGGACTGGTCGCAGCAGTACAAGTATTTCATATCTGCAAGATATAAGCGGTGTTCGCCTTCAAAGGTCAGAAGTTCCCGGTCAACGGACACCAAAACCCCATCCCGTCCCTGGCGCTTTACCGTAACCTTTAAGTCCGGGTTGCGGTCAACAATCATTAACTGCCGCTTCTGTCCTTTGTAATCTTCAATTTCCAGGGTCTCTCCCATCATGATTCCAAAAAAACGGTCCCGGTTTGCGCGGCTTAAATTTAAAAACCGCAGAACAGGTTTTGTGGAAAAGGAACTTTTCTGAAACTGTTCATAATGCTCACAATACGCATTGACAATCTCCAGCACAAATTCCAGAAGGGGCCGGCTCTCCTTAGCAAAAGCAGAAGGAGTGTGATGAAACGCCAGGTTTTTGCCGTATTCCACATAGGTGCCGTTTTCTACTGCATTGGCAAATGCAGCCAGGTCCTTCACCATGTAGAGTCGGTCCCTTCCCAGCTTAAACTCCAGCTTCACTTCTCTTTTGCTTACCAGGAGGGACAGGGAAAGTTTTACCTGTTCCTCTTCTCCCTCGCTCATGATCCGGGACACTTCCCGGTTGGTATATTCCCTGATCATGGCTCTTGTCTGCTGGGAAGTGAGAACAGGCCTTCCGGGGTTTGACTCCTGTTCCTTATATACCTCAAACAGAGCTTTGCAGTGAGGACACATCCCTCGGTAGGAATTTCCCTGGGCACAAGAACAAGAGTAGTCAAAAACCTGACTACCCTTGATATGCAGATTTGCCTTATATTCCTTTCCCTGGTCCTCCACCAGGGCACTGACGCCTGATTCGCCCTTCCAAAAGGTATTTGTCGTCAAGTGTGATACTCTCATAGTTCCTCACATCCGTTCACCATTACATTCGTTCCGGCGCCTCGATTCCCAGTACGCCAATGCATGCATTTAATACATCCTTGGTCAGTCTGATCAAACGGATCCAGGATGCCTGCCGTTTTTTATCCTCTTCGGATATGATTTTAGTATCATGGTAAAAACGGTTAAATGCATTGGCAAGTTCGTAAATGTATTGGCATATTTTATGGGGCGCAAGCTCCGTAAAGCCTGTTTCCATGATTTCATTGTATCTGGAAAGCTGGAGCATTAAATCTTTTTCCGCATCCGTTGCAGCTGCAAGAATCTGCTCCTCACCCTGGTATTTATCCTCAACGCCCTGGTATTTTGCCAGAATAGACTTTATTCTTACGATCGTATAAAGGATGTAAGGGCCGGTATTTCCCTCAAAGGATACGAAACGGTCCATGTCAAACACATAGTCCTTGGAGGCCTGATTAGATAAGTCTCCATACTTTAAGGCCGCCATTCCCACGATCTTTGATGTTTCCTCCGCTTCTTTCTCTGAAACGGTACGGTTCTCCATAATCTTTTCGTAAGCTGCCTGGCTGATGTCAGAAATCAGGGTTTCCAGACGCATAACTCCGCCGTCCCTTGTCTTAAATGGCTTACCGTCTTTTCCGTTCATGGTTCCAAAGCAAAGATGAGACATCTTTTTATCCTGCGATACAAAGCCGGCCTTTTTCGCCACACGGAACACCTGAACAAAATGCAATTCCTGACGTTTATCTGTAATATAGATGTACCAGTCAGGTTTTATGTCTTTCTCCCTCTCAATGATGGTTCCAAGATCAGAAGTGGAATAAAGGGCGGCACCGTCTGACTTTCTTACAATACAGGGAGGAAGTTCTTTATTATCCCCCTCTTCTCCAATATCCACAACCAGGGCTCCCTGGCTTTCATAGGCAAGGCCCTTATCTTCCAGTTCCTTTATTAAACCGGCAATATAAGGTTCCGCATCGCTTTCGCCTTTCCATAAATCAAAGGAAACATTGAGGTTTCCGTAATTCTTCTTTAAATCGGAAACAGATACTTCTATAATATGCTGCCAGATGGCACGGTAAGGTTTAAAACCATTTTGCAGCTTCAAAGTGGCATTATGGGCTCTGGTGCTGAATTCCTCGTCGGATTTGGCTTTTGCACTGGCCGCCGGGTATATCTCTTCCAGCTCACCGATGGTAAAAGGTGCTTCCTTAGGATACTCCCCTTCATAGGACTCGTCAAAATAAGGAAGCTCCGGTTTTCTGTCCTTAAGCTCCTCAATGATCAGCCCCATCTGAAGGCCCCAGTCTCCCAGGTGAACATCTCCAATGACATGATGTCCAAGAAAGCGGCCCAATCTCTTAATACTTTCCCCGATAATCGCGGAACGGAGATGACCTACGTGCAGAGGCTTTGCAACATTGGCTCCGCCGTAATCCACCACAATTGTCATGGGGTTTTCTGTTCTTTCGCAGCCGCACTGTTCTTCGTCGGCCATGCCGTTCATATAGTCTGCCAGATAATCTGAGTTAAGTTTTAAATTGATAAATCCCGGCATCACTGCATCCACCGCAGCAAATACATGACTGGCCGCAAGCTTTTCCACTACTTCCGATGCAATATCAAACGGTTTCTTTTTATAAGCCTTGGCTGCTGCCATGGCTCCGTTACACTGGTATTCGCAAAGGTCCGGACGATTCGATAAGGTTACCTTTGCATAAGCCTCATCATATCCGCAGTTCGCAAATGCTGCCTTCATCTCTGCTGTAATCAAATCAAGAATCTTCTTCATCAGTTCCTGGTCTCCTTTTTCTATTCCAGATATTTCTACGCTAAATATTAATTATATTACAAGTGACCTTAAAAATCAAATTCTTTTCCCTTTTCTTTTCCAAAACTATACTGCTCCATGATCTTCAGCCACATGGACAGAAATAGGTGATCCGGTAAAAAAATAAGCGCCTTTTTAAGTTATGAGGATCGCACAATCCTTATCTTTCCCCAAAAAGGTGCTTTCTTTTTATTATTTTATAATATTTACCTTCTATGCTTGCAATATTCTCTCATTGCACTTCCCCGTATTTAAATATTTTCCCGTATTAATCTGCACGGATTGCCATATGCTATCTGATGATCAGGTATATCTTTTGTCACAATGCTCCCTGCACCAATCACAACGTTATTCCCAATGGTCACACCTGGCATAATAATCGCACCGCCTCCAATCCAAACATTGTTGCCAATGACAACAGGCGCTGTCTGTGTTTTACAAAAAGAAAAAGAACCATCTTCTTTTATCTTCCCAAAACGCTCTATGGCATTTGTAGGGTGGAATGCAGTATATATTTGTACGTTAGGTGCAATAAGGGCATTATCTCCGATAATGATTCTATTGTCATCTAAAAAAGTGCAGTTCATATTTACCTCGCAGTTATTACCAAAGTAAATATTATTCCCGTAATCAACAAAAAACGGTGCGGTAATCCATAAGTTAGACCCTCGCCCACCTAATAATTCTGTTAAAATACGGTCTTTTTCCACTGCATCTTCAGAATTCGTCTGGTTATAATCCCGTATAAGATTCTTTGCTTTATGCCATTGGGTTAATAATTCCTTATCCCCGCAATCATAAAGTTCTCCTGCTAACATTTTCTCTCTTTCAGTCATGTAATGCCCCCCGCTCAACTTCCTATTTAACAAACTATAACATAAATAAACACAGAAATATAGCGGTTTTAAAAAGAGCTGCCCTGCAAATACCTTTAAAGCATAAAAACAACGCAGGAATATTAGAGCGATCCTTTCTACGTTGTTTTCTCAATATCATACATAATTAATAAAAGGACCTTGCAGATCGCCCGGTCCTTTTCCTTTTATACTCTGGACAGATATTCACCTGTACGTGTATCAATCTTAATCTTGTCACCCTGATCAACAAATAAGGGAACATATACCACTGCACCGGTCTCAACCGTAGCTGGCTTGGTAGCGCCCTGAGCGGTATCACCCTTGAATCCCGGCTCTGTATCTGTAATAACTAATTCCACGAATAACGGAGGCTCTACGGAGTATACCTTACCATTATAAGAACATACCTTAACCGTTTCATTCTCTTTTACAAACTTTAACGCATCACCGATTACATCTGGAGATAACGCCATCTGCTCATAGGTATTCGTATCCATAAAGTTATGAAGATCTCCATCAGCATACAGATACTGCATGTCAAAGCGATCGATTCTTGCCTGTGGGAACTTCTCTGATGGGCGGAATGTGCGCTCGTTAATGCCGCCGTTTAACACATCTTTAATCTTAGTTCTTACGAATGCAGCACCCTTTCCAGGTTTTACATGCTGGAACTCCATAATCTGATAAACAGTACCCTCGATCTCTAATGTGATACCGTTTCTAAAATCACCCGCTGATATCATAAATGATATTCCTCCTTGAATTTCTCTTCTTAACCTTTTATATTCTATACTATAACAAATACATTTTCAACAGTTTTTTACAAATATCTCCCTTTTCTTGAATCTAAGCAATTATTTTCCTGTTAAATAATCCATTGCAAGAGCATATCCCTTCAACCCGAGGCCAACTACTTGTCCGGTGCAAACAGGTGCAGTCACCGAAGTATGGCGGAACTCTTCTCTCTTATGGACATTGGATATATGGACTTCAATCTTAGGAATCTCTACGGAACTCAGGGCATCTCTAACGGCATAGCTGTAATGGGTAAATGCCCCGGGATTAATGATAATCCCTTCTGTTCCATTGTGATATGCCTCCTGAATTTTGTCGATGATTCCGCCTTCATAATTGCTCTGAAAGACTTCCAGTTCATGACCTTCTCTCTGCGCTTTTTCTTCCAGCATGGATACCAGCGCATGATAATCCTCTGTTCCGTATATCCCCTTTTCGCGGATTCCTAAAAAGTTTAAATTCGGCCCGTTTAATACAAGAATTTTCATATCCCTTCTTCCACCTTTCATCCCATGCTTTACAGGCAAAGCCCATATGCACCGGATCAGCCAGCTTGTCCGAACCGTCTCATCCGTATTATAACCTGTCAGGTTGTCTTTTACCCGTCAGATATGTTCTTTTACCTTACATTGTATTCTTTTTTCTTTTCTTATCTCTGTGGTAAAAATACAGCACAACTTTCTCTAAATATCTCTTTAAAACAATTTGGATTTCTTCTTTTGGATGAATCGGCCTGACCAGAATGCTATGGATTCCGGCTCTTTTGGCTCCATAAACATCAGTAAAAAGCTGATCCCCTACAAAAACCGTATGTTTTGCATTCGTTCCCATGAATTCCATGGCTCTTTGATAGCCTTTTCTCCCGGGTTTGTTTCCTTTAAAAATATAATGAGGACTTCCCGCAGCTTTGGCAAAGGAAGCCACTCTCGGCTCTTTATTATTGGAAAGGAGGCAGGAATCCATCCCAAGCTCATGCAAATGTAAAAACAATTTCTTAGCTCTATCATCTGCAGGCGCATCATGGGGCACCAGAGTATTGTCAATATCAAAAATCACACCTCTGATCCCATTTTTATATAATTCCTTAAAGGATATGTCATATGCAGATGCCGCATCTTCATCCGGATAAAATACTTTAAACATAAGTCTCCTACTTTTTCAACAGTTTTCCTATTTCTTCCATAAACGTACTCACGTCTTTAAATTCCCTGTATACGGAAGCAAAGCGCACATAAGCCACCTCATCCACTTCCTGCAGCTTTTTCATGACAAGCTCTCCGATCACCGTGCTTTCTACTTCCTTTTCTTCACGGTTGAAAACCTGGGTTTCTATCTCGTCTACCATGGAATCAATCTGCTGGGATGATACCGGTCTCTTATGGCAGGAATGAAGAATTCCTGCTTCTATTTTTGAACGGTCATAAACTTCTCTGGAATTATCTTTTTTAATTACCATAAGGGGCATGGTTTCAAGCTTTTCATAGGTGGTAAACCTCTTCCCGCATTTCTCGCACTGTCTTCGGCGCCTGATGGAGCTGTTGTCGTCTGCCGGTCTGGAATCAATGACCTTTGTGTCTGCTTCATTGCAAAATGGACATTTCACGTATCTGGTCCTCCTGTCTTTCGGACTGTAATTTTATTGTCACGAATCGAACTTCGTTTTATATATCATAGCTTACAATCCAAAGATCCGCAAGCCCATCCTCCTTATATCCCGCATCTTTCCGTTGCTTTTTCCAAATCCACATTTACAAGGATGATGTCCGGACCCACCTGCCTTATGTCGCAGAAGGGAATTACAAACTCCTTTTCCCTGACTAAAAAGCCGCAAAAGCATCCTGGACCTGGTACAATAATGGCTAAAAGGCATCCTGTTTCCATGTCAAAATCCACATCGCCAACAAATCCTAAGCGTCTGCAGTCACAGATATTAATTACTTCTTTTTGTTTGAGTTCACAAATGCGCATAGATACACCTCCTTTGTATATTCTATGCGCATCCATCCTTCATGACACGGCCTATCACTGATTTTCCTGGTTCCACATGGATTCAAAGGAGACCTCTACGTCTCTTCCGGGGA
Organism: Lacrimispora celerecrescens; assembly: GCF_000732605.1. Classification (GTDB taxonomy): domain Bacteria; phylum Bacillota; class Clostridia; order Lachnospirales; family Lachnospiraceae; genus Lacrimispora; species Lacrimispora celerecrescens_B. Next base: position 284,896 of record NZ_JPME01000012.1, on the reverse strand, counting down.
AATCAAGAGAGCGCCGCTTCTTAAGATCCAGATAATACTCTGTTACGGTAGCTTGAATATAAGGGAGGGCCCAGAGTAAGCCAATTCCCATGGAGCAGTATCCCAGGACTACCATCCCAATGAAGCTCATTAAAAGGTAAAAATAACCTCCCTTATTGCCCTTCATCATGGCTGCACTTTCCTTAAGACTCCCGATCACTCTCTGATCCGGAGACTCGATGAGAAGGAACATGGACTGGGATAAATACAGCATTGTAATAATATTTCCAATAAGCAGAAGCAGGTACATAAGTACCAGCAGTACTACCATAATAGGAATAAAATCAGTGATGACTGCTACAATGAGTACTACAAAGTACGGGATTCCCCAGGCAAATCCAATAAAAAGATTAATAAAATAAAGTCCTATAAACCTATGTGGCTTGTTCTGAAAAGCAAAGAGTAAATCAGACAGCTTAGCGGTATTGCCACTACACAGATTCATATAAATCTTTAATACTCCCGGTTTTAAAAGGCCGTATACAGAGAGAATTATCAGGAATGATATATAAACCCCTGCTCTTAAGACCACATATCCCGCTGATACGCTGCGTCCGCCGCCTAAAAAAGGTTCGCTTAAAAATCCCATAGAAAAGGATGTTAACATGTACACCAGAGTTATTGCCAGAAGAATGCCACATTCTATAAACTGGATACCAATACAAAAACCGTATTTGCCTTTCAATGTTCGCTTTGCACGCCTTTTAAGTTCTGATGATGAAGTTTTCATGAAAACACACCTCCAAACCCCAAGCTACTCATCGCCGCTGTTCCAAGAAATACGATTATAACCAGTACAACAAGAACAAAGGCAATGGATGAAGTAATAAGGCCTGCCTTAGCATAACTTTCAAACTTGTCTTCTGTCCTGGAAAGTAAGGCAAACAGAATTCCCAGGCTTCCGAAGATCACTCCTCCGTAACAGCAGCAGGAGGTTATAATTCCAAGAATTCCCATGACCAGAGAGGCTAGGGCCATGCTGCTCTGTGCCGGACTCTCTGGCTGTTTATATACGGTATCGCGATTCCAATCCTGGGTTTCTTGCCAGGAATCATTTTGATGATCCTGATCCATTTCTATCATCTCCCTTTCTGTTATAAATATAACTTACTTTAACTTGCTAAGCAAATGAATGGGCTGCTTTTCAGCCCGCACATCCGATTGTCGAAAAAGTTTTTGCTTTCGACAATATGGCAATTATACAATATTTTCCATTGTCTGTAAAATTAATATTTTATTTAATAAAAACCGGGAATAAAAATACCAGCAGGAACAGCCGCTGATTAGGAAGTTTTATCACATCCATTCCTCCTGCTGTGAGATAGTCATAGATCTGCCTATTAGCCTCCATCCACATGATAATGAAAGGTTTTAAGCATGAAAATCCGTCAACATTTACATTTAGACTTGATTTTTTCTCTGTTTTATATAGAATGTTGATAATTCATCATATTGAGCGATCCACATTTCAATGGTAAAATATACAATAAAGTGAATTACATACCGAAAGGAGAATTTTTATGGAGTTTCTTAAAACCAGGGGGAAAGCAATTGTAACAGAATCCGGCAGTCCGGTCTATCTGCGCGGCACCTGCATCGGCGGTTGGATGAATATGGAAAACTTTATCAACGGTTATCCGGGAACGGAAATTTCCTTACGAGAGCACATGGCTGCCAGACTGGGGAAAGAGGATGGAGAATTTTTCTTCTTAGAAATGATGAAAGAATTTTTGTCTGAAAAGGATCTGAGTTTTATCGCTTCCACCGGGGCGAACTGCGTGCGCCTGGCGCTCAACTACCGGCATTTTGAAGATGATTCCGAGCCCTTTGTATATAAGGAAAAAGGATTCGAAATTCTGGAAGCCGCCATCACCCTATGCGAGCGCCACCACTTATACGTGATTTTAGATATGCATGCCATACAGGGCTGGCAGAACACCCACTGGCACAGCGATAATGACGGAGGCATCTCTCTGTTCTGGAGCGATGCCTGCTACCAAAAGCGCTACATCAGCTTTATGCAGGAGCTTGCCCGGCGTTTTTGCGGCCGCTCTGCAGTGGCTGGCTATGAATTGTTCAACGAGCCAAGCTCCAGTTGCCGCAGCGGGGATTATCCCTTTAACATGTACGAAAATTTCACTTCAGATTACGAAACCTTCAACCGGATTGTAAGAAATACCGTACATGCCATCCGGGAAGTTGACCCGGACCACATTATCTTTATCGAAGGCGACTGCTATGGACATAATTTTTCCGGCCTGGAGGCCCCTTTTGCTGAAAACCTTGTTTATTCCTCCCACGATTACATCGTCTCCAGCTTCGGTCCCGGCAAGTATCCTGGACACTATGATGAGCTGCATAATGACCGGGTGGAGACAGCCAGCTACTGGGATTATGAAAAGCAGATAACCCATATCAAGGAAACAGAGGGCTGGCAATTTTCCGAAAAATACCAGGTTCCTTTATGGGTCGGGGAGTTTGGTTCCCAGTATTGTACTGGGGAAGAGGATGTTCCAAACCGCCTGGCATCCATGGATGACCAGTTAAAGGCAATGAATGAACTGGGCCTTCACTGGACCACCTGGACCTATAAGGACTGCGGAACCATGGGCTGGGTAACGGTTAAGCCCGATAGCGAATATCTTCGGCAGGTCGCCGGGGTCCAGCGGCTAAAGGGTCTCTTAGGAGCTGAAAACTTTACCGCCTGGCGCAGCGAATGCCCTGGTAAAGAAGTGACCAGGGATTTTACCAAATACATGTTGTCACTCCTGGATGAAGCACCGAATTATACCTTCGGCACTTTTCAGAAATGTATGAACTACGCTCTGCTGACTGGCTTTGCCGCAGGTGTCTTACAGCCGGAATATGCAAATCAGTTTAAAAACTTAAGCCGTGAGGATATCTCCAGAATTATGAAATCTTTTGCTTTAGAACATTGCGAGAAGAATGAACGGTATCTTGAGATTTTAAGACAGCGGCTGGCGCAATAGATGATGCCGCAAAAAGCCCGGTCAGGCGTAGCCATACATTAGATATCCGACAAAAAGGCCGTTATGGAAGATGCGTAAAGCATTCCATAACGGCCCTTTATTTATTTCTTAAGGAATTCCCTGTTTAGAAAGAAGGAACTACTGCGCCTTCATAGGTGTCTTCGATAAACTTTTTAACAGTATCGCTTGTTAAAGCTTCAACAAGAGCTTTGGTCTTCTCGCTGCTTTCCTCACCAGCGCGAACCGCAATAATATTACTGTAAAGGGTTGCTGCCACAGACTTTGCGTCCTCCACAGCCAGAGCATCGGATACCTTTAAACCTGCTTCAATGGCGTAGTTTCCATTGATAACAGCCACATCCACATCGCCTAAGGAACGGGGAAGCTGAGCTGCTTCTACTTCAACGATTTTAAAGTTCTTATCGTTCTTTACAATATCATTCTTGGTAGCATCCAGTTCAACACCTTCCTTTAATCCGATCAGTCCCTGGTCTGCCAGTAAAAGAAGCGCTCTTGCCTCATTGGAAACGTCATTTGGAACTGCGATCTGGGCTCCGTCCGGAAGCTTATCAATAGAATCTGTCTTTCCTGCATAGATGCCAAATGGCTCATAATGAATGGCTGCCGCACTTACAAGGTCGGTTCCTTTTTGCTCATTGAACTGATCCAGGTATGGCTTGTGCTGGAAGTAGTTGGCATCTAAGTCTCCGGATTCAAGAGCCATGTTTGGCTGCACATAATCCGTATATTCCTTTACTACGAGTTCATAACCTTTTTCTTTTAAAATATCTTTTGCAGCATTTAAAATCTCTGCATGAGGGGCTGGAGTTGCTCCTACAACGATCTTCTCCAGCTGGCCGGTTGTTTCTGCTGCTGTTGTTTCTTCTGCTTTTGTTTCCCCTGATGCTGCTTGTGTTGCTGCAGTTGTTGCGGGTGCTTCCTTACTTCCTGAGCATGCAGTTAACGCTGCTGCTGCAACCAATGCAGCTGAAAATACATAAAGTGACTTTTTCATAATTGTTCCTCCTTGAAATTTTTTATGGTAACGCCTGAGGCAGTTACTATTTAACCCGTTTGTCGCTCTTTTTGGATAATCTCATTCCGGTTTCCTGAATGATCTGGACGATAATCACAAGAATCGCGACTGTTACAAACATCATCTGTGTCTGATAACGGTAATATCCATATCGAATCGCTATATCACCAAGACCGCCGCCGCCTACAAACCCGGCCATAGCGGAATAGGATAATATGGTTGTTACGGAAAGTGCTGCTCCTACCAGGAGGGAAGGCTTTGCCTCCGGAAGGAGAACCTTACAAATAATTTGAAACGTAGAAGCACCCATAGATTTCGCCGCTTCTACCACACCACTGTCTACTTCTTTAAAAGAAGATTCCACCACTCTGGCAACATATGGGGCAGCTGCTATTACTAAAGGCGGAATCACGGCCTTGGGTCCCAAAAGTGTTCCAACAATCATTTTTGTAACGGGTATTACCATGATAAGCAAAATAATAAAGGGTATGGAGCGAAACAGATTGATAACAAGTCCCAATACCTGCTGGAGCCAGGGGATTGGATGAATCCCATCCTTATCTGTAACAATTAGTATGATACCCAGAGGGATACCGATAAGATAAGAAAATACGGAAGATGTCAGCGTCATAAACAAAGACTCTCCTATACCGGTAATAAGCATTTGAATCGTTGTCGCATCAAAGGTCATGTTTCTTCACCTCCTCATGTGTAATCCCTGCTGTTTTTAAATAACTTAGCACTCGGTTCTGGTCCACCTCATTATCCGGAAGTTGGATAACCATCTGTCCCATAGCAGTTCCGTTAATATCCCTGGTCTCGGCATGCATAATATTTACCGGTACTTTACAGGTTAATATCATATTGGCGAGAACCGGTTCAAAAGAAGACCGTCCGTCAAAGGAAATCCGGACTCTTTTGGAGCCGCCGAAACGGCTGACTTGTTCTGCTGCATCTCCTAATATGAGCTGTCTGCCAATCTTTGACTTTGGCTCAGAGAATATTTCCTTTACGCTTCCCACTTCTGCAATGTGGCTCTGGTCAATAATCGCAACCCGGTCACAGATCGCTTCTATTACCGACATCTCATGGGTGATGACAACTACAGTAACCCCCATGGACTTGTTAATATCTTTTAAAAGCCCAAGTATGGACTTTGTGGTATTTGGATCCAAAGCACTTGTAGCCTCATCGCAAAGGAGAACCTTTGGATTGGTTGCCAGGGCTCTTGCTATGGCGACCCTTTGCTTCTGTCCTCCTGACAGCTGAGCCGGATAAGCCTTGGCCCGGTCCTTAAGACCCACGATTTCCAAAAGCTCCATGGCCCTCTTTATTCCATCTTTCTTGGGCGCATTGGCGATTTCTAACGGAAAGCATACATTCTGTAAAACATTCCTTTGAGCCAGTAAGTTGAACTGCTGAAAAATCATGCCCATGGACTGTCTGGCCAGCCTCTGTTCCCGCGGCCGCATGGATGCCAGACTCTTGTTTTCAAAAAGTACATCTCCTGATGTAGGTACTTCCAGATAATTGATACAGCGGACCAAAGTACTTTTTCCGGCTCCGCTTAAGCCGATAATTCCAAATATCTCTCCCTGTTCTATGGACAGGTTGATATCGTCTAAGGCCTTAATCGGGCCATTGGCGGTACGAAACTCTTTTCCCAGTCCCACCAGCTGAATAATAGGTTCTGCTGACTGCATTTGTCCATTTCCTTTCTTTATTCCCGCCCAACTTCGTGGGCATAATGGGATAACCGTAAGTTGTTTCTTTAAGATACAAAAAGGCCGCAAGCCCTGCACAGACTTGCGACCTTTAAATTTTCCGCGTATTGCTGCTCTCAGCGAATTAATCACAATCCATACAAATGAAACGATTATCGTATTTTTATGCACTCTGATACACGACACATCATCATACACATGCCGTTCATCATGTTCATATTCATCTGCATGGCTCTCCACTGGTTCATGGCAGCTACTCCTCCCACTGATTCCTATAGGCAAACTAGGAATTACTTTATGAGGCGTATTTTACGCTCTCTTCTTATTTTTGTCAATACTTATTTTAAAATTTAAAACAAAAACCTAATTTTATGAACATAAGTCTACAATCACCTGCGCGAATATCTTTGCGCTTACAATCAGTTCTTCAATGACTGCATACTCATCTGCCCCATGCATCCGGTTATCTGTCCCCGGCATGGAAGCTCCGAAGGCAACACCGTTCTTTAATTCATGGACATAGGTACCGCCGCCCATGGATACGCACTCTCCTTTGCGGCCTGTATAGCTTTCATAAGCATTTAACAGAGTCTTTACAAACTCCGAATTTCCATCCACATGGTGAGGCGGCTTCATGGAATCATTATGAAGGGTAAAGCCCTTTTCAGCCATGTTTCTTCTTACCACTTGAAGGACATTCTCCTCAGTCGCACAGACCGGACACCGGCTGTCAAAGGTTCCCTCAATACCGGATTCTGTTACCTTTAATAAGCTGAACGCCAGAGTTAAGCTGCCGGAAAGCTCATCTTCCATTGCGATCCCAAGAGCTTCTCCCTTCGTATCCCCGTGAGGGATCAGTTCTAAAAGGCGGCGGATCATGGTCATCTGCTCACATTCTGCCAGAGGAAGTTCGGTTAAGAAGGAAAGAAGCCCGGTCAATGCGTTATTTCCCTCCTCGGGAAGAGAGGCATGAGCGCTTTCACCGATTGCAGTTATGACTGCTGTGTCTTCATCCAGCTTCAGTTCAAAACGGATTCCCGTCCTTTTTTCACACTCTGCCGCTGCATGTTCAAGGGTTTTTGCATCAAGGCCCTTCACAACTGCATTGGCCTTTCCAGGAACAACGTTTACTTTGGTTCCGGCATCTATGCTCACCAGTTTGGGAAGCAAATCAGAAGCTGTCCATTCTGCGGTGAAATGGCCATTTAAACCACCCTTTTCCGTGTTCACAACCGGGAAGGAGCCGTCAGGAGAAAATGTCATTGGTGCTTCTTTTTCTATGGAATAATAATGAGCGATATCTGAGCTTCCGCACTCTTCGTCAGTTCCAAGGATCAGACGCACATTTTTCTCAAGAGGAATATTCAGCTCTTTCACCGCTCTCATGGCATAAAGAGCTGCGACAGCCGGACCCTTATCATCCGCTGTTCCTCTGCCGAACAATTTATCTCCTTTTACTACCGGCTCAAAAGGCTCCGTTTCCTTCCAGCCTTCACCTGCCGGCACCACATCAAGATGGGCCAGGATATCAAGCTGATGCTCCTTATCGTTTAAATCTGCCGTTCCAACATAATTATCATAATTGGTGATGGAAAAACCGTAGGACTCTGCAAGATCCAGTGCTTCGTTCAAAGCTTCAAACGCACCCGGTCCGTAAGGCATCCCTTCCCGGTATGGCATCTTTTCACTGTTAATGCGGCACAGCGTACAGATGTCTTCTATCATTTCCTGTTTATGTGACTCTATATATTCTTCTATTTCTTTCCTATACATGATCCACACCCCTTTTTTCTTATTTCATCATAGATGCTAGTACTTCATTTACCGCCTTGCCGTCTGCCTTTCCCTTTACCTTGGGCATCAGGACCTTCATAATTTTTCCTTTATCTGCTCCTGTGGGAGTTTCAATTCCAAGTTCCTCAAGAACAGACTCAATAATCTCCTTAATCTGCTCCTCTCCCATATCCTCCGGCGCAAATTCCTTATAAACGGTAATACGGTACGCTGCTTCTTCCCTGATATCCGTCCTGTCTTCCGGCGCAAGATCATGAGTTTCCTGATTCTGCTTGATTTCCTTCTTTACAATTGTATTGGCCTCATCTTCCGTAATTGGGGTATGGTCCTTCTTATCGATTTCAAAATTCTTAAGAGCAGAAAGAAGCATGGATAAGGCATCTTTTCGCGGTTTGTCCTTTGCCTTCATCGCCTCTACCATTGCTGCTCTTACTTCATCAATCTTACTCATTGTCTGCTGCCTCCTTATTTTTTATTCTAATTAAACCGTTACCGGCTTTCTGTCATCTCATTTTTGCAAGCAATATGCAAAACGTGTTTTACTTAGTTGTGACCGAATTCAGAAAGCTTCAGTCCCGGATTACGGTCTAGTACCATGCCAACGCTCCAGCTGTTTACAAATAAGAGAAGAGGATTGTCCTTTAAATCCTTGATCCGCTTCATATCGGACGTACCCTGAATCTTTGCTACATCAAGTTCTTCTTTGTTCACGATCCAGCGGATATATTCATATGGAAGCTTCTCAAGTCTGACTTCCACATTGTACTCATTTTCCAGACGGTAGGTCAATACCTCAAACTGCAGCTCACCCACAACTCCTACGATGATCTCTTCCATTCCGGTATTAAACTCCTGGAAGATCTGAATGGCACCTTCCTGTGCGATCTGGTTTACGCCCTTAATAAACTGCTTTCTTTTCATGGTATCCATCTGCCGCACTCTTGCAAAATGCTCTGGTGCAAAGGTGGGAATACCCTCATATTCAAATTTTTCATTGGATTTGCAAAGAGTATCTCCAATGGAAAAAATGCCCGGATCAAAGACTCCGATAATATCACCTGCATAGGCCTCTTCCACGATCTTTCTGTCCTGGGCCATAATCTGCTGCGGCTGGGACAAACGCATTTTTTTGTTGCCCTGCACATGGTTTACTTCCATGCCCGCGTCAAACTTGCCGGAGACGATCCGCATGAATGCAACACGGTCTCTGTGAGCCTTATTCATATTGGCCTGTATTTTGAATACAAAAGCGGAAAATTCCTCTTCAAAGGGATCCACAACTCCTGTTGTCGTCAGCCTTGGCAGAGGCGAGGTTGTCATCTGAAGGAAATGCTGCAAAAATGTCTCCACACCAAAGTTCGTAAGAGCAGAACCGAAAAATACGGGAGATAAGTCTCCCCTTCCGACACGGTCCATATCCAGCTCATCGCTGGCACCGTCAAGCAGCTCGATATCCTCCATAAGCTGTTTATGATAGCTTTCTCCGATCATTGCATCCACCTGGGCATCTCCCAACTGGACTTCCGTAGCTTCCACTTCCTTCTGGCCGTTGGTAGTCGCCCGGAATGTGGTTATGGTTTCTTTAAAGCGGTCATATACCCCTTTAAACTCTCTTCCGCAGCCTATGGGCCAGTTAACCGGACAGGTCCGGATCCCAAGCACCTCTTCGATCTCATCCATCAGTTCAAAGGGGTCTCTTGCTTCCCGGTCCATCTTATTCACAAATGTAAAAATGGGGATATGACGCATAACGCAGACTTTAAACAGCTTGATGGTCTGGGCCTCCACACCTTTGGAACCGTCAATGACCATGACAGCGGAATCGGCCGCCATAAGGGTACGGTAGGTATCCTCAGAGAAATCCTGGTGGCCTGGTGTGTCCAGAATGTTGATGCAGAATCCGTCGTAATTAAACTGTAACACAGAGGAGGTGACGGAAATACCTCTCTCCTTTTCAATCTCCATCCAGTCGGAAACGGCATGCTTGGCGCCCTTTCTTCCTTTTACGGTTCCGGCCAGATTAATGGCTCCTCCGTAAAGCAGAAATTTCTCCGTCAAGGTAGTCTTTCCCGCATCCGGATGGGAAATGATGGCAAATGTTCTTCTCTTTTTAATTTCTTCCGCTATATTCACAAAAATAGTTCCTCCAAAATTTACGTCTAGATCTCGTCTATTGTAGTATGATTCTAACCATAAGTCAAGATTCTCTCTTCCATATTAAAAATTAGAAAGCCATGTTTTTGCAAGGGAAATCCAGCTCTGGCAGGAAGGTTCTAAGAGGGACTCATTGGAGCCTGCGGTTTCCACGCTGGCCAGAGACAGACCATGAACTCCCGCAGGATAAACATGAAGCTCAAAATTCACTTGATGCCTTCTCATGGCGGCAGCCAGGAGCAGGCTGTTTTCTAAAGGCACCGCAGCATCGGTATACGTATGCCACAGGAAAGTTTTTGGGGTCTTTTCCGTCACAAAGTTCTCAAGGGATACCGCCTCTGTCTCCTCCTTTGTCGCATTCTCTCCTAAAAGGCTTATCATAGAACCGGCATGCTTAAATTCCCCGCTTGTGATCACAGGATAATTTAAGATCAGTCCGTCCGGACGGATCTCATCCGGAGTCCTTTTTATGGCTTCCCACACAAAATCTCTGTCCCAGAAGACCCCAAGACTGCAGGCCAAATGTCCGGCGGCAGAAAAACCGCATGGAATGATTTTATTCGTGTCAATCTTCCACTCTGCTCCGTGCTGCCGAATGACAGCCACCGCTTCCGCAAGTTCCCTTAGGGAAGTGGGGAAACGATTGGGATCCACGCTGTAATCCAAAATAAATGCATGACAGCCCATGGCCATAAATTGCAAAGCGATAGGCTCACTCTCCCGATCCGACCGCCGGCTGTATCCTCCTCCTGGGAGCACAATAACAGCAGGGCGAAGGATATCCGGGTTAACACTTATGCTGTCCAGCAAATAGCCAGTCAAACACACCGGGCCTGTCTTCTGCCCTGGTACAACGATTTGTCTTTTCTCAATTCTCATAATACTACTCCTTTTTTCCCTCATTCTGACGGGTAAATATCTCATCCAGAATGCGATGCGCTACTTCATCTTTTGTCATGGTATTAAGTGGCAGCTCTTTTTCCCTGGTTATGATAGTAACTACGTTGGTATCTGTTCCAAAGCCGGCTCCTTCCACTTTTAAGTTATTGGCAACAATCATGTCTATCTTCTTTTTATCTAGCTTTACTCTTGAATTTTCCAGCATATTTTGCGTTTCCATGGAAAAGCCGCAAAGAAACTGTCCCTTTTTACGGTGTTCTCCCAACCATTTAAGGATATCGTCCGTCCGTTCCAGTTCTATAACCATTTCTCCCTCTTTTTTCTTTGTTTTTTCCGTTCCCACGTGCTTTGGACGGTAATCCGCCACAGCGGCGGCCTTTATAATGGCATCCTTAAATTCCGCTTCCGACGTAACCGCATCAAACATTTCCTTTGCGCTGTCAACCTCCATGAGATGGACAAACCGAGGCTTTGGTTCAGCCGTTTTTCCGCTCACTAACGTCACGTCAGCTCCTCTTAGAGAGGCTGCCTTTGCCACTGCATAGCCCATTTTCCCTGTGGAATGGTTGGTGATAAAACGGACCGGATCAATGGCTTCCCTGGTGGGACCGGCCGTAACCAGAATTTTCTTTCCTTCCAGGTCTTTTTCAAAGCAGACCTCTTTTTCAATGAAATCAAACAGTACTTCAGGATCAGGCATCTTTCCTGCCCCTATATCACCGCAGGCCAGATACCCGAAATCAGGTTTGATCACTTCCATGTCATAGGACTCACAAATTCTTATATTATCCTGAACAATTGGATTTTCGTACATATTGGTATTCATGGCAGGAGAAATGATTTTCTTGCATCTGCATGCCAAAACAGTGGTTGTCAGCATGTCATCCGCGATTCCATGAGCCAGCTTTGCGATCACATTGGCACTGGCCGGAGCGATCAATACAACGTCGGCAAGCTTTGCTAAGGATACATGCTCCACGTTATACTGAAAATTGCGGTCAAAGGTATCCACCAGACATTTATTGCCTGTTAATGTTTCAAACGTAATGGGATTAATAAAATTCGTGGCATTTTGGGACATTAAGACATGTACCTTGCAGCCCTTTTTTACCAGCATGCTTGCAAGCCCGGCTATCTTATAGGCCGCAATGCTTCCTGTTACTCCTAAAATGATATTTTTTCCTTTCAGCATAAGTGCCTCCCGTTGTTTTTCGTCTTAAAATATGATACTCTACAGTATAGCACAAGAAAAAAAAGTTGGAAAGGAGTTCCCTTTATGATTTTGGCCATTGATATGGGAAACAGCAATATTGTCATAGGCGGCATCGACAATACAGGCATCTACTTTGTAGAGCGAGTTACCACCAATCTCGGAAAAACAGAGCTGGAATATGCGGTTAATATAAAAGATATTATGGAAATTCACAATCTGCCCCTCTCTTCGATAGAAGGGGCAATCCTGTCTTCGGTTGTTCCTCCTCTTACCGATGTAGTCGTGAGTGCTGTTAAAAAAATAACAGGAAAGACACCCATGGTGGTCGGCTCCGGAATGAAAACAGGACTCAACATCAAGATGGACAACCCGAAAACAGTTGGCAGCGATTTAATCGTGAATGCAGTTGCTGCTTTAAAAGAATATCCGGCACCCATCATCATCGTTGACATGGGAACCGCTACCACCATGTCCGTCATTGACCGGGGTGGAAACTACTCCGGCGGAATTATATTCCCCGGCCTTAGAGTCTCCCTGGATTCCTTAAGCAGCCGGGCCGCCCAGCTCCCTTACATCGGTTTAAACAAACCCACCAGGGTAATCGGCAAAAATACCATTGACTGCATGAAAAACGGAATCCTTTACGGCAATGCCGCCATGATCGACGGTGTCATAGACCGTATGGAGGAAGAACTTGGGGCTTTTGAAAGCCTTGTGGCAACCGGAGGACTGGCCTCATCCGTCATCCCGCTTTGTTATCATAAAATTCAATATGACGAAGCTCTACTATTAAAGGGACTGCTGGTTCTGTATGAAAAAAATAAGCAGGATTAATAATGACCTAAAAACTGGAAAATAATTTGATTCGGCTATCGTATAAAAGCCCTCGAATGAGTACATCATTTCTTTATGATAGTCAAATACCCCGCAGTAAGCTGTAAGGTATTTGGCCATTGCAGCATAAGCTTGCTTGCAGTAATAAAGAATGATGCGGAGGGAAAGATATGTCTGGATACAAAGTAGAGATTTGCGGTGTCAATACTTCCAAACTTCCTCTTCTTAACAATGAAGAGAAGGAAATTCTATTCAAACGGATTCTTGACGGGGATAAAAAGGCCAGAGAAGATTACATCAAGGGAAACTTAAGACTGGTTCTCAGTGTCATACAACGTTTTTCCGGTAGCAATGAAAACGTGGACGACCTATTTCAGATTGGCTGCATCGGTTTGATTAAAGCCATTGATAATTTCGATATTACGCAGAACGTCCGATTCTCCACCTATGCGGTGCCCATGATCCTGGGCGAAGTACGGCGTTATCTTCGGGATAATAATTCCATCCGTGTCAGCCGGTCTCTGCGTGATACCGCTTATAAGGCGATCTATGCCAAAGAAAATCTGATGAAAAAAAACTTAAAGGAACCTACCTTAATGGAGATCGCCGATGAAATCGGAGTCAGCAAAGAAGACATTACGTATGCATTAGATGCCATTCAAAGCCCGGTCAGCCTTTATGAGCCGGTCTATTCCGACGGCGGTGATCCTCTTTTTGTCATGGACCAGATCAGCGACAAAAAAAACCTGGAGGAAAACTGGGTAGAGGACATCTCCTTAAACGAGGCCATGAGACGCCTACCCGAGAGGGAGCGCCATATCATTGATATGCGTTTTTTTGAAGGAAAGACTCAGACTGAGGTAGCAGAAGAAATCCATATCAGTCAGGCACAGGTAAGCCGCCTGGAAAAAAACGCATTAAAAACCATGAAGAATTACCTTTCTTAGGTAATGGCTTCCTTATAAATACAAAGCCCACCTTTCTGTTTAAGAAGGCAGGCTTTTACATATACCGGAGAGATTTCTCACTCCTGATATCACCTCATTTACTTAGTCTTAAAAATCTATCTTTCATTCTATTGAATCCAGCTTTCCCTTGTAATTTCTTTCACTTTCTCCGAGACACCCGTAATGTAATTATATTTTTCACATCATTCAGTACAGCCGGTTTTTTTACATCAATCATCATCCACTTTCCACTGTATCCGGAAATCGTCTGCTTAAAAAGGTTTTGAGTATATTCACTGCATAATGGTATTAACAATTCCGCTTCATTGATTTCACGTTCTCCTATTACTGCCAGCACGATAAAGTATCCTTGCATTGGATAAAGGATACATAGGGATTTACCGCCCTTCCTGTATTTTATATTCCATCCTTTTTGCATAGAGCAGCCGCTATATTCTATTTTGGGTAGGATGTGATAGGTATCCTGAATATAGGAATTTAGCTCCAACCATAAATCACTATTTACATACTCACTGAAGTTTTCATACGCAGGCTGATGAACACGGCCGTATAACTCGCTCCACTCCATATAATCCTCCTAAGTTTTAATCTGGCAGCGGAACAGGTATTACCCATATTTCCATAGAGAAGCCGTCAGAAGCTGCCGGATAATATTTTTCCGCCGAAAATGGCCGGATTGTCAACCTACGGCTGGGAAGCCACGTGCTGATCAGGTATGTCATAGCCTTATTAAGAGCGATTGTGGCAAGTTCCGCAAAAGTTTCCGCCTCAATAGAACAAATAATATATTCGGCTTCAGGTAATTCCCAGACTGTCATGCCATTTGCGGCAGGTACTTCACCATCTACAGACGCTCCTGCAAAGTAAGTGAATGTACCGTTTTCCATGTCACCCATCATAGAAGCGCCAAGTTCTATGCCATTAGGTATCAGCCCCTTTATTTCCGGTTTCATTTGGTGAAAACGTTCCCACAATATAAAAGGTGTATCAATGCCTGTCGCCTCACCCACAGGTATCTGATTGGATATTAATACTTTTGTCGTTAAACCATAATATGTTTCCGGATGAATCAATTGCTTTCTTGTGATTTCCATAACAATACCGTCAGCGATTAAAGGCACATTTTCATCTATCAATATATAGTTAAGCTGTAAATCCGGCTTGTTCATCTGATTAAGAGGAATCGACTTAACACGATATTCATCCGGTTTAATGTTATAGGCCTCTTTAAATGCCCTTGTAAAATTTGCATGGCTTGAAAATCCGTACTCTGCGGCAACATCTGCAATTCGCTTATGATCTTTCAAGGATTCTACAGATTGAGCCAATCTACGAAGCTTTACATATTCAAATACTGATCTTTTAACAAGCCGCTTAAACAATCTTTGAAAATAATAGGGTGATAGACCGGCAATATCTGCAAGCGTTTCAATGCTGATTTCTTCTGTTGTGTGTATTTCAATATAATCCAATGATTTTTGTATTGCTTCCCATGCGTGCATATGTTACACCTCCATGAAACAAGAATACCACAAGTTTTCTTTTTACGCTTCTCATACAGTGCCCATTTCACAAAAAACAAACCCGTCTTTCCAAATAAAAGGCGGGTTTGTTCCACATGAAAGTCATTCGGATATTCGCTTAAAATCCGGTTACATCTTTTGGTATGGTAAACTCTACTGCACCCATGTATCCTGGAGCCACTTCATATTCGTCAAATGCGATTACGATTTCTCCATTGGCATTAAAGTAAAAGCTTTCATCCCCGGTAATCTGCTTGAATTCGTCCACGGAATCCTCTCCAGTATTATAAAAATACATCTTTGAATCATCCGCTGCCATTTGTTCTTCCATCTGCTTTTTGATATTATCACTGATGGCAGTAATGTAGTCAGCCTTATCTTTCATCAGATCCTTTAAAGACACCACGTTTCCTGTCTCCTTATCAATGGTAAAGATCTTTACAGATTCCGCTCCGCTGGCCATAACAACCGTTGTATTGATCCGCAGGGAAAGGTATTTATCGTTGTCTGTTACAACATCATAGCTGGAGGTCACGGAATAGTGGCCGTCACCTGCCTGATCTCCAGCCACCTGCTTTTCATATTCTGCAATCAGCTGATTGGCGTACTCTTCAATGGAACGGTTAACCTTCACATTATCCTTCTCATTAATGGAGACCTTTGGGATATCAATTTTAGCCTCATAATTATTATTGGCATCCTCAAAGGTACGGAATGTAACAACCTTTGCGATTGCTCCTAAAACCGGGATTTCTTCCATAGCATTGGCGGTAACCGGGCTGGCATTTGCCATAATTACGATTGCTGCCATTGCAGCTGCTGCTGTGATTCCTGTTCTTTTTGTCATTTTCATCATCTGAATTCTCCTCTTTTCTTTTTTTGCTCTCTCAATTCCTGCCGCCAAACTTACACGGGCAGCATCCGGCACAGGAATATTATGGTATCTATCTTTCATCCTTAACAGTTTTTCCTCATCACTGTGTTCCATAATAACTGCTCCTTTCTCTCCTACGTAATCTCGGGTTCCAGTAAAATCTTTAGTTTCTTCAGTGCCCGGTATAGCCTGGCCTTAACAGTACTCACGTTCATTTCCAGTATTTCAGCAATTTCTTCCAGTTTCCATTCCTCCATATATTTTAAAATCACGATTGTACGATCCTTTTCCTCTAATGAACTTAAAAGCTCCAGAGGATCATCTTCCTTATAACTATCTTCATGTGGAATCTCCACCTCATCAAAGCTCACGCTTTCCTTTTTCTGCTTCCTTAAAAAATCAATGGATGCATTTATGACAATCCGGTGAATCCAGGTCGACAAATAGGTTTCTTCTCTCAGTCTCCTGCATTCCTTAATTACCCGGTATGCACTCTCCTGAACGATATCCAGGGCATCCTGTTCATTTTTTACATAACTGTACGCAAGCCGGTAATAAGATTCATAATTTTTCAAAAGGATTCGTTCTGCCTCTTCTTCAATCTTTTGTTTCATTTCTTCCTCCTCTCTGGGGTTCTATCTATTAGACGTATTATAACGCAAAAAAGTTTCATAATTAACAAAAAAAGGAAAGACTATGTTAAGTCTTCCCTTTTTCAGCCATAACGGTTACTCAAACCGTACAATTTCTTTTTTTAACCTCTTCATAATCTTCTTTTCCAGTCTGGATATATAGGACTGGGAGATCCCCAGTAAATCCGCAACTTCTTTCTGGGTCATTTCCTCTCCTTCCTCATCTGTGAGTCCAAACCGCAGCTCCACGATCTTTCTCTCCCTTGGGCTTAATCGGCTGATGGCAGTATTTAAAAGGTTTCGCTCCACCTCAGTTTCTAAATCCTTATAAATAACGTCCTCTTCGGTTCCGAGAATATCTGATAAAAGGAGTTCGTTCCCATCCCAGTCCACGTTCAAAGGCTCATCAATGGAAACCTCCATCTTGGTCTTGTTATTCCGGCGCAGGTACATGAGTATTTCATTTTCAATGCAGCGGGAGGCATAGGTGGCCAATTTAATGTTTTTATTAGGATTAAACGTATTAATGGCCTTAATGAGTCCGATGGTACCTATGGAAATTAAATCCTCCACCCCAACACTGGTATTATCAAACTTCTTCGCTATGTATACCACCAGACGGAGATTATGTTCAATTAACTCTGATTTTGCTCTCTGATCATCATCACTGCCAAGAAGCCCAATAATCTGTGCTTCTTTTTCATTGTCCAGAGGCGGAGGAAGAATATCAGCTCCCCCTATGTAATGAACCTCCCCCTGTGATGGCATCATCAATGTTTTAAATGTTGGAATTGCCTTAAACTGGAAACGGTTTGGTACGGATACTTTTATAATCATTGATACTCTCTCCTTTACTTCGTTCACTCACTCTTCATGCAGCAGCATCTGATATTCTCCATTTACGGATAATGTCTTTTTGCATACGGCCACCAGAGGCCTTTCAATCACCTTCACTTCATCCCCTTGACGTACCTCCATCTCATCCAAAAAGATTCCGGGCAGCACGCCGTCACTTTTCCCAACACTGCCGTAGGGAATATAAACGACCTCCGACACACTTTCGCATAGCTCCCGGATAGCTTCATAGGTCACAACATGGACGGCCCGACGGCTTACTGGTTCATACAGCCTGTTTCCTGTATCAAGCAGCGCCGTTACTACCTTTTTCTTTCCTCTGTAATGCATGGTAACTTCATAAAAATTGTTCTTCCCCTTAAGCATGGCGGAAATCTGCCGCAGAAAGCAGCGGATTCCAAAGTAAGTACCCGCTGCAATAAAAATCAACCGGTAAAAGGGCATGGCTTCCTGACCATTTCCTCTAAGAATCTGTTCTATATAATAGCCGGCCTTCGTATGCTGATATAGGGCATCCATTATGCCTGCCGTTGTAACTGCAGCCAGATAAAGAGCACTTACTGCTTTCCCTATTTCCTTTGGTCTTTTTACGTCGAAAGCCGTCATCACCATCAGGGTGCTCACTGCCAGATAGGTTATTACCATCTCAAGCCACAGGGGTAAAAATGGAAAAGCGGCAGCAAACACAGCCCAAGCTGCCCCCAAAATAGCCCCAAGAATCATTCTCCACCATATGAGACGATACTTCATCCCCCGTCTTACAATGGATAATACCAGGAAATCCATGGCAAAATTAGTTAAGAACAACACATCAATATACAGGTTTATTTCCGTCGCCACTTTCACCTCCCGCCCTGTACGAACATTATAGCCAGTAAGCCATTCAGAATTTGTCAAAACCATGGGGATGATTCCAATTTTTTATCGCCTTTTTCCATCCTGCCACGGCATTTGCCGACACATTCTTACAGACCACACGTTCCCCTTTTGTCTCTTCCTCCTCTCTTCCTGACAAATGGACAAAATTCAAAAAGGACGCTTTCTCCCATGGCTGCGCAACAAAAAACAGCCGGCCACAGCATTTTCTGCCATGTTCGACTGTTTTTCACATTCTATTTAATATTGTCGATTTTCCAAGATGGAGATTTAAGAGAGCTGAGAAAGTCTCTCCTTTACCTGATCCATCATCTGAGCATATTTCTCAAGCTTTGCCTTTTCCTCTTCGATCTTGGCTGCAGGAGCCTTGCTTACGAACTTTTCGTTGTTAAGCATGCCCTCAACACGAGCCAGTTCTTTGCCTAAGCGCTCTTCTTCCTTCTTTAAACGCTCTACTTCTTTTTCAATATCCACCAGTTCTGCAAACGGCATATAGATAACTGCCTGATGAATAACCGCAGATACGGCATCGTCTGCTATGCCATTCTTATCCTTCTGTAAATATACTTCACTGGCATATCCCAGCGTAGCGAAAAATACCTTACTGTGTTCAAAGATATCAAGAATCTCCTGATTCTCAGAAACAACATAAACCTTCGCTTTCTTACTTGGCGGAACGTTCATTGAGGTGCGTACATTCCGGATTCCTCTTACAGCTTCCTTAATGGTTTCAACCGCATGCTCTTCTGTATCAAAGTTCCATTCTTCCTTATACTCCGGCCAGCTGGAAATCATAATGGATTCCTCTTCGTCCTGAAGATTGCAGAAGATTTCCTCGGTGAGGAACGGCATATAAGGATGAAGAAGCTTTAAAGAGTTAATAAGCACGGTTTTCAGCGTCCAGATGGCAGCCGCTTTTGTCTGATCCTTATCATCCATAACCTTGGTTTCACCATCTCGATATACCAGTCGCAGAATTCCTCCCAGATAAAATCATAAACCTTTTGAAGAGCAATTCCAAGCTCATACTTATCCAGGTTCTCCGTTACATCCTTAGCAAGGGTGTTCGCCTTGGACAGGATCCATTTGTCCACAATGGTAAGTTCAGAAAGCGCTGCCTTTGCATCCGGTGCTTTTTCAATATTCATCATAATGAAGCGGGAAGCATTCCAAACTTTATTGGCAAAGTTTCTGCTGGCTTCCACCCGCTCCCAATAGAAACGCATGTCATTGCCGGGCGCATTTCCGGTGATCAGGGTCATTCGCAGAGCATCGGCTCCGTACTTTTCAATAACCTCCAGAGGATCGATTCCGTTTCCTAAGGATTTACTCATCTTGCGGCCTTCCGAATCTCTTACCAGACCGTGCATCAGCACCGTGTGGAAAGGAAGCTTACCGGTCTGCTCGATTCCGGAAAATACCATTCGGATTACCCAGAAGAAGATAATGTCGTAGCCAGTAACCAGCACATCGGTTGGGTAGAAGTATTCTAAGTCCTCTGTTTTTTCCGGCCAGCCTAAAGTGGAGAATGGCCAGAGAGCAGAAGAAAACCAGGTATCAAGGGTATCCTCATCCTGAGTTAAATGGGTTCCTCCGCATTTCGGGCATACTGTGGGAATTTCTTTTGACACGATGATCTCTCCACACTGGTCACAATAATATGCCGGGATGCGGTGTCCCCACCAAAGCTGTCTGGAAATACACCAGTCACGGATATTGTCAAGCCAGTGAAGATAGGTCTTATCAAATCTCTCCGGAACGAATTTCAGTTCTCCTGATTTTAAAGCCTCAATTGCCGGCTTTGCCATCTCTTCCATCTTGACAAACCACTGCTGCTTAACCAAAGGCTCTACAGTGGTCTTACAGCGGTCATGGATCCCTACCGCATGGGCATGGGGAGCAACCTTTACCAGAAGCCCCAGCTCTTCAAGGTCCTTTACAATGGTTTTTCTGGCCTCATAGCGTTCCATACCATGATATTTGCTGCCAGGAAGGTTGATGGTGGCATCGTCATTCATGACATTGATTTCAGGAAGATCGTGTCTCTTTCCAACCTCAAAGTCATTGGGGTCGTGGGCCGGGGTAATTTTCACACAGCCGGTACCAAATTCTTTGTCCACATAAGAATCTGCTACCACCGGTATCTGGCGGCCGGTAAGAGGAAGCTCTAACATCTTGCCGATAAGGTCCTGATAGCGCTCATCTTCCGGGTTCACTGCTACTGCAGTATCTCCAAGAAGGGTTTCCGGCCTGGTAGTTGCAATCTCCACAAATCTGCCTTCTTCTCCTACGATAGGGTAATTAATATGCCAGAAGAAGCCGTTCTGGTCCTCATGCAGCACTTCCGCATCAGAAATGGAAGTCTGGCAAACCGGACACCAGTTTACAATACGGGAACCTTTATAAATATAACCTTTTTCATAGAGTCGGATAAATACTTCCTGAACGGCTGCGGAACAGCCTTCATCCATGGTAAAACGCTCTCTGTCCCAATCGGCAGAAGATCCCAGTTTATGAAGCTGGTTGATGATCCGACCGCCATAATCTTTTCTCCAGTCCCAGCATTTTTCCAGGAAGCCTTCCCTGCCCAGTTCTTCTTTTTCAATTCCCTGCTTCTTTAAGCTCTCGATAACCTTAACTTCCGTTGCAATAGCCGCATGGTCTGTGCCTGGCTGCCACAGGGCTTCGAATCCCTGCATCCGCTTATAGCGGATCAAAATATCCTGCATGGCATTGTCTAAGGCATGCCCCATATGAAGCTGCCCTGTGATATTGGGCGGCGGCATGATAATGGTAAAGGGCTTTTTATCCTTATTTGGTTCTGCATGAAAATACTTTTTATCCAGCCATTTCTCATAAAGCTTGCCTTCAATCCCTGACGGATTATAGGTCTTCTCCAATTCTTTCATCATATTCTCCTTCCTGCTGACCGCCATATATTCCGGGCTAATCAGTATGCCCTATGACGGAATTGCGCATCCAAAGCGGAGCGCTTTGTATAACTGGAAATTCCAAAGAGATTTCCCCGTATACAAAAAAAAGCCCCTTGCATCGTTGGGATGCAAAGGGCGAATTAACGCGGTACCACCTTTGTTCATATGGTATATCCTACCATATCTCATATAGCCTATAACGCAGCCACACGTGAAAGCCTACTGAATTACAAAATTTCAGCCTTCCGGTTCAGAAGCTACCTTCCGCATACACTACCTTAACCGTCTTTCAGCCGGTGAACGGTTTTCTCTTTCAGGGTTATAAGCGTACTCCTCTTCTTCTCTACCTTTTTCCTTATTCCTGCCCATGCTTTTGGGGCATATAGGGTATACCCACAGGATATTTCCTTATACCTTGTAATGATAGTGTTTTTTTATGGTTTTGTCAAGTACAATACTCTTAGGAATTTTAATCTTCTCCCAGATATGCTTTTTTAACCTCTTCATTACTGGCAAGATTCTTACAGGTATCTTCCATAACAATCTGTCCGTTCTGGACCACATATCCCCGGTCTGCAGTCTCTAAAGCAATTTTAGAGTTCTGCTCTACAAACATAATCGTCATACCGGTATTACGAATCCGGACAATCGCTTCAAAAATCTCTCTGATCACCAACGGAGCCAGTCCAAGGGAAGGCTCGTCTAAGAGCAGCAGTTTCGGTTTTCCAAGCAGCGCTCTTCCGATTGCAAGCATCTGCTGCTCTCCACCGCTTAGTGTTCCGCCCAACTGCTCCATTCTTTCCCGCAGACGTGGAAACAATGTATAGATCTCTTCCAGTTCTTTTTTTACATTATCCATATCCTTACGGGTATAAGCACCAACCAGCAGATTTTCCCGGACAGTCAGCTTTGAAAAGATGTGACGTCCTTCTAAAACCTGGCAAAGTCCCAGTGAAGTGATCTTATTACCGGGCATCTTCTGGATATTTTTACCGTTAAAGATAATTTCGCCTTTCACTCCGGAGGCATCCGTTAGTCCGGAAATCGTCCGAAGAGTCGTCGTTTTCCCAGCTCCATTGGCCCCGATCAGGGTTACAATCTCACCTTCATTAATATAGAGATTGACATCCTTTACCACAAGGATATTCCCATATGAATAATTCAAATTCTTTACTTCCAGCAATGGCGCCATAGATTAATCCTCCCCTAAATAAGCTGCAATTACTTCCGGATTATTCTGAATCTGGACAGGCGTACCCTCCGCCAGCTTCTTGCCGTAGTTAAGAACAAATATATAATCCGTAATTCCCATCATCAGTTTCATATCGTGCTCAATCATTAAAATTGTCACGCCCAGATTCTGGATCTTGCGCAGAATATCAAACAGCTCCTCTTTCTCCTTGGAGTTCATTCCTGCTGCCGGTTCATCTAGGAGCAGAAGCTTAGGATTGCTGGCCAGAGCACGGACAATCTCCAACAGACGCTGTTTCCCGTAGGATAAAGAACCGGACATCTCATAAGCATTACCCCGAAGCCCTACAAAATCCAGCCAGTCCAATGCCTTCTCAAGCACTTCCTTTTCTTCCTCCCTCTGACCCTTAGTTCCCAGTATGGCGGAAAAATATCCTGATTTCATCTTGGGGTGCAGACCTACCATTACATTTTCCACAACTGTCATCTTCCGGAATAAATTGATAACCTGATAGGTTCTGGACATACCGATGTGATTGATCTCAAAGCATTTTTTCCCGTTGAGCTTCACGCCATCAAATACAATCTCTCCCTCATTGGGTGTATAGACACCGCTGATCAGGTTGAAAAAGGTCGTCTTTCCAGCTCCGTTCGGTCCGATCAGGCCATTGATCGTGCCTTGTTTAATCGTAAGGGATACATTATTTACGGCTGTCAGCCCGCCAAAGCGCAAGGTAACATCTTTTACTGTCAGCATATCAGCTTACCACCCTTCTTTTATCAATCCGTTTTTTAATGATGCCATAGATTCCGCCCGGCATCAGCAAAATAACGACTAACAACATAAATCCATAGATCAGCATCTGATACCGCTCAGCGAAACGAAGTCCTTCATTCAATAGGAGAACGGCTGCAGCTCCCATAATCGGTCCGCTTAAGGAAGCAGTGCCGCCAAAAAGAAGCATCGTTAAGAACATAACAGACTGTCTGTTGGAAAATGTCTCCGGGCTGATAAAACGTACATAGTGTGCATACATGGAACCGGCAAAGGCCGTATAAAAAGCACTGGTAGCAAAGGCAATAATCTTGTACCGCTTCACATCAATTCCCATTCCGTCCGCAGCATGGGAATTTTCTCGAATGGCTAAAAAAGCACGTCCTTCCTTGGATTTCACCAGCCGGTGCTTCATCAGTAAAAAGCCACATACACATACCAGTGCAAAGTAATAAAATCTGGTATTAGTACTGATCTTGAAACCCAATAAATTGATAGAATCGGTATAGAAGCCGGTAAAGTTACCTGTGATTCCTCCCGGTGACTGGGCTACTAACTGGTAAACAATCTCACCGAATGCTACCGTTGCCAGTGAAAGAAAGTGAAAAACCAGCTTAGAAGCCGGATAAGCAAGCAACGCACCGATCAGTGTGGCAATCACAGCCGCAATCACCATGGTCAACAGAATCGGCAGATGCAGATATTTGTGCAGAAGCGCCGAACCATAAGCACCAATAGCGAAAAAAGCAGCATGTCCCATTGAGATCTGCCCGCAATATCCAAACACCAGGTCAAGCCCGGAAATTGCAATAATGTATATTCCAATAAATCCGCAGATTAAAATTCCGTAATTAAAATTCCGAAACAGCAGCGGAACCAGCAGAAGCAGAACTGCAAGCAGAATTTTTGAAACTGATTTTAATTTCATTCCCATTTCCCCCTTCTTTAGTCTGTAAGCGCCTGCTCATTGAAAAGACCCGTAGGCTTAACAAACAGGAACAAAAGCAGCACTGAATAGGATATAATATCCTTATAAGCAGAAGAGATGTACGCGGAAGTACAGGTCTCTACAAGTCCAAGCAGAATACCTCCCACAATTGCGCCATACATATTTCCAAAACCGCCGATTACCGCACTGGAAAATCCTTTTCTTCCGATGATAGCTCCTAACATGGTATAAACGCCGTAAATAGGCCCAAGTAAGATTCCGCCTGTTGCCGCGACACCGGCAGATAAGCCCCAGGTTACGCCAGTGCTGAAGGAAACATTGATTCCGCAGGCCCGTGCTGCTGTTGCATCCATGGCGGCCGCACGCATCGCCGTACCAAAACGGGTATATTTCATAAATATATGTAATGCCACCATACATACCAGGCTCATCAGAATACAAAATAATGCTTCCGGCTGTACTTTAACTCCAAGCACGCCTACCAGCGGAATCGGGAAAATCTGCGGAAATGACAGTGTCTGTGTTCCCCAGATTAACATCGCCGCATTTTGGATTATATAGGATATAGCGATGGTTGCAAGTACAATATAAACCGGTAAAACATGATTTTTAAGCAGTGTACGAATTATGGCCTTTTCCAGAAACAGGCCCAGAAAGAACATACACAATACCACACACACCAGAGAAATTACAAAGGGAAGCTTAAAAATTCCATAAAAGCTATAACCAAGAAACGCTCCCAAAGTCAACATATCTCCCTGGGCAAAGCTCATAAGCCCGGACGCTTTATAAATCAGACTGTATCCCAGTGCAATAAGCCCGTACACGCAGCCGATCACAAGCCCTGATATTACTACCTGTATTAACATCATTATCATCCTTCCTGATTAAAATGATCGGCAAAAGAGCCCGGTACAAACCTGAACCGGACTCTTCCACCGGATATGTATATCAATGTCTGTTACTTTCCTGCCTTGAATGCCTCAAATCCGCCGTCACCTACCCATTTATCCAGTACAGTATACTTCTCATCGGCAATTACATAGCTGTTGCAGGAATGTAATCCTTCGCCGTCTCCACCGGTATAATCAAAGGTGCCACCAAGCCCCTCTAATCCGCTTATGCTCTTAATCCCTGCCATAATTGCTTCAGGATCGGTGCTTCCGGCATTCTTAATTCCCTCAGCTAAAACCTTTACCGCATCATATCCTCTCATTGCACCTTCATGATATGGAAGAGCACCGTATTTGGCTTCATACTTAACGATAAATTCCTTCATGTTAGGAATATCACATTCATCTACCGTTTTGTATGATATGTAAGGATAAGCAAAAATCCAGCCGTTAGCCGCGGAACCGGCTACTCTTAAGCTGTCTGCCTGGAACAGTTCCTTATTAAAGCACAGTCCTTCAAAACCAAACTGACGAAGCTGCTTTGCAATAATCGGCTGCACATTGGCATAGGATGCCGCATAGATTGCATCCGGCTTTGTGTTGATGAGCTTTGCTGCCTGTCCGGAGAAATCTGTGTCTCCATCTACATAAGTTTCTGTTGTAGTAACCGTAATTCCTACCGCTTCCGCCTCTGCTTTCATAGAGCCGGCTGCCTTTTTGGAAGAATCATCCTGACCGGAGAAGATCGCCAGGGAATGAACGTCCAAATCTACCATGTTCTGAGCCAGAATCTTCATAACATAATCGCTGTTTAGAGATGATCTTACGATATAATCCCAGCCGTTCTCCATAAAGGACGGGCTTAATCCGATTCCAATCGTCGGGATCTTTGCGTCATTTAACAGCGCACCCTGAGCCATCTGGCAGGTACTAAGTAATGGCCCGATTACTGCATCCACCTTGTCTACTTCTACCATCTTATTGGCAATCTTAACAGCCTCTTCCGGTGAACCCTGGTCATCGTAAGTAACCAGCTTGATTGTCTGTCCGTTTAAGCCACCTTCTGCATTCAGTTCTTCAACCGCCAGCATGATTCCGTTTAGAGTTGCCTGGGCTGCCTGGCATTCACGCCGGTTAAAGGCTGTGGGGAGCCAAGAATAAATTCGCCGCCTGCACTGGCCGCCCCAGCAGTCGTTTCAGCAGATGCGCCTGCAGCCGTCTGAGATGCCGCAGCAGCGGTTGTGGTTTCAGTGGAACTCTGCCCTGAGCATGCTGCCAGCGAACAAATCATCGTTGCTGAAAGAACTGCTGCACTAACCTTTTTGAACATAATAAATACCTCCCTAATAAGTATAAGTTTATTATAGTTTCCGCCTGACTTAGTCAAACAGGATAACCATCTTTCTTAGATCCGCCGGCGGCTGTTTCATAGATTCAAACACCTTACCGATTTCAGAAAACGGAATATAATGACTGACAATTCCATCGATCTGAAATTCCCCTGCGGTCATCTTTTCAATCGTCGGAACAAACTGCCCGCAGGACATTCTGGTTCCAATGATCTCTAACTCTCTGCCATTGATCATGGCTTGAGTGATATTCTCCGGCTCTGTGCAGAATCCCAATGGAATAATCCTGCCGCCGTTTGCAATAATTCCCGGCTTCATGACCTGAAAAAGAGAACCGGGGTAGCAGGCGGAATCAAAGATAACATCCACTCCGGCTCCTTCGGTAATTTCCTGAACCCTTTTAACCAGGTCTTCATCTCTCGTATTAATCACAAAATCAGCTCCATAGGAAATCGCCCGTTCCAACGAACTCCCGTTAATATCGGCACAAATCACCCGGCAGCCTTTCGCCTTGCAGGTCTGAAGAATGATCGCACCAATCGTACCGCTTCCCAGTACCAGTACCAGATCCTCTTTCGTAACCCGGCCTCTTTTTGTACAGTGCCCTCCTATGGCAAAGGGCTCTACTAATGCTGCATCCTTAAACTCCATGGCATCCGGAATCAAATATACTTCATGTTCAGGAACCACAAAATATTCCCGCCAGCCGCCGTCTATCGCCGCACCTCTAGCCTTGACAGTCCGGCATACATTCCGCCTTCCGCTCTTACACTGCGGGCACTCACCGCACGCAACAACCAAATCCACTACCACCCGGTCGCCTTCCCGTACCCTCGTCACCCCGCTTCCGGTCTTTACAATCACTCCTGCATTCTCATGGCCAGGAACTCTTGGAAATACTGCCTGAGGATTTTCTCCCAGGAACAGATGGATATCAGACCCACATACTCCTGCCGCCTTCATCTGCACCAACACTTCGCCCTCTCCCGGCTCCGGAATCGGGAGATCAATCACCTGATACTGAAAAGGCTCTGTAATAATTACCTGCTTCACTCTCTTTGTCTCCCTTCAATTTACATGACATCCACTATGTGGTATATATTAGTATTCTAATATATTAGTATATCTGTTAGTATAAGGATAGCATGTTTATAAACGACAGTCTATTTACTAAAATAACAAAATCAGCAATTTCTTTTTGTACACATTGTACATATTTCTATTTTTTGCAACAAAAAAAGCATAAAAATGCAGGATGCAAATTTTTATGCCCTTATCTTACTGACCTTATTAATCTTACTAATCTTTAAAATAATGAGGATAAACCTCTCTTACTTCCTTTTCCTCACCGATATACCTGGTTAGATGTTCTACCAAAATCGTACCCGCCAGCTGCCTGTCCTTGGCCCTGATTGCGTCAACAATCCTTCTGTGGTCGGAAACCACTTTCAAATCCTTTACCGCAAACAGCGCCATACGCCTTAAACGGTCCGAATGAATGGAAAGCCCATTGCTGATATTATAAATCAAATCCTTTTTGCAGATACTGAACAGCATCTCGTGAAACAGATCATCAAAATGCAGCAATTC
This sequence comes from Lacrimispora celerecrescens, assembly GCF_000732605.1. Lineage (GTDB taxonomy): Bacteria > Bacillota > Clostridia > Lachnospirales > Lachnospiraceae > Lacrimispora > Lacrimispora celerecrescens_B. The sequence goes on along the minus strand of NZ_JPME01000012.1, from coordinate 256,804 downwards.
TCCCGACCAGCCCTGTGCAGCATAAAATTCCTGCAGCTTTAAGTTTTCTTCCAGCCGAACGATATCCTCCTGCGTTGCCATCTCACAAGCCAGTTCCACGATCGCCCTCTCAAGCACCAGGCGCAAAAAACGTGCTTCATTCACCAGCTCCAAATCAATCAATGCAATCCGGCTCCCCTTCTGGGGATAAATTTCAATAATCTTGCTTTTGCTGAGTTCCATGATGGCTTCTCTTACCGGAGTTCTGCTAACGCCCAGTTCCGCAGAAACCTCCATATCATTCAGACTACTCCCCGGCTCCAAATCCAGAGAAATAATGTTGTCTTTAATAATCCGCAACGCATATTCCCTTGCGATCTCTCCTGACTTACGAGGTTTCACCTGCATTTTTAAGCTCCTGTCTTTGCATATTTTTTCTAATTATTTTAATGTAACCATTCTTCCGACTAATATACTAGCATATTGAACATCGCTTAGCAATCTCAAACAGAAATCGCCTTAAGACATAATGTTCCGATATTCCTGTTTCCACTTCTGAATCAGCTCGCCGGCCCCTTGAAGACGCTTGATCGGGTCCTTTTGAAACAGCCGTTCAAGCTCTTTTAGGCTGTCTGCCTGAGCTGCCTTTGCCTGTGCCTTTTCTTTTTCTATTTCGCACTCCTGCCTCATTTCATCTGTAATGAGAGCCTGGAACCGCTCATTTAACACCAGCCCCGTATTCCACTGGGTCAGATGGCATATTCTTTTTAAAACCTCATCATTTTTTACCAGATCAAAGGATTTCTGATAGGCCTGACAGGCTTTGTCCGTCATAAACAGTCTGGCATAGGCTGCTCCCAGATTATTATAGATTTTAGCCTGAAAGGCGTTATCTCCCCGGTCTGTCTTTGGAAGGTCCAGAATTTTCCGGTATTCAGCCTCAGCCTTTCCATACTGCTGTCTGGAAAAAAGATAATCTGCCTTTGCCTTAAACAACTCTGCGGCCGGCATCCGACGGTAAGCAGTCAGATTCTGACGGAACCGGCTTACTTCGGAAGCAGTATAGTAATCACATTCGTGAAGGATCATGGCAAGAAGTTCATCCGGTTCCTCGCCGCTCTGCAGCAATTTTTCCAGCTTGGCAGCCAGAAAAGCCATATCTAAATCCTCACGGATAAACTGGATCAGGTTATCATCCACAAATTGATCCATAACCAATATGGGATTGTTATAAATCACATAGCAAAGCTCTTGGGAGGAAAACAGGCGGACTCCCAGGCCTTCAAAATAAAAAGGGTGTTTAACCGGCTCTTGCCGGCAAAGAATCAGACTCATAGCATAACCTCTTGCCTTATCACGGCCTCCGTAGCAGGGAACAACTCACCAAAGCCCTTGTCTTTCAGTACAACTGCCATTGTTTTTTCATCCAGAAATCCAAAGCTGATCCCTACCCGGACGGTTCTGTCCGTCCGGTTTGGAAATCCCTCCAGCGGGATCTTCACCAGCCGTTTTTGCTTAGGATCCATAGGTGTTACCATGAATTCCACGTAATCCTGATTATCCACAATCAGATCCACGCTGCTCTTTGCTTCATACCAGCTGTCACCGGCAGCAGCTACGACCAGCTGGCTTTCCCGTTCCTTATGAAGCACCTTCATGGAAATGGTGGAGTGAAGCCGCCCTTCGCAGATGCAGGTAAAGGGATAGGAGGTCTTTTCCTGCAGATAATCCATTCCTTTAAAAGCAGCTCCCCTGGCAAACAGCTCCGGTTCCATATAGACCTTTCTGCGGGAACAGAGTATCTTCATGGAATCTGCTGCCCAGTCGTGGCGTTCAAAGCCTTTTCCCGTCAGAAATACAGATGAAAATAACTTCTTCTGAAGAAGCCTGTCCGCGCAGGAGCTTAAGATTTTATCCGCCAGTTTTCCTCCGGAAGGCGTATCTAAAATATCCAGATTAAAACTTTCCTCCAAAACCTCATCCTCTGCAATGACTACCATCTTCCGAAGGCCCCTCTGCACCTTCAGTTCGTGATAGTGAAAAGAGTCTTCCGATAAGTCAAATACGCCTACCTGATTGCTCCAGACTTCTTTTTTCTGGCTGAGAGTATAGTAAACAAAGCTTTCCGTATGGCTTATGATGTGCACACGATCTCTTGGAATCTCTAAGTAGTCCGCACAATACATGAGGGCATCCATCAGCTTACTATCCACCTTCTGCATGGTAATCACCAGCTGTTTCACCTCATCGCAGAAAAACTCTTCCATGGGAAGCTTTAATATCTTCTTTAAAAACATCTTTAAAAGGTCAAGACCTTCGTATTTGGTTCCGCCCAGTGTTGCGGTCCCTTCTTTTCTAACTATTTTTATCAGCTTGTCTACAATAATGCCCTCACCAACAAGAGTATAGGCATAAGCCTCTTCTCCTACAAACCAGGCATCCTCATCCTTTTTCCTGCAGATGACTGTAGGAAAGCACCATGATTTTTCCCTGTCATGGCAGCATATGCGGGTATAGGCATCGCAAAGGTCAAGCCCTATGATCAGTCCGTCCATTGACAGCCCCCTTATCTTACATCAGTGGAAATAATTCTTCCGCAGCAGCATTCTTTTTTAAATACTCCTGCATCCGATTTTTGAGCCCGTTTTCATCCTTTAAGCTAAAGGACAGGCTCATTTCGTTTAAGCAGGCAAACCTGCTGTCTGAAGCCTCCTGGGAGCTTCCTGTGTCGCAGCTGACGCTGCCTTCTTTTTTTAAGACCCACTCTTCGTCTATCAGTTCCCTCACCTGGTATTCCATGATCTCGCCTTCAAACAAAATCTTCTGTTTGACGAAAACTCCCTGGTACATCCTGGAAATATCCTCACTGTGGAACTCTTCTTCATCAGGTAGAATTCTTACCAGCAATTCCACCTTGGAATCTCTTTCCCCACAGTACTGGATCATGGCTTTATCCATAATATCCTCCGGCAAGGGAACATCGTTTGCCAGGGCTTTAAAATACGGGAACACAAGGCCTTCTTCCAAAAGGAAGGATACTGTATCCCGGCACAGTTTTTTCTGCTCTTCGTCAAGAGCAGGAAGTTTTGAATAATATTTTGTTATGGCCAGTAAATAAATGGTTGGGAGACGGCCTTTCACGGAAGCAGCCCGGACCGTTCCCTCCAGATAAGCAAAAATCTTTTCCTCCGGCTCTTTATCCTCCATAAAATACGAATTGCATTTTAAGGTAAAATAAGCCTTCACGATCATGTCACTGGTTTCCTTGCGGCTCCGGTAAAGACCGAACACCTTATCCAGCTTAGAACTGCGGCCGGAAAACATCATCTGAGCGGTCAGACGTTCTTCCAGATCATATGTTTCCACATGCTCGGAAACGCCTTTCATAAGAACTTGATACATATGATCCGTCAAACCGTTAAAATGTTCACATAAGTAGTCAAGGATCACGCCGTCGCTTTTTCCTACCTTGAAAACATCGTAAGCCAGATGTAACAGCAACGGATCTTCGTCAAAGAGATTCTTAAGTATCATTTTCGTACACAACTCATAAAGCCGTTCCGTCCGAATCCCTTCATTGCCGAATTCCCGTATCATTAAGAACGCCTCTTCCGTGTAGTTGTTATGGATAAGTGTATCGCAGACGCTGATACGCTCTTCCTTGGAAAGGACATTTTTATCCAGTTTAAGCAGATATCCGGCTCCTTCCTCTCCATCTTTCCGGTCGGATGCCTGCCTGCCGTAAAATTCAATAACTTTGGATAGAAGGAGTTTCTGAAAAAGGGGCCTCAGTTTTTTATCATCTAAAGTGCCTTCTAATATCTTCACTTCTTCCATGTCCGAAGCTCCGTCAGCCAGAATCTTTTCGCAAGCCCGAAGCCGAAGCATGGAATGCTCCGGATATAGTTCAAAACAGCGTTCTTCCAGTTCCGGGCGGTCCATGATAGGTTCTATCGTATAAGGAATGTTGGCATACCGGTTGCCAAAGGCATCCTGAAAAAGCAATATGCTGTGTTCCGAAAACAAGGGCACATAGGCAACACCATTGTCAAGAAGGAATGCATCCTCCTCTGTCATTTCCTCATAGCACACAATGACATACTTCATCTTTTTATTGCTGCATTCCACCCGGTAGGACCGGAGTATGGAAGGCAGCACCTTTGCCATGGGAAGATCGATCACGTCCTTTAATATCATCCGCTCATAAATCCCGGCCAGCTGCTTGTCAATCCGAGATTCAAACAGCTGTTCCGTAGCAAACTTCTCGATCGTCCGCTCATAAGCCTGATAGAGTGGGTCGGTCGGTTCCAGATAAACAAGAACGTTCTTATAAAGGACGGCCCTGCTGTGGAGATCCAGCTCATTTCCTCCATAGGAAAAATAAAGGAGCACTTCCTTTGGAAGGAGATAACAGTAATTACCCGGCAGAGCATACAAATAATATTCATAAAGCCGCGTCAGGCTGATCCCCGCCTTTACCCCTTTCTCGTACCAGGAAAAGGCTTCCGCCATGCGGCATTCCCCTTTGATTAATAAGGCGCAGATCGCCTCAAGCACCTCTTTTATGGGATGCTCCTCATAAAGCTTAACTAACATCCGGTATTGCAGCCGGTTAAAATGCTTTGCCGTCAGGGTAAGCCTGGATACGGCTACCGCCAGCTTTTGGTCTATAATCCCTTTTCCGGCGCAATGGTAAAGGATCTGGAGTTCCATGGAGCCTATGGCTCTTACGATCTCCGGTGAACGATTTAACACCCTGCAGCCCCAGATATAGAAAAACGGGCTTCTGACACCCATTTGAAACTGCTTTTTCATCATGGCTAGCAATGCAGGCAGATTCTCAAATAGCTTGTCATCCAGTTTTATAAGCAGCAAAAAAAGCCAGAAGAGTCTTCTATCTTCTTCCAGATATTTTTTCATGAGACGGATCAGGGATTCCTTCTGGTACTCATCCGGCTGTACCTTTAAACGCAAGTACTGATAATAACAGTAAAGCTCCCTTTTTTCCTGGCGGTCCTTAAGGATCTCATCTCTGCACTCGTCAAGGAGCAGCGCCGCTTTGGAAGGATTCCCCTGTCCAAGGAATATCTCTGACCGGAGCAGCTTAAGCAGGCTGCTTTCGCCCTTCATCAGTTCAATCTCGTCAAGGGCCTTTCCCATCTCTTCATATAAAATATTTATATCCTTCCGCCCGTACTCTTCTTCCAGGCGAAGCCGTAAATACCGGCTTAAGGCTTCTTTTGCAAAAGCGTCTTCAGCGGATACCCCTCCTCCGGGGTTATTGACCGCCATAACAGGGATGACAAAACGTTCTTCAATTCCGGTTATGAGAATCCTTCCGGAATTCTCTCCCTGATGCATACGTTCCGGATGGACCAAAAAGGGAACCCTGCATTCCTCTTCTTCAAAATCCTGCTCCACAATGCTTTTCTTTGGCAGCTCTATAAAATCACAGTCCGTTGTAACTTCCAGGTTCACATAGCCCCAATCGCTGCGCTTTATGATCACCCAATCTGTTAAAACTTCCTCAAGTTCTCCAAATCTCCGCTCCTCGGTTTCCGTCCATAGCTGGACTGGCTTTTTCACCTTTAAAGCGGTCAGAAACTCTTCCAGTTCCTTTCTTCTGTCAGGCCTTCCTTTTAATCCATCGTAGATTGCCCTTACATGAAGATCCTGCATAAAAGGAGCCGTGGCAAAATCCCGGTACTCAAACAAACGAAGAGCCGTGTCCATATCCTTTTTAGCCGTATCTGCAAAATCATCTGCTGTTTTTAAATCACTCAGCGCTTTTCCTGACGTGCTCAGTTCCACGCAAAAAGAATAAGGGACTTCTCTCTCGCCGCCATTGGTAACCAGATAAAAAGAGCCCTTAATCACATCTCCATCTTCCAGGTAACTACTGTTTATCTCATAGACCAGATGGTTATATGTACCGCCAAATGCTCCGCTTATGAGTTTGACACGGAAGTTTGACGAATATGCAAGTCCTTTTATGTGTAAATTATTATCACTGGTAACGACAAGTTCCCGTCTGGTGGCTCCGCCTGAACGAACCACATCATCAATTTCCCACGGTGTCACCTTAATCTTTGGAATCTCTGAATCAATGATGCCCTTTGCCAGCCTGTTGATCCGTTCTCTCATAGTACCACCTGTATCTTTAATTTCCTTATCATATTTAGCTTGTTTGATTTCAATTACTCTATATTCTATCATATTTTCTATTGATTTAAAACCCTAAAATTGGTATGATAAATAAAAACTGTGAAAAAAAGGACAAACGATCATGACAACCAACGAAAAAGCTTTATTGCTGCACGAAGAATGGAAGGGAAAACTGGAAATCATTTCCAAAGCAAAGGTAAAAAGCAGAGAAGATTTAGCCCTTGCCTACACCCCGGGCGTAGCGGAGCCTGCAAAGTCATTGCTGAGAATCCGGAAGCCGCCTATCTATACACAATCAAATCAAATACTATTGCAGTCGTTTCAGATGGAAGTGCTGTTCTTGGACTTGGCAACATCGGACCTCTGGCCGCTATGCCCGTTATGGAAGGAAAAGCGGTGCTTTTTAAGGAGTTTGGAGGAATCAATGCCATCCCCATCTGTCTGGATACCCAGGACACCGAAGAGATCATTAAGACCGTGGTGAATATTGCACCTGCTTTCGGCGGGATTAATTTAGAGGACATCTCCGCTCCCCGTTGTTTTGAAATCGAAGAACGGTTAAAAGAGCTGCTTGACATCCCCGTATTCCATGACGACCAGCACGGAACGGCAATCGTAGTTCTTGCAGGCATTATAAATGCCTTAAAAGTGACAGGAAAGACAAAAGAGGAATGCAGAATTGTTGTAAACGGTGCCGGCTCCGCAGGTATTGCCATTACAAAACTTCTTCTGTCCTATGGTTTTCTTCATATCACCATGTGTGACCGTGCCGGAATCCTTGCAAAGGGCATGGAAGGCTTAAACTGGATGCAGGAAAAGATGATGGACGTGACGAATCTGGAAGAGACTCATGGTTCCTTGGCAGATGCTATGAAAGGCAGCGATATTTTCGTAGGAGTGTCTGCTCCCGGAATCGTAACGGAAGAAATGGTCGCTTCCATGAATCCTGATGCCATCCTGTTTGCTATGGCTAACCCGGTACCCGAAATCATGCCTGATCTTGCCAAAGCGGCCGGCGCAAAAGTAGTCGGAACCGGCAGGTCTGATTTCCCTAACCAGGTCAATAATGTAGTTGTGTTCCCCGGCATCTTTAAAGGTGCATTGGAGGGAAGAGCATCTGCGATTACAGAAGACATGAAGCTTGCTGCCGCATCTGCTATCGCTGACCTTGTATCTCCCTCAGAATTGAACGAAAACAATATCCTGCCTGAAGCTTTTGATCCTCGTGTTGCATCTGTCGTAAGCCAAGCAGTCAAAAAACTTATCCGGCAGTAGAAAACATGGATGATACGGTTTAAGCTGCTTTCACTATCTTTGAATTTACGGCGCAGCAAGCGCAACACTGGAGGTAACCCCTTACAGGGATACCAAAATGCCCAAAAAGCGCGGGCAGGAAAGAGGTAACTATGCTGTCAGAACCTATGACCCTGTACAAACTGATGATTTTATACATGCTTAAACAGGTTAATTTCCCCCTGACAAGCGCACAACTGTCAAACTTTTTTCTGGAGCATGAATATACCACATATTTTACGCTCAATCAGGCATTGAATGAACTGCTGGAGGCCAGACTGCTTCATGTGGAAACCAACCATAACAGCAGCCGGTACGAGATCACCAGGGAAGGGGAAGAGACCCTTTCCTTTTTCGGTAGCAAAATCTCACCCGCCATCATCAATGATATGGATGAATATTTAAAAGAGAACAAATTCCGGCTTCGCAACGAGGTAGGCGTAACTGCTGATTTCTATAAATCTACCAGCCATGACTACATCGTTCACTGCCAGGTCCGGGAAGGAAAAAACTGCCTGATAAACCTGGAACTATCTGTTCCGGACAAAGACCAGGCAGAGATCATGTGTGATCACTGGAAATCAAAAAGTCAGGAAATTTATGCATTTGCCATGAAGTCACTGATGAGCGGTTCTTAACATATCATCTAGCAGAAACACAAGGGGGAATTATTTTGAGTAAAATTCAGACAAAGAAAACATTGTTTCCGAAGATAAATGACCAATATCAGCTATATTTGAAACAGTTAAAGAAAAAAAAAGTTCCGTTTCAAGGTAAGGTTGGTTTTAACCGTCATCCTTCCCATATTTATTTTTGTTGTTTTCATCAAAGCAGCAAAAACCTTTATCAGAATCAAAGTACGAGATCTTTTTACAAAACCGGTTCATGACAGTAAGCTTAAGAAGCAGGGAATTCCGGTCACCGTTAAGGGAGAGCAAAATTTGTCCATTGCCCATGACAAAAAGGGGTGTAATGAAATATGATAATCGTTGATTTTGCCAGGGAACATATTAGCATGGCAAACGCACTGGCACTAACCTGCTACAAAGAAGAGCATTGTCAGGTACCGGCTCTGCCATGTGTTGATGAATTCCCTGACTTAACCTGCTTTGCCGATAACGGTCTGGGTGTCGCAGCGTTTGAAGATGATGAAATGGTTGGGTTCCTGTGCAGTGTCATGCCTTTTAACAATGCATTTCACTCTACTGACGTTACGGGCGTTTTTTCCCCTATGTGGGCCAATGCGGCAACGCTTAAGAACAGAGCGAATATTTATGCAGCCATGTATCAGGATGCTGCCCGCAAGTGGGTACGTGCAGGTGCTGTCAGTCATGGTATTTGCTTATATGCACATGACGAAATCGCTCAGAATCAATTTTTCAAATACGGTTTTGGTCTACGCTGCATTGATTCAATCCGCCCTATGGAGCCATTTGGCTGCAGGACTTGTGAAGAATATGAGTTCTTAGAACTTTCATCAAGCGAGTACGCTTTGGCATACCCACTTGAATCAATGTTAAACAAACATTTTAACAATAGTCCAACTTTTATGAACCGTGAAAAAGAAACATTGGAAGCCTTTTGTGATACGTGCACAAAAAATCATGAACGATGCTTTGTGTCTCTATACCAGGGCAAAGCTTGTGCTTATTTAAAAATTTCAGAATCTGGCGAAACCTTTATAACTGAATATCCAAATTACCGCCATATTAACAGTGCATTCTGTCTGGAGGAGCATCGAGGCAAAGGAGTATATCAAGGTCTGCTGGATCATGTGATAAAAACCTTGAAAGCTGAGGGTTACACTCACCTCGGTGTAGACTTTGAGAGCATCAATCCAGCCGCATATGGTTTCTGGTCCAAATATTTTGTACCTTATACCCATGGCGTTGTACGGCGTATTGATGAAAGGATTTTGTCAGAGAATTCTTTTAATTAAAAAAAGCTGATTCAGTATTATCATCCTGAATCAGCTTTTTCTTATCCCTGCATAAACCGGTTTAAAAATTCTTTTGTTGAGTTTTTCTTTGGATTCCCGAAAATATCAGCCGGAGCACCCTCTTCTTCAATTACGCCGCCTGCCATATAGACCACACGGCTGGACACATCCCTGGCAAATGCCATTTCATGAGTTACGATGATCATGGTAAGGCCTTCCTTTGCCAGAGTTCTCATAACCGCAAGCACTTCCCCTACCATCTGGGGATCCAGTGCGGAAGTTGGCTCGTCAAACAGCAGAATCTCCGGTTCCATGGCCAAGGCTCTTGCAATGGCCACCCTCTGCTTCTGCCCGCCGGAAAGCTGCTTTGGCTTTGCATTGATGTAAGGAGCCATGCCTACCTTCTCTAAATACATCATCGCTTTCTTTCTGGCTTCTTCCTTATCTTTTTTCAGCACCTTTATCTGGCCTACCAAACAGTTTTCCAAAACAGTCATGTTATTAAATAAATTAAAGCTCTGGAACACCATACCTACTTTCGTACGATAGGAAGGAACGTTCATCTTCCGGTCTGTAATGTCTACATCATGGTACAGGATTTCACCGGTAGTAGGAGTTTCCAGCAGATTGATACAGCGCAGCAGTGTTGACTTTCCGGAGCCGGAGGCTCCGATAATACAGGTCACATCGCCGGCATTGACAGAGAAATCAATGTCCCGCAGCACCACATTCGTTCCAAAGGTTTTACTCAAATGATGGATCTCTAAAACTTTTTCGCCTGTCATTTATTTATCCTCCTTCTCTTTAGGATCTGGGAATTTAACCATACCGCTGGTATAAGCCAGCGTATCCGTGGTAGCCAGATCGTAGCTGTCCGGACCATCCATCTTCTTCTCCCAGTAACGAAGGATTCTGGAACAGGTAAAGGTCAGGATGAAATAAATAACCATGGTGATGCCAAACGCTTCGAAATAGGTATAATACGCGCCTGCAACGCCCTTTGTGGCATAAAACAACTCCACTACGCCGATAACAGAAAGCACGCAGGTATCCTTAATATTGATGATTAAGTTATTGCCGATCTGAGGCATGATATTGCGCAGCGCCTGAGGCATGATAACATTGACCATAGTCTGAAAATGGGTCATGCCAATCGCCTTGGCACCCTCGGTCTGTCCCTGATCAATGGAAAGGATTCCTCCTCTCACGGTTTCAGCCATATATGCCCCTGTATTAATGGATACAATGAAATAGGCAGCAAAAACGGTGGACATGTTAATGCCAAACAGTACGGAAGAACCGTAAAATATAAACATGGCCTGAACCATCATAGGAGTTCCGCGGAATACCTCCACATAAACATTTAAAATGAATTTTAGTAACTTTAATAAAAACCTTTTTATCGGATTATCACTTTTTATAACCGGAATTGTCTGGATAATTCCCACGGCAAAACCGATGATGCAACCGATGAATGTGCCGACAATGGCAATTGCCATAGTCTTTCCTGCCCCGCTTAAAAAGGAAGGGCCATAAAGCTGCAGTATAAATACAATTCTTCCAAAAAAATCTGATGGCAAAGACATGTTCTACCTTCTCCTTCTCGTACTTCCTCGAAACAGAACAAGCGGCACGAAAGAAGAACACTCTTGTTCCGTGCCAGCAAGACCTGATTCTATTTTTATTCCCGCATGCAATGAGCCAGGCGCAGGACTGTTTGCATTCCTGCATCCGACAAACGTGCGGGGTTTTCTCAACTGGATTACTTTGATAATGGCTGAACGGAAATCGCTTCTTCCATCATCTTGTTAAAATCATCCTTGCTCATTTTGGCAAGTATTCCGTTTATGGCATCCTTTAATTCCGTATTGCCCTTCTTTAATGATATCCCGATGTTCACATCCTCATCAGACACCTTAAACTCACCCTCTGTTCCGGTGAAATCAAGGAGCTTGAAGTCAGGATAAGCAACTAACGCTGCCTGTCCGGTAGGCTTGTCTGTTACTACCAGGTCGCATCTTCCGGAGCTTAAAGATACCAGCATAGCCGGTGCGGATTCCTGGGCAGGCTGAATATCTGCGCTTGGAATCTGAGGCAGACAGTTATCATACCAGATGGTATTTAACTGTGAAGTAGCAGTTGCTCCGGCAAAATCAGCAACACTCTTTGCATTCTCATACTTGCCTCCTGCTTTTACCAGGGTTACTATGGTCGCATAGTAGTAAGGATCTGTAAAATCAACGGACTGCATACGTTCTGCGGTAATGGACTGACCGGCAATGACACAGTCAACTTTTCCGGACTGAACAGCAGGAACAAGGGAATCCCAGTCCAGCTTAACAATCTCCAGTCCATAGCCCAGTTCATCTGCAATCTTTTTAGCCATCATGACATCATAGCCATAAGCAAAATCAGAGCTTCCGGAAATAGGAACGGCTCCGCCTGCATCTGTCGGCTGGGTCCAGTTATATGGTGCGTAACTGCACTCCATGGCAACCTTTAATACCTTCTTATCTCCTGTTTCCTTACCAGTGCCTGTGGCGGAATTACCGCCTCCGCAGGCAGTCAGAAAGGCTGCTGCCAGGGTTGCTGCCATAAGAGTTGATACGATTTTTCTTATTATCTTTTTCATAACTGTTTTCTCCTCTTCCTACCTAGATGAACTCTATGTAATAAATAGGTTCATTATAAAAAGATTTTTACTCCTTGTCAAGACTATTTACGGATTCTGAAATTAAGTCCCATATTTCTTCCCTGCCCTGCTTGGTCTCTGCAGAAAAAGGAATCACTGTTACATCACTTCCGATCCCAAGCCCTGTGCGAAGAACTTTTAACGCTTTCTGCACCTGGCTTCTCTTGAGCTTGTCCAGTTTGGTTGCAATGATGATTGGCTGGTAGCCATTGTGTACGATCCAATCGTACATGGTCTTATCATTTTCCGATGGTTCGTGGCGGATATCGATCAGCAAAAACACGCAACGGAGCATGGAGGACTTATGAAGATAGTTTTCTATCATTTTCCCCCACTTTGCTTTCACTTCCAATGATACCTTGGCATATCCGTAACCAGGAAGATCCACATAGTATAAAGCATCATTGATGTTATAAAAGTTAATGGTTTGAGTCTTCCCCGGCTGGGACGAGGTTCTGGCAAAGGATTTGCGGTTCATCAGGGCATTTATGAGAGAAGATTTTCCCACATTGGATTTGCCCGCAAAGGCAAACTCCGGCTTTGTATTCTCCGGAAGCTTACTGGTTATTCCACACACAGTCTCCAGCTCAACTGATTTAATGATCATATGGTTTCCTCTTTCCTGCCCATGTTCTCTGGGCATAAAGGTATACCCGAAGGGTATTTCCTCTTTCCTGCCCATGCTTTTTGGGCATACTTATGCTTCTATTCCTGGATGAAAGCTTCTTTTAAAACCTCCGGCATGTTCTTCACATATATGATTTCCAGATCTCCGATGATTTCCTCTGACAGTTCTGCAATATCCGGGCGGTTCCTGTCGGGAACCAGAACCTTCTCCACATGAGCCATACGTGCAGCCAGAATTTTTTCCTTAAGGCCTCCAATGGGCAGGACACGGCCGCGAAGAGTAATCTCCCCTGTCATGGCCACCTTGGCGTTTACCTTCCGGTTTGTAACTGCAGACAGCATAGCCGTTGCCATGGTGATTCCTGCCGACGGGCCATCCTTTGGTACGGCACCTTCCGGAATGTGAAGGTGGATATCATGTTTTTCAAAGTAATCATCCTTTACCTTATATTCCGGGCATACAGACCTGATATAGCTTAAAGCAGTCTGGGCGGATTCTTTCATGACATCTCCCATTTGTCCGGTCATCTGAAGGCTTCCCTTTCCCGGCATAACATTGACTTCAATTTGAAGGGTGTTGCCGCCGACGCTGGTCCATGCAAGACCTCTTACGATTCCCACCTGGTCTTCCTCATTTACATCCTCAAAGAGAACCTTTTCCTTGCCTAAATATTTCTCTAAGTCGTTTGAATTTATCTCAATCGCCTTTTTTCCATCTTCCAGGAATTCTCTTGCAGCTTTTCTGAAAACAGCTCCGATCCGCCTTTCTAAATTCCTGACTCCGGCCTCTCTGGTGTAGTGGTGAATGATCTTTTCAAGAGCCTCGTCTGATATAGACACCTGATTTGGCTTAAGCCCATTCTTTTCCCGCTGCTTTCTTACTAAGTAATTCTTTGCAATATGGAATTTTTCATTCTCCGTATAGCTATTTACTTCAATTACTTCCATACGGTCAAGAAGCGGCCCCGGAATGGTTGTCGTGGTATTGGCCGTTGCCAGAAACAGCACATTCGATAAATCAATGGGAATCTCAACATAATGATCCCTGAATTTTACGTTCTGCTCGCTGTCCAGCACCTCCAAAAGGGCGGAAGAAGTATCACCCTTATAATCACTGCTGACCTTGTCAATTTCATCAAGGAGCATTAAGGGATTGCTAACTCCTGCCTGCCTTATAGCCTCTACAATCCTGCCGGGCATGGCGCCCACATAAGTTTTCCGGTGTCCGCGGATCTCCGCTTCATCCCGGATTCCTCCAAGGCTGATCCTTACATACTCCTTATTTAACGCCTTTGCTACTGATCTGGCAATGGAAGTCTTTCCTGTTCCAGGAGGTCCTACCAGGCAGATAATGGGACTGGATCCTTTTTTGGTCAGCACACGGACTGCCAGATATTCTAAAATCCGCTCCTTTACCTTCTCAAGGCCGTAGTGATCCTCATTTAAGATCCCCTCTGCATGGGCGATGCTGTTATCATCCTTTGAAAGCTTCTTCCACGGAAGCTCCAGGACTGTCTCAAGGTACATACGAACCACATTGGCTTCCTGACTTCCACCGGGCATCGCCTTAAATCGATCAATCTCCTTTTGAATCTTATCCTTGGTCTCTTTATTAGCCTTTAACGCTTTCAGCTTCTTTAAGTACTCATCTGCATCGGACAGAGGGTTATCCTCTCCAAGCTCCTCCCGGATCACCTTTAGCTGCTCCCTTAAGATATAATCCTTTTGGTTCTTATCGATCCGTTCCTTAACGTGGGACTGTAATTCCCGTTTTACCTTTGTGACCTCGATCTCCGTCATCAGCTGCCTTACAACCAGCGCATACCGATCCTCTAAAAGTGCGCTTTCAAGCACCTGCTGGCGTACACGGTAATCCCAGGAAAGCTGTACGGCAGTCTGGTCCAAAAGTTCACCAAGTTCTGCAAGCACCATAAGACCCGGAAGTACTTCCTTTGCAATCTTTGGATTCTCCTTGCCGTACTCCTCCAGCTTTTCTTTTATGATCTGGATCATAGCTTCTCTTGCAATATAATCAATGGAATCATCTGCTTCCAAAGTCTTTTCAACTTCACCGATGAGCATGGGCTCCTCGCTGTCAAGAGTCAAAAGCTCTACCCGCTCCATACCTTCTACCATAACGCGGATCACATTATTCGGCAGCTTTACCAGCTGCTTGATGAGAGCCACGGTACCGACCTGATACAAATCCTCGATTCCAGGGTCGGTTTCCTCAGAATTCTTCTGAGTAACCAGACATACTTTCTGATCTCCTACCATCGCCTTCTCCACAGCCGCAATGGATTTTGTCCGGCTGATATCAAAATGCAGCATCATTTTGGGAAGAACAGTCATGCCTCGCAGGGCGATAACTGGCATTGTGATTGTCTTATCCACCATTGTGTTCTCTCCTTTGCATTCAAAAAGGTGTTCCAGCAGATTTTCTCGCTGTAACACCTTCCCGACTCATGCAGGGACCTATGCGATCTCGCCTGTCTTATCTTTTCTTAACTTCTGAGCCAGTGATTTTCTCGGGACTGCCGTGTCCCTGTAAATCAGCTCCGGCTCACCCTTTTTATCTACAACATCCCTGGTAATCGTGCAGATTCCGATGCTGCTGTCAGATGGAATCTCGTACATCATTTCCATCATTACGCTTTCCATAATGGAACGCAAACCTCTGGCACCTGTTTTTCTCTCCACTGCCAGCTCTGCGATCCGCTCAACTGCTTCTTTGGTCAGCTCAAGCTTCACATCATCCAGTTCGAACAACTTTTGATACTGCTTAACCAGAGCATTCTTCGGTTCTGTTAAAATCTTCACAAGCGCTTCCCGGTCCAGAAGCTCTAAAGATACGGTAACCGGTACTCGGCCGATAAACTCCGGTATCAATCCGAACTTCACAAGATCCTGAGGAAGGGTCTTTTTCAGAAGATCATCAATATCTGTCTTGTTCTTATCTACGATTTCCGCATTAAAGCCGATGGAACCGGCACTTAACCTGCGTTCAATGATTTTTTCCAATCCATCAAAGGCGCCGCCGCAAATAAACAGAATATTGGTCGTATTGATCTGTAAAAGTTCCTGGTGAGGATGCTTTCTTCCTCCCTGAGGCGGAACGCTTGCAACCGTACCTTCCAGGATCTTTAAAAGGGCCTGCTGTACGCCTTCGCCGGAAACATCTCTGGTAATGGACACATTTTCCGACTTCTTTGTTATTTTATCAATCTCATCAATATAGATAATTCCATACTCTGCCCTGCTGATGTCATAATCAGCCGCCTGGATGAGCTTTAAAAGGATGTTCTCAACATCCTCGCCCACATAACCGGCTTCTGTAAGGGCGGTGGCATCTGCGATGGCAAACGGAACATTTAAGACCTTTGCCAACGTCTGCGCAAGATAGGTTTTACCAGAGCCGGTAGGACCTAACATCAGAATATTACTCTTTTGCACATCCACATCCATTTTTTTTCTGGAAGTAATTCTTTTGTAGTGGTTATAGACTGCTACAGACAATACTTTTTTTGCGTTATCCTGACCAATGACATACTCATCTAAAAAAGCCTTGATTTCCTTTGGCTTCATCAGGTTGATATCACCAAAATCAGGTACGTCATCCTCATGGCTGTCAAATTCTTCCTCTAATATCTCTGCGCACAAATCAATGCATTCGTCACAGATGTAGACATTATTGGAACCGGCAATGAGTTTCTTTACCTGGTCCTGGGTTTTCCCGCAAAAAGAGCATCGGATCTTGTCGTCTGTTCTGACCGGCATATACACACCTCATTCTTTCCTAATACATTGCCCTGCTTTCTGGGCATAAAGGGATACCCGCAGGGTGTTTCCTATTAATCGTCCTGGCTGCCTGGGCCTAAGGCTTAGCGGTCATGGTTGTAGATGATATCATCAATCAAGCCATATGCTTTCGCCTCTTCCGCATTCATGTAATTGTCACGCTCTGTATCACGTTCAATCACTTCATAAGGCTGGCCAGTGTTAGCTGACAGGATTTCATTTAAACGCTTCTTTATCTTCAGTATATTCTCAGCTACGATCCGGATCTCAGTGGCCTGGCCCTTTGCTCCGCCGGATGGCTGATGAATCATAACCTCCGCATTTGGAAGAGCGAACCGTTTTCCCTTTGCTCCGCCTGCCAGCAAAAATGCTCCCATGCTGGCTGCCATGCCCATACAAACAGTAGAAACATCACATTTAATAAAGTTCATGGTATCATAAATTGCCATGCCTGCGGTAACAGAACCGCCTGGGCTGTTGATATAGAGGTTGATGTCCTTACCCGGGTCCTCTGCCTCTAAAAATAACAGCTGAGCCACAACAAGGCTTGCTGATACATCGGATACCTCTTCTCCAAGGAAAATGATTCTCTCCTTAAGAAGTCTGGAATAAATATCGTAAGAGCGTTCGCCCTTGCTGGTTGATTCAATGACATAAGGTACTAAACTCATCTGTCTTCCTCCTGTCTGATTTTCCTATATTTTGCCCGCGCTTTCCGGGCGTAAAGGGATACCCGCAGGATATCTCTTATCAAAGTCGAATAGACTCCGGACAAAATGCCAGGAATCTATTCAAGGGATACTTCTTAAACTAATTTTGCTTCTGCAACAAGAAAATCTACTGCTTCCTGAACTGCAAGATCTTCCTTCATCTGCTGGATACCGATCTCTCCAAGAGATTCTTTTACCAGAGACACTTCCATCTTATAAGCTTCTGCCATGCTGGCAATTTCTTTCTCAACCGCTTCGTCAGATGCAGTGATGTTCTCTGCTTTCACAACAGCTTCCAGTACCAGTCTTGTCTGGATTCTCTTAAGAGCCTGTGGCTTCATCTGCTCTTTTAAGGACTGAAGAGTCATGCCTGTAAATTTCATATACTGGTCAAGAGACAGGCCCTGGCTCTGCATTCTTCTTGCATAATCGTTAACCATGTTGTTCACCTGGCTGTCGATCATCGGCTCAGGAATCTCCATGGTAGCATTTTCAACAATCTTCTCTACCACATGATCTTCATTCTCTGTTGCTGCCTCTTTCTCTTTTCTTGAAGCAACTTTTTCCCTGATGTCGTTCTTGTATTCTTCCAATGTTTCAAATTCAGAAACTTCGCTTGCAAACTCGTCGTTTAACTCAGGAAGTTCTTTTTTCTTGATTTCCTTAACGGTCACCTTAAATAATGCAGGCTTTCCTGCCAGTTCCGTTGCATGATACTCATTTGGGAAGGTTACGTTAACATCACACGCTTCTCCAATATTCTTGCCGATCAGCTGATCTTCAAACGTATCAATGAAGGAATGGGATCCAATGGTAAGAGGATAATCCTCACCTTTTCCGCCTTCAAATGTCTTTCCATCTACAAAGCCTTCAAAGTCGATAACCGTCTGATCACCGTTCTCTACGGCTCTGTCCTCTACAGAGACAAGTCTGGAGTTCTGTTCCTGAACTCTCTTTAATTCGGAATCAATATCTTCCTCGGTCACTTCAGCAGATGCCTTGGTCACTTCGATTCCCTTATACTCGCCAAGTGTTACTTCCGGCTTAACAGCTACTGTTGCCGTATAGATCAGGGTCTTACCCTTTTCTACCTGTACAATGTCAATCTCAGGTCTGGATACAATGTCCAATCCGCTTTCTTCCGCTGCATCACCATAGGTTGCGTCAAGAGCCTCGTTTACTGCATCTTCATATAAAATGCCTGCTCCATACATCTTCTCAACCATGGCCTGAGGAGCTTTCCCTTTCCTGAAACCAGGGATATTGAATCTGCCCTTATTCTTATTGTAAGCCGCAGTAAGAGCCTTATCAAACTCCTCCGCCGACACTTCTACCGTTAATTTTGCCATGTTCTTTTCTAATTTTTCTACTTGTAAACTCATTAAAGGGTTCCTCCTTGAAATATATGTGAACCGCCAAATCAACAGGGCGTTACACTTCAATTTAACATTATACCATACTCGTCCCGTAAATTCCAGCATTATTTACGATTAAATCAGGTTTTTCCTGAAAACTCCTGCATGCGCCTCACGATGTAGGGGTCGAGGGGCCTGATCTCCATCTGCGGCCTTGAAATATAATACCCCTGGAACAGAGAAACCCCGCATTTCATAAGGAATTCCAGCTCTTCCGGCGTTTCTACTCCCTCGGCAAGAACTGTTATGTTGTTTTGCTTTGCAAAATCCAAAAGGTTCCTTAAAATGATCTGACGGTTCTGGTCTTCGTTGATCCGTTTTACCAGGTTGATATCCACCTTAATGATATCCGGCCTCATACGCAGGAGAATGGCTTCGCTGTTATATCCTGTCCCGAAATCATCAACAGCCACCTGCCCCTTCCACCGCCTCGCCATGTCGATTTTGCGATGCATGAAATCGTGGCTTACCGGTTCACCTTCTGTCATTTCAATAACAATCCGGTGAAGCAGTTCTCCGTAGGTTTCTTCCAGCTCCATCTGCTCTTCTTCCGTTAAGCATACGCTTGCAATGGAATTGATAAACAGCTTCTCGTCAGTTCCCAGCTGCCCGGCCATAGCCTCCGCCATAACAGCCTTAAGTCCTGAAAACCAGGTGAGAGCCTCCATCTGGGAAAGCTTTGCCTGCGCTCTTGCCAGATTTAACACTTCACTGATCCCTTTCATATTAGCAAATTTCGGACGCATCAGCAACTCATATCCGTAAATCGTACCTTCCCTCGTTGCAATTGGCTGAAAAGCAAAACGAACCTCTTTTTTGTCCAGCATCCGGTTAAGTTCTTCACTGCCGGCAAGCATGTAGGAATTATGGGTATATTCGTTTAAATCAAACTCCTTTACCACACCTTTTACACTGTGCTTCACCATATACATGGCAAAATCCGCATAACTGAACAAGGTCTCAAAATCTGCCGCATCATCCGGATACCAGGAAAGCCCTCCCGAAACACGGATGGGAAACTGGTATCCCCCTCCCGTATTCAGTGAGAATTTTTGAATATGCTTCATGAATTCCCGGATTTTCTCTCTGACTTCTTCCTTTTCGTCAGCTTCCATAAAGGTAACAAATTCATCTCCGGAATATCTGGCTACGATCCCTCCCTTTTCCGAGAATATCTTTAAGCAGTTGGCAAAGAGGACAATGTACCGGTCTCCTTCATCATGCCCATATGTATCGTTAATATATTTTAAATTATCCAGATCCCACATGATCAGTGCAGAGACGTTCTTTTTCTGCTTCTTCATCGCAGCCGCAACCTGTTCCCGGAATGCCCTTCGATTGTAAATTTCCGTCAGAAGGTCATAATTTCTCTCCCGCTCCAGCTTTTCCTTTTCCTCTACATCGGCAGTCACATCCGAACACACGCCAAGAATTGTCCCTTTCTTTGATCCGTCCAGAATAAATTCCACCCAGCGCGTCCCTTCCGGGCCCTCCAGGCACTGCAAAATACGGTCCCCTTTTATCTTAATTCCGGTAAAGGTCCTCTCCATGTATTTCTTGAATTTCGCTGTTTTTATGTAACAGTATGGCTCTTCTATGCTGCCCCAGTCCAGCATATGAAACAAAGAGCGGCTGCAAAATACACGGTCTGCCTCTTCCTCGAATTCAAATACGCCGATCAGGATGTTGGCATGTTCCAGGATACTTGAAATCTTTGACGATGCTCTTTCCACATCCTGATTTAATTGTTCGATGGTTTCTGTCAGCTCATCGATTTCTCTGATATATACCCGTTTAAGGGAAAGCCCTCTGCTCCCCGACTTTCCTCTTAATTCCACAATCAGTCTGCGGATAGGTTCCGTCACGATCTTTCCTATGACAAACGCCCCCAACAGGCTGAATACAAGGGGTACTGCCATGGAACCAAGAAGCATGCGCCGGATTGCATTATAAAAAGACAACAGATCCTTTTGGCGTGCGATACCGGCTAATACCCACTCTTCCTCCTCAAAGGGCCCGTTGTTTCCATAGACATCAAGGCTTTTTATGCTGGCATACCATTTGGTTCCTTCCGAAGACGTCAGCTCACTGATGCTCTCTTCCTCATTGTCCTCATAATCAATCCTTTGGCTCTCGTTAAAATACTGATTGTATAAATAACCGGAATAAGCGACAGGAACAATGGTTTTTGTCTTCTTGTCCCGGATACCTAAAAGCCAGCATTCCTCAAAGTTTCCGCTTGTCTGATCTTCTCCCAGAATCTGTTCAAGCTGGTTTAAAGTAATTTCCAGTCCGCATACTCCCACAACGGTGCCGTCATTAAGAATGATTGGGATGGAATAGGTTATTACCTGCATATCCTTAGGACTTAAACGGAAAGGGGGACTTAAGTAAGCAAATTTCATGGCATCATCCTGGGCAGCCATATTCTGAACTGCCATAAGATAAGGCTTCTTATAGAAGCAAGCGGCTTTATTATTCTCATCTTCCTGAAAACCAAGTTCCCAGAAAGAATCCAGAGGAATGTCGTATTTCTCCGCTATGGATGGCAGCCCCCTTTCCATCAGCAGGGACGAATTATCCTTTAAATAGCCTCCTGAATTGGAATTTCGCATATAAAAGCCTGCTTTCACTTCAACCGGACTGTTCATGGCCGCTGGGCCGTTTAAGACCATAAAAACTCCCGTCGCATGGCTTAAATGGAGCATTTCTATGGATTTTTCCATAACCTTATCAACGATCTTCCGATTCAGTTCATAATCCGTAAAGATATCCTTTGACTTACGTCCCTCACTGTCCAGAACCTGCTGGATTCCGGCAGTTATGAATTCAGAATTATTAAACATAACGACCCAATGATGTAAGGTCTCCTTCTCAAGGCCCAGCTTTGTGCTTTCTGTATTTTCACTTAATATGTGGATTTCATTGTTCTTTAATTTGATGGAAACTCCGCCAAACAGTACCAGCCCTGCAATAACCGCAGCCTGCAAAACCAGCAGGATCAGCAATGGTCCCAGCAGCTGGGTGCGAATGGATTCACTTCTCTTGTTCTTCATAAATTACTCTCCAATAATCGCTTCCAACTGCTCCATTGTGTCCCTGTACCATTGATCAAAATTTTCTTCTGTCACAAATTCTGCAACTGCGCTTTCCCGTTTCACTCCCTGTTCCATAAGGCTGCATATTTTTTCGTAATCTTCTTTTGCCTTTAAAACCATTGCGGAATTCAGCACGTTTCTGGCGCGGTCGCCGCCTTCAAAAGGTTTAGAAGTGTAAAGCCGGTATTGATTTGCCGTGTTGAGGCCGATCAGAAGGTTCTGTGATACCCCGCTGTCCTCGCCGGCTTCCGCCAGGAAGGGTTTTAATAGTTCCTCATTACCGGCAGCCTTCTTTACCGGAAGGTAACCGGAGCCAATGGCAAACTTCATATTTTGTCCCACGCATGTAAACCATTTTAGGAATAGTGTTGCTGCATACTCTCTTTTTTCTTCAGATTTAAACACCATCATACCGGCCCCCTGCTGTACTGCACAAGGAACGGTTCCCTGAAAATTCGGAAGAGGGTAAAGCTTGCTTTCTATGGCATAATTGGTTCCATCCTCAAGGGTCACTGAGGTTGGAAAATAAGCGATACCACTGGTTGCCCCAACAAAGGCGACAAGCTGGCCTGTCTTTACATCATCGCTCCGGAATTTCCCGTAGGAGCCAAAATACCCATTTACATAGGGAACATAATAATTGTCCCACAGCTTCCGCATGGTCTGCTCATCAAAATCCAGGACGGTTTTTCCGTCTTTTACCTTAAAAATTTCATGGCCCAGCTGAAGGCTGCCGATAATCATATAATTAGCAAACGCATCCCGTCCAAAAAAAGCCTTTCCATCGTCCGGTTCTTCCGTTAAGCTGTCCGTCCATTTATAATAGGACTCAGCCACACGGGTGATCCCTTCCCAGGTGGAAAGAGCTTCTTCTGTCTCTCCTGTTGCCTCTGCAAACTTGTCCCAATCCGTCTTGTTCACAGTAAGAATCTCCGTAGATTTGGCGATAGGAAATACCTTAAT
Source organism: Lacrimispora celerecrescens (assembly GCF_000732605.1). Lineage (GTDB taxonomy): Bacteria > Bacillota > Clostridia > Lachnospirales > Lachnospiraceae > Lacrimispora > Lacrimispora celerecrescens_B. The sequence continues at coordinate 234,125 of NZ_JPME01000012.1, read as the reverse complement.
CGCCCCTGTGCTGTCAAACTTGCCTTCTTCCATATAGGCATCCACATATTCCCCAATTTCGTCCGAAGTCAAATAACTGCTTAAATCTGCTGCCAGTCCCATCTGATCCACTTCATATACTTTATCCACATAAGCGGAAAAAACATCAGGCAGCGGATCGGATCCAATCTTCTTTTCAATGCTTTCATTGATCAGATTGCTCAGTTCGTCAATGCTTCCCTTGTTAAACGCCTTGACAATGATCCCTTTTTCTCTTCCTTCGTTTTCATTAAACTCCTGCACCAGACGGTCAAATTCTTCCTTCTGGACGCCGTTGTAATAATGCCAGATGGTAATGGTGACCGGATCTTTTTCCGATAATCCGTATGGATCTTTCTTTTCACATCCGGTAAGAAGGCTGATGAAAACAGCAGCCATAACCGGCAATACCCATCTTTTTTTCATACGCTCACCTACCCCATCACATGGTACTATGGTCGTATTGGATGGCCTCCTTTACCTGGAGGGCATGATCTTTATCTGTCAGAAGTCCCAGAAGTTCAATTCCCATGTCCAGCGCATAGCCAAGCCCTCTGGCGGTCGTTATATTCCCATCCGTAACAACTCCCTGTCTTGTATATAAGGCTCCCTTAAGCTCCGGTTCAAAGCCTGGATAGCAGGTTGCCTTTTTCCCTTCCAGGATACCAAGCTTTCCTAAAATACTTGGAGCTGCACAGATCGCCGCGATTCTCCGGTTCTCTTTATGGGCTTCCTTTAAAGAATTTAATAGTTCCTCGTGGGCACCTAAATTCCTGGTCCCCGGCATTCCACCGGGAAGAAACAGAACATCGGCATGTTTACAGTCTACTTCTGAAAACTCATAATCCGCCTGGATTTTTATCTGATGGGCACTTACCACATCCCGTTTCCCCGTAACAGAAACAAGGGTCACCTCCTGGCCACCCCTCTTTAAAATATCCACAACTGCCAATAACTCCACTTCCTCTGATCCATCAGCTAAAAACGCAAATACTTTACCCATTTTAATCCTCTCCTTTTAACGTATGAAAGGTACTGATTGCAGTGACCTTGATATAATCCACCTGATACCTTGTGTCCACATCTTCCCCGTCAATCATCTTTATCAAAGTATCGGCAGCTGTCTGGGATTGTCCCTCGTGATCGTTTAAAACAGTCCCGGTTATCTTACCCTCTTTTATATATTTTACTGTATCCTGAAGGGCGTCCACCCCTACCAGGTAAATATCCTTTCCAGGCACACGGCCTGCCTCTTCTACAGCTTCCAAAGCTCCATTCGCCATGGCATCATTGTTGCAGAAGATCACCTCTATCCTGCTTCCGTAGGTATTTAGCACCTCCTGGGCAAGCTTCTTCCTTGATCCTTGTTCCAGTCTCCATTGCCGGAAAACAGTTTATCCGTCTTCATTCCCCCTTCTTCCAGTGCTTTTATGGAATATTCCGTCCGGTAAAGGCTGTCCTCGTTGCCGTCCTCACCCATAATCATAGCATAAGACACTACCCCATCACCGTTTATATCCCCTTTATCAGGCATTTCCCGGATGATCTCACCCTGATAGGTTCCTGCCTGTCTGGAATCCGTTCCAACGCAGGAGACGACCATGTGGTTGTCCTGCCACCGCTTCTGTTCCTCCTCGCTTGGCTCCCTGTTAATAAAAACCAAAGGGATCCCTGCCTGGCTGCAGGCATCTGCAAGCCCCACCGCAGCGGACACCTCCACTGGATTTACAATGATCCCGGCACACCCATCCGAAATAAACTGGCCGATCTGCCGGTTCTGTTCTTCCTGATCTCCGCCGGCATTGCGCATGATCACCTCCGCATGGTAGGTTTCCTCCAGATATTGCTTTAGCTCCGAGCGATACAGCTTCATGAATGTATCGTCATACCGGTATATACTCACCCCAATCTTAGGGCCTGTCTCCTCACGGACCCCTTCCGTGCCTGCTTCTGATGCTGAACTTGCTTTGGTATTCTTCTCCTGCTCCTGCGGAGCACAGCCATGAAGCAGAGAAGCAGCCCAAACAATCAGAAAAACCACAAAAATCCGTTTACTTAAACGTTTCATGTCCTGAATCTCCTGAATTCCACTGTTTTTCCCATATTACCACGTTTTTTCTTTTTTTGCCACCACCTTCTACTTTTTGTTCTCATGTGGTATAATGACGCAAGTGTCGATTATCTTGCCGCATTCGCCAAATACCGCTTTGCGGCGCATCAGTATAAAAAGCAGGAGGATTTTCCAATGGAAATAGAACGTAAATATCTCATATCCCACCCGCCGGCAGATTACACCGCCTACCCTTACCACTTCATAGAACAGGGATATCTGTCCACCGAACCTGTTGTCCGGATCCGCAGGGAGGATGATTCCTTTTACCTTACCTACAAATCAAAGGGACTTTTGGAACGGGAGGAATACAATCTCCCCCTGACAAGAGAGTCTTATGAACATCTGATTAAAAAAGCGGATGGCCATATTCTTACAAAAAAGAGATATTTAATCCCCCTGGAAGGTTCCGATCATCTGACCATCGAACTGGATGTCTTTGATGGACGTTTTAAAGGGTTAATATTGGCCGAAGTGGAATTTCCGGAAAGAGAAGAAGCAGAAAGATTCAGCCCTCCCTCCTGGTTTGGAGAAGACGTAACGTTTTCAGGAGAATATCAAAACAGCAGGCTGAGCCAGCTTCTATAATAGCTTATGAATAAAACGAGCCGCAGGAGTCCAAGGATACCCCTTATACAGACTCTTACGGCTCACGTTTTCATTAAAATATCATTCAGAAAAGGAACCGGAACAAAGGCGGATTTCTCTAAAGAGTCCGCTGCCCCTGCTCCGATTCCTTTTTCTATAAACTTCTCAAAGGAATTACTTCTTTGCAATATACTTTCTGATGTCCAGAGCAATCGCTACTACGATAACGATTCCCTGTGCAATATACTGATAGTTGGTGTCAACACCCAGATACTGCAGACAGGTCTTCAAGATTTCAAATACCAGTACTCCGATTAATACACCGGATACTTTACCAATACCGCCGTTAACAGATACGCCGCCGATGGTACATGCTGCAATGGCTTCCAGCTCCCAGCCCATTCCCATGTTAACAGAGGAACCGCCGGACTTTGCGCCTACAAGGAAACCGCCAAGTGCATAAAGGGCTGCTGCTGTTACATAAATGATGATTTTCGTTTTCTTTGTATTAACACCGGAAACTTCTGCTGCCTGCTCGTTTCCGCCGATTGCGTACATATATTTGCCGTGAGGCGTTTTATTATATACAAACCAGATTACAAGCCCGATTGCAAGAGCAATTAAGAACAAGTAAGGGATTACTCCAAAAAGTCTGCCCTTTGCTACCTCTGTATACGCAGGGCGGTAGCCGCCGATGGGAGTTGCATTGGTATAAACAAGGCAGACACCGTAAACGATCAGCTGCATACCTAACGTTCCGATAAAAGCCGGAACCTGCAGAAAGGAAACAACCATACCATTGATCAGACCGAAAATCGCACAAACAGCGATACAGATTAACAGGACTGCGAATACCCACCAGATTCCAAAATCAGGAAGATTCGGGAAAAACTTTCCGCTATATCCTGGCTTCTGAAGCAAAGTACCTGCAATACAGGCGGATAGCCCTACCATACGTCCGGCGGAAAGGTCTGTACCTCTGGTAATCAGACATCCGGATACGCCGCAGGCAATGATAAAACGTGGCGCTACGTTCAGAGCAATGTTTTTTAAGTTGTCAAAGGAACCAAAGGACGGCTGCTTAATTGCAGTAAAGATTGCCAGCATGATAAGTACGACGATGATTCCATTATTAATAAGAAAGTCCTTTACATTAACTTTATTTGTTTGCATAGGTAAATCTTTCGCGTCAACCTTCTTCGATGTCATGATTTAACCTCCTGTGTGAAATTTTCTGTTACTTTATCGTTTAAATCAAATTTAGTGGCAAAAGCCATAATCTTCTCCTGAGTTGCTTCATCATCTTCCAGTTCTCCGGTAATATGGCCATTGCACATAACGATAATCCGGTTTGACATGCCAATCAGCTCCGGCATTTCGGAAGAAATCATGATAATCGATTTTCCCTGCTTTACCAGATCTATCATGATCTGATAAATCTCATATTTTGCACCAACGTCAATTCCTCTGGTGGGTTCATCCATGATCAGAATATCCGGGTTATTCGCCAGCCATCTGGCGATGATTACCTTTTGCTGGTTTCCTCCTGATAAAGATTGAATCAGGGTCCTGTCATTGGGTGTCTTAATACTCAGCTTTGCGATGCTATCCTTTACTACCTGCCCCACCTTTTTGCTGTTAATGGTTCCGGCTTTGGTATAATTCCGGTAAGAAGCAATAGCCGTGTTATCCGCAATGCTTAAGCATCCAATAATACCGGTTCCACGTCTGTCCTCCGTGATCATTCCCACGGAATCGTTTATGGCATCCTGAGGACGCTTGATCGTCACTTTTTTGCCCAGGATTTCAATTTCACCGCTTGCAATATGACGCATTCCAAAAATCGCTTCCATCAATTCTGTTCTCTGAGCACCAACCAGGCCTCCAAATCCCAGAATCTCACCTTTCTTTAATTCAAAAGAACAATCCCGGAAAGAGCGAGCGTGGATGCTGCTTACATGGCTTACTTTTAAAACAGTCTCATCTGTCCGATAATCTTCCTTGGGCGGATAGACGTTGCTTAATTCCCGACCGACCATCTGCTTTACGATTTCGTCATCCGAAATGTCCTTTACTTTCCAGGAGCCTACGTATGTACCATCGCGCATGATTGTGATGTCATCGGCAATCTGCCGGATCTCTGCCATCTTATGGCTGATATATATCATAGAAACACCGCGGGATTTTAATTCCCTGATAATTCGAAACAGCGCTTCCACTTCATTATCAGTCAGTGATGAGGTCGGTTCATCCAAAATTACCAGCCTTGCATTCTGGCTCACTGCCTTTGCAATTTCCACTGACTGCATTTGTCCGATTGATAGTGTCCCAAGTTTTGCCCTGGGATTAAAACTCATTTTTACATCTTTTAACCACTTCTCCGCTTCCTGGTTCATGGTCTTATGGTCAACGATCTTTAACGGACCTATTTTTATTAAAGGATACCTTCCAAGGTACATATTTTCCGCAATGGAACGCGCCGGAACCGGCTGCAGCTCCTGATGCACCATGGCAAGACCTTTGCCAAGGGCTTCATCGGGATTTGCGATGCTCACATCCTTCCCGTCAATAAGAACATTTCCTTCATCCATTTTATAAATGCCGAAAAGGCATTTCATAAGGGTCGATTTACCTGCTCCATTCTCACCCATTAAGGCGTGAACGGTACCGGGACGTACTTTTAAGTTGATTTTATCAAGCGCTTTAACACCAGGGAAGGATTTGCTGACCCCTATCATTTCCAGTCTGTATTCCTCTGCCATCCCGTTTCTCCTTTCCTATTTATTGCCCGTGTTCTTTGGGCATTAAGGTACACCTGTTGGTGTTTCCTATTTATTGCCCATGTTTTCTAGGCATTAAGGTATACCTGTGACTTCGGATACCTTTAAAAATCGGGTGTGCCTTACCGACACACCCGTTTCTTTTACCGGCTGCTGGAAATTATTTTAATTTGTCAAGAATTTCCTGAGCATTATCCTTGGTAACCTTGATATAGTCTACCATGTTTACATTATCAACGGATTCACCCTTGATAAATTTAACAGCCATATCGCCTGCTGTACGAGCCTGTGAGAAGTGGTCATTGAATACGGTACCTGTCTGCTTGCCATCGATAACGTTCTGAACAGCTTCTGTCAGAGCATCAACACCTACTAAATAGATGTCTTTGTTTACGGTACGTCCTGCTGCCTCGATTGCCTGAAGAGCACCAAGTGCCATAGCATCGTTGTTGCAGAAGATAACTTCAATCTGATCACCATACTGTGTTAAAGCATCCTGAGCGATCTGCTGAGCTTTTGCCTGATCCCAGTCACCACGCATCTTTAACAGTTCTTTTACCTGCATGCCTGAATCTGTAAGAGCCTTAACAGAGAATTCTGTTCTGTACTGAGCATCTACGTTCTCCGGGTCACCCTGGATCATAATATAAGAAACAACGCCGTCACCGTTAATATCGCCCTTGTTGGAAGTTTCAAAAATTTCTTCTCCCTGATAGGTACCGGACTGTCTAGCGTCACAACCTACATAAGTAGCGTTAATCTTGTCATCGCTCCATCTCTGCTCTTCCTGAGTATCTGGCTCACGGTTTATGTAAACAACCGGGATTCCTGCTGCCTTACACATATCTGTGATTTCAGGAGCAGAAGAAGCCTGCACAAGGTTTAAAATCAATACATCATATTTCTGGGTAATGAAGTTCTGGATCTGGTTGGTCTGTTCAGCCTGATCACCCTTACCATCCTGGATTACAACATTTTCTTTCTTAAAGCCTAAGTCCTCTGTCAGATAGCGCTGAAGCTCTGTACGGTAAAGAGTCATAAAGTTATCATCAAATTTGTAAATTGAGATACCGACTTTCTTGTCCGCTACATCTCCGCCAACAGCATCTTTCACTGCTTCTGCGGTGGTCTCTGCGCTTGTTTCCTCTTTCTTGGTCTCTGCTGCCGTAGTAGCCTCTGGTGCAGCCGTTGTTCCCTTGGAACCTGCTCCACATCCTGCCATGGAAAATACCATTGCGGAAGCAAGGCCTACTGCTAATGCTTTTTTGAGTAATCTCATGATAAATCCTCCCTTATCATTATATTGTTATCGATTGGTGTTTTTACCTTACCGACATGCACATTATAGCTTTCTTTTGTGCATTTTTCCATATAATTTTTTTGGGATATGTATCGATTTTTTTAGATTTCTCCTGTTTCCATCAAATAATTTCGATATTATTACTCACTATGCACAACAAATCCGCCCATTACTGGGCGGTCAGGGCTTTCTGCCTGCATTCATAATACTTATCACGGTCCAATTTTACAATTTCCTGTACATTTTGACCAAGAGACTCTGCGGCAGCGATTTTAAAAATAACATTGGCATACTCCTGGCTGTCACATTGAACCGTTCCAAACAGTTTTCCCGTTCGAAGCCCCTCAAGCCCCTGAGGCGTGCCGTCAATTCCTACAATCTTAACCGGACTCAAGTTCCCTTTCCGTTCCAGGGCATCGGCCGCTCCCAAAGCCATGTCATCATTATTGCAGATTACCACTTCCACCTCATCCGGGTACTCCAAAAGCCACTGCTCCATCCAGGCGGATGCCTGGCTTCTATCCCAGTTGGCAATTCCTCCGGTGATCTTTTCCAGTGGCACTCCGCCATCCTTTAGGGTTTGAATGGACCATTCTGTACGGATTAAGGAGTCCTGATGGCTGTTTTCTCCTTCCAAAAGCACATAGCTGACCTTTCCGTCTCCGTTTAGGTCAAGGGAAGACGGATCTTTTTTATAGGCATCTACCAGAATGTTTCCCTGCAAAATTGCAGACTCTTTTGCATTTTCTCCCACATAATAAAGCTTTTCCCAGCGCCGCATATCCTCTTCCACTGGTTCCCGGTTAAAGAACACCACCGGCAGGCTGGCATCCATGGCTCTGCTGATGATGTTGGAAGCCACGGAACGGTCTACAATATTCACGCAGATGGCATCATAGCCCAGGGAAATAAAGCGGTCTACCTGACTGTTCTGGGTATTCTGGTTCCCCTTGGCATCCACAATTTCCATGACCACCTTAATACCTGTTTCCTTTTCATACTCTTTAGCCTGCTCCTCAATATTTCCCCTGAGGGTATTGATAAAGGAATCATCCCCCCGGTACAAGGTCACTCCAATGCGTATAGACTTTTTTTCTTCCTTGCCGCCTTCTCTCCGACTCTGATAAAACACTCCCCAAAGTGTCAGCAGCAGGATGACCACCACTGCCAGAATACCATATCGTTTCTTCATATTCTATTCCCCCATCTCAATCAATTGGATACAAAATCCTTTCAAATTTGCTTTCCCGCAGATTGGCTTTCCGAATATAATAAGAATCCAAAATAATCTGTGTTCTTTGAAGTCCCCCATGAACCGCTTCCACTGCCTTTTGGATGCTCATATAACCGGCATCAAACTGGTCGCTTACAACCAGTCCTTTAATGATTTCATTATCCAGTTCCTTTAAAAGTTTGGTTGTGCTGCCGATCCCGTAAAGGCCTTCAATGACATTGCCGTAAACCGGACTCCCAGAAATGATATCCGCGGTCTCATCAAGGCTCCTGACATCGATAGCCGCAACAACCGCTTTTTTGCTGCCGGGATAAACCATGCCCTCAATGGCCTCCCGAAAGGTACCTTCTGCCTTCTTCTCATAGAGATTCATGGAAAATCCGGCTTCTGAAAGAGCGGATACAAGTCCGTCATATGACTCCCGGTTATACCCAAACTCAAGCCCTTCTGTAAATATCCATACAGGAATATCCGGGGAGTTCTCTGCAGCAATCGCCTGTCCAAGCATTCTTCCCTCTTCTTCATAATCCGGGGATATGCCGCTTCCTACCTGGTCATTGGGAGGCAAGCTTCCCAGCATAACAGCCGGACTGTTTAGAACCATGTCATCCAACCTTTTTACACATTCCACCGACTTGACGGGAATCAGGACCACTGCTGATGCGCCGTCGCCTATTTCCCTTTGAACCAGTTCTATCTGCTGATTGGCATCCCCCTTCTCATAGAGTGTAATAAAGCTGACATCTACGTTGTACTCCACAGCCGCCTTATCAGCACCCTTTCTGAAATTTACGTAATAATCATCGGAAGTATCACCGATAATGACGGAAACCGGATAAATTTCTGTTTTCTTCTCCTTGATGATTAAATCAGTGGAGGATAAAAGAAACAGGATCACAAGCACTCCCGCCAGCAGTGTCCACAATAACTTTTCCTGTTTTGTCATGATTTGCTTTCCTCTTCACCGCCCATTTTTTCTTCGGGTGCAATGGCCGTGCCATAGGGAACCGCAGGAAGGCGGATGGTAATCACCGTTCCTTCGTCAGGCTCTGACTCAATGGTCAGGCCGTACTTTTCCCCAAAATACAGCTTGATCCTCTCATTGACATTTTTTACACCAATTCCTGAACCCTTTTTGGAAGTGACTTGGACCTGATCGGAAAATAAGCCCGCCACCTGATCTTCGGTCATTCCCAGGCCATTGTCCTTCACCATAAAGCATAAGTCTTCTTCATCTTTCCAGACCTTTAAAATAATTTCTCCATCCCCATCCATGAACTCCATTCCATGATAAATGGCATTTTCCACAAGCGGCTGCAAAACCAGCTTTAAACTTGAAAGTTCCATGCATTCCTCGGACGCATCAATCTCATAGGAGAATTTATTCTTAAAACGCATGTGCTGGATCATCAGATAATTGCGCACGTGCTCCAATTCATCCCTGACCGTGATAATGCTCTTCCCTTTGCTTAAGCTGATCCGGAAAAAACGAGCCAGTGCCGTTACTGCTTTGACAGCCTCTGCTTTTTGTTCGTTTTCAATCATCCAGACAATGATGTCAAGGGTATTATAAAGGAAATGAGGATTGATCTGCGACTGCAAGGTATCAAATTCCTGTTTTCTCTTGGCCTCATGCTCCGCTACGATGTCATCCATAAGGACCCGGATCTGCTTTGCCATATTTTTAATGGAATTTCCCAGATGCTGGATTTCATAGGACCCTCCAATGGAAATTGGCGCCTGCAAATTTCCCTCTTCCAGGATTCCTACGGATTTTTCCAGCTCCTGGATGGGGTTGGTAATACGGGATGAGATATAGGAGTTAATCAGGGCAAGGATGAACAGGATTAAGGTTATGAGGAACACGATAAAAAGCCTGGTCTTTATGGAATTTAAGGAAACCACATTTTTAGGTGTGACTCCAATGATCTTCCAACCCGTATAACCAATGGATTTAACCGTAATGTTCCGGGTCTCCCCCTGAAATTCCTCCCGGTGGTTGCCATCCTTATAGCCGGCTGCCACAAGATTGTTCTCCTGCATCCGGCCGGAGTCGATGAGCTGGATCTTTGGATGGTACAGGATCTGCCCGTCATTGCTGATTAAATATACGTAGCCGCCCTTTCCTGTTGTCACCCCGTCAAAAAGATGTTCCAGGCTGGAATAGCTTAAATCCACTAAAAGCACGCCCTGGGTGGTAGAGGTTCCCTCCGTCAGCTCCACGGCCCTTGATAAAGATATCACCCACCGGTACTGGTTTTCATTGCTGTCAAAAATATACTGGACATGGGGATAAGAAAAATGTTGGTTTTCTGTCTTTTCCAAAGCATTTAAAAACCAATTTTCCCTGGTCACGTCAAGGCCGCTTTTAAGCCTTGCGGCAGGAACCGCTTCCACCATGGTTCCTGATTGGGAAAAGAGAGCGATGTTGTCCACATTATCCTTGTTGTTATCATATAAGAGCGTGATCTCGTTATTAATGGATTCCGAAGATAGATCGGCATTTTTTACGGCTCCGTAATACAGGGAATCCGACAGCTTCATGACTGTAAGCAAATAAGATTCCACAGACCTGGCCACCTGATGAATCAGGCTCTGGTTTTCCTCCTGCACCATTTCCCCCACCTGGGTAGAAAGGCGCTGGTATAAGGAAAACGTAATCAAAAGACTGGCTGCCAAAGCAGTCACGGTAAAATATACAAAAATTGTATAACGAATGCTGATATTCTTTCTTTCCATTACCTGGCTCCGCGGAATTTAGTCGGTGATACTCCGAATTTTTTCTTGAATACGTAGCTGAAATAGTTTTGTTCCTGATATCCTACCTTCGCTGCTACCACATAGGTCTTATCATCGGTTTTGTTAAGCAGTTCTACCGCCTTATTCAGACGGACATCGGTTAAGTAGGCGATATAAGCTTGTCCGGTTTCTTTTTTAAACATGGTGGAAAAATAGGCCGGGCTCATATGAAGGTGGCGGCAAATCATTTCCACAGACAAATCGGGATTCTGGTAGTGGTCCATAATATACTGCTTTGCTTCCTGGATTACCTGGCGCGTAGTCATATCACGCTCCTGGTTAATGAACTGGTTCATTTTCCCTGCAATTTTAAAAAGCCACTGGCCAAATTCTTCTTTCTTTTTTATCTTATCAAAGATTTCCATGTCCTTAAGTTCCCCGCCCATAATATCTTCAAGAGCTAAGTCATACTGCTGCATCATCTGGAGGACGCTGTTTAATACGCCAAACATATAGACCTGCTGCTGGCGGTAATGGACTTTTGCGTATTCCATCTTTTCGATAATCCTGGTTACCGCTGCTTCGATCTTTTCGTCGGGGCCGAATTTTATGGCTGAGATTAAGTCCGCTTCAGTAACACTGTCAAATTCCAGCTTTCCTACTCCCACAGGCTCCATATCATTGATGTAAATGGTAGTCCCTCTTCCGGCTATGGCTTTATAGCCAGGGCATCAATGGAAGATTGGTAGGCTTCACGGAAACCGGACAGCTCCCGGAAGCTTTTGCCGATTCCCATGGTAACCGGAACCTCCAGGATCCTCTTTGTTTCCTTACAGATATCTCCCAGAACATCGATTAAACCTGTGGTGGAGTTATCATCATCAAGAGCAACGATCACCACCATTTCTGCCTCTGAAACGGACTGAAAAAGTGAAAACCGGCAATATCCCTCTAATTTTTCCCTGACAATCTGCATGACGGATATGGGGATCAGTTCCTCCTCATTGTGAAGGGACAGGGTTTCCCTGACCTCCCCTTTTTCCACGTCAATGGCAACGATGATCCATTTTCTCGCCCCCATAACAGGTACGCCATACTCCCTAAGCTTCTGTTCCACCAGCTCTTCCGGAAGATTTTTGTGCACCAGATCATTGAAAAACTGCTCCCTGATGATTGGAAGGCTTTTCCGGTAATTTTCCCGAAGGCGGCTTAAATTCCTTTTTTCTTCTATTTCCTGATCCAGATTCGCCTTGATCCTTTTTAGTATGGAAGTCAGTTCTTCTACGTTGACTGGTTTTAAAATGTACTCTGTTACATTCAGTTTGATTGCTCTTTGGGCATATTCAAAATCATCATAGCCGGAAAAGATCACCACCTTCATGGAAGGGTACCGCTGCCGTACCTTTTCTGCAAGTGCCAAGCCGTCCATGTATGGCATACGGATATCCGTTAATACCACATCAGGTTCCAGAATCTCGATCTTTTCCATGGCATCTTCCCCGTTTTCCGCATCACCTACCACCCGGAACCCGGCTGCCTGCCATTCTATTTTTTTTATAATGCTTTTACGTACTTCTTCTTCGTCATCTACTAAAATTATGCTGTATAAGTCCATGCTGTTCTTCCCCTCTGAAAATCTTGGCGGGTATACCTTAAACCCAAATTATTGGCAATAACCAGGTTATTGCTGTCATTGCTGTTATATCTGATAAAGCAGGGCGTTAACGATTGCCGCTGCCACATTGCTTCCGCCTTTTCTTCCCCTTGCCACAATATAGGGGATGTCAGGAAGGGACATGATCATTTCTTTTGACTGGACCACATTGACAAAACCTACCGGAACGCCGATGATCAGCTTGGGATGGATTTTTTCTTCTTTGATTAATTCATAAAGGCGCACTAAGGCTGTGGGGGCATTTCCTACTGCAAAAATACAGTCCTCGGAAAGTCCTGCCGCTTTATCCATGCTGGCGCAGGCCCGGGTGGTATGGTGGAGCTTTGCATACTCTGCTACATCCTCATCCGCCATAAAGCAGCTGACGCTGCAGGCATTGCGTTTTAGGGCACCCTTGTTAATGCCGGCCATTCCCATGTTTGTATCTGTAATGATATGTGCGCCTTCTTTTAGCGCCCTGATTCCTTTTGATACGGCGTGGGGAGAAAATACCAGATTATCTGCATAGTCAAAATCAGCGGTGGTATGAATCACCCGTTTGATGACTAATTCATATTCCGGATCAAGGACTTTTTCTCCAAGCTCCTTGGTGATCAGTTCAAAACTTCTTTTTTCTATTTCCTCGGGGAGTACCCGGTCTAGTTCTTTTAGCTCCATTTGTTCCTCCTCATTGGTCCGCAGTGGAGCTGGCAAAACCTGTGGTTTTGCCAGCTCACGGGCGTTCGCCCTTTGAAATAGGCCATGAGAAGATTTTCTTATGTGCAAGCACAACGAAAATCTTCTCCTGTCCTATTTCACACTGCTCATTGCTTTCGTGAACATTATCTCATAGATCCCTTCCATGTCAAGGCTGGCTCTTAATTGGGCGGCCAGACGGTTATATTGCTCTTCTTTATATTCCTGGTAATTAAACTCGACATCTAGATCCAGAGTAATGCCCTTCTTTTTTGCAAGAGCTTCTACAATGGTCATTGCAATCCCTTCCTTATCAAAGAAACCATGGATATAGGTGCCATATACATTTCCCCTCTGGCAGCCGTCCATTTTCGCTAAATGGGAGCCGGACTGGCATTCCATGACATAGGTAAGGGGCGGTACGGATCTGGTGGTTTCTCCCATGTGGATTTCATAGCCTTCCACATCCAAACCTGACAGATCCTCAAATATCCCTCCTACGCTCGTGCAGGATCCTGCCACTCTTGTTCTGGTCTTTTCCTTTCCAAATACGGTGCGGACCGGCAGAAGTCCCATGCCTCGTACCGGCAGGACCGCCCCATCCGTTTCCATCTGGAATGGATCGGATATGCTTTCTCCAAGCATTTGAAAGCCGCCGCATATGCCAAATACCGGAACGTCTTTGGCCTGAAGCTTAAGGATTGCAGCCTCCAGGCCGTTCTCCCTCATCCAGAGCAGATCCTGGACGGTACTTTTACTGCCAGGCAATATGACGAAGTCCGGGTTCCCCAGATCAGAAACACGGTCCACGTAGCGCAGGCTTACCCATGGTATCGTAGAAAAGACCTGAAAATCCGTAAAATTAGAGATTCTGGGCATTCGGATCACCACAATTTCCATTGCGGTCCGTTCCGTTCTAACCGTTCCAGCCAGATGATTACCAAGGCTGTCCTCTTCTTCTATGTCCACATCCATATATGGAACCACACCGGCAATTGGGATGGAAAGCTGTTTTTCAATCATTTCTAAGCCCGGGTCCAGAATCGTCTTGTCTCCGCGAAATTTATTGACGATCAGCCCTTTGATCATAGCTTTTTCATCTGGTTCCAAAAGCATTACCGTTCCGTAAAGCTGTGCGAACACACCTCCTCGGTCGATATCTCCTACCAGAAGCACCGGCGCATCGGCCATCTTTGCCATTCCCATATTTACGATGTCATCCTGCTTTAAATTAATCTCCGCCGGGCTTCCGGCGCCTTCTATGACAATGATATCGTATTCCTCTGACAGCTTTTGGAATGCCCGTTTGACCTCCGGCACTAGATTCTTTTTGTATGCAAAATACTCCCTGGCAGGCATATTTCCAATGGATATGCCGTTTACAATTACCTGGGACCCAATATCATTGGTGGGCTTTAATAGAATGGGATTCATGGCTGCCTCTGGCTTTACTCCTGCTGCTTCCGCCTGAACCGCCTGGGCCCTTCCCATTTCCAGTCCCTCCTCCGTAATATAGGAATTTAAGGCCATGTTCTGGGATTTAAAAGGAGCCACCCGATATCCATCCTGTTTAAAGATTCGGCATAAGCCGGCTGCAATTAAACTTTTCCCTGCATTGGACATGGTTCCCTGTATCATGATCGTCTTTGCCATTCGGTTACTTCCCTTCTATCACTATGGATTTCAATATAGAAAGAAACTCTTCATTTTCCTTCCGCTGCTTTACACAGATCCGATAATAAGTATCGTCAAGTCCTTTGTAATTGGAACAGGAACGTATCAGAACTTTCCGCTCCAGTAGCTGTTTATACAGAAGTCTCTCTTGAGCAAAAGCCTCTGGCCTTAGATCCCGGAAAAAAATATAATTAGCCATGGAATCAAAAACATGAAAGCCAAGGGAAGAAAGGGCTGATTTTAAATGCTCCCTTTCAGAAGTGATCTCCTGCCTTGTTCTCTTTACGTATTCCGTCTCCAAAAGGGCTGCCTCTCCTGCCGCCTGGGCAAGGCTTGAAACGCTCCAGGGCTGGCGTATGAGGTTCATCTGGTCCAAAACTTCTTTTCCTGTACATATCCCATAGCCCAGGCGCAGACCTGCCATGGCATACAGCTTTGTAAATGCCTTTAACAGAAAGACGTTCTCATAGCCGCCGCCTCTTATGAGATCAAGGACTGAATATCTCTCAGGCTCCTGTAAAAATTCATTAAAACATTCATCTACCACGCAAAAAATCCCGTGTCTTCTGGAATATTCCAGAATTCTCTCCATCGCTTCCTTCTCTACGGCATATCCGGTGGGATTGTTGGGATTGCATAAAAACAGCATCTGAATATCAAGCTTGCTTTTTTTCAGCCAGTCGATCAGCTCCATTTCAGATAGCCGAAATCCGTTTTCCTCTTTTAAGCAATAGTGCACGATGCTGCAGGAAGAAGCCTTAAGAGCCTGTTCGTATTCTAAAAAAGAAGGGGCGATCAGCAGGGCTTTGTTCGGTTTTAATGCCTGTACGGCCTGAAAGATCAGATCTGCAGCTCCGTTTCCGCAGATGATATGCTCGGCCGAAACCCCGTGAAATCCTGCCAGTGCCATCCGAAGGCTCATGGATTGGCTGTCAGGATAGCAGGAACAATTATCTGCTGCTTTATATAGAGCCTCTTTTACCCCTTGAGGAAGCCCCAGGGGATTTATGTTAGCTGAATAGTCTATTGTCACATTGTTGGTGTATATATCTCCGCCATGCTGGTATTCCATATTATTTTCTCCTGGTCAAATGTTTGAATGTGCTAAATAATGATAAGGAACAGAAGGAATACAGGGATCAGGGCTAACGCATAGGTAACCGTCATAAGGCAATTAGCTCTGGGGATATCCTCGTATTCCACCGGTCTCACCGGATCTCCAATGGTAGGCTTTTCATATAGCTTTCCAAAATAGTAAGCATTTCCAGCTAACTGAATCTGCAGCGCCCCAGCACAGACCGCCTCTGTCTGGGCTGAATTGGGACTTTTGTGATTAAATCGGTCCCTCTTAAATATATTTAAGCCGTTCCTGCCGCTGTATGGGTTTCCTTTTTTCCTGATTCCATAAAATAGCTGGCACACATATCCTGCCCCTATCATCAGGCTGCGGATAACCGGGCCGGTATGAAATTGCAGATATCATCAAGCCTGGCCGCAGCGCGTCCGAACCAGAGATACCGTTCATTTTTATAGCCCACCATGGAATCCATGGTATTTACCGCCTTATATAAAAACACTCCCACTCCTCCAAAAAGAGCCATGAAGAGCAGGGGAGCGATAATTCCATCCGAAGTGTTTTCCGCCACGGTTTCCACCGCAGCCTTTGTGATTCCTTCTTCCGACAATTCTTTCGTATCCCGGCCTACGATCATTGATACGGCATGCCTGGCTCCTTCCACATCACCGTTTGAAAAGGCCTTATAGACCTTCATACTCTCTTCCCGCAGGGAACGCCATGCCATCATCTGACCGCACATGATACTTTCTATAAGAAATCCCGCATAGGGGGAAAGGAAATAGGCTGTCCAGAGAATTGCCCCGGATGCTGCACCCGTGACCAAAAGCACAAGGAACACCAGCCAAAGGCCGGCTCTCCTTTCCCCTTTTTCTCCCTTGGGGAACATGTTCTTAAGCTTTTTCTCCAACCAGCTTATTAAGGATCCTATGCCGCAAACCGGATGCCAAAGCCAGCGGGGATCTCCAAAACATAAATCCAGAAAGCATCCGGTAAACACCGCTGCTAAATGTAGTCTCATCATCGTTTTGTTTCCTGACCTTTTGTCTATTTAATCTGAGTTGCAATTCCGCATACCATACGGTAAACTTCCCTGGAAATCCGGGCTAGTCTTACGGAGGCCCTTCCTGACACTTCTCTCCATTCCCTGTCTGCCGGATCAAAGGGCACAATGCCGCAGCCCAGTTCATCGGAGGTAATAATAACATCGGGATTCTGACGCCAAACCGCCTCGAGAAAGGCATCAACGCTTTTCCCTTCTTTTAGAAGCCTTCTTATATACTCATGAAGACCGTGGATAATCGGGCGTGTCATGGCGGCTTCGAAGCTGTCCCTGCTGCCTTCTGCGATTTGATGCCCGGTAAAGTGGGTCGCGCTGTTCTCAAACAAGGGGGTAAAATGCGTTTTCCCGTCGTCTTTCTTCATTTTTCCGGCACTATTTGCCAGTTCCATGGCAAAGACCAGCTTTCCCTGCCATGCACCGCCTATAATTAATATCATAATTTCCTCTTTTCTTCTCATGCTTTGGGAAAAACTCGCCACGCTTTATAGTGATATTACATGAGAAATCACAGCCAGGCCGGCTACAAGGGCCAGTTCGCATATCTGTAGAAAATACCCTGCAAGATCTCCGGTAATGCCTCCAAATTCCCGCTTGGCCATAGTATAATAATACCAATAAATAAGAAGACAAACAACAAGAACCACTGCTACAATTGCCGCTCCTCCCAGATACCAGATTCCCCATACTGCCGCTGCTAAGTACAAAGCCATAACAACTGCCACTGCCCGCTTCTGGGCTGCCCCGGAAAAAGAGGCTGCCAGCCCGCTTTCCTTTGCCATGGGAAATGTAACCACGGACAGGCCGCTTAAGGCCCTGGTAACTACAAATGACAGGCAATAAACAGGTATTACAGCCGGACGCATTTCCAAAAAGACAGCCAGATAAAGAACCAGGTAAACACCGCAGCCGATGATAGCAAAAGCACCTGTATGGGGATCCTTTAATATCTCGAGCTTTTTCTTTCTGTCTCCGTATGACGATCTTGCATCGACCACATCCAGAAATCCATCCATATGTATGCCTCCCGTAACCAGGATGGGAATTACTATCGGAAGTATTTGCCCGAGATTACGGAATCCAAGAGCATTGCAGCCAAGATAGACAGCAAATTCCAGCAGGCCGATGACTGCTCCAATGAGAGGAAAAAAGCACATGGCATATTTCATCCGCTCCTTTGTCCACTCCAGTTGGGGCATTGGGATACGGGAATACATAGAAAACGCAATAACTAAGCTGCCAAAAAGATTCATATTCTTTCTCCTCATAATACTTAAGCCAGACTGTACACCCGGCACATAAAATTATCATATCACAGAATAAAAAAAAAAGTCATTTCTATTCAAAAGTACTGTCTTTGTTTTCATAATAATCTCGCCGTTTTCATCATAAGCATACTGCATAGAAAAAAAGCGGATACTTCGCTACATGAAGTATCCGCTTTGCTGTCCCTTGTTGGGTGCCTATAATCTTTTGACTACTTTAATACTGGCCAAAAATCACCATTTGCTTCAATGAGTTCATCTAAAATTTTCTTAGCCACACCCGCTGAAGGTACCGTTTTGGACATAGTTAATGCTTGCCATAGTTTTTGGTAGGAACCTTCCATCCAGGCATCTACCACTAATTTTTCAACTGCAACCTGTTGTTCCATTAAACCTTTCTGGAAGGTCGGGATTGTTCCCATGGCTAATGGTTCCGGGCCGTTTTTACCAACCAGACAAGGTACTTCTACCATTGCGGTCGGGTCAAAGTTTGAGATTATACCATTGTTTGGAACAATCAACAGCATTCTCTCTTGGGTGTTAAATGCAATTGCACAAGCAAGATCTACGATAAAAGAGGCATGTGGTGATCCTGTTGCAAAAGAAATATCATGTGCGGAGTCTGCCTCGATTATTTGATGTGCTTTTGCAAATACATCTTTTTCACGTGTGGCTTGTACTTCATTGGTACGGGTGAAGTCTTTATTTTCATGGGCCACAATATCATCTTGATATAAGTAGTACTTTAGGTAAGTATTTGGTAAGGTTTCCGGATCTAAGGCAAATGTATCCTTTGCTTTTAGATAAGTATCTTTCCAGCTTTGAGCCCGGTGCTGGTAGTCTTCTGTTTCAGCTGCATAACCTTTTACTGCGACAAATTCTTTTAATTTTGGCATTAAATCATTTCCCGCTTTATCGGTTATACTTGTCCACCAACCAAAGTGGTTTAAACCATAATAACGAACGTTCATTTCTTTTCTAGACTTAAGACCAAGAATAGCTGCAAATATAGTCTCAATAGCAACTGGCATATCACAAATGTTAATAATCTTTGAGTTTGGCCGTAAACGTTGTGTTGCTTCAGCTACGATTGCTGCGGGGTTTGAGTAATTTAACATCCAAGCTTCCGGAGAGTATTTTTCCATGTAGTCTAATACCTCAATGACCCCTGCAATTGAGCGCATACCATAGGCAATTCCACCGGGTCCGCAAGTTTCTTGTCCCACAACATCATATTTCAATGGAATTTTTTCATCTTTTTCACGCATGTCATATAATCCCACACGTAATTGGGCCATGACAAAATCAATTCCTGTAAATGATTCCGCAGGGTCTGTGGAATAGCTAATCTTAACCTCCGGATAGTTGTCACGACAGTATATTTGCATTGCTTGAGCAATCGGTTCCTGACGCTGAGCCAAGTTATCATATAGTTTGATTTCTTCTAATGGGAAACGGTCTTGGTTTTCAAGTAACATTTGAATGATTCCCGGTGTATACGTTGAGCCACCTCCGGCGACAGTAACTACAAATTTTTTCATTTTTTCTCCTTAATCTTTCTCTTCTAACAATAATTCATGCTATTCCTTAATATGAATAATTTTCTCAAATTCTTCCCGCACTGTTGGGACTGTTAAGCCAACAATTACCTGATAAGAATGATCTTTTGCTACAAGTCCATAAGCTCCTTTTTCAGTAAAGTATTCCCTTGCTAATACCTTGCCAGGGTCTTTTACAGTAACACGAAGACGGGTGGCACAATTGGTTACATCTTCAATGTTCTCTTGCCCTCCTAATCCTTCAAGGTATGCTGCTGCCTGTTGGGCATGAATGGACAAACCGGATTCAACATTTGCCCCGGTAATTTGACCGGTTTTCTCACGATAATCCGCTTTCGTATATAGTTTCGTTTCTGCATCTCCGTCTTCCCGTCCAGGTGTTTTAAGGTTAAATTTTAAAATCAAGAAACGGAACAATACAAAATAGATACCTACAAACACAATACCGATTGCTATTTGAATCAAGTAACTTGCCCATTGGGTAGCACCAAGGGGAAGCCAGTTCAAGGTGGCATTTTGAATCAATCCCAAGGAGAAATCTCCTGTAATGCCAAACATAAATGTGATTGCTGCCATAGCAGCAGATAAAAACGCATGAACCACAAACAATAACGGTGCGACAAACAGGAAGGTAAATTCAAGTGGCTCGGTAATACCAGTAAACACAGCTGTAATTAAAACCGGCACCAAAATTGCTAAGATTTTCTTTCTACGTTCAGGTCTTGCTGTTGAGTAAAATGCCAAAGAAATACCAAATGGAGCAAACATTTTACCCATACCAGTAAGGGCAAAGCCACCTTCCGGGAAAAATGATCTTAAAGACCCAGTCATTGTCGCATATTCAGGTAAATGTTCTACCCAATATGCTTTGATTCCACCAGCCACAACTGCTGAATCGTATAAAAACGGCGCATAAATGAAATGATGTAAACCCAATGGAATCAACATTCTCTCAAGCATAGTATAAAGAAACACACCAAAGGTACCGGAACCAATTAAGAAAGTCTGCATATTACCAATTAAGGATTGTACTCGCGGCCAAATCAAACAAGCCAAAAGCGCAGCCGGAATCATCAAAAAGTAACCAACTAATACTACAAAAGGAGAACCTCTAAAGGTTTCAACATATTTTGGTAGTTCTTTGTCGAAAAGCTTATTGTGTAACCAAACAGAAATGCCGGAGATAATAAGTGCACCCACAATCCCCATATCAAGGGTACGAATACCGGCGATGGTAGCTAATCCAGATGTCCGGGCTACAGAATCAAAATCAACGCCAAACGATGGACCCCAGTACATCAACATAGTAGATACGAAATATATAAAGATGATATATATAACAAAAGCTTCAAGGACAGCACGTGCTTGTTGTTTTTTTGCCAATGCAACGGGAAGACCGATACAGAATAATAAAGGCATTTGCTTAAATACTGCATTGGCACCAACATTGATCACATCCATAACTTTAAAAAATGTGGTGTCTGTGTTAGCAATTTCACCAACAACAAGAGGATTTTTCAATAATGCAGTTAGACCTACGATAATACCGAATACTGCAAAAAATAATACTGGGGTGAACATAGCACCACCAAATCTTTGAATAGATTGTTGAATTTTTTGTTTCTTCAAAACGGTACTCCTTCTCTCTTTTGGTTTTTTCATTTTGTTTGTTAATAGTGTATCTTGCCTATGTAGGTTGTATCATAAACGTTTTCCTATATTAACACAATAGGATTTCCTCATTAAGGTCCTATTCACAGACAATAAAAAAAAATCACATATAATGTGATTTTTCACAGAACACAATAATAACCCTTGCTTCGTTGTTTTAGATTAACTTTCATGCGTAAAGTAATAATCAATAAAACGGGCAAAAAGTATTTCAATTATTAAAAACATATGGACCATAGTTTCAAAAACGGTATCAGGCCCCAACTCAAACTTCTCAATATTTGTAAACAAATTAAAATCACTTTTTATCGCAATTCTATTGTGTCCGCTTTTGGTTAAGGAAATAATCTTGACTCCTTTGGCTTTAAACTTATTAAGTTGATTATCAACAAAGGCAGATTCTCCGCTTTTTGATATAATAAAAATGATGTCATTCTTGCCCAGCATATTTGTGCTTTTCAATAACTCTCCTTCACCAGGAAGATCAATGGCAATCATATTAACGGATAGAAACATCCTTCTTAATTCTATGGCAACTTCACGCTGCAAGCTTCCGGTCCCATAGATAAAGATATTATGCGCCTCATAAATAGCCCGAACCATCTCACCAAAATCTATTTCTTTATAACGATTGATGATATTGATGTTGTTATTGATTACCTTCTCGGTAATACTTTCGTAACTTTTTCGGGGTGCAATATTCTCCCACCGTAAATGGGTTTTCAGTTCGCTATAGCCATGCAAACCAAGCTTCTGAGAGAATCTCATCAAGGTTGTCCGAGACACATTAACTCGTTCAGCCACAACGTTAATTGGCAAATTTGCTACTTCCTCACGATTCGCTGAAATATAATTCCAAATATGGTAATCATTTTCACTTAACTCATTGTAGTGCTTTACAACTAAGTCATCTAAAACCATGGTGCCTCCATTCGGGTTGCTCCGATACCAATATCTAACCTATGATTATTCTTAAAGATTCAATGTTACCGAGGAAAGGATTATAGCACTTTGTCTTATCAGTGTCAAGAGAAGGCAACGCTTCTTTCAGCCCCCGATCAAACTTCCGTATTACCAATGAAGAAACTCAGTCCTTTTTTTCCAAAATACTAATATCAAACCAAGAACACTCACCAGTCCTTCTGTCACAACAAACGCCAGCCATACTCCCGTCATTCCTAAAATCCGGCTCAGCATGAGCACCATGGGAACAAGAACCACACAGCCCCGCGCCACCGAAACAATAAACGCATTCAGCCCACGTTCGGCAGCGCTTAAATACATGCACACAATAATATTGATACCCGCAAAGAAAAAACCGGCGAAATAGATCCTAAGCCCATCCCTTGCAAGAAGTGCAATTGCCGGATTCTGCTCACTGTTGAACACATTGATCATTTGATCCGAACAGAAAAATACCAGGGTATAAATTGCTGACGCCAATGCCAGGGAGGTGATCACCGCATATCGGAGCAGTTTTTTTATTGTAATACCCTCCCCTGAGCCATAGGCCTTGCTGATCAGCGGCTGTATTCCCTGTGCAATTCCGGTAAAAACCGAGATTCCTACCAGTGCTATATTGGCTACAATCCCGTAGGAGGCGACCCCTAAGTTTCCCTCCAGCCCCAGAATGACCAGATTAAAGGTAATCAAAACAATCGCCGAGGACACCTCTGTAATAAATGCGGCCAGACCAAGTCCAAGAATATCACGGACAGCCTTCCACTGAACTCTGCTACGCAACCACCGGAGGCCGCTTTTCCCCTGTATAAAGTGGGCGGATAAAACCACAAGACTGATGACGGGTGCCAGACCGGTGGCAAAAGCTGCACCAAACATCCCCATCCCCAGCGGAAACATAAATATATAGTCCAAAACTATATTGGATAGGCTGCCTGTCAGCATTGCAATCATCGATAACTTAGGATTATTGTCATTTCTCACAAATGCAAGCATGATATTGTTCAGAATAAAAAACGGAGCAAAGTAGAGTATAGTGCTCAAATATTCCTTTGTCAGTGGCAATGTAGCTGCATCCGCTCCCAATAATACAGCCAGTGACCCTGAGCCAAGGACTCCCGTGATTGCAAACAACACTCCCAGCAGAATTCCAAGCTTTAAACTGGTGGTAAATATGGCATTGATCTGTTTTCCCTCATTCTGGGATTTTAAAATGCTGTAGCGGGTAGCACCTCCTATCCCGATCATCAATCCGGTACCGTGAACTAAACTGTAAATCCCAATTGAAAAATTCAGTGCCGCCAGTCCTGCGGCCCCCAGTGCCATTGATACAAAAAAGGTATCTGCCAGTATATAGCAGGAAAGCCCCATCATTCCCAGAATATTAAGGCTCACATATTTGGTGTAGTTTTTTAAGGCAGATTGTTCCATCTTACCTCCTCCTTTCAACATAAAAAAGGTGTTCTTAAAATATTCCTTCCACGACCTAACGGAATATTTCAGAACACCTTAAAATTCTTTACCCGGTGGCAAAGAACAGGTTATTTATTTAAATCCAGAGCTATCATAATACAGGTTTGATTATTTGTCAATCACTCTTCCTTCTTATCCAAAAAGTTTTTTTCAAGCCACTGAAAGCCCATGATAAGAAGTGTGATAACGATAATAACTAAAAATATACTGAACATTCCCTTCCACATAATTCCCAGGGACAAAAGAAATTTATCTAGCATAGCTGGCTCCTTTCTATCCGGCAGCAGAGATACCCCCCGCGGATACTGGTCATAATAAGGTGGTCAAAAGATTTAATACAATTCCGCCTGCCAAGACAGAGGCAATCTGCCCGGAAACATTTGCCCCAATGGCATGCATCAACAAATGATTGGTAGGATCTTCTTTAATGGACATCTTCTGAACGACGCGGGCTGACATAGGGAAAGCTGAAATACCGGCTGCGCCTATCATGGGATTGATCTTGTTTTTACGGAATAGATTAATGAACTTGGCAAACAGCACTCCTCCTATGGTGTCAAATACAAAGGCAACAAGACCAAGGACGAGAATAATAAGAGTCTGCCAGGTTACAAAGGCTTCCGCCCTCATGCTGAAGGAAACGGTGATTCCAAGGAGCAGGGTAATCAGATTGGCAAGAATATTCTGTGCCGCATCCGATAAGCTGTGTAAAACGCCGCATTCTCTTAACAGGTTTCCGAACATCAGAAAGCCCACCAGGGAAACAGACTGGGGTGCAACAAATCCGGCAATCATGGTAACTGCAATGGGGAAAAGGATCCTGATCCTTTTGGATACGGATATCGGATTATAAGGCATACGGATCATACGCTCTTTTTTGGTGGTAACCAGCTTAATGGCAAAGGGCTGGACTAAGGGAACCAGGGCCATGTAGGAATAAGCCGCTACTGCGATTGGTCCGATGTAATTCGATTTAAGGATCTGGGATACCAGGATAGAGGTCGGGCCGTCGGCAGCACCGATGATCCCTATGGAGGCCGCGTCAGAAAGGTTAAAACCAAGCAGAACAGCTACGGAAATCGTTAAAAAGATACCAAACTGGGCTGCTGCACCAAACAGCATCATAATAGGGTTTGATAACAGAGGCCCAAAATCAATCATGGCCCCGATCCCGATAAACAGGAGAAGAGGCAGTGCCTCCGAAGCTTCGATCCCTGATTCAAACAACCACTGGATAATACCGTGAGTATTTCCTATACCGGGAAGCGTCTGATCGATCACGCCGGACATGGGTAAGTTGACCAGTATGGCCCCAAATCCCATAGGTAGAAGAAGCGATGGCTCGTACCCTTTTTTGACAGCAAGATAAATCAGCAAAAAACCAACGAGATACATGATTAACTGTGGAACGGTGACAGAGGTAATACCTGAAAGCAAAAAGTTCATATTCAATCTCCCTTCGTACTAGTACTCTTTTGTATCGGCGAAGTCATCCTATACAACCAAAAAGACAAGCACCGGCCCTAAATTAGGACACAGGTCTTGTCTTTTCAAATTAAACCAGAACATTGCTGTTCAGGATGTTGATTTAACTGCATGCTGATAAATTAGAAGGCCATCTTTAGCCGGCGCATGCTGACTACTCCCCCATATCTGATTGTCTTTACCTTATCATAAATAAATCCGTAAGTCAATGTTGACGGTTATTTTTATGATCTCTTAACACCAACTTCCGTTAAGGCAGCAGCTCTTCCAAATCAGGAAGCGGTTTTATGCTCCTTTTTAAAATCCCCTTCATATAAGCAATCGCAATTCCATAATTGGTAAATGGTACCTTCGCATCCGCCGCACACTTTCCCCGGTATTCCATTTCCCTTTCATTTAACATACAGCCGCCGCAGTGGATGATCAGCTTATAGGCTGACAAGTCTTCCGGAAATTCCCGTCCGGAGGAAGTCTCTATGAGGAGCTCTTTCCCCGTATGCTGCCGAAGCCAGCGGGGAAGCTTTACGGTTCCAATGTCATCGCACTGCCTGTGATGGGTACACCCCTCGGAGATCAGGATTTTATCCCCATCTTCTAAATCCCCGATGGCAGCCACTCCTTTCACGGCCTCCTCTAAAAAGCCCTTATACCTGGCCAGCAGGATGGAAAAGGATGTGAGAAGAATCTCTTCCGGCGTATCCCTACTTACCTGCTCAAAGGCCTGGCTGTCCGTAATGACAAGGGCCGGTCTGGTCCCCAACCGTTCCAGGGTCTCCTTTAACTCCGTATCACGCACTGCCACTGATATGGCACCGGCCTCCAGAATATCCCGGATCACCTGCTGCTGGGGCAGGATGAGGCGGCCCTTTGGTGCTGCCTCATCAATGGGGATCACCAGGACCACCAGGTCGTACGGATTCAGCAAATCTCCTACAATCCTCATTTTTGTATCCCCGGTGTTTACAAGACTGCCGATCCGTTCTTTTAATTCATGGATGAACAGACCTTCTGATGCGCTGACAGAAAGTCCGTCGTCATAGTTTAGTGGCCCGGTTAAATCACATTTATTATAAGCAACCACATAGGGGATCTTCTTTTCCTTAAACAGAAGGATCAATTCTTCATCCGTTTTTGTCTTTCCAACGGCCCCATCCACAACTAAGACCGCACAATCGGCCCGGTTTAATATCTGCTTTGTCTTCCTTACCCGCATCTCTCCCAGAGCGCCTTCATCGTCAAAGCCCGGCGTATCAATAATAACCACCGGTCCCATGGGGAGAAGCTCCATGGATTTATAAACAGGATCTGTGGTAGTACCTTTTACTTCCGATACAACGGACAGTTCCTGCCCTGTCACTGCATTGACAACACTTGATTTTCCTGCATTGCGGCGGCCGAAAAAGCCAATGTGCACCCGCTCAGAGGATGGTGTATCATTAAGTCCCATGTCTGTCACCTCTTCCTACTATTTCTTTACGCAATGGCAAAGAGCCAAAGTCAAGCCAGCCTGACTTTGGCATCTGCAGCTGGATCAGAAACGGAAATCCCTGATTCCATTTTCTATTTTTTGCAAATGGTCTTCACAGATCAGACGTACCTTTTCCTTTGGAATATGGTTTAGCTCCGCTGCGATCAATGCCTCACCGACTTTTCTCGTATCTTCGGAAGCGTAATCCATCAAATATTCTTTTAATGTCATTAAGGCATTGGGCTGACAGCAGTTCTGGATCTGACCGCTTTTGCAAAGACTCATAAATCGGTCTCCCGTACGCCCTTCCCGGTAGCACGCTGTGCAGAAGGAAGGAATATAGCCCATATCCATGAGCCAGTGGACCACCTCATCCAGGGAACGCTGATCCGATACGTCAAACTGCTCTGTATCCGTAGGACGGATATCTTCCTGGTAGCCGCCCACGCTGGTTCTGGAACCGCCGCTGATCTGGGATACCCCCAGGCGGATCACCTGTTCTCTTACCTTCTGACTTTCCCTGGTGGAAACGATCATTCCCGTATAAGGAACCGAAATCCGGATTAGTGCACAAAGCTTTGCAAAGATTTCGTCATCAATCCCATTGTCAAAGGCATCGGGATCAATGTCATCGGCTTTTTTGATACGGGGAACGCTAATGGTATGAGGTCCTACACCATGAACTGCCTCCAGATGCTCCGCATGCATCAAAAGTCCTGCAAATTCATACTGGTACAGCTCCAGACCAAAAAGTACGCCAAGGCCTACGTCATCAATTCCGCCCTCCATGGCTCGGTCCATGGCCTCGGTATGGTAGGAATAGTCGTGCTTGGGGCCTGTTGGATGAAGCTTTTCGTAGCTTTCCTTATGATAGGTTTCCTGAAAGAGAATATAGGTTCCAATCTCCGCCTCTTTCAGCTTCCGGTAATTCTCTACCGTGGTTGCAGCTATGTTTATATTGACCCGGCGGATGGCGCCGTTTTTGTGTTTGATGGAATATATGGTTTTGACGCAATCCAGAATGTATTCGATGGGATTATTTACAGGATCCTCACCTGCTTCAATGGCAAGCCGTTTATGTCCCATATCCTGAAGGGCGATGACTTCCTTCTCCACTTCTTCCAGGGAGAGTTTTTTCCTGGCAATGTGCTTGTTTTTTAAGTGGTATGGACAGTAGGTACAGCCATTTACGCAGTAGTTAGAAAGATAAAGAGGGGCAAACATGACGATGCGGCTTCCGTAGAAATCCTTTTTAATCTGCTCTGCCAGATCATAGATTTCCTGAATTTTTTCCGGAATATCACAGGCAAGGAGGACAGATGCCTCCCGGTGAGTCAGACCTTTTGCCAGCCTAGCCTTTGCAATAATCTGGTCAATCAGTTCTACATTGTCTTTGTTTTTTTTCGCATAATCAAGAGTTTCAAGAATTTCTTCGTGGGAAATGAATTCTTCCGCTTTCAGCGATTTTGGATCATACATAGTAATTCTTCCTTTCTTTAGGGTCAGCATTTGCTTTTCCGTCAGTGGTTTATTAATTTCACAGGCAATTGCCCTTGAAACAGCTGTTTCTTTTCTTATCCTTCTTAAATCTTCACGCCCTGATAGGCCGTCTTGGAGCTGACTCCCTTTAATTTCCCGATCTTACCGGTCATTGCGGATATGATGCTTTGAGGTGCATCCACAGCTATGCTTATGATGCTTACCTGCTTTTTCGGATAGGGGATCCCCATGCGGCCAATGATATACTTGCGGTATTCATGCAGGATCTCATTCAGCAGTTCCACAGATTCTTCCTCTTCCACAACGATGCCGATCACGGCGATTCTCGTCTCCATGCTTCTTCCTCCGTTCTTTTATCCAGGCAATAAATGCTTTATAAAAGCAAAAAAGCCGCACCATAAAGGCGCGGCAAATCAAAGACTCCTCATATGCCGAACCTTCTACTTCAAACAGTGTTTTTCGTGTCAGGATGCTGCTATGTTTGTATCATAACATAGATGAGAAATTTTTTCAATTTTGTTTTATATTATAATGCTTATTTGTTACCATCCTCAATGTTTATAAGCATTTTGTTAAGCGTTGCTTTAAATACATCCAAATCTTCCGGTGATATGCCGTTAAGTACATCAGATTTAAATTTTTCTGCAACATCCAGCATAGCTGTTTCAATCTCTTTGCCGCTATCGGTTAATGCTAAAAACTTCATTCTTTTGTCATCATTGCTGCTGATGCGGTTAACCCAGCCATATAGTTCCATTTTATCTAATAACCTGACAACACTAGGCTCTTTTAAAGACATCTTATCGGCTAACTGCTTTTGAGTGATCATATTATTATTTTTAATATAATACAATGCAATCCATTGACTTCTTGTTATATTATAATGATTCAGTCTCTTTTCCAAGGAATCCGCTAAATCTTTTGCCCCTTTACAAGTAACAAAGGCGATGCAATCATCTAAATTAAACATAGTATTCACCATCTGATTTTTTTATTTCATATATTAACATAAAACCATCCAGTGCACAATATTTTTCATAGTCTTTTCCAGATATTATGAAAATTCAAGATGATTTGAGAGGTACTGCTCGATATAACCCCATACCGCCTGTTCGTTAAAGTGGGTATTCTGCAGTCCTTTTTCACAGGTTTTAAAATCATAAAGCTTCAAGCTATCCGTGTTTATTTTCACATTTTGAATCAGGTCATCAGCGATAGAGATAGATACGGACATATTTCCAAATGGATAGTTGCGTTCCAATTGGGCATCAAATTTAGGCGATTGGGCAAACATCCAATTGTCAGATGAAAGAACATTCTCTAACGGCGGCTGAAAATTCTTTTTATTAATGATTTCCATATGGTTGCATTCAAAGGCTTCCATAAAAGCCCGGATCACTGACTGTGCAGTGATTTCACTGTTTATTTCCGATAGATTTATGACTCGGCTCCTTACTGATTCGACTCCTTTGGACTTTAACTTCATTTTGGACGGTGTAAGGGCATGTTCCAACTGTTCAAAGTTTACATTGACCAGTACCGTACCATGATACATGAAATGATCGCCGTCCGTATAATAAGCATGACCGGAAAATTTTCGGTTTTTGTATAATAAGTCATTTCTGCCGCTAAATTCACAGTCGATCCCAAGCCGTTGCATGGCAGATTGTATGAGCCTGATAAAATGGTCCTGGTTGGCTGATGCCTCTTTTGTAATAAAGGTAAAATTAACATTGCCTTTGTCATGATACACTGCCCCGCCCCCGGAAAACCTGCGGACTGCTTTTATGCCATGTTCCTTTAAGTAAGTCAAATCACATTCTGCGTATAGGTTCTGGTTTCTTCCTATAATCACAGAAGAATCGTTTTGCCATAGAAATAAATGAATATCTTCCTCAGAGGATAAAAATAGCTGATGCTCTGCTGCGATATTAAAATAGGGATCAAATTCTTCGGATATTACTATTTTTTTCATTATTGATGCAAGGCTCCAATTCCAAAATCCAGTGCGGCTTCATGAATCGTTTCACTGGTAGTAGGGTGTGGGAATATGGTTTCAGTGATTTCTTTCTCCGTAAATCCATTGGCAATTGCTAAGGTTAATGAGCTGATTAATGAAGATGCATCAGCACCTATGACTGACCCGCCTATTATTTTTCCTGTTTTTATATTTTTAATCAGTTTTAAAAAGCCTCTCGGCTCATTCATCGTCAAAGCCTTTCCGTTTCCGGCAAAGGAAAATTTACTTACTTCAATGTCAATATCTTTGCTTTTTGCTTCGTCTTCGCCGATCCCGACACTTGCGATTTCCGGTGAAGTAAATATTACATTAGGGACTGCTGAGTAATTCATTTCTTTATGCTTTCCTAATATATTTTCTACGGCAACAATCCCCTGATGGGAAGCCACGTGGGCCAGTTGAATGATATTTGTCACATCGCCAATAGCATAGATGTTGTCTACGTTTGTACGCATGGAATGATCTGCTTGAATCCCTTTCCCATTGCTGTTTAACAAGACACCGCTCTTTTCAATGGACAACCCTTCCAGATTCGGCTCCCTGCCAATAGCTACCAATACTTTTTCACTTACCACTAGGTGTTCCCCACCATTGTTTTCATAGGTAATAACTGCCATACCATCTACGGAACTCTGAATTTTCTTAACCTTTGAACCGGTGTGAATATGAATGTTATTCTCTTCTGCTATATCCTGTATTTCTTTTGAGATATCGCTGTCTACCATGGTCAGCAAACGATCCATAAATTCAATCACATGGACATCAACGCCGAAGTTTTTATAGATAAATGCAAATTCCATTCCGATTACACCACCGCCAATAATGGTTATGGATTTTGGAAGGTCTTGATCAGACAGCGCTTTTGTGCTGTTTAACACAAACGGAAGATCTATGCCTGGAATGGCTATATTAGAGATTTTAGAGCCTGTTGCAACGATAATATTTTTTGCCTTTATGATATAATTTTCTTCGCCTTTTACTGTTACCGTATTTTTATCCATAAATGATGCCTGGCCGGAAATTACATTGATTTCATTCTTTTTCATAAGAAAATCAATTCCGGAAACGAGTCTGTCCTTGATCTTATCTTTACGGTCGATTACTTGTTTCATATTTACTGTAACCGGACTGCCGGATTCAATCCCAAAGACTGATGCATTCATTACATTGTGGCAGACTTCCGCTGATTTAACAAGTGCCTTTGTAGGAATGCACCCCACATTAAGGCAGGTACCGCCTAATGCTGATTGCTCAACGAGAGTGACTTTCAGGCCGCTTTTTGCGGCATAAATAGCGGCTACATATCCGCCGGGGCCAGCTCCTATGATAAGTAAATCGGCAGTGGTTTCCTTAGCGGTTCCCTGTGAGGCACAATCGCAATCTGATATTCCAGCCTCTTTGACTACAGAATCCTCGGAGATTTCAAACATATCAGCATTCGAAGCAATCTCCATGCCCTCTTCACATAATATTTTACAAACTGTTCCATCTGATGTAGCTTTAATCTGGCGGTTTCCCTTCGCTGTTTCTACTTGCACAAGGATATCGCCGGCAGTGACCTTATCTCCTGTTTTTACATTTATTTTACCTACCTTGCCCATCTTCCCCCCAGGAATTATTGACATTTTAATAAGCATAAATTTTCTCCTTTTCTATAGAAAAAGAGCCAATTTTATAATATAGGCTCTTTTTGCTTTTTATACTATTAATCAATTGCAACACCGGATAAAACTAGTTTTACACCGTTCGTTAAACAATCACCAACCGGGCAGGTATTCTCGATAAACTTTGCAAACGCTTCAATTTTTTCTTTTGGTTCGTTTGTTTTAAAATGCATTACAAAACGAATTTCCTGAAAACCGTTTCTTACATCTGCCAGTCCCATAAATCCGTCCGGATCAAGGTCACCTTCCAATTCAACATGGAATTCTTCAAAAGTAATATCATGAGCAGCTGCAAATGCTTTCGCTACGATGGACTGGCATGCGCCCAGAGCACATAACAGGGCCTCCACAGGGTTCATAGCTGTATCCGTACCACCTAAATCTTCCGGCTCGTCAAGAAGGATTTTAAAACCTCTTGAATTTGTTTCTACCTGTAACCCCTCAGGCAGTGTTTTCGCTGTTGCTTTAAATGTAGTCAACATAATACCATCTCCTTTTTTAGTGTTTATTTTTCTTGTTAATAATATAACACATACCAAAAGAAAAATCAATAGTTAGCTAAGCATATATTTTAATCTTTTTTTACTTCTATGCTTTTTTCGCCGTAATAGGTCGGATTAAGACTGATAAATAAAAAAAGTTCCTTTCCGATAAATATCAGAAAAGAACTTTATAATATGACAATGGTACATGGTCAGCCAGGCTGTCTTTGTGGGATCCGGATTCACTCCAAGCCGGAGAGAAAATAGGCATTGCTGTTAGCAAAAAGCCCCTTTTCATCCTTGCATTCCACCCGGATATAGGTTTCGTTCCCTTTAAGAAGGAACCTTGCTTCTGTAAGGGGTTCTCCCTTCACAGCCGCTCTGTGGCAGAATCTTCCACTGTCCGTAATCCCGCAGATGGCTTTAACCGGCCCGGTCTTTACTACCAGCTCCCTGCCCTCTATATATAATTCCTTTATCTCAGGCCCCATGGAGCTGTAGAAATGGCCGTTTACCAGCCCGTTTATAACTGCGTCATAGCTTAGACGTTCCGCTTTTATCATGGTAAAGCCTCCGAAAGAATCACACAGGGGATGACCAAATGGATGACTGTTGTGATTATCGTCCGTTGCCAGGCACCATAACCGCTTGCCCAAGCGAAGCATTTCATCATAAGACTGGGGATTATAACCGTACAATCCGTCAAGCTCGCATCCGTGATTGTAGATTTCCATGGCAAAAAGCCCATTTAAGCCTTTGTAATCGTTGTAGTTCTGCAAGGACCAGTATGGATGGTTATAGCAGGAAAGAAATCCCAGTTCCTTCATCTCCTCTAAATACCTGTTAATATAATCAAAGTCTCCGTACCTGCGTTCCGGACAGATCCCCTGCTCTTTTCTGGCCCGCTCATAACCGGGGGCGGTATCATACAAATTAATGTGGTATGTCTTATCCTCCGGGCGCAGCCTGTCTGAACTTACCTCGTTGATATCCACCTCTACCGCAGCAAGTGCCAGGAATTCCTCATCGTTTAACTCTTCATGGTTCCGGTAGATCCTGTGATCCGTAAACGCCATAATCTGATACCCGTGCTTCTTATAGTGTTCCTTAGCCTCTTCCGGCGTCATTCTTCCATCTGATACGACTGTATGGCTGTGAAGGTTCGCTTTATAAAACCTTCCGGCCTCTGGTAATAAATAAGTTCTGTTATTCAACCTGTTTTCCTCCCATCCCTTATATACCGTTATGCAAAAAACGCTTCCACCGGGGTTTACCGGCCGTGCATGCCACTGCTCCCAAAAGGGCAATGAAAATCCAGATCATAATGGTGGTATCCCAGCCCGCCCTTTCAGACAATACTCCGATTCCATAGGCAGAGATCGCTCCTCCCGCATATGCGGAGGAATTTAAAATCCCGGAAGCAGTGGATGATTTTCCGTAAGGAGCGAAATAGATGGGCACCATGCTGACCAGCATGGTATTCACCGCCATCATCGCCGTGGTTGCCAGGCCAAATAAGATCAGCACGGTTACCACGGATCCTCCATGATAGAGCCGTAACAGAATCAGCGCACCCGCGCACAGGACAAAAAAGGAAGCGGATGTGGCTGTCTCACTTTTAAAAATCTTCCTGTTAGCAATAGATGCCAGATAAACACCGCTTAAGTTAAAAATCGGTATAACCGTGGTGCTGATAATAGAAATTACGGATTCCATATGATATTCTTCCCGGATATAGGTTGGAATCCAGGTGGTCACTCCATCCTTTAAAACTCCCTGAAACATCAGTCCAATGCAAAAGAAAATCATTCCGGAAACCAGAACTAATTCCCATATGGATGCATCTGCCTGTTTTTTATCCTGTGAAACAAGGACCTGGTCTTCTATAACCCCATTTTCTTCCAAATCCTTTCTTATCTTGCGGCTGCCTAAGAACCAAATCAGGCTGATGGCTGCCAGACACAGGGAAGAGAAGAAAAATACTGTTCTCCAATGGAATTTCCATACAATAAGTGCCGTCAGTCCGTATGCTGCAAACGTTCCGATGGGGACGCTGCTATTAATGTTGACGCAGAATTTTTTCTGGCTGCTTGTGGGAATCCAGTCGGAAAACAGTTTAATGATCGGTGACCAGATCAGCGACTGAAACAGACCATTGACACACCATACCACCGCCATCTGCCAGACGGATCCTGACAGACCCATTACCCCATTGCAGATTCCTGAACCCAGAACCCCTGCAAAGATCATCTTATAAGGTTTTTTCTTATCTCCCAATATTCCGCTGAAAAGCTGTCCAACGCCATAAGAAAAAAAGAATGCAGTTCCAATAAAACCTGCCGCTCCCTTTTCATAGCCTTCTGCCCTGATGATTTCCGTTAAGCAGGCCGAGTAATTCAACCTCCCAAGATATGTAGAAAAATAAGCTGCCCAGCATAACCAGAACAGCATGGACTGCATTTTTTTTGACCCGATCTTTTTCTGTTGTATCATTGTGTCCAAACTTATGTCTCCTGCTCTGTAATAGATTTTAAAGGCAGATCCTTCAGAAAATATGCATTCGTGTTAGCATACAGTCCGTTTTCACTGCGGCAGACTACACGGATGTAGCCTTCCCTCCCCGTTAAAGGAAACCTTGCCTCCTCCAATAATTCCCCTTGCGGCGCAATTTTCATGCGGCAGTTTTTGCCTTCCATTTTCATATAAATCTTCTCTACAGGGCTAGTCTTTACAACCAGGTCCTTGCCTTCGATATAGAGGGAATGAATATCAGGACCCATGGAGCTGTAGAAATCACCTTTTTTTAGGGCCTGCATCACTGCTGGATAAGTAAGCTCCCTTGCCTTGATCTTTATAAAACCCCCAAAAGAATCACTGAACGGATCTTCCATAGGATAGTCATTCTTATTGCCATCTGATGCCAGGCAGTAAATTTCCTTATGGCAGCGCAGCATCTCATCGTAGGCCTGGGGATTATAACCGTTCAACCCTTCAAG
Source organism: Lacrimispora celerecrescens (assembly GCF_000732605.1). Classification (GTDB taxonomy): domain Bacteria; phylum Bacillota; class Clostridia; order Lachnospirales; family Lachnospiraceae; genus Lacrimispora; species Lacrimispora celerecrescens_B. Next base: position 198,654 of record NZ_JPME01000012.1, on the reverse strand, counting down.
GTCGCTGCGGTAATGATAAATTTCCATGGCAAACAGTCCTAAAAGTCCTGTATAATCGTTATAATTCTGCATGGACCGGTATGGATGGCAGGCAGTTGCCAGAAAGCCCAGCTGCTTCATCTTCTTTATGTAAGCATTGATGCCAGAAGTGCCATCATTTAAGGCCTCCGGACTGCAAACTTCTGCCTTCTCTTCCTTCCTCTCATCCGGACTGCCGTCATAGAAATTAAAATGAAACGTTCCTTCTTCCTTTCTATCGGTTCCAAAGCCTGCCAGTGCCAGAAAATCCTTTGAATTTAGTTCCGGATGAGGGCAATATTTCCCGTGATCCGTATAGGCTACGATCTGGTATCCCTTTTTCTGATACTCCTCTTTCACCTGCTCGGGTGTCAGCTTTCCATCGGAAACCGTTGTATGGCAGTGCATATTCGCTTTATAAAAATTCCCCTCCTTGGGGAGAAGATAAATCCGTTCTTCCATAACACTTCCCTTTCCTGCCATTCTTCCTATATTTGAAAGAAAGCACTGCCAAAAAATTTGGCAGCACTTTCTTATGATTACTCTGCTTCTTTTATCGCTTCGTTCGCTCTTTCCTGAATGGATTTCATGGTATCTTCCAGTGACTTTTGTCCCTGTCCGTATAACTGGCCCTCTTCGGTGTAGATCTGTCCGATGGTTGTATCAGCCGTACCCATGATCTTTTCATTTAAATACAATCTGCTGTTGTCAAACCAACCTGCCATAAAATCTTCTACTGTTAAGCTGTCATCTTTAAATTTAGGAAGCAGGCTGCTTTCAATATAGGTTTTTGCTTCGTCCTCTGTTAAGATCTTAGCTGGAACACGTCCATAACCTAAGGTATATTTGTTTTCGCAAATTGTTTTGATTGCTTCAAATGCTGCAGCTTTGTTCTTAGAGGTCTTAGGAATCGCATAGCAGTTTGTAATTGTCAGAGAAGATGGTTCGGAGCCTTCCGGATAAGGCATCGGAAGAATTCCAAGTTCCCAGTCTCTCGGATATTTTTCTTTATCAGATAATGCACTTGCTACCCAGCCGCCGTATACGTACATACCGATGTTTCCGTTTACCATAAAGGAGTTATATGGATATGTACCGGAAGCCAGATCCAGGCAGTTTGGCTGAATCTTTAATTCGTTGCCAAGGCTATAGAACCACTTCATTGCATCTGCATAAGCCGGATCATCGAAGTTGGCAGTTCCATCTGCCTTATAAGGGGATACGCCCTTCTGGTTCGCCTGTAAATAGTTGCATGCAACGTCATCGCTCATAAAGGAGCCCCAGACATTTTTATCAGGATTGTTTAGCTTTTGAGCTGTCTCTACATATTTTTCCCATGTCCAGCCTTCTGCGGTAGGATAAGGAACGTTTGCTTCATCAAAAATTTTCTTGTTATAATAAGTAAGCCAGATATCTTTTTCTGCTGGAATTGCATAGGTCTGATCATCAAATTTTACCGTTTGACCGCCATATACCGTGTCCATATCATAATTATCTGTTTTTGCAAACTCATCCATTGGCTCTAAAACAGCAGCTTTGTAGAATTCCTCTAATTGAAGCGGAGTTCTGTTTACAATGTCAATTCCTTCACCAGCCATTAAGCTGACAAGTACTTTGTCCATTTCTCCTGCTTTTGATGTAGGGGTAATGAAAAACTCTACATTAATACCTGTTTTTTCTTTAATTAAGTCTACCATTTCTTTTGTTTCAGCGCCAGTTGCAGCATTATCTGTCAGTGCCCATTTTACTGTAACACCATCGAATGGCTTGTCGCTGTCTGTTTTCTGAGTGGTATCTGCTGCGGTATTACTGTCGGCACTAGCCTTCGTATTATCGGACTTTCCACATCCGGCAGCACTTAAAACCATCGTTGCAGCCAGGCTGAAAGCAACGCCACGTCTTAATGAACTTCTTAATTTCATATCTGTTACCCTCCTTTTGTTTATAACCCTATTATAGCTAACATTTTATCTGGTTTATATAGGTTGTATTTTAACTTTATATGTTATTTTTATCATTCTATCGGTATTTTCAAAAGAAAACCGATTTTTTTATTCATATATACCAATAAACGAAAGGACGGGTTCAATCCTGGAATCTAAAATTTGTATAATCAGTATATCCGATTCTATCTGAGGAAAACGGGCAATTTTTTTATATCCGACGGTAGTTCCTTTATAAATGCTTACAGGACTTCCATTCCTCATTGATAAAATTTCAAAAGCCTCGATTCTCTGGCTTTTTAATATGTTCTCTTTTAAGATAACTGCCGAAATCTTTTGGGGAGTCTTCCATGAAATCTTAAATTCTGCCTTTGGACCATTTCCATGGCAGCAGGTTTCATAATCATCCTGATATACACTTCTCACAGCATTCCATTCATTTTGTCCTTTGACCAGAATTTCAGCTCCTTCTGTCAGGTTTTTTCCATATCTTTTTTGTATTTCCCCGCCTAGCTCCTGCAGCCTTTTTACATCTTCCTCATGAAGAAGTCCGTTTGGCATCGGTGGAATATTTAAAAGAAGTGTTGTATTTCCTCCAACGGATTTTTCATAAATATCCATTAAGTTTTCCAGAGACCGGACTTTATTATCCTCTTGCGGATGATAAAACCAGCCTGGCCTTATGGATACATCCACTTCTGCCGGATACCAGATTAGGTGCTGTTCTTGTGCCAAACGTTCCCTGCTTCCTAAATCCTCTTCCATACTGCTTATGACTCTCTGCCGGAAAGACGGATCATCCGCATGTTGGCTTAAAGCCGCTATCCGCTCTGCAACAGATAAATCTGCCGGTACAACACTCCATTCACTGGGGCGGGTGTCACCTGCTTCATTGCCGCACCATCGGACATCAGGTCCGCTTACGGATATGCAGGCGTCCGGCATATGGTTTCTTACGGTATCATAATATCGCTGCCAGTCATAGACCTGTTTTTTGCCATTCGAACCTTCTCCGCAGGCACCGTCAAACCATACACTAAAAATATCTCCATATCCGGTAAGCAGTTCCGTAAGCTGTGCCACGAAATAATCATCATATGCCTGTCCCTGTCCATAGGTTTCCTGATTCCGATCCCATGGGGAAAGGTAAATACCAAATTTTAAACCGGCCTTTTTACAAGCATCTGATACTTCTTTAACAATGTCTCCATTCCCATTTCCATAAGGACTGTACTTCACTGAATGGTTGGTGTATTTACTGGGCCATAAGCAAAATCCGTCATGATGCTTACAGGTAAGGATTGCGCCTTTCATTCCTGCCGCCTTAATCGCTTGAATCCATTGTTCCGCATCCATTTGATCAGGATTAAATATTTCCGGTGATTCTGTTCCATATCCCCATTCAGTTCCGGTAAACGTATTTACCGTAAAATGAAAGAATGCATAAAATTCTGTTTTCTGCAGCATGACCTGCCGCTCAGACGGAACAATGTTTATAAGTCTTTCATCTAATTGTTTCATTTATACTCTCTTTCCTACCAGTAGACCTTCCACTGTCCTATGATCCGAACAAGTGCTTCTGTATAAAAATAATCCCCCCATAGTACATTCATCAACGCCGCTATCCTTTACCGTGTTGTATGGAGAACATTTGGCATAGGTGGAATGAAGCAGAATTCCGTTGGTATCTTCACCGGAATGGTACAAACAGTGCTTTGTCAGTGCCTTTATTAAACGTTTTGCGTTTTGCAGCAGTTCCTTTGCTTCATTCGGTTCTAAATATTTTGCCATTTCAAGCATTCCGCAGGCTGCGATTGCTGCGGAAGATGAATCTCTTGGTTCCGTACTGCCATCGGTAAAGTCAAAATCCCAGTAAGGTACCAGATCCTTTGGTAAATGCTCCAGAAAGCATGCGGTAATCTTACGAAAGCTATCTATGTACATTGGATCAGGACAATATTTATAAGCGATTGCCGAACCATAGATTCCCCATGCCTGGCCTCTGGCCCATATGGAACCGTCTCTATATCCTTGAGCCGTTACTCCCCGGACCGGATTTCCTGTCTCCGGATCAAAATAGTAGGTGTGGTATGTGGAAGAATCTTCGCGGACTACATAGTTCATGCTGGTCCGAATATGGCGAAGTGCAGTTTCCCTGTATTTTGAATCCTTTGTTTCCTCTGACGCCCAAAATAACAGGGGCATATTTAATAGACAGTCAATAATTAACCGGTATTCTTTCGGATCCCCCAGCTTTCCCCAGGCCTGAAAGAATTCTCCCTTATCCTGAAACCGTCCCATCAGGTTATCAGCTGCCATCAGAGCAGTTTCCCTTGCCAGATTGTCACCGGTAAGTTTATAAGCAGCCACACAAGAGGGGGTATATAAAAATCCCATATCATGATGGTCTACCACAATTCTTTCGATCAGTCGTTCCCGGAAGCTTGGGACTTTATAAAGGGCGGCTTCCTTAAAAGCCGCCTCCTTTGTCTGTTCATATGCAAGCCACAGCTGTCCAGTCCAAAATCCATTGGTCCAGTCATTGTTTTCTATGGCAGGATATATCTGGTTTATACTGCTTGCCCCCGGGAAACTGTCATGAAATTTCGAAATGTTATTTCTAATCCGGGCAACCACATGATCCAGCGCATGGTGCGCTTCCTCTATGGTGATCGCCTCATATGTTTCAAGTGTTTCCTTTGTCTGCATAATAATAACGGGCCCTTTCTAATCTTGCATATCCGCTTGATTCATTCGGATGTCAATCGGATACTTGCAATCCGCTTCGCTGCTTGATGAGGTTAAAATGAAAACCACAAAATATCATTTGCCTTTAACTGCATGGAGCGGGCCTGGCCTTTTCCATCATAAATCACGGTTTCCTGAGGCTCATACGTGTTGTTAACAATACAATATTTTCCTGTAGCCGGATAATAATTGACTTCTACATTGTAGTTGCTGCTATACCATTTCTTCATCTCCTGCTCCATGCCTGCGGCCCAGAAGATCGCCCGGTAAAGCATTCTGGAATTCTCAAAAGAATAAGGGATTCCGCTGATATATACGCTTCTTCCGTCTCCGAAGCTGTTGACAGCCATCTGCACATCTTCCCCGTCCTTTTTTAAGATCTCCGCTTCGGAAAGTGCATAGATGTTCTTCATCCCTTCCCCAAAATCAATGGTTTCAGGGGATTCCTCTGTAATAAAATGGCTGTGTTCTTCCCAGTTATATTTATCTGTTGACATAGAAAAGCCCACTTCTTTATTTACGCCCAGCACATTTGCCAGGGTAAAATACCGGCCCTGATATTCACAGGCAGTAGGCTCTCCCACTCCGATCAATCCGCCGCCCTGGGCTACAAAAGCTTTTACAGCGCTGCTGACTTTCGGATTGGTCCAGTAGGCCCCGCCGCTTGGAGCTGTATAGGCATCGCCAACATTGATGACTACCTTGCATTTCTTTAACACATCCGGATCTGCGATCACATCCTCAAAACTTATGAATTCTACGTCAAATGGCATTCCGCTTAAGGCTTCCAGCACTCCGGCATAAGAATAAGTCTGCTTATAATCAATGGCATGAGCTACCATATGAGTTCCCCAGGAACGGATCTTTCCCCAGGAATTCAGCACTCCTACTTTAAAGTGGCTGTATGGGCTTTGACCTCCCACATTTTCATAAAGAAGACGGAACTCATCGCATACTTCTTCAATGTACTGGATAAAATCAGGGAATTCCAATGCCAGCTTTAAGTAACCGCCATATCCGATCCGATCCACCGGTTTCCTTAAGATGGCTCGCCTTGCTGTCACCCAGTTTACCTTTGCCTCCTTGATCGGATCTCCGCCTTCACAGAATACATCAGGGAAGAAATAAGGTAAAAAGCGTCCTTCTGTATAGTTTACTCCCGGAATATCGGAAATCAGGCGAAGGGTGGTGCCGTTACCCACACTTCCAACAACTGCATCCACTCCTACGTTTTTAAAATACTCTCCAAATGGTTCTGTTCCGATCCAGTGATCTCCCAAAAACATCATGGCTTCCTTGCCGTGATCGTGGCAGATATCCACAAGAACCTTCATGAGCTTTGATACCTCTCTCTGCTGGAACTCCTGGAAATCGCGGAATTCCTTAGAGGGCACCCGGTTGGTATTGTTATGATATCCCTGGTCAATGATATATTCCGGACGGAAGGGGTAACCCACTTCTTTTTCAAACTGCTCTAAAATATAAGGGCTGACACTGGCGCTGTAGCCAAACCAGTCAACGAATTTTTCTTTTGCATATTCATTAAATACAAGGGTGAACTGATGGAAAAACGTTGTAAAACGCACCACATTGCTGTCCGGATTTTCCTCCATCCAGCGGGTTAATTTATCGATCACGTGGCTCTGGGTCTTTGGCTGGCGCACGTCAAAGGTGATCTGATGCTCCACATCCTGCCAGTCATTGGTAATGAAATTATACATATGAACAGGATCCCAGATGATAAACGCCAGGAAACTTACCGTATAATCGTGATACCGCTCCGGATTGAAGATCATAACTTCCCGGGTATTTTCATCATATCCCCATGCATCGGCAGCTAAGGGCTCACCTGTTGTACGGTCTACGACCTCCCACCAGCGTTTGATGTCGTGAAGGGTGTTGGGCTTTAACTGATCTTTATACAGATGCTTCATTATTGGGATGCGAAGCTCTCCCTCCTCCATAGCCGTATAGAATTCCGTCATCAAATATACCTGCTGGACTTCATCCGGGTTCGCATTTGCCCATTCGTTGTCCTTTCTGGTGGTGTAATAGGTGGAGTAGATCTTTACGGGCATCTTCTTAAGCTCATCCGGCATATTTGTCCCGTCACAATCCCGCAGAGCGTCGGCTCCCCATCGTTTTGCAATCTCTTTTGTCTCCTGAATCATATCCACATCAGTGGGAACAGTCACTCTTCCGGTAAGTTTTTTTTCCATTTTATATCCCCTTTCTTTTCATTCCTTTTTAATTTTCAGGTTGTTTTTTCGCACCCGATATTCTTATTATCCCTTTACACCGGAGGAAGCAACGCCTTCGATGAAAAATTTCTGGCAGAACAGGAAGGCAACCAAAATCGGTAACAGAACTACTGTTGCTGCTGCCATCTGAGCTCCGTAATCCTGGATCAGTCCGGAGGAAAACAGCTTCACTCCAACGGACAGCATCTGCTTATCCATAGTTGAAATGTACAGATACGGTCCCATATAGTCATTCCAGGACCAGGTAAAGGAAAACAGAGCCATGGTCGCAATGGCCGGTTTTGCCAATGGGAAAATAATTTTCCAATAAATTTTTAAATGGCTGCAGCCGTCAATTTTTGCCGCTTCACTGATGGAATCCGGAATCGAAATAAAGGACTGGCGCAGAAGGAATACAAAATACACATCCACACAGCTTGGCAGGATCAGTGCCCACATGCTATCCAGAATATGTAGATTTTTAAAGATCATGTATCTTGGTATGATCATGATGTCGCCGGGGATCATCATAGCTGATAAGAGTACGAGAAAGATTGCGTCTTTTCCCCTAAATTTAATTCTTGCAAATCCATATGCCGTAAAGCTTACGAAGAATATCTTGATTGCAATGGTAAGAGCCGTCATGACCACCGTATTAAAATACCATTTCTGGAAGTTATAAATGCCGTTTGTAAACAATGCTTTAAAGTTCATCATGGTGGGGTTATCCGGAATCAAATGCCATGGAAACTTCATGACCTCTCCGCTGACCTTAAAGGAAGAGGAGATCATGAACAGAAACGGAAAATTTGATGCCAGCCCGATTAACAGGATAAAAACTGTAAGTGCTATCTTTATACTTTTCTTTTTGCTTTTCATTGAATTTCCTCCCTTAATAATTAACCCATTTTTTCTGTCCGCGCCACTGAATAAGAGTTACGATCATAACAATCACAAACATGACAAAAGCCATTGCGCTTGCCAGACTGGTCTCATATTTCGTAAATGCAGTACGGACAATGTTTACGGCCATAACCGTGGTCGCCTGTCCCGGACCTCCCTCGGTAAGGGCCTGTATGCAGGTAAAGTTCTGGAAGGAACCAATAATGGAGCTAATTAAGAGGAAAAAGGTGGTAGGAGAAATCATCGGAATGATAATGTTGCGAACCCTCTGCCATTTTGTTGCTCCGTCGATTTGTGCCGCTTCTAAGAGCTCAGAGGGCACCTCCTGCAAAGCACCAAGATAAACCACCATATTAAGGCCCACACTCTTCCATACGGAGATCATGGCAACTGTAGGAAGCGCCAGCTTTAAGCTCTGTAAAAGAAGGGGTGGGTTAAATCCCATATTTCTTAACGCAATGATCATGGGACTGTTATTCCCAAGCAAAACCTTAAAAATTACGGCTACAGCCACCATGTTGGATACATAAGGCATAAATACCAAGGAACGCATTGCTTTCTTCATATAGATCCCGTTGTTTAACATAAATGCCAGCACAAACCCAAGGATCATAATGACCGGTACATAAACCAGGGAGTATTGAAAGGTTCTTAACAGGGAATTTAAGATCTCCTTGTTAGTGAATATTTTTATGAAATTTTGTAACCCCACAAATTTAAGGTTATCCAACCTGGTAATATATTTCACGTTTAAGAACGACATCACAATTGCAATAACAAAAGGAATGCCGGTAAAAACAGTGAAAAAAATCAGGTAGGGAGAAATAAACAACCACCCATACCTGTCTTCTTTTTTCTGGGCTATTGATGTCTTTTCTTTCGTTTTGGATATTGGTTTTTTTTCCTTGTTCATAGGCCTGCCTCTCGCTTTTTATTTTAAGGAGAAAGTCTTATGGGATATAACCTTTCTCCTACTTCTATTCTAACGGATTTTTTCCTAATAAACATAGGGCGATTTTTGTATTTGTTGGTTATTTTCGCTTTTTACCTTGTTTTATTTATTTTTCCTTTAAATTGCCATGCTCATCAATATCCTCAACGGTAATTCTTGGGATCCGTATGACGGTGAGGGTTCCTACATCCTTTTTGCTGTAGATGGAAACAGCCCGGTCCACCCCAAAATACAGCTTGATCCGTGATTCTACGCTGTGAAGACCGATTCCGCTGCTGCGCCGGTTTTGCTCTTCCTCTTCTTTTCCTGTTCTTCCAAAACGGATCTGATCCCGTATTTCCCCTAATTTCTCCCGGTCCATTCCACGGCCATTATCCATAACTTTTATCATAACCCATTGGCCTTTTTCTTTGACCGTAAGATGGATGATCATGGGATGCTTTAGGCCTGTCATTCCGTACAGGAAGGAATTTTCCACCACCGGCTGCAATATTATTTTCAGGGAAAACAGTTCATGGATCTGCCGCATGTCCGTCCGAAGGTCGAATTCAAATTCATCCTTATAGCGGTTTTTCTGAATCTTTACATAGGCCATAAGATGCTCGATCTCATGCTCCATTGGGACGATCACCTGCCCTCCGTTTATGGATAAGCGGTACATCCGGCCAAGAGAAGCTGCCGTACGCCCAATGTCCGGCCTTCCCGCCTCAGTGGACATCCATACGATATTCTCCAGGGTGTTATAGAGAAAATGGGGATTGATCTGGCTCATGAGCACTTCCAGCTCCAACTCCTTTTTCTTCCGGTCAGACTGCAGTTTTTCAATAATATTGGTATTGATCCGTTCCAGCATGGAATTGTAATAGCGGATCATGTCTCCCACTTCATTTTTCTGTTTCACGTCAACATAGGCGTTTAAATTTCCGCCATACACCTCTTTCATAGAGATGTTAAGCTTTCCGATGGGATCCATAAAGCTCTTGTATAAATATAAGATCATCATGGCACAAAAGCCCACACATGCCACCATAACCAGGAAAATCCTGTAGTACAGCACATCCACTTCCTTTGTGACAGCTTTTACAGGAACCACCATAACGATCTTCCAGTCATTTACATCGGAAGTCTTTACCTGGATCATTTGATTTCCCAAAGCAGCCCACCCATCTTTTAAATCACCTGTCTGTTCCAGTAATTCATTTTTCAGTTTCTCAGATATGGTTCCTGCCTCCACGGCCTTTTCATTGCTGGAGGAAATCAGTCTGCCGTCTCCTGTGATTACATAGATATCACCTGGTATGGATTCTGCTAGTTCCTTGTATTGCTCATAGACTTCCCGCTCTTTTATGGCAAATACCTGCACACATTCATATCTTCCTTTTTCCCAGGAATAGATCCTTCGGATGCCCATAACAGCCTTTCTATCCCTGACCTCCCCCGGCTGATCACTGAGGAGGAAATTGTCCTGAAGGGGATACCAGCGGAATTTCATCAGAAGATCAGGATCCTCAATGTTCATAGCCTGAAGCTTCTTGATCACTTCCTCTGTATCATTATTAGGGTCCAGAAAATTAAATAACTCTCCCTTGTATGTGTACATGGCGCTGATCCTTGCCCGCTGGTTCAACATATCATAAGCGCCGAATATGTTGGTGTAAATCCTCACAATGTCAAGCTTCTTATACATCGGCTCCGTGGGAGAATATTCTTTTTCAATATATTTATTCAACTGGTCATTGGCCGCAAAATTGTCGGAAACACTGTAAATGTCCTGAATCTTTGCATCAATCTTATTGGTAATATCCGTGACCCGGCTCTGAGTCGTTCGCATATACTCCTGTTTCATTACCTTGCGCGTATGCCAGAACAGTATTGTGATAATAACCACAACCGGAATCAGCACCTGGAGAATGCCATAGAGCATCCTGCGCTTTAAACCGATATTCCGTTTCTTTGCCTGCCCCTTTCCCTTATTCATCTTCATGATTTTTCTCTGCATTTCCTCCCTCCGGCTGGAGAATGTTCCGGTATTCTTTCGGACTTATCCCATACTTTTTCTTAAACAGTTTAATGTAGTTGGATACGTCTGCCCAGCCCATTTCCTCGGAAATTTCATAGATTTTCCTCCCTGGATCCGCAAGAAGCTTCTTGCTTTTTTCCAGCCTCTTTGTAATGATATAATCGCTGAAATTGCAACCAAATTCATTTTTAAATATTTTAGAAATGTAAGCAGAGTTTTTATGCACCTTTGCCCCCACGTATTCTAAGGATATCTGATTGGAATCATACTCCTCATCCACGATCTCCCGGATCTTTTGGGCAAGGCTGCTCTGGCTCTTCCACTCTCCCTTCATGCCGGCCATTTCCCTGGAAACCTCCCGAAGGATCCGGGATACAAATTCCTTTTTCTCCTGGAGACTTTTTAAGGGATAGATGTCCGTATAGGTGCAATCCAGCTTTTTCATCACCTTTTCTAAACGAACGCCATAACGCAGTAAGGCCCGGGATAGGTTAAACAGCATCTCAAGGCTTAGACGGTTAATGTAATCATAATCCCGAATCACTTTTCCCTTGAATTCTGAATAAATCCCATTCAAAATGTCCTCTGCCTTATTTTCCTCCTGCTCCATGATTTCCTTTAAAATCAGGCCCGTATCAAAGGAAATCGCATAGTAATCAAAATCTGCTTCCTGGATTTCCTTATAGGTCATGACCAGATTCTTTTCCTCATTGTAGATCTTTTGGCTGGCACAGCATTTGGCCTGTTCATAGCACTGGGGAAGCATCTGAAAATCCGTATAAAAGTTGCTGATGCCGGCATATATGGGAATGCCGCTCTCCTTTAAGACCACTTCTGCCAAGTTCCTCACATAAGTATAGAGTTCCTCTTCCTTAGGCTCCTCTCCGGAGCTTAAGATCCCGGTTATCTTCTCCTCAAAATTCCAGATATAGGTTCCAGCAATCCCCTCATTTAATATCTTTTCATTTAAGATCTTCTCTATCTTTATCTGATCTTGATAGAATGCGTTCTTATCTTCCGTATTCGGCACATCCAGATGGATCAGGATTACACCATACCAGTTTTCTCCCTGTCGGAAGAATTCTTCTTCCATCTCTTCTTCATGATAGCCATACCCTTTGATCAAAGCATTGTATTTCCTTCTTAACTTTAAATTTTTGCTTTCTTCATAGGCTGACTTTAATTCTTTTTCTTCTAATTCCTTTTTTCCTTCCTCATCAAGACGTTCTTTTATTTTCCGGAAGGTCACTTCAAATTCATCAAGGTCCGTGGGCTTCAGTAAGTATTCCATGACCCGGTTTTTAATGGACATCTGCAAATATTCAAAATCATTGTATCCGCTTAAGATAATGATCTTAATTTCCGGGTAACGCTGATTTAAGTGCTGCATCAGCTCCATCCCATCCATTTCCGGCATCCGGATATCGGAAAGTACTACATGAGGCTTATCTTTTTCTATTTGTTCCAGCGCTTCTATTCCATTGCCGCAGACGCCGCTGATCACAAATCCCCATTTTTCCCATTCAATGCTGTTTGCGATTCCATATGCAATCGCCTTTTCATCTTCCACAACCAGTAATTTATACATGTCTTACCTCCATCCCGCCATATTATATAACAAACTCTGTCATTTTCTCAAGCTTCTTTTCTGTTTGTCTGCCGGATAAAATTTCCAGCTGATTTTAATCGTCAAAAAAATCGTTATGCGAATGCTGCGGCAAGTAATCGCACAACGATTATTGGGAAATCATCCCTTTTTCATTACAATCGGAATTCCTGCAACAACTTCAATCACCTCATCGGAAATTACTGCGATTTTCTGGTTGATCTCGCCAAGAACCTTGCGGTAAGCCATAGTCTCCAAGCTGTAGCTGTCTCCATCGGAGAAAACCTCATTTGTCACGATAACGATATGTTCGGCCCCCTCCTTTAATTTCCCGATTCCTTCCAATATCTCCGCTGCCGCCAATGCTCCTTCTAAACATGGGGCTTCTCCCTCTTCCCCCAGGCCAAAAAGCTCATTAGAAACCAGATTTGACATGCATTCTAATAGAATCACCGGCGGCTGCCCAGCTATATCCAGCTTAAGTTCCTTTAAATTGCGGTAACATTCCACGGTCTCAAACTGCTTTTTTGCCCTCATCTGCCTGTGGCGTTCAATCCTGCGTCTGCATTCCTCATCCCATGGTTTCATGGTGGCAATGTAAATCCGCCTCCCCTGTCCCAGGCTCATGACCAGACTTTCCGCATATTCTGATTTTCCGCTTCCGCTTCCGCCTATCACCAGAGTGATCATGATTCGCCTCCCATAGGCTTGTATGCCTCGATCTGAATATCTTCAAAGGAACTCATTGACTCATAAACGTCTGCCGCCATAAGGAGAAGGGGGATTGCTGCCACAGCTCCGGTCCCCTCTCCCAGGCACATACCTGCCTGTATGAGGGGCTTAAGACCCAGTTCTTCAAGGAGCAGCCTGCCTGCAGGTTCCGCCGAAACATGAGAAGCCAGCATAAAGTTCCGGCAGCCAGGATACATGCGATCAGCCGAAAGTGCGGCAACAGCGGAAATAAATCCATCCACCAGCACCGGGATCCGGTAAATAGCACCGCCTAAAAACACGCCGGTAAGCCCTGCTAAATCAAATCCACCCACGCAGGCAAGAATATCCACCACATCCTGGCATGCCGGGCTATATTGTACCACTGCCTCTTTTATCACTTCAAGCTTCCTTTTTAAGCCCTCGTCATTTAATCCTGCCCCTCTTCCGGTCAGCGTTTCCGGTGCTTTTTTAAGAAGCATGGAAGCGACCGCGCTGCTGGTGGTGGTATTTCCGATGCCCATTTCTCCAGTGGCGATGAGCTGATAGCCTTTTTCCGCTAACTCCCCCACCAGTTTGATGCCGGTTTCTATGGACCGGATTGCCTCCTCCCGCTTCATGGCAGGCTCTTTCCGGAAGTTCTTTGTTCCGTAAGCAATTTTCCTGCAAAGAAGTGGGTGGCGGGTGCCGGGAATCAAATCCCTGGCAACCCCAATATCCACAGGAAACACATCCACTCCTGCCCGGTCTGCCATGATGCAGACACTGCTGTTTCCATTTGTCATGTTCTCAGCCACAAGGGCGGTCACTTCCCTGCCGGTTTGTGTGACTCCTTCCTCCACGATCCCATTGTCTGCACATAGGATGACAAGAGCCCGTTTCCCCATATCCACCTTTGATGTTTCTATGATTCCTGCAATCTTTATAATGTCATCTTCCAGAACTCCTAAGCTGTTAAGCGGCTTTGCTACCTGCGACCACCGTTTACGGGCGATTTCCATGGTGGAAACGCTGGGAAGCCGGATCTGTGAAAGATATGTGCTTAATTCATTATTCATTGTTTGAAACCTTTCCTTGTCAAAGATTGTTCCATTGTTTCCTTTTCCCTGTCCTTTAATCCTTTGCAGGCCTCCACAAAGCGCTTTGGCAGTGCAGGATTGGAAGGATAATAAAAATGTGGAAAGCCAGCCAGTAAATTTCCTTCTCCATGAACGCAGCCCCAGCTTTTTCTCCCGCCTGGTTTCTTTGCTTCCATACAGGCTCCGTTATTCGTGCTGTCCCAATAATGGAATTCATGCCCACGAATGGACTCACCCACTTTTAAAAATTGGGTATCTGCATTGGGAAATGCCTCAAAATAACCAAACCTTAACAATCGTTCTGTTGGGAATGCCTTTCCTTTTATAATACCGGCCATGGGATATGTTTTATGGTCCTTTGTTTCCAGCAGCTCATGGAGATACAAAAATCCCCCGCACTCAGCCACAATGGGAAGGCCGCGTTCTGAAAGCTGCCTTATGTCCCGGAGCATGGATTCATTCTCCGAAAGTTCCGGACAATAAAGCTCCGGATATCCGCCGCCAAGCAAAAGACCGTTAATCCCCGGAGGCAGCTTCTTATCGTGGATCGGACTAAAAGGTATGAGTTTTGCCCCCATCTCTTTTAAGAGCCTTAAATTCTCCTGATAATAAAAGCAGAACGCCTCATCCAGTGCCATTCCTATAAGCACTTCTTCTCCTTGATCTGTCTGGGAAACCTGACTTTTTAATCCGCCTTTATGAGACGGCAGAGGTTTGGCCTCCTGGGCCAGCTTTATCAGTCCATTGATATCTATGGTGGTTTCTAACTTCATAGCCAGCTGATTAAGCTGATCTTTCAGACCCTTTTGTTCTCCTGGCAGTATCAGTCCTAAGTGGCGGCTGTCCAAAGCCCCTTCCTCACATTCCGGCAGATATCCGTAAACATGCACTCCCAGTTCTTCGATGGCCGGTTTCAGCCGTTCTGCCATGACAGAAGATGTCCGGTTTAAGATTACGCCCTTTATGCTGCTGTTTTCCTTATATTCCAGGAAACCTTTCACCACTGCGGCCAGGGACAGGCTGGCTCCTTTGCTGTCTAAAACCAGGACTACCGGTGCATCCAGAGCGCATGCCACCTCATAGGAGCTTGCCTGGGTGGTGTCTCCTCCCACCCCGTCGTAATACCCCATAACGCCTTCAATGACGGAAATTCCGGCACCCCTTGCCTGGTCTAAAAACTGTTCTCTGACTTTCTCTTTATCCAGAAAATATGTATCCAGATTTCCACCGTCAATGCCAAGCACATATTTATGAAACATAGGATCAATATAATCCGGGCCGCATTTAAAGGACCGGCAGGACAGCTTCCTTAACAGAAACGCATTTAAAAGACCACAGGTCATCATGGTCTTTCCGCTGCCGCTTTTAGGGGCCGCAAGCATCAGCCTGGGATAGGAATTAATCAAGGCCGTTCCTCCCTTCCCCGCCAAAGGAAACCACATAAACCGGATTCTGTCCCATCATCAGATGATAGTCCCCCGCTTCTCTTCCTCTGGATATTGAAACCTGCACAATTTCTGCTGTGACGGAATGCCGTTTCAGCCAGGAAAGGATTTCTGCAAGGGACTCCAAAGCTATTGCGTTGATTACGATCCTGACCCCCGGATTCTTCTTTAAAACCAGGGAAAGCACTTTATCCATGGTGCCTGAGGTTCCTCCGATGAACACGTGGGTAGGGGGGTTAAGAGCTGTTAATGCCTCGGGGGCAGCCCCTTCAACGATTTCCAGTCTGCTTACTCCAAATCTTTCTCTATTAGCCTTTATAAGATCTATGGCTTCCGCTTTCTTTTCAATTGCATAAACCCAGCCCTCTGTGAGATACCGGGACGCTTCTATTGACACGGAGCCGGTTCCTGCCCCTATATCATACAGGACGGAATCCGGTTCCAGTTCCAGCTTTGATATGGAAACAGCCCTTACCTCACTTTTCGTCATGGGCACATCACCCCGGATAAACAGTTCATCTCTCATAAATTGCCTCCTAATGTATCAAGCGGATATGTCTGCATATCCAGTGATTCTTTCAATTTTACCTCTCTATTAATACAACCGACAGCATATCAAAATCCTGCTCTTTAATCTCCTCCGGGGTTCCAACGGTTATCCGCTCATCTGGATAGGAAAGTCTCTCCCCTACGGAAAGCCTGGCTTTATGATATCCTTGCTCTTTAAGAATATGACACAAGCTTTTCACCGTATTGATTCCATCTAACAGGACAAATACCCTGGGATTAAGGGTTAATTCCTTAATCACGTCACAGGTCCGTCCGTGAAGGCTCACAAGGCGCACATCCTCCCAGTCCGTTTTCAGCCGGGAGCACAAGTAAGAAACCGATGATATTCCCGGAAAAACCACCGTATCATATCTTTGGCAATATGGTTCCTTGGCCAATGCCTCCGCCATCTTTTTGGTCCCGCTGTAAAAGCCTGTATCACCGGAATACAGGATTCCGATTCTGGTAAACTCCTCATGGACATCTAGCCAAGGCAGGATATCCCTGCTTGTATAAAAGGGCACTTTAACGGCACGGGAGATTGTAGAAGTAATACCGGAGAGCATCCGTTCTGCACCGAAGATCACATCGCATTGCTGCAATTCCTTCCATGCCTTTACGGTCATCTGATCCTCTCCGCCCATACCGGTTCCGATCAGAGATACTTTTTTCTTCTCAGTCCGGATCTGAAGCTCCGGCATAGCCTGAGATAAAAGTTCCTTTGCTTCCCTGACAGTCATTCCATCTTCTTTTCCAGGGCGTCCGATGACAACTGCCGTTATTCCGCATTCCGCCGCTGCCTCCATCTTTTCCGGAAAGCCTCCCGCATGTCCGGCCTCTTTTGTCACGAGGCAGCTAATGTCATACTGTCTTATCATAGCCCGGTTCATCTCGGCTGTAAAAGGGCCTTGCATGGCAATCAAATGTTTCCCCTTAATCCCCATCTGTTCACAGGCAGAGATTACAGACAGTCCAGGAAGGACTCTGGCAAAAATCCGTTCTTCCCAGGAGTCCACTTTGGTAAAAGCGGAAAGCTCTTTGCTGCCTGTTGTGACAAGAATATTTCCAGTGATTTTCTGCAAGGCAAGAATTGCTTCCTCTAAGTCACTGACCCACAGGACCTTTCCTTCCCCTTGATCTCCCGGCTTTAGATTTTCGGAAGATTCCCTTACAATCCTTTTGCAGGCAGTACCTGTCTGATTGCAGGCGGAGCGTATATTTTCGCTTGCCAGAGTGGCATAGGGGTGAGTAGCATCGAGCACAAGAGTGATGCCGTTTTGCCTTATAAAACCTTCCATCTCATGGGCGGCCATGGGGTTCTCATGAATGTGGAGGTACTGACTTTCCATAAGTACGGACCTTCCATATCCGGTTGCCACACTTACCCATGCATTTATCTTCTTTTCATGGCAGTACTCCGCCAGAATCCGGCCCTCCGTGGTGCCTCCGAAAATTAAAACTCTACACATTTTTATATCCTCGTGGTGTTACCATCCTGCCATTGATCATTTTTGTCATGGAATTTCCGATATAAACGGTAGTAAACATATCTGTCTGGGTATCTCTTAGTTCTTCCAGAGTCATGACCGCCATTACTTCCTCTTCCCTGCCAATATTTTTTACAAGGCCACAGATGGTTGACTGATTTTTGTATTCCATTACGATTTCACAGGCACGTTTCAAATAATCGGCCCTCTTTTTACTGGACGGATTATAAAGACAGATGACCATGTCTGCCTGGGCGGAAGCCCTAAGCCTGTCTTCAATTAATTCCATGGGAGTGAGCAGATCACTTAAGCTGATTACCGCAAAATCATGGCCCAAAGGAGCGCCTAACACGGCACCTCCGCTTAAGGCCGCAGTTACTCCTGGTATGATCTGGATCTCAAGGTCTTCTTCTGACCGGGCCATCTCAAGGATCAATCCGCTCATGCCGTAAACACCTGAATCTCCGCTGCACACCATGGCTGCGGTTTTTCCCTTTTTTGCTTCCTCTATGGCCAGCAGGCAACGCTCCTGTTCTTTGCGCATCGGCGTGGTAAGCATCTCCTTATCCGGAAAATGCTCCTTGATCAAATCTATGTATACAGTATACCCTACAATGACCTCACTCTCTTCCAGTGCCTTGATGGCCCTTATGGTCATATCCTCATAGGAACCTGGACCGATTCCTACCACGTAAAGTTTTCCTGATTTTGTCATATGTTACCTCCTAATGAGTCAAGCGAATCTAGTTGCACCTTCCAATCCCGGACAGCCACAGCTGCCGTCACCCCGTCTGCCGCCTGTTTTTTTACCAGCAGCTTCCCGCCTCCTAATTCCTTTACGCAGGTAAGAGCTGCCCGCTCGCATACATTATCAACTCCGGTGACTTTCTTAACAAAGGAAGAGGAAGAAAATTCCCCTTCTATTTCCTCAAGCACTTTGGCCGGATACGTATAAAACGGGATTCCTTTAGAAGCAGCGAACCGGCAGATTCCCTCTTCTTCCTTCTTTAAATCGATGCTGGCACATGCGGTCAGCGCTTCCGGGGATAAGTTCCATTCCTTGAAAAACCGGTCAAGTACCTTTTCTATGGTTTTGGCAGGTACCCCTTTTCTGCATCCGACTCCCAGAACCAGAAGCCTTGGAACCAGCTTTAAGGATGCCTTAAGCGGCTCCTCTTTTGGATTCTCCTTTATGGTGATCCAAAGATTTGCATTGCAGGCCTCTCCCGGGATAAGTCCGGAAGGAAGCTTTCCTGAAACCGGAAAATCACAGTGAAATCCTACACTTTCTCCTTTAAGAATGGCGGAAGATATCATTTTTACCTTTTTTAATTCAGTAATGACCAGCCCCTGCTTTTTAGCAAATAAGTCTACCGCAAAGCTGCCATGAATGTCCGTGGCAGTGGTAATAACAGCCTGACCGCCTGCCATACCCGCCAGCTGTTCTGCCAGTTCATTGGCTCCTCCTAAATGTCCGGATAAAAGGGAGATGGAAAATCTTCCCATATCATCCATAACCACCACGGCCGGGTCTTCTGCCTTACTCTTTAAAAAGGGTGCAATAGCCCGGACTGCAATGCCGGTTGCACCAACAAACACGATGCCTTCCTTCTGCAAAAACTGCTCCTTTGTCCATTCCGACAGGGAAGTAGAAACAGGGATCATGAGATCCCCGTCAGGGCAAGACTTAATAAGCCCTTCCGACCCATAAGCTTCACAAGGCTGCCCTGCTTTTAATAATTCCTTTATAAGTTTTACACTAAGCCTGGCTCCTGCTTGCGTAAAGCAGATGATCGAGAGCTTCATCATTCTTCCCCCGTTCCCTTCCGGTATTCCGTACTAAAAACCGGATCATAAAGCTTGGAACGTTCGTAGCCGTTCTGAGCCACCGCATTGCCCACAAGAATCAGGGCTGTCTTCTTTATATTTTCCCGTCTGGCACTAGCACCTAAACTTTCCACCGTACAGTTTATGGTCTTCTCGTCCTCCCAGGTTGCCTTATAGACAATCGCGGCAGGAGTATTCGGAAGATAACCGCCTTTTATCAACTCCTCCGACAGCTTATCCAGCATACCGGTACTTAAAAAGATGACCATAGTTGCGCCATGTGCCGCAAAGGAAGCGATGGATTCCCGATCCGGCACCGGTGTCCTTCCTGCCATACGGGTAATGATCACACTTTGGGTTACTTGAGGAAGGGTATATTCCATTTTAAGGGCTGAAGCCGCACCGCAAAAAGAGCTGACACCCGGACATACGTCATAAGGAATCCCTCTTACCTCCAGTTCATCCATCTGCTCTCTGATTGCTCCATAAATACAGGGATCACCGGTATGGAGCCTTACCGTCATCTTTCCTTTAAGCTCCGCCTCCGCCATAACCGCAATCACTTCCTCAAGGGTCATTTTGGCACTGTCATAGACCTGACACTGGGCCTTTCTGTAATCCAAAAGGGCTGGGTTTACCAAAGAGCCTGCGTAAATGATCACATCCGCCCTCTCAAGCAACTCCTTGCCTCTCACTGTAATTAAGTCCGGCGCTCCCGGACCTGCTCCTACGATATGTACCATAATTACCTCACAATCATCAAAGAATAATAGCCGGCATCTTCCGGAATCTCATCCAGGGATCCATAGATCCTTTCATCCGGCATTCCGCAGTTTTCTACCATCATAGCGCTGGCTCCACAGTCTTTCAGTTCTCTTTTTACCGCTTCCATCTGTCTGCCGGCCTTCATAAGCACCTTTACACCAGGAAGCTTTAAGGCATCCCTCACCTGGTAAGAGGCCGGTATGATATGAAGCTCCTCTGCGCCTGATACAAGAGAGATTCCAAGCCTTGCCGCCGCAGCGCAAAAGGATGGAATTCCGCTTTCTAAGCGGGTATCATACCCTTCTGTCCATAGCCGTTCCATCAGATAGTTGAAGGTGGAATAAATACTTACATCCCCAAGGGTAATAAATCCCACATCCACGCCCCTGTCTAAATACTCCATTACCGTCCTAGCTGCCTGATCATGGCTTTCCTTAAGTATATTTTCATCTTTCGTCATGGGCATGTGCAGATGAAGGCATTCCTTTTCTTCTATTTCCGGCACTGCCTGCCTGGCGATCTGATATGCCGTACACTGTTCTTTATTTTTATGGGGAATGGCAATGACCTTTAATTCCCTGATCCGTTTAACCGCCTTTAATGTCATAAGCTCCGGATCTCCCGGCCCTACGCCGATCCCGTACATGATTCCAGCCATCGTTTATTCCTCCTGTTCGTTCCGTCCTGGTGCTTCCCCGGAAAGCAACCCGATAAGTTCCTTTGCTCCCCGGCTCATTCCCAGTATACCGTACATCGTGGAAAATGTCACCACTTCCACCGTTCTCCCCCCGGACCAGAGAGACATGTATCTCTGGATCCTGTCCACAGCCTCTTCCATAACAGGCTCTAAAATCCCAAAGCTTTTCAGGATTCCCGCAGCCTCCTCCATGGTATTGGCTGCCATAATCTCATCTTTTAATCCGTCCCTGCCCTCTGAGAAAGGGGCAGTACAGTCCCACAATATTTCCATACGGCGGTCCCCATATTTGGAATGGGTATTGGGCACACCTCCTGCAGTCTTAATAAGCTTCCCAATATGTCCTGCAAACAGGATCTGGTGAAATCCCTCCTCGCCAGCCGATTGTAAAGCTTCCCCGATAAAATTGCTGCAGATCACCCCGTTTTTTAAGTCAAGGCCAAGTGTTTCCTGTATAAACGCTTCTCCATAATTTCCCGGAATAAGGATCACCCGCTTCATTCCAGCCACTGCCTTCATATGTAATTCCAGCCGTATGGTAGCAATCAGCGCCTCTTCACTCATGGGCTTTACAATTCCTGTTGTTCCAAGTATGGAAAGCCCGCCTACAATTCCCAGCCTGGAATTAAAGGTTTTTTCCGCCAGTTTTTTTCCTTCCGGCATCCAGACGGTGATTGTTAAGGAACTATCAAAGCCCGCTTCCCTTCTGGCGTCCTCCACTCCTTGGAATATCATGTCACGGGGAACAGGATTAATGGCCGGCATGCCCACGGGACAGGATAGTCCCGGTTTTGTCACCCAACCGATCCCTTCTCCTGCAGTGAGAAAAAGAGGGGCTTTCCCATCCTCTCCTTCTCTGCGATAAATTCCTGCGGCCTCCCCCTCTTCTTTAACATCAGTATATGTAACGCTTGCAAACACCATGGCCTGATGCGTTACATCCGGGTCATCCCCTGCATCCTTTATTACAGCGCATACCGCCTTTTCCTGGCTTAAGACAACATGAAAAAGAGGAAGATCAGCCGACCTTCCTTTTGGCGTCATAAGTTTCATGTGCTGTAATTCACACCCGGTTAACAGCATGACCGCCGCTGCCTTGGAGGCAACAGCGGCACAGGTTCCAGTCGTGAATCCGCTTCTTAATTCCTGTTTTTCCATCGTCCTGCATCTTTCCTGCCCATTCTTTCCAGGCATCACGGAATATCCGAAACGTATCTCCTCTTTCCCGCCAATGCTTTCTGCGCAGAGCCTGTCCCGCTTTACCGGACGTAAAGGGATACCCGCAGGATATTTCCTCTTTGAGGTCCATTATAAAATATATTCCCTTACGGTGCAAGAAAATTCCTCAGTTTTCTTCTTCTGCCCATGCTTTACGGACATCAAGGGATACTCGCAGGGTATTTTTTATACTTCTTCACCCTTTAACAGAGCTTCATTTTTCATTTCTCTTTTTCTTTTTGTAATCAAGCCTCCGATCCGGCCGCTTTCCTTAGCACTCAGACTGCGCCAGCCGCTCTCTATCACCTTATCACCAAGGCCAAGCTCTGTAGCAATTTCAAATTTAAGTATTTCCTCTGGCTTCATATTACGAGGATCAAATGGTTCGTTTTTCTTTCCCTTTGACATAGTTTCAAATCTCCTTTTCTTAAATCTAAAGAGAGTATGCCCCCTACCAGGAGAATTAAACGTAAATTTTTTCCAGTATTTTAAAAAAAGCAGGCCGTGGCGGAACTCTGGTCCGCAGCAGCCTGCTTTTTTCGTCTCCGGCTTTTACAAAGCCCTTTTATCTTCTGGGGATAATGATGGCCGCAATAAAATAGGCCACAATTCCTGTGCCTGTGCAGGCCAGCACTGCCCACAAAAGCCGGATGAGGGTAGAATCCACGTTAAAATATTCTGCAATTCCGCCGCATACCCCACAAAGCATTTTGTCTGTATCGGAACGGTATAGTTTCTTCTGATTATCTTCCATTTGTTTATCTCCTTTCTGCTTTTTGACCTATAAATACTATAATTATATTATAATTCATTCATAAAATCCACCTGGATCGCTCCAGTCGTGCATTCTAAATCCATATCTTTTCCAGCCCCGTTATCCGTCTGTTTCTTTCCCTTTAGGGCCGCATTTCCTTCATCACCGATCTTTATGGCTCCCATCTTGCACTGGATATCATAATTGTAATCTTCCTTTTTCCCGGCAAGTTCAAGCCTTATGGCACCGACCTGGCATTCTGCCTCAATGTCTCCGGTCGTTCTTCCGGAAAAATCTACAGCGCCTGCACTGCTTTTCACATGAAGATTTCCCACGCTGCCGCCATTGATTTTTATGGCGCCGGCCTTTGTTTCAATTGTCAGTTCATCTGCAGAAAGAGCCTGAGACATCATAGCCGGGCCGGAATCCTCATTTCCTGAAAAACGGCTTGAATGTACTGATTGCAAGTCAACTTCAGAAAATCGGTAATTCTTTGGCACCTGGACCGTAAAAAGCAGCTCCGGGCCATCCTTTCTTTTCCAGCCATCATATTCCTGAAGCTCCAAATCGCCATTTTCTGCGTACAGAGTATAACAGGATTGGTCCCTGTTGCAGAAAATCTTAACCTCATTACCCTGGGGATCTTCCACAAAAACCACGTTTCCTGTACGTATTACTATATCCATTTTTTTAACTTTCGAAGAAGAAAATATTTCCTGCCCTTTTTCTCCTATATTAAAAACCTCTGGAATAGTAAGATCAAAACTCTCAAAATTTACCTCATCCCAGAAACCATCCAGGGTGACGCCTGAAATTTCCCTTCTCCACTCAAGAGCTCTTTGAGGTACGATTTCCCGTAGATTTCCTCCCAACACAGCCGCTACGGCTGAAATTCCCCCGCCAATTAGGCGCAGACACTTCCTGCAATTAAACATATCTTTATAAATCTTTTCATAAGCGGCTTCTCCTTCCATGAAATAACCTGCTAAGGACGTTCACAAAGCTTCTGAAAAGAAATGGAAGAAAGGTACCATAAAATGCACCGCAGAGAGCCAGGGCGATCATTCCTATACCAAGAAACAGGATTCCCAGCCTAAAAGCAGGGCTCCGCTTAAGGGATGAATCACCATGGAGACAACACTGCCCAAAACCATACCGACCCCGGCCGCCAAAAGGGCAAAGGTCAGCGCACCGACTCCAACAACTGCTGCCACAAGGCATCCCAAAACACCTCCTAACAAGCCTACAATACCTCCTCCGATTCCCATAAGGATAGGCGAAGCCGCAATAATTAAAATGATCCATAAAACAGTTTTCACGGTACGGTTTCCATCCATGCCTTTTCTTCGCCTGTTATGTTTTTTCTCCTGATCTTCGTAACTGTATTGAGGTTCTTCGGATACCTCCGGAAGATCATATCGCTTTGCCATCTGGTAATTTGGATCTTTAAACCGTTCATCCCGATAGCCAGTCTCCGTAAATTCTCCACCGTCATCCAAATTCCCGGAAATATCCGAGCGGATAATCGCTGCGATCCGCTCAGGGCTTACAAACTCACCGATTACCTTTTCCTCATTTTCCGGCCCCGCTTCTTCCAGATAATCCCTGTAATATTCAATGGCATCCGCCTTTTCATCATCTGGAATATCCGACAGCAGATATTCCAGCTCTCTCATAAACTCATCCCTGCTCATATATGTGCCTCCTCAAAAATCCGGGATATTTTCTGGGAGTAGCCTACCCACTCACCTTTATAGAGATTCAATTGAACCCTTCCTTTTTCCGTAATCTTATAATATCTTCGGTTTCTTCCGTCAAATGCCAGATCATAAACCTCCAGACACTCTTCCTTCTGCAATCTTCGGAGTACCGGATAAAGGGTTGATTCTGAAATCTCAATGACATTCCTCACATCCTGTGTGATTTTATAACCATAGGTACCCTCCTGATCCCTCGACACTATTGCAAGGACAATGGCGTCCAATAATGCTGCTCCTGTGTTAAAAACCATGTGCCCACTCCTATCCTAATTTTTGCCACTATCTTGTTTCATCCTTTGGCGCCTGGGGTATGATAACCGCAGCGATGATGTAAAGTACCAGGCTTCCTCCCACCAGAGAAAATCCCATGAACGAACGGAACAAATGGCGCCATGACTGAAGAAACATCAGAAGAACCCATATCAACCTGATCATAACAGGATCTACCTGAAAATATTCTCCAATACCGCCGCATACACCGCAAAGGACTCTGTTCTTTACAGACCGGTACAAACGTTTTGGTTCCACGATTGCCCACCTTCCTTTCTTCTATTTGAACTGATATATAATATTATTTTTTTATCTATATTATACGTCGTATAATAATATTATATGCCATATAATATTACTTGTCAACACCTATTGAAATTTTTATTCTACTCCCATAAGAAATAAAAAAACAGATGCTTCAAGTTATTTCCATTGAAAGCATCCGTTAAAATTCATTCATCACCGTATCTGGGCGATCCGGTTTACTACATCAA
The DNA here is from genome assembly GCF_000732605.1 of Lacrimispora celerecrescens. Taxonomy (GTDB): domain Bacteria; phylum Bacillota; class Clostridia; order Lachnospirales; family Lachnospiraceae; genus Lacrimispora; species Lacrimispora celerecrescens_B. The sequence continues at coordinate 173,168 of NZ_JPME01000012.1, read as the reverse complement.
TATATTTGCTGCAGAACATTTGATAAACCGTCATGACGGCCGCCCGAAAGCGCACCTGTTCCGTGGGGCTTAGTTCCGTGACGATACAGCCGGCCTTAATCAGCTGTTCCCTGACCTTCTGTTCACGAATCTCCCATAGCTGTCTTTCATACCTGGCGGACTCTTCTGCGCAGGCCGTAATGATCTCCCTGTCCGAATCACTCAGCTTTTCCCATGTGGCCTGGGAGGCAAGCTGCATCTCGGGAATCCGGGTGTGTGCATCCAGAGTGATGTATTTTGCCACTTCATAATGACCCATGGATTCATAGGATGGCCAGTTGTTTTCCGCACCATCGATGCTGCTGGTCTCCAGAGCTGCATATACTTCGGAATAAGCCATTGGCACCGCCCTGGCTCCAAGCGCCTCCACCATTGCCGACATCATATCAGAATTGGCAACGCGAATGCGCATTTTTTTCAAATCCTCTACGCATTTTATGGGGTGGGAAGAATTGTAAAAATGCCTGGCACCTGCATCATACCAGGAAAGGGCTACCAAACCGCTTTCCCCCAGTTCATCCTTAAATTCCTCTCCGATCTCTCCGTCAAGAACCTTCCACATATGTTTTTCATCTCTATATAAATAAGGAAGCTGAAGGACATTAAACTTCGGTTTTATTTCGGCTAATATCATGACCGAAGCCCGGGCAAAATCAATGCCGCCGTATTGAAGCTGTTCCACCACTTCATTTTCACTCCCCATTTCACCGCCGGCAAACACATTGATCTTGATCCTTCCGGACGTTTTTTCCTGCACCAGCTCCGCAAATTTCCTTGCTCCCTGTACTGTTGGATAATCCTCCGGCTGGTTATCCGCATAAGAAAACACATATTCCGGCGCTTCCTTCCGTCCCCTTAAAAAAAAGGCTTTCCCCAGATTTCCTGATTTCAGGAGAATGAAAAAAATGCATGCTGCAGCCATTGCAAAAAAAATCAAAGCCGCCCATTTGGCAATCCGTTTGTCCATTCCTTTACCCCCAAAACGCCTCCCCTGGGCACAGAGGAAGCGTTTGATATTTATATTATTTTTTGATTATGGATTGATGATACTCTGCACCTCAGGATCATCCACATTATCATTAGTTACCAGGATTACACCTGTATCGATTGTCTTTTCTCTTACAGTGTTTCCATCGGACATCTCAAGAGCAGTTTTTACGCCGTCATATCCCATATAATACTGGCGCTGTACCACGGAAGAAACATCATATTCGCCGCTGCGAATCATAGTTTCAATTTCTGCTGAGAAATCAAATCCTACCATGGAAATGTCGGTGCGTCCAGTTTCAGTAAGACCAGTTACAAATCCTACGGTAGATCCGTTGTTAGGACCAAACACTGCCTTTAAGTTTGGATATGTGGTGATAAAGTCCTGACAGAAACCTACTGCCTTGCTGATATCTCCATCGTTTACCTTAATATCGTTGTTTAATACCTGCCATTTTTCAGGAGCATTTTCCTGCCAGTACTCATTAAAGCCCTTTACGCGGTCATTGATGGTCTGAGATCCGGTAGAACCTACCTGAATGGCGATCTGAGCATCTTCTGTTTCAGAAACTCCCTTGTCTTTCAGTCTGCGGAGCATTTCCTCAGCAGCAACCTTTCCTGCTTCCACGTTGTTGGTTAAAAGAGCTGCGCTGTAGTTCTCGCTCTTGATTACTGTATCTACCAGAACAACCGGTATACCTGAATTATACGCTTCTGTTATCGGTGCGTCAAGAGATACACTGTCTAAAGGTGCAATAACGATTCCATCTGCTTGTGCGGATACTGCATTCTGCAGCAGGGTAAGCTGGCCTTCGATATCTGACTCCAGAGCGGTTCCTACTACGACTACGTTACAGCCCAGTTCCTTGCCAGCCTGTTCTGCTCCAGCCTGAAGCACGCTCCAGTACTGATTTCCCAGAACCTTTACAATTACGTAAATGGTTTTCTCTTTTGCTGTATCACCCTTAGCTGAGTCTTTTGACTCTGCCTTATCGGTGTCCGCCCCTTTGCTGGATTCTGCCGCTGCGGTGGTTGCAGGCGTGCTGCTTGACTGGCTTCCACAGCCGGTCAGACCGGCAACTGCCATAGCCGCTGCCAACAAAACTGCCGTTACTTTTCTCATTCTTCTTTTCCTCCTGAGTTGATTGTTTTTATTTTCTCAAGCCAAAAAACCGCTTGATTGCCCCTAAGTCTCCGCTTTTTTTCGCTGTCTGGGATGCTACGGCGATCAACAGGATAATACCTACGATCATCTGCTGCCAGAACGAATTGACACCATTTAAGTTCAGTCCGTTCCGGATTACTCCCATCATCAAGGCTCCGATCACTGTATTAAGAATCGTTCCTTCTCCGCCCAGGATGGAGATTCCTCCCAGAACGGACGCTGCAATGGCTTCCATCTCATATCCGTTACCTGCCGTAGGCTGTGCACTGGAAAGGCGGGAAGCAACCAGGATACCGCAGATTGCTGCGGACAAGCCGGAAATACAATATGCAAACATACGGGTTTTTACTGCATTAATACCGGAAAGTTTCGCCGCCTCTAAGTTGGAACCACAGGCATAAATCTGACGGCCGATCCGCATTTTTGCAAGAACAATCCCTAAAATCACAGCATACACCAAAGTGATGATAACGCTGTAAGGAAGTCCATCTCCTCCGATCCTTCCGCCGCCCAGAACGTAAAACTGTTTCTGGATTTCCTTAGAAGGAATGTTTGTTGTATACAGTGGCGCACCGTTTACCAGCACGTTTGCCATGCCTCGGTATACCCACTGGGTTGCCAAAGTCGCAACAAAAGGCACAACGCCTAAAATTTCAATAAAAAAGCCATTCATAATACCTGTCATGATACCCATGATCAGGCAAAGTGCGATGCATACCACAAGAGGCAGTCCCTGCATCAGAAGTGATACCATAATAATTCCTGACAATGCCATAGAAGCACCGGCAGATAAATCGTTTCCGCCGCAGACCAGACAGAAGGTCAGACCACAGCCGATGATGGTATAGGTAACGATCTGCTGCAGAAGGTTCTGTAAATTGGCCGGGGCTAAAAATTTAGCAGGCTGAAGAATCGAAAACAGCACAAACAGTCCGACCAGGATGCACAATGAGTAGATTGCCCGCCGTGTGGCTGCGTTTAGCTTGTTAAACGAACCGCCTTTCTTTTCCTGCACCTTTGCTTTTAAGTTTCCCATCCTTACTCTCCCTTTCTATTGCCGCCGCCTGATAACACGGGCGCCGGTTTTCCTTCTAGTTTGTTATAACCTGCCGCAAGATACAGGATATCTTCCTGAGTCGCGGTCTTTGCATCTAATTCACCGTTGATTTCTCCCTGATGGATAACCAGAATCCGGTCACTCATACCAAGAATCTCCGGCAATTCAGAAGAAATCATAATGATAGACACTCCCTGGGCGCTTAACTTGTTAAACAGCTCATACACCTCATACTTGGCTCCTACATCGATTCCTCTGGTTGGCTCGTCAACAATCAGCACCTTTACATCATTGCACAGCCATTTGGCTAAAACTACCTTTTGCTGATTGCCTCCGGAAAGATTCCCGCAAAGCTGATGCACGCTTGGGGTTTTCGTGCGCAGAAGCTCCACATATTTTTCCGCATTCTTAAGCCCTTCCTTGTCATTGATAAATCCAAAGCGGGTAATGTTTTGAAGATGGGCCATGTTCGTGTTATATTTGATATCAAGGCCCAGAGCCAGACCATCCCTCTTCCGGTCTTCCGTGGCATATCCAATGCCATGCTTAATGGCCTGGATCACAGAGTTGACCTTGATTGGTTTTCCTTCCAGCGTAAGCTCCATGGAATCCGCCTGATCTGCACCGAAGATGCAGCGCATCAGCTCTGTTCTTCCAGCTCCTACCAGTCCTGATATTCCAAGGATTTCTCCTTTTTTTACATAAAAATAGTCCGCATTTACTTTTGTACCTCTGCGGACATTCCTGGCCTCAAGAACAATTTCTCCGATGTTACGCTTATATTTAGGATATTTATCCTCCAATGAACGACCAACGATCATGTTCACCAGTTGATCCATCGTGATCTCATTTAAATTCCTGGTACCTATGTACTGACCATCTCTGATAATCGTAACCCGTTCACAGATCTGGTTCAGTTCTGCCATTCGGTGGGATATATAAACCATACCCACTCCCTTTTCTTTCAAGCGGCGGATGATACCGAACAACTGATCGATCTCTTTTTCCGTAAGAGTTGCCGTCGGCTCATCAAGAACCAGTATTTTCGAATTAAAGCTGATCGCTTTTGCAATTTCCACCATCTGCTGTTGAGCAATGCTTAAGCTTCCCACATGGGCATAGGTATTTAATTCAATACCCAGATCATCAAGGATCTTTTTCGCTTCCTCATGCATCTTGCCATCATCGATGAAAATTCCTTTTTTATGAGCCCTGCCGATGAATATATTGTCTGCCACACTAAGATGGCCGCACATATTAAGCTCCTGCATGATGATGCATACGCCAAGCTCATGGGCCTTTGCAACGGAATCAATGTCCACCTTATTTCCTTCAATGAATATTTCACCTTCATCTGCCCGGTGAACACCGGATAAAATTTTCATCAGGGTGGATTTACCGGCTCCATTTTCACCAACAAGCCCTAGGACCTCCCCCTTATTAACTGACAGACTTACCTTATCGAGAGCCTTGACTCCGGGGAAGCTTTTACTTATCCCTTCCATTCGAAACAATTCCTGTTCCATGCCCCATCCTCCTCTCTGCTTTGTACACACTTTCTGTGTTGTGTGTTCATTATAACGGCAGACTTCGACAGTTTCCATCGTAACTTTTTATCATCCGTAGTAGAATTTTATCATTTCAGTTAAAATAAAAAATGCCTGTCATCTCATCATGACAGGCATTTTTCACACTAAAATCAATTTTTAGAGGTCTTTTAATATAGACATTCTGTAATCCGAAGGATTCACTCCTTCCAGGCGTTTGAAAACTTTTGTAAAATAATTGGAATCCATGTACCCACCCTGACCCCTACTTCTTTTACGATCACATTGGGCTGGGCCAGAAGCTTTTTCGCTTCCCTGACTCTGTATTCCGACAGATAAGAGGTAAAGCTTTGCCCGAACTGCAGCTTGAACATTCTGCAAAAATAAGGCTCTGAATACCCCACGGCCCGGGCTGTTTCGCTCATGGAAATATCATTCATATAGTTGGATCGTATATACTCCTCCACCATGGCGGTCAAAACAGACAAACGGCTGCCGCTGAAATCAGACTCATCACCCAAAGTCTGATGAGCGTTTTCCTCTTCATCCGGAACTTCGGCACCTTCCTCTTCTCCATGGTTTTTGATTTCCTCCGGCTTGTCCTCCTGTTTATCGGCAATCCGCAGGGCCTCTTCAACCACGTTTAAAACCTCTTTCTGGGAATAAGGCTTCAGCAGATATTCCATAGCCCTGATAGAAATCGCCTTTTTTGCATAGTCAAAACGGTCGTAAGCCGTCAGAAAAATAATACAGCAATCCTTTTTTTCCTTCCTCATAATTTCCGCTGCCTGGATTCCGTTCATTCCCGGCATCCCGATGTCCAGGATCACCACCTGGATATCTTCCCTTTTAAAAATCTCTATCGCCTCATTACCGTTTTGTGCCTCAAAAACCTGACATTCCTCTCCAAATTTCTTCAGAAGCATTTTTTTGAGTACAATACGCTCAATCATCTCATCTTCCGCTATCATTAACCGATACATGATCCATCATATCCCTTCTCCGACCAAATTCTATCTGTACCACTGTGCCTCTGTTTTCGCCGCTGTCTATAGTTACCTTCCCATATTCGTAATAATAAGAAATCCTTCTATATATATTCCCCAGCCCGATACCAAGCCCAGTACCCTTTGTTTCAATGGCATTCCTGATAGCGGCTAGGGTTTCCGTGTCCATCCCTTTCCCCGTATCCGCAACGGAAATCCATAAAAGCTCTTTTCTTTTCTCGATCTGTATGTCAATGCTTCCACCGTTCTCCTTTTCCTGTATGCCGTGAATGACCGCGTTTTCCACCAATGGCTGCAGCATGAAGACCGGCACCTCTTGCTGATATAAATCTGTGCTGCAGTTGATGTTCCATTGAATCCGGTCTCCAAAACGCATCTTCTGGATATACATATAATCCTTCACCACCTTTAGCTCCTGTTCCAGAGGCTCAAAGGCATTGGACGTCCGGAGGCTGTAACGTAGCAGGCTGCTGATGGCCACCAGCATTTCCTCGGTAACCGGTGCCTCTTCCATCTGTGCCATCCTGGTGATCATATTCAGAGTATTAAAGAGAAAGTGTGGATTTAATTGACTTTTGATCAGCTGAAGCTGGGCCATGGAAAACCGCTTCTCAAGCTCGGTCCTCTCCAGCTCCTGCCGGTACAGCTTTTCTTCCATCTGCCTTTTCTCTTCTGTCGCTGTGATGTAGTCCCGTGTGGCATGCTTCATTTTATTGAATGCACTTACCAGCTGCCCGATCTCATCCCTTCCATCCCAATGAACGTCAGGAGACGAAAAGTCGTTCTTTTCGATCTTACCTGAGACGGTAGCCAGCTGCACAACTGTTTTTACAATGCTGCCCGTGATAAAACGAAGTAAGATCATAAGCACAAAAAAAGCGATGATGCTGATGGCCACCAAAATGTAAGGCATGCGCTTAAGTACAGGAATCTGGACTTCGTAATAATCATTTCCTCCCATTAATACTACCTTGGTCAGACGAGTCCCGTAGAGGTCCAGATATTTCTGCATATTATATGTTTTATATAGCTCCCTGATGTAATTGGGGTCATTCTGGCTCATTTCCACCACTTTTTCCCGCTGTTCTTCGTAAGTCCCATAACTGTTTATGATGTTCCAGGTGATCCCATAGCGCTCCTCTCCGATTTTATCATAATCATAGGGCAGGCTGTTTAAAAATGCTTTGGTCTCCTGACACCCCTGACGGTATGCCTCCCTATTTTCCAGAGTATTGTTTGCCAGCAGCTGGAGAAACAATCCCCTTTCATTCTCCATGGATTCCTGAAACTTGTAGCAGGCCAGGTTGTCATCCATGATAATGCTCACATCGTTTATAAAAATATATGCCACCTTTAGATTGATGAAAATGGAAGCCGCCATAATGATCCCCACACTTCCTATGATCACGTACAGTTTCCTCTTCAACGACATCTGATACCAAAGGGCAAGCAATCGATCTCCCACCTGTTTTCCTCCCACGATTCGTTTTCACTTATGCACTAACTAATCTTATCCCTTCCTTGAACTTCCGTCAATAACAAAAAATACCCTGTAAACGGTACACAGTTTTTTTGTGTACCGCTTACAGGGCAGTGTTTATCCATGAATATGCTATAAGTTAAAGGCCTTCCAAAGGCGCTTAAAATAATCGGCAAATTTGGCTTCCCTGACTGACTCAGCAGTTAATATGGGAACTTCTCCGATCCGTTTTCCTCCAAGGGAATAAATAATGTTTCCAGCCTTCTGTCCTTCCTCCACCGGTGCAGAGATGGAAGGTGCCAGCTCCAGCTTTTTCTCAATAGCCTGGAGATCTTCTCCCTTAAGGCTCAAATAAGAAAAGGACCCACCATATTTCAACGGAACCTGATCCGTGACTCCATTATCAACCACCATATCCGGAAGTGGAAGCATCTCCTTATCCTCATACAGCTTGCAATTGGCATATCCATAGTTAAGCAGAGTCTGGGCATCGGCGAACCGGACTTTGTAATCCGGAGCTGCCATAATGGAAGCAATTAGGCGGACCCCATCCTTTTCCGCTGTTGCGGAAAGACAATACTTTGCCACTGATGTGGACCCTGTCTTTAAACCGGTCACCGTGAAATTCGTTGCCATCTTTAAAAGCTTGTTGGTATTGGAAAGGCCGAATTCCTTTGTTCCCTGTTTTGTCACATGAGTGATGTTCTCCATCCAGATCGTAGAATAATTATGGATCTGCGGATATTTGGTGATTAATTCTCTGGACATCAACGCAATATCTTTAGCCGTAGTCACATGGGTGCCAGACTCGGTAAGTCCGCAGCAATCTTCAAAATGAGTGTTTGTCATCCCAAGTCCTGCCGCACGCTCGTTCATCATCTTAACAAATTCGTCTTCTGTTCCTGCTATGTATTCTGCCATGGCTACGGAGGCGTCATTACCCGAAGCGATAACAATGCACTTGATCAGGGTTTCCACCGTCTGCACTTCCCCTTCTTCCAGGAAAACCTGGGAGCCTCCCATGGACTTTGCGTGGGCGCTGGTCACAACCTCATCGGTCAGCTTAATTTTACCGGAATCCAACGCATCAAAAATAAGGATCAAAGTCATAATTTTCGTTATGCTCGCCGGGCTCCTTTTTTCATCCGCGTTCTTTTCATAAATAATCTGTCCGGTTGACGCTTCCATCAGAACGGCGCTGGGAGACTGCAAAGCCGGACCGCCCTCCGAATTTACCCGTTTTGCCTCTTCTGCCTGGATAATCATGTCCGAGGCTACTGTCACATCCGGCTCTTGCCCTGCTGCCGGAAAGCATAAACAGAAAAACAACAGAAGACAGCTTAAAACAAATGCCGTAACTCTCTTCATATGATACACGATCCCCTAAAATTCCTTTGTACCATTGTATGGGACTGCTTCCCTTACATATGCCATTTTTTCCAAAAATAATTACCATCTTTTCGTTTCATCTTCTGGTAAAGTATGCTATACTTGTACAGGGTATGTTTAAAATCTATCAATACTGCCCCAATACTACAGAATTAAGAGGTTGTACTATGAACAGACATGACTTTCGTGGACGAAACACTGGCGGAGGGCGGAACCATACATTGCAGGTTATCCTGATTGCTCTTATTGGAATTTTAATCGTTGCCGTCTTGACTTTATGCGGGATTGCGATTAGCAAACGAGTGAAAAACAAGGCATTGCCTGCCGATACTTCCGTCGCAGAACTCCCTTCCGATGAAGGAACTCCGGACTCCGCCGAAGAGACTACAAGCGAACAAGCCAGTGAAGAAAAATTAAAGGCCCTCCTTTCCCAGGCGGATGCTCTTGCTTTGGGATACGATTATGATGGGGCAATTACTCTTCTACAGTCTGACCCCGAATTTAGCGCAAACGAGGAAGTGACCTCTGCCATTGCAGGTTATAATACCGACAAGGAGGCCCTGGTACGGTTCAATCCTCAGGATGTCACCCATGTTTTCTTTCATTCTCTTATCATAGATACTTCAAAAGCTTTTGATGGAGATTCCAAGCAGGCGGGCTACAACCAAATGATGACTACCAAATCGGAATTTCTTAAGATGATGCAGTCCATGTATGACAAGGGATATGTTCTTGTGAAGATTCATGATGTTGCATATGAGACGAAAGATGAGAATGGCAATCCCAAATTTGTTTATGGAGATATCATGCTTCCTCCAGGCAAGAAAGCTTTTGTCCTGTCACAGGATGATGTCTGCTATTACGAATATATGCAAGATGACGGCTTTGCTACCCGCATGGTTATCGGAGAAGATGGATACCCCACCTGCGAGATGACAATGGCTGACGGCAGCGTTTCAGTAGGTGATTATGACCTGGTTCCGATTCTTGAAAACTTCATAAAAACCCATCCAGATTTCTCCTACAAAGGAGCACGTGGAATTCTGGCCTTTACCGGTTACAACGGGATCCTAGGATACCGGACAGATGAATCCTACAAGGACACCAATCCCAATTATGAAGCAGACCGGGAACAGGCTGCAAAAGTAGCCCAGGCCTTAAAGGATCATGGCTGGGAGCTGTCCTCCCACAGCTGGGGACACCGGAATATGGGAACAATATCCATAAACCATTTTAAAGCGGACAGCGACAAATGGAAACGCAACGTTGAGTCCTTAACCGGACCCACAGATATTATCCTCTTCCCCTTTGGAAGCGATATCGGAAGCTGGACCCCTTACACCAATGATAATGAACGTTTTACATATTTAAAATCACTTGGCTTCCGTTATTTCTGTAACGTAGACGCCAGCAAACCTACCTGGATGCAGATGGGCACTGACTACTTCCGCCAGGCCCGCAGAAACCTTGATGGGTACCGGATGTTTTATTACCCCAACAGCTTAACGGATCTATTTAATGTTTCTGATGTTTTTGATCCGGCAAGACCGACACCGGTTCCTCCAATGTAAACAGTTTTTAAAAGCCGTAGACTTTTTAAAGTTCTACGGCTTTTTTCTGTTAAAGGATGCTAAAATTCTTATGCCGCTTGCGCCATGTGAATTCAGTTCTCTGATGACAGATTTTATTGATAAATATGGAATCAGGTGGTGCTTATTTGTTTAACTGCCTTAATCTATCACACAAAAAGGCCGCCCTACTGATTTTCTGTCATCAGGGCGGCTTTCTGTCATCCTAAATTATGTCACTGGTAACAATCTTCAAATATTCCCAGTTTCTTCTCTAAAACTGCACAAATCCCTTAATTGGCTGAGCCGGAACCACAGACTCCGCATACAATACGGGGCCTTCTCCGTCATAATCCCTCCAGAACTCATATGCAATCTTTGCCTTGACACGGACCCATTGCTTTGTTTCCAGTTCTCTGGCTTCCCTTGCCTTGGTGACAAAACCTAAAAAGGTCATATCATCCTCGCAGCAGGTCATTGCCATACGCCCTGGCACAAAATAATTTTTCGGAAAATCAGGAGTCTTCAAAACCATAGCGGTAAATTCCACAGTCTTTCCCTCATAACGGTCCCGTCTTTCCATACAATCAAGGTACCAGATTCCATAGGCCTCCGGTGAAATGCTCACCACATCGGCACTCATATCATAAGGCAGCTCTTCCTCAGGGATCTCATTAACCTCTCCCTCAGAATCTTCAAATACAATCTCTCCCTTGGGGCACATGGCCTTAAGGGTCCGCCGGTAACCGGATAAATCTTCAATTCCGTCACAGCGGTTGCAAATAACCATCTCCGAATTACGGACCATGGAATACAGCAAAGGCTTCATATTGGCAGCATACAATTCAAAGGTGGACATATCAATCAGGGTAATCTGCTGATAGATTCTCCAATCATCAGGAAGCTTCAGCTCATCCAGATTCCACATTCCATTCCATTCGATCAAAACCCGCTCCGGATTATAAAGCAGTTCCAGTTCTAAAAGTCTCTCCGGGTTCAGTTCCTCTATGCTTTCTATAAATATTCCCGCTGTCCTGTTGCGCTTTAACAGGGACTGGTCATATTCGGTTTCACCGTCTTCGCAAACAATTAACAGCGTTTTCTCGTCAGACTTAAAATAATCCTGTTCCATGGTAAACTGAAGGAACTGGGTTTTTCCAGATTCCAAAAATCCATTGATGAGGAATACCGGCATAAAGTCGTCTTCCATTCTATCTGTGTTGCTCATGGTTCCCTCTTTCCTGCCCTCTTTTTCAGGGCATATAGGTATCCCTGTATGGGGTTCCCACCATTCTTTTTATCTATCAAAGGACTTCTTTAGTTCCTCTTCCTTTAAATTCGCTCCGATCACGCAGACCTTACCGGTATATTCCGGCGCTCCGTCCCGGATCTCGTATTGCTCCGGCACCAGATCAAAGTAAAGCCATGTACCTTTTTCCTCACCCGGAATCATTCCCTTGGCACGAAGTACATCTCCATAACCATCTCCATAAGCCAGTTCATCAAGGATCTTGTCCAGCTCTTCTTTGCTCATAGAAGCCACATTCTCTAAGCCCCAGCTGCTGAATACTTCATCCGCATGATGGTCATGATCGTGGCCGCAGCCACATTCCTCACCATGATCATGGTGATGGTCATGATGATGACCGCCACAGCCGCATTCTGACTCCTCATGGTCATGATGGTGGCCTCCGCAGCCGCATTCCTCACCGTGCTCGTGGTCATGATGGTGGCCTCCGCAGCCGCATTCCTCACCATGCTCGTGGTCATGATGATGGCCTCCGCAGCCGCATTCTGACTCTTCATGGTCATGATGATGACCTCCGCAGCCGCAGCCCTCACCATGCTCATGGTCATGATCGTGGCTTCCGCAGCCGCATTCCTCACCGTGCTCGTGGTCATGATGATGGCCTCCGCAGCCGCAGCCTTCTTCATGATGATGGCGGTGTTCTTTCACTTCTTTCATCAAATCCTCTGCCATGGTGTCCGGTTTTTCTATAATCTCAAGAAGCTGTTTTCCGCTCAATTCATCACAAGGAGTCGTCACTACAGACGCATTTGGGTTTAGCTCCCGAATGATCTGGAGTGCCTGATCCACCTTGTCGGCAGGAGCAATATCGGTACGGCTTAATACGATGGTTCCTGCATTTTCGATCTGGTTATTGAAAAACTCTCCAAAGTTTTTTCTATACATCCTGCATTTTTGGGCATCCACGATGGTGACTGCGCTGTTTAAGGTCACTTCCACTTCAGAAGCAACGTCTATAACCGCTTTCATTACATCGGATAATTTCCCAACGCCCGACGGCTCAATAATCACACGGTCCGGGTGGTATTTGGTCAGCACCTCTTCAAGGGACTTACCGAAATCACCTACCAAAGAACAGCAGATGCAGCCGGAATTCATTTCCCGGATCTCAACACCCGCATCCTTTAAAAAACCTCCGTCAATACCGATCTCACCAAATTCATTTTCAATCAGGACAACCTGCTCTCCAGCGATGGCTTCCTGCAGCAGCTTCTTAATAAAAGTAGTTTTTCCGGCTCCAAGGAAACCGGAAATAATGTCAATTTTCGTCATATCGAAACGTACCTCTTTTCTTTTCAGGGTTTTGCATGAAATTACATTTATTTATTGTGTCACAAACTTAAAACAAAGTCAAGCAGAGGCCCATTGGTTTTTCCATCAGTTATTGTTAAATAATTATCAACTTTTACGAAATTTTACAAAAAACCTTGAAATCCGATTATTTTATGGTAGAATACATGACAACTGCTTTGACAATGGTCAAATGTGTGCACCAAACTATTTAAAGGAGATTTACAATATGGAAAAATGCGGCGTAAAAGAGTTCCTGAAAAGGAAAAACGTCACAATTACTGTCCAGACCTATCTCATTGATGCATTGGGTGCTATGGCATTTGGCCTTTTTGCGTCTCTTTTGATCGGAACCATATTTGGTACTCTGGGACAGCAATTCAATCTCACTATTTTCAACGTGATCGCGGAATACGCAAAAAGTGCTACTGGAGCGGCTCTGGGAGTTGCCATCGCCTATGCCCTCCACGCCCCTGCCCTGGTCCTTTTTTCCGCAGCAACCGTGGGAATTGCCGGCAACGCTCTTGGCGGTCCTGTGGGTGCTCTCGCTGCAACGGTGGTTGCCACGGAACTTGGAAAGATCGTTTCAAAGGAAACACGGCTGGACATTCTGGTCACCCCCGGAGTAACCATCATTTCCGGAGTCTTAATTGCACAGACCGTGGGACCAGGCGTAGCAAGCTTCATGAACTGGTTTGGCGTTCTTGTAAAAACAGCTACTGAGCTGCAGCCATTGTTTATGGGAATCCTGGTATCCGCCCTGATCGGCATCGCCCTCACCTTGCCCATCAGCAGTGCTGCTATCTGTATCGCCTTATCCCTTGACGGCCTGGCAGGGGGAGCTGCCACAGCCGGATGCTGTGCTCAGATGATTGGCTTTGCCGTCCTTTCCTTCCGGGAAAACGGGGTCGGCGGTCTTATGGCCCAGGGCCTTGGCACCAGTATGCTGCAGATGGGAAACATCGTGAAAAATCCAAAGGTCTGGATCGCCCCCACCCTGACTTCCATGATAACCGGCCCCATAGCCACCATGGTATTTAAACTAAAAAACATTCCGGCCGGCTCCGGCATGGGCACCTGCGGGCTGGTAGGCCCCATCGGCATCTACACGGCGATGAAAGGCGGGCCCTTTATGTGGCTTGGAATCCTCATGGTCTGTTTTCTTCTGCCTGCCATTCTCACTCTTTTGTTTGGAGAAATACTTAGAAAAATCGGCTGGATTAAATTCGGGGACTTAAAATTAGATTTAAAATAAAAAATCGAAGGGAGGATGCCCCAAAACAAATGGGCATCCTCCTTTCGATTTATACTCTTACTCATTCCTTCTTTTCATCTTCTGCATTTCCAAAGGCGCAGTGACCGCAGCCTCCGCTGCAATTGCCGCAGCATCCACTGCAATGTCCGCAACCGCCTCTTCCCTTATTTTTTATATATTGTCTCACTGATATAAACACCAGCACCAATAGGACAAGGGCTACCAGAAGAGTCGAACCATTAGAAGCTAACCATGCAGGCATAACAAACCTCCTATTGCTTCTCTACTTTAGTTCCTTTAGTATATGCTCAATATGCTCTCTTTTGCCAATCACCATCAAATGTTCCTGAGGCTGGATCACATAATCTGCAGGCGGCATGAGCTGGGCTCTGCCTTCCCGCTTGATTCCCAGGACACTGATATGGTAACGGTTTCTGATATCAACTTCTCTTATGGATTTATGCACCCATTCCGGAAGAGGTGGGATCTCGTAAATAGAATATTCCGGAGTTAGTTCAATATAGTCAAACACATGGTCTGTACTGTAACGGACAGCCAGTTTTTCTGCAATGTCACGGTCCGGATAAATGACTTCATCCGCTCCGTTTCTTAACAGGAATTTGGCATGAATATCACGGTTTGCCTTGCTGATCACTCTCCTGCCTCCCAGCTCTTTGACCAGACTGGTGATCTCCAGGCTGCTCTGAAAATTCGTTCCAATACATACAAAACACAAATCGAAATTGGCGATTCCCAAGCTTTTTAATACTGTTTCATTGGTGCAGTCACCAATCTTTGCACTGGTAACATAAGGAAGTAAGTCTTCTAAGCACTCTTCCTTTTGATCCACAACCATAACATCATTTCCAAGCCTTGCCATATTAAGACACAGATGATGGCCAAACCGGCCAAGTCCAATAATTAATACTGATTTCATGACTTTACTCCTTTTTCTCTAACCCACATTGATGGTTTCTGCTACTTGTTCCACATGAGCTTTGCGCTGACTCTGAGCAAATGCCAGGGCAAAGGACAAGCTTCCGATTCTTCCGCTGTACATGAGGATAATAATGATCACCTTTGATACGGAATAAAGATCCCTGGTGATGCCTGTGGTCATACCTACCGTTCCAATGGCTGATGCCGTTTCAAACAGTATGTCCGAAAATCCCAGAGGCTGAATAGCCATAATAGCCAGGGAAGCTGAAAGAGCCAAAAACAAGTTGATGGTTAAAATAGCGCCTGCACGCTTGATCACACCCTCTTCCAGACGCCTTCCAAAGATATTGACCCCGTAGGTCTGCTTGATATTGGAATGCACGCACATAAGAAGGACAAAAATTGTTGTGGTCTTAATTCCTCCCGCTGTTGATCCGGGGCTTCCTCCGATGAACATGAGGATTATGGTAAGGAGCTTACTCCCGTCGGTCAATGATGCCGTATCAGTGGTATTAAAACCGGCTGTCCTTGCAGTTACGGAGCTGAACAGGGAGGTTAAAATCTGTCCGCTTGCATTCATCCCCACCAAAAGATTGTTCCTTTCCAGCAGATAGAAAAGAAATCCTCCTCCAAATACCAGAACAGTGGTACTCACCAAAACCATTTTGGTATGCAGCATATATTTTTTAAAGTGAAGCTTATTCCGATAGATATCTTCCCACACGATAAAACCGATGCCGCCTACGATGATTAAAGACATAATGACCAGATTCACCAACCAGTCATCGTAATAAGCGACTAAGGAATTAAAAGGCTTCTGATTTCCCATTAAGTCAAATCCCGCATTGCAGAAGGCTGATATGGCGTGGAAAATTCCATAAAACGATCCTCTCCAGAACCCGTATTTAGGAATAAAACGAAAGGCCAGAAGAATGGCTCCTGTTCCTTCAATGAGAAAGGTTCCTTTGATAATCCCTTTCGCCAGCCTTACAACTCCGCCGATCTGTAATGTATTTACACTTTCCTGCAAAAGCCCTCTCTCTTTTAACCCGATCTTCCGCCTGAGCACAATGGAGATAAACACGCCCACGGTGACAAATCCAAGGCCTCCGATTTGTATCATTGTTATTATCACCATCTGTCCAAACAAAGACCACTGGGTCCATGTATCCCTGACGATCAGTCCCGTCACACAGGATGCGCTGGTAGCTGTGAACAGGCAGCTTAAAAAATCTTCCGACTGTCCATCCCTGCTGGATATGGGGAGCATCAAAAGCAGGGCTCCTGTTAAGATCAGACAAAAAAATCCATAAGCAATAAACTGTGTCTGACTCACGTGCCGCCTGGCACGCTTTAATCTTTTTTCTTCCATATTCATCTCACTGTCATTCCTCTTTTCCTGCGAGCCCATGTCCCACTTTTTTATCGGCCCGGTTCATTCTTACCACATAATCTGCAGCTGAAAAAATCAGAAATGCCGCCAAATTCACCATCACCACGCTGGCTCCCGCCGGGGTAGAATAACGGTACGATGCCATCATGCCGATCACAAAGCACACGACTGATAAAATTCCGGAAGATATTACGACTCCCCGGAAGCTTTTAAACACCCGCATAGAGGTAAGGGAAGGAAAAATTATAAGACTGGAGATCAGCATGGCTCCCATCATCCTCATACCCAGTACTATGGTTACGGCGGTCAAGACCGCAATCAAAACATTATACCAGGATACGTTCACTCCCGTTGCCCTTGCAAAGTTTTCGTCAAAGGTCACCGCAAAAATCTTATTATAACAAATCAAAAACAGTCCCAGCACAAGAACGGACAAAATTACGCTTAAACGGACATCCTCTTTACTCATGGCCAGTATGCTTCCAAACATATAGCTGCTTACATCTGTGGTCATTCCAGTCGTCATGGAAGTAACGATAATGCCGGCTGCCAGTGCTACGGCAGATATCATGGCAATGGCTGCATCACTTTTCATCTTTCCGTTGGACCGGATGCGCAGAAGGAAAAATGCTGCCACTACCACTACCGGTACGGATACCCTTAACGGAGACCAGCCAAAAGCCACTGCAAAAGACAAAGCACCAAAGGAGACATGAGACAGTCCGTCACCAATCATGGAATACCGTTTTAACACCAGGCTGACTCCTAGAAGAGAAGCACATAAAGAAACCAGGATCCCTCCTGCCAAAGCCCGGACCAAAAACGGATAGGACAGCATTTCACGAAGCAGTTCCATCTTTACGCACCTCCTGTGTAAATATATCCGGCATTACTTTTTAAATACTCTTTTGTCGTCCCGTAGAACAGGACCTCCCGCTTCAAATGAAGGATTTTATCCGCCTCTTTTACAACCGTGGCGACATCATGGGATACCATTAGAATGGCAACCCCCTCCTCACGATTCAATTTGCGGATTATCTCATAAAATTCCGCGATGGCTGAAGGGTCCAGACCTGTAATGGGCTCATCCATTATCAGAAGCTTATCCGTGGCACAAAGAGCTCTTGCAATCAAGGTTCTCTGCTGCTGGCCTCCTGATAATTCACGGTAGCATTTTCCGGCAATGCCTATAATTCCTAACCGCTCCATATTTTTAACTGCAAGCTTTTTTTCATTTCCAGAATAAAAGGGCCAGTTTCCTCTGCGGCTTAAACAGCCGGATAAGACCACCTCACGGACCGTTGCCGGAAAATCCTTTTGAGCTGCAGTCTGCTGAGGCAGGTAGCCGATCCCGCTCCTTCTCAATTCATCGGACACGGATATGACGCCGCCTGTGGGCTTTAACAGCCCTAAAAGTCCCTTCATTAAAGTACTTTTACCGGAGCCGTTCTCTCCCACGATGCAGACATACTCTCCTGGATTTACGTCCATAGTCACATCCACCACAGCATCCTGGTTCTCATATCCAAAATCCACATGACTGCATTGTATTAATGGGTTCATTCATCCAATCCTCTTTTTAAATTAATCACATTCTGCTCCATCAGGTCAAGATAGGTGACACCGCTGTCAAACTCTCTTCTTGAAACATTGTGGCATGAATGAAGCAAAAGGGGTTCTGCCCCTGTCTCCTCTGCAATGATCTCAGACACCCGGTGGCTGGAAAGCTCTAAGTAATAGACCACCGGAATCTGTTCCAAACGCATTTTATCAATGAGATATGCAATGGTTCTGGCGCTGGGCTCCGTATCCGTGCTGCAGCCGGAAAACGCTGCCCTGTAAGACAGACCGTATTCATCCGCAAGATAACGGAACGGAAATTTATCTCCTACAACGATCATATCCCGCTTTTTATTTTCTGCAACCTTACGGAACTCATCGTCAAGTTTTTTAAGCTTTTCAAGGTATGACTTTGCTCTCTCCTCATAATAACTACGGTTTTCCGGATCTTTTTCAGAAAGGGTATCCCGGATCGACTCTACCAGAATCATGGCATTCACAGGAGAAGTCCAGATATGTTCATCATATTCTATATGATCGCCATGACCGTCATCGTCTTCCTGGTGTTTTTCTTCTTCCATTCCTTCCACCAGCTCTTCCTGCACCGCATTCACCTGGTCCATTCCCGTGAGAACAGTCATCGAATCGGAATCAACTGCACTTAAGACCTGGGAAAGCCAGTGCTCCAGGGCACCGCCGTTGCATATTAAAACGTCTGCATCCCGGATGACCTGCACATCTGCAGGAGTTGGCTCAAAGGAATGGCTGTCCATTCCTGCCGGAACCACCATGGTCAGCTCCACTTTGTCACCGGCCACCTGTCTTGTAAAATCGTAATATGGAAACAGGGTCGTCACAACCTTGAGCTTAGATTCTCCCGTATTTGAAGGCCTGTTATTTCTGCTGCAGCCCCATAATGATACGGCTGCAAGAGGAATTGCAAGGCATAGATACAGGAGTTTTTTTTAAGCTTTTTTTATTCATTTTTATTCTCCTATCTGATTCCATCTGCATAGTATAGCACATTTTATTCAGAAGGAAAAGGACAGTTTTTATTTAAATTAGAAAAGGCCTGCAAAAGACATGGGAAGTAAAACTTCCTCCTGCCTCTACAGGCCAAACACCTATTATTTCTTATTTTTTATCCGTAGCTCAATCTGTCTGCTGATCTCTTTTACCGTATCGGAAGGCTCATAAATTTCATCATCAAAGAGGAACTGATGAAGCCTTATTACATTAGATTCCAGGGTCACAGGGACAACACAGTCTCTTTTACCGATCATGACATCCTTAAGCTTTGATGGAAATCCTTCCGTATCAGTCATGTGAAACCTTTTGATATTCTTCATGAGAGGAAGGATATCCTTCATTCCGACACTGGTGGATATCTGGGGAAATACAGCAGCAGCCACCTTGCTTAAAGTTGCAGCATCCGCTTCCCTTGCCTTTTTAAGTGCTAAGTCGACTACCTCTCTCTGTCTCTCCGTCCGCTTAAAGTCCGTATCCATTTTCCTCAGCCTAGCATAGGCAACCGCCTGGACCCCATCTAAGTGATTAGGTCCTTCCTTTTTTAAGTGATGGGAGCCTACACCCGTTGATTCCACCGTTTCCGTAATAAAGCCGTTAATCACCCGAAATTCCTCATGGCTGATATCTACATCAATCCCTCCCAGAAGATTAATGGCATCAGCAACGGCCTTCCAGCTAAATGATGCGTAATCGTCAATGGTCAAATCCAGATTATCCTTTAAAGCCTCTATGGCCTGTTTCGGTCCTCCTCTAAAATATGCCTCATTGATCTTATCATAACGCTCCTTATCATCTATCCGTAAATAGGTGTCCCGGTAGACTGATACAATGCGTATTTCTCCTGTCCCAAGATCTACATTTAGGATCATCTGCATATCCGATCTGGTCCCTTTTCCCAAAGTTCCCTCCCTGGAATCCACGCCAAACACCGCTACCGTCCAGTAGCCCTCCATCTTTTCCTGGGTCTCAATGCTGATATTCGTATTTTGAAGCTGAGGCATCTGTACCTTTGGAGCATTGGGCATATGCATGATATTCCATGCGTATCCTAACATTGTCCCAATTAACGCGGCCCAGACGGCCGCTATCATAATCAATCCCCATTTTAAATGTTGTCTAGTCATGGTTCCTCCCGTATTGTCAAATAAAAAGAAGAGATATTCATTCATATCTCTCCTTAATTTCCCTTTATTTTGAAATTTTATTCAAAAACATACTTGATCTCACTGGGATGATTTATGATGTACCTAGGATGAAATGCTTCCAGCTCCGAACGATCACGAAAACCCCAGGTCACGGCTGCCGTGTCCATTCCGGCATTGATACCTGTCCTCATATCGGTATTGGTATCTCCAAAGTAAAGGCATTCCGAAGGCTTTGCATGTAAATATTCTGCTGTCATAAAGGCGCCCGAAGGATCGGGTTTCGTTTTGACTCCATTGCCTTCCCCGGTAATTAAATCAAAAAATCCTTTGCCGTAAACGGCTTCCACGCATTCAACGGCCCGTTCATGGCCTTTGTTGGTCAGAACCCCGATCTTGATTCCTTTACCCTTAAGGAATGTTAAAAGCTCTTTCATCCCTTCGTAAGGCTCCACCTTGTAAAGGCAGTTTTTCTCAAAGGTATCCTCATAAAATGCAAGCGCTTCCTCATAATGGGACAGATTATCATCTCCCGAATAAATAAGGGCCCGTTCTACCAGTTTTTTAAATCCATCACCTACAAACTTCTTGGTGTGATCCTCATCAATCGGTCCATACCCAAAATGCTCCATGGTAAGACTTATGCTATAAGCCAGGGAATGAATGGTGTTGATAATGGTTCCGTCCAGATCAAATATACAGCATTGGTACATAATGTTCTCCTTCCAGTTCTCTTTCTGCTTAATCCTTTGGCGAATCTGTCCTGCTACTATAAATTATAGAACATAACCGTCTAAAAATCCACCCCAACCATAACTGTACGAAAGCATAAAGCGCCCCAGACGTTTTACAAGTAGTCATAAAGACAATGTGAACCGAGGGTCAAGGTAAATTGAATACGGAAACACGCCTTGGATTTAGACAATCTAAGGCGCTAGACCATGAAATGCTTGCGTAATACAACTGGATCAACTGGCTACCGGGGCTGTTTGGCCCCGGAACCGGTTGTGGAATCAATGACAGACAACAGAGCGGTTCCGTGACAGGATATGGGGTCAGCTCAAGGACAACTCATAAAATCTTTAACACCATAACAAAGATAAATTGATACCCGGTTTCACCGGAATGGATGACAAACGGCATTTAAAGTTTCCTGGCTTCCGTAAATAAATCTACAAACTTCCAGGTAGGAAATGCCGATTCATTGCCTGTAAGATCAATGGCACATACCCCATTCCCCAAATATTCTCTCGCTGTATAAAGCATTTGCAGATTCTGTGCCGGATTATGATGTCTCATTGCACAGGTAATCATGTTGTACTTCACTCCACACTCTTTCTTTCCTTTTTCTAGTCCTTCCAGAACACTTTCAATCACAGCAGAACAGGAAAGCCCTCCCCGGACCGAAAGCATGGGTGCAAACCGCACCTCGATATTTCGTATATTTTCTTTGGCAGCCTCTTTCAAAAATGTATATGCACCATCCCTGATTCCAGCTTTGTCCTGCAGGCATTCCAAAGGAAGTTTAAATTTCTCCAAGTATTCCGCCAGGCTTTTGCAGCTTTCGCCCGCACACAGCATATCCATCGTTACCTTTTTACCGGTATGCCTCCGGATCATTTCTAACGCCAGCGATCCGTCTAAATGACAATGTAACTCTATTTTCGGGATTTTTTCAATTTTTTCAGTATTCCTATCTTCGTGTTTCCTCCATACTACTATTATAATTCATCAATATACCTTAAGCCTTCCAGCGTTCTTATATGATCAATCACGGCACTGTGGAGCATATTTTTCCCAAGATCCAGTTCAATCGTGGCAGAAGTATCTTTTTCATACCACTTATCCTCCGATTTTCTCTGAAGTCCCAGCACCTTTATCCCACTTTTATTAAAATAATTCACCAGTCCCAGCATAAATTCCTCATTTATCCCTTCAACATAAATCCTCATATGCCTGGAGCTTTTCATGATTATCTTATCCAGGTGATGGTATATAAAAGAGGTTATATAGATCACTACCACTCCTACTATGCCTCCAAAATAAAAACCCGCTCCGATTGCAATTCCAAGTGCCGCTGTGACCCATAACGTAGCCGCTGTTGTCAGCCCCTTTATCTGGTTATGACCGGTCACCATAATCGTACCTGCGCCCAAAAATCCAATGCCGCTGATCACCTGTGCCGCCATGCGTGCATTATCTCCGCTCCCATGCAAAACGTTGATATACTCATTGGTTATCATGGTTAATGCCGCCCCCACACATACCAGAGAAAAGGTTTTCAGTCCCGCAGGCCGTCCTTTCATCTCCCGCTCCAGGCCAATCATCCCTCCGCATAGAGAAGCAAGCAGAATTTTTAAAAATGTAATTCCTTCAAATTCTGATAATCCGCAAACCATAAATAAATCCAGTAATTTCATCCATGAAATCCTCTCTATCCGAAAAACCGTTATTTTCAGCCAAACCTTAACAACACTCAATGTACCTTAAGATAGGGTTATCAGATGCTTTCCGATTTCATATGCCAGTTTAAGTGCCGCAGGAATCACACAGTCCGGCAGACGATTGAGATAATTATGTACCTCATAGCAAAAATCGTACCCATAGTTGATCTCCCGAAGCACGGGCATTACCTGTTCCCAGTCAACTGTCCCTGTCATAGGAAGCACGTGCATCAGCGCAGGATCAATTTTGCTGTAGGTATCCGATACATGAGTCGCAAACAGCAGCGGACCGATATAAAGCAGGGATTCCCTTTGATTTTGTCCCATAATATCTGCATGTTCAAAATCCCAGCAGATTCCAATTTTATCACTTCCAAAGGACGCTACAAAAGACTTAAGCTCTTCCGGATAAGCACAAAATTTTCTTTTAGGAGCAATTCCATAGTCACACATATTTTCAAGGGCAAGGCGCATATTCCATGCTTCCATCAGATCTACCACAGGCTTATAATACTCGTAATTGCCGCGAATGGAACTCTTTACAATATCCACACTCCGGTCTGCTGTCTCAGGGTGGAGTACGCAGGTATGCGCTCCAATACGCTTACAGCAGGCAAGGGAGCGTTGCTGCAGCATCTGATGATATTCCTTTTCTTCTTCACTCATAGAGGAATTCAGGAAATTATAAAAATAGGCGTGGCATTGTCCAAATTCGACTCCCAGCTTCGCTGCCTGATCTGCCGCCCCGTCTATCCACCGTTCCCACGTTTCTGTTAAAAAAGGGGAGCCCGGCAAAGACCAGTCATAAAAATTTAAGTCAAACACTTTAAATCCAGCCTCTGATAACAGCTTTAAGGTCTGTGAAAGTTCCACTCTGCTACCATCCGGCCTTATATATAATAGATTTGTTGAAGTTCCCAGCCGCATAATCTTCCTCCGTATCATCGCCCATATTCGTTACATATTACATCTGTTATTCCAACACAATTTCTTTGCTGTTTACAATCGTAGCACCACCGGCGCAAGCTGCCCAATGATCCTTGCCGGCTCTGAAATAAACCTCTCCCATCATATCTCCAATATTTGAAAACACCATCGCTGCAGGCAGGTACTGTACCAGTGCGTGAAGCACCTCATACTGCGTCCCGGGAGTAAGGAGCTTTTCCTTCGCCTTTAACACTTCACTATCTGTAATACAAAGAAGCGGGCGTCCCATCTCTTCCGCCACCCCAATAAGCTCTTCTGCGCGGCTGACGCTGCCTTCCGCCTCATTGACAATCAGGATCACAGCCATATGATATACATCCCGGATAAAAAAATTCATATGAAACCAGTCCTCTGTGTTCTGGGCGATAGATGGCTTGCCTGTGGTTTCTAAAGATTTGGCAGAACCGAAACACGCACTGGCATACTGGCTTCCCGACCCAACCAGTTCATAGCCGGAGGCATTCTTTATTTTCCTCGCATAAGTATCCGCCTGTATCTCCCAGTCCGCCAAGTACGATGTCATTCTATCCGGAAGCTTTGTTATCTCAGCTCTGATCTTCCCCGCTTTCTCACTTCCCAATGTGCCATCATATTCCCCTAAAGAAATTGCCATCTGGTAAAGGGCACATAAGCAGCCACAGTAGGAACGAACACCCGGTGCGTATACAAAAGGCGGAATCTCTAATTTTATTACGGCATCTGCATATTGGGAAAGGCCGGAGGTTTCATTTCCCGTAACAGCAACTACAAAGCCTCCCATGCTGCGAATCCGCTTTGCCAGTTCGATGACCCGTGACACAGTCCCTGAATTGCTGACAATCACTACCATGTGATGACCGTTCCCCACCAAATGGCGCCTCTCATATACTCTGGCAAGCTCAATCACTGTCGCCGCTTCTGCGTCCATTCCGGTAAATTGAAGAAAGGCAAATTTCGCAGCCAGAGCTGCACAATAAGAATCCCCGCAGCCTGTTAAGATAATCTTTGTATAGGTTCTTCCTCCCAGCCGATTAGTAAAACGGTACGCGGTTTTCTTAAGGCCTTCATCTATCTCTTTCATTAATGCCGGTATGCTTTCAATTTGCTGCATCATTGCTGATTTTTCCTGCATCGCTTCCCTCCGCATATGGAATAAATTCACTGTTCTTAATATAGCTTCCCCCTGCCGCAAAGCTCCACTTGCCTAAGCAGCCCCTGCAGTTGCGCTCTCCAAGCAGTGCCCCCATATAGCCGGCCAGCATACAGATGGGGACATACTGGGAAAGGGCCATTGCCGGCAGGAACGGGGAGGATGGCACCTGGATAAACAGGGCATCTCCTTGAAAATCTTTCTCGCTCCCATCTGTAATCACAAGAGCAGGACGGCCCAGCCGATTGCCATAGCCCACCGCCTCCCGGGTACGGCTAAAGCCCGGCGCCATTACAGAGGCAATAAATATCGTCCCGCACCGGTCAACGGCTTTCACAAAATTGTTCATATGGAACCATTCTTCTGAATTGATATGCATGGCAAATGCACCTGTACTCTCCAGAATTTTGGCATGTCCAAACCATGCGCTTCCGTATTCCATGCCGCTGCCCACAAAGTCAAAGCCTGACATGGTTTTCCATTCCTTCGCCAGACGAAACAACCGTTCCTCCCAAGTTGGCAACATGATTTTCAGTAACTCTCCCTGCTTTTTTATTTCCTCATAATACCACTTGCTTTTTGTCTCATCATGGACTCCCCGCATTTCTCCCACCATAATGCCAAGCATCAAAAGAGCCAGAAGTAAGGAAAAATAATTTCGGTTACCCGGACCACGCTCAAAGGGCGTAATCGGAAGTACCAAAACCTTATTTGCCAGAGTTCCGATATCAGAATCCTTATTCTTTGTAATTGCAAGCGTCATGGCACCTTTGGCTTCTGCTTTCATCATGGCCTCTTTGATACGTACACCATTGCCGGATATGCTGTTTACAATCACCAGAGTATCTTTCGTTATACGCCATCCGGAATAATAACGGCCAAAATCAATTGCCGTTACCAGCTCTACCGGCAGGGCAATCAGTTCCTCTATTGCATAACGGAGAGTAAGACCTGCCCCGTAAGAATCCCCGCAGCCTGTTAAAATCACCCGTTTTATGCCTTTTAATTCTTCCTTTGTAAACAACAGTGCCAGACGGCTTTTTAGCTCTTCAAACTGTTCCTGTAAAAAATCCGGAAGATTATAAGACTGACGCCTCAGTGAATTGTCCATGGCATACCTCCATGCGTCAACTCCCGTATATTTATCAACTGCCTCCATCACTCCCAGATAACAGTTCTCGCCGGCTACATAATCCGCCGCTTCTTTGACTGCCTTCTGTGCATTGCCTACCGCAACTCCTACCCCGGCCTCTTTGATCACTTCAATATCATTTAAGTCATCTCCTGCAAATAAAATCTCATCCATAGATAGATTCAGAAGCTTTGCCAGCCGGCGGACTCCGTCTTCCTTTGTTGATTTGCAATTCAATATATCAATCGACTTATCTGCATACCGTTTATATCCAAAAGGCGGCGGCAGTTCCTTACAAAGCTCTTCAATAATTCCAATGCTGCCATCGCGGACAGCAGCCATAACAATCACTTTATCCAGCTCAAGGTTCTCCCATTCTTCTTCTGAAAAAACGGAAGGATTCCAATAGCGGTTATACTTCTTTTGCTGGTCTGTCACATAGTCCGTCTCCTTGTAGGCATATTCCACGCCATCAATGCTGTAAAGCAAAGACATTCCCATACCATCTGCAGTTTCAAGCACCTTGCGGAGCCCTTTAAGGGGGATGGTTCTCTTTAAGATAACCTCCCCCTTCTCCACAATATTGCCGCCATTGCAGGCAATAAAAGGTATGTCTATTCCCAGCTGTTTCACATAATCTGCCGCCAGTCCGGCGGCCCTGCCTGTTGCAATTGTAAACGCTAGCTGCTTTTCTCTCAGCCGTTTCACATAAGCGATCATCTCATCATGTAAAATCTCATCTTTATCCACGATTGTTCCATCTACGTCAGTCACAATCAATTTAATCACTGTCTGCCGCCTCCTTTTTCAGAAACTGGTTATGATTCATTCCTGCAGTAAAATCTGGTTCCTATTGTCTTGCTGATCTGTTTGTAAAATAAATCGTCCGGATTTTACCGCAGGAATGACAAAGCGTTCTGATCCATCAAATGATACCGTGTTCCGACTTCACTTATCCTTTATTCATCTGCTATTTTGCGTTTACCTTCACATAAGCCTCCAGCTTCTCATTGCACTTATTGACAATATTGTCATGGGTAGTCTGCTTATCGGAGGTTCCCTGTGCAAATGCCAGCATTTCTTCATCAATAATGGAATTGATATCTCCTGTCACAATATCGAAAGGCTCCTGTACATTGGGATTGGAGGCCATCAGCTGGTCTACTGCCGCGACCATCGCCGTATTCTCAGATAAATACGTTTTCATCCGTTCTTCTTCATATAAATCTTTGTTCATTGGAATATATCCGCTCGCCGTACAGAAATCATACTGGGCATCTTCTCCGCCTAAATATTGCTGAAAGATCCAGGAGGCTCTTAACTCATCAGCATTTCCCTTGTCAAACATTACGATTCCGGAACCGCCTACTGCCGTACCGCCTTTATCTTCTGCGTTTACTTTTGGAAATGGAGCGGTTCCCCATTCAAAGCTGTCTCCAATGAGATCATTTAATTTTGCAATTCTTGCAGAAGACATAATTGCCATTGCAGATAATTGCATAGCAAATTCTTCATTGATATTATCCTCCACCGGCTTATATCCGCCCGTAGCAATCACTTTCTCCCATTCATTTAAATAGGTCATCAAACTGCCATCTTCTCCGAAAGTAACCTTAGACATAAGTCCTGCACGTCCGCCTTCATTATCACCTATAAAGTTAAAGTCGCCTTCTCCTCCAACCCAGTTCACCAGCTGGTAACGTTTTACCTGAACATTTAATCCGTATGTAGTTACCTCATTCCCGTCTTTTGCTGTCAGCTTCGTTATGGCATCTGCCATCTCAGCAATCGTTTTCGGCGGATTTTCCGGATCTAACCCGGCAGCCTTAAAAAGTTCCTTGTTGTAATATAAGAGTATCGTGGAATTACTGAATGGAATCGCGCAAAGCTTGTCTTTATAGGTAAAGGTACGGGCATTATTGGCGATAATGGACTCTCTCGGCAGCAGAATATCCTCCCCTTTGGCATACATATCCTCAGGAGCTACGAAAAGGTCATATCCTGAAATCGCCGGAATACCCGCACTGGCTACCTGACATACATCAGGAAAATTTTTCCAGTCTCCGGCTTGGGCCAGTGTATTCAGTTTTTCCGCCGTGTTGCTTCCCTGGAAACTTGGTGTCACTACAATCCCATACTCTTTTCCTGTTGTTTCATTAAAATGATTCACTGCGGTCTCTAAGGCACTTGCATTCGTCCCTTCCATATGATGCCAGAAGCTGACTTCCACATCTTTGTCACTGATCCGTTTCGTTTCTTCCGGTGTCCCGGTGGTTTGCGCTGCCGTTGTTGGTTCCGGTACAGCAGCAGTCGGTGCTTTTGTTTTAGTGGAAGCACCCTGTCCACAGGCACCAAGAGACAGTATCAAGCCTGCTGCCATTACAAAACTCAGTGTTTTTTTCATTATGATTTTCCTCCTTTGGGTTTTCTATATCAGCAATCTGTCATTTCAGGCAGGCACACTGTCTTCCCGTCTCTCCCTGCCGGCAAGTACAGACCGCAAATATTCTTTCACAAGTAACAGGTAAAAGCTATCCTTTTACAGATCCTGCCATCATACCGCCCGCAATCTGTTTCTGGAACAGGATAAAGATGATGACCGTAGGAACCAGCACCATGACCGATGCCGCCATAATAGGGCCGTAAATTGTTCCTCCATCCCGTGAGTTTAACATCGTAACCCCCACCTGCACGGTCCGCATAGTGTCCTTATTCGTTACGATCATCGGCCAGAGATAGGTGTTCCAGGTACTCACAAAGGATGAGATAAATACCGTTGCTGTCACCGGTTTTGACAGCGGGAACAGGATCTTTATAAAAAATATGAAATTCCCGCACCCATCCACTTTCGATGCTTCATAAATCTCCATCGAAAATGTCAGGTAATACTGACGGAACATGAAGATATTCATTACAGATACCAGAAACATACTCATCATACCAAAGTAGGTATCGGTCAGTCCTAAATCAGCTACTGTTTTATAGTTTGTAATCAGCACCACATCTCCCGGAATCATCATGGTGGACATGCAAAGCATAAACAATACATTCTTTCCTTTAAAATCAAAGAAAGCAAACGAAAATGCTGCCAGACCGGCGACTGCCACGCGTATCACACTGGAGCCTCCCGCCAATATCAGGGAATTAAGCATATATCGTACCAGATGTGTCAGCCGTAAAGCCTCTTTATAGTTTTTCCACTGAATTTTATCCGGAAGCAAGTGAATGCCTTTTGTCAATATCTCCCTCTGCTCCATAAAGGATAAGGAAACCGCATATAAAATCGGAGCTATGGTCATAAGCCCGATGAGAAGGCAAAAGCTCTGGTAAAGGATACTTTGAACCGTTTTTTTCTTCATGAATAATGTACCCCTTTCTTCTCAAAGGAAAAGCTTACCAGCATGGCAATCAATGTAAACAGAAACGTAATTACCGCCGCAGCATAAGCATCGTTATAGCTCATATTGCCAAATGCCTGCTTATACATATAGTAAATCATCGTGGAAGTAGAGCCTTTAGGACCGCCTTCCGTCAGAATAATGGGCAGTCCCGCCATAATGATGTTTTTTGCCAAAGAGCTGCAAATAAGGAAAAATACCGTTGGAGAAATCAAAGGAAGGATTACGCTTCTCACCTTCTGATAAAGATTAGCCCCGTCAATATTGGCGCTTTCCAAAAGTTCGCCCGGAACTCCCCTGATGGCCGCCAGTAAAAAAAGAAAATTAAAACCGATATTGAGCCAGACCGATATCAGGCTGACCGATACCATGGCAATCTCCGGATCATTCAGCCAGTTGATTTTCACATGCAGAAGCTTATTAATAAGTCCGATGTTAGGGTTATACATAATCTTGAAAATCATCGCCGTAACAGACATCGACATTGCCATGGTAAGGGAAAACATGGTTTCATAAACAGCAGAGGTTCTGGTCTTTTTATTGGCAAGTACCGCCAGAATCAGTGCGATAAAGATTGCTAAAGGTGAAGCAAGGACTACATATACCAGTGTGTTCCAGACAGATCTTAAAAAGGCAGTATCGGTAAGGACATGTATATAATTATCAAATCCGGCAAAGGCTTTTACCTGCCCGTTGGCATTGACTGTGAAAAATGTCAGTCCTATGGTTTTTAAAAACGGATAAAATGAGAATACCGTGAAATAGAGCAGGGCCGGCAATATATATAAGTAGGGTTCTATTTTCCTGGATTTTTTCATAATTCTGCTGATAACCTCCTATCGCAATGATGTACAGGCCACAATATCCTCTGCTATACCAACAAGGTCAAATCCATTTACCGATTGAATCAGTTCTAAGTATTTTTCTATCTCCCGGCTGCTTCCGCACAAGGCTCCCAAAACAGCTCCCGTCATCGTTGCAATGGTATCCGTGTCTGAACCGATATTGACTGCCCCTATAATCGCCTCCATTAAATTGCCCTTTGCTGCAATCATAATGCCAAAAACTGCCGGAACTGCTTCTGAGATATGTAAGCCGGAGCCAACGATGTCCGCTATCTCCGTGGTTGCTTCATCAAGGCTGGAGGCAGTGAGCGCAATCCCAATCGCCAGCTTCATCCGCTTTTGTACACTTGGACCTGCTAATACGGCACAGCTTCCATTGCTTAATTCCGCCCCCCGTCTGGCTCCGTAAAGTCCTGCCTGTACAACAGAATAAAGATTGCTTTCTTCCTTTAAGGCTTCACTTACTGCTGCGGCAATGGCGCAGGCGCCTTCTATGGACAAATTATTATTATGGGTCGGACGGCATATGGTAATGGCTGCTTTCACGGCTGCTTCTATATCTCCCGGATGAAACAATCCGGCAGGAGAGATCTTCATGGCGGAGCCGTTGGAAGCCTTCGCATTATCGCAGCATATGAATGCATACGGATTGTCCGTAACCGTTCCCTTAATCTTTTCTACCGCTGCCCTGGTCGTTGGACCCACATATTTATCATAGAAAACCTTGTCATCCGACCAACGAAGCAGGGCTTCATTTGCTGCCTGTTCATCAATCACTCCCTTATGCGCAAGGATCGTTTTTATCGTATAGTAAATCAGGCTGAAATCATCGGTAACACTTCCGGCCTTGGAATCTCTTGCAAAGGTATCCTGCGGCGGCGTAAGAATATCCCGCACTTCCCCGCCAAACCGCTCTTTAATCATCTCTTTCGTCCGCAATTCTGTGGCTGCTCCCATTGCATCTCCAACCGCTGCTCCAAGCAAACTTCCCAATACCTTATTTTTAAATTCCATGCTTCCACACCTCCGATATTTGATGTATGTTTATTTATTTTAACAAAAATCAAGCAAGCAACGAAACGGATGAGCCGCCTGATGCACTATAAAGAGAGCAGACCCTAACGCAGGATGCACTGTGACCCCTTGGTCATGATGAATATCCACTTGACTAATTGGATTATATCGCAACATGATTCGGAAGGCAAATTACACAAGGCTTATTGTGGGAAAATGCCATACTTTTTTCTGTTATATCAACTATTTTCTCTTTATTTCTCACTAAATCATGCCATTCTATTTTTTGTAGGTGCCATATGATGATCAGCTCCCATTTTGCCTATGACTTTATGAATAGATTCGCATACAAAAAAGGAAAGCCAGATCAAGAATGACATTCCTCTCTCTCCGCTTTCCTTTTTCACTTCCCGCTACTCAATGCTGATCGAACGCACCCAAATGCCGTTCACATCTGAGCTTTCATAGTCTTTACAATATTCAATCGGTACATTCTGTGAATCATAAGCAACTCTCTTCACATACAGGATGGGTTCTCCCTCTTCTACCTGGAAATAGGAAGAAAGCTCCTTATCCGCACGGATCGCCCGAAACCGCTCATCCACATAACTCATTATTAAACCTGCTTTTTGCTGCAGTACATTATATAAAGAATATTCATTTAAATTTTCCTTTTCAAAGTCAATGTCCGCCACCCGGGCCTTGGAAAGATAAGACTTTTGGAATGCTACACAAACTTCATTCACATAGCGTAATCTCCCAATCATGATTACCTTGTCATTTTCTGCAATCTGTAAGTAAAAAGCAAGAGATTTATCCGCCGCAGTTTCCTCGATGGCAACAACTTTCGAATGGACCTTTGCCGTCTTTGAAACGACATTGGAACTGAATCCGTCCAGCCTTCGATAGCTGTACGCTTTCGTAGCAATCTCCTGAACAAATGTTCCTTTTCCTTTTTCTGTCCGTAAAATTCCTTTGATCACCAGATCATCAATCGCTTTCCTCACCGTAAGACGGCTGACATTATATTGCGCTGCATAATCGCTTTGTTTAGGAATCATATCTCCCGGCTCATAAACGCCGCCTAAAATGCTTTCTACAATATCTTCCTTAATCTGCTTGTATTTCGGTCCCATATTGTCTTTTTCCATCTTTCGCACCTCCTTCGGCAAAAAGGCTTTTCTGTACACACCGCCCCGCAATGGTTTCCGGCAGGACGGCAGATAACACAATATGACCATTTTCCATTACAATTACGGCTCTAGTACGCCTTCCCTGTGTGGCATCAATGGCAATTCCCTTATCTTTTCCGCTTTGTATCATGCGTTTCGCAGGCGCAGAATCAGGGTTTATGACGGCAATAATCTGATGGCGATTGACAAAATTTCCAAACCCAATGTTAATTAATTGCTCCACCTTATCCCTCTTCCTTTCTTATCATGTTTTTTCTGTCTGTTTTATCATATCACACTAGAAAGGATTCTACATCAAAAGCTTTCAAAAAAAGGATGTGACAACATGACAGCTTTTAAAAAGGGGAGACTGTCTAAAAATGAGGTTTTCGGGCAGTCCAAAGGAGACTTTTACTCTTTTGCCGCTGCTTCCAATTACAAACGTGGACAGGTTTATTGAAAAGGCGAAGAAGTATACCTACCTTACCGGGCTGACACCGGAGCTGCTGCGCATATTCATTGCCAAAGTTGTGGTAGGTGAAAAGGCTGAGAAATACTCCCGTACCGCTGTGCAGGATATTTGGATTCACTACCGTGACATTGGAATGCTGAACGATGTCAAAGAGGAATTCGATATTCCCTCCATGGAAGAATTCTACGGAATGGATAATGGAATGATGTTTGATGATGAACTACCAGCCACAATTTATAGAACAGCAAAAGGCGGACAGCCAGAACTGTCCGCCTTATCCCCCACATTTTTAGGTGGTTCACAAAGTATCTTTATGAACATTCGCCTTTATGCAGGGGCGCTTTTAATAACTTATTCTGTTTCCAGATTCTTCTTTAATGCCGCCATTACGAGACAGCCTACGGCAGAACCAATTACAATGGCTAACAGGTATCCGAAGGGATTTCCAATGGTAGGAAGGACGAAGATTCCACCATGAGGCGCCCTTAGAGTACAGCCAAGAGCCATAGAAAGGCCTCCCGCTACGGCTGAACCGACAATACAGGAAGGAATCACACGGATGGGGTCAGCAGCTGCAAAGGGGATGGCACCCTCAGAAATAAAGGATAATCCCATAATATAGTTGACCACGCCGGACTGACGCTCTTTCTCTGTAAATTTCTTTTTGAAAAATGTGGTGCAGAGAGCAACGGCGATTGGCGGAACCATACCGCCGGCCATAACAGCCGCCATAATATCAAAATTGCCTTCCGCCAGCTGAGCCGTACCAAACACATAAGCAGCCTTATTCACAGGACCGCCCATATCTACGGACATCATGCCTCCTACGACAACTCCCAGAATGATCTTGCTGGTACCGCCCATTCCATTTAACAGGCTCGTAAGTCCATCGTTAATCGCGCCTACAAAAGGATTAATAAAGGTAGTTACCACGGCTACAAGGAAAATTCCGATTAAAGGATACAAAAGAACAGGTTTGATTCCTTCCAGGGACTTTGGAAGCTTACTAAATGCCTTTTTCAGCATGATCACGATGTATCCGCCGATAAATCCGGCTAACAAAGCACCTAGAAAGCCTGAGTTTACGCTTCCCCCTGCCGGGTTTGCAAACGTAGCGCCCATTTTAGCAATAAGCCCGCCGACAAATCCAACTGCCAGACCGGGACGGTCTGCGATACTCATGGCAATATATCCTGCCAAAACCGGAAGCATCATACCAAAGGCCTGTTCCCCAATGGTTTTTAAATAAGCAGCCAGAGGAGTGTTCTTACCAAAATTAGATGGATCAATGGAATAATCATCAAACAGGAAGGCCAGAGCGATCAAAATTCCTCCGCCGATCACGAACGGAAGCATGTGGGATACACCGTTCATCAAATGTTTATAGATGGAGCGGCCGACATTCTCCTGATCTCCGCTTTCTGATGAGGAGGCGGAACCGGAATGATGGTAAACAGGAGTTTCCATACTGACCGCTCGTTTGATCAGTTCTTCTCCCTTTTGGATGCCTTCCGTTACAGTGGCCATGACCACCCGCTTTCCGTCAAAGCGGCCCATATCCACTTTTTTATCCGCCGCTATGATGATACCGTCTGCTTCGGCAATCTCCTCTTTGGTCAGAGCATTGCCAACTCCTTCCGCACCGTTTGTTTCCGCCTTAAGCGCAATCCCCAGCTTCTTCCCCTGCTGCTCTAAATTCTCTGCAGCCATAAAAGTATGGGCAATTCCTGTGGGACATGCTGTTACTGCCAAAACCTGATAACCCCTGGAATCCTTTTTCGTTTGTTCGGCTTTTACTTCTTTCTTCTGATACCGTTCTGATTCCTTATCATCAATGAGCTGTAAAAATTCTTCCTTTGATCTGGCATTTGTTAAATCACTCTTAAAATCCGGATCCATGAGAAGAGTGGAAAGTCTGGATAAAGCCTCTAAGTGAACATCCGCTTCTCCCTCAGGCGCTGCGATCATGAAAAACAAATGAGAAAGAGAACCGTCAAAGGCCTCATAATCCACACCCTCCGGCACTACCATTGCAGAAAGGCCCGGCTCCTTTACTGCGTCTACCTTTGCATGGGGAATGGCAATTCCGTCACCTACCGCCGTACTTCCCAGAGCTTCTCTTTTTAAAATTCCTTCCTTGTATCCGGCCTTATCCTTAAGCCTTCCGCCAGCTTCCATTAAGCCGACCAGCTTGTCGATGGCCTCTTCCTTACCGGTAACTTTTACTCCCAGTTCAATGCTTTCCTTTTTCAGTAAATCTGAAATTCTCATCAAAACCCCTCCTTTGATAATTTTTCATACAGTCTCATAATATCTTCCTTACCGGCAAGTCCCTCGGAAAAGGCACTGGCGCTTCCCGCTGCGCTTCCTAAACGCAGGGCATGCTCAAAGCTGCCGTTTTCTAAGTAACCTGCAATAAATCCGGCCACCATGGAATCTCCTGCTCCTACGGAATTCTTCACCGTTCCCTTAGGCACTCCCATCCGGAATACTTCCTCTTCTTCCGTAATCAGGATCGCTCCGTCTCCTGCCATGGAAATCAGTACATTTCTGGCTCCTTTTTTCTGAAGGCGCTTTCCATAATCAATGATCTCCTCCGGGCCATGAAGGGTTACGCCAAACATCTCGCCCAGCTCATGATTATTGGGTTTAATAAGGAACGGATGATAAGGAAGTACATTAATAAGCAAATCCTTCGTCGCATCCACCACGATACGGACTCCCCTTCCGTCTAAAGACTCCATGATCCGCTCATAGATGTCATCGTTGATGGATTTGGGAATACTTCCGGATAGAACCAGCACATCCCCTGCTGTAAGACGGTCCAGCTTTTCAAAAAGCTGCGTTACGTCTTCCCCGGTGATCTCAGGACCCATGCCGTTGATCTCTGTTTCTTCCTGGGATTTAAGTTTCACATTGATCCTTGACAATCCCTTTTCTACGCGGATGAAATCAGACCGAAATCCCAGTCCTTTGACTCCCCGTTCAATTTCATCTCCGGTAAACCCTGCCACAAAGCCCAGTGCGGTATTTCCATACCCCAGAGTCGATAAAACAGCAGATACATTCAGTCCTTTTCCCCCATAATAGATGCGTTCCTGCTCCGTTCTATTGACTTCTCCCAGTGCGAAGTGATCTACCCTTACGACATAATCCAATGCCGGATTAAATGTTACGGTGTAAATCATATGTCACCTCTCCTTTTATATATAAAATTTTATTTCTTCCCTCTTTTACAATATACTACGATTGATTTATTTCGTCAATATGTTTCTTCAAGAAATATTTTTTCTTGTATTTTTTCAGAATCTTGCACAATTTTTTTATAAAAGAAAGAAGAAAAGAACCGTCTTTTTATGCCAATTGACTTGATAGGATTCCATAGGATGCGTTCATAATATCTGCAATTTCAGTATTGTTTATGATAGAAATCACTCCTAATTAAATTTTTACATAAAAAACAGGTTTGCACAGTCATAATAACCATGTGCAAACCTGCGGTTCCATTTACTATTTATCTAATTCTAAATCTTGCAATCTGTTCTTTCAGCATCTGGGCCTGTGCGGACAATTCCTCACTGGTCGCCGCGCTTTCCTCAGCGATAGCCGCATTGTTCTGAACCACATTTGAAATCTGGTCAATGCCTGCGGTAACTTCTTCTAAAGAAGAAGACTGCACTTTAGATTTCTCTGAAATTTCACCGATATCCGAAATAATTTCTTTGGCGCCAGCCACAACCATCCCTAGTGAAGTCGCTGTAATCTCGGCAAATTTAGCACCTTCCTGCACAGAACGAAGGGAACTTTCAATTAATCCGGTCGTATTCTTAGCAGCTTCCGCACTCTTTGATGCAAGATTTCTCACTTCATCTGCAACAACTGCAAATCCTTTACCTGCTTCTCCGGCTCTGGCTGCTTCAACAGCCGCATTTAAAGCCAGTATATTCGTCTGGAATGCAATATCTTCGATGGTCTTTATAATAATTCCAATTTGGCTTGACGTTACCGTTATATCATTCATAGCCTTTAAAAGTTCATTCATCTGTTTATTGCTATTTTCCAGTTCTGCGCCTACCGCTTCCGCCTTATCATTTGCATTATTCGCATACATTGCGCTTTCTTTAACCTGATTGGTGATTTCCATAATTTTTGCTGAAAGTTCTTCGACTGAGCTTGCCTGTTCGATTGCCCCCTGGCTCAATGACTGAGAACTGTCAGAAAACTGCCCGGCACCGGCTGCCACCTGTTCAGCAGCTACCCTCATTTCGTTAAAGGTACCATTTAGGGAATCCAATATGCGGCATAAGTCAATCTTTATTTTATTAAAATCTCCAATAAAGTCTCTTTCTATTGAAAGATTCAGATTGCCTGAAGCTACATTTTCAAGTACTTCTGAAATTTCATTGATATAGCCGCCCAACACTTCCGAAGTTTCTGTGAAAATTTTAGCTAACAATCCCAATTCGTCATTTTTATAAACCAAGTTCCCGGTGATGTGGGATAGATCACCGTTTCTCATCTTTTCTGCCAGACCCATGACGGAATCCACTGGAGCAAGACCTTTCTTCAGCGCCATAACGCTGACCAATATCAGTATGATTAAACCAAGCATACCAATGCCAGCCAATGTGAACGTAATCTTTGTTACTGAGCTCATCGCCTCGCTTTGATTCACTACAAAAGCACTTGACCAGTTTACATCAGTCCCATCTAAATGAAGTGCTTTATGAATAACTAATGCAGTCTTTCCCTGAGAATAAGTATTCTTAATTTTATCTGCTATGGAATTTCCATTTGCTATTGCATTTCGAATCGCTTCATAATCGGATACCGATTGCGGCACACTGCCAACGATTCCTTTGTCTATGGTGTGTGCCAGACAGGTTCCATTGCTTGTGACAATATAGCTATAGGAAGACTTATATCCTCCGTTTGCGTAATTTATCCCTGCAATACTGGACATATCGATGTCGCAATTTGCAACACCTAAAAATTCACCATTTTTATTTACAATCGGGCTGCTCAATGTAATCAACCATACTTTTTCACCTGTAGAAAGCTGGTACTCATACGGTTCTGTTACATGAACGGATAACTGATTCTTTGCAGGCAAATAGTAGTCTTCATTTCCGTATGTATCAAAATCATTCAACACATCAAACCCTATGCCGGAGCCGTCACGAAATGCATAATAAGAAAGTCCATTGGGTGTATTCGGCATATATTTGTTTGGTTCAAACGCATAATAAGCTGAAAATATCTTATTATTATTTAATACCCCCTGCAAAGATTCTTTCAGCATTTTGTTTGCCTCTTCCGTGTTAAGCGCCTGGTATCTTTGCACCTCTAAAGATAACGCCTGGGAAAATACAAGCATACTGTCCAAATACGACTGCACTTCCTTCGCATTTCCATCTGCAATATAATTCAGCTCTTTCTCCGTCATTTTAGTTACGGTAGTACCTGCTAACAGACTTAAACAGGAGCACATTGCTACAATGACAATTAGGATTATAGTTGCCATTGTAATAGGAATCTTTACTGAAAGCCTGTTCTTCCATAGTATTTTTCCTTCGTTCATCTTAACATCTCCTTTTAAATTTTTTCTCAGGTAATCGTGAAATTGCCCGTCCCATGAATCTTATTGAATTTACTTACATCCCTCCCTTCTTTTTCCTGCTTCTTATGAATTATATCGACATAAATAAGTATATTTATAAGATTTTCAGATTCATCTTTTATGGAAATATTATCCTGTTTCTTTACCTGGGGATTCGGAAAAATCCACAAAAAAATGGCCCGGAAGGGCCATTTACTTCTTATCATCAGATATAGCAATCTCATGACGCCTGATGCGGTCATGGGAATCCTTTTTACTGACTGACAAAAACAGATATAATATTTCAATCACTGTCGTAGCCGACACTCTGGAGAAGCAGAATTCACCAAGAAGAAGCTTTTCCCTGGTAGCTGTTGTAATGTGATAATCACAGGCCTGTCCAAGAGGGGAAGACGAATTATTCGTAATAGCTATGGTTGGCGTATGGTTTTCCTTTGCAACTGCCACCAGCGTCATTAAGCGCTTGGAAAAGCCGGAATTGGATATGATGATGATCGCATCCTCTTCCTTAAGATTACAGGTATAAGCCATCTGTGTCTCCCAGATGGTGCCGGATACCGCAGGAATCCCCAGCTGATTGAATTTAAAGGAGCCATCCAGAGCGACCGGTATGGTATTTCCCACAGCCACCAGCTGCACGGTTCTGGCATGTTCAATCACGGACAATATCTGCTCTAACTCGTTCGGATCCATCATGGATATGGTCTGAGTCAGCTCCGCCACCTTATTGGCTAATATATTCTGAAGGGACTGAGCAATGCTGTCCCGGCTGATGTCATTGGAAACTTCAATGGAATTGCCTCTTTCCTCAGCCACTTCCTTTGCCAGATTGATCTTTAAGTGATGAAAACCGTTAAACCCGCATCTCCTGCAGAATCTGGATACCGTGGCATCACTTGTTCCGCTGGCAAGGGCAAGTTCCGCTACCGTCATATCGATTATTTCATCTTTATGTGCCAGGATATAATCCGCAATCTTTTTTTCCGCTTCAAAAAACGAATCATAGGATGAGCAGAGAACACCGGATACGCTAATATTTTCCTGCATAAACAATCTACCTCGAACTTTGTGCAAATTTTTTGTGTAATATTATT
The DNA here is from genome assembly GCF_000732605.1 of Lacrimispora celerecrescens. Taxonomy (GTDB): domain Bacteria; phylum Bacillota; class Clostridia; order Lachnospirales; family Lachnospiraceae; genus Lacrimispora; species Lacrimispora celerecrescens_B. Next base: position 133,705 of record NZ_JPME01000012.1, on the reverse strand, counting down.
TCATAATTATATCACGATAAGAAATAAATTGTAAAGAGGCGTCCCCCGCTTTTTCGGTTCACTCTTTTTTCTGAAGATCATACTCCCAGGTATTGTGGTCGTATCCTGTATCCTTAAGAATCATACCGATTTCGGCGAACATCCTGCTGTCGGGCAGATTCCTCTGCCATAGACGGAAGGCTTCCTCTGACCGTATCTCTTTTGCATTCACGGGAATTCCTTCGCAGTAGGCTTTATTAATATCCCCGTATAATCCCGCCATCTTTTCCACTTGCTCCTCCGGCAGGTTCTTGATCTTATCAGATACCTGGCTGCTGATCACATCTGTGAGAAATTTCGTTCCGTATTCCTTAAACTGAAGAAGATTTTCATCGGATATCCCCGCTCCTTTTGCCCAGCGTTCCACATCCGTATTCCTGGTGGTATAAACCAGCCTTCCATCATCCGTCCATTTAAGAATGCCGTATCTGCAGGGAGAAATAGCGAAAGAATCTGCAACCACTTCACTGATGTGGTACGCATCTTCACGCTCTCCCGGCTCCGGCTTATGCTTCTTCGTCCTCTGCAAATGCAGGTGACCGCTTATGTAAAGAGGAACCCGGTAAGATTCCAAAAGCTTTATCACATTCTGACTGTTTTCCAGGGTGCAGTCAGTTGGATACAGTATACTTTCCTTTAACAGGTTATGATGAGCCACCGGTATCACCGTTATCCCTAAATCCTTTGCCTCTTCCAGCTGTTCTTTCATCCACTCCAGAGTTTCTTCTTTGATTTTTCCTCCGACCTTATTAAGGGGTTCATACTGGGCGGAATCAAGCATCAAAAGCCAGTTTTTTTCATCCAGCTCATAAACGTAGCTTAAGGAATCTTCATCCCGGCTCCTGGCCTGGTCATATCCAAACCGTCGGTAAATATCATAAAACCCTTCCGGATCTACGATATCCGCCACCTCTTTCTCCTTGCCGAAATAAGAGGCTGAAAAATAATTGTTGATATCATGGTTGCCAGGTATGACAAGCACCTTCACACCCTTTTCTTCCAGGATTTCAAGCTTTTTTGCCAATGCTTCATGGCCTGCCTTTTCTCCATTCAGGGTAAGATCCCCACTTAGGATCACGGCAGAAGGTTTAAGCCCTTCCATTTCGACGGTAAATGCGTCCATGATCTGAGGAATATAATGGACCAGCTTTCCATCGTCACCTTTTTCCATCTCCTGAAAGGCTTCCCCATAATCGGTAAGCTCCGGAGAATAATAATGGACATCAGAGGCGACTACAATCACAGGAGGTTTATATACCTCTGGCTCTTCCTCTGCTTCCTCTATCACAGGCGGCTTATCCGGCTGTTTTTTCCGGATCTCATTCCTGGTTTCCGGCTCCGTCATTCCGCCTTCTGTCTCTGGGTTTATATGGTCTTTTATTTCTGTACTTTCCTCCTGGCCCGGTCTGTCTGGGCTTTCCTCGCTAGTCCTGCCGGAAGTTTCCTTTCGGTCACGGTCTGAGGTATCCAGGTGATCCACAACCATGACAATGCCAAAGCAAAAGAGTATCATGATTGTATAAATCAGGACCAGGAGTAAGTTCTTTTTTCTTTTGTTCATGTTATTACACAAAGATCCCTTTCCACTTCCAGTCATTTTTATCCTATGGAATCATAACATGCTTTCTTAAATACAGCAACTATTTCTCCTCATAAAAGCAGGCAGGGGTTTTCCAAATTACTCGTACCACCTTGTCATGGGAAGTTGATTGTTTATTCCCTTTGACACAAGGATCTGATGGAGGTCAATGACACCGTTATTAAACGTGGCGGCGCAGGCGTTTAGATATAAGTCCCACATCCTTGCAAACTCTGTTCCCATTTTCTCCTCGATCTCCGAACGGTGGTCATTAAAATTCCGTTTCCACAAAAGCAGCGTTCTGCAATAATGGCGGCGAAGGCTTTCTACATCCAGGGTGTAAAACCGATGTTCGCTTAAAATGTTTATCATTTCCCGAAGACTTGGTATGGTGCCCCCTGGGAAAATATATTTTTTCATCCACGGATCGCCGGGATATTCTTTCAGAGCACTGATGTAGTGAAGGAGTAACAAACCGCCGGGATTTAACACTGCTTCCGCATTTTTTACAAACAGCTCGTAATTGTCCCTGCCCACATGCTCCAGCATGCCGACGCTAACAACCCGGTCAAAGGTTCTGTCCCAGCTTTTTAAGTCCCGGTAATCCATTAGTTCCACCGACACCCTGCCGGTAAGGCCTTCCTCTTCAATCCGCTCTTCAAATTTCTTTTTCTGTTCTTTGCTTAACGTGATCCCGACTCCCTGCACCCCGTATTCCTTGGCTGCCTTAATCAGTAAAAATCCCCAGCCGCAGCCGATGTCCAAAAGGGTCATATCCTTTTTTAAGTACAGCTTCTTTAAGATTCTATCCACCTTATTGCACTGGGCATCGTGTAAGGTATCACGTTCTGTCTTAAAATAGCCGCAGGAATAGCTCATGGTATCATCAAGCCAAAGGCGGTAGAAATCATTGCCGATATCATAATGGGAAGTAACTTCCTTCTCCTGATTCTTTTTGGACTGGGATGAAAAAATCAGCTTCTTAAGCTTTCCCTGATCCATTGAAAATTTCCCCATCTGCCCAAGGAAATGATTCAGCGCGTGAAACAGATCTCCCTCAATGTCCAGAGTTCCGTTCATATAGGCCTCTCCCAGTGCCAGGGAAGTGCTTGTCAGTAAATCTTTTCCTTGAATCTCATCTTTTAAGTTCACAATAAATGCCGGATTTCCCTCTCCGATATGAAAGGTCTCTCCCCGAAGCTTTACATCAAAAGGGTGCTCGTCAAATCTCTGTAGAAAGGAAATTAAAAAGTTGTCTGTCATGGTTTTCATGATTTTTCCTCCAATCTGCTTTTTATTCCTTATGAGATTTTTACCCGATTTTTGTGATTTCATAAGCCTTGTTTTTGGCAATATTCCATTTTTTCAATATCGGAGGCATTCTGCGAGACAATTTTTATGATCTGTGCTAAAATCTAAGGAACCAATAGACAAGAAATTTACCTACAGGAGCAGACAATTATGAACAAACAGAACCATTTATACGGACACCTGGCTGCCGGATTTTCGATCTTTGTATGGGGAACCACCTTTATCTCCACCAAAGTTCTTCTTGAGGCTTTCACTCCTCTTGAAATTTTATTCTTCCGCTTTTTCATCGGCTATGCCGCCTTGTGGCTGGCTTGTCCCCGCCTTTTACGGACGAAAAGCAAAAAACAGGAAGCTCTTTTTGCCGCCGCCGGAATATGCGGTGTTACCTTATATTTTCTTATGGAAAATTTTGCCCTTACCATAACCCTTGCTGCAAACGTCAGCGTGATCATAGCCGTGGCCCCATTTTTTACTGCCCTGTTTGACTGGCTGTTCTTAAAAGGGGAAAAACCCGGTCCCCGTTTTCTGGCCGGATTTTTGACTGCCATCATTGGAATCAGCCTGATCAGCTTTCAGAGGTCAGCTGGTATGAGGATAAACCCCAAGGGAGATTTACTTGCTCTGGCCGCCGCAGTTACCTGGGCCGCTTATTCCGTAATCACAAAAAAAATAGGAGAATACGGCCATGGGACCGTTGAAACAACAAGGCGCATTTTCTTCTATGGCCTTCTGTTCATGGTTCCTGCACTGGCAATTCTCCCCTTCCGTCTTGGCTTTTACCGCCTTGCTGACACAAAGAACTTATTAAATATTCTGTTTTTGGGCCTGGGTGCTTCTGCCCTATGCTTTGCCACCTGGAATTTCGCCGTAAAGGAACTGGGCTCTGTAAAGACCAGCGTCTACATCTATGCTGTCCCGGTAATTACCGTGATCTCATCCATGCTCCTGTTAAACGAACGCATAAGTTTCCAGTCAGCCTGTGGAATTGCGCTGACACTTTCAGGCCTTATGATTTCTGAAAGCAAGGCCCGGTTAAAAGGCTCTCGGCTCCGGCAGAAAAAACAAGGTTCTGTCCAGGATTAATTTTCTCATCACCCAGAGTACATATGGAAAGAACATAGTCCCCCTTCAGCATCGTCTGATAAAAAGACGCATCCGGAAAAGAGCATGCAAAAGAAATGGTGGTCAGGGGGACGGTGATCCCTAAGCCTGACGCTTTTAAGTAGCTTTCCTTTAATGTCCATACGCGAAAGAAATACTGGGAGTGCTCTGACTCCGGTATTTCATCCATATGGCGTTTTTCAGCATCAGAAAAAACCTTCCTTAGGATCGTATTCCGGAAGGGTCGTACTTTCTCCACATCAATTCCAAGCTGCCTGTCTCCAATTCCGCATGCCACTAAGCCATCAGTATGGCTGATGTTATAGTTGATATGAGGGAAGTCTTTCAGATAGGGTTTGCCATGCTCTCCTTTCACAATGACCGGCTGGTCCTGTGATTCGAAACTGATTCCATATAAATCCTTTAATCCTATAAGAAGAAGCTTTTTCCCAAGCTCGTGCTCCAGCTCCCGTTTTTTCTTTCCAAGGGGTGCTTCATATCTTTCCAGATAAATCCGTACCATAATAACTGAAACCTTTGTTTAAATCCCTGTCTTGTTCCACGCCCGGTTTTCCACCGGACTTCCATGACCGAAATATACCTTTCTAGCGCCCAGGGCGCTGATCTTATCCGCGCTTTTTAACATCTCCGCCCTGTCCCAGTACACCAGGGACAATCCGGGATAAAACATGTTCATCAGCGCATCACCTACAATAACATCCTTTTCATCAAGGTCAATTCCTATGGACCCTCTGGTATGCCCTGGAAGCTCTATGATCCTGGCATGAATCCCGTAATCCCTCAGCCAATCGCCCTCATTTATAAAAATTTCCGGGATAAACTCCGGAATCCGGTCTGATTCAAAGCTTTTTGCTGTAACCTCCGCTACAGCCATTCCCAGCATCCCCTGAAAACGGAAAGGTTCCATAAAATTGTCCTCTATGAGGTTTAAATCCTTTTTATGAAGAGCCACCGGTACTCCCAGTTCCTTCCTAAGATAGGCTGCATTCTGCACATGATCCGCATGACCATGGGTGAGTACGATCAGTTCCACCTTCGTTTTCCGGCACTGGGCCAGTACTTTTTCTTCAAATCCGATCCTTCCCGTGTCCACAAGAACGGCTCTTCCTTGTTCCTCAATCAGATAGCTGTTCACACCTCCGCATCTGATCCGTTTTACTTCTGCCAACTTTTTCATCTCACTTTCAAATACATTTATTTCTGCAATCAATGGCCACTACGCTATGATTCATTGTATTGAAAGAAAGCCTTGTATATTCCCGATTCTTCCTCTATCTTTTACTGTATATACAATCCATTACTCCATTTTCCGCCTTTGCGGATACAAGCTTTAAAGGCACCTTATGGCTTATAGCATATCATCTTTTGCCTCTTACATCAATTCCTTTTCCAATATAGGACCATGTGCCAGCAAAAAGACTTCCCGGCAGGAGAACGGCCGATTCAGCAATAAAAGAGACCCGGCAGGTCTATCATGCCAGACCTGCCGGGCCTTTCCCCATTCCTTATGACCGCCGGATATGGAATGCATCCATTCCCGGATAAACCGCACTTTCTCCAAGCTCTTCTTCAATCCGAAGCAGCTGGTTGTATTTTGCCACACGTTCGCTTCTGCTAGGTGCGCCTGTCTTGATCTGGCATGTATTAAGAGCAACTGCCAAATCTGCAATGGTTGTATCTTCTGTCTCACCGGAACGGTGGGAAGCAATGGCCGTATAACCTGCACTATGTGCCATCTTAATTGCCTCAAGAGTTTCTGATACAGAACCAATCTGGTTCAGTTTAATCAGTATGGAGTTGCCGCATCCGCTTACGATTCCTCTCTTTAAACGCTCTGTATTTGTTACAAATAAGTCATCTCCAACCAGCTGAATCTTGCTGCCCAGTTCTTTCGTAAGCAGCTCCCAGCCTTCCCAGTCTTCTTCATCAAGAGCGTCCTCAATGGAATAAATGGGATATTTGTCACACAGCTTTTTCCAGTGCTCAATGAGTTCTTCAGAGGTAAAATGCTTGCCGCACTTAGGAAGGATATACTCTCCCTTATTTGCACCCTTCCACTCACTGGAAGCTGCGTCCATAGCAAGAACAAAGTCACGGCCTGGTTCATAGCCTGCTTTTCTGATGGCCTCAAGAATCAGTTCAATCGCAGCCTCATCGCTATCTAAATCCGGGGCGAAACCGCCTTCATCTCCAACAGCGGTGGCCAGACCCTTTGTTTTCAATATGGACGCCAGGCAATGGAATACTTCTGTACACCACCGGAGCCCTTCTTTAAAACTGGGTGCTCCTGCCGGCATAATCATAAATTCCTGTACATCTACAGTATTGGCAGCATGAGCTCCGCCGTTTAAAATATTCATCATAGGAACTGGTAAACGGTTGCCTGTTATTCCGCCCAAGAAGCGGTAAAGAGGCACGCCCATGCTCATAGCCGCTGCTCTGGCACAGGCGATGGAGACTGCCAGGATTGCATTGGCTCCCAGCCTGGACTTATCTGTTGTTCCATCTGTGGTAATCATTGCCTGGTCGATCGCGTAAATGTCGGAGGCATCCATTCCTGTGATGGCATAATGAATCACTGTGTTAATGTTATGAACCGCATTCAAGACACCTTTTCCGCCATAACGGGCCTTGTCCCCATCCCGAAGCTCAAGAGCTTCAAATTCACCGGTAGAAGCACCGCTGGGCGCTGCACCCCTGGCGATGGTTCCGTCTGCCAGATGTACTTCAGCCTCTACAGTAGGATTTCCTCTGGAATCAATAATTTCTCTTCCTATTACTTTTTCAATCTCAAGATAATTCATGGTTTTTCTCCTTTTCTTTTAAATGGTCTCAACAATGGAAAGGATCCATTAAGGAAACGCTCTCCAATTCCATGTTCTCATCATTGATCATCATACTAAAAATTTTAATGCTGTTTTGTAAGCTGCGGCCTCATTCCAATTCCAGGAATGAAAGCATTGGCAGTCATACTTCATTAATATGGCTTATTTCCATAATTATTATGAGTTAGTCTCTCCTAATTCATAGATACATTATAGCACATTTTACCAGAAACTTCAATACGGAAATTGATAATTATTACTGATTTTTATTCAAAAAGAAAAAAGCTTCTGCCCCTGCTTGATACAGGGACAAAAGCTTGAAGTTTACGGGTTATCACCCAAATTAATTACAGAAATGCCTGTAACATAAAGTTTACAATAAACAGAATGGTTGCCACTATAATAATAGGATTCAGCTCATTTGCTTTCTTTTTACAGATCTTTACGATGCAGTAGAATATAAATGCCGTCGCAATACCATAAGAAATGCTGTAGCAAAGTGCCATAAACACGCCTGCAAAGAAGGCTGGAACTGCTTCCTCCAGCTGAGTCCAGTCAATTTCCTTGAACGAAGAAATCATCATACAGCCAACAATAACAAGTGCCGGTGCTGTTGCCACGGATGGAATTGCACTGATAAAGGAGGCTAAGAATGCACTTACGGCAAAGCAAATCGCTACAACTACGGAAGTAAGCCCGGTACGTCCGCCTGCTCCGATACCTGCCGCACTTTCCACATAGGTGGTTGTGTTTGATGTACCAAAGATCGCTCCAATGGAAGTTGCTGTCGCATCTGCAAATAGCGCTTTATCCATCTTGGAAGAAAATCCTTTTCCTGACTCTAAGGAAGCTTCATCTTCCGCACTAAAGATACCGCTTCTGCGGCCTGTTCCGATAAATGTTCCGATGGTATCAAAGGTATCGGATAAGCTGAATGAGAAAATCGTAATTAACACAAGAGGGAGTTTAGCTGCATCGCTAAATAAAGCGGGAAGTCCTTCTGCTGTGAAAATTACCCCGAATGTCGTTGGAAGTGCTGATAAAGCTTCTGCAAAATTCACGGTATCTCCTGTCTTTGTAATACCCATTGGAATACCGATCAAAGTTGTTAAAATAATACCGATTAATATACCGCCTTTAACCTCCATAACAGTTAATATTACAATTAATACAAGACCAATAATAAACAAAATAAGAGCTTTTGTTGAAATCACGGACATAGCGGGAACACCTGCTGCAAAATTGATGGCACCTGCATTGAGAAGACCTATGTATGCAATAAAGATACCAATGCCTCCGCCGATGGCATTCTGCAGACTGACTGGAATGGCCTTAATGATATACTTACGTATCCTGGTTACCGTGATGAAAATGTTAAGGAGTCCACAGACGAAAACCATTGACAAAGCTTGCTGCCATGTAAATTTCAGTCCAAAACAAACCGTGTAAACAAAAAATGCATTCAAACCCATACCTGGTGCCTGAGCATAGGGCACATTGGCTACAAGCCCCATAATTAAAGTCCCTATGATCGCGGAAATGATGGTTGCTAAAAATACTGCTCCCCACTCCATGCCTGCCTGGCTTAAGGTATTCGGGTTCACAATGATTATGTACGCCATGGCAAAAAATGTGGTGATTCCAGCAATAATCTCAGTAGTAATATTCGTTCCATTTTCCTTGAGTTTAAAAAACTGCTCCATGGTAAAACTCCTTTTCAAATTTTTTTGAGAGAAACTCGTTTCTTAGCTACCACTTCATTATAACTGGTTCTTTATATTTCTTCAAGAAAATTTAATAGAATTTTAATGGTTTATTCATTATTTATTTTAATTTTATTTATTAGTGTAGTTAATATATTAAAGGCAAGTAATTAATTTTACTTATTTTGTGTGGGAGTTGACCAAAAAATTTATTGGCTTATTTGGGGAGTCTTGTTTTGGGGGGAGAAAAAGCCGGTAAGGTACAATGAATAAGCAGAGAATTAGCTTTATTTTGTACTTTACCGGCGTTATGTCAGACTTCATAATAGCCAGAAGTCTGTTTTATTTTCTCCATATTCCAGCTTGAATCGGAGGTTGCTAAAAAACTCCTCCAGAGCCTTGTAAAGCTCCTCCCATTGTGCGCTGCTGGTTGGTTCATGGAATGCTTCGATCCAACAGGACTGTTTCCCGCAGGCGTCCCTTAAATGGATCTTGAATTCCAGGCCCTTGCTTTTAATCAATTCGTTGCATTGTAAGATCTCGGTGATAGAAATAATCTTCATATATGCCCCTATTCCTGGCTCTTATACTTCCTTGCCTGCTCTTCAATGTACTCCAGATCATCAAAATAATTGATCTTCATGGCTTCTTTTACGCCCTTTAGGGTCCGGGCTGCCATTGCCTCTGCCTTATCGCTTCCTTCTTTTAATATCTGGTATACGTAAGGAATGTTGGCTTCGTATTCTTTTCTTCTTCTGCGGATCGGCTCTAATTCTTCCTGAAGGATGCTGTTTAAGAACCGCTTTACTTTTACATCGCCTAAACCGCCTCGCCTGTAGTGGTCTTTAAGCTCGTCAAGATTTTTATAATCTGGCAGATACTTTTCAAAATCTTCGTCTTTGCAGAACGCATCAAGGTAGGTGAACACTGTGTTTCCTTCCACCTCTCCTGGGTCGGAAACCTGGATGTGGTTCGGGTCTGTATACATGCTCATGACCTTTTTCTTTACTTCATCTTCCGGATCGGATAAATAGATGCAGTTTCCAAGGGATTTACTCATCTTGGCTTTTCCGTCGGTTCCTGGAAGACGTAAGCAGGCTTTATTGTTAGGAAGCAGAATTTCTGGTTCTACAAGAGCTTCGCCGTAGACAGAATTAAACTTACGCACTATTTCCCTTGTCTGCTCGATCATGGGCTCCTGGTCCTCGCCTACGGGCACTGTGGTGGCCTGGAACGCTGTAATGTCAGCTGCCTGGCTGATCGGATAGGTGAAGAAGCCTACTGGAATGCTGGTTTCAAAGTTTCTCATGGCGATCTCAGATTTTACCGTAGGATTCCGCTGCAGCCTGGATACGGTTACCAGGTTCATATAGTAAAAGGATAGTTCCGTAAGCTCTGGGATCTGAGACTGGATGAAAAGGGTGCATTTCTTCGGGTCCAGACCGCAGGAAAGGTAATCCAGCGCAACCTCAATGATATTTTGACGGACTTTTTCGGGATTATCGGAATTGTCCGTGAGAGCCTGGGCATCCGCTATCATGATGAATATCTCGTCAAATTCACCGGAATTCTGCAGCTCTACCCTGCGTTTTAATGAACCAACGTAGTGGCCGATATGGAGCTTCCCGGTGGGCCGGTCTCCTGTTAAAATAATCTTTCCCATTTTGTACCTCCAGATGTTTTGTATCGTAAATCCGTAGTGCAGCGAACGAATCCGTAGGATTCGTTCGCTCACGGGCATTCGCCCTATGAAACAAGCCATGAAAAGATTTTCTTATGTGCAAGCACAACGAAAATCTTTTCATGCCCTGTTTCGCACTACTCATTGCTTTCGTGGATATTATACCATTCGTACCATTTTTGTCAATCTAACGCCTGAAATATTCCCTCTGCATAATTCACAGAAGCCATAGCATCCCTACAGTACTGATCCGCACCAATAGTCTTTGCATACCCTTCTGTAAGCACTGCGCCTCCTACCATTACCTTCACATAAGGGGCAGCCTCTCTAAGCTGCTTAATGGTCTCTTCCATACTTGGAACGGTGGTGGTCATGAGTGCGCTTAAACCTACCAGCTTCACTTCATCTTTCACTGCGGTTTCCACGATCTTTTCCGGTGGTACGTCTTTTCCTAAGTCAATGACGTCATAGCCGTAGTTTTCCAGGAGTACCTTGACGATATTTTTTCCGATATCGTGAATATCACCTTTGACCGTAGCCAGGATAATCGTCCCTTTTTTCTCTTGTGCCACGCCGCCTTCAGCCATCTTCTCTTTTATGACCTCAAAGGCTGCCTTGGCCGCTTCCGCACTCATCAGAAGCTGCGGAAGGAATACGGTTCCATTTTCAAAGCCTTTCCCTACCCGGTCCAGTGCTGGGATCATTTGTCCATTGATAATGGTTAAAGGCTCCTGCTCCCTTAAAAGCTCTGTCACTGCGGCATATGCCCGGTCCTTAAGGCCTTTGGCAATGCTTTCTGACAGAGACATCTCCCCTCCGGAAATGCCTCCAGATAAAGAAGAGGTTCCCTGTCTCACTGTCTCACCAAGGGTAGCCACCTGGCCGCTGTACACTGAGATGTAACCGCTGCACTGAGGATCCAGGTCCGCAAGAGTCCGGAAACTGTAATAGGAACGCATCATTGCTTCTGAATTGGGGTTTATGATAGCCGCACTTAGGCCGTTTTGAAGGGCCATTGTGAAAAAGGCGGCATTGATAATTTCTCTCTGTGGGAGCCCAAAGGAAATGTTGGAAACGCCCAGTATGGTTCTTCCACCAAGCTCATCCCGGACCCGCCTTAAGGTTTCAAGGGTCGTCAGAGCACCCCGGCTGTCAGAACTGACAGTCATGCAAAGGGCATCTATAATAATGTCTTTCTTTTCAATTCCATATTCCGCGGCTTTATCGTAGATTTTCTTTGCAACAGCAATCCTGCCATCTGCTGTTTCCGGAATTCCGTCTTCATCTAAGGCAAGAGCGACCACAACGCCTCCGTACTGTTTTACCAGAGGAAAAATTGCTTCCATCACTTCTTTTTTTCCATTTACGGAATTAATAAGAGGCTTACCATTATAAACCCTCATTGCCCGTTCCATTGCCTCTATATTGGAGGTATCGATCTGAAGAGGCAGATCGATGATGCTCTGGAGCTCCCCGATCACTTCCGCCATCATGGATGGCTCATCAATTTCCGGAAGTCCTACATTCACATCCAGGACATGTGCTCCATTATCCTGCTGAGCCACTCCCTCACGGAGAATATATTCCAGGTTATGATCACGAAGAGCCTGCTTGAATTTCGATTTCCCCGTTGGATTGATCCTCTCCCCAATGAGAATTGGATCGTTATCAATCACAACCGCCTGTGCATAGGAAGAGATCACGGTGCGGTTTTTCTTATCCGGCAGTCTCACAGGAAGGTCTTTGCAAAGAGCCACTGTTTTCTCAATATGTTCCGGCGTGGTTCCGCAGCAGCCGCCGATCACACAGGCCCCTTCCTCTGCAATTTCCTTCATGGCAGCCGCAAACTCAGCTGCATCGATATCATATACCGTTTTACCGCCTTCACTTCTTGGAAGCCCTGCATTTGGATTAACGATGACCGGTATGGAAACCACCTTCATGATATCCTTTAAAATGCCCTTCATCTGAATCGGGCCCAGGCCGCAGTTGATTCCCAGAGCATCAACCCCCAGGCCTTCTAAAAGGGCAACGGTAGATTCCACATTTCCTCCGGTTAAAAGCTTTCCTTTCTCATCGAAAATCGTAGTTACGAATACGGGAAGACTGGAGTTTTCCTTTGCAGCCAGCACAGCCGCCTTAGTCTCGTAGCTGTCGCTCATAGTCTCTATGAGAACCAGGTCCGCTCCCTCTCGTTCTCCGATTTTAACTACCTGGGAAAACATCTTGTAGGCCTCCTCAAAGGCCAGATCTCCTAAAGGCTTTAAAAGCTTTCCTGTAGGGCCTAAATCAAGGGCAATGTAACCCTTTTTCTTTCCGGCCGGATAAGAAGCTGTTTCCACTGCATTCCTGGCATTTTTTAATGCTGCAGTCACTACCTCTTCTAAATCGAACTCCGCACCTTTATAAAATTTCAACCCATTGGCTCCAAAGGTATTTGTCTTTATGATGTCCGCACCTGCTTCCAGATAATCACGGTGAAGCTTCGTAATAATATCCGGATGCTTTACATTCCATGTTTCCGGCAGTTCTCCCGGTTCAAGGCCATTTGCCTGTAAAAGGCTTCCTGTTCCGCCGTCAAAAAATACCTTCCTCTTATTTATCTCTTCTAAAATCACTGCCATACATTCCTCCATCTGCGTTCGTATCTTCTAATCTCTCCGGTATGCACAGTCCGCTTTTCCGCAAGATTCACATCCCTTTATCTCACAGCGGTAAGGCTTTCCGCTGATTCCCATCACCGCAGTGACGGACTTGGAAGGAGTCATGAGAAGGCTGTCCGTCAACATGATACCAATCCTTTTGGGTGTTTCCAAAACTGTCGTAATATCCTTCTGGCACTCCAAAGGAAAATCTCCGTAGCCCGGGCTGAACCTGGGCCTTAAGTACAGTTCCCTGTCCTCATATTCCTCCTTCAGTTTCCGGTTCTCTTCATCGCAATATTCCTCAATCATGGCGGTGGCTGCCGCCTGCATGGTGACCGCCTTGCTCATCTGCAGTTTTGTATATTTATGCAACAGCACATCCACCCCTGCGCCTAATGTAGCGGCAAATAGGATCACCTGTTCACAATCCTGTAAATTCCGGCTTAAATTTCGGCTTCTAGTCTTAAATACTGTAAAATTGATCCAGTCATCAGAAAGCAGCTTAAGGGGATATACCCGGCTTATGCTTTTGGGAGATGCTGCCGCCACTAGTTCCCCGATACATTCCTCAATCAGGTTATTTACAGCTTCATCGCCTTCATTTTTCCCGTATCCTAAATACCGCCGGATCTCCCCTCGGCTGATTTCCATTGCTGTACCTCCGTTTTTATCAAGTTAAATGGGTCCGGACCTTTTATATAAAGGAGCCGGACCCTGGTTAAAAGAATCACAATATCTCGGAAAGGTTCTCCTTGATTTTTAACGCCACATCCAGCTTATTCATGGAATAAACATGGATGGCATTCACTCCGTTGGCGATAAGGTCAATGATCTGTTCTGTGGCATAAGCGATTCCCGCCTGTTTCATAGCTGCCGGATTGTCTCCGAACCTGTCCACGATGGCCTTAAAACGGGAAGGCAGATAGGTACCTGACAGCTGGCAGCTTCGGATAATCTGCTTAACATTGGTGACAGGCATAATTCCCGCAACGACCGGAACCGTGATTCCTTTTTCCCGGATGCGGTATAAATAATTGTATAAAATGTTATTGTCAAAAAACATCTGGGTGGTAACGAAATCACATCCTGCTTCCACCTTTTGTTTTAAATAATCCATATCAATGATCTTGTTGGCTGATTCCACATGGCCTTCCGGATAGCAGGCCGCGCCTATGCAGAAATCCCCGGCTTCCTTTATCTCCCTGATCAGCTCAGAAGCGTAATGGTATTCCTTTTTCGCAGGAGCATTGGTAGGCATATCTCCTCTGAGAGCAAGTACATTTTCAATTCCAGCCTCTTTCAGTTCACCAAGAACCTGGTGTACCTTTTCTTTGGTGGAGGATACACAGGTTAAATGAGCCAGAGCCGTCACATGATGCTGGTGATGGAGAGCAGAGGCGATATCAACGGTATATTGGCTGGTTCCTCCGCCTGCTCCGTAAGTGACGCTCATAAAAGCCGGTTTCAGCTTTGCGATCTCTGACGCAGCCAGTTCCACCGACTCATATTTATCTTCTGTTTTGGGAGGAAACACTTCAAAGGATAGGGTTGGCTTTCCCTGACTCAATATATCTTTAATCTTCATGCTGTCTGTCTCCTATCTTTTGTTTCAAATTGCCCATGCACTTTTTTTATTTAACACTTTATCATAAAAAATTGTATCCCGCAAGAGATCCTGCTTACGTTTCCTGACTTTCCATCACTTTAGGATTGCTGTAAGAAACGTAAATCCTGACCCCATCCTTTGTAAGATAAAGGTTAATGTCAAACAGCCCCTCTGTAATGAATGTACCATCTTCCGGCCATTCTCTTGCTCCAGCCTGTTCCATAATAGCAGGAATGCTGCTTTCTTCCTGAGGAATACCTGCCTCTGTTTCTACAAGCCTTAAAAACTCTTCCAAAAAGACAAGGGAATTTTCCCGATCTTTCAGGGAAGAAATATAATCATGAAGTTCTCCGGTAGCAGTATCATAATTAATATCTACATACTGGTATACGTAATTTTCATCGTCCGGATCCAGCTGGCTGGTTGTCTCATCCTCAAAAGAGTAGCTTTCCACGGTCTCATAATAGGAGATCGGGCCACCCTCCTCTTCAAACTGATAATTATCCGAATAAACAACCCCCTCTTCTATCTCATAACCATAGTTGGTTTCGTTAAAAAACTGCCCCATAGAAGCAGCAACCTGCCTTCCGTCAAGGGGAAAGTGGTCATAGCCGGTACAGGATACCCCAGCTGCCTTTACGTCCTCTTCTTCAAGCTCAACAAAACCGGAATCATCATAGGGAACCGCTGTCTCATAGCTACTCTTTTCATCCGTTACGACTCTGTTTACCGATCCAATGATCCTTGGTACTGCATTTATAAGTACAAACAGAGCAATGGATATCACCACAGGCACAGTGGAATTCTTCCTTCCTTTTTCCTGGCCCGGCCGGGAAGGCTGTGGCGGATTATGGCCGTCGGCAGGCATAGGAGAAGGTCTCCCCACATTTTGCCTTGGAATTACCGGCCTACCAGCCGTACTTTTTCGCCCTACCGGTCCCTGCACATTCTTTTTCTGAGAATTTCCCGCTTCAGCTGCCTTATGAGTATTATGGCTGTTATAATCCGGGCGTCTCTCATTAAGATAATAATCTGCCTTCCACAAAATAGGCTGTCGAACTATCTTCCTGCACCGCGGACAGTAATTCGCCTCATTTACCGGAAGATCACAAATCGGACAAATCTTTTTCGTCATCCCAAAATCCCTCCTTTATCCCAGTACCAGATGAGCTACGGCAATCTCGTCATCCTCCCTGAATCCCTGGGCACATACCTGTATATCATAAACATACTTCTCCTGAAGGCCCGTAATGGAAGCGATCTCCGCATTATTCTTTCCTTCCTGAGACAGTGCCAGCACTTGATGGACATCTGCTATTGTCTTTCTCAACAATTCATCCGATTGACCGAAAGGCTCAAGGCCAGCCGCATGTTTATCTGACTCCGAGATAAAATCTTCCAGAGACAGGCTTTTTTTATCTTCTCTGCTGTTGTAATAATCCTCGGAAATTTCCCAATCCTGTTCTTTCTCTGACATTTTGCCACTCCTTTCATTTATCTTGCCCATGCTTTTTGGGCATAAAGGGATACCCGCAGGGTGTTTCCTCTTTCCTGCCCATGCTTTTTTGGGCATAAAGGGATACCCTCAATGTTTCAAAAACAGGCAGGTTCATCGGAACCTGCCTGATTATGTAGTCTGATAAATTTTATCGTTTATTTCTTAAAAAGTCAGGAATGTTGATCTGAACTTCTTTATTCACAGTCGGGCGATATGGCTGTCCGCCTCCCTGGGTAGCACCCTGAGGGTTATTCTGCCCAGCATAATTCGGCTTCTGATAGTTTCCTGCACCACTGTTCTGGTTTCCATAATTCTGGTTATTATAGTTGTTGTTATTATTTGGATAGTTCTGATTGCTGTAAGCTGGATTGGAATAATTTGCGTTCCCGTAATTGGGATTATAATTCTGGTTATATCCAGGCGTTGCTGCAGTGGCGGCTGCCTCCTGATTCATAGCCTGGGTCTGAGCTGCTGCTTTCGGCTGTTTATAGTTAGGGTTGGAAAAATTCGTCATTACCTTGGATACCGGAGTCTCAGACAGCATGTCCAGACCTGTGGCAATCACGGTAATGCTGGCTTCATCATGAGCATTCTCATCATACATGGCACCAAAGATGATATTCGCATCATCTCCTGCCATCTCCTGAACGTAGCTGGCTGCCTCATTGGCCTCAACCAGGCTGATATCACCGGAAATGTTGATGATGACGTGAGAAGCGCCCTCAATGGTAGTTTCAAGCAATGGACTGGATACCGCCTGCTTCACGGCTTCTAATGCCTTCTCATCGCCCTTTGCCCTGCCGATACCGATGTGGGCAATACCCTTATCGGTCATGACAGTCTGAACATCTGCAAAGTCCAGGTTAATAAGTCCGGGTACGTTAATTAAATCCGTAATACCCTGTACGGCCTGCTGAAGGACTTCATCTGCTTTCTTTAAGGCATCCGGCATGGTAGTACGTCTGTCCACGATTTCCAGAAGACGGTCATTAGGGATTACGATTAATGTATCTACGCTCTCTTTTAAACGTTCAATACCGTTAACGGCATTGCTCATACGTGTTCTTGCTTCAAAGCGGAAAGGCTTTGTTACAACACCAACAGTAAGAATTCCCATGTCTTTTGCAATCTTAGCAACGACTGGAGCCGCTCCGGTACCGGTACCGCCGCCCATTCCGCAAGTAACGAATACCATATCCGCGCCCTTCATGGTCTGAGCCAGCTCGTCCGCATTCTCCTCTGCCGCTTTTTCACCAATCTCAGGCTTGGCACCTGCACCAAGACCTTTGGTCAGCTTCTCTCCGATCTGCATGGCTGTAGGAGCCTTACAAAACTGCAAAGCCTGCTTGTCCGTGTTGATCCCAAGAAATTCCACACCAGCTATATTCTCATCAATCATGCGGTTGACCGCATTATTTCCGGCACCGCCTACTCCGATTACCAGAATTCTTGCGGCATTGTCCGCCTCATTTATCTTAATCTCTAACAAGATTATATCCTCCTTTAACCATAAACAGCTTACTCTATAAACCTAATTAATATAATATTTGATTTTACCAAAAATATCAACCACTTTTTAAACAAAATTCCAAGCAAAATATGTAAATTCATTAATTCTTCACAAAACGGTAAGATGTGACTGTTTCCGCCTCATCATAAGTATCCAGATATAAGGTCCCCGATAATCCGCTTAAAACAGGAAGCTGGTCCTTAAGCTCAGAGATTTTTCCATTCATCTGATCATTGCTTCCAAGAAAAACACGGATATCTCCCATGACAAGAGTGGCATCTCCCCGGGAGTCATACCGGATCTGATCAACAGGTATTGCCTTCGTTGATAAAAGCTGGGTCAGGTTTAAAATTTCACTAAAAATCTTTCCCTTTTCCACCGGAAGGGGTTGGTGCAGGGCAATATGACCGAACTGCAGCCCCGTGACCCATGGAACTCCATCCAGCTTTCCGCTGGAGCTTTCTACAACGATCCCGTCCTTATCAAAATACATATAGCTTCCCATATAGGAAACATAGCCTACCACCGATTTCTCATAAACGATCACTTCCACTCTAACAGGGCTTAGGAATACGATTTTGTAATCTTCCACAAAAGGGATCTGTTCATGTTTTTTAAAACGATCCTTGTAGAGACAAAAAACCGCATTCCGATCCCAGCCTTCCTTGAATAAAATATCAACAATCTGCTCCGATGTGTATTTTTTATTACCGCTCACTGTAATAACTCTGATCTGCAGCGACATAAAAATGACAATTCCCAAAAAGATCACGGCGGCAGTTATTCCAAATTTAATTCTTCTTCTGCTTTTTTTTAAATCATTCATTCCATCCCTCTGATCGCTGCACCAAGACTGCTCAAGTCACGGCAGATGTCTTCATATCCCCGTTCAATATGATGGCACTCATGAATCTCAGTCACACCCTCACATGCAAGCCCGGCAACCACAAGAGCCGCGCCTCCCCGCAGGTCCGTAGCCGTTACCCGGTTTCCTTTTAAAGGAAAAAGCCCATGTATGACAGCCTGCTTCCCTTCTATTATAATATCTGCGCCAAGCTTATGCAACTCTTTTGCAGTCCCAAACCTGCCTTCAAAGATCGTTTCTTTAATTCTGCCGGTGCCTTTTGCTGATGCCATGACCGCCATTAACTGTGACTGAAGATCCGTGGGAAAGCCTGGATAGGGTTCTGTTATGACATCTATACAATCGGGGCGTCCGCTCATGGATACTTCCAGGCAGTTTTCATACCGTTTCAGCTCCGCACCCATTCTATCAGCAAGAGAGATGGCAGAAGCCATATGTCCGGGTTGTATTCCCTGTAGTACGATATCTCCCTCAGCAGCCATGACGGCCATCAAATAGGTTCCTGCGACAATCCTGTCTCCTGCTACAGTAAATTCAGAATCACAAAGCTCCCTTACGCCTGTGACCGTCAGCCTGGAAGTACCGGTTCCATGTATGTTAGCCCCCATATTGTTTAAAAATTCACATAGGGTGATGATCTCCGGCTCCTTTGCCGCTCCATGTATCACGGTTATCCCCTGGGCATACACAGCTGCCATCAGGGCATTTTCCGTAGCTCCCACGCTGGGGAAGGGAAAATAAATATGGCTGCCCATTAATCGATTTGCGGACACCATAAGCTTATCACCCTGCTCCTCAATGATTGCACCGAGTTCACGAAAGGCAGACAAGTGCAAGTCTATGGGACGCTCTCCTATGGAACACCCTCCAGGGAAGCTGGTGACCGCATTGCCAGTCCTTCCAAGCAAAGAACCAGAGAGCATAATAGAAGAACGCATGCTTTTTATATACTCCTCCGGTATCTCCGCCTGTGTCAAATCCCGCGCATCAATTGTCAAGGTATGGCCATCAAAGCGGCATATACAGCCAATATGCTCAAGTATCCCCAGCATACAGAACACATCCTGTATCCTGGGGACATTATGAATCACTGTTGTACCTTTATGGAGAACCGCTGCTGCCATCATGGGCAGAACAGCATTCTTGGAACCCTGAATTTTTATCTCACCTTTTAAGGATCGTAACCCCTGGACCTGTATGACTGACAATCCGGTACCTCCCATGGCTTCTTATATACTATCCTATGTTAAAAGTGAGAGAATGTTTTCACATCCCATTATTTTTCAAGCTTTATCTGGTTGGAAACGCTTAAGACCATGCCCATTTCCATCATCAGAAAAAGAACTGAGGTGCCTCCGTAGCTAATAAAAGGAAGGGTTATACCGGTATTTGGTATGGTATTGGTTACAACCGCTATATTTAAGATAACCTGTATGGCAATATGTCCCATAACGCCTACAACAAGCAACGCCCCAAATAGATCCGGTGCATTATCTGCAATGAGCATGAACCGGTATATCATGAAAAGAAATATCAAAATCACGGAAACCGCTCCAAAAAGCCCAAGTTCTTCACAGATGATGGAAAAAATCATATCGTTTTGTGCTTCCGGTACAAACCCCATCTTCTGTATGCTCTCTCCCAGACCCCTGCCTACCAGACCGCCGGAACCTATGGCATAAAGTCCCTGAAGCACCTGATAGCCGCCGGTAGAGGGATAAGCCTCCGGCTCCAGCCATACCAGGATACGGCCCAGCTGGTAATCATGAAGAATATTAAGTTTTTCCAGAACAGCAGCCATTGGCCCGGCAAAAGCCAGCGCTCCTACGCCTGCAAGACCGCAGGCAAAAAACGGCCATTTCTTTTTACATGCCACAAACAGCATGACAAAAGCGATCCCAATGATGATGATTCCGGAGCTTAAGTTATTTGCCGCTACGATTCCAGCTATGGGGAGTGTTGTTACAATTACCAAAAGCACGCCATTTCTCGTGTTAATATTCCTTCCCATCTGAACGATTAAAACAGCAAGCATTACAATCAGAGCAATTTTTACAAATTCCGTAGGCTGGAAAGAAAGGCTTCCCACTCCCAGCCATCTTCTCTTACCGTTTACTTTACGCCCAACTAAGGATACGGTAATCATTAAGACATAGGAAAGTATGTAAGCAAATACAGCGAATTTGGCGTACCAGTGGTAATCCAGTTTGGATATTACAATCATGATAATAAAGCCTGCCAGGGCGATCTTAGCCTGCCTCATCATGAAATAAGCGGCGTCATGGTATTTAAGCTGGGCTGCGTATGAGCTGGCGCTGTAAATCATGACCAAACCAAAAACAGACAGAAATATTACAGTAAACAGCAGGCTGTAATCGTAAAAACGGCGCGGTTTGTTTTTTTTCTTCACTGGCCCTTTTTCTGCCATATTATTCCTCCTCGCCAAGTTTATTCGTTTATGTCATCCACCATGCATTCATAATTTGGCGGAAGGGCGCCGCCAAATTATGAATGACGGGCATTCGCCCTATAGAAATATATGTAAAATTTATGCTTAGTGAGCGAGCTCACACGCATAAACTTCACATATATTTCCGCATGGTTCATTGCTTTTACAAATTTCGGACGGATTCCTTGAAGATTTCGCCGCGTTCTTCATAGCACTTAAACATTCCCCAGCTTGCACAGGCTGGAGATAAGAGCACATGATCTCCTCTATTGGCATAAGAAGCGCATACCTTTACGGCTTCCTGCATATCTTCCGCGTACATTACGTTTGTAAAACCATGTCTGGCTGCGCACTCGGCGATTTTTTCTCTGGTCTGGCCCAGAAGTACCATGTATTTTACCTTACCATCAAATGATTCGATCCACTCGTCATACTGGGAGTTCTTATCATAACCTCCTGCAATGAGCAGCGTAGGCCCTGGCATGGCTTTTATCGCCTGGATTGCTGCGTCCGGGTTGGTTCCTTTGGAATCATTGTAATATTTTACTCCCGCCTTTTCCGCAACAAATTCAATCCGATGCTCTACTGCCTTGAACTCCCTGACCGCCTGGCTGATGATCTCCATGGGTACTCCCATTTCAGCGGCTACAGCGGCTGCGGCCATGATGTTCTCATGGTTATGACGGCCCAAGAGCTGTACCCCGTGAATGTCCGCGATCTCTGTCCTCTCCCCATTATGGTTCCGGATAATCCTGTCCCCATCCATGCAGTAGCCTTCTTCTAAAAACTGACGGCTGCTAAAATAGACAACCTGGGGTTTGATGGTCTTTCCAAATTCACGTAAAACAGGATCGTCGTAGTTTAAGATACAAAAATCCTGGGACCTTTGGTTTGATGTGATTCGTTCCTTTACTTCTATGTAGCATTCCATGGTTTTATGACGATCTAAGTGATCTGGTGTTATGTTTAAGATCGCGCTCACATCCGGACGGAAGTCGGTGATCGTCTCCAGCTGAAAGCTGCTGACCTCTGCTACTGTTACCGAATCCTCAGTCGTTTTTAACGCTTCCTCTGTATATGGGACCCCAATATTGCCTACCACAAACACATGCTCATAATATGCTTTCATGATTTCCCCGATAAGGGCCGTAGTGGTTGTCTTACCATTGGTTCCCGTAATTGCCGCCAGCTTTCCCTTGGCATGGTGGTAAGCAAGCTGAATCTCACTCCAAACCGGGATATCCGCTTCTTTAAGGACAGCTACAAAGGGGGCTTCTAATGAAATACCGGGGCTTATGACACATAAGCTTACCCCTGAAAGATCTTCCTTTTTAAGCTCTCCCAGTAAAACTGAAATCCTTCCTTCTTCTCCAAACTGATGAAGCAGCTCATCCTTATTGAGGGCATCATTGCTGTCGTAAAGAATTACTTCATCTCCTGTTTTAAGGATCAGTCCCACAGCGGCAATGCCGCTTTTTCCACTGCCGGCAACTAATATTTTCTGATTCATATGGTTTCTCTCCTATAATCCAAGGTATGCAAGCATGCAAAGAACCGCAGTCACGATAGCAAACACAGCTACCACCCGTGTTTCCGACCAGCCGCTTAACTCAAAGTGATGGTGGATGGGGGCCATTTTAAAAATCCTTTTTCCGCCTGTTCTTTTAAAATATGTCACCTGAATGATGACGGATAATACTTCCATCATATAAATAAAACCGATAATGGCAAGGAAGATAGGAATCTGCATCATAAAGGCGCTGGAAGCAACAAATCCTCCAAGCCCAAGGGAACCGGTGTCTCCCATGAACACCCTGGCAGGATACACGTTAAACAGCAGAAATCCCAAAAGACTTCCCACAACCGCACCGGTAATGGGACTGATGCCGGTATTTTCCCCAATAGAAACCACGGTTAAGAAGGTCGCCACCAGAATGGTCACGCTGGTACAAAGTCCATCTAAGCCATCGGTAAAATTCACACCATTATCGGTTCCTATTACGAGAAAAAATACCGCCGGTACGAAGAGTATTCCTAAATTCAGATACAGCCCTTTTTCAAAGCCTCCGGTAAAGGGAATCAACATTCCCGTTCCCACATCCTTTGAATGAAGCAGATAATAGGCAAAAATGCCTGTAATGATTAACTGCCCCGCCATCTTTTGAACAGGCGTAAGCCCCTCTGACCGCTTCATTACGATCTTAATGTAATCATCAAGGAACCCAACGATACCAAATCCAACTGTCACAAAAAGCACAGGAATGATCTTGGGATATTCCCTCACATAGAACAGCGATGTAATGATGATGCTGGTCAATATGATCAGTCCTCCCATGGTCGGAGTACCCTGCTTTTTCAAATGGCTTTCAGGCCCTTCCTTGCGGACCTCCTGGCCAAATTTTAACCTGTGAAGAAATGGTATTACAATGGGACACAGCATGGCGCTGATTGCAAATGCTATGATGATTGCCAGAATCGTTTCGTTAATCATGTCACACCTCAATATTTTATGTATTTGTATTTCAAAAGTACACAGTAAGTAGTATACGTCTTTTTGCCTGAATAATCAACCATAGATTCGAAACGCCGAAGCAGTTTTTTCCTCGGTTGGCTCTATTCCCAGATATGGAAGAATATTCTTAAAAATGTCGGCAATCACCGGTGCAGCAATGGTTCCGCCGTAATAAATCCCCTCCGGTTCATCGATGGTTATGAGTGCAATCACCTGTGGATTATCCGCCGGTGCAAAGCCTATAAAGGAGGAAATGTACTTTTTTAAACTTCTTGGAAGTTTTTCGGAAGTTGCTGTTTTTCCGCCAACCCGATAGCCGTCGACTTGCCCTCTTTTTCCGCTTCCCTCCGCCACAACTTGTTCCAGGATATAGCGCATGGTTTCGCTGGTCTGGGGAGATATGATCCCTTCGCTTACCGGATAAGTAAACGGTTGGACCGAAGTTCCGTCGGTGCTCACTGACTTCACCCCAAAATGAGGCGTTACACGGTTTCCGCCGTTAACGATAGCAGAAGCGGTCGTAATCAGCTGCAGCGGCGTAATCTGGAAAGACTGGCCGAACGAAACGGTTGCCAGCTCCACAAGCCCCATATTATCCTTTTTATGCATAATGGTGGCTGCCTCGCCGGGAAGATCGATTCCGGTCTTTCCCTTTAAACCGAATTGTTCAAAATATTTATAATAATTATCAACGCCAAGGCGCTGCCCTACATCGATCAGAACAGGGTTGCAGGAATTCATCATGCCCTGGAGAAATGTTTCGGATCCATGGCCTCCCACTTTGTGACACCTGATTTTCCGGTCCTCTACCACCCGAAAACCTGGACACGAGAAATGGTCATCAAGCTTTACCACTCCGGCTTCCAGCCCTGCGGCTGCAGTAACAATCTTAAAGGTTGACCCTGGTTCATACGTGTCGTTAATACAGGGATTTCTCCACATCTTGTTTAGCAGATCCTGTTTTTCCTTGTCAGATGCAGGAACTCCGGCGTCTGCATTTAGTGTAAACGGATCATTTAAATTAAATTCAGGCGCATTTACCATTGCCATAATTTCCCCATTCTGAGGATTCATAACAATAATTGACACTCTTTTTGCGCCTTTTTTCTCCATAACCTGATAAGCTGCCTGCTCGCAATACCGCTGGATATTGACATCCAGGCTGATATATAAATCCTGCCCTGCCACAGGCTCAATCCGATCCTCTGCCGCATTTTCTATCTCTATTCCTGCTGCATCGGACATGGTCAGGATTTTTCCGTTCAGGCCTTTTAAATATTGTTCGTATTTTACCTCCAGGCCGATGATCCCCTGATTATCTCCTCCCGTAAAACCAAGAACCGTGGAGGCAAGGGTATCATAGGGATAATAACGCTTGTAATCCTCATCCACTTTTACACCGTCCAAATGGTAGGACCGGATCAAATCTCCCATAGCCTTGTCTACATTGGTTTTAATAATTTCCCTTGAACTGTACTTTTCTACCTTTTTCCGAACGTCTTCCTCCTGGAGCCCCAGCTCCTTGGAAAGGACTGCCACAACCTCATCCGCTTTTCTGATCTGGTTATGTATGACCGATATGGTACACACCGTCCGATTGGTGGCAATGACGGTTCCATTGGCATCAATAATATTTCCTCTGGCGGCTTTTATGGTCCTTTCCCGTTCATGAAGGTCCAATGCCATGGCACTGTAATGTTCAGAACGAAAGACCATTAGAAAAATAAGCCGCCCCATTAGCCCTGTCATGGCAAGAAATAACAGGAAAAACAGGATGGCTATTTTTTCTCTGTGATGTGTCTTATTTGAACTCATGCACTGCTCCATCACCATTATTTCTACAGTATATGATTTTCAGGACTTTTTATGAGTTCTTTAAAAAAGTTCCTTATTGGGCCGTTGTCTCTTCTGAGGGAAGTGCTGCCGGGAGATTGGAACCGTCATCCCCTTCCTCTCTGTTGACGTATTCTTCCGAAGGGTTTAAATACTCATCTGGAATCGGGTTTCCGTTTTCCATGGTAGGAGCCTGTTCAGTGGTTTCTTCTGCACTTGATTCATCGGCTGCAGTTTCTCCCTGGGATGCGCTTTCTGTTTCACTGGTTATCCCTTCCTGCTCAGGAAGCTTAGCTGCCTCATCAGGCAATGGTGAGGTCTCCGCATCTGTATCCGGAAATACATTTATATAAGGAAGAATCTCCGTCATAATCTTCTGGAAAATCTGGCTGGCATAGGTACTGTGAGGCTGATCCTCCACATGAGGCTCATCAACCACAACGTATACTAAAACCTGAGGATTGTCCGCCGGAGCATAACCGCAGAAGGATACCACATAATTGGTCTTATCACGGGGAATCTTCTCCGCAGTACCGGTCTTACCGGCAACCTTATATCCAACAACTCTTGCAGCTCCTCCCGTTCCTCCTACTGCATTAACGGTCTTAAACAGGGCTTCATTGATGAATTTGGTCGTTGATTCCGATACCGTTTCCCTGACAAGAACCGGTTCTACCTTTTTAATAACAGAACCCTGCTCGTTCAGAACCTGCTTCACCACATGAGGTTCATAATAGGAACCTCCATTGATCACGGAGCTATAGGCAGCGGCCATCTGGATCATGGTCGTGCTGAAGTTCTGTCCAAAGGAGTTGGTTGCAAGATCCGTAGGCCCCGCCGTATTCTGGGTATAAACAAGAGTCTTATTATCTGCTTCTCCAGGCAGGTCGATCCCGGTCTTGGAGCCGAAGCCGAAAATCTGCTGATACTTATAGAATTTTTCTTTTCCCATCTGCTGAGCAATCCGCATCATGACTACGTTGCAGGACTTCATCAAGCCTTCCTCAACGGTAATCAGGCCATGCCCGTATCTGCTGACGCAGTTGATCTTATGCCCTCCCACTTCAAGGAACTTGTTGCACTCATATGTTTCCTTACCGGTAATAGCCCCTTCTTCCATGGCGGCAGATACGGTAAAAATCTTTTCTGTAGACCCCGGTTCAAATCCGTCACTGATGCAGAAATTACGCCAGGTCTGGTTCCATGCCACCTGGGTTCCCAGGGATTTGATCTCTTCACTCGAATAATGCTCTGTAACGTTTGCCTCCGTTAAGGGCTGGGCATCCTTATTCTTTCTCTTGTAATCGTCCATGGCTTCTTTGATTCCAAGCTGCCGCAGTACATCATCGGTGTACTCAGACCTTAAGGCTCTTGGATTGTTTAAATCAAATGCCTTGTCGTTTGCCATGGCCAGGACCTCGCCGTTATTGGGATCCATAACGATTACGCCTACCCGTTTGCTTCCTGTATTCTGTTCCCACTCATTGATATATTTTTCAACAATCTTCTGGATATTCACATCCATGGTGGAAACCACGGTGTTGCCATTGGATGCGGGTTTTATAACTCTCTCTAAGTTGGAGTCATCATTTAAGTATCCGTATTCCCTTCCGTTGATTCCCATAAGGGTCGTATTATAGAACTGCTCGATTCCTCCGGTCCCATCCATGCCGTCCCCGTTGGCAAAGCCAATGAGATTGCAGCCCATGGAGTTATAGGGATACACCCTTTTATACTCATCTTCAAACCAGATTCCTTTAATGGCCTTCCCGCTTTTTTTCAGCGCATCGGATTGGTCTGCCTTATATTTATCATATTTTTGTTTATCGTCATATGTAAGCTGCTTTGCATACCGTACATACTGCTTATCTTTCTTTTCCTGTATCAGATTCATGATTTCCGTCCGGTCATAGCCAAAGCATTCGGTCAGGGCCGTTACACTCGGTTCCAGATAGGAATCCTGGTCCGACATGATCTGTTTGGGATCCAGGATCAAGTTGTATACCTTTTCACTGGTTGCCAGATAAGTTCCGTTACGGTCCATGATATCCCCTCGCTTAAAGGGAATGATACGGCTGTCATATTCCTGCTGGGACAGCACAATCTGATTGTAATCTTCCTTTTTATTCGTCATTAAGTTATACAAGGTCATAACTAATGCAAACAAAGCCAGCGTAATTACCAGGACGGTAATCGCCAGCTTTTCCTGCATATAACGGGGAAATACCTTACTCTTCTTATTCCTGTTTTTATTAGTGCTTCGGGATATCCTCATTCTGTCTTACATACTCACTTTCCGTCTTGTCATAGTGAAGGATCTGGTCCTTATTCGCATAGACCATTCCAAGTTCCTCAGTAGCCACTTTATACACATGATCCAAATCGACAGAAGTGTTGATGTTCATTTCCAATGCATTATTTTCAGTTTTCAAATGTTCTAACTCTGCTTCTAAAAGCTCAACGCCATGAATACTGGCTGTAATAGAGGATTGCAAATGCAGATAATTCACGCACAGGCAGAGGGTGCAGACTGCGGCAATGGTCAGCATGACCACATATGGCAAATCCATCTGCAAAGCTTTTTCACGATTTCTTCTGACCTGATGGTTTACTGATGGACGACGGATTTCTTCTGGTGTATGAACCGGCATTGGAACCGGCATGGTTTTACGGACAGTATTGCCCTGTACGTAAGTAGAGCTCCCATAGGAACGCACATTCTTTCTTGCAGCCACTCTCTCTTCCTCCCTTTTAAATTCGTTCAAATACCCGAAGCTTTGAACTCTTTGAACGTTTGTTTTCTTCAATCTCTTCTTCCGACGGTACAATGGGTTTTCTTGTAATCACCTTGCCTTTGCTCTTTTTTCCGCAAACGCAGACCGGAAAATTCGACGGGCAAATACAAGGGTCTTCATTGGTTTTAAATCTCGTCTTCACAATCCGGTCTTCCAGAGAGTGAAAGGTGATAATGGATAACCGTCCACCAGGATTTAACAGGTCAATCATGGTATCAATGGAATTTATTAAAACCTCCAGTTCCTTATTCAGCTCGATCCGTATCGCCTGGAATGTCCGTTTGGAAGGATGTCCTCCCACTGCCCTTACCTTCGCAGGAATCGCCCCTTTGATGATCTCCGACAACTCTCCTGTTGTCTCAATGGGCTTTATCTGCCTTTCCCTTACAATGTGCTTTGCAATATTCTTTGCAAACTTATCTTCTCCGTAATCCCTTATGATCCGGTATAAGTCAAATTCACTGTAGGTATTGATGATATCGGCTGCCGTCTGTTCATTCCTCTGATCCATACGCATGTCCAAAGGCGCATCGTCTTCCCTGTAGGTAAACCCTCTTTCCGCTATGTCAAGCTGATAAGAAGATACCCCTAAGTCCAAGTAAATTCCGTCCACTCCTTCGATTCCTAAATCCTCTAATACTGTCTTTATATTTTCGTAATTGCTTCTTACAACCGTCACTTTATCTTCATAAGCCTTCAGCCGTTCTGTGGCTGCCTTAATGGCATCCCCATCCTGATCAATTCCGATTAATCTTCCGTAAGTTCCAAGGCGTTTGCACACTTCTAACGCGTGTCCGCCTCCTCCCAGCGTTCCATCTACATAGATTCCGTCTGGTTTTACATTCAGGCTGTCAATGGTTTCATATAGCAGCACTGACTTGTGTTCAAACATCATATACCAAGTCCTTCCATAGCTTCCGCGATTTCTTCCATATCTTCATAGGTATTGGCTGCGATCCATGCATCCTTGTTCCAGATTTCGATACGGCTTCCCACTCCTACTAGAACTGCGTCCTTTTCGATTCCTGCATGTTCCCTTAAAACGGAAGGAAGCAGGATTCTTCCCTGCTTGTCCACTTCGCAGGTACTGGCTCCGGCCAGAAAGAATCTGGAAAACTTTCTGGCATTGGTGTTGGTCAGCGGCAGGCTTTTTAATTTATTTTCCAGGGCAGTCCACTCATCATTATCATACACAAATAAACAGCCATCCAAACCCTTCGTAACGACGAATTCTTCTCCCAGCTGCTCTCTGAACTTCGACGGGACAATAAGACGTCCCTTTGCATCGACTGTATGATTGTATTCACCCATGAACATACCAATCACCTGCTTGTACATCGGTAGGGTTTTGGACCACTATCCCACCATTTTCTACCACTTTGCACCACTTTCCACCACTTATGGTTTAATTCTAGTACATTTACCGTGAAATAGCAAGAACAATTTCTATGAATTTTTATTTTCATTTTGCTTTCATGTAACTGGGAACAGTTGTCCTGACAGGATTTCCATATAATGGAAAAAAGGCATTCCCTTGGGCAGTGAATTGGAACACACTGACCTGGAATGCCTGTCTTTTTCATTCTTAATTTTCTTTGCTGTATGCGACACCCAGCTTAGCGGGTACATTGAAGTTTCTTCTGGATACGGTCAATATAATAGTCAGCAGATAAGGCAGGGCAATGAACAATTCATTGGGGAAGTAGCTTCCTCCTCCCACCGACTGCATATAAATCGCAATGGCCTCCGTAAGTCCGAATACCACGGTTCCCAAAACAGCTCCTTTTGGATTCCAGTTGCCCAAAAAGCAGATGGCAAATGCGATCCAGCCACGTCCGCCAATGATATTTGTGGTGAACATTCCCAAATATCCTACGGAATAAAATGCGCCTGCAATGCCACCCATCACTCCGGCTAAAAGAACCGTAAAGAACCGGACTGCATTAACATTGATACCGGCCACATCCACTGCCTCCGGGTTTTCCCCTGTGGAACGAATGGTAAGTCCAAAGGATGTCTTAAATAAGAGAAAATAGGATGCAGGAATGAGTAAATAAACCACATAGGTCAATATATTCTGCTGGAAAAATACCGGACCCATAACTGGAATCTTACTGAGAACGGGAATCGCGATCTCAGGCAGAGGACTGATTTTAAGGGGTGCGGTGGGAACTCCGAACAATACCCGTTGAAGGTAAGTGCAGATTCCGGCTGCCAGTACATTAATGGCCGTACCTGTGACTACCTGGTGCTGTTTTAAATAAATACATACCACTCCATACACGGCTGCCGCAACAAGCCCGGAAAGAATGGCGGCAAGAATTCCAATGAATGCACTGCCGGTCAAATAGGTTCCTACGAATCCGCCCCAGGCTCCCATAAGGAAGATCCCTTCGATTGCGGTAACCATCATACCCGAACGCTCTGCTATGACTTCTGCAATGGAGCCAAACAGCAAGGGCGTACTCATCATCAGTGCACGTTTTAATAAGCTTATGATCATAACCTGTTTCACGCTCCTTTCTGCAGTCTGCGCTTCTCTCTCCTGTTTTCCAGATAATGCCGGAAGAAATAGGATATGATAACGAACAGCATAACAAACCCCTGCATCAGATCAACAATGCTTGCGGGAACATTGACTCCCGGCATGCGTCCCATTAAATTTCCCATAACATTTAAAGCGCCGAACAGAAGCGAGGCGAATATGATTCCGATGGGATTGGCATTGGCAAGAATTGCAATTCCCAGGCCTGCGGAGCCCACTCCGCTGTTAAAGTCCTGGATCAACATATGCTGAACACCGTTTACTTCCGTAAATCCTGCTGCTCCCGCCAGGCGCCGCTGATAAAAAATGCAGCCACAAAGATCTTATTGGAATCAATTCCTGACATCCTGGATGCAGAAGCATTGCTTCCCACTGCCCGGATCCGGTATCCCAGAGGCGTTTTATAAAGCAGAACCCAGATGCCCACGGCCGCCAGAACCGCCAGCACAAATCCGATATGCAGCCTGGTCCCCTTTACGATAACAGGAAGCCATGCTGACCTTGATATGGCATCGGTCTGGGGATACTCTCCTTTGGACTCTTTTAAAAATGTGCGCAGCAGATAATTCATGACAGCCAAAGCAACGTAAGTGGACATCATGCTGACAAGGAATTCATTGGCTTTAAAGCGTGCCTTTAAAAATCCGATCAAAGCACCCATAAGCCCGCCTGCCAGTGCCGCAGTCAGGCACACAAGAATTAAAAGTACCGCTGTGGGAACCTTTCCGTCAAGCTGCAAAGATAAGGCAATGGCAGCAATGGAACCCATATAAAACTGTCCTTGTGCGCCGATATTAAACAGATTTGCCTTAAACGTAAACGCGAAGGCCAGCGCTGTAAATATAAGGGGTGTCGCCTTTAAAAACACTTCCCCCATGGTATATTTATCCGAAAACATGGTATTGATGGAATATACAAATACTTCGACCGGGTTGATATGAAGCAGCAAAAGCATGAGGCCGCTTAAGAGCAAGCCGGCAATGATGGCAGCAGCATTTGTCACAATTAAGTCCCTGACTTTTGTATTCATGCTTTACGCCTCCTTCTCCTCTTTGTAGCCGGCCATTAATAGACCGATCCGTTCTGTGTTAAGTTGGTCATGGTCGTAGATTCCCATAAAAGATCCCTTGTAGATAACGGCAATCCTGTCACATAACTGGAAAATTTCCGACAATTCGGTGGATACCAGAAGAATCCCCTTTCCATTCTTCCGCTCTGCCAGGATGTTGTTATGAATGTTATTGATAGCTCCCAGATCCAATCCCCTGGTAGGCTGGTCCATGATCAATACCTTCCCTGCGTTTCCCACTTCTCTGGCAAGAATGACCTTCTGCTGGTTGCCTCCTGATAATCCCTTGATCTGGGCATCTGGTCCCGGCGCCTTGATATCAAATTCATCAATGGCTTTTTGTGTATCATTTTGAAGTTTCTTCTTATTTAAAAAGCCATGTGAGATCCACTTCTTATCAAAGCTTGTTTTTAGCATCATATTTTCAGCCAGGGTCATCTCTCCTACCATGGCATCCCGGTAACGATCTACCGGAACGTATCCGATTCCCTGATCGATGCGTTCTCTTATGGAAGTGGAAGTAATATCCGTACCATTTAAAAGCACCTTTCCCGAGGTCACAGGCAGTGCCCCGCAAACTACCTCACAAAGCTCCTCCTGCCCGTTTCCGCTCACGCCTGCTACTCCGAAGACTTCACCCTCCATGATCTGAAATGACAAATCACTTAAAAGTGGTGGTTCTCCTTTGCGCTGTACCGTAACAGAAGACAGCTCCAGACATACCTTTTTTTCTTTTTGTTCTTCTGCCTGCTCCCGCTTTGGGGGCACCATTTCTTTCCCCATCATGAGTCTTGTCAGCTCCACCTCATTGGTTTCCTTTGCAGAAAGGTCTCCCGTAATCCTTCCGTTTCGCATAACGATGATCCGGTCCGCCACCTCCATGACTTCCTTCATCTTATGGGTAATGAAAATGACTGAATTTCCTCTGGAGGTATACTCTTTAACAAATTCCATCAGCGTTTCCGCTTCCTGGGGCGTCAGCACTGCCGTAGGCTCATCCATAATTAACAGGCTTGTCTTTAAATAAAGGGCCTTAAGGATTTCCACCTTCTGCTGCACTCCCACAGCAAGCTCCTCCACTTTTGCATCCACAGGAATTTGAAACCCGTACTGGGAAGAAAGCTCTTCTACTTCCTTTTTGCATTTCTCGTAATCAATCACGCCGTTTACATTGCCTAAAATAATATTTTCCGTAACCGTATGGGCGGACACCAGAGAAAAGTGCTGCTGAATCATGGAAATTCCCAAAGCCATGGCATCTTTTGGGGATGTGATCTTCTGTTCTTTTCCATCCATCAGGATCTGCCCCTCATCCGCCTTATAAAGGCCATAGAGGATTTTCATAACCGTGCTTTTTCCTGCCCCGTTTTCTCCCAATAGTGCCAGCACCTCTCCCCTATTTACAGAAAAAGAAATGTCCTTGTTTGCCACGACCCTGGCAAAATATTTTGATACATTCTTTAATTCAAAAAATGGTGTATTCACGAAGCTCCTCCTCTTCATACTAAGAAAAACACGCTTTGCGGGTTTTTCTTAGTTGTCGCGGCATTCGTCGAATGAATATGCAAGCATATTCGTCCAGCTCATTGCTCGCGCATACGATAAGGGCTACGCAGTTCAAACAATCCTGTTTTTCTCCTGCGTCAGCCCTCCGGTTATATCTTACTTCTCAAACATCGCCTGTAAATCTACCTTGCCGTCCTTAAAATCCTTGATTCCCTGGTCTACTGCATCCTTTACTTCCTGGGAAATATTATCGGTATATACCGGTACAAAGATATCTTCATTAATACCAGCTTCATGAACCATATTTCCGGAAAGTTTGCCGTCCATATAAAGGCCCAGAGCCCAGATATAGAAATTCTTGAAATCAAAATTTACAGAAGCTACAACGGTATTTGGATCGATGGTTGTCTGGTCACTGGAAAAGCCGATAAATTTAGCGCCTTTTGCCTTAGCTGCTTCAATGCTTCCAAGACCTACTTCATTGGCGTATACAAACATGGTATCTGCTCCGTTATCGATCATCTGCTCTGCCATCTGTTTGCCAAGGGCTACGTCATTCCAGCTGTTGGCATATGCTCTGGTCGCCTTTGCACCGGTAATGCCCCGGCTTTCTGCGATCTTAACAGAATTCTTTTCATATACATCCATTAAATGTTCCATCGGCTCATTGGGGAAACCTCCGATGGTTGCAAAGTTTCCGTTCTTTGTCACATTTCCTGCAAGAATGGAAGCAATATAACTGGCTTCATATTCTTTTGGGAAAATGGGAGCCACATTGACTCCGTCACATTTGGAGCCATTTACCGCACAAAAAGTAGTGTCCTTATAATTGGGGGCTACTGCTGCTACCGCTTCATCGAACTGGGAACCAGCTGCCATAATGAGGTCATAGCCTCGTTCCGCATATTCACGGAAGGTTGACTCATAGTCAGATGCCTGCACGTTTTCCACATATTCCATTTTGGTACCCAGCTTTTCGTTACAAGCGGTAAGACCTGCATAGTTTGTGGCGTTCCAGCTCTGGTCATTGATCGGCCCTGGAAGGATAAGGACAATTTTATAATCCGCCGCGCTTTTCCCTCCTGCCTGAGCCTTTGTTTCAGCTGCACCCTCTGTTTTTCCACCAGTACTGCAGCCACTAAGTACGAGTGCTGCTGCCGTTACTGCTGCCATGAGTAATGCACCAAATCTTTTCTTCATACCAAGTTCCTCCTTTTTTTTCGTCCAATCGCGATAATATCTGACAGTTTCCGAGCATACATCTCGATTCACAGACGTTTGTAAGTTGTTTGTGATAATAGATTATCATTTCTCGACAATCCTCGCAATTCTATCAGATTACTATTTACACCAAAATATTATGTTTTTTGTTATTATGACCAAATAAAAGAAAGACAGGAGAAACTTTTTAGTCATTTTCCCGTCTTTTTTGAATTATATCAGATGGCTCTGCCGCCTGTTCCTATACTCCAGGGGCGTGATCCCATATTCTTTTTTAAATGCGCTGCTGAAATATTTCGCCTCTTTATAACCTACCATTTCCGCTACATCTGCCACTTTATATTCCACATGGTTTAAATATGACTTCGCCTTTTGCATCCGGTATTCGGTGACGTATTCCATAAGATTTTTTCCTGTATGACGCTTAAAAAGCTCACAAAGATAATTGGGGGACAGATGAAGCTCCTCTGCCATATCCTTTAACGTAATCCTGCCTCCATAGTGAACTGCAATATATTGAATTGCTTTTAAAACCAATAAATTTCCAACCTCATTTTCCCCTTCCGCAGAGTGGGCCTGCATTTCTTCTTTTTCATGAGATTCCGGAAAAAGCTCTTGTTCCAATTCTCTTAATACAGATAAAAGTTCCCTCGGGTCCGTGGGCTTTAATAAATATCTGGTTACTCCCAGTTCAATGGCTTTCTGGGCATAGGAAAAGTTACTGTACCCACTTAAAATAATGATGCGGATATTTAAGTTCCTCTCCCTGATCTGGCGGATCAGCTCAAGACCTGATACTTC
Source organism: Lacrimispora celerecrescens (assembly GCF_000732605.1). Taxonomy (GTDB): domain Bacteria; phylum Bacillota; class Clostridia; order Lachnospirales; family Lachnospiraceae; genus Lacrimispora; species Lacrimispora celerecrescens_B. Next base: position 98,590 of record NZ_JPME01000012.1, on the reverse strand, counting down.
CGGCATTTTTATATCTGTAATGATCACGTCGGCTTCCAATTCATATAAGGCTTTAAGAGCCGTACGGACGTCTTCAAATACACCGGTAACTTGAAAGCCTTCCTGGGCTTCCAACAGCTTAAAAAGTCCTTTTCTGATTTTCGGTTCGTCATCCACGATGATCAGCTTCATTCCTTACGCTTTCTCCTTTCTTTCCTTCGCCCTCCGTAACAGCTTCATGGTCTTTGGGTATGCGCAGGCTTACAATCGTTCCTTCTCCGTATGTGCTTTCTATAAAGATTCCATAGGCTTCTCCGTAATGGAGCCGGATCCGCCGGTCCACGTTCCTGACTCCGATTCCGGTATGACCTTCCTTCTCTATATCAGGCACTTCTTCCCTTAGATGATTAAGCTGTTTCGGAGTCATGCCGATTCCATTGTCTTCAACCGATATAAGCATTTCATCTCCAAGATCTTTTAAAATGATTCGGATCCTTCCCTTTCGGTTTCTCGGCTCGATTCCATGAGTGATTGCATTTTCCACAATGGGCTGCAGGATAAGCTTTGGAACCCGTTCAGCCTCCAGAGATTCCTCTGTCTCCACAGAATATTCCAACCGCTCTTCCAGACGGTTCTTTTGAATTTTTAGATAGCACAGCACATATCCAACTTCCTTTTCAAGGGGCACAAAGGCATTCTCATCTTCGATGCTGTAGCGCATCAGGCCTGCCAGCGAAAGGATGATGTCACTGATATCATATTCTTCCCGGTCAATCAGCATCCAGTTGACAGAATCCAGGGTGTTGTAGAGAAAATGAGGATTAATCTGCGCCTGGAGCGCCTGGACCTCCGCATTCTTCTGGGCGATCTTTTCCTGATAAACCTGCTTGATCAGGGTATTAATCTCTTCCAGCATGTAATTAAAGGATTCTGTCAGCTCGCCAATTTCATCTTTTCTTTTATTGGGAACCCGGACAGCAAAATCCCCTTTCTGTACCTGTCCCATTGCCTTTGAAAGACGCTTGATCGGCCTCGCCATGGTATAAACCAAAAGAACGATGACCCCTGCAATGCCAAGGGTACTCACCACTCCTACCAGCCAAATGGCTTTATACAAATCTCCCGCCTGGGGAAACAGCCCTTCAAATGGTATGGCCGAATAAGATCTCCAGCCGGTTATGCCGTTATATTGTCCACAGACATAATACCTCTTATCGTTCCATACCAACTCAAAGCGACGGATCCCCCGCTCGAACCGGTCATTAATTTCTTCCTGCCATCCATTGTTTATTTTGGGATTGCTGCAGATTATCTGTCCCTTCTGGTCTAAGATAAACAAGTACTGATACTGAAACAGCCCCTGATTTCCTAAAAGCAGATTGCTGAACATGTCCGGATCCAGCTCAATCACCATAATTCCCAGACTCTTCTCTTCATCCCTGTCCTTAATGGCCCTGACCACGGTAACCGCCTGATGCTCTTCTCCGGGAGAAAAAAGCTTTGGCATAATACCCAGCCAGACAGTCTTATTGGTTCTGCCGCCTATGGCATCTTCATAACTTTTAAATGTTTCTCCCGAAATAGTTCCGGTATCGAGTCCATTGGAATTGACCGTTGTATACATTACACGGGAGGCGTTGATGATGGAAATATCCATCTGTTCCCCTACTGATTTGATGAGACTTCTGCAGTAATCATCTAGATAAGTACGGCTGACTCCCTTATCCCCATTGTCCCAGCCGGGGGTACATGCATCACGTACAAGCTGGCTGGTCACCGCATTGTCAAGAATTTCCATGATATAGCGGACCTTAACATTGATATTGATATCAATGCGGTTAATGGTATCCGACATTTCCTGTTTTTTATTCTTTACAACAATCGCCTTGCTATGGGAAAAGGAGAGACTCCCTATAATAGCCCCTTCGATCATGGCTGTTATAATAAACACCAGAGTCAATTTCATTCGAAACGACAAATGCTTCATTTCCCCACCTCCGGACAAAGTTACCGTCTTTGTAACAGTTTTCTACAAATCATAGATAAATATTACCTCCCACTGTGAATTGTGTCAAATTACTTTTGCGATAATTGTTGATCCATTAAAAAAAACGCAGAAAGAGCTCCTTCTCTTTCCGCGTTTAACTTAAATTTGCGTATAACACATAACAGGTCTACGGTGTCAGTAGCCTGCAGCAATATATTGTTCAATCAATTTATCCAGTTCCACACTCCTGTGATAAATAACATCTTCATCGTCATGCTCAATGCTTTTATTCAATCTTTCTCTAGCTTCTTCAATATCATGTATTAACTCTTCTTTTGACATCATCATATCATTACTTCTCCTTTGCTCTTTTTTCGTATCTGTCTGTGTTTGCAGAAGAGCACAAGAGTAGATATCACTACCAGAATTAATGACAGTGCCTGAGACACCGGAATGCCAGTACTAAAGAATATTAGCTGGTCCGTGCGGAGTCCTTCTATCCACACTCGTCCCAAACCATAGCCAAGCAGGTATATAAAAAGCATCTCCCCATCAAATCTCTTACGTTTCCTGTACCAAAGCATGAATGCCAGTACGCAGAGGTTCCAGACTGATTCATAAAGGAAGGTAGGATGCACCTGTATAAATTCTACTCCGTCCTTTACAATTAAATGGTTCAAAAGCTCTCTCGATATCATATTCTCATTAACCAGCGCTCTTCTGATTCTCATAGCAAACAGGCTGTCGGTATATCCGCCAAACGCCTCGCAATTAAAGAAGTTTCCCCATCTTCCTATAATCTGCCCGGTTATCAATCCAAGGCATCCGGTGTCAGCCAAGGAAAAGAAGGATAATTTCTTCACCCTGGCATAAACAGTTAGAGTTATGACGGCCCCTATGACACCTCCATAAATGGCCAGTCCTCCCGCCCTGAGATTTAAAATTTGAAGCAGATCATCTTTATAATTGTCCCAATCAAACAAAACATAATAGATTCGGGCTCCCATGATAGAAATTATGATTGCATACAGAACAAAATCCAGATAAATATCCGGGTCCTGCCCCCTGCGTTTTGCATCCCTTGTCGCAACCCAGAGACCTGCTAATATTCCAAACCCAATGATAATCCCGTAAAATGCAATGCGGAATCCAAATATTGAGATACTGTTTTGCAAATGGTCTATCGTAATTCCCAAATGAACAAAACTAATATCTGCCGTATTTGCCATTCGTCTTCTCCTTTCGATGTTTTCTTTATTTTACCCCGGGAAAACACAAAAATCAAACAGATTCGCCCGACATATTCAACTATAATTCGACAAAGCGTTGATTCTTGTGTTTTTCTCTTTTATTTTTGCGGATAATATGCTATTCTATATTAGTTGCAGATAAAAATCAACTATGAATATAAACAATATTAGGAAGGTAATTGCTATGAAATTAGGTATTGTCGGATTGCCAAACGTAGGTAAAAGCACCTTGTTCAATTCTCTTACAAAAGCCGGTGCGGAATCTGCGAACTATCCATTTTGTACCATTGATCCCAATGTAGGAGTAGTTCCTGTTCCGGATGTGCGCTTAGGTCAGCTGGCCGCCCTTTATGATTCCGCAAAAATTACCCCTGCCGTAATCGAATTTGTCGATATTGCAGGACTTGTAAAAGGAGCTTCCAAAGGAGAGGGTCTGGGCAATCAGTTTCTTTCCAATATCCGCGAAGTGGATGCCATCGTCCACGTGGTACGCTGCTTTGAGGATACCAATGTAATCCATGTGGATGGAAGTGTGGATCCTCTGCGTGATATTGAAACCATAGATTTGGAACTGATCTTTTCCGATTTGGAAATCTTAGACCGCCGCATCTCCAAGTCCGCCAAGGGCGCTATGAATGATAAGTCTCTTGCAAAGGAACTGGGGATTTTAAAGAAGATCAAAGCTCACTTAGAGGATGGGAATCTGGCAAGAAGCTTGGAAATTGAGGATGAGGATGAAAGAGAATTTATTTCCACTCTTAATCTTCTCACCTTTAAACCTGTGATTTTCGCTGCCAATGTCTGTGAGGATGACTTAGCTGATGATGGTGCTTCTAATGATTACGTGGGAAAGGTCCGCAAATTTGCAGAAGAAAACAACAGTGAAGTTTTTGTTATCTGCGCACAGATTGAACAGGAAATCGCAGAATTAGAAGAAGACGAGAAAAAGATGTTCTTAGAAGATCTGGGTCTTACAGAATCCGGTCTGGAAAAACTGATCGCTGCCAGTTATCATTTATTGGGGCTTATCAGCTACTTAACTGCCGGTCCTACTGAAACAAGAGCATGGACCATCAAAGAAGGTACCAAAGCGCCCCAGGCTGCCGGTAAGATCCACTCTGATTTTGAGCGGGGCTTTATCCGCGCAGAGGTTGTGAATTACCAGGATCTTCTGGATTGCAAAACCTACAACGCGGCAAAAGAAAAAGGCTTGGTTCGTCTGGAAGGCAAGGAATATGTGGTTAAGGATGGCGATGTTGTCCTATTCCGCTTTAATGTATAAAACGTATTATGAACGCATATAGGATAAAGACAGGAACCTGACACATCAGTTAAGTTCCTGTTTTTATTTATATAAGTAACATCTGCCCCTACCTGTCGAAACAACGCCAGAGTAAAGAATTACTTACAGAATCAACAGGCTGGTTACTCCTTAATCCAATATTCAGAACCAGAATCCGAACGTTCTAAAAAACCATAATCGATTAATAAGCGCCGGATATATGAATAATCATAATAAATTATTTTCAAAATACAATTTATTTCGGTTTCATTATAATGTACTCCGCTTGGAAAATTTTTTGCAATTTCTCCCAAAATTATAATTTTCTCTTTTTCTTTTGCCGGAAATTGCTTTAAATTCCCGAATTGATCAAAATATTTTGCAATTGTTTTTTTCTGTTCTTCAATTGTAATATCATCGTATCGGTCATTCTTTTTCATTTGAACCTTTACCTTTTCAATTGGCTCGTTAGTTCTGAGTCTTCCATATTTTATTACTCAAATTTTTAAGTTTACCTAATACTAGCATAATAGACAGCATAATTAATGCTATCATGATACAGATTGAAATTTCAAGCAGCCCCATAACTCGAAATATCAATATCATACCAACCAAAACGCACAATATAACTCTGGACCGCTTTTTAAAAACAATAGTTTCCTTTTCATCCAATGGTTTGTTACTATCTTCCACCGGTGCCAAAAACATAATCACCATGCTGGATACTATCACCAAAATAAAACTAATGACATTGTTCCATACAGGTAATCTCATGAATGAAAGTGCTGCTATTACCATCATAATCGAAAACAGATAACATCTCAAAGGGGTTCTCGCATGATATCCTCCGGCACAGGATCTAAGTGGAAAGTAGGCACACATAAATAATATGCATGCCCAAACCTGACCAAAGATAATGCCAATAGCTATGGTGGTCAATATATTCAATATCATGCTCTTCCCCTGCTGCAACCCATAAATATACAGTTCTTTGTCTTCTTCTCTAATGAATCCGTTTTCTTGCAATATAGCAGCCACTCGTTCTGCTAAAACAGTCATTGTTAAAACTTACGAAGTTTCTCAGCACCATCCGGGAGTTTGGGCTGGTGTGCGTAAAAGGTACAAGCTGCATTAACATTTAAGGTTGTTATCATAAGAGCCAGCGCAGAAATTACCCCACCAAATTTAATAATCCAATTCCTCATAAATCGTTACCTCCTTTGTATTTTATTTGATTATAACATAAATATTTTATTGTGCGAGTTTTTGATGTGAACGATATATGTTTTTGTAGTGAACGATAGAAGAATTAAGAAAGAGAAGGAGCAGGGGTAAAAATCCCCTGCTCTTAATCAACATACATCAGTAAAATAGAAGTAAAAGTCGTTGCATTATACTCTATATCCATAGAACCGTTATATTTTTCTAAAACCTTTTTAATGTTTTTGATGCCCAAACCATGACTGCTGTCATCCTTCTTTTTGGTAATCAAATTATTGGCTCGTTCTATGACAATTCCATTAAAAGTGTTTGAAACTTTAATTATAAATTGTCCTCTGCTAAGTTTGATTTTTACTGAAACCATGCGCTTATCTTCGATTGCCTCAAGTGCATCAATGGCGTTATCAAGTAAATTTCCTAAGATAGTTGCCATATCAAAAGCAGGTATTTGTAAATCCTTTGGCAAATTGATATCCAGAAAAACTTCCGCATCAAGTTTGGTAGCAACTTGTAATTTAAAATTTAATATGCTATCGACAACGACATTACCTGAATGTGAAAATACTGTTTGATCTTCACAGGCACTGATAATGTCATTTAAACATTGCATCAGCTCATTATAACAATGGTTTTGTGCGAGAGACTGTAATGTTAACAAATGGTTCTTCATATCATGCCTGATGGATTGGGTTGCTTCCAAAGAAGATTTCATAATATCCAGCTGCTTTTCATAATATTTATTTTGCTCCGCAAATAAAAGTTTCTGGCTTTGTTCTAAAAACATTTCAGATAACTTATCATAAAGATAAAACACTGAAAAGTTTGTCACCAAAATCAATATTATCCCGACTACAACATATGAAACCTTCAAATTGCCGGTTGAAAGCAGCAACAGCATTAAATATATTGATGCGAAAGGAATAAACGAAATGCACATCCAATAAGTTGAGGGGATACTTATTCCTTTTTTAATATGCTTATACTTAGATAAAATTAAAACCACTGCGTAAGAGATAATCTGCATTACAACAATACCGAAGACAGAGTCAAAATTGTTTTGTTTTAGAAGAGGAAGTTTAAAATATCCTATGAACAGAACTAACAATACCTCTATACACATAAGGGTCAGATAAATTGCCATGGCCGAAAACACCCGTTTTTTAATTGATCCTTTATAATTAAATGTCAGCAGAAAAAGAAAGCAGATATTGGAAACCAGCATTACCATTGAAATCTTTGTCAATAAGTAAATGATTGAAATAAATGCATAACAGGATGCATAAGATGCAAACTCCCATTTTCCCTCTACCTGTAACTGGTTGCGGTCAAATAACACCATCATAAACTTATAAATAACATATGTTCTAAAGAGATTAGAGATAAGATAAATTAAATCATACATGCTTAGTTGCACTGAGTTTCCTCCTTCTCATATGATATAAGCAGATCTCTGACATCTTTCCTTCTACGCTGGCTTATAAGCAGGCACTCACCATTCTGCATTATAACTTCCTCATATCTAAATTTAGATACATAAGCATAGTTTATGATGAAGGATCTATGAATTTGAATAAATTGAAAGCTGGAAACCTGCGATAAAACCGCTTCTATCGTATCATAAAAATAAACTGTACCTTTTATTGAAACTAATTTTATTTCCCTGTCCATACTTTCAAAATATAAGATATCTTTTATAGGAATCTTGTGAACGCTATGCCCTATTTTGTACGAAAATACACCACCGCTCTTCCCCAGAATTTTTAATGCTAATTTAATATCAGCAATAATTTTCTCTTTATCTATCGGTTTGGATAAAAAGTGCATGGGCTGCACTTCGAACAGTTGACGGTCATAGTTATCTTTTGAAGATATGTACACTATCTTTGTAACATAATCTTCCAGTTCGTTTCGAAGTTTGATCCCAATTTGAATACCATTTAAATCCTGCATTTCAATATCTAAAAATATTAAATCAAATGTATTTTCATTTTCTATAAATTTAAATAAATCAGTCCCTGAATTAAATACCTCGACCTCCAAATCCAGACCGGATTCTTTTTTAAAATCCAAAATAATTTTTTCTATATCAGCACAAACTATTTGTTCATCATCACAAATCGCTATTTTCAGCATATGCCCACCTTTTTTTCATCCAATTCACCCTTTGTTAGATTCCCACAATTTTAGTCATTGTGCGAGTGTGAACATTTTTGTATTTTATCTCTGAACCAGGAAAATATCTCAATAAGAAGATTCTTCTTGTAAACCTCTTTTCTTATGCTATAATATGACGTGGCCATGCAAAGACCTTTTTTGCAGTCAAGGCAAACGTTCTAAAAAAGAAAAGGGAGTATTCACCAATGAAAACATTTATTAACGCGATTATAGCCGGGATTGCCATCAGTATGGGCGGAGTCATTTATTTAACTCTCGAAAACCACATCGCTGGTTCCTTTTTATTTTCAATCGGATTATTTACCATATATTCCTTTGGTTTTAATCTGTACACTGGAAAGGTATGTTATATTGTTAATGAAAAGCCTTCCTATTTATCAACAATACTTATTGTATACATAGGGAATTTTGTGGGAACGGTTGGAGCCGGGATTGTATTCAGACATACCAAACTGGCCAAACTCATAGATCATACAAGAGAACTTGTGAATATGAAGCTGTCGGACACCCTGTTCAGCACGTTTATCATGGCAGTCATGTGCGGTATTATGATGTGCATCGCAGTGGTAGGATATCAAACCATAAAAGACGGTATTGGAAGATATTTATCTTTGGTCTTACCGGTTATGGTATTCATCCTTTCCGGATATGAGCATAGCATAGCAGATATGTTTTATTTTACTATGGGAAATGCCTGGGGTGCAAAAGCATTCCTTTATATAATGGTTATTTCTGCAGGAAATTTGGTAGGGGGAAGCCTCATTCCTTTAGCAAAAAAATATCTTAGTGAAGAGGCTTCCCTCCTCCATTAGGATGCTTTTTCCATTTAATTCAAAGCCATCTGGCTATGACATATACGGCAAGAACCGATATGAAAAGAGTTGCTTTGATTCCGTAGCCGATAAAGCAATTTCTGAAACACCCTTTAAAAAGTTTTTTACTCATATTTCCCCATTCCCTCCGTATCTTCTGTAGAAAACAATTGTTACCTTCCACTAATACTATAATAAGGAATGTGGTTTTTTCACAGGTTGTAATAATCGCTAGTGATGCATCATATTTTCGTTTTACTGGAATTGATCGTTGATTAAGAAAAAAAAGGCTCTTGTTCTATAGCTGAGCGCTCAGCTATATTACAAAAGCCTTTTTCTTTCCTGGTTTATTCCTTCCTAACTATGCCAGGTTGGAGTACCCCATTAAACTGATATCTACTTCCTTAGCCACTTCCCGGCCCTCTCTGATCGCCCAAACGACCAGCGATTGTCCACGGCGCATATCTCCGGCCGCAAACACCTTATCCACGTTCGTTTTATATTTCCCGTCTTCCGTCTCCACATTACTTCTGCCGTTTAACTTCACGCCAAAAGCATCAGCAACATAAGTCTGTGCGCCCAGAAATCCTGCCGCAATCAAAACAATATCCGCCGGAACTTCTTTTTCACTGCCGGCTACGGGTACCATGTTCGTGCGGCCGGTTTTTTCGTCTGTCTTTGGTTCTAATCCCACCAGCACAGCTTTCACTACTTTGCCGGACTTATCCTTGATAAACTCCTTTACCGTGGTCTGATATGCCCTGGGATCCTTTCCGAATACGGCAATGGATTCTTCCTGGCCGTAATCAGTTTTCAATACTTTCGGCCATTCGGGCCAGTTATTATCAGGGGTTCTTTTATCAGGGAGCTTTGGCAGCATCTCAAGCTGGGTAACAGAAGCACAGCCATGGCGGATAACCGTTCCCACACAGTCATTTCCAGTGTCGCCGCCGCCGATGACAATGACGTGCTTTCCTTTTGCTGATATATAGCTATTATCCTGCAAGTTGGAATTCAGCAGGCTTTTTGTGGTGGACTTTAAGAAATCCACTGCAAAATATATCCCCTCAGCATCTCTTCCCGGGACATTTAAATCCCTTGGGTTGGAAGCCCCGCAGGCCAGGATGATACGGTCATACTCCTTTAATAGTTCTTTCGCCTTCTGGGTTTTTCCGATATCAGAGCCTGTAAAGAACGTCACACCTTCCTGCTTCATAATCTCCACTTTCCGGTCTATGACTTGCTTTTCCATTTTCATGTTGGGTATCCCATACATGAGAAGACCACCTATGCGGTCCTCTCTTTCCAATACGGTAACGCTGTGCCCTCGTTTGTTCAGCTGGTCTGCCGCTGCAAGACCTGCCGGACCGGAACCGATGACGGCTACTTTTTTCCCGGTGCGGATCTTTGGCGGAACAGGGCCTGCTATGCCGCTTTCATAAGCACGTTCAATGATGGCATACTCATTTTCCTTGATGCTTACCGGATCTCCATTTAAGCCGCAGGTACATGCGGCTTCACAGGGAGCCGGGCACACCCTGGCGGTAAATTCCGGAAAGCTGTTGGTTTTTTTCAGCCTGTTATAAGCCTGCTGCCAAGTCCCTGTGTATACAAGCTCATTCCATTCCGGGATCAAGTTATTAAGTGGGCAGCCGGAAACCATGCCCTTTAAGATCACACCGGACTGGCAGAAGGGGACGCCGCAGTCCATGCAGCGTGCACCCTGGCATTTTTGTTCTTTCTCAGAAAGAGGCAGGTGAAACTCGTTATAACTCTTAATACGAGTCTTGGGTTCTACCGCTTTTCCTGTTTTTCTGCTATATTCTAAAAATCCTGTTGGCTTTCCCATGATCTGCTCCTCCTCACTTCTTTGTATTGGCGTAAAATGCTTCAATCTGTGCCTGTTCGCTGCTTAACCCTTTTTCCTCCATCTGGACGATGGTATTAAGCATGCGTCTGTAATCATGAGGCATGACTTTCTTAAACTTTGGAAGATATTCTCCAAAGTTATCAAGGATCTCTTTTCCTTTTGCGGAATTGGTGTAAGCCACATGTTCTTTGATCATGTCTTTTAATTCAAGAACATCGTATTTATTGGTAACCTCTTCAAAGGAGACCATTTCCTTATTAAGCCTCTTATATAAATCTCTCTTTTCATCCAGTACATAGGCAATGCCGCCGCTCATTCCTGCAGCAAAATTCTTACCGGTGGAACCAAGTACCACCACACGCCCGCCTGTCATGTATTCACAGCCATGGTCTCCCACGCCTTCCACGACAGCGGTGGCACCAGAGTTCCGGACACAGAAACGTTCGCCTGCGATTCCGCAGATAAATGCCTTTCCGCTGGTAGCGCCGTATAAGGCCACATTTCCGATGATAATGTTATCCTCGGCCTTAAATTTGACACCCTGAGGCGGATAAACCACTAGCTTGCCGCCGGAAAGCCCTTTTCCAAAATAATCATTGCTGTCGCCCACCAGCTCCAGAGTAAGGCCCTTTGGAATAAAGGCTCCAAAGCTCTGACCGCCGCTGCCCGAACAGTTGATGGTAAAGGTATCCTCCAAAAGCCCCTCCGGATAAAGGCTGGTGATTTCCGAGCCAAATATGGTACCCAAGGCCCGATCTGTATTGGAAACATCAATATGAAGGCTCTTTTTCTGGCCGGCACGTAAGGCTTCTCTTAATTTCTTAAGGATGACCTTTTCATCTGTGGTTTTCTCCAGTTCAAAATCATACACCTGCTTTTTGTCGTAGCCTAAAAGCTTCTCTCCTGCATATGAACTTCCTAAAATGGCGGTAAAATCCACTTTACCTGCCCGTTCAGACGGCATACCGGCTTTCTTCTTTAACAGATCCGTCCTTCCCACAAGTTCATCTACGGTACGGATACCAAGCTTTGCCATATATTCCCGAAGCTCTTTGGCAATAAAATGCATGAAGTTGATCACATGTTCCGGTTTCCCTTTAAAGCGCTTCCTAAGCTCAGGATTCTGGGTAGCAATGCCAACCGGACAAGTATCCAGATTACAGACTCTCATCATGACACATCCCATGGTCACAAGGGGGGCCGTAGCAAAGCCGAACTCCTCCGCTCCCAGGGCACAGGCAATGGCAACGTCCCGCCCTGTCATCAGCTTTCCGTCAGTCTCTAAGATCACCTTATCCCTCAGCCCATTCATAATCAGAGTCTGATGGGCCTCCGCTACGCCAAGCTCCCAAGGCAGTCCCGCATTATAAATGGAATTTCTTGGAGCCGCTCCGGTTCCGCCGTCAAAGGCGGAAATGAGGATTACCTGTGCACCGGCCTTTGCAACACCTGCGGCCACTGTGCCCACGCCTGCCTCAGAAACCAGTTTGACAGAAATCCTGGCATTGGCATTGGCATTTTTTAGGTCATAAATCAGCTGAGCTAAATCCTCAATGGAATAAATGTCATGGTGAGGCGGTGGGGAAATAAGGCCTACTCCGGTCGTGGAGTGTCTGGTTTTGGCAACCCATGGATATACCTTTCCTCCCGGAAGCTGTCCCCCTTCCCCTGGCTTTGCGCCCTGAGCCATTTTAATCTGGATTTCCTTTGCGCTGACCAGATACCTTGAGGTTACTCCAAACCGTCCGGAAGCAACCTGCTTGATGGCAGAACACCGGTTTACGCCGTCTGCACCTACCGTCAGACGCTCCAGGCTTTCGCCGCCCTCGCCGCTGTTGGATTTTCCATGAATCCGGTTCATGGCGATCGCCAGGGTTTCGTGGGCTTCCTGGGAAATGGATCCGTAGGACATGGCACCTGTTTTAAACCGTTTCACAATGGATTCTACGCTTTCTACCTCTTCCAAAGGAATTTCCTTTGTCTTAGTATAATCAAAGTCCAAAAGGCTTCTTAAATTAATCGTCTGCCCCTCTTGCGTCAAGGCGCGGGTATACTCTTTGAAAGTCTCGTAGCTGCCGGTTCTTGCCGCTTCCTGCAAGAGATGAATGGTAAGAGGATTGTATAAATGTTCCTCTTGCCCTGCCCTCTCCTTATGGCTTCCCACGCTGTCCAGGGTTAAATCAACGTCAAGGCCAAGGGGATCAAAGGCTGCTGAGTGAAGGACATCCACATCATTGGCGATATCATCTAAGGTAATTCCTCCCACTCTGCTCACCGTATCTGTGAAATATTTATCAATTACTTTCTTTGAAATACCGATTGCCTCAAAAATCTGGGCTCCCTGGTAGGATTGTATGGTCGAAATCCCCATCTTGGAAGCAATTTTTACGATGCCGTGAAGTACTGCCGAGTTATAATCTTCCACAGCCGCATAATAATCCTTATCCAGCATGCCCATCTCAATAAGGGAACGAATGGATTCCTGGGCAAGGTATGGATTAATGGCGCAGGCTCCATATCCCAGCAAGGTGGCAAAGTGATGTACTTCTCTTGGCTCTCCGCTTTCCAGTATAAGTGCCACGGAGGTTCTCTTCTTTGTTTTGACCAGATGCTGCTGCAACGCAGAAACTGCAAGCAGGGAAGGAATGGGCAAATGGTTTTCATCTATATCCCGGTCTGATAAGATGATGATATTGGCTCCATCCCGGTGTGCCCGGTCAACTTCCAGAAACAGCCTGTCAATGGCTTTTTCCAGGGAAGTGTTTTTATAGTAGGTGATGGGAATCACTTCCACCTTAAAGCCAGGCTTCTTCATATTTTGAATCTTCAGTAAGTCTGTACAGGTAAGAATGGGATTATTGACCTTTAGTATCTTGCAGTTTTCCGCCGTCTCCTCCAGGATATTCCCTTCCTCTCCCACATAAACCGTTGTGGAAGTTACGATCTCTTCACGAATGGAGTCAATGGGCGGATTGGTGACCTGGGCAAAGAGCTGTTTGAAATAATTGAACAGAGGCTGGTGCTTTTTGCTTAATACTGCCAGAGGACTGTCTGCTCCCATGGCAGAAACTGCTTCCGCACCGTTTAAGGCCATAGGAAGGATCATGGTTTTGTATTCCTCATAAGTATAACCATAAGTCTTCTGCAGCTTTGCCCTTTCCTCCTTGTTCATGGCAGGAACCCCTTTATTGGGAATGGGGAGCTTTTTCAGTTCAATTAAATTGGAGTCCAGCCATTCGCCATAAGGTTCACGGGCTGCATAATATTCCTTCAGTTCCTCATCGCTGATCAGGCAGCCTTTCACTGTGTCAATGAGAAGCATCTTGCCTGGACGAAGGCGTTCTTTTCTCACCACATGGCTCTGCTCAATGTCAATGGCACCGACCTCAGAAGCCAGGATCATCTGATCTTCATCAGTAATGTAGTATCTGGAGGGGCGAAGGCCATTGCGGTCTAAAACGGCCCCAACCAAGTCCCCGTCGCTGAACACGATGGATGCCGGTCCATCCCAGGGTTCCATCATGGTTGCATAATAACGGTAAAAGTCCTTAATTTCCTGAGGCATGGATTTGTCGTGTTCCCATGGTGCAGGAATGGTCACCATAACAGAAAGGGGAAGATCCATTCCGCTCATCATCATAAATTCCAGCGCATTGTCAAGCATGGCAGAGTCGGAACCTTCCTGGTTAATGATAGGAAGGACCTTATGCATGTCATACCGGAAATACTCGGACTCCATATTTTCTTCCCGGGCCATCATCTTATCCACATTTCCGCGAATGGTATTGATCTCACCGTTGTGAACGATAAGGCGGTTGGGATGGGCCCTCATCCAGCTGGGGTTCGTGTTGGTACTGAAGCGGGAATGTACCACTGCAATGGCAGATTCATAATCCTTATCCTGGAGGTCCGGAAAAAACTTCCTCAGTTCTTTCACCAGAAACATTCCCTTATAAACAATGGTCCTGCTGCTTAGGGAAACCACATAAGTATTGTCGTTGCTCTGTTCGAAAATCCGCCTTGATACATAAAGCTTCCGGTCAAACTCCAATCCTCTGGCCGTATCAGCCGGTTTTTTTACAAACCCCTGGGCAATGCAGGGCATACAGTCCACTGCCTTGGCACCGATCAGTTCCGGATGAATCGGCACATCTCTCCAGCCTGAAAATTCAAGTCCTTCTTTCTTTACGATGATCTCAAACATCTTTTTGGCTTGGTTTCTGGCAAGCTCGTCCTGAGGAAAGAAAAACATGCCTACGCCGTATTCCCTCTCCTCTCCAATCTCTATGCCCAGAGGCTTTGTTACCTTTTTGAAAAATTTATGGGAGATCTGAAGCATGATTCCAACTCCGTCTCCTGTCTTTCCTTCCGCATCCTTACCTGCACGGTGCTCCAGATTCTCTACGATATGGAGAGCCTGCTCCACCGTTTTGTGAGTCTTCACGCCCTTTATGTTGGCAACCGCTCCAATGCCGCAGTTATCATGCTCAAAGCGGGGATCATATAGGCCCGGCAACTCCTTTTTATTAGGGGATTGTAAACCTTTATCCATAACCTCTTCCTTTCCTCTTTCCTGCCCATGCTTTTGGGTGCCAATGGGTAACAGTAAATTTTTAGTTGATAATACTACATTTTTTTCCTCTTGTAAACGTATTTTATTCTTAAGTTTTCAGATAATTTGAAATCTCGATATATATGTAGATATATTCTTATAATTATAGCTTTCAATGATATTTTTTCTCCTGATATGGTACAACTCTCAAACCTTTTTAAAACTCTGGTGAAAATTTCTAATTATTTGAAGCTCGCGCTTTCAATAATTAAGTCTATACTTCTTTTTCAAAGCCTTCAAATGGATACCCCTGCATATTCCGCCCTTTTTTACACAGAAAAAGCCCCGGGAATCTCTTCCCAGGGCTTATACTAACTTTTTCATAAAACAAAAACTGGATTACATTTCTCCAAGGCCGCTTTCAATCGCTTCCGTCATGGTTTTCATTGCTGCTGCCTCATCTTCGCCTTCACAGATCAATTTAATCTCTGTTCCGCACTTAATTCCAGCTGCCATAACGTTTAACACGCTCTTAGCAACGATTCTCTTCTCTCCATATTCGATAATTACATCGGATTTAAATTTCATAGCTGTCTGAGACAGAACCCCTGCTGGTCTTAAATGAAGCCCGGATGGATTTACTACGGTCAGTGTTTTTGATAACATATCATAATCTCCTTTATCCTCAATTTTTTTATACTCCTTGCAGTTAATTTTATTACAATATCCAATTTGTGTCAAGACAAACCCGTATGTCTTTTACATATTTTACAAAGCATTTTCTTGTTTAGGAAATTTCCGAAAGCTTCTGCCTTTCTTTCTGGGAATAGATACAGCCACAGTAATCCTGTCTGTATAGATTATACTTCTCAGAAAGCTCTACAGACCGCTTATATCCATTTTTTTTCTTGAAATCAGAGGGAAGATAAGGGACACGATACTCCTTTGCAAGCTTCTCACCGATCTCATTGAGCTTTTCCGCATTCTTTAAAGGGCTTATGGACAGAGTGGTAGTGAAATAGTCGAAGCGTCCGGCCTGAGCAACCTTTGCCGCCTCCTGAAGGCGCAGTTCATAGCATTTAAAACATCTGGCGCCGCCTTCCGGCTCCTTTTCAAGACCTCTCACAATCCGGTGAAATTCTTCCGGTTCATAAGCTCCTGTTTCCAAAGTTACAGGATGAATAAAATCCATAGATGCAATAAGTCTTTGCTGCTCTTTCACCCTTCTTTTGTATTCCTCCGGCTGATCTATATTGGGATTATAGAAATACACGGTTATTTCAAAATAGCGGGATAAATATTCCAGCACATAACTGCTGCACGGCGCACAACAACTGTGCAAAAGCAGCCTGGGGACTTTTCCCTGCTCCTCCAATCCTGCAATGACCTGATCCAATTCCTTCTGATAATTCCTCTGGTTCATGGTAGCTCCTTCCCTGCTGTTTTCAAAAGCACAAAAAGGCGTCTGCAGTAGCCTGCCACGCCTCTTGTTTCCTATAGGAAATCCCTGATCCTTTTACTTCGAACAGGATTTCTAAGCTTTCTAAGAGCTTTCGCTTCTATCTGCCTAATTCGCTCCCGTGTAACATTAAACTCTTTCCCAACTTCTTCCAAAGTACGGGGATGGCCATCTTCCAAACCAAATCTGAGTACGATCACCTGGCGCTCTCTCTCCTTTAAATCTCCAAGAAGAGCATCAATGTGCTCTCTCAGCATAACGGATTCTACATTGCCTTCCGGAGTTACAACATTATTATCAGCCACGAAATCTCCCAGGTTTGAATCATCTTCTTCACCGATAGGAGTTTCAAGGGATGCAGGTTCTCTGGCGATCTGCATGATCTCCATTACCTTATCTTCTGTCATGTCAAGAGCTTCCGCCAGTTCTGAAACAGACGGCTCATATCCAAGCTCAAGAGTCAGCTTTCTCTGCATCTTGGACATTTTATTAATTGTCTCTACCATATGCACAGGCACACGGATTGTTCTGGCCTGGTCTGCAAGGGCTCTGGTCACAGACTGGCGTATCCACCAAGTAGCATATGTACTTAATTTATATCCTTTGGTATAATCAAATTTTTCCACACCTTTAATAAGGCCTAAATTCCCTTCCTGAACCAAATCAAGGAAACTCATTCCACGACCTGTATAACGCTTTGCAATGCTGACCACAAGGCGAAGGTTTGCTTCGATCAAGCGCTCTTTGGCATCATCATCGCCATCCGCTTTTCTCTTAGCAAGGCGCAGTTCTTCCTCTGCATTCAAAAGAGGTACCGTGCCAATTTCCTTCAGGTACATGCGGACAGGGTCTTCCGTTCCGATGCCCTCCAGCAAGTCAATGGCATCAAGATCAATATCTTCTTCATCCATTTCCTTAAAGCCGTCATCAAGATCATCATCCAAAAGCAGGTCGTCTGACATGAGCACATCATCAGTTAAAACGGAATCGTCAATGACCGGGATCACGTCTACGCCGCGATTCTCCAGGTACGTATAAATCTGATCCATCTGCTCTGTTGTCAGTTCTTCCCCCATAAAGAAGTTATTAATCTCCGTTACGTCCAACGCATTATGCTTCGTTTTTGCAAGTTCGACCAGTTTTCCAAGCTTATCTAAAAAATTATCCTTTTCCACTTAATAACGTCCTTTCGCTAAGAGGTATACATAAAGCCCACACAACTTTTCATTATATACTACCGGAATCCATATTTCAACATATTTCTGCCAAAAAAGCAGTTTTATTGCTTTTTCGGCGTTTTCCTCATAATTCGGATTCTTTTCTTTAAATTAATGATATTTACTTCCCTCCTGGTCCCGCCGAATTCCCCATCTAATACCCAGTCAATAGGCTCTTCCGATAGAATTCTCAAAGACCTTGTCCGAAATTTATGGACGTATTCATTTGGTTCTTCCTTCAGAAACATATAATTAATGATGTTGGTCAAATCAAGAGGAGTTTTGGGTGTTCGAATTAACAGCACTTCAAATTCGCCGTCGTCAAGAGCCACATCCTGTGTCACAAGTCCTTTAAAGCCCCCGACGCTCATCGTATTGGTTATCATGCCGAAAATAAACTCCCCTTCCAGTGTCAGCTCGTCACACTCGATCCGCATCTCATAGGACTTTATGGAAGCAAGACTCTTCATGCCTTCCAGCATATACGCCTGATGCCCCAGAACATTCTTCTTATCCTGAGGGGTTAAATAAGAAACCTCTGTAAAAGCCCCGAACGCGGCAATATAAACAAAGTACCTGTCCCCACAGAAACAGCCAATATCAATGGAATAGGGTTCGCCAAAAACCGCCGCTTCCGCCGCTTTTACCATGCTTTTGGAAATCTTTAAGCTGGAGGCAAAATCATTGGTGGAACCAGCAGGGATGTACCCCAAGTCCGGAATATGATCTAATTTCATGAGACCGCTTATGGTTTCATTCAAAGTTCCGTCTCCCCCGCTGCAAACAACCAGATCAACACGATCCCCATATGCCGCAGCAGCCTCCATTGCATCACCTGTCCGCTGTGTTACATGAACCGACAATTCATAACCGGCCTTTGCGAATATATCCAGGATATCCATCAGCTTATTTCTGATCTGAGCTTTCCCGGAACGCGGATTAAATATAAATAGAATCTTTTTCATTATATCACCTGATCAATTTTGTATACGACTTAAATGCACCTGGCAGGGAATAAGTTTTTTCTAAATCTTCCGCAGTAACCCATAAAAAATCTCCATTGGGCCGTTCTCCAAGTTCAATCCGAAATCCTATCATATGCCATTCCACATGGCTGAATACATGCTTTGCAGCAGGAAGAGGAGTAATTTTAGCATCCTCTACTCCCAGTCTGGCAAGCAGTGCATCCTCATCTAAGTGTCCCTCCACATTGGGAAACTCATAAAGAGAAGCCAAAAGCCCTGTATCATCCCGCTTTCGGATGGCAATTCGTCCATCCTGCCATAAGAGCATAACTGTCTTATCCTCCGCCCTGCGGGCCTTTTTGGGGGTTTTCACCGGAATCTCCCCGGTAAGTCCCTTGATCCTGGCAATGCAGATAGAGGCCAGGGGGCATTGACCGCACAGAGGCGAACCGTTTGGCACACAGACAATCGCTCCGATTTCAATGAGACCCTGATTATAAAAACTGGCTTCCAGTTCCGGCATCACCGCCTTTAAATCCTCTTCCATGCGGCGTTTGACTGACTGTTTTAAAATATCTTCTTTGCTGCCTGTCACCCTGGATACCACACGCAAAACATTGCCGTCAACCGCCGGAACAGGAATGCCAAAGGCTATGGAGGCAATGGCACCTGCGGTATAAGACCCGATTCCCGGAAGCTTTTTAAGCTCCTCGTAGGAGGCCGGAAGCTCTCCGACCTGCTGCTCTACAAGAAGCTCTGCTGTTTTCTTCAAATTTTTTGCCCTGCTGTAATAGCCTAAGCCTTCCCAGAGTTTCAATAACCGGTCTTCCGGCACCGACGCTAAATCCTTGATCCCTGGTAAAGCCTCCATAAAACGTTCAAAATACGGCTTTACAGCCTCCACTCTAGTCTGCTGGAGCATAATTTCCGATATCCATACCCGGTATGGTTCCGGCCTGTCCCTCCAGGGAAGAGCCCTGGCATGCTCCTTATACCAGGACAAAAGCGGGCGTTCCATTGCTTTTAAACGTTCCCTTGTGTCCAGTTCTTTTTCCTGGGGTTCTAAAACTTGTAATTGATCATAAAGCGAATGGTTCTTCATTACACATATCCATAGATTCCCCGGACAGATACCTCTCCGGAGATCACATGTCTTACCTCTCCCGGCTGAACTTCCACAAGAAGCTCACCCTTTTCATTAATTCCCAGTGCCGTGCCAATATAATCACCTGATCGATCCAGAATTTTTACTTCCTTTCCCGTATTGACCATATGCTTATTATAGACACTTATCAGCCCGGATAAATCACCCTGGCTGATAAATTCTTCATAATATTGTTCAAATGCCTCCATAATAGCGGCAACAAGCCGGCTTCTTCTCACCTTTTCCCCTGTTTCCAGAAGCAGGGAAGTGGCCGTCTGTCTTACTTCTTCCGGAAATTCATCCATATTAACGTTGATTCCGATCCCCACCACGACATAATGGATTCCTTCCAGCTCGGCGCTCATTTCCGTCAAAATGCCGCATAGCTTTTTCCCGTTTGCCACAATGTCATTGGGCCACTTAATGCCGGCATTAAGGCCCGTAACGTCCTTTATCCCGTCATAGACCGCCAGAGCAGCCACCAATGTGATCATGGAAGCGGAAGCAGGAAGAATATCCGGCCTTAAGATCAGGCTCATAAATATGTTCTTCCCGGACGGGGACACCCAGGCGCGCCCTCTTCTGCCCCGCCCTGCACTCTGGCAGTCAGATACAACAAGGGTTCCGGAGGAAGCCCCTTCCTCAGCCAGGCGCCTGGCTCTTATGTTAGTGGAATCAATGACCTCGTGGTATTCCACCTCCCGGCCAAATCTCCCTACAATACAACTTTCTATCTCCGTTTTCGTCATTATATCACAAGAACCGATGAAATGATACCCTTTATTTCGAACCGCTTCAATTTGATATCCCTCTTCTTCAAGCTGGCGGATGGCTTTCCAAATGGCCGTCCTGGAAACTCCAAAGCGGCCGCACAGCTCCTGCCCGGATAAGTAACCGTCACTTTCCTTTAGTAGTTTAAGAATCTCAGTTTTCAATGATATCACCCCCACCAGATGCTCACCGCACTGATTACAGTAAGGGCGATAAGAAGAAATCCAAACAGAAGGACAACAATACCTGCCGCTTTCTTCTTTTTCTCCCGGCCGCTCAGTCTGATTTTATAAATCCCATTGACCAAGTTAAGCATACCGGCCAGAAAAAATATTGCCGGGAACAGAAACATGTGATCTTCCGGGTTTAAAAATGATATGACGGCCAATGTTACAATCAGGATTCCTACTACAATATGGAGGACATCCACAATCATGGAAGCGTTTCTCAAACTTCTTCCTCGTTCTTGTATATACATGTTTTACTCTCCTAATGTTGCCACCATTACCGCCTTAATGGTGTGCATTCTGTTTTCTGCTTCATCAAATACCACAGATGCGCCGGATTCAAAAACCTCCTCTGTCACTTCATTTCCTTTGACAGCCGGCAGGCAGTGCATGAATATGGTAGTGTCTTTCCCTGTTTTTTCCATCAGTTCCTTATTCACCTGATATGGCTTTAAAAGAGTAATGCGCTGGGCAGCCTTGTCCTCTTCTCCCATGGAGCACCATACGTCAGTATAAATGGTATCTGCATCTTTAACCGCATCCGTATCCTCTGTCAGAGTGATGGTACTTCCGCTTTCCGCGGCATAACCCTGGCATAATTCCACCAGCTCATTCTTAGGCCAAAGGCTCTCAGGAGCCAGAATGGTAAAATGAACGCCCATCTTGCTCATTCCGATCATAAGGCTGTTAGCCATGTTATTACGTCCATCCCCTGCATATACAAAACGGAGTCCCTTTAAATATCCGAAATGTTCTTTCATTGTAAGAAGATCCGCCAGGATCTGAGTGGGATGATAATCATCCGTCAGTCCGTTCCATACAGGGACACCGGCATATTTTGCAAGATCTTCCACAGTCTTATGCTTAAATCCGCGGAATTCGATTCCATCAAATACTCTTCCCAAAACTCTTGCCGTATCTTCTACGCTTTCCTTATGTCCCAGCTGGATATCATCTTTCCCTAAATACTCCGGGTGTGCACCTTCATCGACTGCAGCGACAACAAAAGAACATCTGGTACGGGTTGACGGCTTTTCAAAAATAAGGGCAATGTTTTTTCCTTTCAGGGAGTTTCCCGTAATTCCCTGTTTTTTCTTGGCTTTTAAATCAGAGGCTAATTCCAGTAAGTATCCAATCTCTTCCGGTGAATAATCCTTTAATGTGATAAAATTTCTTCCTTTTAAGTTCATATTGCATCCTCCGCTTTTCTCTCTGTATTTTTATACATTATTATAGTATACTTCGCATAGTTATGCAATACTTTTTTTATTTTTGTATAATCATGCATGAAAGGGTTGTTTCACTTTGTCAAGTGCCCGGAGCTTCTTCCCGATTTCTTCCACCAACTGGTCCACCGTATAAATCTGAAAACGTCTGACCTTCAAACGTTTTGCAAGATCCTCTAACAGGCCAAGGTACATATCCTTGTAATCCCAGTCCTCCTTCAGTTTAAATTCTTCAGCAAGCTTGGGAAATAACGTTTCCGTAAATGCACGGTAGCCTGTAAGGGCCGCCATCCCTTCCTCATTAAGCGTATCCTGCATATATATTTTAAAAAGTTCTATTTCCGACATCATTTTATCGAAATAATAAGGTTCTGTATTTGGTGCATCAATATAATAAATACGCCCGTAAAGGCCATATAAGAACCTTTTCGCATCAAAATATCCCAAAGTCATATTTTTTCTGGTATGCTTCTTATCAAATTCCAGGATTCCCCCAAGATCCTGCCTGGGTGCTATATGATACACACGGCTTCCCTCCGGGATCTCCGTCACCCGTTCTTTGTCATACCCCAGGCCATAGATACGGATCACGATGATGTCTTCATACCCATGATCAAGAAGCACATTTACAGGAACATTGTTGACTCCTCCGCCATCCATATACCGTTTCCCGCCCAGCTTCTCATTTTTAAAAGCCAGAAAGTAGGCGCTGGCTAACAACATATCCTTGATGGACCCTGCATCGCCGTTTCTGATATCCACAGCCAGTTCTTTCCTATCTGAAACCGAATAGGTTACGGCGAAAAGCTCCCTTTTAGAGTTCCGTAACTTTTCCTCGTCTCCCACCACTTCCTCGATAAGGCTTTTTAACGGAGCGATATCAAATCCCCCATCTTTTACAATCTGAAACCCGCTGCTTAACAGCTCCGGAATATTTAAGTTCTTGAAATCTCTTTCCTTTAACGCCTTTATGGTCTCATTATTTACCGCCATGACATGAGAGTATTCGATGTTTTTCCATATCTCCTCTGCCCGTTCCAAATCATCCATGCAGATGAGAGCTCCGTTTAAGGAACCAACGGAAACGCCTGCGACTCCCTTTATCTTTACTCCTGCTTCCCGCAGGGCCTTCCAGGCACCGATCTGGTAAGCCCCCTTGGCCCCTCCTCCTTCAAGCACCAGTCCATACTCTCTGCTTAAATCAAGTTTTAGTTCCATAACCCCTCCTTTCAAACCAACTGAAGAAGTTCCGTTCTCCCTTAACTCGTCGAACGGCTAATTATGCCAAAAACGCAGCAAGAGGGCATCTGCCCCCTGCTGCGGTATATTTAAATGGTAGTCCGGCTGCCCATCAGGTATCGGGATATTATTCCACCGGATCCTTAGGAATCTCCGTAATGGAAGAAACCAGCCCAGCCAGGCCCTGAATCTCAGAAGGAATAATGATTTTGGTCGCCTTACCGTCAGCAATCGTCTTAAATGCCTCCAGGCTCTTAAGAACTAAAACTGCCTGATCCGCACCGGCAGCCTTGACCATACGGATTCCATCCGCATTTGCCTGCTGGATCTTTAGGGTTGCCTCCGCCTGGCCTTCAGCCTCACGGATTCTCTTTTCCTTCTCTGCCTCCGCACGAAGGATCGCAGCCTGCTTTTCAGCTTCCGCGTCAAGAATCGCAGATTCCTTCTTTCCTTCTGCTACAAGAACGGTGGATTTCTTCTCTCCTTCCGCACGTAAGATGGCCTCACGGCGTTCCCGCTCTGCCTTCATCTGTTTCTCCATGGCATCCTGAATTGCTGCCGGAGGCATGATATTTTTAAGCTCCACACGGTTAACCTTGATTCCCCACGGATCAGTAGCAATATCAAGGGTTTCTCTCATCTTTGCATTGATCGTCTCTCTTGAGGTTAATGTCTGATCCAGTTCCAGATCACCAATGATGTTACGAAGGGTCGTAGCCGTAAGATTCTCAATGGCCATGATCGGATTTTCTACACCGTATGCATAAAGCTTTGGGTCTGTAATCTGGAAAAATACTACCGTATCAATTCTCATGGTAACGTTATCCTTGGTAATAACCGGCTGTGGTGGGAAATCCGCCACCTGCTCTTTTAAATTGACCCTTTTTGCCACCCGGTCAAGGATAGGCATCTTAATATGAACGCCTACGGACCAAGTTTCTAAGAATGCACCCAAACGCTCTACAACCAGTGCCTGTGCCTGGGGAACGATCCTGATACAGGATGACAATAACGCAAGAATAACTATCAATATAATAATAACTGCTGTAAATCCAACTGCTCCCATATTATGTTTCCTCCTGATTCATACTCACAATTAATTTTACGCCTCTTATTTCTTTTACTTCCACCATAGCGCCTACAGGGTATACTCTGTCGTCCTCCAGCGCTCTGGCTGTCCATTCCTGACCATTTAGGATTGCTGCGCCTTTTCCCTCCACATTATTAATCGTGGCCGTAACCTTGGCTTTTTTTCCAACAAGACTATCCATATTGGTTTTAACCGTGTTCCGATTTACATACTTTAAAGCAAAAGGCCTGGTAAAGAACAGAAGGATAAAGGATACAATTACAAACAGCGCCAGCTGCACCTGGATATTTATCCCAAACAGCGCCAGCACAAATGCAACCAATGCTCCTCCCGCAAACCAGACGGTCGTTAAGGCCATGGTGGCCGCTTCAATTCCAAGAAGCACTACAAATACAATAAGCCAATAGACTGCTGCCATCTTATCATTCCCCTTCCCTGTCATTGTAGGCAAAGCTGCCCGGCAAATCTATCTGTGGACATGCGCTATCGTTTAGCCATGTATGGCTGAACTAATACTATCATACTATATGTTCCAATATTTC
This sequence comes from Lacrimispora celerecrescens, assembly GCF_000732605.1. Taxonomy (GTDB): domain Bacteria; phylum Bacillota; class Clostridia; order Lachnospirales; family Lachnospiraceae; genus Lacrimispora; species Lacrimispora celerecrescens_B. Next base: position 73,582 of record NZ_JPME01000012.1, on the reverse strand, counting down.
TCAATATTTCTGCCTGTAAAAAGCCTTACAATTTTCTGACAATTACATCCGCCGCTGTCTGGCAGCCTCAAACATCAATACAGAGGCCGCAACCGCCGCGTTTAGGGATTCCACCTTTCCTTTCATAGGAATCTTCACATAAGCATCCGCCAGTGCTGCCGTTTCATCCGTCAGGCCGTTTGCTTCGTTTCCCACTAAAAACCCTGTATCAACAGTATAATCCTCTTTTTCATAATTATTCCTGCCGTCTAAATGTGCTGCATACAATCTGACTCCGCCGGCTTTTAGGGCCTTTAAAGAAGCCGTAAGGTCTTCTGTATAAACAAATGGAACGCGAAAAACAGAACCCATGGTAGAGCGGATTACCTTTGGATTATAAACATCTGCCGTGGTATCGCTCATGAGCACGCCGGTGATTCCAGCTCCTTCCCCGGCCCTTAAAATCGTCCCAAGATTCCCCGGGTCCTGAATGTTTTCCAAAATCATTAAAAACGACGGGCCAGGTGCAGCCAGCAAATCTTCCTCCTTGTAGGCATACTGTCTCACAATGGCCAGTATTCCCTGAGGTGTCTGGGTATCTGACATCACCTTAAACACATCATCCGAAACAACCTCGTAGTTCACTTCCGACAAAAGTTTTTTATGGGTCTCATCCTTTAAAAAGCTTTCCGATACAAAAACGCTGTCAATCCTGTCCGCCGGAATTTCCTTAAACATGCGAAGGCCTTCCGCTACAAAGAGGCCGTTTACGTTTCTGGCTTTGGCCTTCTTTGTTAGATTCATCACCTGTTTCACCCTTGCATTGGCACTGCTGGTTATCATAATGTACCTCTCTTTTATAAATTTTCCAGTTCTTCCAGCCACAGGCGGCTCACGGCATCACTTGGCATGCGTAAATCTCCCCTTGGGGATACTGCCACAGAACCCACCTTAGGGCCGTCAGGCATGCAGGAACGCTTAAACTGCTGGCTGAAAAATCTGCGGTAAAATACCTTTAACCATTTTAAAATGACTTCCTTCTCATAAAGCCCTGTAAAGGCGTAGACTGCCATGCGGTAGACCTTCTCAGGCCGGTATCCAAACCTTAAGATCTGGTACAGGAAGAAATCGTGAAGCTCATAGGGGCCTACCAGATCCTCTGTCTTCTGAGCAATTTCTCCATCCTTAGGCGGAAGAAGCTCCGGGCTTACAGGCGTGTCCAAAACATCAAGAAGCACATGGCTTAAAGCCTCCTCCCCGCAGGTATCCGCATAGTAGCGCACCAGATGGCGCACCAGGGTCTTTGGCACGGAAGCGTTGACTCCGTACATGGACATATGGTCGCCGTTATAGGTGGCCCATCCAAGAGCCAGTTCAGACATATCCCCCGTTCCAATGACCATTCCATTTAATTTGTTTGCCATATCCATTAACACCTGAGTCCTCTCCCTTGCCTGGGAGTTTTCATAGGTTATATCGTGGACGTCTTCCCTTTGTCCGATGTCCCGGAAATGAAGGCTTACGGCTTCCCTGATATTCACTTCTATAAGCTCTGCTCCAAGGGTCTTTGTTAACGTGCAGGCATTCTGATACGTCCGATCCGTTGTTCCAAAACATGGCATGGTCACCGCATGAATCTGATTTCTGGGAATTTCCAGCATATCAAAGGCGCGGACTATGACAAGAAGGGCCAGGGTGGAATCTAAGCCTCCGGAAATTCCTATCACTCCATGCTTGCAGCCGGTATGAGCAAGCCTCTTTTTTAAGCCCATTGCCTGAATGGAGAGAATTTCCTCACATCTTCTGTTCCGCTCTTTAGCATTATCCGGGACAAAGGGCCTTGGATCAATATATCTCTTTAATTCCAACTCCTCCTGTTTCATCTTGAAGGGAACCACCATATAATTCGTATGGTCGGCCTGAGGAAACGTGGTCATTCGGCGTCTTTCATGAATCAGCCTCTCTAAGTCCATATCCCCGTATATGGTCTCATTTCCAAAACGTTTGGATTCTGCAAGCAGAGCGCCGTTTTCTGCTATCAGGTTCTGACCGCCGAAAACCAGATCCTGAGTGGATTCTCCCTCTCCCGCGTTGGCATAGATGAAACCGCAAACCAGACTGGCGGAACGTCCCGTAATAAGGCTTCTCCGGTAGATATCCTTACCCGTTGTCTCATCACTGGCAGAACAGTTTACAATCACTGTCGCTCCTGCGGTTGCATGACGGATAGACGGAGGATTTGGAACCCATGCATCCTCACAGATTTCCGCTGCCACCACAAGTTTCGGATTGTCCTCACATGCAAAAAGCAGATTGGTGCCCATGGGAATCTGTTCATCTTCCCATTTTACCATCACCGGTATATCGTTTCCAGGCTGGAAATAGCGCAGTTCATAAAACTCTGAATAATTGGGCAGATTCGTCTTTGGAACGATACCCAGAATCCTTCCGTCTTGAATGGCGACAGCCGTATTATAAAGCTTTCCGCCCCATTCCCAGGGCATTCCTAAAAAGCATAAAAGATCGTGGCCTTCTGTTGCTTTTAAAATCTCTTTAAGTTCCTTTTGGGTCTTTATTAACAGAGCATCCTGCCCGAATAAATCGCCGCAAGTATAGGCGGTCAGACAAAGTTCCGGAAACACCATGAGTTTTGTATGCCTTTTGATTCCCTCTTTTATCAGCTCACAAATCCGCTCTCTGTTAAATTCCGGGTCTGCTACCTTTACGTCAGGGGTTGCCGCGGCAACCCGGATATATCCATGTTTCATCACTTTTATCTCCTATCTATTCTTTGCTTTCATTTGGTATCCATTTGGCCTTTATGCTGTAAACACAGTCCATCAGCATCGTTGTTATCCATGTTATAGGATAACACCACATCACCGCTCCAAAACTGGGGAAAAATGGCACCAGCAGATTAATGTATATCATACGCAGTACACACATGTTTCCCACGCCGATCAGCATGGAAACCATTGTCCGTCCGCTGCCCCGGATGCTGCCCATTAAAATCTGGTGAATGGCTATGGTCCAGTAAAAGGGAAGCAAAATCAGCATGGTGGAATACCCATAGGCAATCACTTCTTCATCCGGTGAAAAGATTTTAAGGATATGTTCTGCATTAAAATACAAAATTACGGAAATGAATGCCGTATACGCCATACTTATGGCAATGCCCTGAATTACCCCTTGCTTTACCCGTTTTGATTTTTTGGCTCCGATATTCTGTCCGGTAAAGGTGGTAGCCGCCATACAGAAGCTTTGAAGGGGAAGCATGGCAAATCCGTCAATCTTACTGTAAGCGCCGAATCCAGCCATAGCGGCAGAGCCAAAGCTATTGACATTCGCCTGAACTATGACATTGGACAGGGAAATAATAGACTGCTGGATGCCGCTTGGGATGCCAAGCTTTAAAATACGCACCATCATCCTTTTGTCTATCCTGATTTTCCTCGGAACCAGCTGATAGATATCGTCTGTTCGAATCAATGCCCATACGACCAGGATAGAAGATACTGCCTGAGCAATAACGGTTGCATATCCAACTCCTGCCGTTCCCATGCCAAAGACCACTACAAAAACCAGATCCAGGACGATATTTATCACAGAAGACACGCAAAGATAATAAAGAGGCCTTTTGGAATCTCCTACCGCCCTTAATATTCCCGCTCCCATATTATATACAAGATTAAACAGAGAACCGCAGAAAAATATTCTTAAATACGCTACAGAACTGGGCATGACCTTTTCAGGCGTTCCCATCCAGTTTAAAATAAAAGGGGACATAAGCACCCCTAAAACGATCAGGATCAGGCCTCCGATCAGGCTTAATGCCATGCTGGTGTGAACCGCCCAGTGAAGTTTCTTTTCATCCCTTGCCCCATAATACTGGGATATTATGACTCCTGCACCTGTACCGATTCCCATAAACATGCCAATGATTAAATTGATTAAAGAGTTGCTTGAGCCTACGGCAGCCAGGGCATCGCTTCCGATAAAATTGCCGACCACCACAGAGTCCACGGTATTATAAAGCTGCTGAAATAAGTTTCCGGCCAGAAGAGGCACAGAAAAAGCAAGGAGCTGTTTCCAGATTTCACCTTCCGTCATGATGATCTGGTTTGTACTTTGCTTTTTTTTCACAAATATCCTCCCTTCTTTTCCCAATTCCCCAATGAGTATTAGTATACATCCATTTTTATAAATTGGGAAGCCGGATAATTTGAGGTTTACTTTTCAGGTGGTTTCGTGTACAATCATTTTATATCCTACTAAACAGATAAGAATAATTAGGAAGGAGATTTTTAACCATGAAATTTTCTACCAAAGGACGTTATGCCCTACGTATGATGCTTGAATTTGCACTTCATCCGGGCGAGTGCACAAAAATCAATCAGGTGGCAGAACGCCAGGAAATTTCGGATAAATATCTGGAACAGATTGTTACCATTTTAAGCAGGGCTGGATACGTAAAAAGCAGAAGAGGCGCTCAGGGCGGTTATTATTTGACAAAGGATCCTTCGGAGTATACCGTTGGAATGATCCTGCGTCTTGCAGAGGGAAGTCTGGTTCCCGTAACATGTTTGGAAGAAGAAGTAAACCCATGCAGCCGTTCCAATAATTGTGCCACACTCCTTGTATGGAAGAAGCTTGATCATGCGATCTCCGATGTGGTAGACGGCATTACCCTGGCAGATCTGGTAGAAGAGCAAAAAAGGCTGGATGGCCAGGCCAACTATTACGAAATCTAAACAATGGCATATAAAAGTTCGTGTTCTCCCAAGGCAAAGGAGAACACGAACTTTTTAAATTTGCAGCACAGTCCCATCGAATATATCACGGAAAGCGAAATCATTTTCAAGAAACAGATCTACCAGGAAAGGATCAAAATGGCTGCCTCTCCCCTGGGTAATGATCTCTAAACTCTTCTCATGGGAATAACTCTCTTTATACACGCGTTTTGAGCGCAGTGCATCATACACATCCGCCAAAGCCATGATGCGTGCTGATATTGGAATTTCCTCTCCTTTTATTCCTTTTGGGTATCCGCTCCCATCCCACTTTTCATGATGACAAAGCGTAATTTCCATCCCAACTTTGATAAATGCGCTTCCTGTATCCTTCTTTTCAACGCTGGCCAGGGTCTCATACCCAATGGTAGCATGAGTTTTCATGATTTCAAATTCCTCAGGCGTCAGTTTTCCGGGTTTTAACAGGACCGCATCCGGAATCCCAACCTTTCCAATATCATGCAAAGGGCTGGCCTGGGTGATGCTGTCAATAAAGGACCAGTCTATTTCTCCCTGATGAGCCCCCATTTCCCAAAGTTTTTCCGAAAGGAGGCGGCAATATTGCGACGTTCTGACAATATGCTCCCCTGTCTCATCATCTCTGGACTCCGAAAGCTTCACCAGTGCATAGATCGTGGCCATCTGAGAAGCAGATACTTCCGCCACCTTTTTCCGGACCAGATCTTCCAAATGATGATTATATTCCTCCAGCTTTTCCTCAATTGCTTTCGTACTGGTGATATCCTGGATTGTACCATGGACTTTGGTAAGCACTCCACTAGAATCCTTTGATCCCACAAACCGGAGCTGAACCCACTTGATCCGTTTTCCCTCCACCAGCAGCCGGTACCGGTACTCATTGGGCACCATTCCGTTTTGCATATCATAATAAATTTGGTTCACCAGCTTTTTATCATCGGGATAAACCTTTTGGAAATAAATCATAATATCCGGCTCTACAGACTGGTCTATTTCCAATATTCTATACATGGTGTCCGACCACCAAAGCTGCTTTGTACAAAGATTCAGCTCCCAGTTTCCTATTAATGCTATCTCCTGGGCTTCCCGGCGGGAGGCGTCACTTTTCTCTAATTCTCTGCTCTTTGTTTCCAGCTGTTTTGAAATGTCTACAAACCGTTCTATAATCTCCGAGACCAGCTCGGTATAAATCTGGTTATCCGCCTGTTTTACAAAATGATCAAGCATGGCTTTTACATATTCATCCGAACGCGTTCGTTCCATTACAATTTTTTGTCCCAGCTGGATCTCATCAGCCCGCCTCAATGTGCTTCCTCTTTCAGAAAAAAATCGATCCCCACATTGGTCAATTCTTTCAGCTGTCTGATTGCAGCTTCCTGTGCCGCAGGAGTATCGAGGAGGCTGCCATGCTGAGGTGCGATCAGGGATATATCCAGTTCCTCGATTCTCAAAAGAGCATACTGCAGTGCTTTTTTCGATGGCATATTTCGCTGATGAAAATTTATGATGCCCTTTATCTGGCATACTCTTTGGGTGATAGGACAGATTTTCTGAGGGGTACAGTCTCTGCATTCCGCACCAATCCGTGTATATAAGTCCCAGTTGTGATCATAGCTTCCGAAAATATCGCTGCTGAATAATGTTTTTGTTTTCACATCATAAGTAATGAAGCTGCCTGGCGAGTGGGAATACGGTGTCCTTATAAATTCCAGACGCCTGCCGCTTGCAAATTCAAAATGAAACCCCAATTCTTCTATGCACTGCTTCGGCGTGTTCATGGAATAATAATTGATGAAAATATTATTTTCACGATGAGATATGATTTTTAAATCTTCGCTGTTAATGAGCGTTTCTATATGGGGAATGTTCCCGCATAAATCCGGATCATAGTGCTGGTAAATCAGCCGGCTGATCTTACCCGGACTGATCCCAGTACGCATAACTTTCAACATAACGGTACTGAAATCATCCCGGCTGCCGCTGTCGATGAGCACCGCCTCATCACCGTCTACGATTAAGTAGGGATTGCAGTGAAGACCTGCACTTTCATCAAAAAATCCAACCCAGTAAACTCCTTCAGCTATTTCAACATACTCTTTATAATTTAAATCCTGCTTATCCATCTGTATTGTCCTCTATTATGTAATTGGATGCGTTGATACATGGCATATGAAATCTGCCATGAAAATATTGCATGATATGACATAATATACCATATTTATTTTTACAAGTCTATTTTTTTCTGGCCTGCCATTAAAAATAATTAGTTATGATCTCATAAGGCAAGATAACAGCACAGAGGCCCGCAGGTTTGGGCCTGCGGGCCTCTGTGCTGTTATACGGATGGCATTTGCCTTTTAGAAGAATTTAGCCACATAGCCCTGGATAAAGATCACCAGAACAATCACAGGAAGAACAAATGTCACATAAGCTCTTGCCCATTTGGGGAACCTGATTCCCTTTCCTTCATTGGCTTCCTTCATGAATTTTTCATATCCCCAGCCATATTTTGAGGTACAGAAGGCCAGATAGATCAGGCTTCCCAAGGGAAGCAGGTTATTACTGATAATAAAATCTTCTAAGTCCAGCACATTGCTTCCTTCGCCAAAGGGCATAAAACCGCTCCACACATTAAATCCCAGCACGCAGGGCAGGGACAAAAGGATAATGGCAGCCGCATTGACCCATACCGCTTTTTTTATAGAGCATCCGGTTAAATCTGTTGCAAAAGAAACGATATTCTGGAAAACTGCAATTACCGTGGAAATAGCTGCAAATGACATAAATAGGAAAAATAGGGTTCCTAACAGCCTTCCGCCTGCCATGTTGTTGAATACGTTAGGCAGGGTCACAAAAATCAGCTTTGGCCCCTGGCCTGGCTCGATCTGGAAAGCAAAGCATGCAGGGAAAATAATAAGTCCCGCCATAAAAGCTACAAAGGTATCCAAAACCGCCACACTGATGGCTTCTCCGGCCAGCCTGTGCTCCTTGCCGATGTAGCTTCCAAAAATGGCAAGCGCCCCGATTCCAATGCTTAAGGTAAAGAAGGCCTGTCCCATGGCGGCAAATATGACTTCGCCGATCCCCGCTTCCCTGATCTTGCTAAAATCAGGCTTTAAATAAAATTCCAGCCCTGCCCTGCTGTTTTCCATAAACACCGAATGAACAGCCAGTATGGCCATTAGACCCAAAAGGCATAACATCATCCATTTTGTGATCTTCTCAACACCGCCTTGAAGCCCTCTGGCACAAACAGAAAAGCAGCCTATCACTATGATGATCATAAATATTCCCATAATAACAGGATTAGCCAGCATGTTTCCAAACTCCCCGGCTACTCCTTCCGCATCAAGACCTGCAAAATCTCCTTTTGCCATCTTAAAAAAATATAAAACCATCCAACCGGAAACTGTGGTATAAAACATCATCAGAATGTAATTTCCCGCCATTCCCAAGTACTTGGCATAATGCCATTTGCTTCCCTTTGGCTCCAGAACATCATAGGATAACGCAATGCTCTTCTGGCTGGCACGTCCAACGGCAAATTCCATTACCACAATAGGCAGCCCCAAAATAAGTAGGAACACCGCATAAATCAATACGAAAGCCGCTCCTCCGTACTGCCCCACAATATAAGGAAAACGCCAGACGTTTCCAAGGCCAATGGCACATCCCGCTGAGATCAGGATAAATCCCAGACGTGATGAAAATTTTTCTCTACCCATCTTTCTAAGCTCCTCTTCAGTCATAATTTTTCTGCCATCTTTCCAAACGGGGCCGTTATTCTTATATACCCTCAGCCCCTCTTCTGCTTGAAATGACAAAAGATTCCATGCCATTATAGCATAGAATCTTTTGACTGACTACCTTATCTTAATGATGGTGGCGGAAGAAGGGATCTCTTTCAGCAGATCGTGCTTTCCGCAAATTTCCTGATTTCAGAGGCATTTGTGATCTTCTGGATCTGATCGTTCTTTATAACCACAAGAGTAGGGGCCTGCATAATCCCAAACCTTGTGGCAAGCTCTACATTCTCCTCTGCATCTACTACTTCATAATCCATGTTTTGTAAAAACTGCTTTGCCATCCGGCAATTCGGGCAGGTCTTAGTCGTAAAGAGATAGGTCCCTGCCGGGATCTCCGCCTTATTCACCGGTGCCTTATCCCGATTTTCCATAGCAGCTCCTTTTTTCAGTACGGAGCGGACAGGATCGTATGTTGTCCGGTTCTTGTATTCCTGGGTTTTTCCTTCATTCCAGTTCTGCACCGGCCGGTAGTATCCGGTGATCCGGCTGTATATCTCAGCCTTCTTTCCGCAAATCGGGCATACATTGTGTTCGCCGGAGAGATATCCGTGCTCCGCACAAATGGAATAGGTTGGTGACAATGTATAATAAGGCAGCTTGTAATTCTCTGCAATGGTGTGCACCAGCTTTGCCGCAGCTTCCCAGTCAGGAAGCTTCTCTCCCAGAAATGCATGGAATACGGTTCCTGAGGTATAGAGAGTCTGCAGTTCATCCTGAATATCAAGGGCGTCAAAAATATCTGCCGTATAATCCACAGGAAGGTGGGAGCTATTGGTATAATAAGGGGTATCTCCCGGGTTTCCAGCTGTTATGATATCTGGATAATGCTTCTTATCATGTTTTGCCAGACGATATGTGGTGGACTCTGCCGGAGTTGCCTCCAGATTGTATAAGTCTCCGTAGGTTTCCTGGTAATCCGACAGCCTTTCCCGCATGTGATTTAACACATCCTTTGTAAACTGTCTGGTTTTTTCATTTGTCATATCCTGACCCAGCCACTTGGCGTTTAAGCCAACTTCGTTCATACCGATCAGGCCAATGGTGGAGAAATGATTTTCAAAACTGCCCAGATAACGTTTCGTATAAGGATAGAGTCCCTGATTCAAAAGTTTTGTTATGACTTCCCGCTTGGTTTTTAATGACCGGGCAGAAAGATCCATCATATGATCCAGGCGTTTGTAAAAATCAGCTTCATTCTGGGAAAGATAAGCAATTCTTGGCATGTTGATGGTTACAACGCCCACAGAACCGGTGCTTTCGCCGGAACCAAAGAATCCGCCGGTTTTTCTTCTAAGCTCTCTTAAATCCAGGCGCAGACGGCAGCACATACTCCTGACATCGCTAGGTTCCATATCGCTGTTAATATAATTTGAAAAGTAAGGGGTTCCGTATTTGGAGGTCATCTCAAACAGCAGACGGTTATTCTCGGTATTGGACCAGTCAAAATCCCTGGTAATGGAGTAAGTAGGGATGGGATACTGGAAGCCTCGCCCATTGGCATCTCCCTCTATCATGGTTTCAATAAAGGCCTTATTGATCATATCCATCTCAGCCTTACAGTCTTTATACTTAAAGTCCGCTTCTTCTCCGCCAATGATCGCGTTAAGCTCTGCCATATCAGCAGGAACGGTCCAGTCCAGAGTAATATTGGAGAAGGGAGCCTGAGTACCCCAGCGGCTTGGCGTATTCACGCCATAGATAAAGGATTCAATGCATTTCTTCACTTCCCGGTAGCATAAATGATCCGCCTTTACAAAAGGTGCCAGATATGTATCAAAGGAAGAAAATGCCTGGGCTCCTGCCCATTCATTCTGCATGATTCCCAGGAAATTGACCATTTGGTTGCAAAGTACGGATAAATGCTTTGCAGGGGAGGAAGTAATCTTTCCCGGTATTCCGCCAAGTCCTTCAAGAAGAAGCTGCTTTAACGACCAGCCGGCGCAGTACCCGGTGAGCATGGATAAATCATGAATATGGACATCCGCATTCCTGTGCGCATTAGCGATCTCCTGGTCATAAATTTCAGACAGCCAGTAATTCGCCGTAACCGCACCGGAGTTGCTTAATATCAGCCCTCCAACGGAATAGGTAACAGTGGAATTTTCCTTGACACGCCAATCCTCTACCTTTACGTAGCTGTTTACCACAGCCTTGTAATCCAGAATGGTATCCTTCATATTCCTTATCTTTTCTCTCTGTTTCCTGTATAAAATATAAGCCTTCGCCACATCGGTATATCCCGCCTGCTCAAGAACATGTTCCACACTGTCTTGAATCTGTTCCACTGCAATCTGGCCGCCTGACATCTTTCCCTGAAAATCAGCGGTCACCCGAAGAGACAGCAGTTCCAGTATTTCATTGTTATACTCTTTCTGAGTGGCTTTAAATGCTTTTTTAATCGCTTCCGTGATTTTATTCAGACTGAATTCAGCACTTTCCCCATCTCTCTTTACCACCTGGATCATAAAACTAAACTCCTTTCCTCTGCAAAACCCCTTATGTTCCTATTTTTATCATTTAGTACATTATGAAAACAAGGTTTCATAATCGAATGGACGGCAATAAAAAAACCGCCTTTTATCAGTAATCCCAAAGCGACTTCCGATAAGTAATATTATACCAGAAGAAAAGAAAAAACACAATATGTGGATTAGTTTTTTAACACCAATCCACATATTGTGTTTTTTATTCATTAAAAGCATCGGCATTGTCTGCCAGAGAGGCAAACAGCTCCGATGGAACATAGGCGTTCACCAAAATTCCGTCTTCCTGATACTCTTCCTTTAGCAGCTGTCCGTATTTGCGGATCAGCTGGATTTTCCCTGCTTCCTTATAGGAATAAACCTTTTCTAAATATACCTTCTGGTTTCTAAGAATGGTTTCTAAAAGATTTGAAAGTTCATCAAGGCCTTCTCCGGTTTTTGCAGAGATCCTCACCTGATGGTCGGAAGAAACATCCCTTAGGATCACGTCGCTTTCTGCCGCATCGATCTTATTGAACACCGTAACCATCACTTTATCGCAAACCCCAAGCTCCCTTAACGTCTCATATACAACATACATCTGCATATCCATCTGAGGATTGGAGCAGTCCACCACATGAAGGATGATATCGCTGTACTTGGCTTCCTCCAAGGTACTCTTAAAAGCTTCAATCAAATGATGGGGAAGCTTTCTGATAAATCCTACCGTATCCGTTAAAAGGATCTGCTGACCGCCTGGAAGGCTTAAATTCCTGGTGGTTGGATCTAAGGTAGCAAATAGTTTATCCTCAGCCAGTATCCCGGCATCTGTAAGCCTGTTTAACAGAGTGGATTTCCCAGCATTGGTATAGCCTACAATGGCGGCGGTGGGAACATGGTTTTTATCCCTCTGCTGCCTGACAACTTCTCTGTGACGCTTCACATCCTCTAAATCGGCCTTTAACATTCCGATCCTGTCATGGATCAGACGACGGTCCATCTCCAGCTTTTTCTCTCCGGGTCCGCGGGTACCGATTCCTCCTCCCAGACGGGACAGGGAGCTTCTAAGCCCTACCAGACGGGCCGACCGATACTTTAGCTGAGCCAGTTCCACCTGGATTTTTCCTTCCCTGGTGGTGGCTCTGGACGCAAAAATATCCAGGATCACCATAGTCCGGTCCATAATCTTTGTATCCAGGGCTTCTTCCAAATTACGCAGCTGGGCCGGTGACAGTTCATCATCGCAGACAATACCGGTTGCATCAAGCTCCCAGATACGGTCCTTTATTTCTTCAATCTTTCCTTTTCCCAGATAAGTCCCCGGATGGATCCGCTCCCGGTTCTGGATTATTTTATCCACAGTAACGGCTCCTGCCGTTTTTACCAGTTCTTCCAGCTCGTCTAAGGATGCCCGTGTATCTTTCTCATCCTCGGTACTGACTGCCACCAGAATTACCCGTTCTTCTATTTCCTTTAACTCAATCAGCTCTGCCATCAATTGCTCCAACCTATCTTGTCTTTAAAAATGTGATCTCCCGTTCCGCTTCCTCATCAGAGCCGTGTACGGAGACATACTGCTGCATTAAATCCAGGGCTGTTTTAAATTCCCCTTTACGTTCCTCAGCAACAGCCTGATTAAACAAAAGTTCCGGAACCTCTGAACTGTCGGTTGTTAAAAGGCCCTTCTTAAAATATTCGGCCGCTCCATCCCAGTCTTCCACGGCCATCTTACATAAGCCCATCCGGTTATAAAGCTGTGCGCTTTCTTCCCCGTCACTTAAGGCTTCCTCATAGAGACTCATGGCATCAGAAGCCGCTCCATCCTTTTCCATGGCTGCTCCTGCGGCCAGCAGGGCTTTCATCCTGCCCGGTGCCTTCTTTTCTTTATCCAGCTCAGCGCTTCGCTTGTAATCCTCTATGGCACCGTTTAAATCTCCGGCCCCAGCTCTTGAAACAGAACGTAAATTTAAATATTCCGGCCGCTCTTCATCCACCTTTATAAGGATCCCATAAGTATCTGCAGCGGAAGAATAGTCCCCTGCAAGGTATTCAGCTTCTGCCCGGTACTTTAACACATCCACATCAAACTTACCTACTAATCCTTTGGATAATTTGATGGCCTGATCAAAGGCTTCCACGGCATTGTCATAATTGCCCTGCTTAAGAGCCTCAATTCCAGCGGTCCGGAAAGAATATTTGTAATCCTTTTTCCCGCAGCCGCCTGCTGCTATGGTAACTGTCAGTGCCAGTCCAAGGACGGCAGCCGTATATCCTGTCTTTCTTCTCATGCTATTATCTCCAAATAAAGAAGTTCGATTCGCCACTATCTCACCAATATCATTGTTTTCCTGTGCTTCCATGACCGCCACGGTCCTCATGCCCCAGAAGTTCCACTTCTTCTAAGCATAAAGCAGGCTGATGTTCCATGATGCGGAACTGGCAGATACGGTCATTCACATGGATTACCGTATCACGCAGCGCATAAGCAGGGAAAAACCATTGGTCATTATCTCCGCAGTATGTTTCATCGATGATCCCCATGCTGTTGGTCTGGATCACGCCGTAATTCTTAAATGTACTGCTCCTTGGAACTACATGGGCTTCATATCCAGCCGGCAGCTCCATGGCGATCCCCAGAGGGATCAGTTTAAACTCGCCGGCCTTCATCTCCACTTCCTGTGCTGCCCGAAGATCAATCCAGTCAGATTTGCCGTCAATGTAGCGTAAGCGTTCTATTTTATCAGTAAAGTATTTAATTTTTATAGTTTGTGTCATATATCCTCCTAATGTCAGTCATCTTTTTTATCTTCTGCCGGAATCAGATCACCGCTTTCAGATAGCTCCTCTTCCACTTCCAACCGTATCTCAGCTGTCACAACCGGATCGGCAACCGGAAGATTCTGGGTCGATCCGATGCCAAATCTTCTTAAAAATTCCTCTGTGGTGGCAAATAGAGCCGGCCGGCCTGGAGCATCCACGCGGCCCACTTCATATACCAGGTTGTATTCCACCAGTTTATTGACCGCATGATCTGATTTGACGCCCCTGATTTTCTCTATTTCAAGCTTTGTCACAGGCTGCTTATAAGCGATGATGGACAAGGTCTCTAAAACCACATCCGTAAGAACCTGTTTTTTCGGCGCAGATGCCACACGGATTAAGTTCTCGTAATATTCAGACCGCGTGCACATCTGATAGCTATTTTCCAGTTCAAGGATCTGCATCCCTCTTTTTCCCGTATCATAGCGCTTCATCAGGCGGAGAACCGCCTCCTTTGCCGTGGCCTCATCCTGGTCGATCGCTGCAGCAAGGGCCTTAAGTTCAACGGAATTCCCCATGGTAAAGAGAACCGCCTCGATCACGGCTTCCCACACCTTTTCTTCTTTTGTGCTCTTCTTCGGCCCGTCGGCCATAAGAGTATCCTTATCCATCGGTTCCATCGATTTCCTCTCCCTTAATTCCTTCCCCTTCATCCTGCAGTTCCGACAAATCCAGTTCCCCGTCTTCCCCTTCCGGTTCCAGGGTTTCAATGAACATATCATCAAACAAATGCTCCTGGGTCAGCCTGATCTTGCCGATCTTCATGAGCTCCAGAAGCGCTAAAAATGTCACAACAACCAGGGTCCGGTCCGGCTGCTGCTCAAGCAGCCCGCGGAAAGAAAATTTCCGATGCTCTCTGGCATAATCCATGACCGATTTTATCTTGTCCTCCAGGCTTATGGATTCCCTCCGGATATTGCCAAACCGGCTTCGGATAGGATCCACACGGTCCGACTTACGTTTCGTAACCGCCCGGAAAATCTCCTGAAGTTTCGCCAGGGTAAGCCCGTCAAGGAGCTTGTCCAAATCCACCGGCGGTTCGTACTTTGCCACCTCAGGCGGAACGGAGGGAGGTTTGTATAACAGACGTTCCGCCCCCACTTCCCGGTCCTTAAGCTCCAGAGACATATATTTATAATATTTGTATTCCAAAAGACGTGCCACAAGCTCGGCCCTGGGATCCTCTTCCTCGCCTTCCTCATTGGTCTCCCTGGGAAGCAGCATGCGTGCCTTTATATCAATGAGGGTCGCAGCCATGACAAGAAATTCGCTGACAATGTTTAAATCCTCTGTTTCCATGTGATTTACAAAGTCCAGATACTGCTCTGTGATCGTCGCGATGGGAATATCATAGATATTCACCTTATTCTTCTCGATCAGATGAAGCAGCAAATCCAGCGGCCCCTCGAAATTATCCAGTTTATAAGAGATTCCCATAAAATCCTCCAAGGCAGAATAAGACATGCCTTTGATCAGTATATCAAATCCTTCTTCATCTGTAAATATATGGAAGGCCCAAAATCATGATTTCATTTTTAAATCCACCACTACCACTTGAGGTTTGTTATTCAAACGGATATTGATGGAATGGGTTCCCAGCCCCCTGCTCACGATCATATGCTTCCCATCTTCCTTAAATTCACCGGCACAGTATGGAAGAAAAAATTGGTATTGAGGCGTCATGACCCCTCCTAAGTATGGGAGCCTTATGGTTCCCCCGTGAAAGTGGCCGGACAAAGTCAAATCTGCTCCCCAACTTCTGCATGAGGAAAAATAAAGGGGAGAATGGCACAGCAGAATCTGAAACCGTTCCTTCGATGCCTTCCCCACCTTTTGTTCCATCTCTTCCTCTGTTAAACGATCCGGACGGAACTTCCGGTAAGCCCCTGTATCCAGATCAATCCCGGTAACAGCAATATCTTCTCCATACCATTCCGTCCTGCTGTCAAGTATTCTGATTCCAAGTTTTTTCAAACTGTGCATATAAGCTTCATATGAGCCTCCGTACACCTGGGGTTCCCAAAGCAGACGGTTCTCATGGTTGCCATTGCCGCAAAAGACAGGATATTTGCCTGCCAGCTTTCCCATAAGCTCCAAGGAAGCGGCCATATCCGCTTTCCCCTTGCTGACGATCATATCTCCGCCTATGAGCACAAGATCAGGAGCCGCCTCATCCACAGCGGCCAGAAGCCTTTCGTTACCGTCACCAAACCGGTGTTCGTGAAGGTCGGAAAGGAACACAATGGTACGATCCGCTTTTATCTTAGCGCTTTCCAAAACAGTTCTCTCTACAACAAGCTGTTCTTTTTCATACTCCGAACGCAAATATAAGCCTGCGCCCACTGCGGCGCAAAGAGCTACGGCAGCAAACCCCATCAGATTTTTCCTCTTCTTCCTTCATTCTTTTTCTTGCTTTCTGTTCATCATACAATGAAGGACCTGTCTGCGTCAAGTCTAAGAAGACCAGTTGCCCATCAGATATTCTATGATGAGATTGGGTACGATTATCATAAGCCCAATGCCAATACTCATGGCTATGGTACCGTATAAATATTCCTGATAGCCTGGAGTTCCCGGAGCCGGCGGGACTGTAAATGCAATGCGGTAGATGGATTTGTAGAGAGCAAAAAAACAGATAAGATAAAATATTACGTTAAATATATTCTTTTTCATTGATGTAATCCTCCTTTTCCATAATATAAACCACTTATGGATAATATGCAATACTGGATAATCACGGTTTAATTAAGGGCAGAGGTGATAAATCATGATCGTTTATGACAGACTATGGGAAACCATGAAAAAGAAAAACATCAGCCAGTATCATCTGATAAAGTACTGCAAGGTCAGTGCCGGGCAAATCGGGCGGCTTAAAAAAAATAACTTCGTTTCCACTCATACCATTGATATGCTCTGCAGGATTCTGGACTGCAATGTAGAAGAAATCATGGAATACCGGGTAGATGTAAGTGAGGCTGCCCCGAAGTCAGAATGCAAAACGAAAACAGAACAGGACAATGCTCCTTCAGAGGATTTGGCATAGAAAAAGAGCCTATAGGCTCTTTTTCTATGCCAAAAACATCCAGTTCCTACCGGATCCAGGCACCGGAAGAATCCAAACGGTATCCATCGGGCGTGGTGGTATCCTTAAGCATGGCTCCACTTGATCCCAGATAAAACCATTTTCCATTGCTCTCAACCCAGCGGCTGGCCGCCATGTAAGAATCTGCGTCAAACCAGTAATACACTCCGCCTATATTCTGCCACTCGTTGCTGGCCTTATTTCCATCCTGCTTTCTGTAATACCATTTAGCCCCTTCCTGGACCCAGCCCTTGGAAGAAGCCTGTACTGTCCCGCCGGCTGCCTTTAAGGCAAATCCATAATCAAGCAAAGACTTCGTATCCTCATAATGAGTGGATTTACTCTTCATAATAACTGCAATCAGCCTGACTCCGTTCTGTTCCACACAGGTGACCAGCGTATTACCGGCTAAAGAAGTAAAGCCTGTCTTTCCGCCTATCACTCCCGGATAATATCTGGAATCTCCCGGATTAAGCATCTTATGTCCCATGGTCACCGTTCTGGCTGAAGCCTTCTTAGTGGCCGGTATCTGGTAGCTTAAGGTAGAGGATACCTTTTTTACCGTGTCATTCTGATAAGCTGCCCTGGCAATGAGTGCCATGTCATGAGGCGTGGTATAATGGCTGGTGCTGTTAAGTCCGTTGGGGTTGACAAAATTGGTTCCAGTACAACCAAGCTCCTTTGCCCGGGCATTCATCAGGGCAGAAAAAGCGCTGACACTTCCTGAAACATGCTCTGCCAGACCATTGGCTACTTCATTGGCTGACTTTAGCATGAGTCCGTAAAGACTCTGCTCTACCGTCAGCTTGTCCCCTTCCGTAAGGCCCAGAGTTACTGCACCTGATTCCAGGTTTGTGGTGGCCGCCTTTGAGAAAGTCACCGTTTCTGACAAACTGCATTTTTCTGCAACAAGAAGAGCGGTCATAAGCTTTGTAATGCTGGCAGGATAATATCTTGTTTCCCCATTCTTTGAAAAAAGCAATGTTCCCGTAGACGCATCCATAAGGACCGCACCTTCCGATTGAATTACCGGCTGTTTTATGTCCGCAGGTAATGTTCCTCCGGCATTGGGGAGGTCTCCCGTCTGAGTGCTTCCCGCACCGGTACCCGCACCGACCCCGGGTCCAATCTCACCGGCCGTGCCTCCCGACGGCCCGCTTCCCGTCCCTGTCTGCCCTGTAGCTCCCGGAAACGGCTGTATTAGGGGCATCTCCCCGTACGATGGTATTGACGCAAGAATGCTGATACTGATTACCAGGCTCCATAGCCTGCATGATTTTTTCGCCATATTCTGTTATCTCCTGTATATTTCCGCATGCAAGTATAATTTCTTACAACAGTATAGCATAAAATCCATAATTTTCCGATTAAAATTTTCTTACAATCATTTAAAAACACCGCCTTATTCAGGCGGTGTAATCTTCTAAAAAATCTGATCGTTATATTCTTTTTCCAATTCTTCCAACCGGTCCATTGCCACGTTTAGAATCTCAGCATGGTCAAATGCCAGCTTTTCCTGATCCAGCACATCAATGGCCGGCAAAAGATCGATCTCGGTTTCCTTTTTCCACATCATGCCCTGACGCTCATAGGTCTCGGTAATTCGATAGCTCATAAAAATATGATCTTCTTCATTTTCAATAGTAAGCGCATAAGTGGCTCCATTCTCCAGTTCAGAAAGCTTCTTTTTCTTTACCTGGAACCAACAGGCCTCCTCGGCATCATCTCCGGCCTTTGGAGTCAGCTGATCCTTAGGCACTGCGGCCATGTAGGATACTGAAATGACTCTTGTTCTGGGATCACGTTTCACGTTCCCCCATGTATAGAGCTGTTCCAGACAAACGCCTTTTAACCCAGTCTCTTCCTCGAGCTCTCTGGCTGCCGCGGTCTCCAGGGATTCATCCACATTTACAAAACCTCCCGGAATCGCCCACTGCCCGATGCATGGATGGTTTTTCCGCTTAATGAGAAGAACTTCTGTTTCCATCTCCTCCTCATCCACCGCAAAAATCAGCATATCCACGGTCACCGACGGGCGTTCATAATTCCCCGGTCGATACTGCAAAAGAAACTCTTTTTCCGTTAATCCCTCTTCATTCCTTCGTTCCATTCTGCCCTTCTTCCTACCAATATCTTAGAAAATCACGGACTGAAGCGCCCCTAAAACTCCTGCACTGGCAAGGCCCATAATAGCCCCTGCCACCAGGACGCCTCCCATCACGGCTAAAATACTGGATTTAAAATCAATATCAAGCAGGCTGGCTGCCAAAGTGCCGGTCCAGGCACCGGTTCCCGGAAGGGGAACTCCCACAAATAACAAAAGTGCAATAAACAACCCTTGTCCAGCTTTCGCCTGCAGTTTTTCGCCGCCGCGCTTTCCTTTTTCCAGGCACCAGGAAAAAAAGCCGCCGATCACTGGCTTATCTGCTCCCCATTCCAGAACCTTCCTCGCAAATAAGTATATGATAGGTACCGGAAGCATATTTCCAAGAATCGCAACGATATAGGACGGAAAAAGTGGAAGTCCCATCACTGTTGCATATGGAATTGCACCGCGAAGCTCTATCAGCGGAACCATGGAGATAAAGAAAACGGTCATATATTTTTGTAACATATTCCATTCCTTTCGTGTAAAAGTCTGCCTTTATACTATACACAAAGTTTGACCGTCTATCAACCATTTTATAAAAAGATTATATTTTCCATAAGGCGCCGGAATAAAGCAAAGCAGGGGATACCCCTTTCTGCATATACCACATATTATAGAAAGAAGAAAAAACGAACCTTTCGCTTAATCTTCTCTGAAATAAATATTAACATTTGTAAAATACTATTGTACTGTCAAAACGAGTATGATATAATCCTCCAAAGTTGATAATCATGATACCAACCGCCAGAATGGAGAAGGAAGACTTATATGAAAAATCTGCTTTACAGGTACAGGCATGTCTGGATCCTCAGTTACGCCTTTATCTATATTCCGTGGTTTATTCACCTGGAAAAAACGGTGACAAACCACTACTATATCATGCATGTTGCTTTAGACGACCTGATTCCTTTTAATGAATATTTCATTATTCCATATCTTTTATGGTTTGTTTATATCGCTGCTGCTATTTTATTCTTTTTTTATACTGATGTAAAAGATTATTACAGACTGTGTACCATGCTGTTTACAGGAATGACCATCAGTCTGGTGATCTGCACCGTGTTTCCAAACGGTACGGATTTCCGCCCTGTGATTGATCCCGGAAAAAATATCTGCTCAGATATTGTAGCGTTTCTTTATTCCACGGATACTTGTACCAATGTATTCCCCAGTATCCATGTTTATAACTCCATTTGCGTACACATTGCAGTTCTTCACAGCGAACGCTTAAGGAAATACCGGGTAGTGAGGACCGGTTCCCTGATCCTGATGATTTCAATAAGCCTTGCAACTGTTTTCTTAAAACAGCATTCCGCCTTTGACGGTCTTGGATCACTGGTTATGGCCTATGTTATGTACCACTTTGTATACTCTGAATCTTTTGTTCCCAGCAGAGAAAAAGTTTCCGAAAAAGCTATCAGTTAAAAATATATCCCCTGACGCCTCTCATTGATTGGCCAGGGGATATTTGTTTTTACTGCCAGCGACGGCTCTAGTTAAAGCCGAAAAATTTCTGGGTCATTTTATAGATTGCAATGGGAAATTTCTTTCCGCCCTTTCCGGGGAGGTTAACCCCCTGGCCCATAAAGCCCCATCTAAGCCTTAGGAACAGAGGGAAGTTCTGCTTACGCAGATGTTGCCACAGTTCTTTTTTCTTTTCCATATTTTCATCATTATTTGACTTGATTGCAAGGATGGAGGATATGGTCATCATGATCTCCAAATACCGCACCGTGTAATGGCGCAGCTTGCGCTGCTTGATTTTCATTACATCGTAATAGCCAAGCATCAATTTTGTTACCTTGATCTGCTGGTCGATACGGCCGATCATAACCGTTTCGTTTACAGACTGGTCATCTCTTCCGATAAAGTAGCGGTAGAAATTCACATCCAAATAGTACATGGTTTTTACGTGAGGCAGCGGCTGGTATACAAATATATTATCTACGTAAAAGGTGTGTCTGGGTAGTTCCAGACCGCATTGTATCAGGAGCTCGGTTCGATATATTACCGAGTGCATGAGGATATAATGACCAAGTAAGAACACCTTGACGTCATCCCAGCTAAATATTTCATTCTTTGGAAGGGCTGTGCGGTAATTCATGACTTTTTTCCGATTTGCCCCCTGCTTCTCATAGACAAAATTGCTGATCAGCATATCCAGGGTCTTTTCCCCATAGACAAACCGCCGCAAGGTGTCCAGTATTTCCATATAAGCAGACTCGTCCACCCAGTCATCACTGTCCACTACTTTGAAATAAATTCCGGTGGCATTTTTTAAGCCGGCATTGACCGCCGCACCATGACCGCCGTTCTCCTGATGAATCGCCCGGCAGATATCCGGATAATTTCTTTCATATTCATCCGCTATTTCTGCCGTATGATCCTTGGTGGACCCGTCATCCACAATGAGAATCTCAACCTCGTCACCTCCCGGCAGAAGGGAGTCAATGCAGTGCCTCATATAGGCCTCAGAGTTGTAACATGGAATTGCCACAGATAAAAGCTTCACAAAATATCCTCCTTTAAGTTGTTTTTCTGATAAATTCGAATCGCACAAATAACAGACACTGCCGCGGATACGGCCGCCAAAACCGGCTTACGGTCTGCACGTATTAAAGTATTCAAACGCCCTGTATTCATGATGCTGAGCGATAGTAAATTGGCTGATACGTGAAATAGATAGGGGGCCAGCAAGGTCCCTGAAATCTCATAGAGCCAGGCAACGGCCATGCCGATGAGGAAGGCGTAAACTCCTTGGGGTAGATTTCCGTGGTAAAGGCCAAATAGGGCTGCAGATAGAGCTGCTGACAGCCAAAATGGGAGTTTTTCCCTCAGTGCGGCAAAACCCAGTCCCCGGAAAATGATCTCCTCTGTAAAGGGGATCAAAATGCCGGAAGCAAGGATCTGAAGGGGGAAGGACGCTGAGTATATGTTATTTTCTGCCTCTTTATAAGAGACGGATCGCTCAGTCAGCCTAAACGCATCCACCATGTAATTTCCGAATATGCATAATGATGCTCCGAAAATTAGGATATAGATTAGGGAGCCGTGTAGTTTAAACCTTGTGAGAGGTGGATGTCCACGGTGG
Organism: Lacrimispora celerecrescens; assembly: GCF_000732605.1. GTDB lineage: Bacteria > Bacillota > Clostridia > Lachnospirales > Lachnospiraceae > Lacrimispora > Lacrimispora celerecrescens_B. Next base: position 51,424 of record NZ_JPME01000012.1, on the reverse strand, counting down.
TTTTGGTCTGCGGAATAGAAGTAATAAAGGATAGGGGAGACCAAAATTGCGGATAAGGCGGTGGTTTCTAAGGGTGGCAGGTTTAAGTTTAAATATATAAAAGTCGTTGTGGCCGTGTAAAAGAACATGGGGAGGATTAGATGTAGGATGGTTGATATCATAAATATGGGGGGTCCTTTCAGTTTCTGTATGTTTTTGTTTATTATACCATGCATCCGCAGTGCATACCATGCATCCGCAGTGCAGCTTGTAAAACCGTTGGTTTTACAAGCTCACGGGCATTCGCCCTGGGAAATAAGGCAGGCAAAAAATTTCTTTTGTGCAAGCACAACGAAATTTTGCCTGCCTTATTTCGCACTGCTCATTGCTTTCGTGTACATTATACCATCCAATCTCAAGATATCTACCAAAATTTTCATAATTATTTCTAAAGAATCACTCCGCTTCTTCTAAAGATTCCCAGCTCCTGAAATCTGTTGATTTTTTTATTGTCTGATAATATAATATCTTTATACTTTTTGACCAAACTATACGGAATTGAGAGGGAACTGATATGGTAAAAAAACGTATTGTACTGGCTTTGGGACATCATGCATTGGGTACAAATCTTCCGGAACAGAAAAAGGCGGTTGCTGAAACCTCCAAGGTAATCGCAGATTTTATTGAAGTGGGCTGGCAGGTGGCAGTTACTCACAGCAATGCTCCGCAGGTGGGTATGATCCACACTGCTATGAATGAATTCGGAAAACTTCACGACGGTTATACTTCTGCGCCCATGTCCGTATGCTCTGCCATGAGCCAGGGTTACATTGGTTATGACCTGCAAAATGGCATCCAGGCGGAATTGGCAAAGCGCGGCATTTGCAAGTCTGCAGCCACCATTTTGACTCAGATGATGGTAAATCCTTATGACGAGGCTTTTTACACCCCTATGAAGCCTGTCGGACGCTTTATGTCAGCGGAAGATGCAAAAGCAGAGGAGGAAAAGGGGAATTATGTGGAAGAAGTGCCTGGCATGGGATTTCGCAGAGTTGTGGCCTCTCCAAAACCTGTGTCCATTGTGGAAATTGATATCATAAAAGCTGTTATGGACGCAGATCAGATCGTCATCGCCTGTGGAGGCGGCGGCATACCGGTTATGGAACAGGGATACCGTTTAAAGGGCGCCAGCGCAGTCATTGAAAAGGACCGGGCTGCCGGGCTTCTGGCAAAGGAAATCGATGCGGATGTGCTCATGATCCTGACAAATGTTGACAATGTTACCCTGAATTTCGGAACGCCTGAGGAACGTCCCATCAGCCAGATGAGTCTGGAGGAGGCAGAAGGCTACATTCAGGAAGGACAGTTTGAATCAAGCTCCATGCTCCCGAAAATAGAAGCTTCCGTGGATTTTTTATGGAACGGCAGCAACCGGAAAGCCATCATCACCTCTCTCGACAAAGCGAAAGCAAGTCTGGAAGGAAAAGCAGGTACGTTAATGCAATCTTTTTGAATATGGACAGAGGTCCGTTTCATATATTGAAACAAATGTAACATAACGGAGCTTTATTCATGAAATTTTTGCAGAAATTTAAGATTGCAGAAAAAATCAGAAAGCTTTCTATCCCTCCTGAAAAAGGAAAGAAGGCAATTATGGTATTCCTGCTTTTCCTCTGCGCCTTTCTGGCCGGCCACCTTGGAGCCATGATGGTGGAACAACACAGGGCAGTGGAGACTGCTGCAGATGGAAACTGGGGGTTAAGTTTCCAGCAGGAAGGGCAGCCGCCGGTAGCCAATGCTACCATGGATTATTTAAAACAGTATGATGCCTATTACGCTGAAAAAACCCCGGATAAAGTTCTTTATCTGACCTTTGATGCCGGATACGAAAACGGAAATACCGCAGCCATACTGGATGCATTAAAGAAGCATAATGCCCCGGCTACCTTTTTTGTGGTAGGAAATTACATAGAAACCGCTCCGGAGTTAGTAAAGCGTATGGTTGCGGAAGGCCATATCGTAGGAAATCATACCTATCATCATCCGGATATGTCTAAGATTTCTTCAAAAGAAGCATTTGAAAAAGAGATTAAGGATTTAGAGAACCTTTTTGAAAAGACTACCGGACAGCCCATGAAACAGTACTACCGTCCGCCGCAGGGGAAATACAGTGAGACAAATTTAAAAATGGCAAAGGATATTGGGTACAAAACCTTTTTCTGGAGCCTTGCCTACGTTGACTGGTATCAGGATAAGCAGCCCTCAAAGGAAGAAGCCTTTAAAAAGCTTTTGGGCAGGATCCATCCAGGCGCTGTTGTGCTCTTGCACAGCACTTCCAGCACCAATGCCCAGATCCTTGATGAATTGTTGACGAAATGGGAGGAAATGGGATATCAGTTTAAATCTCTGGATCAGCTGGTGGCTCAATAGAAACACTGTCTTCAAAATAGTATTATAGAATAAAAGATGAGCTTTTAAATGGTTTAAACCATTCAAAGCTCATCTTTTTGTTTGCAATCTGGATGAAGCTGTTATTCCAGAAAAATATCCTCCAGCTGTTTGATGATGATGCCATTCAGTGATAAAGCAGTTTTGGCGTATTCTCTGATGGTACCGTATTCCTCAAGAATTTTATCGATGGAAGCTTCAATATACTCCGGCTTTGTATCAAAGAGGGAGAACAGGTAATCTGCCACCTGTTTATCCTTGGCCAGCTCCTGATATTTTTGATAATAGCGAACATTTTTTCTGCTCTTGCCCTTTTAGTAAGCATATAATCATAGATTAAAATGAGCATTGGGGTCACAGAAATAAGTGGTCACACCCTCTCCCAGCTCCCGGTTGGGGCTTCTTTTTATCTCCTCTTCATTTCTGTAATCAATGATGGTTTTGATTCCCAGGCTTTTATCTGTTATATCGAATAGTTGGAATCCAGGGAAATGATTCTTGATAAAAATTGTCTGGTCCTCTCTTCTTTCGGATTTGAAAAAATCTCTTCCGGACTTCCTTCTTCCACAACAATCCCTTCATCCATAAAGATCACTTTATTGGCAACATCCTGGGCAAAGGACATTTCATGGGTCACCACGATCATCGTAATTCCTCTTCCCGCCACTTTCTTAATGATATCAAGGGTTTCTCCTACCAGCTCCGGATCCAGGGCAGACGTTGGTTCGTCAAACAGAATCACTTCCGGATTTAAGACAAAGGCTCTGGCAATACCCACACGCTGCTGCTGTCCGCCGGAAAGGTTGCAGGGATAACAATGATATTTCTCCCCCAGTCCCACCCAGTCAAGGGCTTCCTTCCCCCGTTTAATTGCTGCCTCCCTGGGAATATGCCTGGCCGTAACAAGGCCTTCTATCACATTTTCCAATGCAGTTTTATTGGCAAAAAGATTGTAATTTTGAAAAACAAAGGCCGTTTTCCTTCTGATCTCCAGTATTTGCTTTTTGGTGGCTTTTTTTAAATCCACGCAGGTATCTCCAATGGCTAGCTGTCCGCTGTCCGCATTTTCCAGGAAATTAATACACCGCAGCAATGTGGTTTTCCCCGAACCGCTGGGGCCGAGGACAACCACCACCTGGCCATCCTCCACCTCCACAGAAACATCCTTTAGGACCTGCTGCTTTCCAAAGGCCTTTTTTACATTCTTTACTTCAATCATATGGATTCCTCCTAAATCTGCCTGTATGGCGCCTTAAGACTTTTGCCAGGTATTCGATCATAATGGTAAATGCCCAGTATATGACTGCGGCCGCCACATATCCTTCAAAAAAGGAATACGTCCGGGAACTTGGAATGGTGGCTCCTGCCACAATTTCAATAATACCGATGGCCATGACTACGGAGGAGGCCTTGATTAAGCCGACCACATGATTGATCAGTGTGGGGATCGCCGCCGGGATCATCTGGGGGATAATGATCCTCCTGATGGTCTGGACCTTTGTAAGACCTACGGAATATCCGGCTTCATCCTGCCCCTTGTCAATGGACAGTAGGGCTCCCCGGATGGCCTCTGATATGGAACACACCGCAGTAAGGCTCAGTGCAAAAATACCTACCCAGATATTATCTACATCAGCGGCTTTTGTTTTAATATGTAAAAATCCTGCCAGGTCATTGAATTTGAGCATGAAAACCAGGTTATATATCATCAGAGCCACCACAATGGGAACACCCTGATATACGGTGACAAAAATCCCAAGAAGCTTACAGAGAACAGGCACTTTATAGACCCTGGCCAGTGCAATTACCGTTCCCAGAGTCAGGCCAATGGCCAGCGGAATGAACACAAGCCTCAGGGTATTGGGAAAATACTTAATACCATAAAGAAAGCTTTCATAAAAATGAGCTGTATTAAAATTCATTCTACCCCTTCTCTCCCATACTCCAGTTTTGTATTCAGGTAATAAAAAAGAAGCCTGATTGTTAAACTGATAACAATATAGATGATCACCACAAACACATAGGCTTCCAGTACGTGTTTTGTGGCCGCGCCGATGGATTTGGCCCTTCCCATGATATCCGTAACACCGATGAGAAATACAAGAGAAGAATTTTGAAACAATCCCACCAGATCAGAGCCAAAGGGCGGCAGAGCAATCCTCACCATCTGGGGCAAAAGGATCCTCCGAAAGGTCTGGAGCTCCGTAAGTCCCACACTGAAGCCCGCCTCTGTCTGCCCATAGGGAATGGATGTGATTGCACCGTAAAATATGGCAGAAAGAAATGCTCCCTGATTTAAGATAAAGGTAATATAAGCAAACGTTACCGCACTGAACCCCCGGTTGATGTTGGTACCGAAAACAGGATCAATTAGGGCCGGTATCCCGTAATAAATAATCATCAGCTGTACCAGCATGGGGGTTCCTCTCATGAATGAGACATACACCTTAAAAAACGGATTCAGGACCGGAATCTTTTTGAGCTCTGCCAGAACAATGAACGCGGCAAGAAGCACTCCGAATCCGGTGGCATAAACCACAATCTGAAAGGTCACCGATAAATACGGAAGAATTTTAGGGATATTTTCAAAGAACCGCTCCCAGCCAAACAGTTTATCCATACCATTACTCGCTTTCCGTATAATCCCCGCCGATTACATCCTTTGATATCTGTGCAAGCTTTCCGCTTTCCTTTAATTGCTTTACCGCTCCATCCACTGCCTCCTGCAACCTGGTATTGTCTTTTGCAAATACGAAGTATGTGGAAGAAGACTGGACCGGTTCTCCCGTCACCTTTAAGACGTCCCTGCCGCCTCCATAGTTTTGATTCAGTTTTTCCGTATCCCGCTTTGTCAGGATGGTGGCATCCCAGACACCGTTTACAAGGCCTGTAACAGTCTCTTCATCGGTCGAATTATCCACATAATCAATCTTTATGGGGTTATCCGGATGGTCTTTATTATAATTCTCCAGGATATACACGGAATTTGACCCGGTGGAGCTTTTTACCTTCCGGCCCTTTAAATCATCAAGGGACTTAATATCCGTCCGGTCACCTGTTACGGCAAGGTAGGTCACATAGGTGGTATATGGTTCTTTTCCAAATAAATATTTATCATCTCTTTCCTTGTTCCATTCGTATTGATGAGCTGCAAGATCAATCTTGCCCGCATCAAGGGAAATCAGCACATTGGCAAAATCTGAGGTCTGATATTCAAATTCATACTGGGGAAGCAGCTCATCTACCGCCTTTAAAACCTCGTACTCATATCCGGCAAGGTCTCCTTTCTCATCCAGATAGCAATACGGCGCATAGGCATTACCGGTTCCTACCACCACTTTCGTGACCCCGGTGTCTGCGGCCGCTGTTTTCTTGCCGCATCCTGTCAGCATTGCGGCTCCCAATGCTGTAAGAACTGCTTTTATAACGATTTTTTTTATCCATTGATTCATCATTCCCTGCCTTCCTTTCCTATTAATGTTTCATTCGCCATTCCCCGAAGTGACTGATGATGATCCATCCGGTGAAAATACCATGTGATTTTCTCCATTGCGTCTTCAATTTTCCCTTCCACATCAAAGGCGCCGACCGCCTTTTTCTCAAGCTGTTTCTGAATATGGAAACCGATCTTTTTGCAGATGACACAACGGCAGTCTGTTATGGAATCTACCCTGGGCTGGTTTTCGTGAGAGCCTTCGCATCCCCTTCCTTTGCACCCGTCCTGACAGAAGGAAAGCCCCCCAGCTTCCTTCTGTGCTTCTCTTATTTCCAAAAGGGCATACTCCCCTTCTTCTCCCACTTCATAGATGAAAAATTCATGGGCCGCCCCAAAATTCATATCAATATTCTCTCCGTCAGAAGATGCAACCGCAATTTTATATGGCATAATACTCCCTCCATGAAACCCGCCTGTTAATTGAATCTTGTTCTGGCAACGGAATAGATGTCTTCGATCAGCTTTAAGCCTCCGTCATATCCTGCATAATAGCTGTTCATGACCAGTCTTTCATTGACCGGCCAGGATACATTAAGGAAATGGGCATCGGTCTGCTTTGCGATCTCTTTCTCCCAATGTCCTCCAAGAATCAGGGGATATCCATGATAGTCATGGGCTTTGATCTCGTTGTGGATCTTGTAGCCATCGGTCTCAAAGCTCATCTCTGCTTCTATGCCAAAATTCAGTTCCTTAAAATAGGAACAGACCTTTTCCCTGAATTCTCTTGGGGTGTCATCCGTCACGAACTGCTTGGCGGGAAATAAACCCAGATCATTGACCAGGAACTTCGTAATACCAAGGGCATATTGGGCGTCGGCTACCACCGTAAACTGCTTTGACATGACTCTGGTCTCCAGGAATAAATCCGCATAGCGTTCGATGTAGTAGTAATAATAAGCTTCTTTTTCAGCAATCAGGCTTTCAATCTTCTCCTCTGGCACTCTTGCAAACCTGCCCACTTCCCGAAGGAATTTACTGGTTTCAAAGGCCCCTATGGGGAGAGTGGGATAGTGGAGGTAAGGGATTCCAAGCTTCTTCTCCATGTTCTTCATATTATTAAGCCCGACCCAAGGCGACACCAGTAAGTTAAATTCGGCTTGCGGTATCCTCTTTATGTTGCTTAATCCCCTTTGATAGCCAAATATCGTATTCGGCGTAAGACCAAGTTCCTTAACCAGTTTTTCAAGCTCTCTTAAGTTTCCCAGCCAGAACTCATCCTGATAAGGCACATCCGCCCATATATTCACCAGATTTTTTACCCGGATATCTGACCGTTCCAAAAGCTGGTCAATGATCGCATCCACCACCTGCTCGTGGCCCTTGTAGTTGTTGCCCTTAAAGCCTGCGGTGGAGGCATAGATTACCGGCTTTTTGGCATCCTGAAACCCTTCCACTACTTCTTCGGTGTTGTCACCCACGATCTCCGGGATACAGCCGGTCAATACCACATATAAATCGGCATCAATGACATCCAGGGAATGCTTGATGGTTGACTCAAGTTTTTTAACACCTCCGAATACAACATCCCTTTCGTTGATGCTGGTACAGGGATAGATGTTGGGTGAAAAATAGCCGGAGCTTCCCGAGGAATTAGAGAGCTTCTGGGCACAACCCGGACCGGAATGAAGGACAGGAATCGCCCGTTCGATTGCCTGAACGGTCTGCATGGCACTCATCGCGCATTTATACCTCTGTTTATCTAAGATCTTCGCCATCAGCCAATCCCCTCCTCTAAGAAGCTTCCCACATCCTGCTTATACCACCAGTCCGTGTAAGGCAGCTTCACTCTTTTTGCCAGATTCTGTTCAAAGCTCCGGTTCCGTATGGTATCTAAAACCGTATGAGCGAACTCCAGGGTATGCTTATATCCGAATATCATGTATTCGTCCGCCACATAGACCGCCGGCGTTCCCTGTTTAATGGCCCATACCGTGGAGCCGGGATGGCGGGAAAGGTATAAATCAGGACGGTACTTATTTAAGATGTTCATTACCTCAAAGTTCTGCTGGTCCGCCACACTGGCTTCAAAATTGATCTCATTGTCAAGAAGATAACTCATGGCAGGAGGAACATCCCCGTTTTCGTATTTCTTGTCATAATGCCATGCCAGCGCCCAAACCACTTCAATTCCCAGCTCGTTTAACACTCTCGTCACCTCAAAGGTATAGCCCGGCCCCATTCCAAGAACCGCTTTTAATCCCTTTAATTCTTTCTTTACCGCTTCTATCTGGGGAATATAGATTTTTCTCTGTTCTTCTATGTAATGTTCCACTTCAAGCTGCTTGCCGGCAACTCTTCCGATTTCCCTAAGCCAGGTCTCAAATCCGACGATCCCTAAGGGATTGATGGTCCGAATATAGGGAACGCCGTACAGCTCTTCTAAGCCATTGCCCAGATAATTTCCAAGAACTCCGCAGATGCATGTCGTAGCAACGGACTCTGATAAATGTTCCAGTTCTTCCACCGTTGCGTTGGCATATAAAAATATGGGCTCTAAATCAAAATTCTTAAACATTTCAATGATTTCATTTCTGGCGCTTTCGAAAAAGTTTTTAAAGTTAACGGTGTTTCTTTTCTGCTCTGGCGGCTTTACGATTCCGCTTAATACCGCATGATCGGATATATCAAACCCAGTCGCCCAAATCCGTGATTTAAAGCCCTCACAGTGAACGGCTATGACAGGCACCGGAATCTGGTCCTTCACATCATCCACCACGCTGTCAATATCCTCTCCGATGATCCCCGTGGCACAGGAGCTGCTGACAAAAATTGCCTTTGGCTGGTAACGCCGGTTGACCTCCACAATGATATCCGCCAGCGCTTCTGTGGAACCGAAAATGGTATCATTCTCATTCATATCTGTACCAATATAGACGGATTTGTTTACGACCCCTCTTTTAGCAGCCACCTGATTGGTAATGATGTACTGAGAACTTGCCGTGGCCGAGCACCCGGAAGGGCCGTGGTGGATGACCGCTACATCCCGGATCCCTCCAAGCTGGCCGAGGGCACAGCCGGATAGACAGGTACTTGACTGTGAAAAACAGCGTCCGCAGCCCTTTAAGCTGCCGCATTTGCTCTGGCTGGCAAGATCATGTAAGTCTCCTACATATCCGGTTATGGAGCCTAGCCGGGTCTCCCTGGTTGCCAGATTTGAATTTGATAAATTAATTGCCATATTTAACCTCCAAACTTTGACTATGCTTCGCACATTTGTGCTTAGATCTTATAATCGTCATTGATGTTCATAAGTCCGAATTCAAAAAGAATCTCTTCCAGCCGTTCCTGGTCCATGGGAGTGGGAATGGTGAAATCCTGATTGTCGATGATTGCCTGGGCAAGATTCCGGTATTCATTTGCCTGGCTGGAATCGGGTTTGTATTCAATGACTGTTTTGCGGTTGATCTCCGCATGCTGCACAATGTTATCCCTTGGAACAAAGTAGAGAAGCTTGGTTCCAAGCTCTTTTGAAAAGGCGCGGAGTAAATCCAGTTCCCGGTCTACGTTCCGGCTGTTGCAGATGATTCCTCCAAGCCTCACCCCTCCGGTCTTTGCATAGCGCTTGACGCCCTTTGCAATGTTATTTGCCGCGTACAGGGCCATCATCTCCCCGCTTGCCACAATGTAGATTTCTTTGGCCTTTCCTTCCCGGATGGGCATGGCAAATCCTCCGCAGACCACATCACCCAATACGTCGTAAAACACATAATCTAAATCATCGGTATATGCACCCAGGTTTTCGAGAAGTCCTATTGAAGTGATTATGCCTCTTCCCGCACAGCCTACCCCCGGCTCCGGGCCACCTGATTCCACACACCTGGTTCCTTTATAGCCTTCCTTCAGGATGCGGTCCAGCTCTACACCATCCCCCTCTTCCCGCAACGTATCAAGAACCGTTTTCTGTGCCAGGCCGCCAAGGAGCAGCCTGGTGGAATCTGCCTTTGGATCACACCCAACTACCATGACCTTTTTCCCCAGCTCCACTAACCCTGCCGTTAGGTTTTGGGTTGTAGTGGATTTTCCGATTCCTCCCTTCCCATAAATGGCTATCTGTCTGATTTGTCCCATTGATAAAATCCTCTCTTTCTGATTCGCATAATTAATTGTCGTATAAGTCTTCAATCAAAGTCAGGCTTTCTCTATAGCCCGCATAAGCTTTTCTGTACCTCAATATAAGCTAGAAGTTTCCGGATGGAATCCTCAATATATCCCGGCAGTTCAAAGGCCTCTATGTTGTTTTGATCCAGTGCAGCCCTTGCACTGGCTCCAATCCGGCTGACCAGAATATAATCACAATCCTTCAGTATGGCTGCCACAGCTTTTAACTGTGATTCATCATGCTCCTGTCCCCTGCATATGGGAACTGTTTTTCGGCTTTCCTCATAGGTGAATGTCAAACCCCCGCTGTCAGCCTCCACGATGTAAAAGACCTCGGCTCTTCCGAAATGCTGGTTGATCACTTTTCCATCGGTTGATGCCACTGCAATCTTATATTTCACGTTATTTCACCTCCCCCTTTCTTCATCCGTGGGAAAAGGTATCGCTTCCTGCGATCCTTCTCTGGTATATCATATCTCCAAAATCCTTTCCCCCAAGCATGCCCACTGCATCGGCGCGGCAGTGCTGGCAATGGCGGAAAACATCAATATGCTTTCCTGCCATAGTTCTGGCCTCGTCGATCTCCTGGCAAACGGGGGCCGTTTCATGGGAAAGTTCCGATTGAGGGATCAGAGGGATAATGTTGTAGATGCATGCTCCCGCCTCTTTTACAGCCTTTGCAATATCCTCAATGTGCGCTCCGTTTATGTTTGGCACCAGGACGGTGTTCACCTTTACCGTGATCCCTGCATCCGCTATCTTTTTGATGCCCTTTAACTGGTTTTCTATCAGGATCTCAGCTGCCTGGACTCCCTCATAAATACGCCCATGATACAGGATCCACCGGTTCAGCTTTGCCTCGATTTCAGGATCCACCGCATTTACCGTAACGGTCACGGATTCCACTCCAATTTCAATGATCTCATCCGCACGTTCAAAGAGAAGCAGGCCGTTGGTACTCATACATTTGATCAGTTCCGGATGGTGTTCCTTTACCAGACGGAAGGTTTCCAGTGCATAATCCGTAGCCAGGGTATCGCCCGGCCCTGCAATGCCTGCCACAGTAATCTCCGGGCAAAGGGTAAGAGCCTTGTCAAGAACCTCCAGCGCCTGTGAAGGAGTGAGCACCTTAGAGGTCACTCCCGGCCTTTCCTCCTCATCATTGATTCTTCTGTCGCAGAACTTACAGGAAATATTGCAGCCGGGGCTTACCGGAAGGTGGATCCGGCCCACGGTGTTTTTATTTCCTCCAAAGCATGGGTGTGACTTTTGCAGGTTTTGATATGTATTTGCCATATTAATCTCTCTTTCTTAAATCAGGATACAAAAAAAGACAACCTTCCTCTGATACGCATTCCTGCTTATCAGAACCTCCGGTTGTCCAGTCAGTCCTTTAATCTTATTTTTTCTATTTTTTCGATCTGTACGATCTTTCCATCCTGAATCGTGATGGTGATGGAACCATACTTTACGTGGCTGGCCATTTCATGGATCAGCCTGATATATTCTTGATCAGAAGCATTTGAATAGGATATCGGAATCACCTTCTCTCACTTATGGATCGCCGCCGGGCCTTCCTCTAAGCCCTTGCCCGGATTCTTTTTTCTCAGGTGGTTCTTTTTATATGTATTTGACGCATCTTTCGTATCTTCTGCATCTTCCTGCCCGTATGGATTGATTAAGTGGTGTTACTGATGAAATTTATCATCTATTTCCGCTTATAAAAAAAACAGGTACAATTATAGTACCTGCTAAAATCCTGCCGCTGCGGATCCAGGTATTCTAATACATACAAAAATAAGCTGTATTCATATACATACACACAGTTTTACAACAACAGCAATCCATTTTATCAAAGCTTGAGAGATGATTAACTCTGGCAGAAACCATTGCGTTTTTCATATGAATTACATCCTTTCTTGTATATCCTATTATTCTTGTAGGTTTAATATGTATTGATTATAGTATCATCTTTTGGTGATGTCAACAATTTTTTTATATTTCCATGATATTTTTTTAACAGCTTGTCCTCTTCATTTACCCAATTGATCAATGGCTCATCGAAAATGGAAAAGCCATAAGAAGCCGAAAAATTCATTTCGCCGGCTTCTTATGGCCTGATTTTTGCCTTTAGGGCTTTTATAAAACGGAGGCGCGCATTAAAGCGTCATCAATACATCCCGCAATATTCTCTCTTCCCATATCATCTACAAATCCCGCCCGTTCCATCATTGACATAGGCTGCTCGTTTACATGGGATAATACCAGTGTGATGTTCTTTCTTTTTAATCCATTGTAAAGCTTTTTTAGGCTTTTTAAGGCAGTTGTATCCATGGCCGGAACGCTCCGCATACGAAGGATCAGTACTCTCTTTCCATCTTCCAAGACCACCTTGGATATCTTATCTGCAGCTCCAAAGAACATTGGACCATTGATTTCAAATACGGCTACATGCCCCGGAACCGGCTTTAAATCAATGTGGTCCCCATCAGTATCCTCTTCATCATCAAGATACCTCCAGCCATTTACCTCTGCCACATCTGCCATCCGCTTCATGAACAGCAAAGAAGCAATAACCAGGCCTACGCCAATGGCCATTACCAGATCAAATACCACAGTCAGGGCAAACGTTACCACTAGCACCGACCAATCGCTTTTCGGAGAGGTCTTTACGATTGAAACAAACTCTCTCCACTCGCTCATATTGTAAGCAACTATAAACAGAATCGCTGCAATGGTTGGCATAGGAATAAGTGCTGCATAAGGCATGAGAAAAACGAGAATTAACAGCAGAAGAACCGCATGAACCATTCCGGCCACAGGAGTCCTTCCCCCATTTTTAACGTTGGCGGCTGTCCGGGCAATGGCGCCAGTCGCAGGGATTCCTCCAAACAAGGCGGAAAAGGTATTTCCAACGCCCTGGGCGATCAATTCCATGTTGGAATTGTGCCTGCTGCCTATCATGCCGTCAGCCACAACGCAGGACAGCAATGATTCAATGGCGGCTAACACTGCAATGGTCACTGCATCAGGCATGACCTTTCCCATCATGGCGAAAGACAGCTTCGGAATATGTAGTGCCGGAAGGCTTGGGGAAATGGTATATAAGTCCCCGATGGTATGAACAGGAAGATCCAGTACCTTTACCAAAGCAGCTGTAAGAATAACTGCAATCAAAGATGGGGGTACCTTTTTAAAATATCTGGGCCAGATGATCAGTACGGCAAGGGCGATCATTCCAATCACCAATGCCATGGGATTAAAGGTTCCGATGGTACGCACTACCTGCTCCAGCTTTTCCATGGTTTCCACCGGTGCCTTTTCAAAGGTAAGACCGAGGAAATCCTTTATCTGGCCGATAAATATAGTCACTGCAATACCGGCAGTAAATCCGGTTGTAATGGTATACGGAATAAAGCGAATTAAACTTCCCAGCCTTAAAAATCCCATGATAACCAGGAGAATTCCGGCCATGACGGTTGCCGCAGCCAGGCCGTCAAGCCCGTTTTTTAAGACAATTCCGGCTACAATGGAAGCAAATGCTGCCGTAGGCCCTGCGATCTGCACCTTGCTGCCGCCTAAAAAGGAGATTACAAAACCTGCCACAATGGCGGTATAAAGCCCTTGCTCTGGCGTCACACCGGAAGCCAGGGCAAGGGCGATGGACAGGGGCAGAGCAATGATCGCCACGATGATTCCTGAAACGACATCTTTTACAAACTGCTCCCTTGTGTAATGCTTCATTGATAAAAAAAACTGTGGGATAAAATCCTTCATCTTTCCTGTTCCTCTGTATATTATAAATTTTTCATAAACTTTTTCTAATATAACTGTGAAAAGAGAAGAATGCAAGGAATTTTCCCATGTTTTTGAAATAATACAAACATTCCTATCTCAGGCTGTCCGCAGCCAACAGCTCCAGGCCCCTTTCATCAAGGAGTTCCACGCTTCCCCTGGTGATTTTTACCAGGTGGTCTGCCTGGAACAGCCGTAAGAGCCGGGTAACCACTTCTCTTGCAGTTCCCAGGTGATGGGCAATCTGCTCATGGGTGATGGAAAGTTCCTTAGAACCGTTAAGTCTGCCCTCTTCTAAAAGAAAAGCAGCCAGGCGGCCATCCATTTTCTTGTTTAAGACCTGATCCATCAGCCACATGACATCGGAAAAACGGGAAGCCATCAGCTCATTGGTAAAATTGGAGACAACAGCCGATTGCTCCATCAGCGTCTTGTAAACCTCCGGCGGGATCACAGAGACCACGGAATCCTGCTCCGCTTCCACCGTCACATCGAATTGAATGTTTTTAACCATACAGGGACCGGAGAAAAGGCAGATATCACGCTCAAGCAGGCGGTAAAGCGTCAGCTCCCGTCCCTCATCCGATAACATGAAAACCCTTAGCTGCCCTGCGGTCACAAGCAAAAGCCCGCTGCAGCCATCTACCCCGCCATGAACCAGCATACCCTTTTCAAACCTGGCTTCCCTGGCTTTTTCTTTTAAAAGCATTCTCTGTTTCTCTGTCAGCTTATTCCAGAAAGGAAGGTATTCTCCCAACACCATATCATCAAACCTCCATGTGTCTAAGAACGTTGTAACACAATTTCATCGTTGCAGTCAAAAAGCTTAAAACATTCTTTGTATCCCAGTCTTCCGGACTTTAGTTCTTCCGCCATCAAAAGAAGATTCATGGAATTGACTGCGGCTCCATAAATCCCGGAACGCATCCGGATATTATCAAGCCTTTCCTTAAATCCGCCGGTAAAGGCACCGGAAATAAAAGCAAAGTGATAGTGAATCACATCGTTGTCAAAGATTTCCCACCACTTGTTTGGATTAAGCTTTTCATTCCGTTCCTTATTTTCCTCTATATAACGGTACATCTCGTCAGCCTGCTTAATCGGAAGGGAATACCCTTTGCCATAAGCCTTATTATCAATAATCAGCCCATCTTCTCCATAATATACGCACACATCCGGCTTCCTGGTATCGCCAAGCCTGGCTCCCTTAAAATTAAGTTCTCCAGTCAGAAGCTGGGCTGTCTGTATCTCATAATCCCTGTCAGAAGTTCCGTCAAATCCTAAGTCTAAAAGAATAAGATATCGGTGATCCACATGGAGCAAATGGGTTCTTAAATAATCCTTTAACAGGGACACCTCTGATTTTACCGGTACCGGCCCATGGCTTTCAGAAGGCAGTTCAAGACCGGTTATCTCATCCATGATCCGATAGGTATTTCCTGTCTTTTTTACATGAAGCCCAATATTTTCAAAGCTTCGAAGGTCATCGAGAATCGTCTCCTCCTCTTCTTCCATACCCTTGCCTTTTAAATACTCCTTTACCTGCAAAGGGGATCGGTAGACTCCTTCCAGACATTTAATGATATGGGTCCGACGGTTGCGTAAATACTCCCGGTCAGCTACCTTAGTAGCCAGCATATCCCACATCACCCGCTTGGGAATCCTGGCAAACTTTGAAACCCCTGTAACATGCTTTAATATGGTTCTTCCCTTTAATGTCAACTGATAAGACTGGGGAATGGTTCCGGTGCAGGTTAAGCCCCCAATGGAAACTGTTACCTCTTTTGGCACCTTGTTGATCCAGCCCATCTGCAAAAGCCAGCTGCAAATCGTCCGAACGTATTTATCGCTGGTTCCTTCCGTATCCTGAAGAAGCTTTGTTCTCTCTTCCCTGGTTTCTGCCTCTGCCAGTCCCTGAAGGATCATGTACTGGGGAATGGAGGTGAAACCTGCCTCCCCGATGAAGCCAAGCCTTGCACCTATCTCAAACTTTGTCAGATGCCCTTCTTCTCCCAGTAGAGACAACACTCTGCAAACAGGCGGATAAGAAAGCAAAGCAGTCTTTAGCGCATTCGCTTCCTCCTCGCTTTCTGCGGATGCCTCCGCATATTGGCGCCCCAGGGGGGATAGGGAACATACATCATCGTTCCGGCTGTAATGAAGAAAACCAATGCTTACCGCCCATCTTAGAAAGGAATCTGCAGGCCAGTCGCTTTGGTATTCCTTCCGCTGCCCCGGCAGAACTGCCTGGATGATCCCGGAACATGGGGCATTGCTCCTTGTATAGCCAACAGGTGTCCCCTTTCCCTTTAAATGGGTATAAGGAATGGTAATTACCTCGCCGCTTAATTCCCGTATAAACTCATCTCTCCCGTCTTTTTCCGATATGAGTCTGGGTATTTTATCCGTGCGCAGGATCCTGTTGATCTTTGAATCCGGCACGAACGCGGATACCACATTTTTTAAGTTATCCAGGGTATAGGCCTCCTGTACCCAGCCAAATGTCCGATCTGCCACTTTCATTTCCTCTCTGTACGTTTCCTTTTTCTTAAGTATATCATAGCCTCTGGGGATTGACCACGAAATTTTCCAAGGGACACCCAAAGGGTTTGGTTTGTGATGGCCGGCTTCCTGTGATATAATGGTAGAATCTCAAGCCTTCGCAAGAATAACGGGACCGGAAAGGAACAGAACTTATGGGAAAATTACAGATGACAATACTGGCTTTTATTGCAATTTCCTGCTGCCTTCATATCAGGAGCCAGATCCAGGACAGAAATTATATAAAACATCTGTTTTTAGGAAATGATGCCGGAAAAGGCAGGATTCTCTACCTGGATTATGTCCGTCTTATTGCCGCTCTTTTTGTAATATTAGTCCATTGTCTTGATGTTTCCACAGCGAATATCACGGTCGGTACCAAAGCCTGGGTAGCGGTGCAGTCCCTTTCTTCCATTCTTCTGGTCTGCAACACGCTGTTTATTATGAACAGCGGCGCTTTGATCCTGCGGGAACAAAAAGATAGCCTGGCTGTCTTTTACTATAAAAGATTTTTACAGGTGGCTATTCCCTTTTTTTGCTACTACTGCATTTATATCCTGCTCTCCTGCCAGTATTTCAATTCTGGCTTTATAAGCGGAATTTTTAAGGCCTTAAAGGATATGGCGGCAGGCCCGATTGGGTGGGCCCCCCATTTATGGGTAATCTATGTCATTTTATCTCTCTATATCCTGGCTCCATTTTTCAGCATCCTTTTAAAGCATCTAAACGACTCCATGCTTCACGGACTGGCGGTATTAATCCTTCTCTTCCGGTGTCTGGCGGTTTATCTGCCTGCCATGGGCCTTCCTTTAAACTTTGACCTTATGATCAGCCCATGGGAAGGGGTATTTTTACTTGGCTATTACTTTTCACAACCCATTTCCATAAAATACAGGAAAGCCTGGTGGGGACTTGGCCTTTCTGCCTGCTTCTTTACCGTCCTCTGTACAGCCCTGCGTCCTGATTATAAGGCCATTTTATTGGCGGAAGGCGCTCCTGCCATGATCCTCTTAGCAGCCTCAGTCTTTCTTATGCTTCGCGCCCTGGAAAGCCGGCTTCCAAAGCCCGGGATCGTGATGAACTTCTTAATCCGGCACAGCTACTCCATCCTGCTGGTTCACTGGGCCGTGCTCTATTTTGTAAGGGAACGGCTGAATATCGGCGAGCTTACTCTCGGAATGGCGGGCAGCACCCTGCTTTCCTTTATTCTGGTTCTGGTTTTGTCAGCCGCGGCGGCATTTCTCTTTGACCAGACCGTAGTCCTTTGTGTCCAGACCCTTTTTCAACGTCTTTTTCATCCATTAAGGAGCCGGTGAGTGTTACTCTTCCGGCTCCATTGTTCTATCTGCTGCTATGGGCCTTACTGTGATTCCATTGATTTCCACATGCTCACTAATGCCGATGACAATGCATGGCCGGCCGTCAATCATCCGGTTTTCTACCAGATAAGTCTTATCAGGTGCTACCTTTATACTTACATCCGTTGTCTTGATCTCAAAGCTTCTGGTATTAACTACATTGGAAGCGATAAAGGGAGGCACAGACATTTCTTCGTTTTCGTTATAGCGCTGCTCAAACTCCTCCAGCTTTTCCTGGCTGGCCCCGTTGTTCTCCAACAGTCTTTTCATCTGATACTTGTCCAAGGTAAAAGGAGCCGGTTCATCCTTTGTTTCTTCAAGAATCTCATTTAAATTTTCGTGCAGGTTTTTAACCGTTTCAAAATCACAGTTATCTCCCAGCGTTTCCTCCACAAGGGCCTGGAACGTTTCTTTCTGGCTCTTTGCCGACATAGGCATCACACAGCCAAGAAGTTCGTCAATCAGGCGTTCCGGCATCTGCTCCGGGTTTTTGGCATAGTATAAAAGGCTGTGGATATCCGTATTCCGGTCGGTAAAGGCCGGGAATAGAAAGCCGGTATCAGGGGCCTCCACAATCCAGTCCCTGCTGCGGTTTTGGATTACGTTAGCCTCGGTATTGTAACAAAGACCTGCCTTTGACAGCTTCACCGGGCAGATGGAGCACTGGATGAATTCATAAACAAAATCAGAGGCATCATCCATTTCCAGGCCGTCGGAGGACCTTGCAGGAATATCGTAGGCACAATGGATGAGGACGATGTAAAAATTCTCGCCGTAATCGTAGCTTGCGATCACCTTATCATAAAATTCCTCGATCAGAGCATCATCCTTTAATTGACTGTCCCGGAGCTTTAGCAGAAAGTTCTGGGTTCCGCCCTCAGCTTCCGTATGTAAGGGAAACTCCATGTTGACCATGTTTTTACCGATCGTCCCTGACAGGCCGCTTCTAAAGATGGTAAAATATTTAAACGCTTCTTCTTCCGGGAGGGACAAAAACGCCTCCTTAATCTCCGTTCTTTTGTTCTTTTCCGCGTCCACATAACAGCCACAGATGCGGCTGATGGCACAGTTAGCAGGAGTAAACAGTTTCTTTATTTCATTCGCTTCTTTCTTATTCATTCTACGGCTCTCCTATCCTAAAGTAAAACTTCAGAATTAATACTAGAGCAAATTGGGGAAGATGTCAATCATTGGAATTATCAAAAAAAAACTCACAGACCATCAGGCCTGTGAGCTTTTCATTTTTTTATTTATCTGCTTTCCATAATCCGTGAAGATTACAGTATTCGTATGCAGCAACAACTTCATCTCCGTCGCAAAGCATGAATTCAGCGACTGGTTTCTCACCTGGATTCAATATCTTTCTCTGATTGCCCTGCTTGGTCTCTAATGCGATCCAACCGATGAAATGTTCAGGAAGCATTGGATGTTCAACGGAACCAACTGTAACTTTTACATGCTGACCGTCAATCTCAATAACTGGAACGTGCTTCTCAGTTGCAGCATCTGTTGTATTGGCTACCAATTCGTGCATATTCTCTCCACAGCATGTAATGGTACCGCCCTTTTCCTCTACAACCGCTACAATATTACCGCAACGGTTACACTTTAAAAACTTCATAGCAATAACCTCCTTCGTCTTTTGAATCTTTATTGAATTATATTCTCATTATACCATAATTACCATTAATTTACAATAGAATTAAACCGGCAAACAAAGCCCTTCTCATTTGCCGCATCGTTCCTGATATTCCGAAGGCGATACGCCCAAAAGCTTCTTAAACTGGGCACTGAAATAGGCGGTGTCCGAATATCCCACCTGGTCCGCCACTTCATAAACTTTGACCCGGCAGTCCTTAAGCAGGGACATGGCCACCTGCATCCGGTAAAACGTAAGATAGCTGGTAAATGTATAATCCGTTTCCTTTTTTAACACACGGCTCAAATAACCTTCGCTGATTTCCAAATATTCCGCCACCGTACTAATGGTGATGTTCTCCTTATAATGCATCCGGATGTACCGGATGGCCTCAGCCACATATTTGTTCTTGGATTTCTTGTCCGCATTGAAAAGAAGCACCGGTGCGGAAACATCTCCTGCCTCCTTTTCCTTTCCCTGCTCGATCTGGCTCCGGATATGCAGGATGGCCTGCTCTAAATCTCCATCCTTTAAGGGTTTTAAGAGGTAATCACTGACCCCTAACCGCAACGCGCTTTGGGCGTACTTAAAATCCCCGTAGGCAGTCAGGATAATGAACTTCGCTCTGCACCCTTCTTTCCGAAGTTTGGTGATCATCTCTACCCCATCCATGCGGGGCATCTTCACATCTGTCACAATAATATCCGGGGAAAGCCGTTCTGCCAGGCTGGCCCCTTCCTCCCCATTAGCGGCCTCGCCCGCTATGACACAGTCCAGAGCCGCCCAGTTAATGGTCAAAATGATTCCCCGGCGGACCATTGTCTCATCTTCCACAACTATGACTTTATACATCCGTCACCTCCCTCTGGACCGGCAGCCTTAAAGCAATGGTAGTTCCTTCCTTAGTAACCTCCGCCCTGATCCCATATTCCTGTCCGTAATAAATTTTCAGTATACGGATCACATTGTAAAGTCCCAAGTGTCCATCTCTTTTCAAAGGGTTGTCACTGTTAATCCAATCCACCATTTCCTTGTCCATACCACATCCGTCATCTGTAATGGATATGCTTAATACTCCATCTTTCTGATCTGCAAAAATACAGATATATCCGTTCTCGCACCCATCAAGCCCATGGATGATGGCATTCTCCACCAGTGGCTGTAAAAACATTCGGGGCACCATACAGTCCTCCAATTGGTCCGGAATCTCGGTTTCATAAAGGAAACGTCCTGTAAAACGGATTTTCTGGATCTGGATGTAACTTTCAATGGTTTCCAGCTCCTCCCTCAAGGTGATAAAAGGGCGGCTGGAAATACTTCTCCGCAAAATCACTGCCAGATTCTCCGCCAATATGGCGATTTCCGGAATCTGGTTGATCCTGGCATTCCACTTGATCGTATCCAGGGTATTATAGAGAAAATGAGGGTTTAACTGGGTCTGATACAATTTAATGGTGGTCTTGTTTAGATCTTTCTGTTTTTGAACCGTGTCCTCTAAGTATTTCTGTAGGTCGCCTGTCATCTGGTTAAAGCTTTCCGTCAGCCTTCCCAGCTCATCCTGCCGGTTTGTATGAATGCGGATGGATAAATCCCCTTTTTTCACCTTTGCCATAGCTTTATCCAGCTGGCTCACCGGCTGGGCAATGCCTCTTGACAGAGCACCGGAAATCATCAGGCAGAGGACCAGGCCAAGGGCCGATAAAAGAATGCTTACCGTCCCCATGGTGCGGATGGCCTCAGCACTGATTGGTGCGGAACGTCTCAAGATGACATAGATTCCCTGGGAGGGTTCCCTGGTCCATAAATACCTGGTATACACTCCTCTTCCCTTTTCCCTCTCATGTCCTGACACTCCATGAGAGATGATGTCATTAATCTCCTTTTCCCCATACTCCGGGCTGGAGCAGTAAATCGGCCTTTGATGGGAATCCAGTATCAAAAACGTATCCCCGGAAGAATAGAAACCGTTTAAGAGATTGTCAAAATTTTCACGTGAAAAATCAAGAACCACATATCCGGTTCTGGCTCCATGGGAATTTTCCAGGGAATAGGCCCCCTGCATCAGGATATTTTTATCCGCTCCCGGAAGATAAGGATCGGTCCTGTAATAGGTGATCCCGCTCACCCCCTGAGCCTTCTTTAGA
The DNA here is from genome assembly GCF_000732605.1 of Lacrimispora celerecrescens. Classification (GTDB taxonomy): domain Bacteria; phylum Bacillota; class Clostridia; order Lachnospirales; family Lachnospiraceae; genus Lacrimispora; species Lacrimispora celerecrescens_B. The sequence continues at coordinate 29,926 of NZ_JPME01000012.1, read as the reverse complement.
AGCCCCCAGCGGATGGGAAGAGAACTGTTTTTTGAAGCGGTGTCCGTAGTAAAACGAAGCTTACCGCCAGAATCATAAATGCTGAACTGAGCGCTGCTGTATATCTCCTGAACCGCCTGATATAAGGATAAATACAAATCCTTTTGCATCTCAATGGCATCCTTGTCGATCATCACCCTGGCTGCTGTACCGTCAGCTGTAAAAGTCTCACAGGCCTTCTCACAATTTTCAAATAGCTGGGTCAGCTTTGCGCTTACCTCCTCCAGCTGCCGGTTTCCCTCTATAGCCAGCTGCCGGTTAATGGAAGCGGTAAAAAGCCTGGTAACAACCACGCTTGAAAAGGTAAGAGGCACCAGAGCTACCAGCAGACATCCCAAAAATACCCGTGTTTTAAAAGAAAACCGACCGTACCATTTCATTCTCCGGCACTCCTTTTGTACAAGAACAGGATCCTGTTCCATTGTTTCAGAATCTCTTGTTTTTCCTGGGACAGCCTCTTTAAATCCATATCTGTGATGGGAAGCTTGTTTACAGGGGAAAGGCCTGGAAGGGGAGGTACATCCATCCGCACAGATCTCCTGTTTAAATCCGAAACAAGGATCCTTTGTGCGTCCTCACTGACCGTGAAATCTAAAAAACACCTAGCCTCTTCCAGGTTTGGACAGCCGTTTACTATGGCAGTTCCATCCGGCAGCACTGTGGTCCCTTCTTTCGGGTAAATGTAGTCCACATCCGCTCCCCCTGAGCGCAGGGCCTGGGCTGCCCCTTCTAAGGTGACCCCCAGGGAATATCTGCCATCCAAAATTCCGGAATTCACCTCCGATAAGCTGGTAAGGCTCCCGTATTCCAGGTTATCTGCCAGCTGTTTCATATAATCTCCTTCTCCCCGGTACTTATAGACAGCCGTTGCAAGTGCCGAGGAATAGATATCCGACATACCAGGATCCATAAAGGCTACCCTGCCTTTCCATCTGGGCTCCAACAGGCTGGTCCAACCTGAAGGCACCTCCCGGTATGTTACCACATTGGTGTTATACATGATGACTAAAGGGCAGGCGGAAAAACTGGTCCACGTATAATCTCCACACCGGAACGCCCCGGCTATGGATGGGACTTCCGGACTTTCATAAGCCTGCCAGTATTCCTTTTTTTCTTCCAGAGTCTCAATTCCTACCCCAAATACCACATCCCAGGCTTCTCCGTCATCTCCATATAGTCCGCTGCCATCCTCTAACTTTTTTAACAGCTCCTCCAAAGATCCGGGTTCCACCTTTACATTTAAGCCTGTACGTTCCTCGAATTCCTTGATGATAGGTTCACATATCCCTTTTTCCTGGACTGAGTAAACCACTAGATCAGCCGGGGAATACATGGTCTGTTCTCCCGCCTCCGACCGGCAGGAAGACAGCAGGATACAGCAAATAAGAGACAAGGCGCAGACCGACGGCCATCTTTTTCTGGTACTGTTTGAAAGTCTCATAGACGCTTCCTCCTCTCCTGTCCGCAATATGGCTTCGTTTTGTCCATTATATCAAAAAAATGCTGGTTTTGCCATGGGCAGAAGGTCACTTTTATGTTAAACTTTACCTAATAGAGAATTGGAGGTGCCTGCCATGGCTGTACATATCATAGAACAATCCATTATCCCCAAACACATAGGAAGCAATCTGTGTGAAGACGGGCTGTTTGTAAATGAGAACTTTATTGCAGTAATCGACGGTGTAACAAGCAAGGGAACCCTTACCTGGCCCGAAAACCCGAGGGACAGTTCTGGAAGCATGACCAGCGGATGCTATGCAAAAGAGGTACTGCTTGATGCCTTAAGTGCCATGCCTTCCGACATTGACGGGGCCGGTGCTATGGACTATTTAAACGAATCCCTGGCCAGGGCCTGCCGCACACGCCGTTCCATTCTAGAAGAAAAGCCTGAAGAACGCCTGCAGGCAGTTCTCATCCTGTACAGTATCCGCCGCAGAGAGGTATGGGCCTTTGGTGACTGCCAATGTCTCATTGGCGGCATCCATCATCAGCAAGTCAAAACCATCGACAACCTGCTTTCCCAGGTCAGAAGCCTTTATATTCAAACGGAGCTTCTTTCAGGCCGGACAGAAGCATCACTCTCCGGCCATGACACCGGAAGGGAATACATTCTTCCACTCCTGCGCCGCCAGCTTCTTTTTGCCAATGAAGATTCAGCCTATGGATATGATGTGTTAAACGGCTTCCCCATTCACTCAAACCGTGTCATCATCCTTCCCGTGCCCCAGCACTCCCAGCTAGTCCTTGCAAGCGACGGCTATCCAGTCCTTAAGGATACTCTGGCTGAAAGCGAAGCCGCCTTCGGGAGCTCATACAAAAAGATCCCCTTTGCTATCGGGAGAACAAGGGCACCAAAGGGCTGGTAAAGGGAAATGACAGCTTTGACGACCGCACCTATATTCGCTTTGACACTTTATAAGAAAACACAGAGGGGCTGATGCAAAATAATAATGGTCAGGAAGATTTAAAATAAATAATAAAAAGGGACGGAATCAATACAGTTGTTTGGTTCCGGGAAGGAGTTGCAGATATGAGCATTAGAGTAATCGTTATGGATGTAGACGGCACAATGTCCAATCACAAAAAGGAGATTACTCCGAAGACAAAGGCCGCATTAAAAAAAGCACAGGAAAGCGGCGTGAAAATAATCTTGGCTTCAGGAAGACCTGATAGCGGACTGAGTGATTTTGCAATCGAACTGGAGATGGGCAGGCATCACGGACTGCTTGTTTCTTTTAATGGGTCCAGAGTGACAGACTGCCAGACCGGAGAAGTGCTGTTTAATGAAACAATGACTGTAGAGCAGGGAAAAGCCGTGTTAGAACATATGAAAGGTTTTAACGTCCGGCCGATGATAGACAAAGGAAAATATATGTATGTCAACGATGTTTATGACTGTATGATAAAAAATGGGGAACAGGAAATTAACATCATTCAATATGAGTCCCGTGGCGGAAAGTATAAATTGTGCGAAATGGATGATCTGGCTGCGTTCGTGGACTATCCTCTCAACAAGATTCTGACAGCCGGGGATTCCATCTATCTGAAAGAGCATTACCGGGAGATGATGGAACCGTTTAAAGACACATTAAATTGTATGTTTACGGCTCCATTTTATTTTGAATTTACAGCTCAGGGAATTGATAAGGCAAAAGCACTGGAGGCAGTACTGAGTCCTATGGGGTATATGCAGGATGAGATTATTGCTTTTGGTGACGGTCAGAACGATAAAACTATGATTCAGTATGCAGGGATTGGTGTGGCTATGGATAATGCGGTGGAAGAATTGAAAGAAGTGGCGGATGAGATTACGTTGTCTAATGAAGACGATGGGATTGCCGTCTCACTTTATAAACACATCCCGGGTTTGGTTTAAAGTTGTTTAAGAGGGGGCTGTTGCTCCATAACTTCATTTCCATTTGCAGCAGCCTCTTCCTCTTTATTCCTCTTACTATCCTTCCTGCAGTCCCAGATATTCCTCAAACAAACTGCACACGCTCACAGAATCCGCCTCTGCTCCCATCTCGCAGAAGATCCTAAGCAACGGTTCTGTGCCGGAAAATCTTGCAATCACCCAGCCGCCGTTTTTAAAATAAACCTTACACCCATCGATATAGGAGATCTTGTCAATCTCAAACGGCATTTGAGGCAGTTTCCGGTCAATCATGAGAATCTGGTTGATTCTCTCCTTTTCCTCGCTTGTAAAACGGTAATCCCGCTCTGCTATATGGATTGCCCCGTACTCTCTGCGAATATCCGCTGCAATTTCAGACAGCTTTTTCCCTGATACGGCCATCATTTCTACCAGAAGGGAGGCGGCATAGATTCCATCCTTCCCATGAATATGTCCCTTAACCGTCAGGCCACCGGAGGACTCTCCGCCGATGATAGCATCCGTCTCCTGCATCTTTGCGGACACAAACTTAAACCCAACGGGGACCTCGTAACACTTCTGTCCGAAACTCTCCGCCACCCGGTCCAGTACATGAGTGGTGGAAAGGCTCCGAACTACCGGCCCCCGCCAGCCCTTGTACTTCAGAAGATAATAATACAGCATTACCAGGATATTGTTGGCATGGAGAAAGCGGCCCTGATCGTCAATAACCCCCAGCCTATCCGCATCTCCGTCTGTGGCAATCCCAATATCGCAATACCGGTCCAGCACATAATTCTGTAAGTTCCGCAAGGTCTGCTCCGTTGGCGCAGGCATTTTGCCGCCAAACAACGTGTCATGCTGGTCATTAATGGTTTCAATGGTACACCTTGCGACGGAAAGAATGGTGCTTAAGGCCGTAAGACTCACTCCGTACATGGGGTCAATGGCAACCCGAAAATCCCTGGAGCGTATGGCATCCATATCAATGACGGATATGATATTGTCCAGATACTCATTTAAAGGATTGATTTCCTCTACCACTCCATTTTTTACAAGCTCAAGATAAGAGGCTGGAGGCATCTGTCCGGACTCCTCATGGTCCGGCTCATAGATCCTCTCTGCCTCTATAAGATATTTTTCAATATCCTGGGTCTGAATCTCATCCGCGTCACGCCCGCCATAGGTAAACACCTTAATCCCGTTATAAATAGCCGGATTATGGCTGGCCGTTACCATCATGCCGTAGTTTAACCGGTGCTTCATGACATAAAACATGATGAGAGGTGTGGGGGAACTTCGGTTTACGAAATACACCTTGATTCCCTGCTTCCCAAATATCTCACAGGCCCAGATAACCGCTTCCTTAGACAGGAAACGTCTGTCATATCCTATGACGATCCCTTCTCCATCTACGTTTTCCGTTTTCATCTTAAGGCTGACGGCAAGCGCCAGCTTCTGGATATTTTCCTTTGTAAAATCTTCTCCAATTATGGCTCTCCAGCCACCAGTACCAAACGTTACCATCCTTCGTATCCCTCCATGTTTTCGTGGATCATACAACAGAAACCTTCCCCTTGCTTACCTTTAAGAAAATGAGCAGGGATATGACCGTACTGACCGTCAATATGGAAGCCAGTGCTGCCGCCGTACCATAGCTGTTTCGGACAACCTCCGTATAAATAGCCACGGATATGGTACTTGTTTTGCCGCCGTAAAGCATAACGCTGGAGGACAGCTCATTGATGCAGGTAATCCAGCTTAGAATTGCTCCTGATAAGATGCCCGGGGCCATAAGCCTTGCTGTCACCTTGGCAAAGGTTTTCATAGGTGATACGCCCAGGCTGATGGAGGCCTCTTCCACACTGGGGTCCATCTGCTGCAGGAACGCACTGCCCGACCGTACCGTATAAGGCAGCTTCCTGACAACGAAGGCGATTATCATAATAGCAGCAGTACCTGTAAGGATCATGGGCTGCTTATTGAATGCCACGATCAGGCTGATGCCCAGTACTGCGCCCGGAATGACAAAGGGGAACATAATGAGAAGATCCATCAACTGCCCTGCTATGCCTTTCTGCCGCACCACGATGTAGGATATCAGCATACCCAGTATGATAATGAATACAATGGCTGCAGCAGAGAACACGAACGTATTCCGGATATTGGTCCACAGCCTGTTAAAAATCGTCACATAGCTTTCGACGCTGAAACCTTTTTTAAATCCTGTAAAATCACTCTTTATAAAGCTGCTCACCACCACCACGATCTGTGGAAGAATGCCGATAAATGTTACCACCATAACCGGCAAAGTTACCAGGAAGCGCTTGAAACCGTGAAGCTGCTCTTCTTTCGGCGGTCTCATGGCTGTCATGACATAATTTTTTCTGGTCACAAAATATTTCTGCATCAAAAGCACCGTAGTCGAGCAGAGCACTACAATCACGGATAAGGCGCTGGCTAAATGAGCATTTCCACCGATCTCACTCATATATTCGTTGTACACTAACACGGGAAGAACCATGTAGCCTTCGCCAATGAGCATTGGTGTTCCGAAGTCCGCAAGGCTGGTCATAAATACCATAATGGCTCCTGCAGCGATGGAGGGCAGAATCACCGGTATGGTGATGGTCAAAAGCCTGCGAAGCTTATTGCTTCCCAGATTTTCCGCCGCCTCCTCAAGGCTTGAGTCAATGCTTCCCATTGCCCCCGATGTATATAGGTAAACATAAGGAAATAACTTGAACGTAAAAACAAGAATAATGCCCAGTTTTCCATAAATACTTGGCAGAAAGATCTCGATGCTTTCAAAAAACTGAGTCACAAAGCCGGCACGCCCGAACAGCATAATCCAACTGTAAGCGCCGATAAACGGCGGGCTCATAAGGCTCATAATGATGAATATATGGATAAAACGTTTTCCGAAAACATTATATCTGGACATCAGATAGGCCATGGGCACCCCCACGACCAAAGTAGTAGCCGTGGTGACAATGGAGATGAACAGGCTTCGCCCCAAAGAGGAATAATAATACTTTTTCGTAAAAAACCGGATGTAGTTCTCAAGGGTAAACCCTTCCACCTTGCCAGAAAAGAAGCTTCGTGTAATCAGGGTGCAGAAAGGGTAAATCAGAAACAGCAGCATAAAGCCTACTACCACCACTTTCACCCAAAACCAGAAGTCAAACTTCCATCCTTTCTTTACCATGATATCACCTCCTGGGTCTGGGCATCGTATACACCTACCGCACTGATATCAAAGTTCACCCGTACTTCCTGACCGTCCGGCCGCAAGTCACCGGCATCCTTTGTGTATTCATTTAATTGAATGGTCTGCCCGTTGTTCAGCTGGATTTCATACTCAATGAAGTCTCCCAGGAACGTGGAGATGACGATCTTGCCGGGAAGGCCTTCCTTTTCATCGAAAAACAGCTGCTCCGGTCTTGCGGAAATAATCCCCTTTCCTGTGTAGGCAGATTTGAGCTTACAGGTTAAGCTGCATTCCCCTTTAATGTTTAATACGGCATTCGCCGGATCGCTTCCAGCCACTTCACAGTCAATAAAATTTGATACTCCGATAAATCCGGCCACAAAGGTATTCGCCGGCTTCTTATAGATGTCTTCCGGAGATCCTACCTGCATGATGTTGCCTTCCTTCATAACTGCGATACGATCGGAAATAGCCAGAGCTTCCTCCTGATCATGGGTAACGTAAATGGTGGTGATCCCAAGCCGTCTCTGCAGCTTTTTGATAACTGTTCTCATCTGTACTCTGAGCTTTGCGTCCAGGTTTGATAAGGGCTCATCCATGAGAAGTACTCCCGGTTCAATGACAAATGCCCTTGCCAGAGCCACTCGCTGCTGCTGGCCGCCGGAAAGCTCATTTGGCTTCCTGTCCTTTAGGTTTTTGATCTGCACCAGGTCAAGAGCTTCCTCCACCTTGCGGGAAATCTGATCCTTTGGATATTTTTTTGCTTTCAGACCGTAAGCCACATTCTCCGCCACAGTTAAATGGGGAAAAATGGCGTAGTTCTGGAACACCATGCCGATATCCCTCTTGTGGGCATCCAAGTTGTTGATTACCCTGTCATCAAAGCAAATCTCCCCGCCATCTACAGAATTGAATCCTGCAATCATACGAAGCAGAGTCGTCTTGCCGCATCCGGAGGGACCAAGTAATGTGAAAAATTCCCCCGGTTTCATCTCCAGATTCACCCCGTTTAGAGCTGTAAAATCACCGTACTTTTTCACGGCCTGTTTAATAATTACTGCATGGCTCATACCTATCGTTCCTCCTTAAACCTTCGGTGCCTTTCTGTTTGTTACAGTAAAAGACTGTCCTGTCCCATAAGGGCCGGGACAGTCTTTTTTCGTCAGAATGTTTTCCTATCCTTTTTATTAGTCGACCATAATGTCATTGAATTTCTCAATAATGGCTTCTTTCTCATTTGCTGCCCAGTCAAAATCATAATCCACCAGCACGATATCCTGTAATTTAGCCATTCCTTCGCCTACTTCCATATCGCTTCTTACCGGACGGCGTCCCCAGTTCTTGCTCTGCTCTGTCTGGCACTCTTTTGATGTAACAAAATCGATAAACAGCTTTGCATTCTCTTCATTGGGTGCGCCCTTTACAAGTGCTACACCATCAGGTACTGCACTGGTTCCGTCTTTGGGATAAACGAATCCAACCGACGGATCATCTTTATACTGTACTGCGGATTTCTCCAGGGTCAGACCTACGTAGAACTCGCCGTCTGCAACCATCTTATGGCACTTACCGGAAGAGTCAACAATCTTACCATCCAGATTGTCATATAATTTCTTAATAAAATCCCAGCCATCTTCCTTGCCGCCATGGCCCAGGATCATGGTACACAGCTGCGTGTATGCGGAGCCGGACTTAGATGGCAGACAGTATGCGATTTTGCCCTTCCATTCAGGCTTTGTCAAATCTTCCCATGTCTCAGGAATGGTAAGGCCATCCTTCTCGATTAAGTTCTTGTTGTAAAAAATGACCATAGGCAGAGGGCTTTCTCCTATCCACATGTCTTCGGCATCCTTATAAGCATCGCCGATGAACTCGTCATTGACACATACATAGGGAGCGAAATGCTCCTTGAACGCTGCCAAGGAGTCAGCGCCGCCGCCCCACAATACATCTGCAATGGGGTTTGCGGACTCAGCTGCAATACGGTTGCACAGTTCTCCTGTACCAGCTGCCACAACTTCCACCTTAACGTTTGGATACTTTTCCATGAATAGGTTCACGCCTGCATTGAGCGGGTCCGCATCATGGGGAGAATATACGACAACGGTACCCTTGTAATCCTCCGGTGCTTTTGCTGCATCGGCTCCGGCCTTGGACTCCTCTGCTTTTGTTTCGGCAGAAGCCGTCGTCTCCGCAGTCTGGGGAGCTGCCGTAGTTTCTGCAGGCTTTCCTCCGCCGCTGCAGGCAGATAAGCTTAATGCCGCCAGTGCTGCCAATGAAGCTGTTAAAAATCTTTTTTTCATAAATAACCTCTCCTTTATAAAATTATTTTAATTCACGCTTATATGGAAATGTTTAATTCCTATGATCTAATTATAAGGTTTTAATGTGCACTTTTCCATTTAATATTCTTACATTTCTTTTGTCATACTGAACTTTTGCACTATTTTTTATTATTATTACAAACATACATGTACATAATTCATAATTTCAAGCAACAAAAGCCGCCCGGTATCGCTGGCTCAGACTATCGGCCAGTCAGCGGTAAAAATCCAGACGGCAAGGGGCGGGCAGGTATAACGGACGGAATGTCATCGTTGTTTTGGATGGATGGTTATGGTAAAATATTTAAAGTATCCAAAGCATATAAGGAGGAAGTACGCCGTGAAAAAAAGGTTAATCTCATTTTTGTTCTGCATTGTTCTTTTAGTCACTGTTTTCCCGATTACCGCATCGGCAGATATGGGACCGAAACCTTCTGTAGTAATTGACTTTAATGGCATTTCCCAACAATCCTACTATGTGACATTACTATCGAGCAGACGTTCAACGGGCCCATACAGTGCACTTGCGGACGACAGCAATAGACGCTATAACGAGAGCCACGAAGACTATCCTATATTTTTGAAATTTCTCGAATACCAAGACAAGGATGGATACTATTTTCTACAATACTTTCAAAACTGTTCAGAAACGCATCGGTTTAGTTGGACTTATTATCCCCCCTCAGATTTCAAGATTTTGATATACTTCCCTGATAGTGATTATTTCGCTATAAGCGCAGCAGCATATGAAGGATATGCCTTTGACAGTTACTTTCGTGTTAGCCTGACAGATTCAGAAATTTCCTCCGTCATCGAGCAAGGTGAAACCTTATCTTTCAGCGCCCAAAAAAGTTATGATTACAGCGGAGAAATAATCTCGTTAATCGCGCGCATCGTTTTGACGATTGCGGTTGAGTTGCTCATAGCCCTGCTGTTTGCGTTTCGAAAGAAAAAGCAGTTTCTCTTTATCGTTGCGGTTAATCTGGTGACACAGATTACCCTTAATGTCGCATTGAATCTGATTAATTACAGTTATGGGGCAATGCTGTTCATTCTTGCCTATATTTTATTCGAATTTCTGATATTTATCGTCGAAGCTATTTTGTATACAGTTTTCTTGCGAAAACTCGATGTGCCTGTGCCAATATGGAAGACCATCACCTATGCATTGATTGCAAATGCAGCTTCTTTTGTAATTGGTCTAGCTCTTGCTATTGTAATTCCCGGTATCTTTTAGTCAGCGACGGGTATGAAATAAGCCGCCAAAATGGCGGCTTATTATTTATTTATCTAACTGCATATTCAAATACCAGATCTTTGATTCCACTCCCTATAAACAGGGTCAATACAGGATCATCACTTAGTTCCTTAATAATTGGTATCAACTCTTCCCTCGTTCCGAAGGAAACGTTCTTTATCCTTTTTATACCGTTCGGGTGTATAAAGTTCACAGGTTTCGGATCAATGTTAAAATAGGTCATACGGAAAGGGAGCTGCATCTTTTTCACCTAAGTCACTCCTCCTATTTATTTTGATGCCATTTTCTACCCCTTAGACACTCCAGCCCAAACTTTCCTGCTGAATCCGGTACAGCCTTTCATAAAGCCCCTTGTTATTCATCAGTTCTTCATGAGTGCCTTCCTCAGCCAGCCTGCCTTCTTGAAGCACGATGATCTTATCCGCACCTGATATGGTTCTTAGGCGGTGGGCTATGACGATTACCGTTTTCCCTTCGATCAGTCTGGAAATTGCCTGCTGGATCAGCGCCTCATTCTCAGGATCAAGGGAGGCGGTTGCCTCATCTAACAGGACGATAGGCGCATTTTTTAACAGGGCCCGGGCAATGGAAAGACGCTGCCGCTCCCCTCCGGAAAGCGTGCTGCCATTTTCCCCGAGCATGGTCTCATACCCCTGGGGCAAAGCACTTATAAATTCATCACAGCAGGCAGCCTTCGCCGCTTCCATAACCTGTTCCTCCGTGGCTTCCATGTTTCCGATGCGGATATTGTTATAGACTGTATCGTTAAAGAGTACCACATCCTGGAATACAAAGGACATGTAGCTCATCAGATGTTCCGGATCCAGGGTTTTCACATCAATTCCGCCGATTTTTACGCTGCCTTCGTTCACATCCCAGAAGCGGGCAATCAGTCTTGAGATGGTGCTTTTCCCGCATCCGGAGGGGCCCACCAGAGCCGTGATGGCATCAGAAGGAATGGATACGCTCAGGTTTTTGATCACCTTATCTTCCCGGGATTTATCCACGTTATAGCCAAAGGAAACATTCTCAAAATCAATATTCCAGTGTGTCAGAGGCTTAACACCCTCACCTTCCATGACCGGAACAGCCATAAGGGTGCGCATCCGTTTCGTGGCGATCCGATGGTAGAACAATTCCGGTAAAAGAGTAAATTCCACAAGGACCGGTCCATAAATCCTTACGACGATGACAAAGAACATGAGCATGGGGATGAGCTCAATGCTGCCCCCTGTCAGCAGATAGGTTCCAACAAAAACGGTCAGCCCCACACCTGCCTGTAAAATCATCTGAGCTCCGGTGACAAAAGTTCCGGTTATAAATTCCATTTTAATTGCCATTTTCTTCATCAGGCGCAGGGCATCATCTAATGCTGAAAACTTCGAGCCATCTAAGCCACAGGCTTTTATAACTTTAATCCCCTCTAAATACTCCTGAACCTGATCAGAAGCTTTCAGTTTTGCTTCCACCTGCTTCTCACTTAATCTTGCCTGAGTCTTTTTACTTCCTAGGATGACAAGCAGCGCAACAGGCACAGTGATGAATACGGAGAGAGCCATTCTCCAGTCAAAAAGAGCCATCATTACACAGATAATAGTAATAGAAATAGCATTGGCGCTAAGCTGAGGAATGATGTGGCTCAGCACATGCTCCGTAGTGGAGCAGTCAGCCATAATGTTTGTGGTAAGCTCGGAAAGGTCCTTTGAGTTAAAAAAGCTCATAGGCAGCTTTCGGATCCGTTCCGCAACACTGATCCTGGAATTTTCAGCTTCCAGATAAGAAGTGACATAGGTTTTTTTATAGTCGTTTTTACTGGCCAGAAATACAAGCACTGCGGAGATAAGGCCGCATCCGAATAAAAACCACATCTTAGTCCAGGAAATCTCCTGTGCCATCATTGGCTTTAAAAGCTCGGCAAAAATCTGAATGGTCACTGTAAAGGGAAGCATGAGTGACAGATTCGTGATTGTACAAGCGGCAACGGCCTTCTTCAAATCCTTGTAGCCTTTATCCGTAAGCATCAGTGATTCCTTCCAATTATACATGTTCTTTTATCCCCTTTCTATCCATCTTCCAGTCAAGAGCTTTCGTATATACGTTCCACATATCAGAATATTTCCCCCGTTTTTCCAGTAATTCATCATGTCTGCCCTGCTCCATAAGGGAGCCCTTGTCTACTACTATGATTTTATCCGCACTGCGGATGGTCGACAGACGATGGGCAATCATGATTACCGTCTTCCCATGCATCAGCTTCTGAAACGCCTGCTGAATCAGATGTTCGTTCTCCGGATCGGAAAATGCAGTTGCCTCATCTAAAAGTACAATGGGGGCGTCTTTTACAATGGCTCTTGCGATTGCAATGCGCTGCTGCTCTCCGCCTGAAAGATGGACGCCTTTTGCACCTATAACCGTATGATATTTTTCTGGCAGCTTTTCAATGAACTCATGGCACTGCGCCGCCTTTGCCGCGGCGATCACCTGCGTATCAGTGGCGCTCTGATTTCCCAACCGGATATTATCCATAATGCTTTGCTTAAAAAGAAACACATCCTGGAATACAAAGCTGACCTTTTCCATCAGATATTCGCTTCTCATATCTCGTACGTCAGCGCCTCCGATTTTGATCCTGCCCTCTGTCACATCGAAAAACCTGGGAATGAGATGAGCAATGGTACTTTTACCGCCGCCGGAAGGGCCAACGATCGCGGTAATCTGATTTTCCTCCGCCCGGAAAGAAATGTCCGTAAGTGCCTGGGCTTCCTGCCCGGTGTAAGAGAAGGATACATGTTCAAATTCAATCTCATGACTGGAAATTTCCTTCGGTCTCTGGGGATTTTTCAGAGGCGGGGTATTCAGGATTTCATCCATGCGCTCAACTCCACCAATGATCTGCATCCCGCTGGTAGAAACATACATGATCTTCATAAGAACAGAGGCAATGGAAGGTACAAAGATCAGATAAAAAATGAAAGTAGCTGCATAATCAGCATAATCAGTTGTATGCAGTCCGATCAGAATACCAACCGGGATCAGGAATAGGTAAATGTTATTGATGACCGTCTGAAAAGCAGACATATAGTTTTCCCAACTCATGGTATAAGGAATGACCATTCGGGTGTATTCCTTAATGGCGCTGTGCATCCGGCGGAAAGAGAACACTGTTTGTTTAAACGCCTTAACAACGGTGATTCCACGGACATATTCCACGGAAGCATTGTTCATATCCTCCAGGGCGCTCTGGTAGTTCATCATCATGTTTTTAGCCCCATCATTGCCATAGGCTTTTATCTGGATCGTAAAGGCAATGACAATGCCAACCACCGCCGCAAGCCCAAAACGCCAGTCCACTCCAAGAAGAATGATGAACATGACCACCGGAGCCACAAAGGATGCCACCAGGTCAGGAAGCTGGTGGGCGATGAATCCTTCGATTTTCTCAATGTTTTCATCCATGATCTTACGCAGTTTGCCGCTGCCGACCAGCATATGAAATCCCAGAGGCAATCCGGCAAGATGGGAGGCAAAGTTCACCTTTAGCTCATACAGAGTACCAAAAGCGGCCAGATGGGAACACATCAAAGCTACAAAGTACAGCAATACATTCAGCAGGATCCCCCCAAAGGCCAGCCATCCGAACCCAATTGTTCTTTGCAGATCAAGATTCTTAAAGTCCGGGAATGCTCCCATAACTTCCCTCACCACAAAGTAAATGGCAATATAAGGTATAAACGAGGCGACAGATGCCAGCGCCGATAAGATCACAGAGGAGACCATAAGAGGCTTTTTGGTAGCCGCAAGCTCCATCAACCTGGCCATGCCGGTTTTAGGCTTGGCTGCCCCAGAATTAATTTGTTTCATGATAAACCACCTTTCTTGGTAAAATGTAACTGTTTTTATATAACAACTCCCTTTATAAAACTAGTTAGCTAAGGCTAACCATTATGTAAAGTTTTCTAAATCAAAAGAATCAGGAACAGCCCACTACATCAGAGCCCCATGATCTTCTTCCAACCCGCATGCTGGAACGTCCCCAGAACCAGCGAGTAGGAAAGAGCTTTTTCCCTTGGGACATCATGGGCCACAAACTCTAAAATCTGCTGGAAAAATGATCGGGACAGGATGTGGATCAAGGTGCCGTCAATATCCATAACCTCATGCCCTGATTCCTTCATGGCATTGATAAAATCCCAGCTTGATTTCTCTTCAATTTTGACCAGCTGAGCGAAATAGCTGTCACAGCTTCCTGCACTGCCTTTGCAAAACAGCAGCTTGAAAATATCAAACCGGTCATAAATATAGTTGATCATCCAGGGAATCGTTTCATCCGTAATATTATCCAAAGAAGCCGCCTGCTCGCTGGGAGGCAGACCTGCAAATTCGTCATGTACCTGTCTGTACTTTTCCAAGAGCCCATCCGCCGCATCTCCGGTCAATGCGTCAAAAAGCGCCTCCTTGCCGGGAAAATACCCATAAATGGCTCCGGTTGTCACAGATGCCTCTCTGGCGATCCTTCTTAGGGAAGCCCCTTCATAGCCATATTCTAAAAATTCCTTTCTACCCGCCTCCAAAATGGCAAGGTGTGTATCTTTTACCTGAGCGCTCATCGTTTCTCCTTTTTATAACACTGTTATATAACAATGTTATTATGAAATAAAAAAAGCAGGACGTCAAGACGCCCTGCCGGTTATTTTTCTCATTAAGTTCTTATGAAGCTACTGTTGATATTTTTTCTCAGTTCCCTGTCTCTTAAACCTGGCCGCCTTCCACAACCAGATTTTCAGGATCGATCTCATCTCCATATACAGGCTTTAAGGTTTCTTCAAAATCCTTATGGAAGAACTGCTCCTTGCCAAGAGTTTCGATCTCGCTGTTGATCCAATCCAGAAGCTCCTTGTTTCCTTTCTGAACGGCCGGAGCAATGGTATCCAGATTTCCAATGGACTCGATTCCCACCGTAAATCCCTTATTCTGAAGGGCCCATGCAAGCACTTCCGTATTATCGGTAGAGAAAGCATCTCCTCTTCCGTCTAAAAGAGCGTCATAAGCTTCCTGGTACTCATCAAACTTTAACAGCTTTACTTCCGGATGATTTTCGGAAAAATAGGTTTCTGCCGTTGTTCCTTTTACCACGATGAGGGTCTTATCCTTTAATTGTGCCACATCGGTAATCAGAGCAGCATCAGGGGATACGACACCAAGAGCTACCTTCATATAAGGAAGTGCGAAATCCACCTGTTCCTTTCTCTCATCAGTAACAGTGAAATTGGCCAAAATCACATCCACCTTGGCAGATTTTAAATATTCCACCCGGCTTGCAGCCTCTACATATACGAATTCAACCTTATCCTCACTTCCAAGTAAATCCTTTGCCAGCCGCTTTGCAAGATACACATCATAGCCCTGGATCTTTCCGTTGGAATCCACATATCCAAAAGGATTCTTATCGCTGAATACACCGATTTTAATGGTTCCTGCATCCTTAATCTCAGATAAGGTTCTTGCCTTTGCAGCTGCCCCTCCGGTGTTTCCTCCATTGTCTTTTGCCTGGCCGCAGCCTGCCAAAAGGCCCGCCGCCATGGTAATGCCTAATAATGCACCTAGTAATTTCTTCTTCATAATTACATCCTCCATTTTATTTTTTATTTTATAACGCTTCATAATGAAACGTATTTAAAAACTGCTTTGCCCGCTCTGTCCGGGGTGAGGTGAAAAATTCGTTCGGCAGGCTCTCTTCCACTACAACGCCCTGATCCATGAACAGGACACGGTCAGCTACTGCCTTGGCAAATTCCATTTCATGGGTGACGATGACCATGGTCATTCCGTCCTTTGCCAGTTCTAACACCACCTGCAATACCTCCCGTACCATCTCCGGGTCCAGGGCTGCCGTGATCTCGTCTAAGAGCAGGATCTCTGGATGCATGATAAGCGCCCGTACAATGGCCACTCTTTGCTTCTGTCCGCCGGAAAGCTGCCTGGGATAAGAATCCTTTTTATCCAGAAGCCCTACTCTGGCCAAAAGCTTTTCTGCTTCCGCCGTCACCTCATTTTTATCCCTTTTCTGTACCTTTAAAGGGGCCAGAATAATATTTCCCAGAATGGTCTTATGTGGGAATAAATCGTAGCTCTGAAATACCATGCCAATCTTTTGTCTTATTTCATAAACATCCCGCTTGCCCCTGTCAATGATCCGGTCCTTAAACTGAATGGTACCGGAATCAATGGGCTCCAGCATGTTGAGACATCGTAAAAAAGTGCTTTTTCCGCAGCCGGAAGGTCCTACGACCACCACTACTTCTCCTTTTTCCAAGGTAAAAGAAATATCCTTTAAAACCGGCTGCCCGTTTTCATAGGACTTTCTAAGTTTTTCTGTCTTTAAAATCATTTCCTGACTCATTTTTATCAATCCTTTAATTTTTTATCTAGCAGGGCAGCTGCCCTGGAAAACGGGTAACAGATTACAAAGTACAGAATGAAGATCACTCCGTATACCCAAAGGGCCGCATCGGGAACCGTGTACCTGGAGGAGTCAATGATCTGTTTTCCAACCTTAACCACCTCAATCACGCCGATCAATACTACAAGAGAAGTGGTTTTGATCATTCTCGTCAAAAGGTTCATGACCGACGGAAGCAGCCTGCGTATTGTTTGGGGAATCACAATATGCCGGTATACTTGAAGTTCCGTCATTCCCAGGGCAAAGCCGCTTTGATACTGATGAACCGGTATGGATTCCAGTGCACTTCGCACCAAATCCCCCATTTCAGCCGTCCCCCAAAAGGTGAATACGATGACCGCGGCCATTTGCCCGGAAAAATTCACATTCAAATGCTTTGCAGCTCCAAAGTAAACAAGAAACAAAAGAACCAGCTGAGGCATGATCCGGACTGTCTCCAGATAAAGCCTTGTAAAAATTCGGATCGGCCTTTTTTTACTGGTCATCACCATACCAAGGAGTATTCCAAGTCCCACGGATAAAGCCATGGATAGGACCGCGATCTTAAGTGATACCAGGAGACCGCCCAACAGCCGAAGAAAATTATTTCCCTCAAACAGTATCCTAATTCCCAAATTCTGCATAGCGAACCCTCCTTTCTATCCAGGAACAGAGTAAGGATATTGGGAGCAAAATGATTAAGTATGCTACCACTAACATTAGGAGGGCCTCATCTGTTTTATAATAAATTCCTATCAAATCCTTTGCCACAAACATTAAATCAGCCAATGCCACCGCACTGAACACCGATGTTTCTTTTATAAGAAATATGATGTTGGCGCAAAATACGGGGACTGAAGTGGTTATCGCCTGCGGAAGGATAATATGCCGAAATACCTGCCCTTTTGTAAGCCCCAGGCTTAGACCCGATTCTGACTGGATGACCGGTACCTGTTCAATTCCTGTGCGGAATGCTTCCGCCATGTAGCTTCCTCCTAAGAATGCCAGCCCTGTCACAGCACAGCTTTCAGAGCTTAATACAAGACCGATTTTAGGAAGTCCGAAGTATAGAAAGAACAGCTGGATCAAAAGAGGCGTATTTCTGGACACCTCAATATAACCATTCGCAATACTCTTTAACACCGGTATCTTAAAAATCTTGACCAGGCTGCACAAAAGACCAATGGCTGCTGACAGCAGGATCCCCAGAAAAGATATTCGAAGTGTCATACCCGCCGCCTCTGCATACAGCGGCATATAGGCACGAATAAACTCAAAATCCATGATTTTTCTTTTCCCCCTCCTTCTTACTTATGTGATCCATCGATTCCCTTCCTCCCTTTTTATATTAATAAATGCAAAAGGGAGCAGGTATACGCATATACCTGCTCCCTTCCATCTATTTTCCCTGTGTCTCAGGATAACAATTGGAAATCAGATACCAAAACGCACACGTAAATAAACTGTATCTCTTCTCATGAAGCATCTACAGCAGCAACAATTCATCATAAGATTCATGTTACATACGCAGTTCGTTTTCATATCGTTTTATTTCTCCTTATACATACTAAACATATATGTTTAATATACTATTGTCATGCCTATTTGTCAATCATTATTTTTAAACCTTTCTTCTAAGACTGAGTTAATTGAAACTCCATAACCCGTTCCTTTAATAACTGCATCTGGCTTAACAGCTCTTCGCTGGTCGCCGCACTTTCCTCTGCCGTTGCTGAGTTGGCCTGGGTAACCATGGAAATCTTCTGCATTCCCTCTCCCAGTTCATAAACGCTATTTGCCTGGCTCTTCAGTGATTCAGATATCCTTGACACCAGCGTATTAACGGAACTGGTCTGTTCTACGATCTTTTTAAACGCATCAGCAGTCTGCTCTGTGTTTTGTTTTCCCTGATTTACGGACTCAATGGTGCTGTGAATCAGATCAGTTGTCTGCTTAGCTGCATCTGCACTTTTGGAAGCCAGCTCCCGTACTTCATCAGCCACCACGGAGAATCCTTTCCCGGCATCACCGGCACGAGCAGCCTCTACCGCCGCATTTAATGCAAGAATATTGGTCTGGAAGGCAATATCATCAATGATGTGGATGATGCTCTGAATCTTCTTTGCGGAATCGTCAATGCTTGCCATGGACTGCTGCAGCCTCTGCATTTCTTCATCCCCATGCTGAGTCTCTAAAAGCGCTGACTCTGTCATGTTCTTCATAGACAGGGAATGCTCTGCGTTCTCCTGAATGTGTTGTGATACCATTTCCAGAGAATTGGTCAGGCTCTCTGTGGTCGCCGCCTGTTCCGCTGAATTTTCAGCAAGATTCTGTCCGCCCAGCGCAACCTGCGCGGAACTGGCACGTACTTGATCCGTTGCCTGGGTGATATTCCAAAGTGTATTGTTCAAAGAGTCTAAGATCTGGTCCAGGGCTGACTGGATTGGAACAAAATCACCCTGATACTGTACGGCACTTTTTATGGTTAAATCTTTGGCAGCTACGGCATTCAGTACATTGGAGATATCCATGATATATGACCGAAGTCCATGGATGGTGTTCTGAAGGGCCATAATAAGCCGTGCACTTTCGTCTTTTCCTCTAACAGGTTCAAAGTCTTCATCAAGTTCTCCCCGGGCCAGCCGTTCGATCCTCTGTGTTGCACTCACAATCGGTTCGGTGATCTTTTTGGAGAATATACGGGTAATAGCAATGGCTGCTAAAAGCAGTACCAATCCTGCGATCACACACATCACCAGAGTATAACTCATATTTTTTTCTATCTGTGTCAAAGGCGTGGTAACTGCAACTGACCAGCCTTCCGGTCCGTTTAAGGGAACATATCCCACCAGGCGGCGCTGTCCGTTATAGAAACTGAAACCTGTTCCGGTTTTTCCGGAAGTCATTTCCTTAAAAATTTTAGCAGTAGGCGCATAGGACGGATCCTTTTGGGCCAGTTCAAAATAGTCTCTGGGGTTGGATACATCGTCTTCATTTGGATGAATGACCGTTGCCCCATTCTTATCGATAACAAAAGCATATCCGCTCTCACCAATTTTAATTTTTGTCAGTTCCGCGCTGATGGCTTCATAAGGAAGAGATCCATACAATACTTTTCCGGTGCCACCAATAGGAGCCGCGATATAAAGGCTCAGCTTCTGCTCCTCATTTAAAAACGGATCCGAAATATAGACAACTCCTTTTTGTGCTTCTTTAAAAAAGTCCTGATCCGCAATCTGGTCACCTTTGTTATTGGTTCCCTGTGCATCCGCTACTGTTATGTAATGAAAGCCTGAAGCGTCTGCCTCCTCATCCAACAGACGTTTTTTCTCTGAATCTGATGTTCTCCCATCTGTTAAAAAACTCTTTGATGCAGTTACCTTTAATTCACTTCGGTAAATATTTAAAACAGAATCGATTCCCTGCTGATATGCTGCCGCCAGATAAGACGAATTCTGCTTTGCCTCAGCCATGGAGCTTCGGTAATAAAGAATCGAAGAAATGGTAGTCAGAAATATGACCGTAAAAATTAACAGCAAAGAGATAAATAGTAAAAGCTTGTTTCTTAAGTACTTCATGTTTCTAGTGCCTCCTCAAAATTGCAATTTTGAAAAATCCTGAATTTTGAATCTTTTTACAGGCATTTCTCTTAAGTATATGAAAATCAGACATACATCTATTATGCCGTAGGCATTATAGCACAAATAATGGAAACGAACAACCAACCGTCAATGCGGGAAATTCAATAATGAGAGAGCTTTATTTATTCTCCTTCATAATAAGTACAAACAACTCGACAATGGTTGGGTCATACTTTTGTCCGGAACCATTTAAAATGGCTTGCAGGGCTTTTTCTTTTCCCGCTTCCCGGTTATCTTCTCGGTTTAAAATTCTCTCATACCCTTCTGCAACAGATAAAATACGGGAAATAAGCGGGATCTCCTCCCCCTTTAAGCCCTTGGGATATCCGGAACCGTCCCAGCATTCGTGATGTCCGTACACACCGTTGGCAAGGTCCAGTGTTTCCTGGGACAGATTCAATATGCGGTATCCGATGGCCGGATGCTGTCTCATCATCTCATGCTCTGCTTCCGTCAGTTGATCATGGGGCTTTTCAAGAACCGACTCACTTAAGGTGATCTTACCGATATCGTGGAGGTATGCCCCGTCCCGCAGTTTCTTAATTTCTGTTTCGGGAAGCCCCATGGCCAGGCCAATCCTTTCGCACAGCTTGCTTACTTCTTCTGAGTGCTTTTTCTCCCATGGGCTTTTCATATGGAGAGAAGTGATAATGCCGTTAATTGCATGAATTCCAAAGTTTATGGAAGAAATGCTCTTCTCCTTATACATCTCGTTCTCTGCTGTTTCCAGTATCCGATCAATCTTCTGCCAGTGCTTGGCCTTTGTTCCAATTCCCACCGCAACGCTGCATGACACCATGTTTACCTTCTCCACTGCGACCTGATTTTTTATCCTTCCAGCAATGGAATCCGCCTCATCCCTGGACGTGCGGGGAAGCAGCACCGTAAATTCATCACCGCCGATCCGTGCGGCAACATCCCCTTCCCGGCAGTTCATCTTTAAGACCTGGGCAACCTTAACAATGAATTCATCTCCGGCCGTATGCCCAAAGGTATCATTGATGAGCTTTAAGCCGTTTAAATCCAGAAAAATCAAGGAAACCGGTTGGTTCAGCTGCGTGTCTGCTCTCTTCATTTCCTGCTCAAAACGCCTGCGGTTTACCAATCCGGTAAGAGGATCATGATAGCTTAAAAAGCGGATCTTCTCCTCTCCCTTCTTTCGTTCGGTAATATCAGAAAAGGTTATGACATACCCAACATGCTTTCCATCCCTTAATTGGGGCAGGGCGCGGTACTCCGCATCAAAGCAGGTACCGTCAGCCCGCCTAAGCACACCGGTTCTTTCCCCTCCATTTTTCTCAGGACTAAGAAAATCTGCAAAAAAATGCATATCGTTCCCCAGCAATTCCTCTGGCTTTGTATATCCCAGAAGACGAAGACAACTTTTGTTGCAGAATGTGAATCTTCCGTTTAAATCCGTACCAAATATAGCTTCAGCCGTGGTATCCAGTATAAGATGAAGCTGGGACTGACTCTCTCTTAATATCTCATTAGCCTTATTTAACTCCTTAGTCCGCATTTCAACAATACATTCCAGGTGCTTGACCATATCAAGCAGATTATCCGCCAGGCGGTTAAATACATTGGATATTCTTCCTATTTCATCATTCCTTACGATCTCCACTCTTTGCTCTAAATTTCCTGCAGAAATGTTCTCCGCAATGGTCAGCAAGCCATTAATCGGTTTATAGAGCCTTCGAATGATCAAGAAAAAAATAGTTATGGAAAGAGCACCTGCAATAACAGCAAGTTCCGCCGACACCCCAATATTCCGGTTTAGTTCCGCAGCCAAAAGACTTCCTGGAATCATAGAAATAATGACCCAGTCTAGGCCTGCTTTCCGGTATTCCTTTACATTCGCATACCAGTCCGTGTCTCCCGCCTTCCATAAGAATTCTGTCTTCTGGGATTTAAGATACTTCTCGTAACTGTCCTTCCAGACTGGAATAGAAAGGTCATCAATCGTATTTCTTTTCAGTGATCCGTCACCAGCTGCGGTATAATTATCCTCCCCCATGGAATTTGCAATTAAATACCGGGTGTCTTTCTCCATGACGGATACATAGCCCTTGAAACCAGCTCCCTCGTTTTTCAGATAAGCACCAATATCGGAGAGCAGCATATGGGTCCCTAAAATCCCCTTAAGCATACCTTCCTCATCATATATCGGACATGAAACAGACACTGCCAGGTCATTAACGATGAAATCTCTGTATACTGGCGAAAAAACAGACTTCTTCTCTTTTTCAGCAGCCTGATACCAGTCCTGCTGCCTGGGATCAAAAGTGCCCGCACTTTGTAACAACGCTCCTGCCGTCAAATCCTCATTAACAGCGCAGCGCCAGCTTTCTCCGCCAGTTTCATCATTATTCTTTATAAGTTCAAGTTCTCCCTTGTTATTTCTGAGAGCCCCATAATATTCTCCATCAACCGATGCATATGTAAAACTGTAAATCTCCTTCTCATAAGATTCTAAAATGCCAATAAAAAAAGAGTTGCGGCTCTTTTCGTTCAAAAAATCAATGGATTTATTTTCAATCAGATTTTTCCCTAGTTCATTTGCTGTAACTGGAACTCTTAAAAATGAATTCATCTTTTCAATCACATCTTGATTCATCTTTTCAGACATTCCGGCAGTCTCTCTGGTTATGGAAGATTGCCAATTGTTCAAAACAAGTTTTTCAATAGTCACCAGGGACAAAAGGAACAGACAGATAAATGTGACGATCGTCACATTTTGAATTGACATGCTTTTTCGTGGTCTTCGTAATCTCATCTTCCTGATCGCTTCGGTTAAACGTACCCTTTCCTGCATGGCTCATTCCTATATTACTTACCGGCTGGCCCCGCATAAAATAAGTATAACTATTTCTTATATAAAGTTCAACCTGAAAATATTTGCGTTAGAATGATCCTAATCCCTCATAATGTACTATAAAAGATTAGGATTGTTTCATTCAGTCGATTAATCAAAAAATAATTTTGATAGTTAACAGAAGATAGAGATCTAAAGAATCTCCTGTATGCCTAACATAAACCGCAGTAAAAGAAAATCTTTATCCCGGTGCGCAAAAGGATTTCTGCATCCACCTTGGACTTTTCAAAAATTGTTACTTTGCTTCACCAATCTTTTTTATAGTATCTTCAAGAACAGCTTGTCTTAAAGATTTTAAATAATCAGAGAATGCAACCTTATCATCTGCGTAGGTTAAGTTGAGTTCAAATTCTTTCGGAATCCATGTAGACAAGTCGGACATATTGTGCTGAATCAATGCTTCAAGGCCATCAATGGCTTTATAAATTTTAGCTTCAACTGTTTTACGCTCTTCCATTTCCTCATAAAGCTCCCGCATTTCTACTTCATATTCCTTCGGTAAGGAATGCACCCAGCTATATAGCAATTTTTTTTCGGTCTGCTCATGGTCCTGGTTCTTTTCAAAAGTAGGAATGTCTCCAGTAAAACATTCTCCCAAGTCGTGAATAATGCACATTCTGATGACTTTATCCATATCAGCTTCCGGGAATTCTTCCCTAATAAAGAAAGCCATCAAGGTCATCATCCAACTATGTTCTGCAACACTTTCGTGTCTGCCATTGGAAGTATAGCAATGGCGAGTTGTATCTTTCAGCTTTTCAGCGACTAATAATGCATCCAATAATTTTCTTGCTTCCATGTTCATTCCCCCTATAAATTCTTATTTTCTAAAATAAGGATACATCAATCACTACTAACTATCAATACTTTGCTTCTACAAGCACCTGCAAAACTTTTGTTTTCAATTACTGTAAAATGTGCTATTATAATACAAAACTATATAAGGAGGCATTATGACACACCATATTATTGTAAAATTTCTAGATACTGTTTCTAATAAAGAAGAATTAATCAGCCAAATTGATGTTCTGTTTTCACATGCAACTGAGATACCTGGAATCCAACATGTCCAGACGTTTTCATCTTGCATTGACAGGGCAAACCGCTATGATTTAATGATAAAAATGGTTTTTGAACCGGAGATTCTGAATGTATGGGATTCATCAGAGCTTCACAAAAAATGGAAGGATGATTTCGGTAAATACCTTGCAGCCAAGACTATTTTTGATTGCTGATAGATACGATCTATGTATATTTTATCATTAAATACTAGTTACCGGCCAAAACCAGAAGTGCGATCAATTTAAGTTTATTGTTTAAAGAAAAGCAAGACCACTAACTAATTAACAAAGTTAGTGGTCTTGTATGTTTTAGCGAATGAATACCCACAATAATTTTATCAATATTGTACTTTTAATATCTGCATATAAATAATCGTGCTAATTGCCTTTAAAATTTCAGATTTACTTTTTTAAATTTTAATACTTTTATTACCACCATTTTATATTGCTTTGCTATTATACTTATAATATTGGAGGTTACAAATGAAAACTAAATTAACTAATTCAATAGCTAAGGGACATGTAGGTTACGGTGCAGGTCCTGGCATTATTGAGCGCCTTGAATATGAGTGCCCATGCGGGAAAGGTAAAATCTTAGAAGAGCACGATAACATTCCAGGTTTCGAAGAACATGTTGTTAATATTTATTGTAACGAGTGTTGCGATAAGTATGAGCTTAACACTGACCTTGGTGTCCACAGTTGGAATATAAATAAAAAAGGTTACACTTTTGGTTAAATTAAGTAAGTATTCATCTGGGCCCTTTATCAGGAATTGTTTTTGTCTTTCTTCTTTTCCATCACACGAATACACCGCTTCATGCAATTTTCGATAGAGTATCAATCCAAGCCCATGGGCACAGACCTTTTGGCATTTCACCCTCACCTTCCTAGAGGAATTCATCACCAAATTCCATAAGAAGACAAGGCCCAACTTCTTTTCCTTCAAGTAAGAATTAGTCCGCAAAATCCGGATAAAACTCTTTTCGCATAACACCTATTTTTACTTTTTTCACCTTATCCTCTCCGTAAAGATCTTTTGAGTGTCTATTATAATATTATTAATCTCACTCCAACAATCATTTCTCCCTTTACTTGGGGGATACTAATTAGCCTTTTTATGGATACAATTTTTCTGTCTTCCTGACCAACTAAAGTAATTTTAATAACATGAAAAGGGCAATTCGTAACAATAACCATACTTATATGTAATTAATAGATAAAATAAACTTGAAGAGAAAGTAGGTATATATTTATATTCATGTGCTTTTTTTTCAGTTACAACCTTATACTACTGGCAGGCTTCCCCAAATCTTGCCAGTAGGCCCTCCTTATACAACCTTTAATGATCTTCATGAATACCCCCTCTCTTTCCATAATTGCTTTCTTCTAAGTATTTCTAAAGAGAAAAACAAGACGGGGAAAATATCGCATGTTTACATATACTCACAAAAATGCGGGGTGCAGGGACATTTCCATGAAGATCACACTTGAATTTCACCTTTACCAAGAACCAAACAACCAATCAGAAATCCTTTTACCTGAGTCAAATAATGATCTTTTATTTTTCCTTAAAGACTTTTCTGCAATTCATATTAAAAACAGGAAAAGTGCATCGTTTGATTATGACCTTTTCATTTTCTATTCTTTAAGCCCCTGAATTTAATATAATAGAAAGAGCAATCTCAGTTTTGTGGATTTACTACAATAAAAACTACCGGCTTAATACTGAAAGTTAGTAGTTCCCTTTACATATTCAATTTATTGGATTTGTATTACGTTCACTAGGTAATACTCATTTCGAATTCTATCTCATGTTTTAATGGAATTCCACCATCACCAATCAAGGGAATTGAAGGTTTTATTTTTCTTGAAATATCCATGGCATTACGATATAAGTGAGCCATATCGAATCCGCGTTTTTGATAAAAGCCAATTGCTTTTACGTTGTCGTTCGTAGTGACTACAATTACTTTTTTACAATCTGCTTCCTTAGCTATAAAAATCACCTTATTTATCAAAGTAGTTCCTATGCCTTTTCCTTCGATAAGGCTATCTAAGGATATTATCTCACAGACCTTATCGCGAATGGCATAGGTAAGAAGACCAACAATATTATCATTTTCCAATACAACTATACCATCCACTTTTGTCATATCAATTATGGTGCCACGAATTATCATTTCAGTTGAAAACCAATGCTTAACGATAAAGCAATTAATTCGTGCTCTGTTTTGCGTATCAATCTTTACATATTCCGTAAATATCACCCCCTGACAATAGTAATCTCTTTTCAATGTACGTTGCTCCATTAAATATTAATTTAAATTAATCTATAGGATGTAAATACGTCACTCCCTTGCCTGTTTTTATAGCGTATTCAATTTCTGATCTTGTACTATCGCCAATATAACCATCTACATTGATGACAAAAATTTCATCCGCCATGTCGATTTTACGCTTATGCATATCATCAAGCATTTTCTTGGTTCCTTCCGTCCATTCATCGTCTTCGGAATCTCCAAATAGCCCAACTGAAATCACGATATATCCATCTAAGGTTAATGTTTTTTGTACATTCATAAAATAATCTTTAAATCTTGTGCTTCCACATAAAGTAACTACTCTGTATTTACCAATCATATTGACCCTTTCTGCTATTCAGCAATATTAATTTTACTGACTATTTTCTGGCAACAAAAAACTATTAACTTCAATACTGATTGTTAATTATCTGCTACTCGAAACGCTTGCTCTTCTTCCCAATGAGAAGTTAAAGGACTATTAGGTACCCATGCACTTTTGCCAGCTAACAAGGTTCCGCAAAGATGATAAAAACCCCCATAAAACAAGGTTCCATCAGAATTGCTGCAGTTCACATAGACTTCGCTTACTTTTCTCATATCTACTCCCAAGTTAGAAAATAATCCTATTATCTCTGATGGAATCGCCATAATAGCGTTTTCAAAGTTACGGCAACCACTACAAGAACAACTCTCGCTTACAAGAGGAGCATTTTCATAGAACAATCTCGTTTTATCTACATCAATATCTACTTGATACTGTCCAAACTCAAAAAACATATTTCACGTATAATCCAATTATCTCAGATGGTAATTGGATTTTTCCTTTCTCCCAGATCCTCTGGGCATTTTAATCCATCTCTGATATATTTTGAAAAGGCACTGTGGATCTGTACCTATATAATTACGGCTTTGACTGTTTTGAGGTGACTCAGACCACAGCTTTTCGTCTATTACTGTTAATCAGTTTGTTAACGCCTGACGTTTCTATTTACGTGATTACACAGCGGATTCTCTGTGGAAGACAACAGTGCCAAAATACATATCAGGAGGTATTACTCTATGTCCATGTACTTTGTTGGAATTGATATTTCCAAGTACAAACATGACTGCTGCATTATATCAGCAGCTGATCAAAAGGTTGTTTCAAAGTTTACTGTTAAAAATGATAAGGCAAGCTTTGTACAGCTGCTCACTATTTTTAATTCTCTCTCCAATCCACAGGACATAAGAATAGGGTTTGAATCAACTGCCCACTATGCCCTCAATCTTGAACTCTTCCTTGAAAACGCCAACCACAGCTTCATGGAAATTAATCCACTTCTCATCAAGGAATACAGCTATTACTCATACAGCAAAGAAGCTTATTAGAGTCATCTATGCATTGGAGAGACAAGATATGGACTTTAATATCCAGAAGCTTCGTTAATATCCAAGCTTTGAAAGTTTTGTTGCATCTGAAATACGGTGTATTCAGATGTCTTATTAAAGTAACCCTTTTTTATAAAATCAAAAATATTTCAAAAATCACTTGACTGTTTATAGTTTGTCACCTCATATATAAATCATTTTCACGAACAGTATACTCCCCCACTTACTAACTATCAATATTAAGTTTTTAATGTACATTAATTCTGTAAATATAAACATTTCATAATATGTTCCTTCCTGCTCCATTGAGCTAAATCCTTAACCTTTTGTATATTATTTTTTGTTCTGCAGACACTACTAAAAAGCGAAAGGAGAATCAATTTTGAATAGTAAAGATATATCTTCCAACAAACAGGGCAGTGTTACAGACAATAATGCCAGTAATAAAAATGTTACCCATACAGATCATCGTTCGAAAACAGCATCAAATAGCGATTATATTGATCCATTTTATACTCCTCCGGGTGAAGGCCCTAAACCTAGAATTACATCCAATTAGTCATTATCCGGTGACGCAAGGGAGGTTTAAATCTCCCTTGTATTCTTTGCATCACTTTTCCAGTGGTATCCGTATCTAAAAATCTCAAACCGGGTGGTGTCAGCAGCTTCCTTTCCCCATTGCCTAATGGCTCCAAATTCAAGCGATATGATGTCTCCTCAAAAGAAATTTGATAAATCTCTTCCTCTCCACTTTCATCCTCGGAAATATAAAGAAGATTAATGCTCATCAAAACCACAGATAAAATGAACGTTCCTCGTTTCCCCTTCCAGGTTCCATTCTCCTACTCCTTCAGATGGCAAAAAAATATATTCCTCATCCGCTCCCTCTACTTTCCATGACTTAGAAATTAGCTTTGTCATTCTGTCATCTTTTTCTAAAATAACTTTAAGCTATTTTTATTGTCCCTCTCTACATGCACTGTTTCAAATGTTATAGTCTCTCTAACCTCAGCTGTAGTACAGCCTGTTAAACCTATCATCATGCTGAAACTAACGAGATGTATTATCCGTTTTTTCATAACTTTACCAGTATTCAACTTACACTCTCCCTTTTAGCAAAACTTTGATATTATTTTATTTTTACTTATTTTCGTATCATTCTTTGTAATAATGTACTGTTCCATAATACCGACTTGGAATTTGATCTTCTTCGATTTTTTATTAGCTAATCTTGTACGATGTACTAGCCGGTATAAATTAACAGACCTGTACAATCGGACATATTCTATGGGTATAAAGAATTAAATTTCTTTATACTGTTTCCATATATAAGCAAATAATTATAGAGGGGAAATTCCATATGAATAAATATATAGAGTCTAATGATGATCATTGTTCTATTTGTCGTCGTTGTTGTCGCTTAATAGGGCCCACTGGGCCTACGGGACCTAGGGGATGTCAAGGATTTAGAGGCTGCCCAGGAGCTACTGGGCCTACGGGACCTAGGGGTTGCCCAGGTCCTACAGGGCCCACGGGACCTAGAGGCGCAACCGGACCTACAGGGCCTACGGGACCTAGGGGTGCAACCGGGCCTACTGGGCCTACGGGACCTAGGGGCGCAACCGGACCTACTGGGCCTACTGGACCCACAGGCGCTACTGGGCCCACGGGACTTACCGGCGCTACTGGGCCTACCGGGCCTATTGGTGCTACAGGGCCTACTGGTCCTACCGGGCCTATTGGCTTAACAGGGCCCACGGGACCCACAGGCGCTACTGGGCCTACCGGACCTATTGGCGTAGCAGGACCTACCGGCCCTACAGGACCTATTGGCTTAGCAGGGCCCACTGGACCTACTGGACCTACTGGACCTATTGGCGTAGCAGGGCCCACTGGACCTACTGGACCTACTGGCACTACTGGGCCGATCGGACCTACTGGAACTACAGGCGCTACTGGGCCTACTGGACCTATTGGCGTAGCAGGGCCTACCGGACCTACTGGGCCTATTGGCTTGGCAGGGCCCACGTCG
>NZ_JPME01000011.1 GCF_000732605.1 Lacrimispora celerecrescens | reverse complement strand
TTTTCGTGCTTCCGTCATTTAAGTTTTCCTTCCCCAATTGGTGCTGCACAAAATTCAAGTTAGCATGTTTCTCTGCTTTTTTCTTCACGTTCAGCTGAAAACGTTTAGAAAACACATCACGCCAGTTAATGTTACTAATTTTACGTAGTCGCTTTGTGTTTTTCTATGCATTTAGTATAAATGTTCCCCCTAGGGTAAATGTCAACAGGTTTTTAAACTTTTTTATGCTCCAAATATTGGGAGAAACAGTACCTGCCCAGAAAACAAAAAAGGGCCCCCCTGGTACAGCATCTTTCTGAATACTGTATCCAGGGAAGCCAACGGTTCATACATGCTCCCTTATTCTCTGTATATCGGAACAATGATCTCTGAAACAAACTCCTCCCGGCTTCTGGTGGTCCAGTAATCCACCACATACCGTTCGAAGCTTTCTTTTCCGCACTTATAGCCCCTTTTAGCCGCCCATTTAAGTATTTTCTCATATTCTTCATCAATCGTTTCATGCTTTCCGATATGATAAACCGACGCAGCCATAAATCCTCCAAAGACCTGCCGGTTCAAACAGTTCCTGCATGGATGAATGGCCTGCTGCATGATTCTGGTGCGGCTGCATTTGCCTGCCATCTTTTCCTCAAATGAATCAAATTTTAAAATTACCGGTCCTGTGATCTCATTCTCAGCTTGCTCCAGATGATTGGTCCATTCTATATTTATAATAGATTCCATGTAATTGTAGTCAAAGTCCTGCTCCATGCCGCAATAGGTCGCCGGCTGTATATATTTTACGGCAACATCATGAACATCATTCTGGAGCACCAGTTTGGCTTCCTGTATCAGCTCATACCAGTCCTTAACCGCAATATAGCTGTTATGGATCTGCTGCTCCTGAAGGCATAACTGGTCAATCTTGTTCCGGAAATTCTGTTCCAGGTAATAATAAGTATTTCCTTCGACCAACCCCTGCATCTCTTCCAGTTTAAATCCCATTTGCTTGTAGTATTTCACCACCGGAACAGTCAGAAGGGACTCTTTGTTATAATACCGGTAGCTGTTTTCCTTGCAGATCATATCCGGAGATATGATCCCGATCTTATCATAAAACCTTAAAGCTTTTGTAGATATGTTGCAGATCTTACTCACTTCCCCAATTGAGTACAATTTTTTTTCTTTCATTGAAACCCCCATAAGCATAAGCCTTGTCTATGTGTCCATTAATAGTTTCCCTCTTCAATTACGAGTTTATTTGTACTGATTATCTTAGTATAATCCTTCCTGTATAGGGGAATGTCAATATCTAGTTATGTTATCTATTTTATACGAAAAAGATGCCATTCGGAAGCAGTAAAAAACTGTAAAAAAGACCACGGGTCATTCCGGCTAGCCGGAAGACCCGTGGTCTCTGCTATATTTATCTTAATTTTTCAATCATTTCCAGAACTTCTTTCTTGGATTTCACTCCTACGGAAGTGACTGCCGCTTTTCCATCTTTAAAGAGTACAAGGGTAGGAATGCTCATAACCCTAAACTGTCCTGCCAGGTCTGGCTGCTGGTCTACATCCACCTTGCCTACCTTAACGCCTGGAAGATTTCCTTCTGCAATTTCATCTATCACCGGTGCAAACATCTTACAAGGTCCGCACCAGGTCGCCCAAAAATCCACCAGCACGATGTCGCTGCTATTTGCTACTTCCGTCTGAAAATTTTCCTGTGTTAATGTTAAAACTGCCATAATATGTTCCTCCTTCTTTACTTACGCCTTCTATTCATAATTCTCTACATTACTCCGAGTCCGGGAATGCGCCGTATATATGATGAACAGTACATCCTCTGCATTGTCTTCCAGCCGATGGTACTCTTTTTTATAGTTTTATCATAATTGACTTAAATATCCCCGCTTTTTGGATTATTGCTTGGGATAACTGTAACTTTACGGGTTTCAGTATCTTTACTGTTATTATAAAAGTTACAGTTGTTTTTGTCAATAGATTTTTTAATTTACTTATAAAAGTCAAGGCTTAATTCCCCGGCTCTTTTTAGAAACTCATCCTTGACCTTTTGTAATCCGTCACTGGAGTAGTCTCCCCCTGTATCAGACAGTTTCCCGTATTCCAGAGCATCAGAAGAGATCTTACCGCCTTCATATCCTCCGCTTAACTCCAGTCCAAGCTCAAATCTTTCATTATGATATGTAACAGTCAGCTCAGGGATTTGGAATGTTCTTTTCCCTTCCTGCCCATTGCCAAAATAGACTTTTGCGCTCATATCAAACTTCCGTTCGCGAAGCATTACACTCCCCGCCGCTGACAGCCCTCCATTAGATTCCAGTAAAAGGCTCATATCAGTCAGGCCCTCCACATTGATCTCCGTGATATTCAACTTTTTGTCAATGGTAAATAGTATTTCCTGAGTCTCACCCGGGGTCTTCCGTTCTTCTAACATCTGTCCCCATTCTTTCATATCCTTTCCAGGCCCTTCGTTAAGCAGCTCTCCTATCTCATTTAGATAGGTGTCAAAGAGAGCGGAAGGGACTGATACCTTAATGGTTACGCCATTCTTATCTCTTCCCGCAAATTCCATATGGCTCTGGTTCATCATGTGGATGGTGTCCTTTTTTAAGGTTGTAAGCCGATCCCTTAAATGTTCTCTCCCCCCCGGGACAATGGAAAAGCCTATAACCTTCTTCAATGTATCCTGACTGGTTTTTATGGTCGTTCCTTTAATCCCAGGTACGGAAATCACGGCATTCTCGCTGTCAGCCCAATAATGGAACCCATCCCGTATGGCTCCAAGGAAATATACGTCAAGGCTTCCCTGGGTAAAGGTATGTTTATCATCCCTTTGCTCCTTCCAGTTTATGCCGAATCCTCCCGGAAGTATCAGCACAGAATGACCATTCCATTCCACTTCATCTGCAATCAGCTTCAGGGAATCTTCCTCCGCCCCTTCTCCTTCCTTGTCTTTGCCCCATAAATTCACTAACCGCCCCCTGGTTTGCAGCGCCGAACGGGTTAGGTAAAATCTCGCATAATGGATAGGAAGATCGTGATATGCCCAAACACCAAGAATCACTAAAAGCAATATCCCTCCGCCGGTCCTGGCCAGCCGCCGCTTAATTCCCGGCGGCTTTTTTTCCTTTTTCATCTTACATGATTCCTGTTTGGCTGAGTTTTTCTTCAAAAAATTCATTCAGTTTTAACACCTTCTTCCGCAAAACGATTCCAACCAACAGTGATATAGGAATATAGACCATCACATTTCGTATATCTTTCCAATAATCATTCCCGTAAATACCACCCACACACTCTCGCATTGCATTGATGAGATGGGTAAAAGGAAGCAAGGGGTTTACCATCTGGAAAAACCGGGGAGTTACCTGTATCGGAAACGTGCCGCCGGAGCCTGCCACCTGAATGACCATGAAGACTACTACAATTGCTTTACCCACGTCCCCAAAGGAAACCGTCATGGAATAGATGATATTGGTGAATATGATACTGGCTGC
The DNA here is from genome assembly GCF_000732605.1 of Lacrimispora celerecrescens. Taxonomy (GTDB): domain Bacteria; phylum Bacillota; class Clostridia; order Lachnospirales; family Lachnospiraceae; genus Lacrimispora; species Lacrimispora celerecrescens_B. The sequence continues at coordinate 108,990 of NZ_JPME01000011.1, read as the reverse complement.
CACAGCTGCCAGCACAAATTTTCCCGGATAAAGACATTGAATCTTCAACATATACAAATCTCCCAGCGACACCACCAGCGCCTGAGCGATTCCAAACATCATGAAGGTAAGATACCTTCCAAAATAGGTTTCATACAGCTTAAGCCCTTCAGACCTGTTGGCTTCCACCTTAGTTTTTACCAAAGCCACCAAAATGAGTCCTCCCACCCAGATGGCCAGAATGGTATAGAACGGAGCCATGGCAGAACCATAATTATCTACCGGATAGACTTTGTTGGTTACCATGTCCGTAGGCATCTTCATAAAATCACTGAGCTGATCCGGGTCATTCTTCATGATGTCCATGATCTTATTCAGCTTTTTATTATCAGCCAGCTTGTTTACATTATCGATCATATCATCCACCCGCTCCTGACTCCTGTTCATCAGGCTGACGGCGCTGTCTAACGCTTCGATCAGGCTCTGGGATGAGGCTGTTACGCTGTCAAGGGTGGTATCGATCTGCCCTACCATGCTTCCAATGCTGTCTAAGGCGCCCGCGGTAGTACCCAGGGCATCATAGGTTTTATCCAGGCTGTCCTTTAAGGGAAGCTCCACTTTACCGGTATAAAAATTAAGAACGTCAGATATGGAGTTAGTAACCCCGTCAAGAGTGTCTCCAATATCCTTCTCCATAGTATCCGGCAGCCTTTTTGTCTGTTTTACAGTCTGCTGTGCAGACTGAAGTTTCCTGACCAGATCCTGCTGCTGCTTAACGGTATCGGAAAGCTTTTGCTGAAGAGTTGTTATATCTTTTAACGGAATGGGCAGCTTCTGGTTGATTGCCCCTAAAACCTTATTTACGCTATTGCACTGGTTGATGCTGCCTGTAACCAGATTTTCTGTGGCTTTTAATGCATCCAATGCTCCGTCAGCGGAGGTGTCCGTCAGCTTTCCGATTACCTGAAAGGACTCATACACCGACTCCTCTACTTGATTGATATGATCCAGGGTATCTTTAATGCCACCGGTCATTGTATCAGAGAATCCTCTGGAGGAGTCGATCAGGGTTTTCGCGCTTTCAGCTGTCTGTCCGCCTGATTCAATCATCTTATTTACATCCGGAAGCGTTCCCTTCATTCCACCATTTAGGCTGTTGACGGTGCGGAGAGTGGACTGAAGCATGGTAATGGTATCCACCAGCTGATTCAAATCTGTTTTTACTTCCGTAAGAGTGCTGACGGCATCGTCTCTGTCCGTTTCCTTGTCAGTACTCCAGTTGTCTGAATATTTATTTAAGGCCTTCCCGGCCACCTTTGAGGTGGAATTAATAAAGGTTTCATTAATTTGCTGCTGTACGCTCTCTACCCCTTTGCCTGTAATCTTTGTGGCAATGGCATTTTTCTTCTCGTTTACATAATACTCAAGTACCGGGCGCTCAATGCTAGAGGTAAGGACACTTGATATTTTTTGGCTGAAATCCTCGGGAACGATAACCGCCGCATAATATTTCCCGGATTCCACTCCATCAATCGCTACTTCCTTATTGACGAACTGCCAGCCTATCTGTTCATTCTTTCTAAGTTCATCCAGAATCATTTCACCAATATTAATAGAAGAATCATCAATATCCGTGTCAAAAATATCATCAATAGATGCCCCCTTATCCAGGTTGACAACCGCAACCTTAAGTCCTTTTGTATTGGCATAAGGGTCCCAGCTTGCAGCGATGTTGAACCAGGCGTATAAAGCTGGTATTAATGTAAGTCCCAGCGCGATAATAACGGCTACCGGGTTAAACGCAATGCGCTTTATATCACCGGTAAAAATCTTAAATATGTTTTTAACATGTACCATGTGTGCCTCCTTGGTATTCCAGCTATGAAATTTTGCATTTCCGTATTATAATATTTTCCCGAAACAAATGCAATGCCTGTTTCCCATTATCTTATGAAAAGGTGTTAAAAAAAACTGCTAAATAACCCATTGAGCGGAATACAATCGGTCATTTAACAGTTTTCCATTTCAGGGAATAAAAATACTTCTCAAGGGGCATCTCAGCCTAAATACGTTTTTTAAGCTCTTCCACGATTAATACGCTTGCCGTAGAACCGATTCTGCTGACTCCAAGTTCTATCATCTGAAGAGCAGTTTCCAGGGTCCTCACACCTCCTGCCGCCTTGATCTTAATTTCATCTCCTACCATGCGCTTCATCAGCGCCACATCTTCAAAGGTCGCCCCGCCAGTTCCAAATCCTGTGGATGTCTTAATATAATCCGGATGCACGTTTAAAGCGATCCTGCATAATTCCTCTTTCTCCTGGTCTGTGAGATAGCAGTTTTCAAAAATTACCTTTGATATCACTTTGCTTTTTCTGCAGACTTCTATAATCTCTGCCATCTCTTTTTCTATATAGCTGTAATTTTTCTCTTTTAACTCAGTAATGTTGATCACGTAATCGATCTCATCAGAGCCGTTTGAAATGGCGGTCTTTGTTTCATTCAGCTTATCTTCTATGGTTGTCTGCCCCAGCGGAAATCCTATTGCAGCCCCCACATGAACGGGACTGCCTTCCAGGAGTTTCCGGCAGCGTACCACCTGAACCGGGTTGATGGCTACCATCTTAAAGCCATATTTCATGCTTTCCTTACAAAGCTTTACAAAATCCTGATGGGAAGCCCAGGCTCTTAACTGCGTGTGGTCAAAATAAGCAGCCAGTTCCTGCTGGTTGATCTGAATATTCCCCATGATTAGTCTCCTTTAAGAATCATTCATCATCATCCTGATTCTCATAATTTTCCGTCTTGCATGCGGCAGTATCTTTCATCTTCTTTAACAGAGGATGCTGTTTCCAGCGGTTTAGCGCTGTCGTAGCCTGATATGCAAGGATCTGAAAAAATGGCAGGAAGCATAAGGGGGTTAAAAGCTCCGGTAGCTCCACCGGAAGGTTTAAAATTCCTTCCCCAGTGTATCCAGGCTGATTGGTAATTAAAAACGCCCTGTCAGTTACCTCTCTGCAGGCTTTAAAAATGGTCTGGATCCGGCTGCTGCTGTTTCCTCCATCAATGAGAAATACTGTATACCCAGGAGTCATCTGAAGGTTAGGCCCATGAAGGAATTCCTCAGATTCATAAGCTACGGAAGGGATCTTTACCGTTTCACCTAACTTTAATGCCCCTTCCAGTGCCGTGCCGTAATTAGCACCGCACGCACACACATAAGCATTTACCATTGAGGTGAATTCTTTATAATGAGCCTCATAGAATTTCATAGTTTCCTTTTGTACCGTCTCATGGATCCGGGCTGCCTTTTCCATATCCCGGCATACCAATTCTGCCTCTTCCTCTCTCATCAGACCTTTTCTTACGGCTGCTTCAAGGGTAAACAGCATCAGAAATAAGGCAAACGAAGTCACGCCCTTTGTCACATAACCTACGGTTTCCACTCCAACCCCATAATCAATCAGCACATCCGCATAATCTTTCATGTCGCTGGAAATACTTCCTGTAATTCCGATTGAGGTGCGCCCCTGCTGGCGGATCATCTTCAGCGCATCAATGGAATTTGTGCTGTATCCGCTCTGGGAAACAACAAAAACAAAATCCCTGTCCGTGAAGTCATGTTCACTGCTGAGAAAGGTGAATGGAGATACGATCTTCACTTCAGACTTCAAATATTTCCTCATAAACTGTCGTGCGCAGTATGAACCATTATAGGAGGAGCCGGATGCTACGATCCAGATCGTTTTGTAATCTCCCTTTTCATATTCTGCGATCAGCGGAGCTGTCAGCTCCTTCCGGTTTTTAATATTATTAAGCATTACCTCAGGAGACTCTTCTACATACGTCATCATTGTTTCTTTTATTTTCTCTTTCATTTTGTTACCGCTCCTTTTTTGTTTTGGTAAAAATGAGTCAGAAGGTATTTTGTGCAATAATTATATCATATCCCTAAGCATAGTCAATAATGTATTGAAAACATACAAATATTTGTAATTACATATTGACAAACTTTCTTCATGAGACTATGATTTGTTTATACATTATTTATACTTTTTTTATAAAAGAGAGTGAAAATATGAAAAAGTGTACAAAATATCAGAGGGATACAAAATTTAAAAAGGAGTGACAAAATATGCCCAACATTCTATTAACAAGGATTGACAACCGGCTGGTGCATGGTCAGGTGGGATGCTCCTGGGTGGGAGCCATCGGATGTAATCTGATCGTAGTCGCAGACGACGAAGCTGCAAATGATCCGGTCCAGCAATCTCTGATGAAGATGACCGCAGACTCTACCGGAGTAGGGATTCGGTTCTTCACGATTCAAAAAACAATTGAAGTCATCCATAAGGCAGCGCCAAGCCAGAAAATATTTATAGTAGTGAGAAATCCACAGTCTGCAAGAGCCATTGTTGAGGGAGGGGTTCCCATCGATAAGCTCTGCATCGGCAACATGCATGTAGCTCCGGGGAAAAAAGTATCCAATGAGCCTCATGTATATCTGGATGAACAGGATCTTGAGGACTTAAGAATGATTCGGGGAAAAGGCATCGATGTGTATATCCAAATCGCCCCAGGAGATAAAAAGCATGACTTTGAGGTGAAGTAAAAACATTTGTCAGGTTTAGGAAGAATGAGATGAAATACCCTACGGGCATACTTTTATGCCCAAAATGGCATAAGCAATCATGATAAAAACCGCAGGAAGAAACCTGCGGTTCAATAAAAGGAGGGTTTTTTATGCAAATTACTTTAATCCAGGGGATTTTGCTGGCTTTACTGGCCTTTATCTGTGCCTGTGACGCCTGCTGGGAAGCCTTTTTCTGGTTCCGCCCCATCGTTGTCGCCTTCTTCGCCGGAATAATCCTGGGTGATGTTCAGGTAGGACTGGCTGCGGGCGCCGTTGCAGAGCTTTCTTATCTGGGACTGCTGACCGTAGGGGGCACCGTTCCGCCTGATCCTCTGATGGCAGGCATGATGACAACCGTCATCGCTTTCACCACTGGACAGAGTGCTGAAACGGCTCTGGGACTCTCATTGCCCTTCGCTTTGCTGGCACAGTGGGTCGGAATTGTCTGCAATACTACTTTTGCAGGTTTCTTACGTCCCCTGGATCACGCATGCGAGAACGCAGACACAAAGAAATTTACACAGATCGTTCTACTTGGACTAGTAATTAAAGCGGGAATCTACGCTCTGATCACATTCCTGTCAGCCTTTGCATTACAGAACCAGATCGCAGGATTTGTAAACATGTTCCCGGAATGGCTGATCCACGGATTCGAAATATCCGGCGGCCTGCTTCCTGCAGTCGGTCTTACCCTGCTCCTGGTTGTTATGCTTAAGAAGCAGAACGTGGCATATCTTTTTATTGGCTTCTTACTCATGACATTCTTAAAGCTGGGCAATATCCTTCCGGTAGCTATCGCAGGAATCGCCGTTGCTTTCATCGGTTATCTCAATGATGAAACGATCAAAAAGAATGCCGTAACGGTAGGAGGAGGTGCTGACGATGACGGTATCTAGAAATAAATTGGACAAAAAAGATATCAATAAGATGAGCATGCTTTCCATATTGGAACAGTCCTGCTTCAGCTTTGAGCGTATGCAGGCTCCCGGATTCTGTCTCGGATTGCTTCCCGGATTAAAAAAGATTTACGGAGATCAGAAGGAAGAAATCTCTGATGCCATGAAAAACAACATGGACTTTATCAATACCGAACCCCACATGGCAACCTTTCTACAGGGTCTTATCCTTTCCCTGGAAGAAAACGGACAGGACAGGGCTTTAATCAAGAGCATTAAAACTGGTCTGTTCGGTCCTCTGGCCGGACTGGGAGACGCAATTTTTTGGTTTACCCTGCTTCCAATATCAGCAGCCATCTGCTGTTCCCTTGCAAGCGGCGGCTCTGTGCTGGGTCCCATCCTTTATATCGCGATATGGTTTTTAGGCGCCATATCAAGACTGTGGTTTGGCCGAATGGGGTATAACATGGGTGTGGGAGCCGTTGATTTAATCAGTTCCAATGCCAGTGCCATTACAAAGGCGGCAGGCATCCTGGGCATGATGGTAGTAGGCGGGCTGATCCCAAGCTACGTATCCCTTCATTTTGCAGAAACGCTGGTAGCTCCCGGCGGTGTATCCATACAGGCGATCTTCGATTCCATTATGCCGAACATACTGCCTCTCGGGTTTGTATTCACCCTTTATTGGCTGTTTAAGAAAAAACATGTTAATACGCTGATGCTGATTATTCTTATCATCCTTGTATCAATCGTATTGTCTTTCTTTAGAATCATGTAACTCACGGAAGGAATCAAATAGAATTCTGCCGGGGGCCGTACAGAAACAGATGGAAAAATTCACCATCTCCTGTATGGCCCCTGCTCCATTTTAAAGGGAGGCCTGCAACGATCAATAAGGCGGTAAAATAACGTTGCAGGTAAAATTCCCCAATGATATACTGTACAAATGGGATTTCCCCACCATGGAGGTGTATACATGAAGTTTGAATTTATACAAATTGATAAATATAGTCCGGTTCCATTGTATGAGCAGTTAAAGGGCTGCCTGATTAATGCAATCCGAAGCGGAACCCTGATTCCGGGACAAAAGCTGCCTACTGAGGATGAACTATGCCGCAAATTCGGCATATCCCGTCCTGTCGTCCGGCAGGCCTACGGAGATTTAAACAAGCTGGGTATGCTGGTGAGGAAGCGTGGCTCCGGTAGCTTTGTAAGATCTATTACAGACCGGGGAATCTATCTGATGCAGCTTGTCAGTTATCGTGAAGAACTGGCCATGATCGGCATGAAGCCTGGAACCGATTTAAAAAAGAACGAAATCATCTCTTACCATGCCCCGGTTTACGAAAAACTGCGTTTGGATCCCAAACAGCACTGTCTTCATCTGGAACGCATGCGATATGCGGACAAACGTCCTTTTACTTTCATTGAGAACTTTGTTCCCATGGATCTTTTTCCGGGAATCGAAGCCTATGATTACGGAACAGACTCTCTTTACCGCATCATGAGAGATGTGTATGGCATCTATCCGGCTAAGGCAGTCCGGTCCATACGGGCCGAAATCATTGATCCGACACAGGCTCGCCTGTTTCACATAGAGAAAGACTCTCCGGTGCACATGCTGGAAAGCATCGCCTATGACCAATATGAACGTCCCATAGACTACAGCATTGAAACCTATCCCGGCAATACACACCGATTTGATTTTGTCGTTTACAGAGATTAGAAATAGATCGTGAAACGCCCGAAAAGCATACCAATATGCCAAACAACATGGGCAGAAAAGAGGATACTATGATTGGAATCATTATTACAGGCCATGGAACATTTGCAACCGGCATTTCAAGTGCAGTGGAGCTTCTCACAGGCCACCAGGATTTTATAGTACCGGTGGATTTTAGGGGGGAACATAGCGAGGAACAGCTTAAGGAGCATTTAAAGGCCGCCTTTGACCGCTTACTGGATTGCGAACAAATCTTTGTTCTATGCGATATTCTGGGGGGCTCTCCTTTTAAAAATGCTGTGATGTTAAGCATTGGAGATGAACGGATAAAGGTCCTTTACGGAACAAACTTAGGCATGACCGTAGAGCTGGCAATGCGCGGTATGATGGGACAGGTACCAGAGGCAGACACACTGGTAAATGAAATCATTGAAATAGGAAAAACTCAGATCGGAAAATACAAATATGAACCGGTAGAAATATCTGAGGACTTTGAGGAAGGAATTTAACCAATGATAAAAGCAGTTATATTTGACATGGATGGAGTCCTGATCGACAGCGAAATCATATATTTGGACCATATGTATGAGCAGCTGAAGATTAAGTACCCCCAGATTAACAGAGAGGCGCTGTTTGCCGTGGTAGGGTCTACCACAAAAAGAACGATGGAGATTATAAGCGATGTGATTGGAGAGGATGTAAATTCACGCATGTTCCAGGAGCTATATGCAGGGCTCTGGGTCGATTGCCGTCCGGATTACCCCTCCATCTTAAGAAAAGAAGTCCCGGATATTTTAAAGGAGCTTCACCGCAGAGGCTATCAGGTGGCACTTGCATCTTCTACCAGCAGAGCAGGAATTGACGATGTACTCACCAGCTGTGGACTGAAAGGTGACTTTGATTACATTGTAAGCGGCGAAGAATTTAAGGAAAGCAAACCTAATCCGGAAATTTATCTCCATACCGCTGACACCTTAAAGCGAAAGCCAAAGGAATGCCTGGTGGTGGAAGATTCCACCTATGGGATCATGGCAGGGCATGGAGCTGGAATGACCGTCGCCGCTGTCATTGATGACAGGTTTTCTTTTGACCGCAGCCTTGCGGATTATTCCATAAACGGGCTTTGGGAGATATTAGACGTTTTGGAAGAGTTGAATGATCGATAAAACAAAAGCAGGCTCTCGGTAACGGAAGCCTGCTTTTAAATAATATAAAATATTGTTAAGCTTGATTTTGGAACTGACTCATATACAGTTTCTCATAAAATCCTTTCTTAGCTATTAATTCATCATGGGTTCCCTGTTCAATAATTGTTCCATTATTCATCACAAGGATTAGATCCGCATTTCTAATAGTAGAAAGGCGGTGTGCAATAACAAAGCTTGTTCTGCCCTTCATGATATTTTTCATAGCGGTCTGAAGCATTAACTCAAGTCTTGTATCAACAGAACTTGTCGCCTCATCAAGGATTAGAATAGCCGGGTCTGCAAGAAATGCTCTGGCTATTGTTAAAAGCTGTTTTTCACCGACAGATACGTTGGAGGATTCTTCATTTAATATCATATGGTAGCCATCCGGCTGTGTTTTGATAAAATGATTTACATTTGCTGTTCTTGCTGCATGTTCAATCTCTTGCTGCGTTGCATCCTCTTTCCCGTATTTAATATTATCGGCAATCGTTCCGTTAAATAACCAGGTGTCCTGTAATACCATACCAAAGATAGAACGAAGATCATCCCGTTTCATATCCTTAATTTTCACACCATCTACCTTAATGGCGCCTTTATTTACATCATAAAAACGCATTAACAGGTTGATAAGCGTGGTTTTTCCGGCGCCAGTCGGCCCTACAATTGCTACCATTTGACCACTTTCCACGTTGATATTCAGATGCTCAATGAGCATATTATCTTCGTTATATCCAAAAGAGACATCTTCAAAGGTAACATTCCCCTTTAAGTTCTCTATTCTTACCGGAGCAGAAGCTTCCGGGACCTCTTCTGTTTCAGAAAGAAACTCAAATACTCTTCCTGATGCTGCAATCGCGGATTGAATGGAAGCAGACAATTGTGATACCTGCTCCAGCGGCTCATTGAGCTGCCACATATATCGGATAAATGCCTGAAGCTGTCCAACCGTTATGGCACCTGTAATTGCAAATGTCGCGCCTAAAATACAGACAGCTACAATTGCAAGATACGTAATGAACGAAATTAACGGCGACATCAACCCGGATATAAATTGTGCCTTAAATCCGTTTTCACAAAGATTGTTGTTAATCTCCTTAAACTGTTCGATGGAATCTTCCTGCTTTCCATATAGTTTAATCTCGGTTAGCCCGGTGTATCTTTCCTGAATGTAACCATTTAAGTCACCAAGTGCCGCCTGCTGATTACTAAACATAACGGAAGAACGCTTCATGATAAACTTCATAATCAGAGCACTTCCCGGTATCAGTAAAACGGCAACAACACCCATAATCGGATTAATATAAAACATGAGTACGATTGCTAAAATAATGGATAAGAAAGCACTCAATATCCTTGATAAACTCTGCTGCAGCGCATTTGACATGGTATCGATATCATTGGAGATGATACTGAGAATGTCTCCCACGGAACGTTTATCAAAATAGCTGATTGGCAGCTTCGCAATCTTTCTTTGCACATCATTTCTTAAATCTCGCATTGTATTTTGTATACCATTTGTTAAAAAATACTGGGAACCAAAGCTGCTAAGTACGTTTCCGATATAAATAGCAAGTAACAGTTTTAAGATTTTAATAATATAGGAAAAACTGATAGCGGCCCCAGGAACTTTGTTCGCAATATCTACAACATCATCTTTTAGTCTTGTTGTAATGAAACCTTCCACCATTGGTGCCGCTGATAGGAAGCCGGAGTATGCTACCGTAAGGAGAATTGCCACGATAAACATTTTCAAGTATGGTTTTATATATGGATATAATTTTCTCATCGCTCCAGTTCCTCCTTTGTTAATTGTGAATCTGCAATTTCATAATATATATTGCAGGATCTTAGTAATTCTTTATGGGTTCCCATACCAACCACTTCGCCCTCATTTAGAACGATTATTTTGTCCGAATTCATGATTGTACTAATTCTTTGCGCTACAATGAATACAATGGATTCTTTTGTTTCTTCCTTAAGGGCAGCACGCAACGTAGCATCTGTTTTATAGTCAAGTGCAGAAAAACTGTCATCAAAAATATAGACTTCCGGTTTTCTAACCAATGCTCTTGCAATCGAGATCCGCTGTTTCTGGCCTCCTGATACATTCTTTGCGCCTTCACTTATAAATTCCTGCAATTTATTTGGCTTATTCTGAATAAACTCTTTTGCCTGCGCAACTTCGATTGCATGATCTATTTCTTCCGGAGTTGCATCAGGTTTACCGAACTTAAGATTTTCTTCTATGGTTCCTTTAAATAAAAAAGCTTTTTGAGGGATAAAGCCAATCTTTTGACGGAGCGCCTTTAAGTCGTAGTCACGTGTATCCACACCATCAATTTTAATAGAACCGCTTGTCACATCATAAAATCTTGGAATTAAATTGATCAATGTGCTCTTTCCGCTGCCCGTACTGCCGATAAATGCTACGGTCTCCCCTTTATTCGCTGTAAAGGATACATCCTTTATAACCGGAAGCTCGCCATCCGGATACTGGAACGTAACATGGTCAAATTCTACAACTCCTTTATTATCAGCTGTAATGCCCTCAGAAGGATTATTTACTAGTGGCTCCTCATCTAATAGTTCCTGTATACGGTTTGCAGATACCTGAGCCCTTGGATACATTACAAATACCATGGAAAATAGCATGATAGAGAACATTGCATGAAACTGATACTCTAAGAAAGCAACTAACTGTCCAACCTGTAAAGTTCCCTTATCAATCATTACGCTAGATATCCAAAACACGGCCATCATTGCAAGGTGCAGCAAGAAGAAAAAGGCCGGCTGTGTAAATGACATGATTTTAAATAATTTCTTTGAATTAGTGGCATAGTCGTCATTGGTTTCTGCGAAACGTTCTGATTCATATTCACTTTTTCGAAAGGCTCTGATTACACGTACCCCTGTTAAGTTTTCTCTTGAAATCCGATTCAGCCGATCCATACCCCTTTGCTGCTTCTCGGAAAGGGGATTGGTTAATTTGGCAATGATAATAACACCAGCTACTATAAATGGAAAGCTTCCTCCGATAACCATAGAGAGATTAATACTGGTCTTGATTGTCATAAAAACACTGATAATAATCATGACCGGAGCCAAAAGGGCTGTTCGAAACAACAAATTGGAAAACAGCATTAACTGAAATGCATCATTCGTTGTTCGTGTAATCATGGAAGACACACCAAATTTATTATATTCTGTGTGGGAAAATTTCTGCGATTGTGCAAAAACATCATTTCTGATATCCCGAATCATATAGGTTGAAATTCTTGATGAAGCGAAGGTTAATAAAATGGTTCCTGCACCTCCAACAATGCAGACAATCAGCATGATTCCTCCCATTTTCTTAATATAAGCTATATCACCATTGCCTATTCCGTTATCAATCATCCACGCCATAACCGTGGGAATTCCCAGCTGTACTGCAACGAAACTAAAGATTCCTATGATGTTTAACAGAATTAGCTTCGGATATCTTTTTAGATATTTTAACATTAATTTCATAACATAACTCCTTTCGCTTTACTAAGCAAATACATGTATAATTTCAGCCTAAATCCTTGACAGAAAAAGACCGCTTGATTATTATAAACTATAAGGTTATCTCATAGTCAAGAAGAAATTAACCCTTTATTATTGTTTGATATTTCCTTAGAATGTAAACATAGCATATGAAAAAAACAGCATAGAACCGAGGTGATCTTATGTCTAAAAATAAAAATGAATACTTAACAACAGGAGAATTTGCAAAGTTTTGTGGAATTCCAAAACATATTTTATTTCATTACGATCAGATCAAGCTATTTCAACCTGAGATCGTGAAAGAGAATGGATACCGCTATTACTCCTTCCGGCAATTTGATACCTTTTCTATTATCTCTGCACTAAAAATGCTGGGAATGCCATTAAAAGAAATTAAAAAGTACATGGATGAAAGAGATCCGGAAAAATTGGTGAATTTACTGGAGGAAAAATCAAATGAAGTGGATAAGGAGATAAAGAAATTAAAAAATACAAAACGTGAAATAGAATCTCTTAAGGATTTAACATTAAATGCTTTATCCGTAAAATATAATATCATTGAACCGGCTTATCATAAAAGTATGAAGGCTCTATGCAGTACCTTCATGGATAATGTCAATGATAATTCTTACCCTGATTTTTTAACAGAACTGATTGCTTTCCGAAATAATAGCAATGCAAGTATGATTGATTTTCTGGGAGCGTCACTTACCATTGATAATATCCGCGAAAAAAGATTCAACAGCTTTTCCTTTCTGTATACGAAAACGAATAATACCGATAAAAAGAACAACACTCTGGTGCGAAAAGAGGGCTGGTATCTTCAGGTTTATTATAAGGGAAGTTATCAGAATATCGATGAAATGTATACAGATATTATACAGTATGCCATGGAGCATCAGATAAAGCTTGGGAAACATGCTTATGAGGAATATCTGATATTTGAGATAGGGACGATAAACAGAGACGATTATGTTACATTAATACTTGTTGAAATTGAAGGGAAGCCGCAGTTAGACTGACCAAACTCCAAGGTATAGCGGAAGCCTTATTAAAAAATCGGCTTCCGCTGTCTTAATGCTTCCAGTCTTTTTGCCCGTTCAAATGCTTCTTGTAAGAATTCCTCTGCCGATAAATGCTTATAATCCCAATTCATGGCCTCTATTGCAGTTGCACCTGAATAATTACTTTCAGTGATTTTCTTCATGGCTGCAGACCAATCAATTGGCCCGTCAAAAGGTAACTGGTGTTGTCCATAACTTCCGCCAATATCATGCAAATGCAGTGCCATAAGCCTGGATCCGTACATGGATAATAGATCATCGTCCGGATAGTAGTGATAGTGATGACCGCAGTCATAACAGAACCCAACACGCAAGGAATCCACCTGCTCCAACATGTGCGCCAAATTGGGAAGGTTCCGTAAATTCTCTAACGCAACATTGACGCCGAGCTGTTCAGCCTTTTCAGCGATTCTCTTGATTCTGTCCATCCCTAATGAGTTATATGGATAATCTTCGCCGGGCAGGTGCACAACCATAGTCGGTATCTCAAACTCATTGCAATCTGCAACACATTGTTATAGCAATCAGATAAGGCTTCCCCATCCAGATTATCAAGCCAGAGGTCGTTTTGATTATGGACTGGCGTGTGGATATTTTCTATAAAAAGACCTGCATCCCAAACGATTTGTGGAGCGTTGCGGTAATCGTTCCGACCAAAGCCCTCACTCCACCATAATAAAATGCCATCAAAACCGACCTTTTTTATTAATTGATAACGTTCCTTTATCGGCAATTCATAGCCAAACCAATCATAAATTGTGATCATAAGCCGCCGCCTTTCTTTATTTTCCGTGATAGCTTTTATAAAATTTATAGACTTCCTTCAACATCGATTAGCGAACTTCCTGTTATTACTATAATTATATTTCAAGTTAAATAATACAGTCATTTTATCACACTGATATATAGATATCCATACTATTATGAGAACTCATGCGTTGTTTTACTGTCTACAACTGTCTGCAGGCTGCGAATACGCAAAAATAGCGGAAACCTTAGTAAATAAAGGCTTCCGCTACAAATAAAAAGAGCGCGAGACGGGACTCGAACCCGCGACCCCGACCTTGGCAAGGTCGTACTCCACCAACTGAGCCACTCGCGCATAAAAATTATAAAATTTATTCAATTGCTGCAACACTGGAATTATATCATACGTTTTTAATAAATGCAAGAGGTTCATATCATTTTTTTGTTGTTTTGTACTATATAATTCCATAAATTCCTTCTAATTTCAACTCTTTTGGACATGCATTTTTCAATCCGAGCATAACCGATGAATTTATTCTTTCCTCCTGTTTCGGAGGGATCATGGATTTTAAGGTGGCCCGCAGATTACAGGCATCATCACAGACATGCTCCCGGCACCCGCAGCATCAAATTCAGTAGCTTTTTTCAGCAAAGAATGATAAAATATAGATAGATATTGCCTACAAGTTTCAATTCTGTCCTGTCCATACCTGGTACTCATATAAAAACATGTACCAGACAAGCCTTATGTTAAATTATGATGGCAACACGGGACAGCCACCAACGCCTATGGCGTTATTTATTTGATTTGTGCCGCCGATTAAGGCCGCAGAACGGAGTTTTACATGTCACTCATACCGTTTCAAAAATTGCCGCCCCGGAGACATACGGAAGATGCACGCCAATATGCATACCGGATTATCCGGCATTTCATTTTGAACCTTCATTTGCCCCCAGGCCGTAAGATGAACGAGGTAGAACTTGCAGACGCGCTGAACATAAGCCGTACGCCGGTCCATGATACGCTCTACAAGCTTTCCCGTAAAAATCTGGTGGACGTCATTCCCCAAAAGGGCGCCTTTGTATCCAGGATTGACATAAACCGGATTGAGCAAACTTTATGGATCAATAAGCAGCTTGGGACAGCTATGCTTCAAAACATCTTCATTAAAAAAGTGAAACGGCCTCAGTTTGATATACTTTATCATAACCTGATGCAGCAGGAGGACTATCTGGCCCAAAAGGACCTAACCCAGTCCGTCCGGCTGATCACCGAATATTATCATTTGCTTTATGATCTGGCAGGCAAGATGGACTTCATCTGGGAACCCGTCCAGAAAGCCGGGATGGACTTACAAAGGCTTCTATACTTATCTGCCTCCGATGCTTCCGTAATGGAAGATTTTCTCAGAGATTTAACTGCGCTTACTGATGCACTGGCAGAACGGGATACAGACCGGGCGTGCACCATTTACCATCATCATCTGGCCCGGATTCTTTTGCTCATATCGCCTTTAAAGGAACGCTATCCGGATTATTTTATCGAAAATAATAAAGAACAGACAAATACCAGTCTTCAGGAACAGAAAGGGCTTCTTTATGAAAAATGATATTTATCATAATATGTTTACACTGGCTGGAAAAAAAGCCCTGATCCCGGGAGGAACCGGGGGTTTGGGAAGCGCCATCGCCAGAGCCTTCCTGCAAAACGGAGCTGATGTAGCCGTATGCGGCGGCCATCCGGAAAAGGCTGCCCACCTTGAGGAAGAAGCAACGCAGACCGGCCGCAGCTTTCTTTCCCTGCGCTGCGACATCCGTGACCGGGCTGACGTGGCAGAAATGCTTGATCAGGTGGACAAGGCATTTGGCCGTATTGATATCCTGGTTAACAGCGCCGGGATGAACCGTCTGCTGCCGGCGGAGGATTACGATGAAGATACCTTTGACCAGGTAATGGACTTAAATGTAAAAGGTATTCACACGGTAACCCGGGCGGTAGGAAAGCGTTTCATGATTCCCAACCGATATGGGCGTATTGTCAATCTCTCTTCCGTAAAGGGCTTTATCGGAACGAAACAGGATTATATCGCTTATTGCACCAGCAAAGGCGCAACCAATATGTACACAAAGCAATTAGCCTGTGAATGGGGAAAATATGGCATAACATGCAATGCCATCGCTCCCACCTTTGTTCGGACGCCTATTAACTCATTCCAGCTGGATGACCCAGTATTTTATGAAAAGCTGACGGACCGCATCCCTCTTGGGCGCATCGGCCGCGAAGAGGATATTGCTGCCGCCGCACTGTATTTATGCAGCGATGCCGCCTCCTTTGTAACCGGCCAGATCCTTGGCGTGGACGGAGGCTTAACGGCCATGCAGTAACAGGCGGCCTACCGATGAAAGAATTCAATAATCCATAAAACAGGAGGAATTACCCATGATTTTTGGAAACATTTACAAACCCATGCTGGAGGAACAGCTTTCTGTTCTGCCCGCTCCCCTGCGAAGTGCCATTCGCTTTTTAAAGGACAACGATTTGGCAGCTCATGAACCTGGGGTTTTTAATATAGAACTGGACGGACTGCCGGTCATCCTGCAGGTCCTTGATTTAGACACAAAAGACCGGGGGAACCTTCGTCCGGAAATTCACAGAAAAAATATAGACGTACAGTTTCTTGCCAAGGGCGGTCCGGAAGAAGCCGGCTTTTACAGTAAAGACGAAACCGGACAGGTAGACGAAGATCTTCTAGATACTCCCAGGGATATTTTGTTCTTCCGCAATGATCCAAAAGCTCCGGAGGGACGCATCCACATGGTTCCAGGCACCTATGCCATTTATTTCCCTTGGGATGTCCATATCCCCGCTATCCAGGTCGGAGATAGCCCTGCGGCGATCCGTAAGATCGTTATAAAAGTGCCTTTTGAAAGCTGCCTGTCAGGCGAAGCCTCGCAGGGGGAATGATTATGAGCCTGAACAAATATCTGACTGAACTTTCCATGAAGGATCCTGACCTGCGCCGTATGGCTTTGGAAAAGGTCCTGGAGCAGGAAAACCTGCCCTTTGAACGTCAGGAAGAAGCGCCTTCGCCCAATGCTCCCAGAGGAATCATTAATTATCTGATTTCTCCGGAAGACAACAGGCCCAGCCTTTTGTTCTGTGCCCATTACGATGCCGTTTACGGAAGCTTTGGGGCAAATGACAATGCTGCTTCTCTTTGCATCCTGGTTGCTCTCGCAAAGGCCCTCCGCACCGAAAATTATCCTGCTCGTTTCGCATTTTTTGACGGAGAGGAAACAGGCAATTCGGGAAGCCGTCATTACGTCAGCCAAATGGACCGCCAGGCCATTACCGGTGTGATTAATCTGGATGTATGCGGTTACGGAGATACCATTGCAGTTTATGACAGGGGGAATGCAAAAAAAGAGTCTGTACGCGCTTTCTGCAACAAGGAAATCTTGAAAGCCCACAATGGTCTCCTAGTCAAATTTTTGCCGAAAAGCGACGAAGCCTCTTTCTCCGGACTCCGAATTCCTGCGATCAGCATAGCCTCCATTCCACGTTGGGATATCCAGTATCTAAATGCCCTTTCCAATCTAGGCAGTGGATTTTTAGGACATCCCCCGGAGTTTGACATGATCCTCAGTCAGATGGATGTATCAAGCACCATGCACGGTGGCTATCGGGACTCTCCCGAATGGGTGGAGCCGGAAGCCATGACGCGTATATATGAATATCTTATGGATGCACTGCACGCTCCGGAAGATAAAAAAAAGCGGTTCCTTCTGTTTTAGATACAGAAGGAACCTCTTAATTTATTTGGAGATAAATGATGATTAAAAATCAAAGGTTAGAACAATCTTTCGAATAGACGGATCATGGCTGTCCACAAAATCAAACGCCTCCTGGGCGCGGATCAACGGGAAGGTATGAGAAACAGAGCCGCTTAGATCCAGCTTTCCCTCATCAATCAGTTCAATGGCTTTTCCAAACATCTTATTTTGCAGACGGGAACCTCTTACATCCAGCTCCTTGGAAGTGATGGCGAACTGGGTAATCTCCGTAGGAGACGTAGAAAATCCCATGGTCATGACCCGACCGGCATTTCCGGTGGCCTGAAGAAGCTGGGTCAGGGAATCCTTACTGCAAACAGCATCTATGGAAACCGTTGCTCCTCTCATGTGAGTATATTCCTTTACCTTTTCCTGAAGGTCCTCTTTCACGGTATTGATCGTATAAGCAGCCCCGTTCTTTTTAGCGGTTTCCAGTTTATCATCCTGGATGTCCGCAACAATGATATGATCACAGATTAAACGTGCAGTCTTTAATATGGAGCTTCCAAGAGCGCCGGAGCCATAAATCAAAAGCATGTCATCCTTATTCAGCTCCGCACGGGTGCAGGACTGGATGCCGATGGTGGAAGGCTCGATCATAACAGCGTCTTCATCAGAAAGGGAATCCGGAAGTACGTAGCAGTCTGATTCCGGTACGGCCATATATTCGCGATAGCCTCCATCAATGTGGACGCCGCGTACAGCCAGATGGTCGCATACATTGCCCCGTCCGATCCGGCAGGGATAACAATGGCCGCAGCTTGTCACCTGGTTGATGATCACACGGTCACCCACCTTTAAATTCTTGACAGAAGAGCCGATTTCCGCCACTTTTCCTACCATTTCATGTCCAATGATCCTGGGATATGTAGCTGCGGCATTGGTTCCATGGTAAATACCTACATCGGAGCCGCAGATTCCTGCAGCGGTCATTTTAATCAGTACATTATTCTTTTCGTCTATAACCGGCATTTCCACATCAATGACTTTTAACTCATAAGGTTTTACAATCTGTACCGCTTTCATAAGTCTTAAATCTCCTTTATAATTTTAAATCAAATTCCCTAACGGATTTCCAGATACTGCTCAAGCACAGAATCCATCTCGGTTTTCTTCTCCTGCGTCAGAGGCAGCATGGGTTTTCTCACTTCTCCGGCTGGAATTCCCTGGCTGGAAACGATATACTTTAGGTTCGCGCACAATCCGTTCTTTAAAAGCACATCCAGAATGTTGTTGCATTTGGTCTGAAGGATTCTGGCCTCCTCCTCCCTGCCTTCTAAATAATGCTCCATGACGAGCTTAAACTGGGGCAGCATAAAATTGAAGCTGCTTCCGATAAAGCCGTCACAGCCAAAAGCTAGGAAAGCCACCATACAGCTTTCAAAACCGCCGAAGCATTTAATATCAGGATTAATGTTCCTCATCCGCTCCATCTGAAGCAAATTAAGATTGGTATGCTTTACAGATCCTATTGCACCGGATTTTAAAAGCGCCTGAATATCCGGATGGGAAACTTCAAGCTCTCTGTGGGTGCTGGAGGGGATGTTATAATAAAGAACCGGCTGGCCGATCGCTTCTGCAATATCGTAGTAATATCCTGCAATCTCCCTCTCAGAAAATCCAAAGTAAAGCGGAGGAGTCGCCGCTATATTCCGGATGCCCATATCCTTTGCCTTTTTCGCATAGAATACGGCTTCCTCTGTACTGATGGATCCTACATGAGCGAATATATCTGCACGGTTTACATATTCTGAAGCAAGTTCAAAGGAGCGAACCCGTTCCTCTCTGGTCAGCAGAAAACATTCTCCCGAACTTCCCCCTATAAAGAATCCATCCGCTCCCTCTGAAATATTTCTCTCCCAAAGCTGCCTTGCAGCGGACTCATTGATTTCACCATTTTCTTTAAACGGAGTGATGGAAGCAACATATAATTTCTTCATGATTTGTAATCCCCCTTATCATTTGACTTTTCCCCTGTACATGTTTTAAACCCCTTCTCTGGGTCAGACTGACTAATAATAGATAAAGAGGCCGGTATCCGGCAGGCATAAACCCTGCGGCGGAAAACCAGCCTCTTTCTATATCCTGTTACCGGCTTTTGTCTTCCATAGCGTGTACCATTTCCACCAGGAACTCATGGGTCGGTACCGGAATGCCGCATTTCTTCGCAGCCCTTACTACGGAGCCGCTGATTGTATCTACTTCTGTTTTCCGTCCATTTTGCAGATCTGCACGGATGGAGGTGCAGCCGTTTGGAGACATCTCCGAGGTCTTCTTTACCTTTTCTATGATCTCATCGTCATCCGCAAGGAGGCCCAGACCACGGGCTACGGAAGCCGCCTCTTTAATCAGGCGGACAGTCATGTTCCAGGCATGTTCATTGGATGCAATATACCCCATGTCCACTTGAAGGATGCCTGTGACCGCACTTAATGATACGTTAGTAAAAAGCTTGTTCCAGATAAGCTGCTGGATATTGGAATGGACATTTACCCGAAAGCCACAGCATTCAAAAGCTTCTTTCAGCCTTGGAAGGAACTGCGCGTTATCTTCTACCAGCATGCCTACGTTGGTATTGCCTGTACCGCCTCGTTTCACATAGCCAAGGCCCAGAACTGCGCCATTGTCTTCTGTGGTACCGATGATCATATGATCCTTGGAAACAAACTCCTCCAGGATATCCTCGTGGCCGGAACCATTCTGCAAGGTCATCACATAAGTTCCAGGACCGATTAAACTTCTGTTTGTGTCCAGTGCTGCTTTGGAATATAAGGATTTAACGAACAGAATGACAAGATCTACTGGTTCCATACCCTCTGTTGAAGTAACAGCATTGGGATGGTAAACATGCTCTTCGTTATCTTCCAGAAGCTTGATCCCTTCCTTTTGAATGTGCTCCACAACGGCTGGCGCCGTATCTACCATATATACTTCATTGTTCAGAGATAAGTGGGAACCATAGATGGAACCCATGGCCCCTGCCCCTATAACAGCAATCTTCATCAATTTCACCCTCTATTATTTAGAAAATTCCGCAATTCCCTCGATGGCATATGCGCGGATCGGGCAGGAATCCAGTCCTTTGATTGGCATTGGAGCGTAGGACATGAAGAATGTGTCAGTGGTCAGCTCTTCTAAGTTCTTTAATACCTCTAAGAATACCACATTAACTTCCATCAGAACGTCATGGAATGCGCATACATCCTCGTTGTTGCTCTCAATGGATACACCGTCGCCAAAGCCAACGCATTTTACCTTCTTCTCCTTTAACCATTCTGCGGTCTCACGGCAGATGAAAAGACGCTCATCCTCTTTCGTGTTAGAAGCAGGAGTAAATGGAGCAAGCTTGCGTGGGGAATCCAGGATAACGATATCTCCCTCTTTGATGCGGTCGCCGCAGGCTTTTTCTAAGTCTTCACCCTTAATCTTGCCGTTAGGTTCCATATGATCGATGTTTACAAGGATCGCACGACCCATGAAAGTGGTGATAGGCAGACCCTGTACGTCTGTCCAGTTATCATTGTGGTGGTATGGGCATTCCACATGAGTACCTAAATGGCTGGTCAAATCCATAATCGTGTGCCAATCCGGGATTGGGCCACCTGTGTTAAAACGGAATAAATGACACCGTCTTGTCTCAGTTGCCGGATCCAGCTGCTTTGTTAAATCAATAACTCGTAACCCATTTCCCAGTTCATATGCGCTCATTGTTTGTACCTCCTATGTTATAAAATGGTTTTTCTTTCTCTATCTATTATACCAGTATACCGGTATACCGGTCAATCTTTTTTTATTGACTTCATGGTTCTTTTCAGGTATGATATTTTCCGTAGCACTTATGGCCAGACAAGGTTGTCTGGTATTTCCAAAAACGACAGGAGTCATTCATGAACGATACCGGTTCCCTGCAATATCAGGCTTATCATACAATCAAAGAACAGATCCTTTCCAAATCCCTAGACTCAGAGGTTTTGTACTCGGAAACCAGAATGGCAAAGGAGCTGGGTATTTCCCGGACCCCTCTGCGTGAGGCACTTCAATATCTCTCGCAGGAAGGTTATATCACCATCATTCCCAGCCGGGGATTCATGATCCGGCGTCTGGACAAGGAGACCATGCGGGAATCCATTCAGGTACGCTGTGCCATTGAGGGTTTTTGTGTCCATCTGGCCGCAGGCTGCGATGATAAAAAAAGGGTGAACATACTTTTAAAGGATATGGAAGAATCCCTTACCAAGCAAAAAGCCGCTCTCTCTGCAAAGAATTTCCCGGAATCCTTTACAGAAGAGGACCACAAGTTCCATATGCTTTTGGTCCATTTCGCTGAGAACAGCGAATTTAACCATCTGTTCCAGCGCCTTCTCTATACCATACATTTAACCACTGCCAATGCCCTGACCGTCGCCGGCCGTGCACAGGCGACCTATGAAGAGCATTTATCCTTTTACCAGCATCTGAAAAAAGGGGATAGCCTCCAGGCCTATAATGTCCTGATCACACACCTTATGATGCCTTTGAACATGAATATCATTTAACGATTTCTGTCCGGCCTGGTTTTACGAGAGGCCGGACAGATTTGTTTTTAAAGTGCGATCTTTACAACAACTTTCTTTACATCACAAGGCTTACCAGCCGCGCAGCGGGGCTTATGGGCATCTTCAGGAGCCACAATGATCAAATCCCCTTCTTCTAACAGAACACTTCCGCTAAATTCCGGTTCTTCATAGAAAATCACATCGTTTGCCTCAATCCGTTCCTTTACCTTTAAGCCGTCCCTTTTGCATACACCGAACTGTTCCCTTCCGGAAACAAGATACTGAATATCAAAATATTTCTCATGGGTCTCAAAGGATCCCTGTTCTGCCGGAAATGTAGTGTATTCCTGTACATTTGCCACCACCATGTCTCCCTTGACCGGGTAGCTTCCTGCCGGCAAAGAACGGATATCCGTTACTTTCAGCCAATCATAGGCTGCACGGAATTTATCTTCTAGATAATCGTATTTTTCTGCAACTGAAATGTTAGAAAAAAGCATAAGTTTTCTCTCCTTTTTATTTGCTTGCAATGTCCTTTGTATTTAAATCGCCTTCTGAGATCGCAACCACCTGGGACCAGACAGTCTCATCTACGGACACACCATCCTTCATGCTGCGTTCTCTTGTGGTAATGGTGCGTTCTCCAGGACAGGTAACCTGGCCGCCTTCCCGCTCCGGATGACTTGCATCCGCTGCAGCAACACGTCGGTTAAGCATTTCCTGGATTTCTTCCTTTGTTCCGAAAAGATATGGATCATAGGCAATGAAGATCTGGCAGCAACCGGTGCAGCTTCCTCTTCCTTCCTCATCCATATCAAAACCACTCTTTCCGTTTGCCATGAGTGCAGCTGCCAAATCAAGCGCAATGGCCATGCCGCTTCCCTTCCAGTAACCGGTGGGAAGGATCCTCCTGCTCTCCTCGATGGCACCCGGATCATCCGTTAAGTTTCCGTCTTTATCAAAACCTCCGGGGAATGGAAGCTTTTTGTCTGCCAGACGGTAAACTCCAAGCTTTCCATAAGCATACTGGCTCATCGCCATATCAAGAACAATCGGGCCATCCTCTCTTGGAATGGCAATGCAGAACGGGTTATTTCCAACACCCGGCTCATCACTGCCCCATAAAGGCATACAACTCTCCGTATTGATCCAGCTCATGCCCATGAAACCAGCCTCTGCCATTCTCCAGGCATAGGTGCCGCCCCGCATCCAGTGAGTCGTATTCCTTAAGGCAACGCATCCGATCCCATGTTCTTTGGCAAGCTCCATAGCCCGATCTGCGCAAAACATTGCATTGGTAATACCGATTCCCAAATGTCCGTCGTAATTTTCAACAGCTCCCCTGGCTCCTATAAGCTCTGGCTTTCCCTTTGGATCCACCCAGCCCTTCTGCACATATTCTACAAAACGCGGAACACGGTTTAATCCATGGCTTTCAACACCATCTGCACTGGACTGGGTGTGGATGGTTGAACAAACCTCAGCCTGTTCCATAGTAAGTCCGGCATTTAACAACGCTTTTTTAATTGTTTCTTTTACTGTCTCATATGGAATTTTTAAACTCATATCTTCTCCTGCTTTCTTTTAGGCGGTCCGCGGTGTTCTCCCCGCACAGACCATCATCTCTTCGTAAAGTCCACTGGCTTCTTCCGGTGAATAGCCATAGACCAAAAATACATCCATTATATAGGGGGAATAGGTGATCCCCATGATTTCCTGGGCAAACCCCATTGCTGCAATCTCGCTGAAAGCGATCACATTGGAATCGTTACGAAGAAAACCAAGGGACCACAGTCTGACCTTTTCTGTTTTCGTGAAAATCTCATGATGGTATTGCTCTTCCACGTGATGAAATAGCTCGTGAGCCAGCAGAAGGCGGCTGATATCAAGTCCCTCTGTCAGCAAATTTGAAATCCCCGGTCTGTCAAAGAGCTTCTCCCCTTTTTTCACCGCATCCATATAGATGCAGATTTTATTGGGTACCCTGTATTCAGCGAAAAGCACACGGTCGGTTTTCTCTGGGAATTCGGGAAAAGAGATATCCATGCCCATGGCTTGTGCCAGCTTCTTAGGATCCCTGGTCTGGTACTTTTCACAAACCTTCTGTGCATATTCTCTGCCGCAGGCCAGGCTTTTCTCCATCCATTCCTTTCGCTGCTCTTCGTTAAACTTTCCATTTAACGGCTCTCTAGAAAATGCATAGGAATACCATTCCACCGGGTCTATTTCCGCTAAGTCATTCATCATGTCTTCGATTGGACGTACATCAAAGTGGGGGCGCTCATACACGCTTGTCCTCTGCTTTCCGAAAAGTCCATCTGTAATGGGCTTTAGGGCATTCCGAAACTCTTCCTTCTTCATAATCGATTAAATCTCCTGTACGGAAGCTACGATCAGGACATCTTCCTCTGGTTCACGGTCTCCCAAGTCCAGATTCATAAGAAGCATAACCTGCTCTAAGTCTACTGCGCTATAGTCGCATACTCTGGGTCCGAAGCATACAAAGAAATCAGGACGCAGCACGGTATCCGTCTTAAACACAGCATTTTCCTTCCAAAGCTTTTCTACAACCTCTTCGTAATCCTTTACCTTACATTTCTCTACAACACCGTCGGAACACTGCACTTTAATGAATCCCTTACTGTCTACGATACGCAGAGGTGATTTGCCGTCTTTTTCCCCTTTATAAACATAAAACTTGTCTGTCATCTCAGCCAATTTTACATTGCAAATCTTGGGACCGAAATCCTGTAATGCAAGCTCGCAAGCCTCCGGCTCCTCACATGCCTTTAAAAGATCTGTGGTCTTTACCTCCGTGGATCCCGTGGCTATGGCCGTTACCTTTCCTGTCTGGCTGTCGATTTCTATATGGATCTCAACGGAATCAGGAGAAGCGCCTGAACTGACTGCTAAATCTGCCGCCTCTTTTTTCAGCTCACGGATGTCTTCCTGTGTTGGGTTTGGTATCACACGCTCTACCACGTCACGAACCATGGAAAGAGCTACACCAATAGAAGAAATTACTTCTGCATTTTCCGGGATGCTGTACTGCAGTCCCATCTTGCCTGCACAGTAAGGTACCAGGGAAGCAGCACCGCCGCCGCAGCCTACCAGTTTCATGCTGTCATGATCCAGTTTGTACTTTTCAGCCAGGGAGTTGATGCAGGCGTTGATCTTTTCAAAGTCCTTATCCAGAATCTGGGTAGCCAATTCTTCGACTGTAATGCCAAGCTTATCAGCGACCGGCTGCATTGCTTTTCTGGCGGAACCCGCATTGCCGTGGGCAAAGTATTTCTCATCAATAAGGCCCAGAACGTTTGCAGCATCTGTATTGGTAAAGCAGATACGCTTTCCGTTCTTTAACCGCAGGGTTACATAGTCGCCCGGATCACCTGGTTTTGGGCTGACCATTTCGATCTGTGGATCAACGATCTCTTCTTCCGGCATAAAGCAGGCATATTCACAGCCGGCGATATGAGCGGAACGAGGACCTACGTCTACCACGCATTTATCATTGACACGGACCATGGAGCCGCCTGCGCAGCCTAAGATCCGGACATCCAGAGAGTTGATATAGGTGTCATGACCGCCGATTTTGGCATAATCCACACCAGGACGGCCGTTCTTAATGACTCCAATGTTGGTGGTAGTTCCACCAACCTCAAAATAGATGGCATTGGAAGCACGAAGATACATGAGAGAGCCCATAACCGATGCTGCAGGACCGGAAAGTGCCGTTAAAATCGGACGCTTTCTCATCTCGCCGATTTCCATAACACCGCCGTCGCCTCTCATAATCATTAAGGGCACGTTAACGCCCGCAGATTTTACTGAGGTTTCTGTAGCATTTGCAGTCATCATCATCTTCGGCAGAATGGAAGCATTGATTGCCGCCGTACGGGTACGACGGGTAAGTCCGTAAAGTTTTGTAATATCGGAAGCCATTGTAACTGGCACATTTTTCTTTTTTGCGCAGTCATGGATCATCTGCTCTTCACCCATGCTGTCCACGCCAAAAGCCATGGAAGCCACCATTACCTGGGAACCCTGGGCAAGCAGATCATCGATGTTCTTGTTGATGATATCTTCTGTCAGCATTTTCTTCTTAATAAAGGTATTATACACCTTGATCATACGGCCGACTTTTTCATCTAACACAATGTCTTTTAAAGCCAGCTGCCGCTTTGCCAGAAAGCCCTCAAGACCACCCCCTGCTACTCCTACGACACCAACGCTAGCCACATCGCCCTCAATAAAGGCATTGGTAGCCTGGGTGGTAGAGTGAGCCACAAATACCACATCCTCCGGAGAGATATCATTTTCGTCCATGCAGTTTTTAAAGCTCTGCACAACACCGGCAGCAACGCCGTCTTTGTGGTCATGTGTCGTCTTTACTTCGTTTTTTCCGATAATTTCATGGGTATCGTTATCCATTGCAACGCATTTGGTATAGGTACCGCCTACGTCAATCCCCATACGAACCGGTCTGTGAATTCGTTCTGCCATTTATTTTCCATTCCTTTCCATTTCTTTGCCACACATTCTGGCATAAAGGTAAACCTGCTAGGTGTTTGCACCTTAGTTTTAACAATATTTAATCCCTCATTCAGATGAATGTTGAAAAGCGTCCGGGTGCGCAAAGGCGCGCCCGGACCTATGGGTAATCTATCTTAGTTTAGAAGAGTGCGAGTTTTTATCCTGTTCATCGAACAGCTGTAAATATTCCTATTATAGGAACCAAGCGGCGCCAAGTCCACCCAGCATAATAAAGGTTGCAACGTACTGCAGCACACCGGTAAGATATGCATTGGGGATGGACAGCTTCAAGAAATCTCTTGATTCTACCTTTGTATAAGCAAGTCCCCATGCAACCCATGACTGGGTGATACAGCTTCCGATATTTACTGTAATTGTCGGAATAGCGAATACCGCATATAAGAACGGTACAGAGAAGGAAGCAACATTGGACAATACGCCAAGAGTAGCAGCTCCACAGCCAACCAAAGTCATCGGTCCACGGAACAATCCCATGCAAAGCAGAACAGCGAATACAATACAGACAACGATCTCGCTCTTTGGCATTACGTTGCCCAAAATCACCTTGAAGTAAGGAGAAGCATAAGCTGCTACCTGGTTAAACATAGGCAGAGTAAGAAGGAATCCTACTAGTGGAGCGGTATCAACTACACCATCATAGAACAGCTTGTTAACAAGCTGGCAATTCTCTTTGAACGTTCCACTCATTCTTCCGCAAAGGAACAGAGCCAGGAATCCTGCGATTACAAAGCCGCCGATTACGGAGAAATCCAGCCAGATCTTAAGAATAACAGGTACGATAGGAAGAAGCAGTGTGTAGAAAGGAGCATTCTTCTGTTCGGATGCTGTGCTGCGGGTCTGTGCGGCCCAAGCATGAACGGTTTTTGCACGCTTTAAGTAAAAAGCAGCCAGTACTGTTGTTGCAACCAGCATGATAACCAGGGCAGCATAACCCCAGTGTGATGCATACCAGCCAAGGGTAAACTCTGGCATCTCTTCTGGTTTAATAAAGAATGCACGATACTGTGCAAAGTTTACTGGGTTTAAGTAAATACCTGAAGCAACGGAACCCATAAATGTGAACAGTGCAACAGACTTGGGAATACCCAGAGACATAAGGATTGGAAGCACGATAACGCCGATTGCGATAACCGGGCCGGCTCCTGTCATGGCCGTGAAGATCAGAGCCGTAACAATGTTTAACAGCGCTACTGTAACAAATGGCTTGTCTCCGCCTAATTCAACGGTCTTACGGATCAAAGTGGAAGCAATTCCAGTATCCATAAGCACGCGGCCAAACCAAGCACCCCAGCAAACGTTTACCAGAGTGGTTCCCCAACCTTCAGGAGCAGACTGGTAAATCTTGTTTAAAGCTGCAATCAGTGTGTTGTCTTTTCCAAACTGAAGGATTGGATTAGACGCCAGAAATGCTTCACTTGCAAATAATGTTCCTCCAATTGGAAGAATAGTCCAAAGAAGCGTAATCAGCAGGAAGCCGATCATCAGGTTATGACCCTTGATACAGTAATACGCCAGGCCAAAGAAAGAAATTAATAAAATGATTCCAATAATGTACTCCAAAGTAATACCTCCTATGACTTTTTATTCTCCATGCAATGCAAACTCTCTTGCCCTTCCCTTAAGGCGGCAGTCTCTCTCAAACTTCTACCCATACTCCTTTCATCATAATAATAAATATTTATTTCCATCCGGGCCGGTTTTTACGCCTGACCGGAAAAGAACTGTGGATAGATTCCCCGAAGCGTTCCCGCATTCCAAAGAACCGAATTGAAATGATTCGCGCAGATCAGGCATGCAGCTTCTGCATCCCGGCGCTTTAGATTATCAAGCAAAAGGCGTCCCTCCACCTGGACGTGCTCAAGGCTCGTCAGGGAAGACATGTCTGTCTTATAGTTAAATGTCGTATACTGAAGATAATTCAAACGCAGCAAATCGCAATCCATAGTCCGGAAAACCTCCCAGACATACTCATGACCGCAGAAGGTAGAAAGCAGATAATGAAGCTGCTGCTCCACGATCAGAAAATCAATGGGATTTTCTTTATTTAACTCGTATTTCTGATAGTTAAGGACCTCTTCCAGCTGTTCAATCTGAGTTTTCGTAAGACCCTGGCGGCATATTTCCTCAATGATTGCCTGTTCCAGCACATTATGAGAAAAAACGGACTGCCTAATCCGTTCGCTGTCAAGCAGCGTGACTTCGGTTCCCCTCTGAGGGTAAACCACAATATATCCTTCCTCTACCAGGCGGGAAAGGGCATCTCTCACCATAGTCCGGCTGGCATTCATCTGGCTGGACAAAATATTTTCGCTCAGCCGCTCTCCTGGCCGAATATCCAAATTCAATATCTGCATGCGCAGCTGATTATAGATGTCGCTCCTCTGGTCGCTTTTTCCTACTTCCACTTCCATCACTATTTTCCCTCCCTACGAAAACTGTTGGCATCCTATTGCACACAAGCATCAATCAGGATTGCACATCAGTATCCCGGTAAATGCATATCAGTACTGAAAATACGCCTTTTTTTATTCTTTTGTTTATTGTTTGCATTGTAAAATATATCATATCCATACTTTAAAATCAACTATTTCATTAGCATTTTCTACATTTTTTTTTTAACCAATTAGTAATCTTCTGATTTTTTTCACAAATATGATCCAAATTTTACCAAAAATGGCTCATTCAAAAGATTGCATACAAGTTGTCGTGCAACCTCTAAAAATCTGCCATTATCATGGATTGTTAAGCGATAAACAGGCGTTTTCATAAAAAAAGGAGCCCCGCTCCATGACCGTGATCCAGTCATATTGCGAGACTCCATATTAAAAATCTTAAAAATTCATGTTTGATGAAATGTTTATATTTCTCGTTGAACACAATTAATGCTTTCCAGTGCATTTTGAATGTCTTTGCATATCAGTGTTTGCATGCTGCTTTTATATCTTTGTGGATTGGCTGTTTCCAGCGCATCGATAATACACTCAGCCAAAAGGCGCTTACTTGCG
This sequence comes from Lacrimispora celerecrescens, assembly GCF_000732605.1. GTDB lineage: Bacteria > Bacillota > Clostridia > Lachnospirales > Lachnospiraceae > Lacrimispora > Lacrimispora celerecrescens_B. Next base: position 79,299 of record NZ_JPME01000011.1, on the reverse strand, counting down.
GCAATCTGAGGAAGAACCTTAATGCACTGTCTTGCCGTGACAGGTTTCTCATCCATCACATGCATCAAAAGCTCATCAATGATTTCATCAATCCGGTTTTCCTTATCCCATTTGGCATTAGCGGCAATCAAGATGATGCCCCTTGTTCTGACATATGAGTTTGGGTCATGAAGCATTTCTGTGAAAAAATCAAAATAGGGGTATACGGTATCGGAATGGCCGCACTCCTCTTCAAGCTGTTTCAGGCATTGATAAGCATAATTATGATCTTGATTTCTTAACCCATTCACTAATTCTTCGATTTCTTCCATTGCCGTTACCATCCATTTCCCTGCAGTGCTGCAGATGAAAACCTATATGCCCGATTCCCAAAATCATTGTGGATATCAAAAGCCAGATCACATTTCCAGTTATTTTCCCTTCTCCAGTTTGCCGTGGTAATCGGCAATACCGCCTATATCAGTAACGGAATAACCATTCGTACTTAAGTAACGATAGGCTTGTCTGCTGCGGGCTCCGCTGCGGCAATAAACAAAAACCGGATTGTTTTTGTTAAGCTTATTGGATTCCAGCCGGTCCAACGGCATATTAATGCTGCCGGGAATATGGCCTTCCATATATTCCTGTGCCGTACGCACATCCAGCAATACAGCATTGGGCGTGTTGTTAGCCTGATCAACTCCTGAAGCAAAATCCGAACGGTTAGAAAAAAATTTAAATATGCTCATCTCAGCATCTCCTTCTTAATTTAAAATAATTCTTATAACGATGCTTCAATTATACCGCCTTAATAAAAAGGACTCAGTGACATTGTTACATTAATAAGAATTATTCCTATTGTCAAAAGAGTAAAGTTAGGGCATGGTTCCAGCTTTTCCGGTTCCTGCACTTTATGGGACCGTCGTATATCACAATTCGGTTCCTGCCTTGATTCTTAGCCGCATAGAGCGCCACAACAGCCGTCTTTAGCAGCTCCTCCGGACCGGTGCACTGTAAATACACATGCCAGCCCGCAGCTGAAGGTGATTATACTTGAATAATTTTTAAACAGCAATCTGCATTTGCAAACGGACAGCTCACAGGGGAAACACCCATGGGTAAAATATATATCACCAAGGTCTCTCTTTATTTAGCCAGCCAAGGGATTCCCAGTAATGTACATCCGCAGGGTTAAAATGAAACTTTTTATGCATAAATCTCATGACATGAAATAAAGTCTTGACCTTTAAAGAAGGAGTTACCGGCCTGTCTTTCCCCTTGATCTTAACCGAAAGCCTGTCAATTTCCATTTGCAGCTTTGCCTTCTTTTTGTCGGCTACCGTGTCCCAATCGCTTCCATGGATGTTCCTTCCAAATGCGTAAATACGAGAAATACCCCAGAAAGTCATGCTATCCTTTAAATCCCGCAGCGCAGACCTTGTACCTGCACCTGCAGCCGTGGAAATAAGAAGAACCTGCTTGTGAAACATTTCCTTTCTCGGCTGATGAGCCATCCATTGGTATCCAAAATGATCAAGAAACGCCTTTACCTGCCCCGGGACATGATAGACGTAAACCGGTGCTGTAAAAATCAGCAGATCGGCTTCAAGCATGGACTCTAAAATTGGTTTTAAATAACCATAATCCGGACAATTCCTATAATCGGTAAAGCAGTTCCAACAGCCTATGCAAAAATTAGGCATATCTTTTGGGAGAAAAAATTCCTTTACAGAATCTGTTTCCGAAAGATTCTGTATAAATCGCTGTGCAATGTTGTAAGTACTGGACTTTGACTTGCGCTGCGTTGCATAGATCACAGTAATTTTCATAGATCAACCCTCCTGTAAAAGAATCCATAAAGGCAAAGGAATATCCAAGTAGTATTATAACAGAAAAGTATAAAATTCACCACCAAAGCTATAATTTGGGTTACACGCCGATGTAAAGGATGAATTACTTGACGTATCCAATCCTTAATATTATCATATAACCGTAAGGTCCAAACGAAAGATAAGCCCCTTTAGTAAATATGGCGGTAAATACAGACTGGCCTCTTCCAAACATGAAAGGAAAATTTATAAACTAGTTTTATATGAAGAAGGGAGTTTAACAAAATATGCTGAAAATAGCATTATGCGATGACAACCAGTGTGCGATCAATCAATACGCGGAGTTAATTTTCCAAATTGCGAAGAAGCATCAGATAAACATCCAGCTTTCCAGTTATCTTAGCGGAGAATCCTTGCTCTTTCATTATTCCGAAGCTCCTGAACAAACAGATATTATATTTTTAGATGTCATGATGGGCAAAACAGACGGGATGGAGACGGCCCGTAAGCTAAGGGATTACGACTGTAAAGCACAGATCGTCTTTTTGACCAGTTATGAAGATTATGTTTATGAGGCATTTGATGTAAATGCTCTCCAATATCTGTTAAAAGATAATACAAGTACAGAGAAATTTGAAGAGGTCTTTCTGAAGGCAGCAGAACTTGCCTCGAAAAAAGAGGAGGAATTATTTACCTTCGAATTTGACGGCAAGACAAGTGCAATTCCAATCCATCAAATCTCTTATTTTGAAATTTGGCAAAGAATTGTAACGGTACATTACAGCGATGGAAAAACAGCGAAATTCTATGGCAGCATGGAGCGCATAGAAAATAAGCTTTCCGGGAAAAACTTTGTGCGGTCACACCGTTCTTACCTGATTCATCTGTCCTACATTGCGATCTTTAGGCAGCAAACCGTTCAGTTAAAAACAGGAGAGACAGTTCCTGTAGGAGTTACTTACGTTCAATCCCTAAAAAGGGCATTTTCTGATTATATTTCGCGTTTTCACATTTACAATTCCAAAATTTTATCTTAGAAGAAGGAGTAGCTATGATCTATCTTGTTATCCCAGTAGTTCTCCTGTATTATTATGCCTTTTTGCTTTACTACCGCAAGCTTTTTCCTGCTCAAAGGAGAAGGCCTATTCAAGTTTTGCTTATTCTGGCAATCATTGCCACGTCGTATATCTTCCTAAACCCGACAGATGTACGGTGGTTAAGACTTCCGGTAATTATGATCGCCATGACCATCGGGCTTCGATATTCCACTGGAATGGACTGGCTGCAGGCAGCCTACGGAGGAAGCTGCTCGGTATTATTCGCTTACTGCTTCCGCGGCATATTTGCTGTAATCAGTGCATTTATCTTCTGCAACCATGATCTTTCTAACATTGAGGCTTACTATGCAAGCACAGTTTTGGTCCTTCCATTCGTTCTTTTATTCTTAACAATCTTATATAAGACCATCCTCCCCGATGACAAGCTCAGGCTCTTTTTGCATAACCGCAGTCAGCTTAAATATGTCGTTACATATGAAATTACGGCCGCAGCTAATTTGGTTGTCATTAATTCCGGTCGTGATTTATTTCCTTTCGATATATTGTTATCCGATAACATCTTATCTCCTTATGGCATGTGGTATGTAAAAGTAGGCTTAGGAGCTTATGTTCTTACCATTGGCATGCTCATCTACGCGATTTACCAATCTATTAAGAGCACGGAGCTGCAGGAATACCAATGGAGAATGGAAATGCTGGAAGAGCAGTATGAACGGCAGGTGCGGCATTACAATTCATATCAGAAATATACGGAAAGCTTCCGGGAATTCAAACACGACTACCGGTCTATGATGGGATTATTAAAACCATTGATCCGGGCGAATGAAAATGAAAAAGCCCTTCAGCTTATCGATGACATGTTTGAGGAGATGCAGAAGAAGGTAGTTGTCCATAAAAAATATTCCGACAGCGTTGTTCTTGACGCTATGCTTCAGGATCTTACTAATATCTGCGAAAAAAATGAAATCCGCCTTTCATCAAACGTGTTCATCCCCCGTAACACGGGGTTGTCGACAATTGATGCGATTCGTATTTTCTCAAATTACTCCAACAATGCAGTGGAAGCATGCCAAAAGGTTCCTGTTTCAGATCGGTTTATAGACATTGTCAGTGCTAATGAGCTGCATTGGGTCACACTTCAAGTGGTCAATTCCTATGACGGTAAATCACTCAATCACAACGGAAAGTTCCTTACGACAAAGCCAGATAAGCAAAGTCACGGACTAGGATTAAGAATCGTAGAACAAATTGCAGAGAGTTTGGGCGGATTTGTAATATATGAAGAGAATTTTGAAAGCAAGACATTTCTGGTCAGGGTCCATATTCCCAGGTCAAGCGAAAAACAGACTGACTGAAAATAAATCGGGGCAAGCCGTTTATGCTGCCTTGCCCCGATTTACAATACCAGTTTTTAAATCTTCTCTTACCTTTTTCTTTTTTTGCATGCATACATTCTCCGGTCCGCTTCCTGGAGTAAAATTGACGTAGTATATCCAGATTCGGAGTTAAAAGACAATATGCCGTGGCTGAATGATATCTCATAAGGCTTTGAAGCTGTGCTCTCCAGCTTTTTTAGTTCACCGTACATTCGTGTAATAATTTTTTCAGCCGTATTTTCCATACAGTTTTTAAAGATAATAAAAAATTCATCGCCGCCATATCGGCAGACTACATCCGAACTGCGAATGGAGTACAAGATCACCTGCGCAATGCTCTTAATGGTGTAATCACCCTCATCATGACCATATGTATCATTAATAACCTTTAAGCGGTCAATATCAATAAAGGCCAGGCAGCTTGTAACATCACTGTATAACAAGGTCTTTTCCAGTTCCTTCAGCCCTGCTTCCCGGTTATAAGCGCCCGTCATGGTATCCGTCGCTGCAGTCAGCTGCAAACGATGTTCTTTGGTTTTCCAATCGCTGACATCCTCGATCACATACAGGTACAGCACCTGGCCATTGGGCAACAGGCACCTGTTTGACATAACCCGATACCAGGTGTTATTACTATCATCATAAACTTCACGAAAAACCGGAAAACAATCCTGGTCCCCAAGCTCTGCAATCAGCGTCAGCAAAGCATTTCCATGCACATGCTGAAAAGTCAGGTATTCAATATCCCCTAACATCTGTTTGGCAAGGCGATTGGCATATACCAAATGTCCGCTAAAGTCCACCTCTAACACAAAAACATGGAGAAGATCCAGTGCCTGGAGAATTTGATGATAACGCCAGCTGCTGACAGGCGCCGGGGCCTTCCAGTCCGCCTCTCCATTATCCCTTATAGATGCGTCCACAACCCGGTCAATCAATCCGTTGAACATATCATACAGTTCTCCAGGATATTCAAGCTTGCTGACTACATATCCTTCTTGAAGCAATTTCCCGCTCTGGGTCAAAACGGAAAGCCGTGAGTGCAGCTGCTTAAGAGGGCCGGACAGATAATTGTATTGGGTAGGAAGCGGTCCATTCAGCCTGCCTTCCGATAAGTCAAGCGCCAAATGGTTCATTTCATATATATTCTGAATCAATTGATTGATCTGACCAATTAGTTTCCGCCATTCCTGCGCAGAGTCATCGGCTTCCACAGTATCGCATTGTCTGCCGGACAGCAGATTATCGAATAAATTCTGTATTGTCATAAGCATCTTATGATCTTCCTGGTTCATCCCCTGCCTCCTTATTACTACTCATACCTTAACTCCCGCCCCCCATTATTCCAGGCTCTCAGCCGCAAACCGGCAGGTTCGATCCCCGGTAGACCAGCAATCTATCTCTTTAACGCGGAACTGGCATCCGCTATAGACTTCCAGAATCCCCGCAATAAAACCTTCATCATAATCACATACCGTCTTTCCGGAAATGGGAAGGCCGGAACAATCCAGATCCTCTGAAACGGTCAGAGTAAATGACAGGGAATCCATATCCACTCTTTCCATACGCAGGATACCAATTTTAAGCTCCATCAGCTTATTCGTTAAGTTAGCTATGAAGAAATCAAAATCACCTGAAAGATCCAGTACATTTTTAGCCAGCTCCTTGCCTGCCAGGTGCCCGGCAGCCCTATACAGGAGGCTGGCAGTCTCCTCATCGTATTCACGGGCCAGGATATCCTTTAAGGTATATTGCAGCAGACGGTAAATAAGCACCGGTACATCAGAGCCCAAATTCTTTCTTCCCTCATCAATGTTTCCAAGGCATTCCCAGGTAAACTGAGACGGTTTGCTTTCATGACGCATAAAAACTCCTCCTTAAAATGTACTGCAAAAAAATATTTACCAACAGGTTCCTAAATATGCAATAGACATAGGAACTGGTATTATAACAAAGCCTCTGCCGATTCTGCACTTTCATACGCGGGAGAGAGTTCATAACTCTTTACCAGCCCGCAACAGATTCAGAAGGCTTACGATACATTGGGAGAAATGTATATTTATCATATTGTACAAGATTTGTTTTATAATCATGATCAACCCGTTTTAAATTGGCCTTTTAATGTCCTAAATAAAGAGGGGGAAAGAAACGGGGTGAATGTAAAATTGGGGTATTTTTGTAATTATTTAAGTTTACTGAAATTTTTAAATATTTATGTTATTTTATTACGGAGGGAAAATAGCGATTAAGAAACAATCAATAAATAATAAGAAGCCCATTTTTGACATCAATCAAAAATGAGCTTCTTATTATAAAGCGGGTGATGGGAATCGAACCCACGTATCCAGCTTGGAAGGCTGGTGTTCTACCATTGAACTACACCCGCACGGAATTTCTGAAGTTTTTCAAAAGTGCTTTGAAAAGCACAATGCCCAAAGCCGGAATCGAACCAGCGACACGAGGATTTTCAGTCCTCTGCTCTACCAACTGAGCTATCTGGGCATAACCACCTGCAACACGAATAATTTTACAAGATTTCTCCCATCTTGTCAAGACAAGTTTTCTAAATTATGTCAAAAAAACAAAATTCTCAGTAAAATCTTTAAAACATATCACATGCCTGGTCAAAACTTACACACCTTGAATATCTGGAATTCCACATTTTCTCATTATAATATTTGTAGGACTGTTCCGCGGTCATATACTCATTATCAACAGTTGTATTGCAATAAGCCGGAACAACAATTTCAAATCCATGTTCAAAACCGCACTTTATTGTTGCATCTATGCAGTAATCGGTCTGCAGACCTGTAATCATAATGGTATCTTCGTTTTTAGAGCGCAGGTATTCTAATAAACCAGTATCCCTAAATGCACTATTAACATGTTTATCAAATATCTTTTCCTCATTCATTGGAGCAAATTGTTCAAATATTTCAAATCCTTTTACGCCCTTAGTCAGCTCAAAACCATCATCGTGACGAACATAAATAATCTCTATGCCCTTGGTTCTTGCTAAATGGATTAATTGCTTTATGTTATTTACAAATGTTTCATATTGAAACAGTTCATTTGTAACAATCATATCCTGTGTATCTACTACCAACAGTACCATTTAAATACCCCCTTATTCTATTGTTTTCCAGAGCAGCTGTCCATTTTCGAAAATCACCTCCATTCGCCCGGTATCCTTTAGCCAGGAAAGATAAGAGCGGATCGTGCTACCAACGAGTACATATTGCTCAAAATTCATTACCAGACCATAGTCATTGAAAAGCTGCTGTAAAACCTTTTCAAAGATAATCGGCTCTTTACAAATTTCAAGTATCTTATCTGCTATTTCATGTACCTTGTTAATGTTAATCTGAGCGAGCGGGGCGATATCATCGGTTGCTTCTGCGTGAGCAGGGATGAAAACCTTTGCTTTCATGGTCTTTACCATTTCCAAGGTGTCAAGGTATGCGGATACATCATAAATAAACCCGATCTGGTATTTTTCCAGTGTTTCTTTGCTCGACAGGCAGTCTGCCAAATAAACGACGTCATCCATATCTCTAAAACCCACCATATCAAAAAAATGACCGGGAAGAGGAATCACACTCATACCATTCGGAAGACCCCCCTCTGTAAGGTGTTCTGCACTGCTTTCCTGGGCCATCAGGAATTTGTGCTTTAAGTCCTTTGGCGGGAACCCGCCATACAGGAAAGAAGGCTCAAGGATGGTATGGTTCGTAAAGTCGCATTCAATACCAGGAGCATAAACTTTGCATCCGGTTTGATTCTGTAAATACTTATTGCCTCCAATATGATCGGCATTTGAATGGGTATTATAAATTGCCGTCAGCCGCCAGCCATTGGCATCCAGTATCTGCCTGACTTTCCGCCCGGCATCCTTGTCACTTCCGCTGTCAATAAGGCATACTTCCGTATCGTTAAGCTTAACAATGCCAATCTTTGCCGGGCTTTGAACATAATAACTATTTGTGCCAACCTGATTTAACTCATACATTTGGGAAACCTCCATATAGTAGAAATCCTTTGAAAACTGTAGTTTTAATGATGAAAATGATCTTACAGGAAAGGAAGAGTCGGGTCCTTCCGGACAGACCTTCCTTTCCGCTCCGAAATCCTATCTCCTTCTTCCACCCTTCCGCAAAGCAACGGGCTATGTTCATCGTATAATGTGCGTCTCCTCTTCACTGCCTCCACACTGTCATTGGCATAGCAATACTTACAACCGGCCAAGCAGGTGTCATAAGTTCCCACCTCAACGCTTTCCATGCACCCACATTCTGTTCTTTGATTTTTATCCTTCCTCCGGCATACCGGACCGCCGATTAAGTATTCCGCCATCGCAGGGTCAATGCAGCTTCCTCGTGAAATCCCGGCAGAACTTAAATCAGCTATTTCCGCACATGCTTCAATCCTAAGTCCGTAAGTACCGGCAATCGAGGCCAGTCCTTTGCCCAGCCTTTTCATCCCTTCTTCATCCAATTCTTCTACCGGGATTCCCTTCATGTTACGTTCCGTCTTTCCATACTTGTCCAGAAAACTGATCACAACTTTTTCCGCAGAACCACATACACCTCTGGCGATTTCTTCAAAGGCCCGCAAATGGTATTCCTCTCTGTAACAGCCATTAAGGAATATGGGATCATACCGCCAGACCATACGGTCCTTCCCCACTTTTTCTGCTGTTTCCCGGAAAATATCGATCAAATGCCTTTTATCCGGCAGCCCAGGCTCAATATCATTTCCATATCCCGTCAATGTAAACTGGATATAGAAAGGGATGCTTCCAAGCTCCCGGATTCGTTCCATCATAGGCTCCGGATTTTTCGTCCAGAATACTATAAGCTCAACCTGCTCCGGAGATAGGTCGATCCGGCTGATCTGATGGCTGTTCATGGGATTTTTTACATAGAGATACCCTTCTTTCAGCCTATTAAGAAACCAATCCGAATAAAATTGTGGAATATCCGTCCGCCTGCTGACACTTAGTATCATAGTTCTCACTCCTGTTTCTTCTTAGTAAAATCATTATAAGCATTCCATGCGCCCGCTTCAACCTCTTTAACTTTTTTAAGAACTTCGAATATGGCATCTGTCTGGAATAAGTTGGCATAATGTTTTGCCTAATAACTGGGAATTCTGATATATGAAATGAAGCCGTTTTCTATCATCATCTACAACTGGAGGAACACCATGAAAAATGAACCTGTATTTTTAACTGACAAAAATCATAACGTCATTCTGGAAGCCATCTCTGGTACTCCCAATGCTGCGCTTCCGGACAGCTTGAAGCCTTTTGAAATATTGGAACCTAATACTTCGGACGGTGCCACGGAAAAACATGTTCCGGTCATTGAGACAGAAGGAAATCATGTGACCGTAAAGGTGGGCAGCACGTTCCATCCCATGACCGAGGAACACAACATTTCCTGGGTCTGCTTACAGACAACGGCAGGAAGTGTCATGAGAGTAAGCTTAAGCCCTGACTGTGAACCGGTGGCCTGCTTTACTCTAGAGAACGGTGATTCCCCAAAAGCCGCTTTCGCCTACTGCAATCTTCACGGATTCTGGAAAACAGAGGCGTAACGAAAAAAGCATCCCCTGAATCACACTCAAGGAAAGATGCATTCTCTGTTTCCAATATCGCCGCAGGATTCATAATCCTGCGGCGATTCCTATGCCCTCAATCTTCCCATAAGCATATAATCCTACTCGTTTTTATCACGATAATGGCTGATTTCTCCGCCTTAGAGAGAATCTGGAAACAGAAAGCAAGCTGTAATAAACCTGCTGCATTAATTGTAATAGATGCAATTCCTTATTATAGTCCACTGCTGAAACCATCCTTATCAAAGATTCTAATGTATCGTCAATTTATTGCCTTTTAGTATACAACGATTTGAATCATTTATCAACGTTCCTACCATTTCTTAAAAAACTTAATAGTTTCCTGAAACGAATTATACTGTCCTTTTGCATTTCCATAAACCGTTCCACCAGAAGTAAATATGCCGCCGTTCATGGGCATTTCAAGGGTAAAGCTAATCGGAATCACATAGGGAACCGGCATAGGATGCCCCATGCTTTAATAGGACAAGAGTGCTCTTTCAATGCTTTTTTATAAGTATTGGCAAATCCAAACGGCTTTCCTTCGCTGAGGGCCTTTTTATAATCTTCATAGAAGATATTATTATCTACTTTGATAAATGGAATGGACTTTCCCTGATAAGACCAGGAAGAAACATTTTTGCCACTCTGCAGTCCGTCTAATGCCTGAAAGCAAACACCCCTACTGTCGTAAACCAGGATAAATTTTTTTATTCTTCATTTTCATCGTGAGAAACAGTTTCCTCAAACAGTTTAAATTTTGCAACTTCCTGCCTTAAAGCCTGAGCCTGTGCCTCCAGTTCTTCACTGGAAGCTGAACTTTCCTCCGCTGCTGCAGCATTGGACTGTACCACAGCAGATACCTGGGACAGTCCTCCAAGGATCTGCACCATAGCCTTGGCCTGCTCCATAGAGTCTGATTCAATCTCCTCCATCACCCGTTCCACAAGAATCGATTTATCGGCGATCTCCTTAAGGATTCCTGCCGTCTCAGCTGTCTGCCTTTTTCCCTCCGAAACCGCATTTACCGTATTCCCGATCAACTGGGCAGTCTGTTTAGCAGCATCAGCAGATTTTGCAGAGAGATTCCGGACTTCTCCTGCTACCACCGCAAACCCTTGACCCGCGCTTCCGGCCCGGGCTGCCTCAACAGCGGCGTTTAAAGCCAGAATGTTGGTCTGAAATGCGATATCCTCAATCATTTTTGTGATGCCGGATATTTTTTCAGAAGATAAACTTATCTCTTCCATAGCCGAATGAAGGCTCTGCATATGCCGGTTCCCTGCGCTGACCCTGGATCCGGATTGTTTTACATAATCGGAAGCTTTCCGTACAGAATCCGAACTTTTTCCTGCCATTTCTGAGACATCTGCAATGGCAGCATTTAATTCCTCTACCGTTGCTGCCTGCACAGCCGCTCCGGAGGCGAGCGCCTGGGAAGCACCGGAAACCTGCCCTGCTCCCGAATTGACCTCCTCGGCAGAGGAACGGATGTTTAATATGGTATCATTTAAGCGGGAAGCAATCATTTCCATGGAGCTGCGAATACCATGAAATTCACCTGGATATTCACAATTACTTTGAACTGCAAGGTTCCCACTGGAAATCTCCTGCAAAAACTGGGAAATATCGTAGATGATATCTCTGTATTTCCCTGCCATTTCACTGACCTTTTCCCCGATAACCCCTATTTCATCATGTCGTTTCATATTCAGTTCAATACTTAAATCTCCGGCGGATAACTGATCAATGGAGTCGACCACCTGTCCAATGGGTTTTGTGATCCGGTCCGTAATCCGGAGCATAACGAAAACTGCAAGGATCAGAGAGACAGCTCCCAAAATAACAGCATTAAACATGGAGGTTACAACACCGGACATAAATTCAGATTCTGAAGCTGTCACATTTACTGACCAGCCATTGGTATTTTTCACAGGAGTATAGGAACCAAATCTTTTTTCTCCGTTCCAATGATAGAATCCAAAGCCGGTTTCGCCGTTCACCATGGCAGCTTCCAGCTTTGCGATCTCTCCATAAGCAGCCTGATTGGTTTTTGCTGACTCTGTGTCATTTTGCTGTGATAATACCAGGGAAAAATCCTCGTAAGCCACTTTCGTTCCTTCCCGATTTATAATATAAGTACTTCCGGTATCCCCAAGTTTTGTATCCTCAATCATCCCCTGGAAAACAGAATAAGGGAACTCAATCATGATGACCAGATCATCGTATGGGTACGCATATTCAAAGGAGGCAGAATCCTTTTGAATGATAGGATCGGATAAAAAAGGAGTTCCGCTTTTTGCCTGAAGGTATGCTTCGTCCTGCTCATAGGATTTCCCATTGACAACAGAGGTTCCGTCAGACGAAATTATATCAATGTTATTAAGGCCGTACTGGGAACTTGCGATCCGTAAAAATATATTGATGTTACCTCCCTTTTGTACATTTCCCTTCATATAGAGGGCGATTGACTCGGATATGATCGAATATTATTCCAGCTTCTGAGTTATTTTTTCAGAAACCAGTTCCGAAGTTTCCTTTAAACTTTTGGCCAGTGACTTCCGGGTCGTGTCATAGGTCATATAAATGGAGCCTATGGACAGTACAAATACAATACAGATGATACAACCAATGGTGAAAGCTATCAGTTCCCTTTTTATTCCTTTGTATTTCCTTTTCATATTACGTTATCCTCCGATGTCCAGTTTACCCCTTTGCCAATACAATTTATAGTGGCCCAATTGGTATATCGGATAGTTTTCAGATAACTATATGAGTTTTACTGAAGTTTTACGTTAATTTTGACAACTTTTTACATATCAAATATAAGTGCCCTATAAAATAACTTCTGCGTTATTTTCACCATATTGTATCATTGCCTCCGGATATCCGTTTGCTTCTACTATCCAATTTCTTCCTCCGACTACTTTCATCAGAATCCTCTCACTCTTTTTTAAAACTTCAACTTTCATGGCTTCCTTTCCGTTCTCATCTGGTATCAACACATGGAAATCAGCCCCATCTTTAATCTGAAACAATTTTAACATGGTCCCATCCGTATAATTATAATCCGGCTTTTCTTCACAATTTCCTACTGCCAAAACGGTGTTTTCTCTTACCATGAGAGGAAGATGGAAATAGTCAAAGATTTCTTTATACCATTTTCCACCTGGTTTTACGTCTCCAGTAAGGTAATTGGTCCATGTTCCTTCCGGTAAGTAATAGGAAACCTCTCCGTTTTTCTTAAATACGGGTGCCACCAGCAGGGAATCCCCCAGCATATACTGCTTATCCAGAGTCTCACAGGTCAAATCTTCCGGAAACTCAAGAAACATAGGGCGCATCATTGGTATACCTTCTTTATGTGCTTTTACTGCCTGGCTATAGAGATAAGGCATCAGAGAACACTTCAGCTTCACAAATTTTCTTAATACATCACCGGCTTCTTCATCAAACAGCCACGGAACCCGGTAGGATGTAGAGCCGTGCAATCTGCTGTGAGAACTTAATAGTCCAAATGCACACCACCGCTTGTATACATCAGCGGAAGCCGTCTGCTCAAACCCGCCAATATCATGACTCCAATAACCATATCCACCAAGAGATAAGGATAATCCTCCTCTTAAATCCTCTGCCATGGAGGGATAGGTGGCAGTACAGTCACCGCCCCAGTGAACAGGAAACTTCTGTCCTCCTGCTGCAGTGGATCTTGCAAATACCAGAGCCTTATCTTTCCCAAGCTTACTTTCCAGAAGTTCAAAAACAGTCTTATTATATAGGTAGGTATAGTAATTATGCATTTTGACTGTATCGGAACCATCGTAATATTTAACACCCGTAACCGGAATTCTTTCCCCAAAATCAGTTTTAAAGCAATCCACCCCCATGTCGATCAGTTTCTCCAATTTACCCTGATACCATTTACAGGCCTCCGGGTTCGTAAAATCGACCAAAGCCATACCTGCCTGCCACCGGTCACACTGCCATATATCATCATCGAGAGTTTTTACGAAATATCCATTTTCCACCCCTTCGTCAAATAACACTGATTTCTGGGCGATATAGCTGTTGATCCAGACACAGATATGCAGGCCCCGCTCTTTGTAGCGCCTTAACATGCCTTCCGGATCCGGAAATGTATCCTTATCCCACTCAAAGCTGCACCATTCATAACCCTTCATCCAGAAACAATCAAAATGGAAGGTATGAAGAGGGATATCACGGTCTTCCATGCCCTGTATAAAGCTGGTGACGGTTGCTTCATCATAGCTTGTTGTAAACGATGTTGTCAGCCACAGGCCGAAAGACCACGCCGGAGGCAATGCCGGTTTCCCTGTAAGCTCCGTATACAGCTGCACGGTTTTCTTGGGCGTCTGTCCATTCAAAATATAGTAATCCAGTCTTTCCGTCTGTACGCTGAACTGTACCCTTTCTACCTTTTCACTTCCCACCTCAAAATGAACATCTCCGGGATGACCTACGAACACACCATAGCCTTTGTTGGTAATGTAAAAGGGAACATTCTTATAGGTTTGTTCGGATGCAGTTCCCCCATCCTCATTCCAGATCTCAACGGTCTGGCCATTCTTTATAAACGGAGTATACCGTTCCCCCAGACCATAAACATATTCTCCAACATCCAAAAGGAGCTGTTCCACCATGTAGCCCTTCTTTGTTTCCCGATTCTGCATATAGGCAAGGTTACGGTAGCTGCTCTCTGTCAGCAGCCGATCTCCGTCTTTAAACTCCACCCTCCAGCTATTGGCAGACTTATATATGACAGCACTGGTTTCTCCGGATGTATATGTAATTTTTTCTTCATCCTCCGTTATGGAAATGAAATCACCCTTTTGCTTCGCCACCTCGTAATGGGGGCCTTTATAAGTTGTTCCCTTAAAATGTACGGCTGACACTTTAATTACATTTTCCATGGGACTTGAAAACGTCACAGTGAGCAGCGGCTGATTCAGCGTATCCCCCCGATCTCCCATATGCCTTGTTGCAGCGTATACGATCAGTTGATTATGATATCGCTCCCAGCCATAATACTCCACTGCATAAACCGGATATATCTCTTCTCTGATCCGCCAGTAGCCATTTGTAAACTTCACTTTTAATTCCTCCTATCATTCTTTTTCTGCCGGTTTAAAACAACGGTTATTTCTCGTGAATACAGGAAGCCTATGGAGGGGAGCATCGGATTCAATGGTTCTGCCACCTTCTATCGTTTCTCCTGTCCAATACTCCTTCCAGGTAAAACCTTTTGGCAGATACACCGTTCTTTTTCTCATACCTGCGTAAAGGATAGGAGCCACAAGGACATCCGGCCCGAACATATACTCATCTTCCACCTCCCAGCACTGTCTATCTTCCGGGAAATCATAAAAGAGAGGGCGCATAACCGGGGTACCTTTCCGGTGGGCTGCCTCCATCAGTTCCGTAATATATGGCTTCATATGATCTCTTATCTGCAAATATGTTCTGCAGATCTCATACGCTTCCTCCCCAAAAGACCAGACCTCATTATCTGCACCGGAAACACAGGCCGCACCGCCTTCCGTTCCCATGGGTTCTTTTAACGGTTCCCGGTAACCATGAAGACGCATGACCGGGCAAAACGTTCCATATTCAAACCATCGGATCAGAAGTTCCTGAAATTCCGGATCTTTTGGATCGCCTCCATGAAATCCCCCGATATCGGTAGTCCACCAGGGAATTCCCGCGATCCCCATGTTAAGCCCTGCTGCCAACTGGTTCCGAAGGCTTCCGAAGCTGGAATGGATATCCCCCGACCAGACAAGAGCTCCATATTTTTGAGAACCGGCCCATGCACAACGAAGCAGATTAATGATATTCTCCTGCCCTTCTGCTTTCATACCGTCAAAAAAGGCCTTAGCATACATGGCCGGATAGATATTCCCGATCTGCACATTGGATCCCAAATAATAACGGTAATTGTCAAAATCGTAAATGCTATATTCCGGTTCTGCTTCATCAAGCCAGAATACCCGGATTCCTTTGTCATAATAATTTTCTTTTGCCTTTTGCCATACATATTGCCTGGCCTTCGGATTCGTAGCATCAAAATGAACCGTATTTCCCTGGAAATCCATTGCTATCCGGAATCCCCTGTCTGTTCGGATCAAGTACCCTTTTTCTTTCATCTCCTGGAAGTTTTCACTGCGGTAATCTACGGTGGGCCATATGGATACCATGAGCTCGATCCCCATCTCCTTAAGTTCCCTGATCATGGCATCCGGATCGGGCCAATATGTTAAATCAAACTTCCAGTCTCCCTGTAATGGCCAATGGAAATAATCAATTACGATCACAGAGATAGAAAGCCCTCTCCTTCTATACTCTCTTGCTACCTCTAAGAGCTCATCCTGTGTCTGATACCGCAGCTTGCATTGCCAGAATCCCATGGCATATTCCGGCATCATTGGGACCGTTCCGGAAACCTTTGCATAAGCCTCTTCGATTTTCGCAGGCGTATCCTCTGCCGTAATCCAATAATCCAGCCCCTTGGTGGAATATGCTTCCCAGGTTGTAATGTTCTTGCCGAAAAAAACTCTTCCCACCGCTGGATTGTTCCAGAGAAAGCCATAGCCCAGAGAGGATATGGCAAAAGGAACGCTTGCCTGGGAGTTCCTCTGAGCCAGCTCCAGATCGGTTCCCTTTAAGTTCAGATAAGGCTGTTGATACTGGCCCATTCCATATATCTTTTCGTCCGGATTTGATACAAAGCGCATGGATAAATGATAATCTCCCCCCAGGATGGGCTTGAATTCTCTTGCTTCCACATCCAGAGCACTGCAGTAATCAGCAAACACATCCATACGGTTCCTTAAATACTCATCAAGTAGTACTTCTCCTCTCTGATTATAAAAAGTCAGCTTCCCATATCGGGAGATCCTGGCCTCAATTTTTCCGTTCCGAATGCTTGCAAAGTCCTTTTCTATTTTAATCTCAGGCTGCATGTCTTCCGGTTTCATGGAAAGCGCCCAGTCCTCTTCCTGCATCTTATCCATTTTCGAAGCCCTCACGCGAAAGCTGTTGGCACCCCAGGGCTGAATCCACAGCTCTTCCGCATCATAATGGAATTTCAGGCAGTTATTTTCTTTTCTGAAAACACTCATTTTTTCTTTCCCCTTTAAATGATTTATCCTTTTACAGAACCGCTTGTCATCCCTTCTACAATATATTTCTGCATGGTGACAAAAATTAAACAGCTCGGTAGGATCAACAATACTCCATAGGCCATAATGCTGTTCCACTTGGTTCCGTATTGGTTCATGAACGTGTATATGGCGGAGGTCATGGGCCGCATGGCTTCCTTTGTGTTAAAGGTCATGGAATACGCCAGGTCGTTCCATGCGAATACAAAGCTGAAGCAGGCCGCCGTGATCACAGTGGGCTTAGAAATGGGGATTGCAATGCGGAAAAATGCACTGATCCCATTGCACCCATCGATTTTCGCCGCATCCTCCAGTTCCACCGGAATGCTCAAAAAGCCTGGCCGGAGCATCAGCACGATGAACGGAATGGATATGGTGGCGGTCGATAAAATAGGAGCCAGATACGAATTTAATATCCCCAGCTTTGAAAAAATTAAAAACAGGGGGGTGAGCACCAGAGAGGCCGGCAGCATCTGGGTGATCAGAAATACCAACACAAATATTTTCATCCCCTTCACTCGGTACCTTGCCAGACCATAGGCGGCAGGCACGGAAAGACATAAGGATAATATCATAGAGCCTGCAGCGATTAACATAGAATTTTTCATGGTTATTCTTAAATTTCCAAGCTGATCCTGATATGCCTTTAATGTAAATTCTTTCGGCCATAATGTTGGAGTTCCTGCAAAAATTTCGCTGTCCAGCTTAAAGGAGTTAACAACAATCCAGTAGAGCGGAAACAAAAATATGCAGGCGATCAATATGGCAAGAAGGCACATCAAAGCATTTTTCTGTTTATATGTAACATTCTTCAATTCACAGATCTCCTTTCCGGTTTATCTAAAATTCCCTTAGCGCATTACATGGTCTCATCCCTGGAAATCGTTCTTAAATAAACCAACGCAACGAAAAACAGGCAGACAAACAATACATTGGCAACTGCCGCTCCTTCTCCAAAATGAAACAGCTGAAAGGACAGCTTATAGGAATAGGTGGACAAAACCTCCGTTGCAGAGACAGGTCCGCCTCCGGTCATGACATATACCAGATCAAAGACCTTAAAGGTCAGCACAAATCCCAGCACTAGGACTGACATAATGGTGGGCTTTAACAACGGAATGGTGATTCTCATAAACTTCTGGATACTGTTTGCTCCGTCAATGGAGGCCGCCTCATAAATATCTCCAGGAATATTATTGAGTCCCGTGGTTAGCAGAAGCATGTTAAAAGGGATGCCTACCCAGGAATTGGCAATAATCAGTCCAAACATTGCCGTGTTTCCATTTAACAGCCAGCCAATGGGCTTTCTTATGATGTGCAGGCTCATTAAAATTGTATTGATAATGCCGTTGCCTTCCGCAAACATGAATTTAAAAACCAAAGCCGTAACTGTAACCGGAAGCATCCAGCTGATCACAATAAATCCTCTGATATATTTTGAAAGGGTAAATTTTTTTGCAAAAAAACAGCAAATATAAAACCCAGAGAAAACTGGATCACCAGACAACCTGCCGTATAGATAAACGTGTGCAGTAGAGATTCCCAAAAGGTCACCTCCGCAAAAACAGCCTTATAATTTCCAAAGCCGGCAAGCTCCCTCACTTTACTGCCCAGAGTTTTAGCCGTGACCACCTGAAAGCTGATGATCCAGTTATAAACGATGGGATATCCGATAAAAATCAGCATGTAAATGACTGCAGGCAATATCAGGCAATATCCCAGCAGCTGTTCCTGTCTTTCCCGTCTGTTCTGCCCCATTCCCGATCTCTCCTTTTCTCTGTTTATAAATGAAAAGTCCCATCACATCACAATGAAACATTGTACATGCGATGAGACTTCCCACATGAGTTCTTATTGGGCGTTTAATTTATCAATTTTCGCCTGTGCATCCGCCATTGCGGTTTCCACATCCTTTTGTCCTGTAAACACTTCCTGCTGCGCGGTATAAATAGCAGTAGAAATTTCCGGCCAGTCTGGTGAGGGCCCTCTGGACTGAGCGCTGGGCATGACCTCCGCAAATACGGAATTTAACGGATCATCGGCGAACATCACCTGAATATCCACATCAGACCTAGGAGAGAAGCGTCCAATTGATTTGCAGATTTCCTGTGACTTTTCCTTGCTGGTAATCCATGTCAAGAATTTCCAGGATGCATCTACGTTGGCACCTGCACAGATGGCTACATTTTCTCCACCCAAAACTGAAGCGTACTTGCCATTATCCGCTTTCGGGACCTTTGCCACCCGGTAATCAAGACCAGGAGCATCCTCTTCAAGGCCGGAAAACTGCCATGGACCATTGATCATCATAGCCGCCTGGCCGGAGGCAAACTGCTTCTCCGCATCCGCCTGGGTCCAGTTGACACATTCTCTGCTGATATATCCTTTATCGATCAGTTTGTATAAAAAGGACATAGATTCCTTAGAGCCTTCCGAGGTCAGATCAGTTACACTTCCACCAGAAGATAAAAGCCAGGGCATGTACTGGAAGGTTCCTTCCTCGCTCCCGATAGCAGAAATCGCCAATCCTTTGACTGTATCTGTTGTAAGCTTTTCACAAGCATCTTCCAGCTCCGACCATGTGGTGGGCACCTTCACGCCTGCTGCGTCAAGCATCTCTCTGTTATAAAAGAGTCCCAGACAGTTGTTTCCCCATGGAAGCCCGTACAGCTTTCCTTCGTAATAGCAGGAGTTGATGGACCCCTCCATAAAGTTCGCCTCCGGCCATGAATTATAAAGATCCGTAATATCTTCAAAAACACCCATGGAAGCATAGGAATTATGGTCCGGATTATCCACCATTCCACAGTCTGGCAATTCTCCCGATACTACACCGATGGTATACTGTTTCATAAGCTCTTTCCTCGGCAGATACTCCGCCGTTACGTAAATTTCATTCTGGGAATTGTTGAACTCCTCCACCGCCTGCTTTACGAATTTGCCCTCTTTGTCCTCTGACATATAATGCCAGAAGGTGATCTCCTGTCTACCCTCCGCAGATGCCGGACCAGTAGTGGTCCCTTCCGTACTTTCAGATGATGCTCTGCTTGTCGCTGCTGCGGTGGTGGATTCCGCAGGAACCGTCGTATCTGTTTTGCTTCCACAAGCAGTGAGCGTTCCCACAGCCAGTGACAGTGCCATAAGTGTTGCAAACTTTCTTTTCATTGATTACCCCTCCTGTCTTCTTTCTGACTTTAGTATAACCTCCATAAAATGTAAAAAAAATACCAATATTTTAAGAAAAGTGTACAAAATCAAAATAACACCGGCCAACAGGACTTATTCTCCTGCAGACCGGCGTTCCTCTTTGCGGCTGTCTATGGCAAACTGTTTTGCGGAAACTCCAGTGTATTCCTTAAAAACCTTTGAGAAATATTTTTGATCTGGATATCCAACACTGCATGCTATCTCATAAATTTTCATATCCGTATTCAGAATCAGTTCCTTTGCTTTTTCGATCCGGATTTTCTTTAAATAATTGGAAAAGGTCATGCCGGTTTCTTTACCAAACAAATTGCTGATGTACTCCGGCGTTAATCGGAATTTGTCTGAAAAAACATCCAGCCCAAGACGCATCCCATAGCTTTCCTCCATCATAGCGACCATTTCACTCACCATCATGGAATACTGACCCATTTCGGAATGGCCGGGCGGAGTCTCATCTTTTTTAAACGTTAATTTATGAAGCAGCTCCTTCACATCCGATATCATAACCGGTTTTAATAGATATTCCTTTACGCCCAGGTGCATACCTCGTCTTGCATACTCAAAATCAGCATAACCGCTAAGAATCACGAATGAACAAACCGCACCCATTTTTTTTGCATTATCAATCATTTCCAGACCGTCCATTTTAGGCATACGGATATCTGTTATCACGATATCGCAATCCAGATCCTGAATCATTTTTAGGCCTTCGAAACCATTTTCCGCTTCCCCAATTACTTTGCAACCCATGTCTACTTTATTGATCAGATTGCTGAGTCCCCGCCTGATCCGAAATTCGTCTTCCACGATAATGATTGTCTTCATCTTCCCCCTCCGTTTCCTTTCTACCCATAAATCCTACCTTCCTGCTTATCCGGTATGATCAATATAAACTCCGTTCCTTTTCCAGGCTTGCTATTTACAACGATATCCGCCTCATCCTGATAATAAATCCGGAGTCTATGTAAACAATTGCTAATCCCGATGCTTTTGCTGTTTAAAGCTCCCTTTTCTGATATTTCCTTTTGTATTTCTGCGAGAGTTTCCTCTGTCATGCCGCAGCCATTGTCTCTTATGCTGATCTCCAGCTTTCCATCCAAACGGACGAATGCTTTTACATGAATCATGCCTCCTTCCTTCACATCTTCAAAAGCATGCAGGATAATATTTTCTATAATCGGCTGTAAAAGCATTTTATAAATAGGAAACTGCATTGCCTCATCCGTAATATCATATTGACAGTCAAAGGAATTCTGAAAACGGTCCCTTTGAAGAAAGATGTATTTCTCCAGCCAGCTGATTTCCGCCCCCAGCACAACCTTCATATCGATATTGGACACACTGTACCTCAAAAGGCTCCCCAAGGTTCCAAGCATATTGCTGATTTCCTCCTCGTCGTGTTCAATGGCTCTCCAATTGATGGAATCCAGTATATTGTATAAAAAATGAGGATTTATCTGTGCCTCTAAAGCTTTGATTTCCGCATGTTTCTGACTGATGGCAGCGATTTTGATTTCTTCATTTCTCTGCCTTAAAGTTTCTACCAAGGAATTCACACGGGCTGTCATGGTGTTAAATTGGCGAACTATTACATATAATTCGTCTTCTTCATTCAGATCCGTTATAATCTGATCCGCATCTGTGCCTTTAAAATCATGGATGTTTTGCGCAATTTTCTGAATCGCTCCGATATATTTTTTTGATATGAAATACAGTATTACAAAAAAAAGACAGGTAATGGTTATCATTAATATGAAAACAATTTTGATAAAATGGTAGATTTCACTTTGATAGACTGCAGCATCTATGATGTTGACAATCGTCCATTCTGTACCTCCGATTTTTCTTCGGTTCTCTGAAATCCCCTTTCTTCCGCCAAACTCCTCTTTAAGATAATTCTGATACCCTTCATTAACATTGGCCGGACCACCCCCAGCCAGTACCTTATCGTTATTATCTACAATTACTGTGGTAACGCCACTGTTATCCATCTTTCCTGCTTGTTTTACTCTGTTGTCATCAAACAAGAGAACATCATCTTCCAGGGCCATAACCAGAACTCCGCTTTGCTCTTTTGTTCTTAAGTTCTTAACCGGATATCCCATGAGAATGACGTAATCATCCTTTCGAGTAGAATTGCTTAAGTTCACCGTGGCTATGAATGTCAGCTTCTGGCTCTTCTCAATTTCATCATGAATGTCCCTTCTCTGCTCCGGCTCCGACCAGATATATTCGTTCATGCTGCCGTACCATTTGGAGTATGTTACATATCTGCCGCTGTCAGCTAAAAAGGTAATGCTTCTGATTCCATCGTATGTATAAACACAGCTTCGAAGCAATGCCTCCATATGTGCAGCATCTACCAGCAGAGAATTCTCATCCCCTGTATTAATATTTCTCGACAATTCTATATAATCTTTTTTTGTAATCAGTTCATACAATACATTTTCATATGCACTCATCCTCTCCTGAACAACGGTTTCATGCTGACGGGCATTTTGTTCAACCAAACCATATGCCTCCTTTAAAAAACTACGGTAATAAATGGCACTGGCAGATAAGGTGATAATAATAAGAGGAAGCACTGCTATCAGCAGGTATACAACCACAACCTTTCTTTGTATACTTGATTTTTTCCCAAGGAAACGTTCCATATGACTTTTCATGTTTATCCGTACCTTCCATTTTTATTGTAATGACCATATTCATTTATAAGAATCCCGGTCCGAGTAAAGCCGTCCATTGTCATAATTTTTATAAATATATTATCATGCAAAATTTACAATATCCACTCTTATTTAATATCGATCCGATCCGTTAGGTTTACTTATTATTTTCGTTTGATGGAATCCGGGTATCCATCATCTATATTTTATAAAAAATGAGGGTATCTCTTAAGTCATTTCATGACTCTTGGATACCCTCTAGATATTGTTCTCTTTAACTTGTATTTCTTTTTATCAGGTAATAATTGACAAGAAGCTTGGAATCATCTCACCCTCATAGTAGAATAATCCTTTTCCTAATTCTCCGGCATCCCAGCGGCGCTGCGGATGATCCGGATAGGCTGTGTAGCCGCCTGTATATACTAGGCCAGCAGCTCAATTAACAGCAATGCTCTGCCTACTGATTGCACATGGGAGGGTTTACCGTTTTGCTGTATTCTTTCTAAAAATTCCAATGAATCACCTCGCTTCTAAAAACAGAATATTTTTTGTTCACTTTGCTTGTTTTAATCCACATTCTCATTCTTGCATTGCTTGATATGTACATATTAACACATAATAAAAATAGAAATCAATATTATTATTCCCATATGGAGAAAATTCGTTCCCGAATGGAGAACAAAGTCAAACATTTAGTTCCTGGAGAAGAAGACAGAAATGCCCCTTTCTGTGTTTGGCACAAAAAGGGGCATCTAAATTAATATTGAATGCTTATCATACAATGTCCTTCTATTTTATCTAACCGGAAGGAAATATATTGTCCGTCTATTACGAAAGGAACGGCTGCTTCTTCCGGGACCAATGTTACGGCTGCCGGATTCTTATTCCCTGTATATATTTTAAATTCCACGCCATACAGGGGAATTACATCTTCTACCGTAAAGATATCCTCTGATCGCTTTTCTGTAATGTAATGAAGGATATGGAGAATATCCCGTTTCTCCTGTTCCTGATGATTTAAGGCTGTTGTCATCGTAGAGGGTCCGTTATGGCTCACTAATTTATGTTCCAGGCATAGCGCAACCGCATCCTTTAGCATTAGCTTGCACCATTTGGCGGCATTTTTCCGGTACAGTTTAAATATGGGGTGTGCAAAATAAATAACATTTCCATTTCGGATCACTTCCGGATAACCAACTTTCCCGGAAGAAGGTGCATGCTGGTGAGAGCAGAAGGTTTTTCCGGAACGGTCAAAATAAGGTTCTATTTTATCCATTAAAACCTCCCCGTCGTTTGCCTCCACGTTATGCCCTCTTAAGTACATGACGTACTCTTCTTTATATAAATCTTTTCCAATGATCTGATTCGGCATCACAAACTCCCTGTAATACGGAGATTCTTCTTTCCATGTAATACCGTATATATTATTTTTGCCGTACTTGTTAAGGCAGGAATCATAAGAACCGATTACTTTCCCCCCATTGGCAATATAGTTCTTCATCACTTTTTCCAGCTCTTCATTGTAATAAATACAATCCGGTAAAATAATTAACTGATAGGAATCCATTGGCGTTTTACTGTCTATCACATCAAACTGAAAAGAAAGCTCCTGGAGCATTCGAACTGCTCCAATTAAAGAAGGGGAGATTCCCAGGTTATATTCTCCCTCAGGATAGAATTCTTCCGGTGTAAGGACTGCTATCTCCGCTACCGGCTTCGCCTTCCTGCAGTAAGGTTCTTTTTCCCTGACGCTCTTATATATCTTTCCAATCAGGTCATAAGCTCCTTCCGATAACCGGCCTCTTGGATGAAGCTGGTCTCCGATGGAACAGCCAGCCCCCATAGCCAGCATATTAAAACATTCAAACTCAAGAGCCGCCTGATTCTTAAGGGAATGGAAATCCCCCCAGTAAGTATGGAACTTTCCGGTCATCCCTATCATATCCATACCAAGAGTTCGCGCATATCTGCTGGTTGCCGGAAAATGGTCATAGCCCCATCCTCCGCTTGGCAAGGATTCCAATTCCAGATGGCTGTACTCCTTAAAATTATCCTTAGAGGCCGGCCCCACATGGGAACTGTTATAGAAAACAGAGGCCTCAGGAACTCTCGCTTTAATTTCTGCTGTGATTTCTGTTTTAAATTCCTCTAACATTTGCAGAGAATACTTTAATCTTACCTCTTTCTTCCTGCTGTCCAGATGCAGATCCTCCATTTTCTTTTTACAATGGTCACAGCAGCAATCTACTTGAAATAAAATATCCATAAAGAATCCGTCAATGTTCTCTACTCCCACCACATCCATAATGTCATGGAGATGCTCTTTAAAGAATTTACGATAACCGCTGTTTAAACAAATTGTATGATAAAAATGAGGCTCTTCCACATTCTGGGTATTGATATAATTTCCCTGCTCATCAACGGAAAGCCATTCCGGATGTTCCCTCATGATTCGGCCATCCCATTGTACCGTGGTATAAATCGGCACTTTGATTCCCCTGTCATGGCAGGCCTTTATCTGATCGATTAACAGGTTATGATTGGCAAGGCCGGGATGGATGAGGTCTGTATGTTTTCTTGATGGATAATACAGCCATCCATGATGGCATCTTGCAAAGCAGGTAATGGAATCCACGTTGGCTTTTTCAAGTCTTTCGGCAAATTCCTCCCCATTAAAATCGGCTCCAACCTCTGGTATATATTCACTGGAGTGAAAATCCAGATGAACCTGTCTGAATCTTAAATCGCTCATTGCTTATCCTCCTGATCCAAATATTTATTTATTCTTTTACAGCCCCTGCTGCCAGTCCGCCCTCAACTTTTTCCTGGAATAACAGGTAGAGAATCAGGGGCAGCGCTACCGTAATGACGATAGCCGCCATTAATGGGCCGTAATCACTACCTCTTTCCCCGTTAAAATTCAGAAGCCCCAGGGAAATAGGCTTCAATTTTTTATCGTTGATAAACAACAGCGGGAATAAAATATTGTTCCAGGCCGATAAGAAATTAAAGATTGAAATAGTAGATAATGCAGGTATACAAAGCGGGAGTATCACCAGCCTGTATACCTGGAAATACGTTGCACCGTCGATAACTGCTGCTTCCTCCAGAGAACGGTTGACGCCTTTCATAAAATTAGTCATCACAAGAATACTAAAAGGAAGACTAAACGATACATAGATTAAAATCAGTGCCAGTATATTGTTTTTTAAGTTCAGGGCACCAATAATATAGGCAACAGGGACCAATACCGTATGCATGGGAACCATCATTCCTACGGTAAAGAATAAAAGCAGAAACTTATTCCCCTTAAAATCGAACCTGGATAAAACATATGCCGCCATGGATGCCATGATTGCCAATATAATGACAGTAGCACCGGCCTGTACGATACTGTTGATGAAATACCGGCTCATATTGGCTTCTTTCCAGGCTACGATATAATTGACAAACTGCGGTACCTTGGGCAGCGCAAATGGGTCTGAAAAGATTTCAAGCTTTGTTTTCACAGAGGATAATAAGGTAAAAACCATGGGCATGGCAAATACCACTGTCATTACCAGCAGATAGAAGTACATGATGACTTTGCCAAGCCTGCTCTTTGATTCTGTTTTTTTCATAGCTTTCCTCCCTTAATCGTGTTTGCGGGACATGATAAAATTACTTCCTAATGTTCCTGCCAGGCAGGCAATCAGAATAATAATGCCTATAGCGCTTCCAAGTCCATAATGGCTGTATTTAAATGCCTCATTGTACATTAATGTCGTAGGAAGATTCGTCAGACCGTTTGGCCCTCCGCCGGTCATGGCAAAGACCAGGTCAAAAACTTTTACAGAGCCGATAATATCCATTAAAATGCACATGGAAATTGTAGATTTTAACATAGGAACCGTAATCTCAAAGAACTTATGAACAGCAGTCGCTCCGTCAATAGAGGCTGCCTCATATAGCTCATCAGAAATAGTCGTAAGTCCTGCAAGGAGAATAACCATATAGTAGCCGATGCCGGCCCATATATTAACAAATACTATGGTATTCATTGCGGTTGCAGGATCCACCAGCCAGGGAACTACCCGGTCGGCCAGACCGATGTTCTTTAACAACGCATTGAGAGAACCGGTTGGCATGAACACAAAGTACCACATCAAACCAACGGAAGTTAACGGAAAAACCGTAGGTACAAAAAAGAGAGCTTTAAATGCCCGGTATCCTTTGCACTTGGTATTAATTGCAACCGCCGTTAATAAAGCAATGGGCGTATGGAATAATACGCTGAAGAATACCATTTTCACCATATTTTTAATGGAAAGTAAAAAGTCCGCATTATGAAACGCATCGATATAATTTTTAAGTCCAACAAATTTAAGAGCCGCACCCGAGATACCATTCCACTCAACCAGTGAAAAGTAAAACGCCAGAATTAAAGGTACAATTTGAAATAAAAGATATACGATCAATGCCGGTAGTAAAAACAGTGCTATGTACATTTTCACTTTCCTGTTTTTTAATGTTATCAATGAAATTCCTCCTTATAATGAAAAGGAATTTCATAATTCAATATCAAATATAGTTAGAAGTATCTACATATATTTAGAAATGAATTATGAAATTCCAGATCATCTATTTTGCATGATCAATCTCAGCCTGGATTACTGCTGCCGCATCCTGGGCAGAAGCCCCTGTAAATAAGCTTACAATTGAATTTCTTGTTCTATCCTGCATGGAAGTCAAAGGATCAAAGTCGAATACGTCAACGCCGATTCCTTCAGACGTTCCTCCAATCTCTACGTTCTGCATAAATAAGTCGGTGCATTTTGACTTATCCAAATCCAGATCGGTTCTTGGAATTAAGAAAGCCGCTTCTTCTGCAAATCTTTTAGCTGCCTCTTTACCGGTTAACATTTTTAATAATTCAATCGTCAAGTCTAATTCTTTTCCTTCTAATTTACCGCTTACCATGTAAGGACTCAGGATCTGCATATCCTGATTTTTAAATTCAGGCTTTTCTTCAAAATAGGGAAACTTTGCAACCTTAACATTATCTGATACAGGAGTGGCGGATTTATCTGTAAATGTACTGATGTTCCAAGGTCCGGTAATCACCATTGCAGCTTCCCCCTGCTGAAATTGGGTTAAAGCAATATTATCTGTGATACCTGCTGCACTAGGATCAAAGGCTCCTGCATCGATTAAGTCTTTTTCAAACTGTAATGTCTGGACAACGCCCTCATCCGTCCACTTCATCTCTCTGTTTCCCAATAATTTAGCTGCTTCTGTTCCCATCCATTTATAGAAGATCTGGTCATGTAAATGACCCGCCATATAAGTGGACTGGGCTCCCATTGCGATTGGGATAATACCGTTTTCTTTTAACTTCGCAATCGCATCTAACAGTTGTTCCCAAGTCTCCGGGAATTTTTCAATTCCTGCTTTCTTAAAAAGCATTTCATTATAATAAACGCCAATCAGACCAGATTCCATTGGAATTGCATAGGTACCTTCATGCCCCGGCACCTGATAATAGGAAAGGGAACCTTCCGTAAATCCACCGCTCCATTCTTTATCTGCATCAAGATATGGCTGAAGATTTAATAATAAGCCGTTATCGATATAGTCGGAAAGATTTGCAACACCCTGGATTCGGAAGATGTTAGCCATGGTTCCGGAAGCAATATCAGTCGTCAGGATATTATTAAATGCCGATTCATCACCCTGGGAGTCATCAATGATGGTTACTTCTGGGTGTTTACTTTTAAATTCATTAATGATATCGTTATAAATACCTACCTGAGTTGAAGTTCCTGCCATTCTTGTTAAAAGTCTGATCGTAACCTTTTCATCACTTAACTCCTTGCCCGCGCTGTCTGTTTTCGACCCGCAGGCTGTTAACATTGATAAACTCAGTACGCCTGCTAATGTCAGAGCCATTACTTTTTTTATTTTCATAAATTGTTTCCTCCCTTTTTTATTTCAGATTTTCGTCCCTCTTTACAATCCCATTATAGAAAAATATCACCATACAATGAATGGTCATTTTATAGTTTTTATGTATATTTTACATACCACTTTATAAAATCAATGGTTTAATGGACCAAGTTCACAATTTCAATATGGACACAACCAATAAAATGTACTAATATTACTGTTATATTTAAGTCTTCCATGAAATCAAAACACGCTTTGCATACAGAAGGGAAACCATATGAAGGCTCAAAAAATAACTTCTATTAATTCGAGATTTTTCCGCTCTATGTTTCAGACGCTGCTGTTATTCATTATAATATTATTGATCAGTACTTCTGTCGTATTTTATAAACATACTCTGGCATTAGAGACTAATTCTGCCATTCGGCAGTTGGATTACATTTCCAACCAGCTGGATTATTATCTCGCATCTGTTAATAATTATTCCAAAACCATTATAACGGATAAGAGCGTACAGGCCATTGTATCTAAATTTAACAACAATAACAAGGAGTTTAATGCCATCGACCAGATGAATATAAAAACTGAGATCAATCATATCATCCAGTCAACTCCCTTTATTCATTCTGTCAGCATCTACTCACCGGAACATGCGCTGATTGCTACCACGGAAATTTATCCCTACCCTTTAAATCTTCGGAATACTTCTGCTTCAGACCGGAAAATCTGGATACCGGAGATAAAATACTCCAATAAGGAGCGTGACACGGAGATACATGTCCTGTCCCTCATGCTGCCGTTTTACAGCAGCTCCACAGGTACCATGCTTGGATACGTGGAAATTGCCATTCCTGAAAGCACTATTTCAGATATCTATAAGGATAATGCAAGTAACTTCAGCAGGCTTTTTATTGTAGACTCAGATGGCAATGTACAAAGCTCAGATGGCTCCATACCATTAATGAGACGCTATGAGGATGTAAAGAAGCTAAACTACATCAACAGGAGCAATTACAAACTGACTAAGAACACGATTGTTTTTTCGGAACATTTTCCTGAACTGAACTGGTATCTCGTCAACGAAATCAATCTGCTCTATTTTTTACAGCCAACCTTTACCACCTTGGGAATATCCATTATTATGGCCCTGCTCTGCATTATTGCCTGTCTTAATGTCTCCCGTAAAGTATCCCGTACAATCACCTCTCCGATCTACCAGTTAATCTCCCATACCCAGAGGGTAAAGGAAGGAGAATGGATTCCAGTCAATGAATCCTATAACGATAGTGATATCGGTCTTCTGTTCGAGGAATTCAACAGCATGATTATTGCTCAGAAAAAGTTAAAGAATGATTTACTGAATTCAGAGAAAATGAAGAATAAAGTAGCCCTGGACCTGCTTCAGCAGCAGGTAAACCCGCACTTTTTATATAATACACTGGACAACATCTGTTCTCTTGCAGAAATAGATGAAAAGGAGACTCTCATTGACCTTGTCATGAATCTTTCTGCATTTTACCGTCAGGGTCTAAGCAACGGTCACACCCACATTACGGTTAAGGAGGAACTGGCGGTTACCGAGGCCTATTTAAGAATCATGAAAGTAAGATACTATAACCGGTTTGACTTTCATATCACCTGTGATTCCAGTATATCAGGTTACCCCTGCCTCAAGCTCCTATTGCAGCCCATCGTGGAAAACAGTATCTATCACGGAATCAAAGAGCTGAATGGAAAAGGGCAATTAGATATTCTCGTAACGGAAACCCCTGATTCCATTTTATTCACCATCCGGGATAACGGAATCGGAATCCGGGAAGAGGATTATGAAAGCATATGGGCTACAGGTAATACTCATTTTGGTATCAAAAATATTCACCAGAGAATCCAACTTTATTACGGAAGTGAATATGGGCTTACCATTGCCAATCACCCTCAGGGCGGCTGTATCTCTACCATAACCATTGGAAAAAAGGAGGTGACCACTGATGCAACTTAATATTATAATTGCTGATGACGAGTACTTTATCAGGCAACGAATTATTAAAATCATTCCGCAGGAAGAATTGGACATTCATTTTATTGGGGAAGCCGAAAACGGAATAGAAGTTCTTGAGTTATTAAGACAGCATCCGGTTGACCTTATCCTGTTGGATATTAAAATGCCCCGTATGAATGGAATTGAAGTGGCGGAATCTGTATACAGGAATTACCCTTCCACCAAAATCATTCTATTATCTGGTTATAATGATTTTGAATATGCACGTTCCGCGATGCGGTTCGGAGTCATGGATTATTTGTTAAAGCCTGTAGACGCTTCTACCTTAATCGCTGTTTTAAAGGATACCAAAGAAAAAATAGAATTGTTAAAAAAACAGCAGAAACAAATTCAAAAGTATTATCACTTTGAAAAATGCACGTTTCTTTCCAATGTATTAAATGGTTGTCAAAGCATTGAACAGTTAACTGCCAGATATCCTGAGGTATCAGCTTATGATTACACTCTTTATTTAGGTGCTTTTATCTATGAAGAAAATGAAGATTTTATATCAGAGCTGGCAGCTAAGATCCGCCGTCATGGACTAGACTGTGAATATTTTAAGGAGCTGGATTATGCCTATACCATACAGTTTTTCCTTCACAAGAAAGAGGAACGGCAGAAGTTAAAAGAAGTATTGGATAATGATATGCCAAAATGCAGCTCCTACACATTTTTAGCTCTGGGAGACTGTATCCCTTTAACAGAATCCTGGCTGCCTGATTATAAAAAAAAATCTTTACGCCCTTAACCACCGGTATTTTAATCCAGAATCAAAGCTTATCCTGACTGAGGAACTTACCTGGGAAAATAGATCCGCTGATTTATCAAAGGTAAGGCAAACGATTCTATATTATTTAAACAGCAAGGATCCAAAGGGGCTGGAAGCTTATATCAAAGACCTGTTTCAGCCGGTAGAAGAAGCGCACGATGTGAAATACCTATACTTAATCGTTACGGAATTTTTTACCACTTATCATATCCATTATGGCGGCCAGGTAGAATTCAGCCACAATCCGGCTGAATCTGCCTCCCAGATCATTGATGAAGAATATCGGCTGAGCCAGGTTAAAAGTACCATTCTTGCATATGGGCGGTTATGCATGACTGAAAGTGAAACCATCCCTTCCGACCTCTCCTTAAGCAAAAAAATCATTGCATATATTGATAAACATTATTCCGATCCAGAATTAACCGTAAACCGGCTCGCAAACGTATTTCAATTAAATCCCTCCTATATGGGCAGTGTCTTTAAAAAAGTAAATAATGAATCCTTGCTTCAGTATATTACCATGATACGTATGGAGGCTTCAAAGAGATTATTGGAATCCAATCAATATAAGATATCGGACATTGCGGAGCTGGTGGGATATACAGATGCTTTTTATTACAGTAAACGTTTTAAAAAAATGTTTGGTTATTCTCCGAAGGATCATTTGCATCGTAAAAAATAAAATAATATAAAAACAAAATCCTGGACTAAGCGAAACCATAAACTTTTGGTTTTTGCTTAGTCCAATTATCTTTCTGCCTCCGGGACAGATCCCTCGCAGTCGTGCATGCACCGTAAAATAGACAGCGCAAGTTCAGCAAATGTTCAGCGCAAGTTCAGCAAATAATCAGCTTCCAAACATTGGTAATTCAAATAAGCGATTTATGATATAGACAGAAAAAAGAAAGGAGGGATAAATCCATACCTGTTGCCACGTCAAACGTATAAGAAAGAAAGGGTGTTAATAATGAAAAAAATCTCTGTTGTCGCTTCTACCGTAATGGCCGTAGGCTTATTAGCAGCATCGGGAGTTACCGCATTTGCTGCAAACACAAATACAACGGGCACATTGAAAACAAACGTTTCTGCTGTTACAACCAGCTTAGAGAAAACCAAATTATCATCTGAAGAAATGGAATCACATATGAAGGAAAAATTAGCACAATTCCTTGCTGACGGCAAAATCACACAGGAGCAGTATGATCAGGCTATCAGTGATATTGCCGAGGGCAAAATGCCTGAAGTGCTCGGCAAAGGCCGGGGCCGAGGCGGTGAAACGGACTGCACTGAATGGACCGAAGAGCAAAAAGCGGAAATGCAAACAAAGATGAAGGAACGATTCGAACAACTCCTTGCTGACGGCAAAATCACACAGGAGCAGTATGACCAGGCCATGAGTGATATTGCCGAGGGCAAAGCACCTGAAATGCCCGGAAGAGACAAAGATGAGTCCGGCGAAAAGAACAGGCCTGAAATGACTGAGGAACAAAAGTCTGAGATGCTATCAAAGATGAAGGAAAAAATAGCACAGCTACTTGCTGATGGTAAAATCACACAAGAGCAGTATGACCAGGCTTTGAATGATATTACCGAGGGCAAGATTCCCGAGATTTCCGGTATGGGCCGAGGCGGATTCCATGGCAATAAAACAGAAAGCACTACGGATATTTAGCCGGATTCAAATTCAAACAGGGCACAATAAAATTGTGCTCTGTTTTTTCATGTACACCAAATGATTTCTTATAGTATGTGATCGCTATGGCTGGAAACAAAAAGTTCAGATAAAGTTCAGACAGGCGACAAGTGAAATTCAGACTAACACTATAACATATTACTCATCAGTAGTAAGGAGGTGAGAACATGAATGAAAAAGGAAGACATGAACATAAATTGAACATCAATTATTCTGACTATATGCAGTTATCCTCTAAGCTAAGGCATATTGCTGATTTTGACGAAAATGCCTTGGATGATGGTTCCTACATAATCAGGAGCCTGTATTTCGACAATTACGCTGATAAAGCAGTCATCGAAAAATTGTCCGGAGCCAGCAGGCGGGAAAAATTCAGAATCCGGTTTTATAACAATGATCCTTCATTTATCAGGCTTGAAAAAAAGAGCAAAGCAAACAGATTATGTTATAAAAAAAACGCACCAATAACCTTAGCGCAATGTGAAGGTATTCTGGATGGAAATTTAGGATTATTGAAAGAAAGCGGTCAGGCATTGATGATGGAACTATACACAAAAATGCACTATCAGAACTTGCGGCCTCGAACAATTGTGGACTATAAAAGAGAAGCATATGTCTATCCTGCTGGTAATGTCCGTATTACATTTGACAGTAACATCCGGACTTCAAACAATGTAGGCGGCTTATTTAACCCGGAACTTGTTACAATTCCGGCAGCAAACGCCATAGTGCTTGAAATAAAATATGATGGTTTTATTCCTGAAATCATTCGCCAGCTGGTTCGGGTAGATAGCAGGAACGAGACTGAATTTTCCAAATACGTAGTATCAAGACTTATATAAATAAAAAGGAGTGTTAATTATGTTAGATCAACTATTGAATTTCACCTTCCTCAATAAGGCTGCTTCATTTTCCATACCGGATATTTTAGCTGCCTTAGGTATTTCATTTGTGATTGGCTTGTTTATTTTTATGGTATATAAAAAGACCTACATAGGTGTCATGTACTCCTCATCTTTCGGTATTACCCTAATCGCCATGGACTTGATCACAACCCTTGTTATTTTGGCAGTGTCTTCAAACCTGATTACATCGCTGGGTATGGTGGGCGCACTATCCATTGTCCGTTTCCGTACCGTTGTAAAGGAACCGCTTGACCTCGTATATCTGTTCTGGTCCATTACTACAGGTATTATTGTCGGCGCAGGCTTAATTCCTCTTGCAGTGATAGGTTCCATTGCTATAGGCTGCGTCCTGTTTGTATTTGTCAACAGGAAAACTGCAGATACGCCTTATGTAGTTGTAATAAACTGCGATGATGAGAATGCAGAAACCCAATCAACATCAATGCTTAATAATCATACGAAAAAGCATCTTGTCAAATCTAAGAACGTGTCGAAAAACGGAATCGAGCTTACTGTTGAGGTTCGCCTCAAAGATTCCTCAGTGAAATTCATTAATGATCTGCTTACGATAAACGGTGTTTCAAATGCAGTCCTAGTTAGCTATAATGGCGATTATTATATGTAATGAAAAAAATACAGATGGGAAGTGAAGGCAATGATAACCAGCAAACATATAGCAAAAATCACGGCACTGCTTGTTTGCCTGTCGCTGTTCGCCTGTGTCATGATCGTTTATGCCGCTGGAGTGAATCAAAATAAAAAGGTGATGGATTATGAATCAAAGCTGTTCGGAGATGAGATCCTTACAATAGATATACGTGTCGATGAAAATGAGTGGCAGGAAATGCTTGACAACGCCATAGATAAAGAATACATTTCAGCGGATTTAGTCATAAACGGTGAATCATTTCATACAGTCGGTATTCGCACCAAGGGCAATTCAAGCTTATCACAGGTAGTCAGCATGGACGACAGTGACCGTTATAGTATTAATTTCAAATTTAGTTATTATGTAAAAGGGCAGACATGTTATGGGTTGGACACCTTCTGCATTAATAACCTGATGGGTGATAACACCTATATGAAAGACTATCTATCATACGACATTATGAAATATATAGGTGTAGAAACACCGCTTATGAATTATGCCAGCGTAACAGTTAATGGAGAAGATTTCGGCTTCTACCTGGCGCTGGAACGGTATGAAAAATCTTTTCTTGACAGGGTTTACGATACGTCCGGCGGACAACTCTACAGTGTCAAAACCACGATGGGGCAAGGAGAAGACTTCACGGATCATATAACCGGTCAAGATGACGCAGATCGGGGAGCTAATGGGCAGCCAGGTGCTGGCGGGCAACGCCGGCAAGGCAATCAGGAGATGCCGGAAAGCGATGATACCGGAGGCCAATTGGAACAGCTGAATAACCAAAACGGCGGTATGGGCGCTTTTCCAATGGGCGGTATGGGCGGACGAGGTGGCGGAGACCTTGTTTACGTTGATGATAATATAAGCAGCTATCGTTCAATATTTAACAATGCTCAATCTCAAAAAAACTCCGACAAAGACAAACAGCGTGTTATTACCGCAATAAAAAACTTAAATGAAGGAACAAATCTGGAGCAGTATTTTGATGTGGACGAAATTCTCCGCTATCTGGCAGCGCATACGGTGGTTGTAAATCTTGACAGTTATACATCTGGTATGGCGCAAAATTATTACATTTATGAGCGCGATGGAAAAATCACTGTTTTGCCTTGGGATTACGGTCTTGCATTTGGCGGATTCCAGAGTGACAGCGCCAGTGACGTTGTAAACTTCCCGATCGACACACCTGTCAGCGGTGTAAGCATGGAAGACCGCCCCCTCATTAATAAATTGCTTGAAGTCCCGGAATATAAGGACAAATACCATGAATACCTGCGACAGATCGTGGATGGTTATTTTGTAAGCGGTGTTTTTGCGGAAACTGTAATGGATTTAGACGCAAAGATCAATAACTACGTGAAAAACGATGTTTCCGCCTTTGTCACATACGAAGAATATGAAGCATCTCTTCCGGTTTTTATTGAACTGGGAACCCTTCGTGCTCAGAGTATTGACGGGCAGCTTAACGGAACCATTCCTTCTACGACAGATGGACAAAATTCAGATAAGGATGCATTAATTGATACTTCCGGTATTAATCTGTCCGTACTGGGCAGTATGATGGGCGGAGGCGGCCGAGGGGAAGGCAGCCGGGGCGAAGGCGGCCAGTGGGAAGGTGGCTTCGGTGGTATGGGAGGTATGCCGGACCGGGAGCTTATGGAGAAGGCCATGCCAATCTTGCAGGAAAACAGCGGTGTGCTTAATGATGAAATCAAAGAGCAGCTTTTGGAAATGGGTTTGACAGAAGAACAAATTTCGCAAGTGACGGAAATGACAAGCAGGATGCCCGGCAGGAACGCAGCTAACCAACAGAGTAAGGCTGTCTCCGCAAACGCAATGGATCCAACCTATGCGGTTAGTGTATTTATATCACTTATCCTTCTATCCGGAGCGATCCTATTCTTAATGAGAGCCAAAAAAACTTATTAAATAATACAAACGGCTGAAGGTGATCCTTCAGCCCCTTGTACTGGCTACTCATTTGCTTTCATGCTATAATTACAGTTAATAAGGTGGTGAAACTATGGCAAAAATATTGGTTTGTGACGATGAAAGCGGACTTAGAACCGTACTTAAAAGATATGCGGTCTTTGAAGGACATGAGGTTGTTGAAGCAGCTGACGGCATGGAAGCTGTTGAGGCCTGCCGCAAGGAATCCTTTGATATCATTATCATGGATATTATGATGCCGGAGCTGGATGGGTTTTCAGCGGTAAAAGAAATCAGAAAAACATTAGATACTCCCGTTATTATGCTATCAGCAAGAGGGGAGGAATATGACAAGGTTTTAGGGTTTGAGGTTGGCATTGACGACTATGTAGTTAAGCCTTTTTCATCTAAGGAGATCATGATGCGTGTAAATGCGATCCTGCGCAGAACACAGAAAAATACGGCTGCTAGTGATAATGACAATGGACATGTCATATTTCGGAAAGAGGGATTTGAAGCAGACTTGACCGCCTATAAGGTTTCAATTGACGGCATTCTTGCAAATCTTGCCCCAAAAGAATATGATCTGCTATTCTTCTTGATTCGAAATAAAAACATCGCTGTTCCACGCGAAAAAATTCTCACAGAAGTATGGGGATTTGATTATTACGGCGATGACCGGACGCTGGATACACACATGAAATTACTGAGAAAATCCTTAGGCCCTTATGCAAAGTTTATTACTACTTTACGGGGATTAGGTTATCGGTTCGAGGGCTAGCACATGAAAAAATCACAGCGGTTAATGTGGAAAATCTTTATCTTTTTGCTTGGATTCTGCGCGTTGCTTCTTGTTATTCTGTGGCTGTTTGAAACAGTATTTCTAAGTAAAATGTATGAAGATATTCGTAGAAAGGAAATAAACAACGCCATTGCTATGATTGAGAAAAACATTGACAATCCCAATCTCAATCAAATTATCATGCAGCTTTCCGACGATTCCGAAATACTTGTTACTCCGGCTCATGATTTCGTACCGCCAAACAGGCCAAATCCCGAAAACAGGCCCGCCCCTGAAAACAGACCTCAAATGCGGCAGGCAATAACCGAAACAAGAGATTTTATCATGTCTGATGGCAGAACAGTCTCCCTTGTTTTTTATGCCATGATATCTCCTGTCAATGCAACGATCTCCACGATAAAAGTTCAGTTGTATTATGTCACTGGCATCATGTTCGTCTTATCCATTATTCTGGCATTTGCTATTGCCAAAACCGTTTCAAAGCCAATCGAAAAACTGAATAAGAGCGCTAAAATACTGGCAACCGGAAACTATGATATTCATTTTTCTGGCAAGGGCTACAGAGAAATCCACGAATTATCGGACACATTGAATCATTCTGCTTCCGAGCTCTCAAAGGTGGAACGGTTAAGGCGCGAACTTATGGCTAATATCTCCCATGACTTGAGAACTCCTCTCGCTCTAATATATAGCCATGCTGAAATGATGCATGATTTCCCTGATGAAATTACTTCGGAGCAAACGCAGACGATCATGGATGAAACCCAGCGGCTATCCTCTTTAGTAAATGATATTCTTGATGTCTCCCGATTGGAAACCGGTACAATGGAGCTAAACACGGCAGCATATAACATGACTGAAAGCATTGATAAAACCGTTGGCAGAATAGCCGACTTGGTTAAAAAAGAGAATTACAACCTTGTTTTCGAACATGACGAGGAGGTCTTCGTAAATGCGGATGAAGTGAAAATAACACAGGCAATCTATAATTTGCTGACGAACGCAATTCATTACAGCACAAACGATTTAACTATTATCATTCGGCAAAAAGTCACAGACAAAGTGGTCAGAATTGAAGTGGAAGATCATGGTGAGGGCATTGGCAAGGATAATCTGCCTTACATCTGGGACAGATATTATAAAATTGATAAAAGGCATAAACGTGCGATCACAGGAACCGGCCTTGGACTGTCCATTGTTAAAAAAATTGTTGAGCTGCATCATGGTGACTACGGAGTGGATTCGCAAGTAGGTAAAGGCAGTGTGTTCTGGTTTCAGATACCAGGAATTAATAAGGTCCAGCCGAAAGGAGAACAATCAAATTAGCACAGCCAAAACGCCTGACGAACTCAAGGTTTCGTCAGGCGTTATATCGTTGTGAATATACACCCCTTAAAGGTATGGCAGTTACGCTTCCAGCTTTTTCTTTAACAATAAATTTTTCCCGGATATCCCCGGCTCTGTCATTTGTACCGGATCTAATATATGGTCCAGTTCTTCTTCCCCTAAAAGCTTCTCCTGCAGAATCAGAGTTCTTACGGGTTTGCCGCTTAACATGGCTTTCTTAGCAATATCTGCCGCCTTTTGGTACCCAACGTGGGGGCAAATCGCTGTGATGATCCCAACACTGTTATCTACCAGGAAACGGCATCTTGCTTCGTTCGCTGTAATGCCAGATACACAGTTATCTACAAATGTCTGTACAGCATAGGAAAGAGTGTCAATAGACTGGAACATACAATAAAAAATGATAGGTTCAAATGCATTTAATTCCAATTGTCCGGCCTCTACGGCCATGGTGATGGTTACATCATTCCCAATGATATTAAAGGCAACCTGGTTTACAACTTCAGGAATCACCGGATTTACTTTTCCCGGCATAATGGAGGAGCCATTCTGCTTCGCAGGGAGGTCGATTTCATGAAAGCCTGTTCTTGGTCCGGAAGACATCAGGCGAAGATCATTGGCTATTTTAGACAATGTCACAGCGCAGGCCTTGACAGCACCTGATACGGCAACAAAAGAATCAAGATTTTGTGTCGCATCTATCAGATCCGTCGCCTGCACTAATTCCATATTAGACACCTTCGCTAAATTAGGCACAATACGTTTCAAATAATTTACATCAGCGTTGATTCCAGTTCCTATGGCTGTTCCACCCATATTCAAAGTACACATTTCTTCCATGGCTTTGTCCATACGGCGGAGGTCACGCATAATTGCTGTTGAATAAGCCTTAAATTCCTGACCTAACCGAATGGGGACTGCATCCTGCATCTGGGTTCTCCCCATCTTCAGGACATGGTCAAATTCGTCGGCTTTTTCACAAAATGCCTGATGCAGCCGGAGAAGTTCTATTTTCAGTTTTTTAAGGAGTCTTAAAGAAGTCATTTTCCCGGCACTAGGAATGACATCATTAGTGGACTGTCCACAGTTTACATGATCATTGGGATTGACAATGGAATAATCGCCTTTTTGTCCTCCAAGAATCTCAATCGCACGGTTTGCAATCACTTCGTTGGCATTCATATTCAGAGAAGTTCCTGCGCCGCCCTGAATCGGATCAACGATGAAGTCTTTGCGGAATTGTCCTGCCAGAATTTCATCACATGCCTGAATAATCGCTTCTGCAGTTTTCCTGTCCAGAAGACCTATCTCATGGTTCGTTATGGCAGCTGCTTTCTTTATGTAAGCCAGACTGTTAATGATTTCTGGGTGAATGTTGAGACCAGTAATATGAAAGTTTTCTGCCGCACGCATTGATTGTACGCCGTAATACACATTGCCCGGCACATCTTTCATTCCTATTGAATCCTTTTCGACTCTGTAATCTATGTTATTTATGCTATCCAATGTCTAATCCTCCGTAATCGGTAAAATACCGTTTTGTATTGTATTTATTATAAAATCTATTTATAATATAATCAAATACCTATATTTCTATAATTGGTATAACTCTAAAGTTATAGCATGAAACAAAGGAGGTTTACAGTGTTTAAGGGGATGGATTATGTATATATGGTATACAAAGAACAAAGTTTTTCCAAAGCTGCAAAAAAACTTTTTATTTCGCAGCCTTCGCTGAGTGCTACAATAAAAAGAATCGAGCTTAAAATTGGATATCCGATTTTTGATAGAAGTACAAAACCTTTGGCTCTGACAGAATGCGGAAAAAAATATATTAAATCCGTGGAAGAAATGCTCTATATTGAAAGCGAGTTTTATAATTTTGTAAATGACTGGGGCGATTTAAAAGTAGGAGAGCTGATTTTAGGAGGAAGCAGCCTTTTTTCTTCATGGGTACTGCCTCCTTTAATGGGCGAATTTACAAAACGGTTTCCAATGGTTAAGATCGAGTTAATTGAAGAGAGCACAGCGGAGCTGGCATCGTATCTTCAGAACGGCAGAATTGATTTGATGATTGATAATTGTTCTCTGGACAAAGGGATATTTGATAATAGTATTTACAAGGAAGAACATTTGCTTCTGGCTGTACCGAAGACCTTTGAAATTAACCGAGAAGCAGAGCAGTATCAGGTTCCGGTACAGCGGATTCTTGACGGTTCCTTTTTGGAAGAAAAAATTAAGCCA
This sequence comes from Lacrimispora celerecrescens, assembly GCF_000732605.1. Taxonomy (GTDB): domain Bacteria; phylum Bacillota; class Clostridia; order Lachnospirales; family Lachnospiraceae; genus Lacrimispora; species Lacrimispora celerecrescens_B. The sequence goes on along the minus strand of NZ_JPME01000011.1, from coordinate 38,083 downwards.
GTACCGCTGAATCTATTTGAAAAGGAACCATTTATTATGCTGAAGCCAGAAAACGATACAAGGAAACGCGCGATGGAAATTCTTCAGGATCATGACATTACTCCAAATATTGTATTTGAGCTTGACCAGCAGCTTACCTCTTACAATATCACTTGTTCAGGTATGGGAATATCCTTTATTAGTGACACACTGATTGCGCAGGTTCTCTCTCATCCAAATGTTGTTTACTATAAGATCGAAAGTGAATTTTGCCATCGGAATCTATATTTCTATTGGAAAACAGGGAGACGGTTCACCCGGGCGATGGAGGAGTTTTTAAAGATTGCGGGGAGCAGTCAAAAATGAATGAAAGAGCTTCCTATTAATTGAGTATTTTTCTTATGTCAGACAACAAAAAACCTTGTACTCCATATCAAAGTACAAGGTTTTTCTTATCATGCCGGCGACCGGAATCGAACCGGTACGGGAGATTAGTCCCGCAGGATTTTAAGTCCTGTGCGTCTGCCTGTTCCGCCACGCCGGCATTCTCATATACCGTTTCAGTTCTTATAAACGGTACGGACTGGGTGGAGAAGGATTCGAACCTTCGAAGTCGTCGACAACAGATTTACAGTCTGCCCCCTTTGGCCGCTCGGGAACCCACCCATGCTCTTTATTAAGCAAGCGAGTGTTATTTTATCATAGGGACATGAAAAAATCAAGGTTTTTTTTAGAAAAATAAAAATTCTAATCCCGTTCAGCTACCAGCAAAACAGAGCTTGTTCCCGGCATGGAGACAAGCACCTGACCGTCCTTCACTTCATAAGGAATTTTACCCACATTATACCCATTTTCATAGGTCAGCATGTAACGGGACATAATTTCCCCGTCCTTCATTCCCAGCTGCCATACCGGGATCCCAATCTGCCGTTCTTCCGGAAGATTGTTGACCGCCACAGCACAAATGCTGTCCTTTAAGAAACGTCCATAGGAGATGAGATGTCTCCCAGCCAGAAGCTGTTTTAAGGACCCCAGGCGCAATGCCGGTATGCTGTGATGAAGCCCGGTCATATACCGGTGAAACTCGATCAGTTCTAAATCCTCTCTGCCCCAGGGATAGGTTCTCCGGTTATCAGGATCCGTCCAGCCGCAGACACCGGCTTCGTCTCCGTAATAAATCGTGGGAGCGCCGGGCCAGGTCATCTGGATCATAACCGCCTCCTTAAAGATCCCATTGTTGATGCCCTGAGAGGCTGCTTCCGGGCCCAGAGTGGAGGTCCGTCCCACCCGGCCGTTCGTTCTGGTCATAAATCGGGAATGGTCATGATTCGACAGCTCATTCATGGCCACCTGAATGGAACCTGTCATCATGCGGCTCATGTGGTAATTCATGGACTTAAAAAAGCTATCGCCATCCCCAAACAGGCCGGGGTTTCTTTCGTCGCTGTGCTTTTCCATGCCTGTTAAAAACCAGGTTACCGGCTCCATAAAGGCATCATAATTCATGACCGTATCCCACTGGTCACCTTGGAGCCAGCTGGACGGGTCTCCGTAATGCTCAGCCAGCACAATGGCCTCTGGATTGGCCTCCTTAACCGCCTTACGGAAATCTCTCCAGAACTTATGGTTATATTCGCTGCTGTGTCCCAAATCTGCTGCAACATCAAGCCGCCATCCATCTACATTGTAGGGTGGGGAAACCCACTTTCTGGCGATCTGAAGGCTATACTCATACAAAGTCCGGGAGTCCTCATAATTAAGCTTGGGAAGGGTTGCATGCCCCCACCAGCCGTCGTAGGATCCATTATAGGGCCATGCTTCTTCATCATAAAATTTAAAAAACGACCGGTACGGACTGTCCTTTGACACATAGGCTCCCGGCTCGTACTCTCCGGACATCTCATAGATCCGCTCTCCATCAAGCCATTTATTAAAAGAGCCGCAGTGATTAAATACCCCATCCAGGATAACCCTCATCCCTCGTTTGTGCACCTCTTCCACAAACCGGGCAAAAAATTCATTGCTTGCTTCTAAATTTTCTTTATCTGTCGTACGAATCATGTATTTTGATGCAAGCCGGTTATCCACCGCATCCGCTGCCACAGGCTGCCCCCCATCCTTAACGATCAGACCATAATGAGGATCAATGTAATCATAATCCTGGCAGTCATATTTATGATTCGATGGTGATACAAAAATGGGATTAAAATATATGACATCAACGCCAAGATTCTTTAAATAATCCAGCTTGTTCCATACTCCCTGTAAATCACCGCCGTAAAAATATCCTACATCCATCTGGTTGGGATATTTCTCCCATTCCTGTACATTGGATACCGGGCGGCCAATATATACATACTCTCCGTCTACCACATCATTGGACACGTCTCCGTTGCAGAACCGGTCTACATAAATTTGATACATAACGGCCCCTTTGGCCCAGTCAGGCGTAGAAAAACCGGGAACAATGCGAAAATAAAACCCTGCCGGGTTATCCCCGGAAACACCCAGCCGGTTATAATAGCATACATCGCCGTCCCTAACCACCTTAAAGCTGTAGCAGATATTCTCATGTCCTGCCGTCAATTTATGTTTATAATAATCGAACTGTCCGTCAGACTCTGCCTTTTCCATGGCCGTCTCTCTGCTTAACCCCTCTTGGATATAACAGACCTGGTCCACATTGTCCTTTGCCGTCCGAAAATACAGAATCACATCATCCCCCACACAGGCTCTGCCGGGAATCGGAAATTTTCTGTCTCATCAGTAAATAATGCATCTCTATTTAACGCCTCAGCCTGGAAGCACATATGATTTTCATTTCCTTTCTCGTCATCTATATATGTTCTATTTTATCCGATTGAAACAAAATATACAACCCTGCCTTTCTAAGTAAAACGCATAAAAAACGGCCAGCGGGGCAGCTGACCGTTTTTCGGAGAAGGTATTTCGTTTCTTATGGGGTGTAGCAAAAACTATATAATGTATTGGGGGGGTTTACGATTATTACTATATCACGACTAAGAAAATAAGTGTGCACAAACATCATTTTTTTACATTTGATTTTTTATGCACTTTTTCTTTCCCTCTGCACTAAACACAAAAAAGCGCAGATTCCGGGGTGGAAACTTAGATATTTTCCCGGAGTCCGCGCTTTTATCTCTTTTAAGCTTGCAGAAGATACTTAACCTTCAGCTGCTGCAGAAAACAAATTTTCAAATTCCTGCTGGCCGATCTTTTCTTTTTCCATGAGCAGCTTGCAGCAGGCGTGAAGAATCTCCTCATGCTTTAAGATGATGTCTTTCGCCTTTTCATAGCACTCATCAATAATCCGTTTTACTTCATTATCAATGGTATTGGCTACCTGGCCGCCGTAGCTCTTAGCATGGGCCAGATCACGGCCGATAAAGACTTCATCACCTTCATTCCCATAATTTATCATACCCACTTTATCAGACATACCGTACTGGGTCACCATGGCCCGGGCCGTTGCTGTCGCCTGCTTAATATCCTGGGAGGCTCCGGTGGTGATATCACCGAAGATAATCTCCTCAGCGATCCTTCCGCCTAAATCCACCATGATATCCTGGAGCATCTTGCCCCTGGTATTGAACATATGATCATTTTCCGGCAATGGCATGGTATAACCGGCGGCACCGACACCCGTAGGAATGATGGAAATGGTATGAACCGGTCCCTCATCCGGAAGCAGATGGAATAAAATTGCATGACCTGCTTCGTGGTAAGCCGTAATCCTCTTTTCTTTCTCGGTTATTACCTTGCTCTTTTTCTCAGCTCCAATTCCAACCTTTACAAAAGCCCTGTCAACGTCAGCCTGGTTGATAAATTTCTTGCTGTGTTTCGCCGCATAAATGGCTGCTTCATTCATAAGGTTCTCCAGATCAGCACCGGTAAATCCGGCAGTTGTCTGGGCGATCCTCTTTAAATCCACATCTTCGCCTAAAGGTTTTTCCTTGGAATGAACCTTTAAGATTTCTTCTCTTCCTTTTACGTCTGGTCTTCCGACCCCTACCTTCCGGTCAAAGCGTCCGGGACGAAGAATCGCCGGGTCCAGAATATCCACACGGTTTGTGGCCGCCATAACGATGATTCCTTCATTGATCCCGAAACCATCCATCTCAACCAGAAGCTGGTTTAAGGTCTGCTCTCTTTCGTCGTGTCCTCCGCCCATACCGGTACCTCTTCGACGGGCTACCGCATCGATCTCATCGATAAATATGATACAGGGAGCATGCTTTTTCCCCTCTTCAAATAAGTCTCTTACACGGGATGCACCGACACCTACAAACATTTCCACAAAATCGGAACCGGAAATAGAGAAAAATGGTACTCCTGCCTCTCCTGCCACTGCCTTGGCAAGAAGGGTCTTTCCTGTTCCAGGTGGTCCCACAAGGAGAATTCCCTTTGGAATCCGGGCACCTACACTGGTATACTTCTGAGGATTCTTTAAGAAGTCAACGACTTCTTCCAGCTCCTCCTTTTCCTCTTCAAGTCCTGCCACCTTACTGAAGTTCACCTTATTCGCGTCTTTAGCAAGATGAGCCCGGCTTCTTCCAAAATTCATCATTTTGGCATTGGCGCTTCCTGCCCCTGCCCTGGCATTCATCAACATGAACAGAAAAACCAAAACTACCGCCGTTAAGATCAATGGAAGCGTAATCGTCAGGAATAAATTTTCCTTTTGTACTGCATCCACTGTATAGGTAATCCCATTGCGATCCAAACGATCCTGAATCTCAATGACATTGGACACATTGGCCTGTTTTGTTGAGTTGTCAGTCATGGTCATCTCAATCCTTCCCGTTGGGGGCGGATCGTTCTGCCTTATGGTTGCCGAGACTATGGTTCCATTATCAATTGCCTGCATTAGCTCCTGATTGGTAATAATACCGCTCTTTTGGGGCAGCCTACTGGCAAAGAAAAGCATGATGACCAGAAGGAGCAGAAAGCCCAAGCCTCTGAATGGTTGCTGTTGTTTCAACATGCTGCCTCCTTATTGCTGTTCTATAACTCCAATATATGGTAAATTCCTGTATATCTGATCGTAGTCAAGGCCATATCCAACGATAAATTGATCCGGCACGGTAAAACAGGTATATTTCACCTTGACCTGATCCTTCACCCGGCGCTCCGGTTTATCAAGAAGGGTACACAGCTCAATGCTGTTTGGATTTCTCTGCTTTAATACCTCAATCAGATAGGCCAGGGTATTGCCGGAATCAATGATATCCTCCACAATCAATACGTCCTTCCCTTCAATTGGCTCATCAAGGTCCTTGGTGATCTTAACGATTCCGCTGGACACCGTACCGGCACCGTAACTGGATACGGACATGAAATCCAAGGTAAGAGGCAGATTAATCCGCTTTGCAAGTTCACAGGTAAAGAAAACGCCTCCCTTTAAAATACAAATCAAATGAAGAGGTTTTCCATCATAATCCCTGCTGATCTCTTCTGCTATTTCTTTTACCCTTGCCGCTACTTCTTCCTCTGATAACAATATACGTATCTTATCATCCATTGTTTTTTCCTCCGTTTAACTGCATTTGTATTACTGTATGGGTATCATCTGTTATCTTATAATATTCACTGATCCGGTATCCGATGACCCAGAGGACATGGGAACCATCCGCAACCAGCGGTATTTTTTCCCGTTCCTCTTTCGGTATCTTTTCATTAATCATGAATTCCTTGACGGTTTTTCTGCCGCCTCCGGCCAGTGTCATGTAATCCCCGGTTTCTCGATACCTTACAGACAGTGCACACTTGATTTTATCATAATCAAACCATTTCGTATACCCGTTTTTGGGAATTTCCTGACCTTTTTTGTAGGGAAAGATCTTAAAATCCAGTTCAGGAAGAGAAACAGCTCTTTCCTTATCCACCGATCCTTCCTGTTTTTTCCTTTTTATCCACAATTCATCAAAAATACGCACAGCAATAAGCCCGCAGGGCAGATCCACCTGCCTGCCGGAAGAACCAAAAAGAAGCGCTGCTGCGCTTTCCACGTGAGTCATTGTAATATCCTTCATGGATTCATTGACAGACCGGATCATCATCCGGATCACATAGTTCTTTATAATGTCATCTTCCGCCAAAAGGGCCTTTGCATCAACTCCCTGCGCCGTTATTGTTCCGGCCTCATCCGTCTCCCTGACTCCCCAGGCTTTTAATATGCCATCTGCCTGTTTTTCCAGATATGCATCTGCCTGTGCAGCCATCTCTCCCGCATGAAGGATGTTTTCCCCTGCCCGTCTGTTGACTTCTTCCCTGATCTCCGGTAATATCAGGCTTCTTATACGGTTCCTCACATAATCCGTCTGGGCATTGGTAGAGTCCTCACAATAAGATATCCCTTTTTCCGCCAGATATGCAAGAATTTCCTCTCTCCCAACAGACAGCAGCGGGCGGACAATATTGTCCCGTACCGGGCGCATTCCTCCAAGCCCTTTTAATCCGGTCCCCCGGAACAGATTATAAAGAATGGTCTCCGCCTGGTCATCCCTGTGATGGGCCACCGCTATTTTTGTCCCCGAAAAGTCAAGACGCTCCTTCTCAAAGATTTGGTAACGCAGATGCCTTCCTGCCTCTTCCACTGACATACCATGTTCCCTGGCATAAAGGGCCGCATCCACCCGGACACATACAAAAGGCACTCCCAGCGTTTCTGAGAGCCTGCCTGCGTACTCACTGTCCCGGTCAGCCTCTTTCCCTCTTAAGCCGTGATGGACATGAACCGCCTTTAATTCTAACCCCAGCACTTCCCTAAGCTCGTTTAAGACTACAAGAAGACAGACCGAATCGGCTCCTCCGGAAAGCGCCACAATGACGCGGTCCCCCGGAGAAAACAGCCGGTTCCGTCTGATATAATCTAATATCGTTCTGTACATTCAGCCACCTTCCTTAGTTGATTTTCTCCCCTCTATATTATAAATATACCCACAAAACATGTCTGTTGCAATTATTATTTTCTTTTCCATATCCCGGCAGTGAGAACCGTCATGTCATCCGCGGCCTTGTCGCTGAAGGATCTTGCGAACAGGAGAATCCTGTCAGCCATATCCTGAGGATTCTTTACCGGCATTCCGGCAATGAATTCCTGCAGCATCAGTTCCTTCTCATCTACGGGAAGGGCGTCTAGCACGCCGTCGCTCACCATGATGATCCGGTTATCATCCCATAGCTTTTTAGAAAGGAGAACCGGCTCCACCGGATTTAAGATTCCCATAGGAACCTCACCTGCTTCCAAAAGCTCCACTCCCTTTTCACTGAGAATATAGGTGGCCGCCGCTCCCAGCTTCATCGCCTCCATGATCCCGGTCTTTAAATCAATGCAGCATAAATCCAGGGTAGCCGGATGCTGGGATATTCCTGTGAGAAGAAGAACCGTATTGACCATTTTAAGGGCCGCCCTGGTGGAAAATCCGGCCTCCAGAAGCCTTTGTGTCAACTCAATGACCTGCCTGCTTTCTTCTTCGGCCACCTTGCCGCTTCCCATGCCGTCTGACAGACTCATGATGACCTGTCCAGGCTGGACTTGTCCAAAGGTGTAATTATCTCCGGATACCTCTTCTCCGCTTTTTACAGCTTTGGCCACACCATAAAGGACCCGGTACTCACCCTTTTCAACAAACCGTATGGTATCGGCCTGCTTTGTCACCAGGTTTCTGCCGTCAGGGGCCACCGTCCATTCCCCTTCCTCTATGGCGTTTTCCAGGATCTCCGCAGCCTCCTTTACAGTCATACACCGGCCATTCAAAGTCCTCATAGTCAGAAATGCTTCTCTCTGATGATTCTCATATTCTAAAATGAGCATCTTTTCAACGATAATATGGTTGCGGCGGAAGGCCCGTTTTATTTCATCCTCCCAATCCGGAGTTATGTCAATAGAATGCTCCACCTGATGGGAAAACTCCTCAAGAATCACAGCCAGTTCCTTAAATTGGACGATAACTGCGTCGCGGCTTTCCAAAAAGCGGTTCTTCCAGGCCAGATTCATGGTGGCTCTACCGAGCCCCCGGTTCAGCTGGACCATGTAGTCATCCTTTCGTTTACAGGTTTCCAGAAAAAAACGGGGCATGTCCCCGTAGTCCACACTCCCTTTTTGTTCAAATGCACGAACCAGATATTGCAGATAATATTGATTGTCCTGTTCTTTTCCGGGATACACGATGCATTTGTTGCATCCTGCGCATACCATAGCCGCAGCCGTTTCAAGGGCCGCTTTCCCATCTTCCTTTGTAAGTCCCTGTTCTGCTGACAAATCATCTGTACAAGCTTTGGCAAGTTCTCCCAAAGAGCTTGCCATGTCGTTTAATCTCTTTGCCGTATATACATTCACATCAGCCATATCATGATGTGCCGCCTTACGTCTGAACACAAAAATCCCTCCTGCCTGTATCATGCTTTAAACCATATTATGAAAACAAGTTTTCATAATCGGATGGACGGTGCAAAAGCAGCACCTTTTATGAGAAACTAAAATACAGTTTCTCATAATCCACATTATATACAGGCAGAAGGAAAATATTTGTCAAAACGGCTGACTCATGATCTAAAATCGTACGACAGCATTCCCCTTTATTGTCCAAGCACTTTGGACATAGAGGGATACCCGAAGGGTGTTTTACTGCCGTTGTGACGGCTTCAGCAAAATCTCATCAGGATTTACAAGGCCCAGCTTTTGCTTTGCGACTTCTTCAATATATTGTTTGGTTTGGACATAAACCCGGTATTCCTCTAATTTTTGAGACCGTTCCTCTTCCTTGTCCACCTGGGCCTGAAGATTCTCCAGACGGAGCTCATATTCCCGTTCCTTTTCTTTTAACGTGACTCCCTTAATGGTAACAATCACAGCAAGGCTGAATACGACAAAGGTAATGCCGATGATCGTCATTCGATTGCCCCACCTATCTTTTCTCTTTCGTCTTGATTTTCCCATTTTGTCCATACGATCACCAATCACCTCTAATGCCGCTTCTTTCTTCGGTTACAACCAGCCATCTTTATTTTAAGATATTTTCGGAAATGTTTCAAGAGTTTTATGAAATGTCTGCTTATTATTTTATCATATAAAAGCATTCCGATAAATACTCCAGCAACGGCATATCCTCTTAATCCTCCGTCATTCTGTTCATACAACAAGGAAAACGTGACTAAGGCAGCATAAATCCAGTATATCATGTCCTCTATTCCTATAAACACATAGGAATGGGGAATAAATATACGGAAAATGCGTAACAGGTCATATGTGATCATAAGCCCTGCACCTGTTAAAAAGCTGTAGAGCAGAAGTTTTACTTCATATACGATATGAACGCTCATATGACTTTTCCTTTTTTATTTAAACAGTCTGGAAATCATGGATTCCCCGGACCTGCGCAGTGCTTCATTGGAGGAATAGGTAAGACTCTCAATATTACCGTTTAAATCCACTTCTCCCTTTTCAAGAGTCAGCCGGCTGACATGGAGCCCCTTCCCCTTTAAAGTCAAAAGTCCCATGTCCGTATCAAGAACTACCTGGTTTTCATCAAAGGACACCACTTCCCGTATTCCTGTCATCGTACCGGACCCCCGGTTTTCTATTGTGAGCCTGTGAGGACGGATATTCACCTTTTCTTCCATACAAAAACCTCCTAATATACCTGTCTAAAGTATATTAGGAGGCGCGCTCCAATATTACTGAAATTTATCGTACGTATCGAAACTGTGAGCTAGAGATAACGGTAAAGCTCTTTTGCTTCATCTTTTTTTACCGTTTCTGCTACATCAAGAACTTCAACCTTTACAGAGCTGGTCCCAAAATGGATCTCTATTATATCGCCTTGCTTAACGTTTAAGGAAGCTTTTGCAGGTTTTCCACCTACAAGCACACGGCCTGCATCACAGGCTTCGTTCGCTACGGTTCTTCTCTTGATCAGACGAGAAACCTTAAGAAACTTATCCAGTCTCATGGATTAAGCGTTCACCATATCCTTTAAAGCCTTTCCAGCCTTAAATTTTGGTGTTTTGGAAGCAGGGATGTTCATAACTTCGCCACTCTTTGGATTTCTTCCCTCTCTTGCCGCTCTTTCAGATACCTCAAATGTACCAAAACCAACTAACTGGATCTTCTCGCCTTTAACCAGTTCTTCAGATATAACATCTGTTAAAGCTTTAACTGCCTTCTCTGCATCCTTTTTGGACAGTTCTGCTTTCTCTGCGACTGCTGCGATTAACTCTGCTTTGTTCATTGATATCTTCCTCCTAGAATGTAGCACCAGGCTACGATTTTTCGCATAACACGATTACTATATCATTTATAGCTGTTTCTCCCGTTTTTGTCAAGGTTTTTCGCTCTTTTGAAGGGCTTTCTCCTGCTTTTTTATCGCATCCCAAAGTGCTTGTCCCTCCTGCTGCAAACCTGCATTTTCGCCGCCAAAAACATGGGGGTGTCTGCGTATCATTTTTTTACAGATTCCGTTTACCACATCATCAATGGAAAAGTCTCCCCGCTCGTTTGCAATCTGGCTGTAAAGCATTACCAGAAACAGGATATCTCCCAGTTCCTCGCAAAGGTTTTCCATATCCTCATGATCAATGGCATCAAGAACCTCTCCGCTTTCCTCTTCCAGGCATTTTTTCAGACTCTCATAGGTCTGATCCCTGTCCCAGGGACAGCCTTTTTCGGATCGGAGTTTATTTGTAATATTTACTAAATCTTCAAAAGTATACATGACTCGGCCTCCTTTTGCCGTTATTATACCATGACACGGCAGCCTACGGAATTATGCTTTTTTTAATTCTGAAGATTTTCTGACAATTGTTTCTGCCCCCTGTTAAAAAAGAGCTTGTTCTTATATAATAATAAGGATTATTCTTTACTTCACTGAGACAATGTTTTGTTTTCCTTCATGAAGTAAATGATACAAATGAAAACGGAGGTAGCCATGAAAAATTTCAGCATATGGAAAAAAATAGCAGCTTGTGTACTATTTTTAAACATTGTATTTACCGCTTTTACCACGGAGCTCTTAACACCCAGCGTTTCAGCCGGAGAGCTGACTATGCGGGGCATGGGCTTTGGGCCGGCTCTTAATATCGGACCGGGAAGCAAAATATTTAACGGCGGCAGCTTATCCTTACTTTCGGATTACGACAACCGGCAAATGCTTTCCATGATTTTACAAGACAAGGACGGAACCCTTGTAGTCATTGACGGCGGTTGGGATATCGATGCGGCTCACTTGACGGAAGTGCTCCGTTCCAAGGGCGGACATGTATCCGGATGGTTTATTACCCACCCTCATTCAGACCATGTGGGGGCACTTGTTCAGATCCTGGAAAATCCGGACAGCCAGATCACCATTGATAACGTCTATTATTCTCTGGCGGACCCGGCCTGGTATGAGAAAGTTGAGCCTTCCCGTAACAGTATGGTGAGCAGGCTGATATCAGCCCTTGCAACGCTCCCTGCCGAAAAGCTCCACACCGTACAGAAGGATCAGGAAATCCAGCTGGGCCAAATTAAAGCAAGGGTTTTAAACAATCCCTATCTTCTGGATGTCACCTCCGTTAATAACAGCTCCGTTGCTTATAAATTTTTCTTAAATGACGTAAGCATCCTGGTACTGGGCGATATGGGCCCCGAGGCCGGTGAACTCCTGGCTGCAGAACGCAGCGCAGAAGATTTAAAAAGCGATATCGTTCAGATGGCTCATCACGGCCAGTATGGGGTTAACCAGGACGTATATGCTATCATTAAACCTCAAATCGCCCTCTGGCCCTGTCCGCTCTGGCTGTGGAATAACGACAACGGCGGCGGAATCGGCACCGGTGACTGGAAGACACTTGAAACCAGGAAATGGATGGAAGAGCTGGGAGTAAAAGTAAATTATAGCATTAAGGACGGAGACCAGATCATCTATTAACAGATTTCATTTGAAAAAAGAAACGGCAGATGCCGTTTCTTTTTTTGTCATTCCTTCACTTACTTACTGTCTATGGGTTCCTAACGGAGAGGCAGGTTAATTTCCCCCCGGGCCATCTCTCCTTGGCCGTTCCGATTCCGGCAATGGTTCTACATAGGATCCATCTTTGTATGGTTCCGTATCAATTTCCGGAATATCGCCATCGTTGTAATCATCTTCCTCCGGTACAAAAACCTTCATTTCTGTTCACCTCCTGATTCATGTATGATAGTTGGCAGCAAGACTAGCCTTCCATCTGGCGACCTAAAAATCCGGCTGCTGTTGTAGCCAGCTTAGTCTCCATATCTCCAAAACGTGCTCTGGGTTCTCTGCTCAATAAGGCTACCGCTCCAATTGCATCGCCCTCACAGATAATGGGAGCCACCACCTGAGCGGTTATCCCTTCCAGGGTTTCTCCTGACAGAGGAATAAAGCCCTTGTCATCTTTTCCGGCCACTACGACCGTGCGTTCATTGATAAGGTTCTCCAATTGCTTGCTAATGGTTTTCTGCATAAGCTCCTTCTTAGAGCCTCCTGCCACTGCAATAATCTGATCTCGGTCGCTGATACATACGGTAAGTCCGGTAGTCTGAGCCATGGCTTCTGCATATTGGGATGCAAAAGCAGTAAGTTCTACCATCGGAGAATATTTCTTTAAAATGATTTCTCCTTCCCTATCTGTAAATATTTCAAGCGGAGTCCCTTCTCTTAACCGGAGCGTCCTTCTAATTTCTTTTGGTATCACTACACGTCCCAGGTCGTCAATTCTTCTTACAATACCAGTTGCTTTCATAATAAAAATTCCTCCATCTTGTGCGTTTTTATATCACTGATATTATTTTGCTACGAAAGCAACAGATTATACTTAAGTCTGCCATTTTTCCCAAAATTTAAAATCAGGGCCGACCTGTTAAAAAAAGTCGAGCCCTGATTTTCTAATCAGACTTAGTATTTTCCTTGAAGAAGCCGGGGTTTTCTTATCCCAGTTTAAAAGTCACCCTGTCTGACACGGCGTAATATTTGCTTTGAGGATGACAGATATCCCTCATGGGCCGCTTTTGCAGCCGCGCTATCTGGAACGGGGGTTACAAAATGGTTTTCAAAAGAACCATATTTTTGAATCGTCAATTCATTTGAAACTCTCTGTAGAAGATACATACCTAAAACGTCCATAGCTACCACCTTTCTCCGAAACATTAATGGGAACAAAGAAAGCATCTGGGACAAAAGCCCTTCTTCTACTATTATTATATCACAAATAAGACAAAAATCAACTAGATCAACGGTATTTTAGAAGTCAATTTTCACATTTTTTCATTCTTTTCTGACAATTCCAACATTTGCTTTAATATCACTTCAGCTTGGTTGATCATGACATCGGTGGTCTGATTCTTCTTTCTGTCAAGATACGTAAGCCTCGGTACTTCTCCCATCTGGAACTTTAAATCCCCGCGGTACTGATCAATGATCTTCGGAATCCCCTCTACCTTAAGCCTAGCATTCTTATACATGGTCAGGCGGACCTCCTGACGGTTGATATTAACTTCAGTCACATAGGCGCTATGGGCCAGAGCCTTTAATCCGGCCACCTTAAGCAGGTTATCAACCGGCTTAGGAATGTCTCCGAAGCGATCCATCAGCTCATCCTGCATATCCATATATTCTTCTTCATTCTCAATGCTGGAAATCCGCTTGTAAATATCAAGTTTCTGATATTCATTCTTAATATAGGAAGTGGGGATGTATGCATCAATATCACAGTCCACCACGGTTTCATAGCTTTCCTCTTCTTTCCTCTGTCCCTTAAGCTCTAAAACCGCTTGATTTAAGAGCTTGCAATAAAGGTCATAACCTACCGCTTCCATATGTCCGTGCTGTTCCGCTCCCAAAACATTTCCTGCTCCCCGGATCTCTAAATCCCGCATGGCAATCTTGATCCCGGAGCCCAGTTCTGTAAATTCACGGATAGCCTGAAGACGTTTTTCCGCCTCTTCTTTAAGCAGCTTATCCCGCTTATACATCAAAAATGCATAGGAAGTCCGGCTGGAACGGCCTACACGTCCACGAAGCTGATAAAGCTGGGAAAGACCCATACGGTCCGCATCCTGAATGATCATGGTGTTGGCATTGGCAATATCAAGTCCGGTCTCAATGATGGTGGTGCAGACCAGGACATCAATTTCACCGTTGACAAAATCAAACATGATCCGTTCCAGTTCATGCTCGTGCATCTGCCCATGAGCAAAGGTTACCGCCGCCTCAGGCACCAGACTGGCAATGTGGTTTGCTACCTCGTCGATGTTGCCTACCCGGTTATATACATAATAAACCTGTCCTCCGCGGGAAAGCTCCCGGTGAATGGCCTCACGCACCATTTCATCGTTATGCTCCATGACATAGGTCTGTATTGGCATACGGTCCACGGGCGGCTCCTCCAGCACGCTCATGTCACGGATTCCAACCAGACTCATGTGCAGGGTCCGTGGTATGGGAGTAGCTGTTAAAGTCAGCACATCAACATTTTCTTTCAGCTGCTTGATTTTTTCTTTATGGGCCACGCCGAAACGCTGTTCCTCATCAATAATTAAAAGGCCCAGATCCTTAAACTGTACATCCTTTGACAAAACCCTATGGGTTCCGATCACGATATCAACCAGACCCCGTTTTAAATCCTCCAGGGTCTTTTTCATCTGCCCCGGAGTCCGGAAACGGGACATTAAATCCACCCGGACAGGGAAATCCTTCATACGCTGGGCAAAGGTATTATAGTGCTGCTGAGCCAGAATGGTTGTGGGAACTAAGTAGACTACTTGTTTTCCGTCCTGTGCCGCCTTAAATGCGGCCCTTAAGGCGATTTCCGTCTTTCCGTAGCCGACGTCCCCGCAGATCAGACGGTCCATAATCTTTCTGCTCTCCATATCCGTCTTGGTCGCCTCTATGGCATCCCACTGATCATCAGTCTCCTCGTAAGGAAACATTTCTTCAAATTCCTTCTGCCAGACCGTATCCTCTCCGTACTGAAATCCATGGGTCTGCTGCCTGGATGCATAGAGCTGCACCAGCTCCTTTGCAATCTCTTTTACCGCGCCTTTTACCCTGGTCTTAGTTTTGTTCCACTGGTCCCCTCCCAGCCGGTTCAGTTTGGGTTTTTTCGCCTCAGCGCCGGCATACTTCTGGATTCCGTCAAGCCTTGTCGCAGGAAGATATAAGTTCCCGTTGTCAGCATATTCTACCTTTAAGTAATCCTTGATGACTCCATCCTGCTCGATTTTTTCGATCCCTCGGTAAATACCAAGACCATGTTCCTCATGGACTACGTAATCACCAATGGAAAGATCGGAAAAGTTTTGGATCTTTGTTCCTTCATAGGAGGTCTTTTTCCGTTTCCGCTTCTTTTTCTCCACCCCAAACATATCGCCTTCCGTTATGACGATAAATTTTATCATAGAATATTCAAAGCCCCGATGAAGGTTTCCAAAGGTGACCAGAATCTCCCCTGGTTTCACCTCCTGATCTTCTCCGCCATCATCAGGACAGTAGGCCCGCAGATCATATTCTCTTAGATCTCCTGCAAGGCGGCTGGCCCTGGTTCTGGAAGCGGACAAAAGGATTACCCGGTATCCGTCCTTTTTCCACCTGGTTAAATCCTTTATCAAAAGCTCAAACCCATTCTGATAGGAATTCACATTCTTCACCTGAAAGCTGTAGCGGTTTTTTACTGAAAAACCGGAGAGTTTTTGCTCAAGGCCGGTCAAATAAACAGTGGTCTTAGTCTGAACCCTGGCCAGCATTTCTTTTGCAGAAAAAAGAAGGCCGGTCTGTCCCGGAAGGAGGTAGCCGTTTTCCAGGCGGTGTATCATGCTTTCCCGGAACTCCATTTCAACGGTCTCCCCTTTTTCCCTAAGCCGTTCCGGCTCATCCAAGAACAGAACCGAGTTTTCTCCATGAAAATACTCCAGAAAAGACACGCTCTCCTGGCAAAAATAATGAATATAGCCATCCAACCCATGCTGCCGGAAACCTTCTTTAAGCCCTTCCAAAAATTCGGATATAATGGAACGTATCCTGGCGGACTCCTGGATTTTTGACTGAGCCCTTAAATCCTTCTCATATTTTTTTGTTTCTTTTTCAAGGGCTTCGATTCCCTCTTGGATCTGTTTTCCTGTCAGTGCCATTTCCGTGGCAGGATAGATCCGTATGCTTTCTAATTGCTCAATGGATCTCTGGCTCTCAATATCGAAGGTTCTGATTGAGTCAACCTCATCATCCCATAGCTCAATGCGCACCGGCAGTTCCTCAGTTAAGGGGAACACGTCAATGATTCCGCCCCTGATGGAGAACTGGCCCATGCCATCTACCTGTCCCATACGCTCATATCCCAGCTCTGTAAGACGCTTTTTCCACTTTTCCACTTCAATGGTCTGACCGCCTTCCACAGACAGCACCTGCTTCTTAAGATACTCCAGCGGGAGAAGGTGGTCCATAAGTCCGTCAAAGGTCGTGACAACCCAGCCGGAGGATTTCTCCATTAAATGGCGAAACACGGTCATACGCTGCTTGGTCAGTAAGTTTCCGTGGATGTCCGCGCTGAAAAACAGAAGATCCCTGGCTGGATACAACCAAACATCAGGATCAAAGAAGCGCAGGTCCTCATAGATCTCCCTTGCTCTGGTGTCATCATAAGTAACCACCAGCCTTAAGCCTTCCTGCTTTGCTGATTCATACATCAGATGGACCTTTTGGGAATCCATACAACCGCTGGCCATGACAGGTCCGGCCCTTTTTAACAGATCACCGGAAAGGTCCTCAAAATCCTTTAATTCCCTCAATGGTTTTTCAAATAGATCACTCATGAAATCTCCTTACTTCTTCCTGTTAAAATGGTTCATCGCTGCTTCCGCACCCTCTGTAACCACCATAATAGCTGCTTCTGCTGCATCCTTATACGCCTGGTCCATGATCGCTGCCTGTTCCCTTGGGAAGCGGCCCAAAACATAGTCTGCCAGGTCCATTTCCTTTGGCTTTTCACCTACTCCCACCCGGATTCTTAAAAATTCCTGAGTTCCCAGATGACTTATGATGTTCTTCAAGCCGTTATGGCCTCCGGCACTTCCCTTTGCCCGGATTCTCAACTGGCCTTCCGCTAAGTTGATATCATCGCAGATAATGATGATGTGGTCCGGTTCCACCTTGTAAAAATCTGCCATAGCCCGGATGCTTTCTCCGCTTAGATTCATAAAGGTCTGTGGTTTCGATAAAATAACCTTTTCCAATCCGATCCTTCCGGTTCCATAGAATGCCTTATGCTTTTTTTCCGTTACCCTGGACCCCAGTTTGTCCGCCAGAACGTCCACAGCTTCAAACCCTACATTGTGCCTGGTTTTTTCATATTCCCTGGTGGGGTTTCCTAATCCTGCGATGATATACATGATGATTCTCCTTATTATTGTCTATATTAATTACGGTTCCGATTCATGACTTTTTAGGGGTTTCAAACGCCCGAAAAGCGTTAGATTTCCCAAAATGGGGGGGTCTAACGCTGCTTTTTTTATTTTAACAGTTGGATCTTAAGATGTAAAGGCTAACGCAGCTTTTTTATTTTATAAAAGCATCCAGCTTTAACTCCTTCCAGAGCAACGGTCGTTAAGTAGTTAAATTGTCAGTTTTACTTTCAAAGGATTTTATCGCATTTAAAGCGTTTATAGCCATTTCATTATCTGGGAAGAGCTTAAGTGTCTTCTGATAGTATTGTTTCGCAAGCTCAACGTTTTCACAATGTAAATAACAAAAAGCCAAGTTGACTAATGCCATCTCCGTATAAGAGTAACTACTTGAAGATAATAACGTAATATAACGATACTTATCAATCCATGAATGCTTGCAAAACAAATCATAGCTTTTTTTGTATTCTTCAATTGCTTGAGTATAATTTCCCATTTTTGTTAGCGAAATTCCTTTTCTATGATTATGTGCGATACCTCGCTCCAATACCATAGATAATACCAGGTAAGTAGCTGACCCAAGAATGACATCTATGTATATTGGTCTAATAAATAAACTAAAGGCAAACATTAATGTTCCCATTACAGCTAACTGTGGAAATATTGATATCCAGGCGGTTTTACGAATAAATGTTTTAGCTTGTGGCATTTAATTTCCCCCTACATAAGTTATTAAACTTTTCACCCCCGTGCCATTAACATAATAAGCACGGAAAAGAATTTACCTAAGAATAAGTATACTCAACATTCAGGCCAGGTGCAAGGACGAACTATTGCCTTCAGGTATATAAATATGGAATCAAGGGAATCCTTCACTGTGGATAATTAAGATCAACAAAATACATATAAAAAAGTTCCTCCGATAAATGGATATCTCTTGTCTTTTTCGTATCCACTATGATAGAATAAAGCTGTTGCGCTTATATAAGTTCATAATCGGTTGAGCGTTTCTACCAACTACCATAATAGTTGACTATAAGGGTTAGAAGGAAAAAGGAGTGATGTTCATGAAGGATGTTTCAAACAATTACGACGTCATCATCGTTGGTGCAGGCCCCTCAGGTATTTTCTGTGCCTATGAGCTGATCGAAAAAAAGCCGGATCTTAAGATTCTTATGATCGAAAAGGGCCGCCGGATTGAAAACCGGACCTGTCCGAAACGGACAACAAAAACATGCGTAGGCTGCAAACCATGCTCCATCACCACAGGCTTTGCAGGAGCCGGAGCATTTTCCGATGGAAAATTATCCTTATCTCCTGATGTTGGCGGAAACCTCCCTGAAATACTTGGATATGATAAGACAGTGGAGCTGCTTAAGGAATCAGACAACATTTACTTGAAATTCGGCGCAGACACTAATGTTTACGGCGTTGACAAGCAAAAAGAGATCCAGGAAATCCGCCGTAAAGCCATAGGAGCCAACTTAAAGCTGATTGAATGTCCCATCCGCCATTTGGGAACGGAAGAAGGCTATAAAATCTACACCCGCCTCCAGGAGCATTTATTGGAGCAAGGGGTTGAAATGGCATTTAACACGATGGTAAAGGATATTATCATCGAAAATAATAAAGCAATCGGTGTCATTACCGATAAGGAAGAAATCTGCTATGCACCGGAAATCGTGTCCGCCATAGGCCGCGAAGGTTCTGACTGGTTTAGCCACATCTGCGAAAACCACGGAATTGAAACGAAGGTGGGAACCGTAGATATCGGAGTCCGGGTAGAGGTCCGGGACGAGGTCATGGAATTCTTAAACAAGAACCTTTATGAAGCAAAGCTTGTTTACCATACCCCAACCTTTGATGACAAGGTTCGTACCTTCTGTACCAACCTTCCGGCGAGGTAGCCACAGAATACTATGAAAACGGGCTGGCGGTTGTCAACGGACATGCCTACAAATCCCAGGAATACAAGACAAACAACACCAACTTTGCAATCCTGGTATCCAAAAACTTTACAAAACCATTTAAAACCCCCATTGAATACGGCAAGCAGATCGCCCAGCTGAGCAACATGCTCTGTGATGGTAAGATCCTGGTGCAGACCTTTGGTGATTTTCAAAGAGGAAGACGTACCACAGAGGAGCGCTTATGCCGCAACAACCTGATCCCGACCTTAAAGGATGCGGTTCCCGGTGATTTATCCCTGGTATTTCCGCACCGCATTATGGTTGACATAAAAGAAATGCTTCTTGCACTGGACAAGGTGACTCCGGGCATTGCCAGTGAAGAAACCCTTTTATACGGTGTAGAGGTAAAATTCTATTCCAATAAGGTTGTGGTAAACACTGACTTTGAAACCAGCGTAGAAGGCCTGCGTGCCATCGGCGATGGTGCCTCCGTAACAAGAGGGCTTCAGCAGGCATCTGCCAACGGCTTAAGCGTAGCCAGAAGCATCCTGGCAGCCATGAACTAAGAATAAAAAAGTAAGGTTTTCACGTAAGTGTATATAAAAAGATGGAAGCATCTATTGATGCTTCCATCTTTTTTTCTGTATCGAATCAAGCAAGTCCCAGCTTCTTCATCGCATAAGCCACTCCATCATCTTCTACATTTTTGGTGTAAAAGGTTGCATAAGGCTCAAGCTCCACGCTATGATGCCCCATAAGAATACAGTTCTTTGCATATTCAAACATAGATAAATCATTGGTACTGTCACCAAACACATAGGCATCTTCCAGAGCAATTCCATAGTGCTTAATAACCAGTTCAATGGCTGTTGCCTTGGAATATTGGGAAGGAACGCATTCATAAAATCCATTCCCCCGGTCAATAATCTCAAAGTCCAATCCCAAGGCCCGGGAAAAGCCCTTTAAGTCACTTTTTTCGTCTGCAAATACGCAGAACTTATCAAAATTGTAACAGTCCTCGTCCCAACTATAAGGAGATAAATTTCCCTCCCGTTCAACGATTTCCTTCATTCTCTCCACCTGGGGAAGACGGGAGATTCCTTTTCTGAAGTAACAGCTTTCTGTTCCCTCTAACACTCCATCCAGGTCATATTCCTGTATGATGCGCTTAATCTCAAGCCCCTGCTCATGAGGAATCGATGCTGAGAAAAGAACCTGGTCTTCCGCTATAATGCGGGTTCCGCAGCCACAGCAGTAGCCATCCACTCTAATCAGCTCTTTAATGGAACCGATCAGGCAATCCGTACGCCCGGAATTGATGAAGACCAGATGACCATTCTTTCGGGCCTGTAAAATTGCCTCTTTCGCACTCTCCGGCACATTCCGGTTCACCTCGGAAAAAAGCGTGCCGTCAATATCGAAAAACAAGGCCTTTCTATTCTCGCTCATCGGTCACCCCTAAAGCATATGGTCCCTGTTGTTTCATCCATGCTCTCCACAATGGCCAGGGACTCTACCCGGATTCCTTCCGCTCTTAATCGATCTCCTCCAGGCTGGAAGCCCTTTTCAATCACAATTCCTGCACCAACTAACTTTGCACCGGAATCATTTACGATAGCAGCCAGACCTTCCAGGGCTTTCCCGTTGGCTAAAAAATCATCAATCAGCAATACCTTGTCACCGGCTCCCAGAAATTCTTTGGAAACCATGATGTCATAGGTTCTTCCGTGAGTAAAGGATTCCACCTGGGTGGTATATACATCACCTGCTATATTCTTGGTCTTGGATTTTTTTGCAAATACCACCGGTACATCAAAGTACTGGGCCACGATACAGGCTATGCCAATGCCGGAAGCCTCAATGGTTAAAATTTTATTGACTTCATAATCGGCAAAGCGTCTCTTAAATTCCTTTCCAATTTCTACGAACAGCTTGATATCCATCTGGTGATTTAAAAAACTGTCTACTTTCAGTACATCACCGGACTTAATCTTCCCATCTTTCCGTATTCTGTCCTTTAAAAGCTGCATAAAGGTTCCCCCAATCGTAAATTATTCATTATTTGATAACTGCGTTCTCTGTCAGGAAATCCATTACTTTATTGTTCATAATATAATCATCTACGTCAAACTGGCCTGCGGTCTCGATCATCTTTTCAGCGTTTTCATAGCCCATCTGCTCTGCAACTTCCTTACGGTCTTCATCTGTAATTGTGATACCCTCTTTTTCCGCAATGGCGTTTACGATCAGTCTCTGCTCTACAGTCGCCTCTGCCTGGGTCTTGATGATGTTCTTAAAGTCCTCTTCGCCCATTCCGGTAAATGCTCCTACAAAGGTTTTAAAGTCCATACCGTAAGCTGCTGCCTGGTTTGTATATCTGGCAATTATGTTATTGAAATTGGCATCAATTGCTTCCTGCTTTGTCTCAACTTTAGAACCATTTAAGATGGCAGTGTAGATATCGCTTTTCATCTTCTGGTCTGCTTCATCATTCTTATTTGTTAAAAGAGTCTGTTTTTTGTCTTCCTTGTATTCATCTACTGTCTTAAAGGATGTAGTTTCCTGAACAAAGGCATCGTTTAATTCCGGAATCTGCTTTTCCTTAACGGTATTGACAGTTACCTCAAATACCACAGCTTTTCCTGCCAGATCCGCATTCTGATAACCTTCCGGGAATGTAAGGTTTAAGGACACCTTGTCCCCCTTTTTCGCACCTACGAGGCCGTCTTCAAAGCCTTCGATAAACTGGCCGGAGCCAATTGTTAAATCATAGCCCTGAGCGGTTCCGCCATCAAAAGCAACGCCATCTTTGGTTCCTACATAATCAATGTTAACCACATCGTCCTTCTGAACAGCCCGGTCAACCTCCACATCCTTTGCATTAGAAGATAAATCATTTTGAACCGCCTGGTTCACTTCATCATCGGTCACTTCTACCGGATCCTTGGTCACTTCAATTCCCTTGTAGTCTCCCAGGGTGATGGTACCATTATCTACGCCTGTTAAATCCTCAACAGCCAGAGTTTCCTGTGCTGAGCTTTCTGTAGCTTCCGTCTCAGTTTCTGCAGGCTTTTCCGCCGGCTTTTTAGAGCATCCGGAAATAAGAGTGGCTGCAACCAAACCGCACATACAAACTTTAAAAATTTTCTTCATAATATGATCCTTTTTCTTTCTATTTTTAATAATTGATAAAAAAAGTGCTTCCAGTCAGTTATACCATATCGGGCAAGGTAAAAAAAGCTTTTTCCCGAAATTAACAAAAATTTCAAAATTCCGTTATTATTTAACCGAATCAAGAAGTCCCCTGTTTCAAATGTAAAAGCATGAAGTGGGGGCATCGTTCAGCCATGCAGAAAATTTCAGAAGCATGGCTGAACTACCCCATTATTTATAAAACGCCCGGAAGGCCTTGTATGTATTGTATACATCAAGTTTGGAAGAAAGCTCAAATGGGGAATGCATGGAAAGAATGGGCACTCCCAAATCCACCACATCCACATTCATATGAGCCACATATTTGGCAATGGTGCCGCCGCCGCCCTGATCGACTGCGCCAAGCTCTCCGATCTGCCAGTAAATGCCATCCTGCTCCATCATGGCGATGATCTTTGCCATAAGCTCTGCACTGGCATCATTGGATCCTGATTTACCCCTGACACCGGTGTATTTGGTAAGAACGCAGCCTTTGTTTAAAAAGCAGGAATTGCGGTCCTCGTATACCATACCAAAGGTAGGATCATATGCCGCATTGACATCAGAGGATAAGCAAATGGAATTTCTAAGTACCTTTCTTGCATCCACCCCAGCCATAGCAGCCAGATCCTGAATGTAATGAAGTACAAAATCGGAATCTAAGCCGGTATTTCCCTCAGAACCGACTTCCTCTTTATCTGCAAGTACGGTAACAGTCGTATACTCCGGCATGTTTGCATCGATTTCTGCCATTAAAGCCGTATAAGCACATACCCTGTCATCCTGTCCGTAAGCACCGATCATGCTATGATCCAGTCCTACGTCACAAGCCTTCTGAGCCGGTACCAGCTCAATCTCAGCACGGAAGAAGTCCGCTTCTGTGATTCCATAGCGGTCGTTAAGCAGCTTTAAGGCCAGAAGCTTCACAGGTTCCTTAAGCTCCGCCTCGTCAATAAAGGGAATGGAACTAATGAGTACATTCAGCTCCTCGCCCTTTAATCCATCCCTTAATTTTCTGTCATTTTGTTCCCCTGCCAGATGAGGAAGCAGATCTGTCACGCAGAATACGGGATCGCCTTCCTTTTCTCCGATGTTTAATTCCACAATCTCACCGTTTTTCTTAATGATCACCCCGTGGATTGCTAAGGGAACCGTTCCCCACTGGTATTTGCGGATTCCGCCGTAATAATGGGTCTTAAAATAAGCCAGGTCATTTTTTTCAAAAACAGGATTGGGCTTTAAATCAAGCCTTGGGGAATCGATGTGAGCACCGTTGATGCGAAGTCCCTGTTCCATTCCCGCTTTACCAAAGGTGGTTGCAATGATGGCCTTGCCGCGGTTCACATAGTACACTTTATCGCCAGTTTTATAGTTTCTTCCGGCTTCAAAGGGGCGATATCCCTGCATCTCAAGCATTGCCACGGCCTCTCTGACACATTCCCGTTCAGTTTTTCCGTTGTCTAAAAATCTCTTATAGCCCTCGCAGAACATCTCCGCCTCTTCACGCTGATAAGGCGCTTCTTTTGCGATATGCGGAAATTTAAATGTCAGTTCCTCCTGTAATTGTTGTCCTTTCGTTTTTTCCATTTCGTAATTCCTCCATATTTTTATGATAATTAATTAACATATTTCATCGCTGTCAAGAACCAGAGTAAACGGTCCGTCGTTTAAAAGCTCTACCTTCATGTCGGCTCCAAAGCTTCCATGTTCTACCTGGTTTCCATAGGTCTTTAACCGCTCCACCATGTATTCATAGAGACTGTTTGCGAGCTGCGGTCCTCCTGCCTTCGTAAAGCTTGGGCGGTTGCCCTTTTTGCAGTCTGCATAAAGAGTAAACTGGCTGACCACCAGGATTTCCCCTCCCACATCTGCCAGGGAAAGGTTGGTCTTCCCATTCTCATCGGCGAAAATCCGTAACTTGCATATTTTATCTGCCATTTTATCGGCAATGGCTTCCGTATCTGTATCGGACACTCCCAAAAGAAGCAGAAAGCCTTTCCCAATGGCGCCGATCTGCTGCCCATCCACAGTAACCTTTGCATGGGCAACCCGCTGCAAAACAATCTTCATATCCATTCTCCTGTCTATTTTAATACCAGTCTTAAGTATTCCAAAAGGGTTTCAGTAGCCGCTTCCCTGTACAAAATCTCTCTGGCAAGCACTGGGTAATCTGTTATAATATTATCCACTCCCAGCATCTTCATCCGCTCTATTTCACTTTTGTTATTTACCGTCCAGGCATGAACCGCCTTTCCCTTTTTATGAGCGGCTTCCACCAGCTTTTCGCTGACAAAGCTGGAACGAAGGCTGATAAAGTCAATGGCATCGCTGGAGTAATAATCTCCATAGGCAGCGGAAATGATATAACCGGTGCGGATCTCAGGATCCTGTTCCTTGATTCTGCTTAAATAGGACATGCGGACAGAGGTCACCACGCACTGTTCCTTCATTTGGTATTTCTCAATCAGGTCCCGGACCTTATCCGGCAGCTCACTGCTATTTCCCAGATCCTTAATCTCAATATTTATATTGATCCGACCCTTGCAGAATTCCATGACCTCCTCTAAAGACGGGATCTGTTCGCCCTCATAATCAGCGGAAAACCACTTACCCACATCCAGCTGCTGCAATTCCTCAAAGGTGTACGAGCTTATGGTACGGTTTATTCCTGATACTCTTTTTAAGCTGATGTCATGCCCCAGCACCACCACGCCATCCTTTGTCTCCTGGACGTCGAGTTCCACAAAGTCCGCCAGGTCATCAACGGCCTTTGTCATGGCGGCCATGGTATTTTCAGGGGCCTCCTTAGAGCTGCCCCGGTGAGCGGTGATTTGAATTACGCTGAGCAAGTCGGTGGTAATTGCGGAACCATTACGTACCACTCCAAAAATGGAAAACAGGCTGAATGCCGCAGCCACAGCCATGAACAGGGCCGCCAGCTTCCTGTCCCCATACTTACTGCCGGAATAATCGCTGCTTTTACTCCTTTTTGTAAAATTGCTGGTAAAGCCGAAATACTGGACGCTTAATGCTCCCCAGTTTCCCACAGTTAAGAACATGCTGGTTAAAAAAATCAACACCAGCTCGATCCGGCCGCATGCTGCCGGCAGGATGGCCAGGGCCAGGCTGTTGTCAGTAAATAAGGTAACTCCCACAGCTGCAATCAGCACGCAGAATGCATAGACAATCCAAAGGCCTACCACAGCTGTTGCGTAATAAATGGTCAAAAGGATTACAACTTTTAAAACCCGGTGTCTTAACAGCCATAAGCTTCTAAAATACCCATCCCTGAAATTCTTCTGCTCCACCATACATGCATGAAAGGTATAGATTCCAGGAATGACAACCGCTAAGAGCAAAACCAGGAAAAGGGCCACAGACGCCTTTCCCACAGGTTTATTTAAGATCTCGGATATAACAAAATTAAGAGGTTTTACATGGGTCAGCATCTGGTATATGAGATATAAGTTTACAAGCCCATAATCAGCCAGAATGAGAAGCCCCAACCGCCAGTTTTTTCTGCGGATTTCATGGGCCAGCTTAAAAAATCCGCCTGTAAGAATCTCCCCCATCTTCAGCTTCCGGGAGTAGAAGGCTCCCTCATACAGCGTAAGAAGGCAGCCGGTCTCCAGCATGAGTATCAGGATACCAATGACTGCCATAGCCGCAATCAGAAGGAGCGTCCAGGGCTTTACCAGGAAATAGCCAATGTTGGCAGCGGTTAAATAGCTGTATCCCGCCATGCGCAGCGCAAATAAAAGGCCTTTGTTTAAGAGAAGCAGGTACAGGGTCGTGGTGACCAGCCGAAACAGCAATTCAAAAACAAACGCATTCTTTTGATTGAACTTTATAATCTTCCAGGTGTCTTTTGTTAATGTACTCATGCTATAACCTTCTTTTTGCGGAGATAACTAAGAAAAACATATTTTTGGTGTATTTTAGCTGACGCGGTATTCGCGTAAAAAGCAGCCTCAGCGAGTGGAATCGTCAAGGCTGCATCCATCTTTTAAGTCAAATCGTCTCCATCCATCATGTCCTCTTCTGCTGTCTCCCGCTGCTGAGCCTCACTCAGTTCCAGAATCGCCTGATTTAAGGAAAACATCTTCCCATCCAGCATGTTTACCACATCCGCACAGGCCTTCAGCTCCTGCTGCAAGTAGGCCGGTGCATTGCCTTCAAACTTATAATATATCTTATGCTCCAGGCTTGCCCAGAAGTCCATGGCAACCGTCCTGATCTGAATCTCCACCTTGGTGTCCACCGGCCCATCCGTCAAATAAATGGGAATGGTTATTACCATATGATAGCTTTTATAACCGTTAGGCTTTGGATACTTAATATAGTCCTTCACATAGAGAACCGTGACATCGCTTTGCTTTGTTATCATCTCCGCAATCTGGTAAATATCCGATGTAAAAGAACAAATGATTCGTATCCCTGCAATATCATTTAATTTCTCCACCATATTATCGATCGTCACATCATAGTCGTACCGCTTCAGCTTTTTCACTATGCTGTCCGGAGTCTTAAGCCTTGACTTAATGTGTTCAATGGGATTGTAATTGTAGATATGCACAAACTCATTATTAAGTATTTCAATTTTTGTACTGATTTCCTTTAATGCCGAGTCATACAAAAACATCACAGATTTCCACTGATCGACCTGATTAAATGATTTGGGAATATTCATTCCACATTCCCCCCTCTCTCGCGCGCAAGTCAGCGAGACAGGGGCAGCCCCATCGCCCGGCAGCCCCTGCTCCTCAAGAATAGTATACCATAGAAACCTGATATTTTATATTCTTTTTCCTTAATTTCTAAAATTTCAATCCCTTTAAGAGTCCCGAAAGCCCTGTAAATGCAGAACCTTCCTCTTTGTAATCAAAGACTTCTTCTTCCGCTTCCACTTCCTCCTGGAGGGCCTTCATGCTTAAGCTTATCTTATTATCCGCAATGGAAATGATCTTGACCTTAACCGTCTGTCCCTCCTTTAACACGACTCCTGGATGCTTGATCCTCTGGGTACTGATCTGTGAGATGTGAAGAAGTCCGGAAAGCCCGTTTTCCAGGTTAATAAAAGCGCCGTAATCTTTTAAGGTATCCACCGTTCCTTCCATGATGGAACCTACCTCGCACTTTGCAATTTTCTTATTTGTTTCTTCCTTCTGTTTCATAAGGGCCGGCTCTTTGCCTGAAAGCACCAGCTTCTTATTTTCTTCATCTGCGGTGATGACTGTGACTTCAATGGTTCTTCCATTATATTCCTCTAAGTCCTCCACATATTCCCCCGCAAGCTTAGAAGCCGGTATAAATCCCCGGATACCTTCCAGATAGGCAACGGCTCCGCCCTTTACGATCTCAGCGATTTTGACGCTAACTACGGTACGCTCCCTTAACATGGAACTAAGGGTCTCCCAGGCCAGCTGATCATTAGCCAGCTTTTTGGAAAGAACCACGTTACCTTCCCCGTCATTCGCATTTATGACTGTTGCCGTGATTTCGTCCCCAGGCTGGATTTCCCTAAGCA
The DNA here is from genome assembly GCF_000732605.1 of Lacrimispora celerecrescens. GTDB lineage: Bacteria > Bacillota > Clostridia > Lachnospirales > Lachnospiraceae > Lacrimispora > Lacrimispora celerecrescens_B. The sequence continues at coordinate 10,065 of NZ_JPME01000011.1, read as the reverse complement.
GGTTAAATTCCGGATCATTGCTTAAATTCTCCTTATCAATGATTCCCTCCGCATAATATTTTAAATCCAAAGTGACCTTGTCCTCATCTACACCAATAACGGTCCCTGTAAGAACATCTCCTTCTCTTACCCTTTTAAAGGATGCTTCCAACTCTGCGGCATAGTCAGCCATAGTTTCCACTGTTTCTTCCCTTACGTCTGTTTGCTTCATCTCTTCGCTCATTGTTATCTCCTCCGCTCATAATACATTCAGTTCCGCATAAAATCTATCTATATATTTATCACATCCCGCCTGATATTACTATAGTTTTCTCAGTAAAAATATGTTATATTTATTATATAAGAAATATTTTCCACTGGGGAAGTCCCAGGCGCTGATACAGAAAGGACAAGAATCATGAACGACATAATGGACCTGCATACCCACACCGTGGCCAGCGGACATGCGTACAACACTTTATATGAGATGGCCAAGTCTGCCTCTGAAAAGGGACTCACCCTCATGGGCTCAACTGACCACGCACCTAAGATGCCAGGAACATGCCACGAGTTTTATTTTATAAATTTTAAAGTGATCCCCCGTAAAATCTACGGTGTAAACATACTCATGGGTGTTGAACTTAATATCATGGATCACACCGGACGGGTGGATTTGAGAAAAGGTCTTCTGGAAAAAGTAGATTACTCCATTGCCAGCCTCCATGAACCCTGCTACAAGAGCGGAACTTCCGCTGAAAATACAAGAGCGTATCTCGGAGCCATTGAAAATCCTCTGATCCACATCATCGGCCACCCTGATGACAGCCGTTTTCCGGTGGATTATGACACCCTTGTTTCCGCCGCCGCTGAGAACCACACTCTTTTGGAGCTTAATTCCAGTTCCCTTCATCCCTTAAGTGCAAGAATGAATGCCGGGGAAAATTACAGGACCATGCTGGAACTTTGCAAGCGCTACCAGGCCTCCATCATCATTGACAGCGATGCCCATACGGAAGCGGATGTGGGAAACCACGAAAGAGCCCTGGAGCTTATTAAAGAAGTGAATTTCCCGGAAGAGCTTATTGTAAACAGTTCTCTTAATAAGCTCCTTCCCTATATTCCAAAGCTGGAGGCTTATCTATGATTAACTTCCTGAATCTGGAGTATTTCCTGGCCGTTGCGGAAGAGTTAAATATCACCCGTGCCGCCAAACAGCTGTACATCTCCCAACAGTCCCTAAGCAGCCACATTTCCAATCTGGAAAAAGAGTTTGACGTCCAGCTGTTCAACCGCACTATGCCTCTTACCCTGACCTACGCAGGACGGGCCTTAAAGGTCCGGGCAAAGCAGATGCTGGACTTAAAGGATGAAACTTACCGGGAACTTGCCGACATCAAGGATTTTACCACAGGACAGCTTTCCATCGGCATCTCCCATACCAGGGGACGTTTCCTTCTCCCTGCTATTCTTCCCGTTTATAAGGAAAAATTCCCAAACATCGAAATCCATCTGGTAGAGGGAAATTCCTCCGAACTTAGTGCTGCTCTGATCCACGGGAACATTGACCTGATGATCGACCTTCTTCCTTTTAAGGCCGATCATGTGGAAACCGTTCCAATTTGTGAAGAGGAAATCCTTCTTGTGGTTCCGGACCAGATTCTGGACCGGTATTTTCCGGGACAGCAGGAGGAGATGATAAAGGTGCTGGAAGAAAATGCGGACGTGCAGCTTTTAAAGGACTGCCCTTACCTTCTCATCAACAAGGGGAACCGGGTACGTACCATTGCCGATGAAATCTTTGAGGATGCCCAGCTTACTCCTTCTATTCTTTTGGAGACAGAAAATATAGAAACAGTGCTTGCCCTTGCAGGCAAAGGAATGGGAATTACCTTTTATCCCAAAATGTTCATGTCCGGAAGCCCAAATGCCGGATTGAAAAAAACAGGACTTCATTTTTTCTCTTTAAATTACAGGCGCAGTCACGGTGTTCTGGCATTCGGCCGCTACAAAGGCAGATATTTATCCCAGGCCACGGAAGAGTTCATACGGATTGCACGGGAGCACATATAGCTAAAATATAACTGTAGATTGACAAAAGGGCTGAAATCCTTTATTATTAAATAGTAACAATTACTAATATAATTATTATTTTAGAAAAGGAGCGGCCATGAAAACATTAAAGTATAGCCGTCAACGGGAATCCATTAAAGCCTGTCTAATGGCAAGGCACGACCATCCCACTGCCGATGCTCTATACACATTGATCCGTGAGGAATATCCCAACATCAGCCTTGGAACCGTATACCGCAACTTAAACCTTCTGGTTGAGCTGGGTGAAATCCAAAAGCTGACATGCGGAGATGGCGCAGACCGCTTTGATGCGGATACTTCACCTCACTACCATTTCGTATGTAAACATTGCGGAAAGGTCAGTGACCTGCCACTAGATCCTATGGAGAACATCAACCATATGGCTCAGGAGCATGCGGACGGCACGGTAGACAGTCACACGATTTACTTCTACGGGACTTGCAAGGATTGTTTTGAAAATAATTATCGATAACACTTGACACCTGGATAAAGTTATGGTAAATTAATATCAGTAATCATTACTGTTATCGATTACCATCAATAACAATTATAAAAATTATAAATAAAAAGGAGACATAAGATCATGAAAAAATGGGTTTGTACTGTATGCGGTTACGTTCACGAAGGGGAGACAGCTCCGGAGTTCTGTCCAGTATGTAAGGCTGGTTCTGAAAAGTTCAAGTTACAGGATGGCGATATGTCATGGGCCTGCGAGCATGAAATCGGTGTTGCACAGGGTTCTCCGGAAGACATTATGATGGATTTAAGAGCTAACTTCGAAGGCGAATGTTCTGAGGTTGGTATGTATCTTGCAATGTCAAGAGCTGCTCACAGAGAGGGCTATCCTGAGATCGGTTTATACTATGAGAAGGCTGCATTCGAAGAGGCTGAACATGCTTCTAAGTTTGCTGAATTATTAGGCGAATGCGTAACCTCCAGCACAAAGAAGAACTTAGAGTTAAGAGTTGCTGCTGAGAATGGCGCAACTGCTGGTAAATTTGATCTTGCAAAACGTGCAAAAGCATTAAACTTAGATGCAATCCATGACACAGTACATGAGATGGCAAAGGATGAGGCTCGTCACGGCAAAGCATTCAAGGGCTTATTAGAGAGATACTTCGGTTAATACACCTTTAGGGAGCGGCAGAATAAACTACCGCTCCCCAATTTGCAATTTACTAATCATTCAAAATTCAAATCAGGAGGGTTTATACGATGTCCAAATATGCGGGAACAAAAACAGAACAGAACTTAAAGGACGCTTTTGCAGGCGAGTCCATGGCAAGAAACAAGTATACATATTATGCATCTGCTGCCAAAAAGGCCGGTTATGAGCAAATGGCTTCCCTGTACTTAGAAACTGCGGACCAGGAAAAAGAGCATGCTAAGATGTGGTTTAAGGAATTGCATGGTATTGGTACCATGGAAGAAAACTTAGCAGATGCCGCTGCTGGTGAAAATTATGAGTGGACCGATATGTATAAGAGAATGGCAGAGGATGCCAGGGCAGAAGGCTTTAAAGAACTGGCTCTGAAATTTGAATTCGTAGGAAAAGTAGAAGCTGCTCATGAAAAACGTTACTTAAAGCTGCTTGACAGCTTAAAGAACGACAAGACCTTTAAGGGTGATGCTCCTCTTGGCTGGAAGTGCCGCAACTGCGGTTATATCCATGAAGGACCGGATGCTCCGGAAATTTGTCCAACCTGTGCTCATCCGAAGGCTTATTTTGAAAGAAAAGTAGAAAACTATTAATGAAATCCCGGATGCTGCAAAATGATTTTAAAGCAGTATTTTAGCCAGAGAAATAGCTTGTAAACAGGAAAATGCACCTTGAAACAGCTTATTAAAGCTCATCAAGGTGCATTTTTACTGCCCGGAACCGGTTAAGCGATGTTTATACCTTTTCTCCCATCACCGCCACCCCTCCGTTCTTTAAGAACTCGGAGGGCGTCACATTGGTATACTTCTTAAATACACTGCAGAAATGTTTGTACTCCCCAAACCCTAACTCATCCGATATTTCATAGATGCGCATAGTTCCCTTGTTTAACATATTCATGGCTTTCCTGATCCTGTACTGGTTCAGCAGATCTACAAATGTGGCGTTAAGTTCTGATTTCAGCTTCCTGCTAAGATAGCTGGAGCTGACACCTAAGCTCTCTGCCACATCGTTGATGCTCAGCTTCTCATTATAATGCTGCTTTATAAGCTCATATGTCTTTTTCACATATGGGTCTATGCTGTTCCGGGCGCTGTCAAATATTTTCCATTCATCGTAAACCGTCAGTATTCTGTCCTGCGATATCTTCTCTATCTTCTCATACTTGCTTGCATAGGCGATCTTTTGCCTGATCTTATCAATCGCTTCCTTCAATTCATCCTCGTCCACAGGCTTTAATAGATAATCTGTGACTCCCATATGGATGGCCTGACGAGCCAGTTCAAATTCCGAATAGCTGGTTAGGACCAGGCTGTAGAAATGCCTCTCCTCCAACGCCTTCTCCACCATCTTAAGGCCGTTCATCTTAGGCATCTTTATATCCGTAAGTACGATATCCGGCTGCTCCCTGCGGATGGTTTCCAGTCCCTCTGCCCCGTCCTTAGCCGTACCTACAATGGCGCACCCCATATCCAGCCAGTTAAGGGCAAAGGTAAGCCCCTTCCTGATGATCTCCTCATCTTCCACAATTACTACTCTTAATAACATTACAGATTCCCCCAATCTGTATTCTGAAATTTGTACATGCAAGTCCTCATGTACGCGAATCATCTTTGTTTCCATTACAGGGAACCCTGAGAGTCACCACAGTTCCCTTATTAACCCCGCTTTCAATCCTGGCTCCGTATTCATTTCCATAGACTAAACGGATTCGTTTATGGACATTATAGATACCGATGTGGTCCATCTGGTTCTGATGATATTCCAGATTCGACTGAAGCTCCTTTAAAAGTCCTTCGGGAATGCCCACCCCGTCATCCGATATGATGATGGAAAGCACGCCATCCTGTATCCTGGTACGGATGGAAATCTCCAGACAGTCCAGGTCCTCCCCAAATCCATACTTGATGGCATTCTCCACTATGGGCTGCATCACCATACGGGGTATGGATGCCTGGCTGCTCTCCTCCTCCAGCTCCACACTGTACTTAAGCCGTTCTCCATACCGGTAAAGCATTACCTGCAGATACCGGTTAATGAAATCCATCTCCTCCTTCACAGTTACCACATCCTTGCCGTTTTGGATGCTGTAGCGCAGCATCCTGGAAAGGCAGACTATCATCTTCTCTGCATCCCCCGGTTTAAACTTTATCATATACCGTATGGACTCCAGAGTATTAAAGAGGAAATGGGGGTTGAACTGGGACTCCAGGATCTGGACCGTAGCAAGCATGTTCTCCCTGGCCAGTTCCTGGTGACGCACCAGAAGATGGCGGATACTGCCTATCATGGTGTTAAAGGAATGACCGATCCGCTCGAATTCATCGCCGGAAGCAATATTTAAGAACACATCTAAATCCCCCTTCTCCACCCGATCCAGGGCTCCTATGAGGTCATATATAATCTCTGTCTTTTTGTCCGCCACCTTACCGGCACTGCGGTAAATTGCCAACGCCACCACAAGAGCCAGGAACGCCACCAGCATTAAGGACATGATGCACAGCTGAACAAAAGAAGTGCAGTCGTTGACCACCAGAACCGTAGCCTCCCCTCCCAGCACAGATTGTCCGGCCGTATAATACCATCGTTTCCCAAAGCGCGCCAGGTTCCTGCCAGCCCGGAATTCCTTCACCAGTTTTCCCCTGTCATTCTGAAACCGTGAAGCCCCATCTGTAAATACACGGTTAAACTTATTGACCAGGAGCACCGGCTGTTCCATATTTCCCAGGCGCTCCTTAAAGGCATCGGCCTTCAGCACAAAACCGCTGTATCCCTTTAGTGTTCCATCTTTCACCACGGTTTCAAATATGAGCCATGCAGGAAGGGCCCTTCTGTCTATCACTGTGCTGTCATAGATAAATATACAGTCATTCTTGCTGTACTTCTGGTCCGTGGTATTCCACGGCAGATAATTCCCTATATACTGTACCACATTGGCCCGGCTGTCCGTAGAGAATACCACGTTCCGGTTCTCATCAAAAAGGTAGTAATTCCCCCTGTAATTCTGGCCGTTTAAGAAGCGATAAATGCCGGACACTGTCTCCGTCTTATAGGAAGGCTTCCCCTGAAAGGACTCCATATCAAGTTCCTGGGCCATCTTCTTATTCATTTCCACATAGCTGGTAATGACCCCTTCAAATTCTCCGGAAAAATGCGCCAGCATGGTTCTGCTTTTTCTTATGATCTGCTGGGATCCCAGGGCAGTGAACACCAGAAGAAGCACTACCAGTGATATAAAACAAGGCACAAGCGCATGGAAAATCAAACTTTTCCGGATCTCATCCCTGAAACATGTTTGCTTTCTTTTCTCCATATGCCTGCACCTTTTAAACTGTATTTTCTAAAATCCATTTCGGTTATCTATATGCTTAGTTTATCATAAGGCCCCTACATTGTCACGTCTTTGTTGCCGGATACCTTGAAGAAGATAAGCAGGGATACAACAGTGGTTATGGTCAGTATGGTGGCCAGAGCCGCCGCTGTACCATAGCTGGCACGGATGACTTCGTTGTATATGGCGACCGACATGGTCCTGGTGCCTGCGGTGTAGAGCATAACTGAGGAACTAAGCTCGTTGATCAGGGTAATCCAGCTTAGAATCGCACCGGATGCAACTCCGGGCAGCATCATTTTGGCCGTCACCTTGACGAATGACATGGAAGGCGAATCTCCCAGGCTGATGGCGGCCTCCTCCATACTTGGACTGATTTGGTATAGAATGGCTGAGCTGGAACGCAGGGTATATGCCTGCCTGCGAATGACAAGGGATATGATCATAATGATGGCAGATCCTGCCAGCATCATTGGCGGATGGTTAAATGCAATCAGCAGAGTGATACCAAGTACGGAACCCGGAACAATATACGGGAACATGGCAATGGTGTCAATGATGTTGGTCAGCCAATTCTTGCGCCTCACTGCCAGGTAGGCAATGAGCATACCCAGGACAATAATGATCACGATTGCAGCCAGACAGTAAAGATATGTATTCTTAATGGACTGGACTGCAGTGGAGAATACTTTGCGGTAGCTTTCTAAGGAGAATCCGTCAACGAAAACCTGCATCTTGGTCGCCCGAAAGGAAGTATAGATCACCATGCACTGCGGGATGATGGAAGTTGCTGCTAGAAGGTAGATATATAAATGAATCAGGAATCCCTTGATGCCGTGGACAGCCTTTGGCTGAATTGGTCTCATGGAGCTCATGGCAAAGGACTTGGTATTCACATACCACTTCTGTATCAGGAATATAGTGGCTGTCACCACCACCATGATGGTAGCCATGCAGGCCGCAAAGTTCGCGGATCCGCCTGTCTCCCCTACGAATTCTGAGTAAACCAGGGTGGGCATGACACGGTAGCCCTCACCGATTAAGGCCGGAGTACCAAAATCAGCCATACAGTTCATAAATACCAGCAGGGCAGCTGCTATCAGGGTAGGAGTCACCAGGGGCATGATAACGGTAAATACTTTCCGAAGTCCGCCGCACCCAAGGCTTTCAGCCGCTTCAGACAGGGCCACGTCAATCTTTTTAAGAGCTCCCGACACATACATGTAGATAAATGGATATAGCTTTAGGGCAAATACCAGAAGCATACCCCCAAAACCATAAATGGATGGCATATGGATCCCCATACCCTTTAAAAACTGGGTCACGGTACCGCTCCTTCCCAGAAGGAGTATCCAGGAATAAGCACCGATAAAGTTAGGGCTCATCATGGAAATGATAAAGAGGATCTCCAGAATCCCTTTTCCCTTTATCTTGTAAAATGACATAAAGTAAGCCAGAGGCACTCCCAGTAGAATTGCCACAAGAGTCACGCTGATCGTCAGCTTAAATGAGTTTAACAGTGCGCTCTTATAATATTTCTTTGAAAAAAATCTGGCATAATTATCCATAGTCCAGATACCAGTCTCCGTATCCTTAAAACCGCTTAGGAAAAGGCTTATCAGCGGATACAAAAGGAATATGGCAAACAGTGCGAGAATGACTACAGTCACAATGGTCCAAAAATCCCATCTGATTTTTTTATTCGTCATATTTCTTCACATCCTTTATCAGACTCCGTTCCAGGTCTTCGGTAAACACATTGATTTTGTTGGGGTTAGGCCTTAAGCGAATCTTCTCTCCCACGCCGAATATACGGTCCACGTGGCCCAGATCCTGGGAGTATTCAATGCTGGGCTGGTTATCCAGCACCATGCCGTCGGGGAAACGAAGGAAATAGTTGGTGTACTTCCCAAGGAAGGTCCTGCTGATGATCTCACACTCCAATCCCTCCTCGTTCAGGGAAAATTCCTCAGGACGCACAGATATTACTGCCTTCTGCCCTTCTGTAACCGTGTCTACAAGGTTAGGCATGGACACCTGGTATCCATTGCTGAACACCACTGTCGGAACGTCTCCCTGCTTCTTTATGGTACCAAAGAACAGGTTGGAATGTCCGATGAAGGTGGATACAAATGCATTGTAAGGCCGTGCGTAGATGTCCTGGGGAGAGCCTATCTGCTGGATGATTCCCTGCTTCATCACTGCAATCCGGTCTGATATGGCTAAAGCTTCCTCCTGGTCATGGGTTACATACACGGTGGTAATACCTACCTGCTTCTGCACGTCACGGATGGCGCTTCGCATTTCAATACGAAGTTTTGCATCCAGGTTGGACAGGGGTTCATCCATGAGAAGCACCTGGGGATGGATAACGATTGCCCTGGCCAGAGCCACCCTCTGCTGCTGTCCTCCTGACAGACGCTCCGGCAGACGATCCTGGTACTCGTCAATCTTAACCACTTTAAGGATTTCATCAATCCTGTCCTTCATTTTGTCCTTTGGCACCTTGCGGATCTTTAAACCGTACTCCACGTTCTGCCTGACCGTTAAATGCGGGAAAATGGCATAACTCTGGAACACCATACCGATATTCCTCTTCTGGGCGGGAATGTCATTTATGACCTCTTCATCAAACTTTATGGTTCCCCCTTCAATGCTGTTAAAGCCCGCTATCATACGCAGCAGCGTTGTCTTACCACAACCGGAAGGCCCAAGGAGCGTAAAGAACTCTCCATTTTTAATATAGGCGGATAAGTCCGGTATGATGGTCAGATCTCCATATTTTTTCACTACATTGCCGATTCCGATTGAAACACTCATACGTTTCCCTCAATTCCTCTAAAATGAAGGGGGGTGACATATGAAGCCACGCCCCCGGTGTATATAGTCCAGTACTGCCGGTATCCGGTATCCGGTACGGCCTTACTCTGTAAACATCTCCTTAAACTCATTTAACCACTCAGACTTGTGAGCTGCTGTATCGGTCTCATCATCCTGGATTACCTTGATCTGATCCATCGGAACCATGGCATCTCCTGCCTCCACGTCTTTGCGGATGGTCCTTCTATACTGAGTATTGTTCATGAATTCCTGTACTTCCTTGTTGGTAAGCCAGTCTATGAATATCTGAGCATTTTTCTCATTCTGGCAGCCCTTGATGATATACACGCCATCGCCCCTAAAGATAACACCCTCGTTCATGTAAACAGTCTTTACAGGGGAACCCGCGCCTACATACTGCGCAGAACCCTGTTCAAAGGTAAGGCCTACGGTGTACTCTCCATCCGCAACGCCCTTATATACTGCGGAGGAACCGCCTAAAAGCTTGCCGTCCAGCTGTGTACAGAATTGTTTTACATAATCCCAGCCATTGTCCGGGTTGCCGCCGCCCATGGCATAGAGCATATTTACCAGATGCTCAAAAGAGGAGGAGGAAGCTGCCGGATCTGCAAATGCAATCTTGCCCTTTAACTCCGGATTCAGCAGGTCTTCGTATCCCTCAATC
>NZ_JPME01000010.1 GCF_000732605.1 Lacrimispora celerecrescens | reverse complement strand
TCCGGCACCATTGGCACCGATCAGGGTCACAATGCTCTTATCCGGCACTTCAAAGGAAATTCCTTTAACGGCTTCGATTCCGCCGTAATTCACTCGTAAGTTATCAATCTTCAGCATCGTCGCTCACCCCCAGATATGCTTCTATTACCCGTTCATTATTCTGGATATCTTCCGGCGTACCGTGTGCAATCAGTTTGCCGAAATCCAGTACATAGATGCGATCGGAAATCTGCATGACCAGATCCATATGGTGTTCGATCATGAATACGGTAAGATGGTAAGAATCCCGAATCTGCTTGATAAAATCCGTTAATTCCTGGGTTTCCTGAGGATTCATACCTGCAGCCGGTTCGTCAAGCAGCAGAAACTTTGGTTCCGTTGCAAGGGCTCTTGCAATTTCTAAGCGCCTCTGCAAGCCGTAGGGGAGGGAGGTGGCGATTTCATCCTTTAAATGAAGCAGGTTCTGTTCCTCTAAGAGTGCAGTGGTTTCCGCCCGCATCCGTTCCTCTTCCTTGCGGTTTAACCGTAGGGTTGCGGAAAAAACATTCTGTTTTGCACGCATGTGCTTTGCAATGAGTACGTTGTCAAATACGGTCAGCTGTCCGAAAAGGCGGATGTTCTGGAAGGTACGGGCAATGCCCTTTTTTGTAATCACATCCGGTGTGCTGCTGATTATCGGAATGGGTCTTGGTGATACTTCCCCCAGATACGTTTTTTTCATTTTTCCCTTTGGCGTATTGGAAAGAATGGTTTCCCCCATAAAATCCACCTGTCCGAAGGTAGGCTCATAAATTCCGGTAACGCAGTTAAATGCGGTTGTCTTTCCTGCGCCGTTAGGGCCGATTAAGGCCACGATCTCTCCCTGGTTTACATCAAGGGTCAGACCATTTACAGCCACAACGCCGCCGAACTGCATGGTAATGTCCTGCATGTGAAGCACGTTAATTGGAGTTTTTGCTATGTTTGACATTATGCGTTATCTCCTTTCTTACTGTCGTCCATGCTTTCTGGACATAAAGGGATACCCGCAGGGTGCTTCTGTGCTTTGCTTTTTCTCTTTATCCTGGATGGAATACTTCGGATAAGCCGCCCAAGCCCCTCCCACGAAAATTCGTTGCTGCCCATGATTCCGCGGCGGTAGAAGAGCACCACCATCATTAATAAAATCGAAAAGATGACCATACGGAAACCGGAGCGGAACAGAGGTACTACAAATCCGCCGATAACCAGAGGATTATCAAAGAAACGAAGCCATTCCCTGCCTGCGGTGACCAGGAAGGAACCGATGACGCTTCCTGTAATGCTTCCGATTCCTCCAAGAACTACAATCAGCAGGATATCGTAAGTTAAGTTGATGGAAAAGGTCTTAGAGTCAATGGAACGCATGAATATGGCCAGAAGTCCTCCGCCTACGCCTGTGAAAAAGGAAGAGATGATAAAGGCCAGCTCCTTATAACGGAATAAGTTAAGTCCCATGGCCTGAGCGGCCACTTCATCTTCGCGGAGGGCCTTAAATGCGCGTCCGTAAGAGGAATTAATGAGAAGGACCATTAAAAGGATGCAAAGGGCCGGGAGCCCAAAAGCTATAAACAGATTGGGAAATCCGGGAATACTTTTTAATCCATAAGAACCATTGGTGATCCGGTCTAACTGGGGAGCAGCTATGACAGCACGGATGATTTCGGAAAAGCCCAGGGTTGCAATGGCCAGATAATCACTTTTTAGCCGGAGAACCGGAATGCCGATAAGGGCAGCCAGGGCTGCGGCCAGGATCCCTGCGATAATCAGGGCCAGCCAGTAAGGGCAATGTAAGTTTGCAATAGCAGGAGAGATGCCGTTAACGTAGTAAACGCTGGCTCTGCTATCAACCGGTATGGTAAGTATGGCTACGGTATAGGCACCGATTGCCATGAAACCGGCCTGGCCTAAGGAAAATAATCCCGTAAAACCGGTAAGCAGGTTCATGGAAACGGCAACTACCGCATAGATTGCACTTCGCTCCAGGATTGAGATCTGATAGCTGTACTGAGCACTGTTAGCCTGTAAGAAAGCCAGCAGTACGATGATGACCAGAAGAGCGGCCAGGGTATAAAGTTTGTTTTTGGAAACTGCATTTTTCTTCATAGGGGGCACCTCACACTTTATCGGTCGTCTTCTCGCCGAACAGCCCCGTAGGCTTGATCAGGAGAATGATGATTAACAGAACAAAGGTAAATGCGTCGCTGAAGGTGGAATATCCCATAGCTACCAGGGCGGTCTCGCCAAGGCCCAGGATAAAGCCTCCGATTACGGCGCCTGGAATGCTGCCGATCCCGCCGAATACTGCGGCGACAAAGCATTTTAAGCCAGGCAGAGAGCCGGAGAAGGGGAATACGGTCATACGGTCCGTAAAATAAAGCACGGAGCCGACGGCGGCTAAAAGAGAGCCAATGGCAAAGGTAAAGGTGATGATGCGGTTGATTTTAATTCCCATAAGGGCAGCAGTATCATAATCCTTTGCGACCGCGCGCATGGCCATGCCGATTTTTGTCTTATTGATCAGGATGATAAGTCCATAAACAATGATAAGGGTCAGGACCGGCGTTAAGAATGTGACAAAGGATGCAGAAAGACCGCCGATCTGGTAGATCTTCTTTAGAAACGGAATTTCCGGATATCCCTTTGGCAGAGCTGTGAACAGATAGGTAGCCAGATTCTGCAAAAGGTAGGAGACACCGATGGCAGAAATCATGACGGACATTCTGGGAGCGGTGCGTAAGGGGCGGTAAGCTACCCGTTCGATGGATACGCCTAATAATACGGTCACCAGTAAAACAACTGGAATGGAAATGTACCATGGAAAGCTTGCCATGGCAAATATCATGAAATAACCGGCCATCATAAAGATGTCGCCGTGGGCGAAGTTGATGAGCCGCAGGATACCGTAAACCAGGGTATAGCCGATGGCAATCAGCGCATAGGCGCCGCCTAGGGAGATACCGGTCAGGCACTGCTGTAAAAAGGTTGTAAGACTCATGTGGCGAGATGCCTCCTATCTGTTGAGTATGTAATGAAATATGCGCAAATGGAACGAGTGGGGAAGGAAATACGTCCCCACTCATCTGGTAATGACTGCGTTGCCACGGTATCTAAAATTATTTAACTGTAGTTGTTGTTAAGAATTTAAACTTGCCGTTTTCAATGGTCTTGATGAACGCCATATCTTTCTTGGCATCCCCATTTTCATCAAAGGAAATGCTTCCGGTAACACCGTCAATGGATACGCCCTTTAGTGCATCACGAATGGCGGAGCCGTCTGCGGAGCCAGCGGTTTCAATGGCCTTTATTGCGCAGAGGTAAGAATCATAGCCGAGTGCAGATACAGCCGGGATGATTTCGTCCTGCTTATTTTCCTTTAAGTAAGCTTTAAAACCGGAGATGAAGGAAGCTGCTTCCTCGTTGGCTGGTTCTGCTTCGTCAAAGAAGGTAGAAAGAACAACGCCTTCTGCGGAAGTACCAGCGTTTTCGATGATGGTGGAATTCTCCCAGGTATCACCGGCAGCGATGGTAGCTGTAATTCCAAGTTCACGGGCCTGCTTGATAATAAGAGGAGCCGTAGTAATGGAAGATGGTGCAAAGATGATGTCAGGGTTCTGGGCCTTGATGTTTGTAAGGATTGCCTTAAAGTCGGTCTGATTGGTCTGGAACTGCTCTTCGCTGACAATATTGCCGCCTAAGCCTGAGAATGCTGTTTTGAAGAAGGAACCAAGGCCGGAGGAATAATCATCTCCTAACTGGGTGATGACGGCAGCCGTTTTTGCCCCGTGGTCATTGGCATAATTGGCCATAACCGTACCCTGGAACGGATCCAGGAAACATACCCGGAAATAGAAATCATTTCCCTGGGTTACCTGAGGGTTGGTACAGGAGGCGCCTATGGCAGGAATTTTAGCATCTGCAAATATCTGTCCTGCGGCAATGGAAACACCGGAACCATAGCTTCCCAGCACAACGGAAACCTTTTCGCTGACAAGTTTCTGTGCAGCGTTGACTGCTTCCGTTTTATCGGATTTGTTATCCACTTCCACCAGTTCCACCTTGTACTCCTCTCCGCCGATTTTAACCGTAGGATGAGTCTTGTTTGCGTAGCGCATTCCCAGGAGTTCCTGTAACCCGCCCCCTCCGTTCTCTCCGGTAGTAGGCTCGAACGCGCCGATCTTAATGACCTTTGCGCCGCCGGAGGCAGAAGATGAGGAACCAGTGCTGCAGCCGGCAACCATGCTGGCGCTCAAACATGCTGAAAGAGTGATTGCAAATACTTTTTTCAATTTCATAAATCATATCCTCCTTTATGTGTATCTCATACAAATACAACTGTCTCTCGTGCAGATACACGTTGCATTATATTATATACAGAAGATTGAAAAAGTGCAAGAAAAAAATGAAAGAAAATAATAATTTAAAGAAAAATATTTTTTTAACAATAAAACAAGGAGTCCGGACCCTTTGATAAGAGTCCGGACTCCCTGCTTTCACTTAAAATCTGATTGTTTAACGGTTTTCAATGGCTGCGCGGATGAAATCACGGAACAGCGGATGAGGTCTGTTAGGCCGTGATTTAAACTCGGGATGTGCCTGGGTGGCGATGAACCAGGGGTGGGATGGGATTTCCACCATTTCCACGATCCGTCCATCCGGGGAGATACCGGAAAGCTTCATCCCTGCTTTTTCCAGATCTTCACGGTATTCATTGTTAACCTCATAACGGTGTCTGTGACGTTCATGGATCAGTGCTTCCCCGTATACCTCATAGGCCTTGGAGGTTTTGTCCAGCGCACAGGGATAGGAGCCGAGTCTCAGAGTTCCTCCGATGTCCTCGATGCCGTTCTGGTCCGGCATTAAGTGGATGACCGGGTGAGTGGTTTCCTCATCAAGCTCTGAGGTATGAGCATCGTCAAAGCCTGCCACATGGCGTGCAAACTCCACGATGGCCATCTGCATGCCTAGGCAGAGGCCAAGGAACGGGATGTTGTTTTCCCGGGCATAACGGATGGATGAAATCTTTCCTTCTATGCCGCGGCTGCCAAATCCGCCGGGGACTAAAATCCCGCTTACATCGTTGAAAAAACTGGCCGCATTATCATCGGTTACAAGTTCTGAATCAACCCATTTAATATGAACCTTGGCCCGGTGGAAAACACCGCCGTGTTTTAATGCCTCCACTACGGAAATATAGGCGTCGTGAAGCTGGATGTACTTTCCTACCAGAGCGACCGTCACTTCCTTTTCCGGATGCTTCCAGTTATCGATCATGAAGGACCAGTCCGTTAAGTCTGGTTTGGGGCATGGCAGGTTTAAACTTTCACATGCGACTTCAGCTAAATGCTCTTCTTCCATGGCAAGAGGAAGTTCATACAATACTTCCACATCCAGGTTTTGAAGTACATGGGTCTTGGGAACGTTACAGAATTGTGCGATTTTGCTTCGGATTCCGTCATCAAGGGGCAGTTCGGAACGGCATACGATGATGTCGGGCTGGATACCCATTCCCTGTAAGTCTTTTACGCTGGACTGGGTTGGTTTGGTTTTCAGTTCGCCGGAAACCTTTAGATATGGAACCAGGGTCACGTGGATGAGAATGACATTTTCGTGGCCTGCTTCGTGTTGGAATTGACGGATCGCTTCAAGGAATGGCTGGCTTTCGATGTCGCCTACCGTTCCGCCTACTTCTATGATGGCGATCTCTGTTTCAGAGGAGTTGCTGTTACTGCAGTGAAAGCGGCTTTTGATTTCGTCGGTAATGTGAGGGATAACCTGTACGGTGCCTCCCCCGAAGTCCCCGCGCCGTTCACGGGTCAGTACGGTCCAGTAGACCTTACCGGTGGTAACGTTGGAATTTTGAGTCAGATTTTCGTCGATAAATCGTTCGTAATGGCCAAGGTCGAGATCGGTTTCTGCACCGTCCTCGGTGACGAAAACCTCACCATGCTGCACTGGATTCATGGTGCCCGGATCAATGTTGATGTACGGATCAAATTTCTGCATGGTGACCTTATAGCCTCTGGCCTTAAGCAGACGTCCAAGAGATGCTGCGGTAATACCTTTGCCAAGCCCGGACACAACTCCTCCGGTGACAAACACGTACTTCACTGACATAACAGTGTAACCTCCTTTTGTAATGGTATGGAATATTTTTAAAAAAGAAATTATACAGCTATTCTTTGAAAAAATCCAGTACCATATGAAAAAACTAAGAATATTAAGTGTAAAATTTTGTAAAAAGGCATTCATATGTTAAAAATCCATGATTGTTAAATAAAACCAGCCCAGGTGTTTATAAGGATTTAATAATTCTTTTCTTGATTTATGGAGAGACTGACACTATAATGATAGAGGTATAAAATGGGTAGAAACTATCCGGATTGGAGAATTCACACAGATGGATAACAAGAATCAAAATAATAATAATAAGATGCCGAAGAATACCCAGGCTATCGCCATATGGGTCATCGCGTTTCTTATTGCGGTAGCAGCGATCTCTTATCTGCACGGCGCGATTACGACGAGGACCAATAAAGAACTGAGTTACGATACCTTTATGAATATGGTAGACGAAAAACAGGTGGAGTCGGTTAATGTAGAAGATACGAAGATTACCATAAACCCAAAGAAGACCTGGGAAGGATATAAACCTGGCGTTACCTATTATACGGTAAGGATGGACAACGATTTAAATCTGGCGGAGCGCCTTCGTACTGCCGGAGTGGAAACCTTGCGGACCCGCCGTGACGGTAACTTTTTCATTCAGACCATTGTCAGTTATCTGCTTTTGTTTGCAGCCATGGGATTCCTTTTGAACTTCATGATGCGCAGGGTCGGCGGAGGCGGCGGACTTATGGGCGTTGGAAAAAGCAATGCCAAGGTTTACGTACAAAAGGAAACAGGTATCACCTTTAAAGATGTGGCGGGGGAAGATGAGGCGAAAGAATCTTTGACTGAAATCGTGGATTTCCTCCATAATCCGGGAAAATATACAAAGATCGGTGCAAAGCTTCCTAAGGGAGCGCTTCTCGTAGGACCTCCCGGAACGGGAAAAACCTTGCTTGCCAAGGCGGTTGCAGGAGAGGCCCATGTTCCTTTTTATTCTCTGTCCGGTTCTGATTTTGTAGAGATGTTCGTAGGTGTGGGAGCTTCCCGTGTCCGGGATTTATTTAAGCAAGCCCAGGAATCTGCTCCCTGTATTATTTTTATTGACGAGGTAGATGCCATCGGAAAGAGCCGTGATTCCAGATTTGGCGGAGGAAATGATGAGAGAGAACAGACCTTAAACCAGCTGCTTTCTGAGATGGATGGGTTTGATTCCTCTAAGGGACTTTTAGTTCTGGCAGCTACCAACCGACCTGAAATCCTGGATCCTGCTCTTCTCCGTCCGGGTCGTTTTGACCGTCGGATTATCGTGGATAAGCCGGATTTAAAAGGCCGAGTGGATATCTTAAAGGTTCATGCCCGGGATGTGCTTCTTGATGAAACCGTTGATTTAGATGCCATTGCTTTAGCAACTTCAGGAGCCGTTGGTTCCGATCTTGCCAACATGATCAATGAGTCCGCTATCCTGGCGGTGAAAAACGGTCGTCATGCGGTAGCGCAGAAGGACTTATTTGAAGCTGTGGAAGTGGTATTGGTAGGTAAAGAGAAAAAGGACCGTGTCCTTAACAAAGAGGAGCGCCGCATTGTATCTTATCACGAGGTGGGACACGCCCTGGTCAGCGCCCTTCAAAAGGATTCTGAACCTGTACAGAAGATCACCATTGTACCAAGGACCATGGGTGCTTTGGGATACGTAATGCATGTGCCGGAAGAAGAAAAATTCTTAAACTCCAGAAAAGAGCTTCATGCCATGCTGGTAGGCTATCTGGCCGGCCGTGCGGCAGAGGAAATCGTATTTGACACTGTTACAACAGGTGCGGCAAATGATATTGAGCAGGCTACCAAGGTAGCACGGGCTATGATCACCCAGTACGGTATGTCGGAGAAATTCGGCCTTATGGGTCTGGCAGCCAGGGAAGACCAGTACTTAAGCGGACGTACGGTAATGAACTGTGCGGAAGCCACTGCTTCCCAGGTAGATGATGAAGTCATGAAAATGCTGAAAGAAGCATATGAAGAGGCCAAAAACCTTCTCTCAGAAAACCGTGATGTAATGGATAAAATCGCAGAATTCCTGATTGAGAGAGAGACCATTACCGGTAAGGAATTTATGAAGATATTCCGGGAAGCAAAGGGAATTCCGGAGCCGAAGGAAGAAAATAAGGATTCTGAAAATGGGGAAGTGTCTAAGGAAGTGGAAGACGAGCTTTCCGATTGGACTGATGAAAAGAAGGAAATAAAAGAATCGGTTATTGATGTTGGAAATGTGAAAGATTAATGATTAAGAATCATCAGCAGCTGATGCATGGATAGAGCCGTGCAACAGCTGCTTTTTTCGACCTTTCTATAATTTTATTGTAAGAAATAGGGATTTTTGCTATAATAGAAAGAAAGAAGCCTTGGATTAAAAGAAAAACCCGTGAAAACGAAGATCAATCGGCTGTCAAAATGGAGATAGCCGTTTCTTTTTGTCTGCTTTTATAAGATAAGCCCGGTAATTCATGGTTTTAATCATAGGAGCAGAAAAAACAGGAGATGAGACAGAAACAAATGATATTAATGAATGAGATACCGGACCGGTTCTGGGGATTGTTCCGTTCCATTAACCGGTCCACCTACATAGAAGCTTTGTTAAAAATCAATGAGGAATATGAATACAGCAACTACTTTTTAAGCCGTGAAGTCTGTATACAGGTTTTAGAAGAATATTTTACGGCAAAACGGCTGGTCATCTGGCAGGATGAGCTGGAAGATGAGGCGGATGCCTTAGAACCGACAGCAGTCAGGGTTTTAAACTGGCTGTTAAGGGCAGGCTGGCTCCGGAAAGTGGATGACTACGCCTCCATGACGGTCAATATCGTAATTCCAGATTATGCTGCCGTCATGATCGAGGCGTTTTTTAAGCTTACAAGCGATGAAGAGGATGAGACCCAGATTTATATCCAGAACGTTTACGCAATCCTTTTCTCTTTAAAAAATGATCCCAGGGCCGGTGTAAGCCTTTTGAATACGGCTTACATCAATACAAAGAGGCTCAATAAGACTTTGCAGGACATGCTTCACAACATGGACAAATTCTTTGCAAGCCTGTTGGAGAAAAAAGCATATGGGGATCTTTTGAAAGAACATCTGGAAGGATATGTGGATGAAATCGTAAAAAAGAAGTACCATATGTTGAAAACTTCGGATAATTTCTATCTTTACAAAAATGATATTAAGCGATGGATTGGCTCCATGCGGGAAGATACGGAATGGCTGGAGCAGATGAGCCACCGCAGCGGCCAGAAAGTGACGGCAGCGGATATTGCGGAAAAGCTGGATCAGATCGAAAGAGGATTTGACGATATCGAACACCGCATTGCCAATATGGACAAGGAGCATTCCCGGTATATCCGCGCTACAGTTACAAGGCTTAACTATCTGTTAAATCAGGAGGACAACATGAAGGGGCTTGTTATCAGGCTTTTAAATCATTTGTCTGAAACAGAGGATCCGGATGAGGCCATAAAGGATGCGGGAGGCCTTATGAATTTATCCCAGGTATCCATTCTCTCTGAAAAATCCCTTTATAAAAAAAGAAGGGCCAGGACATGTTTTAAAGAGAATTTGATGCCGGAGGAAGAGTCTGCAGAGCTAACCATGGAAGAGATCCTGAGTTTAAACCGCTTAAAAAGCCGCTACAGCCGGAAGGAAATCGAAAGCTATATCGAAGCTCATCTGGAAAATGGCCGTATGGAGGTAAAGGAAGATACGGTTAATTCTCCTGAGGAGTTTGAAAAGCTGATCCTGGCCTATGATTACTCTACCAGAAGGAAAAGCATGTACCAGGTGGAGGAGCAGGAGACGGAGCTCATTGACAACGGCAGATACCGCTATCCAAAGCTGGTATTTGTAAGGAGGAAAGAATCATGACCTATGAAGAAAGTGCTGGCCTCATCAGCCAGATTCCATATTTTGACGCTTTGGGACAGGGAGAAAAGGAAGAGGTAAGAGCAGGCTTGAGACTTCTTCTTCAGCAGACCTTTGTTCTGGAGCATAAGTATGATAAGCGTACCAACCGGTTTACCTATAACCCGGAATTTAAAATCTGCAACAAACATCTGGAATTTATCCGGGCCTATCTGGCAGTCAGCGGAGTGTCTGTTCTGGAAAACAGCCAGCTGGGCATTATTTATATCCAGGGAGAGAGCACTGTGGGGGATAAGCTTCCCAAACTGGCCACTCTTTATCTGCTGATCTTAAAACTGATCTACGATGAACAGATGGCAGCAGTTTCTACCAGCGTCAACATCTACACCACATTAAGCGAGATCCATGAAAAGCTGGGAAATTACCGATTATTTAAGAAACAGCCCTCACCGACAGAAATCCGCCGGGCAATTACATTGTTAAAAAAGTATCAGATTCTGGAACCCCTTGATATTTTAGAGGACTTAGATGGGGACAGCCGCATGATCATCTATCCCTGTATCAATGTAGTATTGTTCGGAGATGACGTGCGGGCCCTGTTAGAAGCACTTGGAGAAGGAGACGAAGACGATGACGAACCAGAAATTTGAAGCCCTGTCCCGGATACTCCTTAATAACTGGCATTACATCAGCCGGAAAACCTTATCCTTTAATCAGGAGATCAACTTCTTTACCGGACATTCCGGCAGTGGAAAGTCAACGGTCATTGATGCCATGCAGATTCTCCTTTACGCCAACACCGATGGCCGGGGATTCTTTAATAAGGCAGCGTCTGATGACTCCGACCGGAGTCTGATCGAATATTTGCGGGGGATGGTGAATATCGGTGAAAACAATGAATTTGCCTATTTGCGGAACCAGAATTTCTCAACCACCATTGTGCTTGAACTGAAACGAACGGATACGGGAGAATGCCAGTGCGTTGGAATTGTCTTTGACGTGGATACGACTACCAATGAGATATCCAGAAAGTTCTTCTGGCATAAAGGTCCTCTTTGGGAAAACGGTTACCGTACCGGTTCCAGGACCATGACCATTCAGGAAGTAACTGCTTATTTGCAGACCTTATACCCCAAAGAAGATTATTTTGCAACCTCCCACAACGAGCGGTTCCGCAGACAGTTGTATGATGTATACTTAGGCGGTCTTGATTCGGAAAAATTCCCCCTTTTGTTTAAGCGTGCGATTCCCTTCCGCATGAACATCAAGCTGGAGGATTTTGTAAAGGAATACATCTGCATGGAGCAGGACATCCACATTGAGGACATGCAGGAAAGCGTCATGCAGTACGGGCGGATGCGAAAGAAGATTGAAGACACAGTTGTTGAGATCGGTTATTTAAATGGAATGAGGGAAAAGTTTTCTGCAGTTCGTGAAAAAGAAGGGGAGATTAGTAAAAATACATATTTCTTCCGCAAGATGGAAATTCTGGATTATCAGGCAAGGATCCAGGCATTAACAGATAAGTCCAGGCTTGCCAGGGAGGATTTAGACCGCCAGGAAAATCAGAGGACAGCGTTAGAAGGACAGATGGAAGATTTAACCAGACAGGGAAATGAACTGCTTGGACGGATTTCTTCCACGGGTTATGAGGATCTTAAGAATCAGCTGGACTCTGCAAAGGAATTATCAAACCATTTAAATAAAAGCTTTACCAAATGGTCTCAGACAGGAGAACGGCTGAAGGAATGGATAGAGGAAGAGGCTACCTCCAACCAGACCATATGGGACATCGAAGAATTTGAGAAGAATACCATTGATGAAGAAAAGTTAGTCCGCCTGAAAAAATCCATTGCCGAAATGAGAAAGGAAACCGAAGAAGCTCAAAAAGAGGCAGAAGGAATTCTTCGGGACATTCGGAAAAAAGAGCGCCAGACAAGTGAAGAGCTGGCCCAGCTAAAGGCCGGTAATAAGGCATACCCCAAATATCTGGAACGTGCACGGTCTCTGATCCAGCAGCGGCTTTTAGAAGAAACCGGCAAGGCGGTGGAGGTCCATGTGCTTGCAGATCTTCTGGACATCAGAGACGAGACCTGGAGAAATGCGGTGGAAGGCTATCTGGGCAATAATAAGCTGTCCCTGGTAGTGGCTCCGGCTTATGCAGAAGCAGCTATGGCGGCTTACGGAGAACTAGACCGGTCTGAGTATTTTAATGTGGCAGTTCTGGATACAGAAAAGGTAGGGCAGAATTCCTATGAAGTAGTAAAAGGCGGTCTTGCTGAGGAAATTACAGTGAGAGAGGCTTATTTACAGCCGTACATTGACTTACTTTTGGGCAGGGTCGTCAAGTGCACGAACTTGGAAGAGCTGCGCCGCAGCCGCATTGGAGTGACCCCTGACTGTATGCTATACCATACGTTCCGCCTGCAGCATATGAATCCCGATAATTATACGAAATTTGCATATATCGGCAAGGACAGCGTCAGGAGAAGGATCCGGCTTCTGGAAAAGAATCTGGTTTCTATGGAAGAGGAGAAAAAGCCTCAGGAACAGGTTTTAAAGGAATGCAAACGTATCTTATCCATGGAAGACTTAGGAGAAGACACGGGCGTTTACCTGGAGTGGCAGCAGGATATGGAGGCCTTTAAGGAAAAGGGTAAAGAGATCAGGCGGCTGGAACAGAAGTTTGAAAAGCTGAAGGCCCAGGATGTAGAAGCGTGGGTGAAGGAAAGGGAAGCCATCTTACAGCTCTGTGATAGAAAGAGGGCGGAGCAGAGTGCAGTCGCAGAGCTGATTTTTGGTATCAACAGCGAGATCGAACGCTTCCGCAGAGAATCCCTGCAGCTGCAGGAAGAACTGGTCGCAAAAGAACGGGAATTTGAACCGGATGAGGAACTGGAAGCCAAGGTTCATGAAATATTGGAAAGCAGAGAAAATTGCCGGTACGACCGCCTTAAGAATGAATTTTTCGGAGAATGCAGGAGGTCGGAAGAAGCCCGTGATCAGGCGTTCCAGGCTCTTGTAGGTTCCAGAGGTGAGTATGCAAGAAAATATCCCAATCGGAATTTTTCCCTGACAGCAAAGGATAATGGGGAATATGACCGTCTTCTTGAGACCATGGAGTGCGGAAATCTGGAGGAATATAAAAAGATGGCCGCTGAGCAGGCTAAGTCTGCTGTCCTTCATTTTAAGGATGACTTTATGTTCAAGATCCGAAGTGCCATAAGGGATGCTCTTTTACGTAAAGATGAGCTGAACAAGATCATCAGCAAACTGGATTTCGGCAAGGATAAGTATCAGTTTGTCATTGGAAGGAATAAAGGGCCGGATGGGAGATATTATGACATGTTCATGGATAATTCCCTGGAGGTAAATCCCGCCTATCTTACGGATACCCTGGATAACCAGATGAACTTATTCACTATGGAGCATGAGAACCAGTACGGGGAAATCATCAATGACTTAATAAATATCTTCATCCCACCGGAAAATGCCACACCGGAGGAGATGGAAGAGGCCAAACGGAACATGGATAAGTATGCGGATTACCGGACGTATCTATCCTTTGATATGCAGCAGATCATCCAGAACGAGGATGAGGTCATTAAGATCCGTTTAAGCAAGATGATCAAGAAAAATTCCGGAGGCGAGGGACAGAATCCGCTTTACGTAGCCTTATTAGCCAGCTTTGCCCAGGCTTACCGGATCAGTTTATCACCTAAGATACAGAGAAATCCAACCCTTCGCCTGGTGGTGCTTGATGAGGCGTTCTCCAAGATGGATGCGGAAAAGGTGGCAAGTTGTATTGAGCTGATCAGAGGACTGGGCTTCCAGGCTATCATCAGCGCAACCAATGACAAGATCCAGAATTATGTGGAAAACGTAGACAAGACCTTTGTGTTCGCCAATCCAAATAAGAAATCTATATCCATTCAGGAATTTGAGCGGGAGAGTTTTCCGGAGCTGATGCGGGAGCTTGATGAAGAGGAGATGGAAGATAACCTTGATTTGCAGGATTCCTGAGAAAATATCAGGGTAAGGGCTTCGATGGTTTTAGAATAGCAATTGTTTTATATAAAAAGGAGGGTTCTTAAAAGTCACTTCTGTGACTTTTGGGAACCCTCCTTATCATTTCGCCAATCATAAAAAATTAATGACTTTCGTTCAGATAGTTATAAATGCTGTATCTGGACAATCCCAAAAAGTCAGCCAGCTTTTCTGCAGCCTTCTTTATCAGGAAAAAACCCTTGCCATCTAAGTTGTGAACAACAGCAACCTTCTCTTCTTTGGTCAGATTCCCTACGGATTTTCCGGTCATGCTAACGGCTTCTTTCATCATAATCTCCAGCAGCTCATCAACATTGCCCACAAACAGTTCCGGGGTCTGGGTGAGGGCTGAGGAGCCGGAACCGGTAAAGGACCGCAAGGTATTCTCACATTTAATCATATCTGTTATATCTAAATTAATGCACAGGCTTCCATTCACTTTTCCATATTCGTCACGAAAGTACTTGCTGGAAGAACGTAAGATCCGGCCGTTGGGTGTGGCGTTAACGTAGCTGTACTGGTCATCCGGTGCTGCGGATCCCTTTAAAATCTCTAATCCGGCATTGGTGCCTCCGTCTCCGACTTTTCTTCCGGTCACATGTCCGTTCCAGATTGCAACGATTGTCTGGTCATACGGCAGGGTAAGGTCATGCAAAACCACTTCACAGTTTTCTCCGAATTGCATCGCAATGCATTTTGCAATGTCAGACAACAGGTTCAGGTTATCAGATACATATCCCATAGTAGTATTTTATCCTTTCAACAAAATGTCTAAATAAATTATAAATGAAATGTGAGATAAAGTCCAGTAATAATCCATTATTTGTTGAATAAAAAAGTTAACATTATAAAAAACAAACAAAAAAACGAAAGTAATCCCATTATTATTGTTGACAAAACACATGAAGTATAGTATATATTGATTATGAGTTAAACAAAATGTTGAAGGCCAATCAACAAAAAGTTCAAACCATATTTTTAAAAGGAGGTATTTTATGAAAAGAGCAATTAGTATTATTATGGCTGCAGGTATGGCTGCATTAGCGGTTACCGGCTGCGGCAGCAGTTCTTCCACACAGGCCACCACAGCACAGACAA
Source organism: Lacrimispora celerecrescens (assembly GCF_000732605.1). Classification (GTDB taxonomy): domain Bacteria; phylum Bacillota; class Clostridia; order Lachnospirales; family Lachnospiraceae; genus Lacrimispora; species Lacrimispora celerecrescens_B. Next base: position 400,834 of record NZ_JPME01000010.1, on the reverse strand, counting down.
CAGCGGCCAGCGGGGAGACAACAAGCGGGGAAACATCTGCTCCGGCAGAAAACAAGGAAGCACAGGTGATCACGTTCTGGTACAACAACACAGGGGATGAAGCAGCTGTCTATGAGAAGGCGATCAGTGAGTACAATGCTTCCCAGAGCAATTATAAGGTGGAAGGTTTAAGCGTTACGGATGCTCAGAAAGTAATCGTAGCCATGAGCAGCAACGAATCACCTGATGTAATCAAAATAAGCAACCAGACCGTGGTGCAGTATCAAAAAAATGGCTTGCTGGAAAGCCTGCAGCCATATGCAGACAAGGAATCCTTTGATTCCTCCATTTATTCCGAGCAGGCTATGAATGCAAATACCATTGACAGAGCCATTTATGCTCTTCCCCTTGATGCCTACACCATCCAGATGTACTACAACAAGGAACTGTTAAAGGAAGCCGGATACACCGAGCCGCCAAAAACCATGGAAGAGATGTATGAGATGGCGGTAAAGGCCACGAAGGTAGATGGCAGCGGAAATATTGAGGTGCTTGGATATCCCTTATTCCCATATGCTTCTGCAAGACAGGAGCTGATCTACGGCTTTGGCGGAAGATGGTGGGATGAGGAATCCAATGTTACTCCTGATAACGCAGGTATTTTAGAGAGCCTTAATATGAACGTTAAATACAGAGACCAGTTTGGCGGAAAGGCTCTGGATGGGTTTATTGGAACGGCAAATACAAACCGCTATACAGAGCAGGATATGTTCTTCCAGGGCAAGCAGCTGTTCCGTCTTGACGGTTCCTGGCTTCCTACGATGATGAAGAACTTTAAATCCACCGTTGATTACGGCATTACCTTGATTCCTGGTACACAGGCAAATCCGGAGTTAAGAGGAACCAGCCGCTATGAGACTGACTCTGTAGCAGTACCGGCAATGGCTAAGAATAAAGATGGAGCCTGGGACTTTACAAAATGGCTCTGCAGTCAGGAAGGCGCTAAGATCATTGATCTTGGAACAGGAAATCTTCCGGCAGTAAAAGCTTTATACGATGATGCTGATATCAAGGCAGTTCCTGGATTTACAGAATTTATTGACGCTTTAAAGCAGGAAAAGGGCATTCAGTATCCGGTAATGGCAGATTATGATGAATACATATCCATGATCAATGCAACACTTGATACCGTTTATTCCGGTTCAAAGACTCCTGAAGAAGCACTGAAAGCTCTCGCAGGACAAAGCGCAAATTTAAAATAACAATTCACTAATTAGGGGCGCTGCAGGCAGAAATCTGCATAATGCAGTGCCTGATCTTCATGTTTGAGAGGGGAAAAGGAATGAAGGGACGAAACGCGACACAGCGGGATTTTATAAACGGCCTGCTGTTTTCATCTCCGTGGATTCTGGGCTTTCTGGCTTTTAGCGTATACCCGCTGATAAGCTCTCTGTATTACAGCCTTACAAAGTTCAATGCCGTAACAGCTCCGCAGTGGGTGGGACTAGATAATTATAAAGACATCTTCAGTGATCCTCTTGTTTGGAAGAGCTTGGGAAATACCTTATTTATGGCCTTTGTATCTACGCCCATCAATCTGTTCGTAGCGCTGCTTCTGGCCAGCATCGTATGCGCCGATTTTAAGGGGCGCGGTTTTGTCAGGACAGCATTTTTCCTGCCTTCCGTAATCCCTATGGTTGCAGCGACTATGGTATGGATCTGGATGTTTGACCCTACCTACGGCTATATCAATAACGTATTAAGCTGGTTTGGAATCAGCGGGCCGGCATGGCTTATGGATGCTCATTATACCAAGTGGGCGCTGGTCCTCATGGGAACGTGGAACACCGGTACCATGATGTTAGTCTGCATGTCAGCCTTACAGTCCGTGCCAAGAAGCTACTATGAATCCGCAGAAATCGACGGTGCCGGAAAGGTTGCCAGATTTTTCTATATTACGGTACCATGTATTGCTCATGTTCTGGTGTATCAGGCCATTTTAAGTACCATAAATGCATTCCAGTATTTCCAGCAGGTGTACATTATTATTAGTGCAAATGCCGGAGTAAAGGGCGGAAGCGCCGCCGGCGGACCTGAGAATTCCATTCTTATGTATCCGCTGTATGTATTCCATAATGCATTTACCTATTTAAAGATGGGTAAGGCTTCGGCAATGGCGTGGCTGCTGTTTATCATTGTTGCAATCTTGACGGTTTTTATGACCAAAGTTACGAGAAAAGTTACAGAAAATGCCGGAGGTGAATAAGCATGAAGAATAGTATAAGCAAAGTTTTGTTTTTTGCTCTGGTTGCCTTGCTGGCTTTGATTTTCATATCGCCCTTTATGGTTATGGTGCTCACTTCTTTCAAAACCAACAACGATGCGTTCACCATTCCGGTTAAGCTGTTTCCCCGTGTATGGGTGAAGGAGAACTATCCGGCAGCTTTTGCAGCAATTCCATATTTTAAGTACATGGGAAATACAGTGTTTATCACGGCCATTTCCCTTATAGGCCAGCTTCTGGTTACGCCTATGGTAGCGTATTCCCTGGTGAAAATCAAATGGAAAGGCGCTGACATCATCTCAGGACTGGTCATGGCGACGATGATGATCCCTATAACTGTTACCATGGTGCCATTGTATAAGATTTATTCTAAGCTTGGGCTTACGAATACATACATTCCCCTGATTCTTCCGGCATTTTTTGGAAAGGCATATTATATTGTTATTGTCCGGCAGTTTTTTGCAGGTATTCCAAACAGTCTGATTGAGGCAGGGAAAATCGACGGAGCTACGGAATTCCAGCGTTATTATAAAATTGCACTTCCCCTTTGCAAGCCGGTTCTTACCACCATCGGGATATATGCATTTTTGGATGCCTGGAGTGATTATTTATATCCTTTGATTTTTATAACAAAGCCTGGTATGTATACACTTTCCCTTGGTCTTCAGCAGTATATGAGTGAATATTCCGTGGACTGGGCAAGGCTGATGGCAGCAGCGGTTGTATTTGTTCTTCCGGTCATTGTCTGCTTTGCGGTATTCCAGAAAAACTTTGTGGAAGGAATTGCAACCAGTGGTTTGAAGGCGTAATGAGCAGGTGAAACTATGCGAAAAATACAATCATTAAATGGAATTTGGCAATGGCATTCCGAAAGCGCCTCCCACGATGCCGTATATACGGGAGAAGTGCCGGGAACGGTGATCAGCCATATGCTTCAAAATAAGCTGATCGAGGATCCTTATTGGAGAAGCAACGAGTATGCTGTCCGGGAATTGATGGCAAATAATTATCTTTATGAAAGAAACTTTACGGTATCAGGAGAGGATTTGGATTTTTCCTGCGCAGAACTTATCTGCGACGGGATCGATACCATTGCCTCTATCAGTATCAATAGCCGCCTGGTGGCAGAAACCAGGGATATGCACAGAACCTACCGTTTCGCTGTAAAAGAATTTTTGCAGGAAGGAGAAAACCGGATCGAGGTCTTCTTTCACTCCCCTCTGGACTTCGTAAGGAAAGAGGATGAGGGAAATGATATCTTCTATGCCTCCACCGGATGTATCCACGGGAATGCAGCCCTTCGCAAGGCTCATTATATGTTTGGATGGGACTGGGGTCCTCAGCTTCCGGATATGGGGATCTTTCGCAATATAGCCATCGAATATTTCAGTGAAGCAAAAATCCAGGATGTCCAAATCAGACAAGAGCATGGGAGCAGCGGCAGCGCAGGGCTGAAATTTGAAGTAAAGATAAAGCAGCTTTCCTCTTATGAAAACAGACAGGAACAAAGGCAGACATGGTTTACCGAGACTGAAATAACAGATCCGGAAGGCGGGTTAGTATCCAGGACAGTTCGAAACAGCAGGGAATGGCAGTATGAAGAAACCATTCCGGAGCCCCGGTTATGGTGGCCCAACGGTTTAGGTGAGCATCCATTATACAGGGTGAGCATCCGCCTGTTAGATGAGGCGGAAACCTGTCATGACACCTATGAGTGCCGGATCGGTCTTCGGACCGTGACCGTTAGCACGGACAAAAATGAATACGGAAATGAGTTTGCCATTACGGTGAACGGAATTAAAATATTTACCATGGGAGCAAATTACATCCCGGAAGATAATATTTTAACAAGAGTGACGAAGGAGAGGACTGCACAGCTGATCGAAGACTGTGCCGCCGCTAACTTCAATTGTTTAAGAGTCTGGGGCGGAGGTTATTACCCTGATGACTATTTTTATGATAAATGCGATGAAGAAGGAATATTAATCTGGCAGGACCTGATGTTTGGATGCAATGTCTATGCGTTAAACGACACATTTGAAGAGGACATTGTAGAAGAAACAAAGGACAATGTACGCCGTTTAAGGCACCATGCCTGTCTGGCCCTGTGGTGCGGTAATAATGAAATGGAATGGGGCTGGGCCGATGAGTGGGCAAGACTGAAAGGCCATCACCCCAGATATAAAGCGGACTATACAAAAATATTTGAATATATTCTCCCCCGGGCAATTAAGGCCTGTGATGATACCACCTTTTTCTGGCCGTCCTCTCCGTCCTCAGGAGGAGCCTTTGACAATCCCAATGCGACCAACCGCGGGGATCAGCATTACTGGGAGGTCTGGCATTCAGGAAAGCCATTTACGGAATATGGAGATTTCAGTTTTTGTTCCGAATATGGATTCCAATCCTTTCCCCACAGCAAAACCATAGCCTCCTTTACCCTGCCGGAGGACCGGAATATTTTCAGTAAGGTTATGGAATCCCACCAGAAAAACCCGGCCGCTAACGGGAAAATATTAAACTACATAGCAGATTACTTCCTTTATCCAAAGGATACGGATTCCCTGGCTTATATCTCCCAGATCCTTCAGTTAAAGGCCATTGAGTACGGCGTGGAACACTGGAGAAGAAAACGGGGGCAATGCATGGGCTCTCTCTACTGGCAGCTCAATGACTGCTGGCCGGTGGCTTCCTGGGCGAGCATTGATTATTACGGACGCTGGAAAGCGCTCCATTACGGGGCCCGCAGGTTTTATGCGCCCTTTACCATATCCATCGGTGAAGAGAAGGAACTCTCTCCTCATGTTTCCTATTACGTTCATAATGATACCAGGGAGGAACAGCAGTGCAGAGCGGATATTCTTCTTATGGATCATGAATTTAGGGTATTATGGGAAGAAGCATGGGAAGGCGGCTTGCCGGCGTTGTCGGTGTTAAAGTGCAAGGAAACAGATTTTTCTCCATGGACCGATGATGAGGCCCTTTGTTCTTCTGTTTATTCCGTATTCCGGTTATTCAGGGGAGAAGAGCTTCTTACGGAACGGACGGTATTGTTTGTAAAACCAAAACATTTTGATTATCATGCCCCGGCCTATGACGTTTCAGTTACAGAGTCAGAGCATAGCTTTGATATTACGGTGAAGGCTTCCTGCTTCTGCCAGTATGTGGAGCTTTATTTGAAAGACTTTGACGTTATTTTCTCTGATAACTTTTTTGATATCACATCACCGGAAGGAGTTACGGTTCACGTAAGCAAAAAAGACTTTAAAGACCATATGAGCCCAGACCTGGTGAAAGAGAACCTGGTGGTGCGGAGTGTGGCTGACAGTTATGGAAGCTGAGAAGGGAGGAAATAAGGATGGAACTTACACAGGAACAGATACAACAATTAGAGACACCCTGCCTGGTGATTGATGTGGAACTGGCGGAAAAGAACATAAGACGAATGCAGGAAGCAGCTGATCAAGCCGGCTGCCGGCTGCGTCCTCATATCAAGACCCATAAAATGCCCTTATTTGCCGAAATGCAGATGAAGGCCGGTGCAAGCGGAATCACCTGCGCCAAAGTAAGTGAAGCTGAGGTGATGGCTGACGGAGGCATGGAGGATATTTTCATTGCTTATCCTATGGTCGGGAATTTCCGTATCCAGAGGGCGATTGAGTTGGCAAAAAGGATCAAACGGCTCATTTTGACCATTGACAGCCTGGAAGGTGCTAAGGCGCTGAATCAAGCAGCTTCAGACCAGGATATGATCCTGGAAGTCCGTATGGAGATCGATACGGGAGCCGGACGCACAGGAGTGCCCATGGACCGGGTGGTGGAGCTGGCCCTTGCCCTTAAGCAAATGAAGCATTTAAACCTGACAGGTATATTTACATTTAAGAGCCTGATTCTGTCCGGCAAGCCAACAGAGGACAATATGCTGGCTGCTGAGGAAGAAGGAAACATGATGGCTGAAGCTGCTATGATGTTAAAAAAAGCAGGAGTAGAGATTCAGGACATCAGCGCTGGTTCGTCCCCCACCGGTGTCCAGGTTGCACAGACGGGATTGGTAAATGAGATCCGCCCTGGTACCTATATTTTTGATGATTTTATGCTGACTAAGGAAAAGGTAGCCGATATCAGTGAGATTGCTGTCCGGTTCTATGCGACGGTAGTCAGCTGTCAGCATTCGGATTATGCCGTGGTAGACGGAGGAACCAAGTGCTTTCCAACGGACGTGGTTCCTGGGCAGCCGCCGTTTTACTATCCCGGATATGCGGTGGTGGAAGGCGATGACAATCTTAAGTTATCACGAATGAATGAAGAGCATGGGATCATCACAGCTGTAAACGGGGAGACCGGGCTGCATATGGGTCAGGTTCTGTCCCTGATCCCCATTCATGTATGTACGGCTGTTAATATGCAGAATACTGTATACATTCTGGAGAACGGTTCTCTCAGAAAACAAAAAGTAGATGCAAGAGGGATGCTGATATGAGTTACATTCTGATCAAAAACGGATTGATTTATGACGGAAGCGGAGAACAGCCGTATCAAAGTGATGTTCTGATCGAGGGGGAAAGAGTGATTGAAATTGCCCCGGATATTGAGAGGGAAGATGCCCAGGTGATCGACGCTTCCGGGAAGGCGGTAACTCCCGGTTTTATTGATATTCACCGTCATTGCGATATTGCGCCTTTTACCAATCCTCATTTTGGTGAAATAGAACTGGCCCAGGGAATAACAACCACCTTTGTGGGCAACTGCGGTCTTGCACCTGTGCCTTCGGTTCCCTCATGGCGGAAGGAATTATATGATTACCTGGAACCGGTAATCGGAAGACTTCCTGATGATATGGCCTTTGAGACCTATGAAGATTACAGGAAAGCACTGGAAGCAGCAGATCTGCCACTCAACATGGGATTTTTTGCAGCTTCGGACAGTATCAAAATAGCTCTAAAGGGGTTTGGGAGCAAGGCCTATACAGCAGAAGAGCTTAAAACAGCTCAGGAGTACGTGAAAAGCGCATTAGCCCAAGGAGCCTTTGGGGTTACACTGGGAATCATGTATCAGCCGGAATGCTATTCAAACAGGGAGGAACTTACAACGGTTGTAAAGGCAGTTGCCGGAAACGGCGGCATTCTCTGCACCCATATCCGGGGAGAGGGAGACAGCCTGGTGGAGTCGGTGGAAGAAGTGATCGATGTGGCGGCAAAGGCAGGGGTTCCCCTAAATATCAGCCATTTAAAATCAACGGGAATCAAGAACTGGAATAGCAGGATCTTTGAGGCGATTCAGAGGATTGAACAGGCCAGGGAATCAGGGCAGGATGTCACTGCAGATTTTTATCCCTATGACGGCGGTTCCACCACCCTCCAGTCCTTACTTCCGCCAACTATTATGGAAGAGTCCTTCGAGGCTCTGGTAAAAGGTTTATCAGGCCCAGAAGGGAAGCAGAGGCTACGCTCAGAGCTAAATAAGGTTCACCAGGGCTGGGATAATATGTCGGAAAGCATTGGCTGGGACCGGATCATCATCAGCTCCGTCACCCTCGAAAAGCATATATTTATGCAAGGACAGACAATCGCGGCTCTGGCGGAAAAGCTGGGATATGAAGAGCCTTCTGATCTTGTGGCAGACTTACTTGTGGAGGAAAACGGGAAAGTGGGAATTATTGTGTTAAGCATGTCCCAGCAGGATGTGGATGCAGTGGCCCGTCTTCCCTTTACCCTTTTGATTTCTGACTCCCTGTACGGCGGTGACGGAAAGAACGCTCATCCCCGTCTCCTTGGGACGACTGCAAGATTTTTAAATGATTTTGTAATAAAGCGAAAGGTGCTGTCCATGGAGCAGGCCATCAGTAAGATGACTTATCAGCCTGCAAAACGGATGGGCCTGGAGGACAGGGGGCTTTTAAGGCCCGGATACCAGGCAGATGTACTGGTATTTCAGCCGGAGAGTTTCTTAGATCATGCAGATTACACCGGAAAACATGACCTGTGTACGGGCATGGACCTGGTGCTGGTGGGAGGAAAACAGGTGCTGGCAGACGGCATTCTTGTGGACCGCACCAGTGGGAAGCTGTTAAGAAAGGGCTTTAATTAAATAGTAGGAACCCCCTTCCAGGCATATATATATGCCTTAAGAAGCCGGGCAGAAAAAAGGAAAGAAGGAAGCAGACATGAATATTTATGAAAAACTGAAGGAACTTAATTTGGAGATCCCGGCAGCTCCGCCTAAAGGAGGAGTATATGCCCCGTGCCAGGAATTTGGAAATAACCTGGTGTACATATCAGGCTGCGGGCCAGTGATCGGAGGAGAAGGGATTAGTGGAAAGCTTGGAAATGAGTTTACCACAGAAGAAGGAAAAACCTTTTCCAGAAATGCCATGTTAAATGTTCTTGCAGTGTTACAGGATAAAATCGGGGATTTGAACCGGATAAAACGTGCAGTCAAAATTCTTACCTTTGTAGCAAGTGAGGATACCTTTTATGAGCAGCCGGCAGTGGCTAACGGAGGAAGTGAATTACTGCTGCAGCTTTTGGGGCAGGAGAATGTACCGGCCCGTTCAGCCATAGGTGTCAACGTATTACCTGGAAATATTCCTGTTGAGACGGAAGCTATTTTTGAAATTGAATAATAATCTTTGATGAGGGATAAAAATGGATCGCCAATTTAAAAATAATTTAATAGAGTCATTATACGTACATTACCCATTAAAACCGGAGTACGACAAAAGCATGGAGACTTATAATTTGAAAAAGCCGGTTTTGTCTTCCGTGAGTTTATGGGATGGAACCAGCCTGGAGCCATGGAGCTTTGACGGTGAGGGTGAAGTTCAGGTAAAGGATGGAAAAATATTGCTCCTGGAAACAAAGTCACGGGCAGACCATTGGCCGGATAATGAAGTCAGGGCAAACGATGCGGCAGCAGGACTTTACGCCACATTTGGAAGCTATATTGCAAAGCTTAACGTGAAGGGGTTGGAACTTGGAAAAGGAAACCGGATATGGTTTAAAATCCGTCCCATTTGTCCTGGCCTTCACAGTCCAATCGTGCGTGTTGGATTTGTCAATAATGGGGTAACCAAGATACCGGATGTCTATTCAAGAGAAGGCTTTAATGCCATCAATTTAAAAAATAATGAATGGAATACCTGTACCTGGGAGATCGATTCCATTGCCCATGATGCAATCGAGGAACTATCATTTAATATTCACCGATATGGCAAGGAAGTGAGCACTGGAGATGATTTAAGATTTGAGCTCTGTGATATTCAGCTTCAGGAGGTAAAGCCAGGAGTTGTTCATGGATGGCAGTGTGAGGAAGAGGAAGTAGTATATTCTACAACCGGCTACTTTACAGACGGGAGAAAAACAGCAATTGCCAATACCTCAGCCAAAGAGTTTGAAATCGTGAAGGAAGAAGACGGCTTAGAGAAAGAAGTGGCATACCGCGGGCAGATTGAGAAGGTGGAAAGCCACCTGGGAAGCTTTAGGGTATTGGAATTTTCAGACTTAAAGACCGAAGGTACATACAGGATCCGGTTTGGAAATACGGTAAGTGAGCGGTTTATCATAGGAAATGACGTATTGGAAAGTACCTTGTGGAAGCTGACCAATTTCATGTATTGTGAGCGGTGCGGCTATCCGGTACCTAACTGTCATGGAACCTGCCATCAGGATGTGATCGCAGAACACAACGGGGTGAAATTGGTATATGCTGGTGGCTGGCACGATGCGGCAGATGTTTCCCAGCAGACCATGCAGACGGCAGAGATCTTAGATGCCATGATCGCTTCAGCAGGGAAGGTGAAGGAATCTGATCCAATGCTGTACCGCAGAATGATGGAAGAAGCCAACTGGGGACTGGATTTTGTGCTTCGAATGCGATTTGGAGACGGCTACCGTGCATCCCATGCGGCCATCCGCAGGTGGACCGACAACTTCATAGGAAATATGGATGATTGTGAAGCAGATGTTCACAACCGGTCCTTTGAAAACTTTGTTTTTGCTGCAGTAGAGGCCGGTGCCGGAGAAGCGTTTAAGGAACTGGATCAGGAGCTGGCATGGAAGTGCGTAGATGCGGCGAAAGAAGACTTCCGTTTTGCAGATGAACGGTTCCGGGAAGCTGGAGTGGAAGGACCGTATCATTTACTGGAACACACGGCAGGCTCCAGCCTTTCCCAATACTATGCTGTTGCAGCATGGGCTGCAGGCAGGATATACAAAATTACCGGAGACAGCTATTTTTATGATAAGGCTGCCGAGTATGCGGATAAGGTGATTTCCTGTCAGGAAACCAGGAATGACCTGCCCATGAGGGGATTCTTCTACAGAGATGAAACCAAAACCCATATCGTCCATTTCTCCCATCAGGCGAGGGATCAGGTTTTTGCCATGGCCCTGGCAGAGGTTTGCGGTGCCCTTTCAGAGCATGAAAACAAGGCTGTGTGGGAAGACGGCTTAAAGCTCCATGGGGAATATTTAAAAGGCCTTCAGAAGTATACGGCTCCCTATGGCATGCTGCCGGCCGGAATCCATCACATCAGCGAGGCAGATGACCAGGAAGCCTTCCATGTGGTGCATCCAAAGGTTGATTATGAGAGAGAACGGATCAATTATGTGGAGCAGTTAAAGCAAGGGACTGACCTGGGTAACGGATACTATGTAAGAACCTTCCCGGTTTGGTTTTCCTACCGTGGAAATTCCGCAATCCAGCTGTCTATGGGAAAAGCGGCTTCCATCATAGGAACGTATTTTGGCGATGGGGAGTTAATTGAAATTGCCAGAGAGCAGCTTTACTGGACCCTTGGAAAGAACCCATTCGGTCAGTCATTGATCTACGGAGAAGGAAACCATTATGGACAGGAATATACGGCTCTGCTTGGAGAAACGGTTGGAGAGATGCCGGTAGGTGTACAGACCAGAGGAAACGAAGACCTTCCTTATTGGCCGCCCGCCAATATTGCTACCTATAGAGAAGTGTGGACAACGCCGCCGGGACGTTTTATGTGGGTCGCAGCTGATTTGATTTAAATTAAGGATGTCTCAAATGTATTTTTAAACTCATTACTATTTACATTGTATAAAGTTGAAATTCACATTTGAGACATCCTCTTTCTTTTTGTATGAACATAGCAATAAGCCAGGCTCTCCCTATCTGTGTTTCCTTAACATATTAAAAAGGGAAAGACTATAAAATACAACAGCAGTACAAAGTAAGATCACAATGCTGGCAGTCGGTGTCACCTCATGCCCTCCAAAGCGGAATGTTACGCCCATATACTCTTTAAATTCCTCCAAATAGATGGCTGGTATTCCATCAAAGGAGTTCTGCATGGGCACCTCCATCAGTACCTGGCGAAACAGCGATGCGCCATGGGAAACAGGAAATACTTTTATAACCGTCTGCACTGATGCAGGCAAAGTTCCTATGGGAAGATATATACCGGTCAAAAATCCAATCAGAGTGCCCAGAATAGTACTGGCTGTGCTGAATGCGCTATAATGTCGTTTCAGGCTTTCATTAAGTTGACCTGCCCGTAATTTAACCTCATCAAGCAGCGGAGCGGATTGCAAATATCCGATTGACTAACTCTACTTGTCATATACGGTTGCTTTTATGCTAAAAGACATTGGGAACTTATCCGTATTATAATCATAGTTAAAAAGTCCATCTCCTATATTGCGCAAGCCGCCAGCATCAAAGAAGTTTTCCTTAAATTCATTGAAATGTTCAATATGCAGTCCCGCAGAAGCAAGGGAATTGATTAAATCTGAAACCGAATACATCCAAAAATATGCCTTAACACCATGCTTTGGTTCAGAGGCATATCCACCGATAGAATCTTCAACATCGGGTTCTTTTCCGAAATAAGGATACTTGACCTCCATCACATTGTTGGCAAGCTTTTGTTCATCCATTGCCAAAAAGAACGGATGGCTGTCAAATACATAGAAAAACCCATCATCCTTGAGTAAATGACGTATGGTTTCACCCCACTTTGTTAGATCAGGAAGCCAACCGATCGCCCCCTCCGATACGAACACGACATCATATTTTTCATTATGACAATCCATGAATTTCATGATGTCGGATTCTATAAAATCAATATTTGTAATATTCAAATCCTCTGCCAGTTTTTTCGCATAGTGAATATTATCAGGCACTAAGTCAACACCTGTAGCACTGGCTCCCATTCTTGCAAGCAATATCGTATCTGCGCCGGTGTTACATTGTAAATGGATTATCTTTTTGCCGCCCAAATCTCCAAGTTCATTTTGAATATACTTATTGAATCTATGGCTGCCATCTAAAAGAGATTTTTTAAATGCAAAGTAGTGATCTTGTGAAACTTGGCTCCATGCGTGTTTGTTTGAATCCACCTCTATCATATTCCCGCCTCCGTAATCAATAAAATTGTAAATTTCATTTAGTAAATATCAATGCAGTTAATACCCTGTCGTCGAACGTTTTGGCCTAAAGAGCATGATTCCATATTATACCATTCATTGTATGACAGAACAAGCTTTGCATGATGATCCAATACGCAAATAAATGCAGGGTTCATTCTATTTGAAAAGGATCATGGCTGGTCATGGCATGAATCGTGACTGAAGTTAAGGATTCCTCGAACAAATGTTTGCAATAAGGAAAAAGATATGATATAATGAAGAAAATCGGTTGCTAAATGATTCAGGTGCGGGCTAGATATGGTCCGCATTCTATTGTTCTCATATTTAGAATTATAGTTTATTACAGGAGTATATTATGGCAAAACAGTATATTAAGATAAGAGGTGCCAATGAGCACAACTTAAAGAATATTTCCGTGGATATTCCAAGAAATGAGCTGGTTGTCTTAACCGGCCTCAGTGGTTCGGGAAAGTCTTCCCTGGCTTTTGATACCATCTATGCTGAAGGGCAGAGACGATACATGGAGTCTCTTTCCTCTTATGCCCGGCAGTTCTTAGGGCAGATGGAAAAGCCGGATGTGGAAAGCATTGAAGGGCTTTCACCGGCCATTTCCATTGACCAGAAGTCTACCAACCGTAACCCTCGTTCGACAGTAGGTACGGTTACAGAGATTTATGATTATATGAGGCTTTTGTACGCCAGGATCGGAATTCCTCACTGCCCCAAATGCGGGAGGGAGATCCGCAAGCAGACCATTGATCAGATGGTGGATCAAATCATGGAGCTTCCGGAGCGGACGAAGATCCAGCTTTTGGCCCCTGTTGTCCGTGGACGGAAGGGGGAGCATGCGAAGGTACTGGAGCACGCTCGGAGAAGTGGATACGTAAGAGTGCGCATTGACGGAAATCTATATGAACTTTCCGAGGAAATAAAGCTGGATAAGAATATCAAACACAGCATTGAGGTGGTGGTAGATCGTCTTGCGATTCGGGAAGGAATCGAAAAGCGTCTGACTGACTCCATTGAGACAGTTTTGGAACTGGCAGGCGGACTGATGACCGTAGATGTAGTGGATGGACAACCCATTAATTTCAGCCAGAGCTTTTCCTGTCCGGACTGCGGCATCAGCATTGATGAAGTGGAACCCAGAAGCTTTTCCTTCAACAATCCGTTCGGTGCCTGCCCGGATTGTTTTGGGCTTGGATATAAGATGGAATTTGACGAGGATCTGATGATCCCGGATAAGAGCTTAAGCATTGACCAGGGAGCCATAGTGGTGATGGGCTGGCAGTCCTGTACGGATAAGGGCAGCTATACCCGGGCTATTTTGGAGGCCCTTGCAAAAGAATATAAATTCCGACTGGATACTCCTTTTGAGGATTATCCGAAGGAAGTCCATGATGTTCTCATCAATGGAACCAATGGGAAGGAAGTCAAGGTTCATTATAAGGGACAGAGGGGAGAGGGCGTTTACGACGTGGCATTTGAAGGCCTTGTCCAAAATGTTGCCCGTAGATACCGGGAAACTTACTCCGACTCCTCCAAGGCGGAGTATGAATCCTTTATGCGGATCACGCCCTGTCCTTCCTGCGGAGGTATGAGACTTAAGAAGGAATCCCTGGCGGTAACGGTTGGAGATAAGAATATTTATGAAGCTACCAACATGTCAATTGTTAAGTTCCGTAATTTTATGGACGAGATGGTGCTGACCCCTATGCAGCACGCCATTGGAGACCAGATTTTAAAGGAAATACGAGCTAGAATATCGTTCCTTATTGATGTTGGACTTGACTATCTGTCCCTGACCCGTGCTACAGGAACTTTGTCCGGCGGCGAAGCTCAGAGAATCCGTCTGGCGACCCAGATCGGTTCCGGCCTTGTAGGTGTTGCTTACATTCTGGACGAGCCAAGCATAGGTCTTCACCAGAGGGATAATGATAAATTGTTAAAGACCCTCTTGCACCTTCGCGATTTGGGAAACAGCGTGCTCGTGGTGGAGCATGACGAGGATACCATGATGGCAGCAGATTACATTGTGGATATTGGCCCTGGAGCCGGGGAGCACGGTGGAAATGTAGTCGCTACGGGAAATGCCAAGCAGATCATGAAGAATAAGGATTCCATTACTGGCGCCTATTTAAGCGGACGGATTAAAATTCCGGTTCCCAAGGAGAGAAGACAGCCTACCGGCTATCTGACCGTAAAAGGAGCAGCGGAAAACAATCTGAAAAACATTGATGTGACCTTCCCGCTGGGAGTTATGACCTGCGTGACCGGTGTATCCGGTTCCGGGAAGAGTTCTCTTGTCAACGAGATCCTTTATAAATCCCTGGCGAAAAAATTAAACCGTGCCAGGATCATTCCAGGAAAACATAAGGCAATTGAGGGAACGGAGCAGCTGGATAAGATCATTGCCATTGACCAGTCCCCCATTGGACGGACGCCTAGGTCCAATCCGGCAACTTATACAGGAGTATTTGATTTGATCCGTGACTTGTTTGCTTCCACTTCCGATGCAAAAGCAAAGGGCTATTCCAAGGGGCGTTTCAGTTTTAATGTAAAAGGTGGACGATGCGAAGCCTGCAGCGGCGATGGAATCATTAAAATCGAGATGCATTTCCTTCCGGATGTTTATGTTCCCTGCGAGGTCTGCGGCGGTAAACGGTATAACCGTGAAACACTGGATGTAAAATACAAGGGAAAAAATATTTATGACGTCCTGAACATGACAGTAGAGGAAGCACTGAAGTTTTTTGAAAATGTTCCTTCTATTGCAAGGAAGATCGCCACACTCAATGATGTAGGGCTTTCCTATATCAGGCTTGGGCAGCCGTCTACGGAGCTTTCCGGAGGAGAAGCCCAGAGAATCAAGCTGGCTACAGAATTGAGCAAGCGGGGAACCGGAAAGACCATTTACATTTTAGACGAGCCTACGACCGGCCTTCATTTTGCAGATGTTCATAAGCTGATCGAGATTTTACACAAGCTTTCGGAAGGCGGCAATACGGTTGTTGTTATTGAACATAATCTAGATGTGATCAAGACAGCGGATTACCTCATTGACATCGGACCAGAGGGCGGCGAAAAGGGCGGTACGATAATTGCCCAGGGTACGCCGGAAGAGGTTGCAGAATGTCCTTCCTCATATACAGGGTATTATGTGAAAAGGTTTTTGAGTAGGCCGCTGGCTGAATGAGATAAGGTATAAAAGTACTTCTTTAAGCTTTGAGTTTGTGAATCAAGTAGATGTGTAAATATGTCTGCTTGATTCATTCGTTTATAAAAATGTTAAAAAGATGGAACAATAGAGCAGGGAAGATTTCAAGAAAATACTTGTCAAGCAAGTGGAAGTAGAATATAATGTAACCCAAAGCTTTATTTGTTAAAGATGAAATTAGGAGGAATACCGTGGAGAGAGAAATGATTATCGTTCTGGATTTCGGTGGACAATACAACCAGCTGATTGCCAGAAGGGTTAGAGAATGCAATGTTTACTGTGAGGTTCATCCCTACACACTGTCACTGGACAAGATTAAGGAATTGAATCCGAAAGGAATCATTTTTACAGGCGGTCCAAACAGCGTGTATAAGGAGGATTCCCCACTTTGTTCAAAGGAAATCTTTGATATGGGAATACCGATTCTGGGAATCTGCTACGGTACTCAGGTTATGGCATATATGCTGGGCGGCAAAGTTGCTACAGCACCTGTTAGTGAATTCGGAAAGACAGAAGTTAACGTTGAAACTGACAGCAAAATTTTAGAAAATGTAAGTTCCAAGACGGTTTGCTGGATGAGCCATACGGATTACGTAGAGAAGGCACCGGAAGGGTTCCATGTTACTGCTCATACACCGGTATGCCCGGTTGCTGGTATGGAATGCGAAGAACGCGGCCTTTATGCCGTACAGTTCCATCCTGAGGTTATGCATACCCAGGAAGGCGCCAAGATGCTTTCCAATTTTATTTATAATGTCTGCAAGTGTTCCGGCGACTGGAAGATGGACTCCTTTGTTGAGGCTTCCATTGAGGCCATCAGGGAAAAGGTTGGAGACGGCAAGGTGCTTTGCGCTTTATCCGGCGGTGTAGACTCTTCCGTAGCTGCGGTTATGTTAGCGAAAGCTGTCGGAAAACAGCTTACCTGCGTATTTGTTGACCACGGTCTTCTTCGTAAGAACGAGGGTGATGAGGTTGAGGCCGTATTTGGACCTGAGGGACCTTATGATTTGAATTTTATCCGCGTTAATGCCCAGAACCGTTTTTATGACAAGTTGTCAGGGGTAGAAGATCCTGAAACAAAACGTAAGATCATTGGCGAGGAATTTATCCGCGTATTTGAGGATGAAGCTAAGAAGATCGGAAAAGTGGATTTCTTTGTACAGGGAACCATTTATCCTGACGTGATCGAGTCTGGCCTTGGTAAGTCCGCAGTGATCAAATCCCATCATAATGTGGGAGGACTTCCAGAGCATGTAGATTTTAAAGAGATTATCGAACCTTTGAGACTTCTGTTTAAGGATGAGGTTAGAAAAGCAGGTCTGGAGCTTGGTATTCCGGAATATCTGGTTTACCGTCAGCCATTCCCAGGTCCAGGACTTGGTGTTCGTATCATCGGTGCAATTACTCCTGAGAAAGTAAGAATCGTTCAGGAGGCGGATGCAATCTATAGAGAAGAGATTGCCAAGGCTGGTGTAGATAAGGGACTGGGACAGTACTTTGCAGCACTTACCAATATGCGTTCTGTAGGCTGCATGGGAGACGAAAGAACCTATGATTATGCCATTGCATTAAGAGCGGTGCTTACCTCTGACTTTATGACGGCTGAATCTGCAGAACTGCCTTGGGAAGTTTTAGGGACAGTGACCAGACGGATCGTAAATGAAGTGAAGGGCGTGAACCGTGTGCTTTATGATTGCACGGGGAAACCGCCGGCTACAATTGAATTCGAGTAACAAACAGTTTCGGGAACCCCTGTGTTTATGCGGGTTCCCGAACTTTTTTTATGGCAAGTGGTACCCAAATAACACCCAAAACACCAGATGTTTGAATATGGCATTATAAGTGTAAATGATTTTCTCTAAATTTTACATCATGAAAGTGGTTCTAACCAGTTAAGTGTGCTTCACCAGAAAACGCAGCAAAACAATGATTATGGGGATTTTGTTCGGGTTCTGCTGTATGAACGCTTTTGAACCTCAAGTCCATTTTGAACTTAGCAAATTGATTGTAATAGTTTAATTAATAAAGCGGGCCCGGAGTACCAAGGCCCGCTCTTATCATTAACATCTTTTTGTCTTTCCCCAGTTGTCCTTTAAGTCTTACCAGTAGGCTTCTTTTATTTCTTATATTCACCATTCACGTTCATGTTCGCATTCACATTCACATTCACGTTCATTTTCATATTCATATTCATATTCACGTTCATGCTCACATTCACATTCGTGTTCGCGTTCGCATTCGCATTCGCATTTTGGTTTGCATTCGTGTTTGCATTCGCATTCACATTTTGGCTTGCATTCCCATTTTACTTTGCATTCGCATTTTGATTCGCATTCACATTTTGGTTTGCATTTACATTTATGCTCACATTCACGTTTTGGTTTGCATTCGCATTCACGTTTTGGTTTGCATTCGCATTCACGTTTTGGTTTGCATTCGCATTCGCGCTCGCGTTCACGCTCGCATTCACATTTTGGTTCACAATTCTTACAAATTATTCTACATTTCATAGCTTCGTTTTTCATATACTATGACTCCTTTCATGCTGTTACATTAATAGTATATGGGACAAGCAGGCAAGGTGTGAATTTTGAGAATGGCTTACTTTTATCTCCTGAAGGCAGTCAAATAATGATACGATACTATGAATCGGCGAACCAGTTACCGGTTCCCCGCCCATTTTATTATTTGCCATAAAGGTATTACCGCGTTTCCATCCAAAACGTCTATTAAAGCAGCACATAAATTGTGTATCGTCCATAGAAATTCGTACTATAATGTATGAACTAAATAGACAAAGTGTGTTAATAGCGGTCTGCCCATGACAATTCAACCAGCCCTGGATAATTTGAGTCCTAGATCTTGCAAGTTCAAGAGAATCTGACTCTTTTTTGAAATCAAACTATAATGGAAAACGAAACATTATAAAATCGAAAAACCGATTCTCAAAAGAAACGGTATTTCATTTGGCTTACACCATGTCGATTTTTAGTAAATACAATATAATCGAATGGCTCATTGAACATAAAAATCAGCAAAATTATATAACTTTACCACTGTATAATGCAAGTGTTTTCTTTAGGGAATATGGGTACTTGGAAAATTACCGTAAGTTTTATAAAGAATCAGGAGTGGTTCGGGTCAGGCAGGGTAACTTTGAATACAGTGTATTGAGAGAAAAGGATGAATTCCTCTATTTAAAATGGAAATCAACTCTAATTTATGTACGGATTGGAGAAAGCATAGGGTATAACAGGGATTTTCAAGCGGCTGATATGAAGGTGATGATGGAAGAGAAGGAATATGAGCTGTCTTCAACCGTGGAAAACCGCTATTACCTCCCCTGGAAAGAGGCTCCGGATACCAGTGATTGGTGGAAAATGGACCATACGGAACGAGAGGTGCTGGTAAAGGGTGCTGTGAGGCTGTGGGTAGGAGTGACTGAAGAAGAGGGCGGCGCAGAATTATCTCTAAAAGCAGAGGGGATAAGCCGTGTACCTATTCGGCTTCAACTGTGTGTACCGTCTGGTGCAGTGTTAGAGAGTAAGAGTTTTTGCATGGATACTTATCCGGGAGCCTCAATGATTCTGCGGGATGGGGATGTTGTTCTTCTTCATGAGGGACAGCGAATTAAGATTGGACCAGGATATGGCCTGCATGCATTTAAAGGACATTATAGTGGTGAGAAGGTGAATTCCCAGGGGTATACCATTTACTTAAATGAATATGTACCATTTGAGCGTAATGTGAGGTTGATGCTGCAGGGAGAGGAAGGGGATATTTTAGAGTGAATAAGGAGTTGAAACGCTGCAGTCCGGTATTTATGCGGGCTGCAGCGTTTTTTTTGAGTTGTGATTCCGGTGTAGCATTGTTCCGTTTTGATCCAAGCGGCTTTGGTTTATTATTTGAAAGTTTAATCGTGAAAATAATATTGCAATGCCTTCTTAATATAATCGGAAGCCCCGGCTCCATATTTTTTGTCAGTGATTTCCCTGATAGTATCATGGGAATAGCTTTCTATTACCATATCCCAGAATCCATCCCCCATATCTATCCCTAAATTGTTTTCATTGGAAAGTTCCACTATCTCGTGGACAATATCCTGAATTTCTCTGGAAGTAGCATCTTTTATTAAATCAGA
The DNA here is from genome assembly GCF_000732605.1 of Lacrimispora celerecrescens. Taxonomy (GTDB): domain Bacteria; phylum Bacillota; class Clostridia; order Lachnospirales; family Lachnospiraceae; genus Lacrimispora; species Lacrimispora celerecrescens_B. The sequence goes on along the minus strand of NZ_JPME01000010.1, from coordinate 380,813 downwards.
AGTTAATTTCACGTATAAATCATTGCTTTTCTGCAATATTTCATCCTTGTTCTTGGCGAGTTCTTTTGATTGCTCCATTAAATCTGAAAAATGTTCCAGATTGTATTTCATGGCTTCCGTGTATTTTTCAATACTTCCAAATTGTTTAATGGCAAGTTTAGCTACGTTGGATTCATCATCTTTAATTTTTTGAATCAGCTGGTTGAAGTTTTCGATGCTGCCCCAATGTTTTATAACATCGTCTTCTTTTTGATTTTTGAATTGCTCCAATGCTTCGATATATTCACTTAGGTCAAATTCTTTAAAACTCATGCACGGTTCTCCTTTTTCTAATCGATCCAGAAGCTCAATAAGTTTGTCTATCCGATCACGTTTTAAACAGAGTAACTTCTTTTGCTTCTTAAATGCTTCAACTTTATCAAATTCTGGTTTTTGCAGTATTTCATTAATTTCTTTCAATTTAAAATCCAGTTCTTTAAAAAATAAAATTTGCTGCAGCTTTTGCAAGGCTTCATCGCTGTACAAACGATAACCAGACGGTGTTAATTCACTCGGTTTTAAAAGACCAATTTCATCATAGTATTGCAACGTCCGTGTGCTGATACCTGTTAATTCAGCAACCTGGCTTATGGTTTTCATGTTTATCAGCCCCTTTCACTTGAATAATTGAGAACAATAAAGATATTTGCCGGCGAATAATCTGTTTCGTTCCATGTCTAAATGGTACACTATCACGTTACGTAGTAGTCAAGGCTTTTCTGCATATTTTAATGTATTATTTCCGGGATATAGTTTAACCTCATCAAGTAGGGGCACGGATTTCGAATATCCGCTTGACCAGTAATGATAAAAATTCTTTTAGTATTTCAGTTAAATCATCACATTTGTATTGTAAAAACGGTCATTGATATAGTAAAGTAGAATTTGCAACCGCCAGTTGACAAATTATACAGCGCACTTGGTGGTTGTCAACCGGTAAAAATACTACAATACAGACAGTCATATATCACCAGGTGAACGCAGATATTTATTACAGGACATTTGAAGATGGAATGACATAAATAAATTTTGAAAGGATGGTGCATTGTGATATTAGCAGAAAAAATTATTGCATTGCGTAAGAAGGCCGGATGGTCGCAGGAGGAGCTGGCTTACCAGATGGGCGTATCGAGACAGTCAGTATCTAAGTGGGAGTCCGGAACTTCAATTCCTGATTTGGAACGAATTTTAAAACTTAGTCAGGCATTCGATGTCAGTACGGATTATTTATTAAAGGAAGAGATGGAGGCAGATCCGGTATCTATTGCCATGGAAACTGACCGCGATGAGGTTCAGAAGACAGTTACCCTTGAAATGGCCAATCAATTCATGGATATCAAGATCCGCGGGGCAAAAAAGGCAGCCTCAGGTATCGCGGCTTATGTTTTGTCTCCGGTCATGCTAATTTTTCTGGGAGGATTAACAGAATTAAAAGATGTAAATATCAGTGAAAACATGGCAGGAGGATTAGGAGTGGCCATATTGCTGCTGATTGTCGGTATTGTCACAGTGTTTTTTGTAATGAATGGAATGAAAATGGAATCTTACCAGTATTTGGAGAAAGAAATCTTCCGCCTGGAATATGGAGTGGAAGGGATCGTAAGAAAAAGGATGGCAGAATATGAAGGAACCTATAGAATCTTTAATGTGGCAGGTATCTTCCTGTGTATTATCTGCGCTTTGCCATTGATGACAGCCGTTGCGTTAAGCAGCTCAGACTTTGTCTATGTTATGTGTGTAGTGTTCCTGTTGATCATAGTTGCCTGTGCTGTATTTTTATTCGTGATAGCAGGAGAGAAAAAAGGCTGTTTCCAGATGCTGCTGCAAGAGGGGGATTATACAGTAGAGAAAAAACTGGAAAAGAAGCGGACAGAAAACCTGCATGTGATCTATTGGAGTACCATTACCGCAGTATATCTCGGTATCAGCTTTTATACGGGAAATTGGAGCCGGACATGGATTATCTGGCCTTGCGCAGGAGTTATGTATGCGGCGGTGCAGGCGATTGCTTCAGCATTGAAAGGTAAGAAAACGCCAAATTAAGCGAGTGATATTTGTTTATCAAAAATCTGCAATCAACATCTTGCAAGTTAAAATAAAAACAACAATGTAAAAAGCAGACCCTTCCTTTTACAAAAGGTCTGCTTTTTTATAATCAATATTATCGTGAGAAAAGCGTGATATAGTTACGCATGATGGCATACCGCCCTTCAGGCGTCAGTTTCACCAAGCAACCGGATAGCTGAACGCAATCTTCACGTACTAAAGATTTGATGATTTTCGAAGTAAATTCACCAGTCCAGTGCAAATGCGTCTTTATGGTGTCAATACCTGCTTCCGCATTTTCTTCTGCACTGTTTTCATGATTAGATAGGTGAAAAAGCAGTGTCGCTTTAGCAAATTCCAGTTTCTGATTCCTCCGCCTGAGAAGTGAACGGATCAGTCCCCTGTGGGGCGCAAAAACAAACACAAGGAAAAAAACTAATCCGGTAACCACAGCCATGCTTCCTGCTATGGACACATCCAGCATAGCCGCCGCCTGATACCCCAGGATCCCATTAACTACTCCAATGATCCCGCTTAAAATCAGCATTCGTTTGAGATCGTCTGTCAGCAGATAAGCCGTAACCGGGGGGCCGATCATAAAGGCTACCACCAGCACAGATCCTACCGCCTGAAATGCTCCGACAGTGGTAAGAGATACCAGCGTCATCAGTCCGTAATGCACCAGGGCAGGGGAAAAGCCAAGTACGGCGGCCAGCATGGGATCAAAGGTTGCTATCTTTAGTTCTTTGAAGAAAATGATAATTACAGCCAGATTGATCAGCAGCAGAATCCCTGTCGTGTAAATCGCCTTTGCACCCATATCCACACCGCCTATGATCATGCGGTCAAAAGGAGCAAAAGCCAGCTCTCCCAATAGTACCGAATCAGTATCCAGGTGAACCGATCCGGCATAACGGGTAATCAGGATAATGGCTATGGAAAAGAGCAAGGGAAACACCACGCCGATGGCAGCGTCTTCCGCCAGCAGCCGTGTCCGGCTTAGAAGCTCCGTGAGCCAAACGGTCACAACCCCCATCAGTGCGGCTCCCACAATCAGCAAAGGTGAGGAAAGATCGTGGGTGCCGAAAAAAGCGAGTACAATTCCTAATAGAATCGTATGGGTAATGGAATCCGACATCATTGACATTTTCCGAAGTACCAGAAACGTTCCTGGGAGAGCGCAGGCCACTGCAACAATAACGGCTATGATTTGAATTTCAATTTGTGGTGCCATCCGGTACACCTCCTTCCAGCTTATATAAAACCCTGTTTTTTCTGCGTTGATATACCCTGTGCAGAACACCGCGTCCCGGGGCAAACAAAACACTGATGATCACGATGGCACTAACACAAACCACAATAGCCGGGCCAGTCGGCAGCTTTGGTACGAGAGAGCTTGCAGCCGTTCCTGCAATACCGGACGCCGCTCCGAAAAGCGCTGAAAGGGTTACCATGACCCACAGCTTATTGGTCCACTGGCGTGCGGCAACTGCAGGGGTAATCAGCATAGCGCTCATGAGAATAACACCCACCGTCTGCAAACCGATAATGATTGCCAGTACAATCATAAATGACAGCAGGAGATTCAGTTTCTTTGGGGAAAAGCCAAGGCTCTGGCAAAGTCGCCGTCAAAAGTGAAAAGCTTAAATTCTTTCCAGAACAGCAGCACCAGTGTCAATAATATAAGGCCGCAAATTACCATCAGAATGATATCCCGCTGTAAAAGCGTGGACGCCTGGCCGAAGATAAATCGTTTCAGCCCGGCCTGATTGGAGTTTGGAATCTTCTGTACGTAAGTGAGCAGCACCAGGCCCAATCCAAAGAATACGGACATCACCAGAGCCAGCGCGCTGTCAAATTTTACGCGGGTATGCCTTACAATACTGACAATAAACAGTGTTGCCAGCAAACCGGAAATAAGGGCACCCATCAGCAGAACCTCTGTATTTTTACTGCCAGAAAGAACAAAGGCCATCACCACGCCGGGGAGGGCGGAATGAGATACCCCGTCACCCAGCAGGCTTTGCCTGCGAAGCACTGCAAAGCTGCCGAGTACCCCGCTGATCAGTCCTAAGAGGGCGGAACCCAGAGCCACAGTCTGGAAAGTATAGTCGGAAAATAACGAAATAATACTGCTTAACATCACATCACACCCCTTAGAAACGTACCGGAGCTTTGGTAGGTCTTTTTTAAATTGTTTTCATGGAATACTTCCTCCACAGGTCCGCAGGCAACCACCCGCAAATTAATCAGGGTAACCCAGTCGAAGTAATCGGGTACCGTCTGCAGATCGTGATGGACGACCACCACGGTTTTATTCTGCTCCTTCAGTTCTTTTAACAGTGCTACGATCGCCCGTTCCGTCTGAGCGTCTACCCCCTTGAAGGGTTCATCCATAAAGTAGACCTCTGCTTCCTGTGCCAGGGCACGGGCCAGGAAAACCCGCTGCTGCTGGCCGCCGGAGAGCTGGCTGATCTGTCGGGAAGCATACTCCTGCATGCCTACCTTTGCCAGCATTTGTATTGCCAGCTCCACATCCGGTTTACCGGGACGGCGGATCCAGCCTAACTTGCCGTAACAGCCCATCAGCACTACATCCTGCACCGTGGCCGGGAAATCCCAGTCCACACTGCCGCTTTGAGGTACATAGCCGATGCGGTTCTTTAAGGTACGTATATCATCATTTCCGTCAAGAAACCGGACGGCTCCGGTGACTGGCTTTAAGAGTCCGAGCATAGCTTTGATTAAGGTCGTTTTACCGGCTCCGTTTGGACCGACCACCGCCATCAGTTTTCCCTTTGGGATTTTTAAGTCAATATCCCAGAGGACAGGTTTAGCGTCATAGGCTACGGTTAAATCCTCTACCTCCACAGCATAGTCTTGTTGTCTTTCCATATGATTCCCTCCTTTCACTTTAAGGCATCTACAATCGTGTTAATATTAGCTTTAACGGTCAGGATATAAGTGTTGGCTCCGGACTGGGCATCGCCCAGGGAGTCGGAATAAAGCTCCCCTCCGATGGAAACATCAAAGCCTTTCGCTTTTACCGCGGCCTGCAGCGCTTCAATGGTTTTCGGCGGCACTGAAGATTCTACAAAAATTGCCTTTATCTGTCGTTCCACAATGAAATTGGCCAGATCACTTACATCGGCGGTACCTGCTTCCGCATCGGTGCTGATGCCCTGCAGACCCCGCACCTCAAAGCCATAGGCTTTGCCAAAGTATTGAAACGCATCGTGAGCGGTCACCAGAACGCGCTGTTTTTCCGGCAGCTCATCAGCCCGGCCGCGAATGTACATATCCGTCTCATCAAGCTTTTTTAAGTAAGCGTCCAGATTTGCATCATAGTCCGCCTTTCCAGTGGGATCGGCGTCTGTTAATCCTTTTGCAACGGTTTTAGCCGCATCCTTCCATAGGGAAACATCGAACCAGATATGAGGATCGTGGATGGAGTTGTCATCCTCCCATGCCAGTAGCCTGGATTCGTCTAAGCCCTTTTCAATACAGATGACTGCCGATCCCTGGTTTGACAGGCTTTCAAATATTTCCCCCATTTTTCCTTCCAGATGCAGGCCGTTATACACTACCACATCCGCTTTCTGCATCAGGGAGACATCTCCGGCACTGGCCTGATACAGATGCGGGTCAATTCCTGGCCCCATCAGGCCGTTTACCGTAACCCGTTCTCCGCCGATGGATGAAACCAGATCAGCCAGCATGGTGGTGGTAGCAACTATATTTAATTTATCTTTTGATGAGTCTGCGTTTGCTGCCGGAGCAGAACAGCCCGTAAGCAATAAGGTGAAACTCAGGATCGTACTAAGAATGCCTTTCATTTTTTGATTCATGAGAAACCTCCTAAAAATATATTTGATGTTATACCCCCTATGTCTCGTCAACATAGATTTGACAGGCGGCCTTATAACTGATTTGGACACGTCTTCCTTCCAGGTCGAGGGTCAGCGGCCCTTCGTATGCAGCAGCTTCTATAATGCGGACAGAGCATCCAATGGTGATTCCGCTTTCCTGCAGATAGTCTAACAGTTCCTTTTCTTCCTTTACACGCCGGATATGGGAAGCCGCACCCATAGGAAGCAGGTTCAAGGTCAGCAGCGGAGCGTGATCGATTTGACCGTCGGGATGGGGAATTGCGCTGCCGTGGGGGCAATAGGCCGGGTAATTCAGAAATTTATCCAGCCGGGCGGTTAGCCGTGACGGGGTGATATGCTCAAGCAGTTCCGCGTCTTCATGCGCCTCACTCCACGAGTAGCCAAGATGGCGCATCAGGAAGACCTCCCAGAGCCGGTGACCCCGCACCAGCGAAATTGCAACCTGAATTCCCTCAGGCGTCAGGCATGAACCTTTGTAAGGCTCATAATGGATTAACCCCTCACGCTTCAGCTTACCAAGCATCTCCGTCACAGAAGCGGGGGCGATCTGCAAAGTTTCAGCAATCTGCTTATTGCTTACCAGCTCTTCCATACCGCCGAGCTTATAAATAGCTTTTAAATAATCTTCTTTGTTTGGTGTCATTTTATCTTCCTCCGTTTTAGATATATAAACCCCGCCATCTGCGTGGGCAAAGTAATTTTTTAAGAGTAAAAGGTCTTTTATACCGCTGATATTTTCACAATTCCCCCAATCAGCAGGATAAGGGCGGTTACTGTTAAAGTAGGTATTTTGCTGCGAAAGAGCTGTTTAGTATAAGTATCCATAAATTTCCTCCTGTTGTGTTATCGTATTTTTAATTTAGGCATGCCTAAACTTTATTATATTATATGCCTAAATATCTAAAAGCGCAAGTGGTTTACACATAAAATTAAGCATTTCATGATTCAGGTCTGTTAGGGTAGGGAAATAACGTTTCCCTTGGCTAATTTATGAGACCTAAGCAGAAAGTGTTACGAATACACTATATAAAGTTAAAAAAACAGAGGATGAATTAATGAGCCAACTTCCGCCTCAGGAGTTCCGTACCGTCCGGGGTTATGAACTGAAAAAACAAAACGAGAGCAGACTCACACCTGCTCTTGAGGATTATCTTGAAATGGCGTACCGATTATGCATGGAAGAAAGCTGTACTCGCATTAACAGACTTTCTGGTCAGCTGCACGTCCGCCCATCGTCTGCGTCAAAGATGGTAGCCAAGCTTGTCCAGCTTGGTTATCTGAGATACGATAGCCTTGAAAATATCCTGCTGACTGATGAGGGAAAGATAACCGGCAATTATCTGCTGGAACGTCATAATGTTTTGGAACGTTTTTTTACCATGCTTAAAAGTCCGCGCCCTTTGGAAGAAGCAGAATTGGTTGAACACATGCTGGGGGATTTGACTATATTGGAGATAAAGGTGCTGATGGAGTTTTTTATCCAAAACCCGGATATAGGAAAACAGTTTGAGAATTTTAGGGATATGGTTAACTGTTCTAAAGAATAAATGTTTTGAAGGATTGCTGCAACGCTTGTTAGTTCCTATTATTGCCTATGGTAATCGGAATATCACAACGCTGTTCTTACATAAATTAAGCAGGCTTTCTGCCTGCCCGGAAGACAGAAAAACCACATGCCCTTTCGAATTCCAGGCATGTGGTTGGGTTGTAAGGTACTCTGATTGACTAATAATGGAGACCACCTCATACAACCCGCACTTTTTTCATTACCGTTTGCTGGCCGCATGGGTTTTCGTGTGACTGTTACTCTTTACAAGCAGCCTTTTATAAGTTGCATCCACTCCGATCGCCCCTATTGGAGCAGTGATCAGGATCGCTAAAACCGCAACCGTCAAAATCGTATTGCCGGCTGCAACGCCAGCCGCCAAAGGAAGTCCTCCGATTGCCGCCTGTACAGTTGCTTTCGGTAAATAGGCAATGGCACAAAACAGGCGCTCCTTTGCACTTATTGGGGTTTTGACAAGGCAGAAAAACACACCGCATACCCGTATCATCAGAGCAATAAAGATAAGAGCGACAGCCGCAAATCCGGCCTTTGCCGCATAGCTGATATCCACTGTTGCACCTACCAATATAAACAGCATCAACTCCGCAGCCACCCAGATCTTTGAGAACTTGCCCGACAGGCGCTTTGCTAATATATCATATTGCTTCAGGATGGTACCGCCTAAAGCCATGACAGCCAGCAAACCCGACATAGGCACATACGTTTTCATGGCGGTTTCAAGAGAAACCAGCAAAAACGCAGTGCTTAATAAAATCAAAATCTTGGCGGTATCCCGCAAGTGGATTTTTTGAAACAGCTTTACCAAAACCAGGCCCAGTAAAATACCGACTAACAAGCCTGTCATAATGGCCACAGGTATTTTTATAAGGCTTATGGCATCAAAACTGCTTCCTTCGTACATCCCCATGAATGATGTAAAAAGGACAATGACATAAATGTCGTCAACGGATGCTCCGGCCATGATAAGCTGCGGAATGCTCTTTTCCCTGCCATAGCCATGCTCCATCAGCTTTAACATTTTAGGCACAATAACTGCCGGGGAGACTGCACCGAGCACCGTTCCCATAATGGCTGCTTCCAAATGAGAAATGGGGAAGAGCATAGGTGCAAAAATAGTAGTGGCGGCTATTTCAAAACTTGCCGGAATGAAACACATAAGGATTGCCGGACGGCCAACCTTCTTTAAATCCTTAATATCCAGCGCGAGCCCTGCCCTTGTAAGGATCACGATCAGGGCAATTTGTCTCAAATCTGCAGAAATATTCAACAGCTCCGGCGCGATCAAATTCAGCGCATACGGCCCTAACACAATGCCGGTGAGAAGCATGCCCACAAGGCCAGGGAGTTTAAGTTTCTGCATGGTTCCGCTCAATATCATACCGCAAAGAACCATCATCGCAAGACTGAAAAGCATATATATCCTCCTTTGTGCAGAAATGTAAAAAAGCTGACACTTCTGCAATGAAATTATTGCAGAAGTCATCAGCTTAATAAGCGGTTCGGCTATAATCAGCACAGGGAGAACTTCATTCCCTTGAGCTATTATAGCGGAGACGGGTGAAAATTTCAAGGTATAATTCATAATTCTTATAATCATCTTCACTATTCTTATTACGTGCAACTGTGGGGGATTGAACATTGCTGTAAAGGGGATAGGATCGTAATGGGTTAGAAAAACAGAAAATACCGTGCCGTTCGGCTCTTGTACTGCAAATACTCATCCCCAAAGGCACGTGGCAAATATGTTTCTTCCTCCAGAATCTGTAAATGCAGCAGCAGGATGCCAATGACCGCTGCGACCAGAAGGATGACGTTTGGCAGTGCAAGTGCTGAGCCAAGGTACAGCATGTCAAAGCCTAAAAAGGCGGGATTTCTACTGATTTTGTAAATTCCATTTGTGACAATGGCAGTCTTTTGGCTTTCGTCTACACCTGCCCGCCAGCTGTCACGCATGGAGGTAATAGCCAGGATAAAGAAAATGACTCCGCCTCCTGTAAGCACGATACCAACCCACCGAATGCTTGCTGGAAATTTAAGAGTAAGTATGAACCGGGGAAAGAAAACACTTGCATACTGAATGACTGCAATGCTGTAGGTAGCCGTTAACAGGGCTGTTTCAATCGCAGCCGTTTTAGGAGGCTTGCGGCCCTTAGCCAACCGGTTTGTATGAATGCCCTTTTTCCGGAGAAGTATCTGTTTCATGAAATATCCAATATAAAAACAGGTAATTAATCCAAATATACTGATCTGAAAGATCACTTTATCACCGCCTTAAATGTAGTAATTCAAAGTATACCATGGAACGGTTAAAATGAACATCAATTAATATTTTAAAAATATACAGTAACAGGGTTTCAGAGCCCGGGAACAAACTCTGAAACCCTATTAATTTACAATTTTCTGTTAAAGCTCTGACGCAGAATGTTCACGCCGGAATAAAATCCTATGATTACAAGAAAGATTTCAAGTCTTCCAAGTACCATTCCAAACATTTCAACAATCAAGGTACCGGCACCGGTTAAAGGTCCGGTGATGCCAATTGACAGGCCCACGGTACCAAGCGCGGATGCGAACTCAAACATTCCTTCTGTTAGTCCACAGCCTGCGGTAACCGTAGTAAGCAGTGATCCTGTTATGAATAATCCCATATAACAGACGGCAAATCCTGTTGTATCTGCTGCAAGGGAGGAGTCAATGGGTGTTTTGCCCTGTGCTTTTATATATACAGGAGCTTCCACATTGCGGGTAGGAGAAAGTCTTTTGCGTATTTCCAGGACAGCCAGTCTTAGCATGATGTAAACCCGGGATAATTTTAATCCTCCTGCTGTGGAACCCATGCCGCCGCCGATGAGCATCATCAGAATGAGTATGCCTATAGCAACAGGTGGCCATGATGTGTAGCTCATGGTGGAATAACCGGTAGTGGAAAGGGCAGATACGATATCAAATGAGGCCTTGCGCAAGCCCTGGGCAAGGCTGATGCCAAGACCATGTGAGAGGGATATCGCTGTAAGCGGCACAAATATGAGTAAAAGCAGGAACATAAACCGGATCTCGCTGATGCCAGTGAACTGTCGCCATTTTCGTTTTGCAAGCAGCAGCAATGCAGCAAAGTTGGTGGTTCCGGCCAGCATCAGGAAAATGGTGATGATCTCTATGAAAAAACTGTTATATTCTCCTATACTGTTGAGCCGTGTTGAAAAACCGCCGGTTGACAGTGCACACATGGTGTGCATGATGGCATCAAACAGTTCCATTCCGGCAATCCGGTATGCAGCCGTCCCTGCAATCAGGAGACAGCTGTACATGGCAAATACCGTCTGCGCCGTTTTTTTAAGGTTTGGCATGAGCTTATCTGGGTGCCCCTCCGCGGTAAACAAGTTCATCGACTGCTTCCCCGATACGAACATGACCATCATCATCACAAACCCTAGACCGCCGCAATACTGCATGAAACTCCGGTGAAACAAAAATATTTTAGGTGTTACCGTAACGTCCATCACGGAAAGTCCTGTTGTCGTCCAGCCGCTTACAGACTCAAACAAAGCCTGTAGAATGGTTAACTGTTTACCGGTAACAAATGGAATGGCACCTACAAAAATACCCCAAAACCATGCAAATAATACGGTAAGGCTGCTGCGCTGTATGGAGGATCTCCATTCAAGTCCGCCATCCCCATCCTGTCTTCCGAACAAACAGAGAATTGCCCCGAGTATCATTGATCCACCTGCAGGAATAAGGAAAGACAGCATATAGATGATGTCATCAGGATAAAAGGGCAGAACGGTCAGGGGGGTGGCTACCAGCACTCCTACAAGCAGCATGAGTTTCCCGCAACTTGAACAATCGGAAAATGTTCGATTCATAAGTATCACCTTCCAGTCAAACCTTTGACCGCAGCAATTTCCTGACCGCTGCTGGATATTAACACCAGCACATCACCGGCAAGTATCCTCGTATCGCCGCGTGGGATCATGGCCGTGTTACTCCGCAGGATGCATCCAATAATCACTTCCTTTGGAAGATCGATCTCCCAAATTTTTTTGCCAACTACCGGTGCACTGCCGGTAATAGGTACTTCGGCGATTTGGATCCGTCCTTCTCCAATGGGGACAATATTTGCCATTTCATCAACAAATGCCTGTTGTTCGATGATGCTTGTCACGGCGGAAATGGCGCATACCACACTGTCAATGCCCATTTTATAGAAGAATTCAGTTTTCTTCGGATCGGACACCAATGCAACAGTTTTTTTTATGTGAAAACGTTTTTTGCACAGTTCACATACCACAAGGTTGTCTTCATCCTTTGATGTCAGTGCAATTACAATGTCATAAGCTGCAGCATCTGCATCTTCTAAAACAAATGGCTTGGACCCGTCGCCGTAGATGACGGACAGCTTTTTGATTTCAGCCAGTTTCAGGCAGTCATCATAGATATCATTAATAGCGGTCACCTGATACCCACGCTTAATCAGTGAAAGGGCGAGAGATTTTGATTTGCTTCTGCCGCCCACAAGCAGGACTTTCTTTTTCATTTTGTTTCCTCCTTAAGCTCACAGGCTGTTTTATCCAATTTTTCCGTGCTGCCTGTTCTGAGGAGCATTTTATCTATCTCCTTTGCAGACAAGATGGCAGGGCAGATGGTGTCAATGCCGAATTCGCGGTATACACATTCACGCTCAGGATCATACAGCCGGGCAATAACACGGTTGACCTTAAATATTTCCCGCGCGATCTGAGCAATCATCACATTGACATTATCATTATTCGTGACGACCACAAGAACGTTTGCCTTATCGATCTGCGCTTCCTGTAACACGTCAAAATCCGTACCGTCCCCGGCAACGGATAACCCCCCGAATGATGGTGATAGCTTGCGGAAGGCTTCCTTATTTTTGTCAATGATGAGTACGTTTCCGCCCTCCTCTGACAAAGTATTTGCAAGGTTGGCACCTAACCTTCCGCATCCAACGATTATGAAATACTCAGATAAATTCTTAGATGAAACCAGTTTCATATTCATTTCCTCCTGTCCACATATCCGATGCTCTGAGCATCAGATTCTTTTGCATAATCAACCGGATGTTCTTCCGGACAATCGCTTTCGTCATAAGCAGTCCGGCCCTGGGAAAAGAATGTTCCGAAGCTTTCCAGATTTTGCCGTGCCGGCAAATAGGAAGGGTTCAATGCCCAGGCAGCGCGGAAGTGTTTCATAGCCGCTATATGATCATCCTCTTTTTCAAGAATTACACCAAACAGATTATGCGGCTCTGCTGCATGAGGGTATTTTCCCATTGCGTCAGATATAAGACGCTCACATTCCCTGTATTCTCCTGCGAGTGCAAGCCTTCGGACAGAAGTACAAAGCGCGTTCAGCTCTTTTTTGCTTTCAGATATTGCCAGCTCTTTCATGATCAAGCCTCCTTTGATGCCTCTTTCCTCTTTGCATGATTATCATATCGTGGATTCCGTGACCGTGGTGTGAGAGGCTGGGGCGTCCTGTGAGAATGCTGTGAGAAAAATTAATAATCTGCAAAATAAAAAGACCATCTCGGAAACCGGGACGGTCTTTTTATCTTTTTTATTCATCTACAAGCCGGTAGCCAACTCCTATCTCAGTAAGAATGTATCTTGGTTTCGCCGGAGTCGGTTCGATCTTTCGACGAAGTCCGGCCATGAGTGCCCGAAGAGCCTGAGTATCAGTTCCGTACCCCACGCCGTAGATTTCTTTTAAAATGTACTGGGTAGTCAGCACCTTACCTGGATTCTTTAAAAACAGTGTCAGCAAATGATATTCAAGAGGGGTGACATGGAGTTGGGCACCATCCAGGGACACAATACGTTTTTCTAAGTCAATGGAAAGGCCTCCCACGGAAAGAACTGTCTGTGCCTTAGTTACACCGATTTTGTATAAATGGCGTAATGCAACCCGGATCCGGGCCATCAGCTCTGTCGCAGAAAATGGTTTTGTCAGATAATCGTCTGCGCCGCTGTCTAAAGCTGCCGCCTTTTCCTTATCCTGATCCCGGGCTGATACAACGATGATAGGCATTTCTGACCATTCCCGTACCTTTTTAATGACCTCCATACCGTCAAAATCTGGCAGACCAAGATCAAGGAGCATTAAGTCGATCTGGTTAGAGACAAGAATGGAAAGGGCGTTTTGTGCCGTACTTGCCGTAGTATAAGGAAAGCCTTCCTGCTTTAGGGCATAGCAGATAAAATTTCGTATTTGGGTATCATCCTCAACAACCAGGATTGTTTCATTTTTACTAGTCATGATTCTCAGCCTCCAATGGCAGGGTAAAGGTAAACTCCGCACCGCCATTCTTTCTGTTTTTAGCAGATATAGTCCCGACGTGAGCCTTAATTATGGATTCGCATATTGCAAGTCCTAAGCCTACGCCTCTCTGTGAATCCGCCTCTTTACCATGAGTCGTATAAAACATTTGAAAAATATGGGATATATCTACTGAAGCAATTCCTGTACCCCGGTCGGCGACCGTAAACACAGCAACTCCTTCTTCTATATTTTCTCTTACAGTTATGGAGATTTCCCCTGCCGGCGGCGTGTGCTTTATGGCGTTATCCAAAAGATTTACAAGAACCTGGTCTATCAGCTTTGCATCCATAGGAACCAGCATCACGGTATCTGGGATATGCACCATGATTTCACGTTCTGGCGCCCGTTTTCCAATGGCCATCACCGCAACGCCGATCACTTCTTCAACCGCTTCCATCTGCTTGTTCAGTACAAGTCTGCTATCCTGCAGACGGGTCAGGCCTAATATATTTTCCACAAGTGAGTGGAGCCAGTCGGCATCTTTGTAAATGCCTTCTGCTAAAGCATAACGGCTATCTTTCGGGTCCGTCATACCCATAAGCATTTCACTTGTTCCCATAATACCGGAAAGAGGGGTGCGCAGGTCGTGGGAAATGGCGCGGAGCAGATTGCTGCGGTAGCGCTCCTGAGCGATTTCTTCTCTGGATTTGATCCGTTCCTGAGCGCTTCTGAAACTGTCCATAGCAAGTGCGGCGCTTTCCAACATGGAACGGAGCAGACGCAGCTGGGCATCACTCATTTGTTCCGCTGCTTCATTGGGAATCCGTAATATGCCAAGCATCGTCTCTCGGCCGTAAATGGGCCAGTCATAAAATTCTGCTCCTACATCATAAGCTGTCCTTAAGTTTTCCATGCGGAGGAGGAGGGCTTCCTTGTCATCCACGTTCCGGCGAAGCTGTTCATTTGAGTTTTTCTGTTGGATAAAGCTCTGTTCCGGTTGGCCGTTTTCATCAAAGCAAAGGCAGGCGGCACGGCAGTTCAAAATATCGCTGATGGTTTTAACGGTGATCGCTGCGATGTCGGAAATGTCTGCCGCATCGGATAAATGGCTTGTAAGCTGGTACAGGGCACTGGCTTCCGCCTCTTTTTCCCGTGCCTCCAATGCATTTTGCTTTACTTTAGTAGTCAAGGCACTTGTGATAATGGAAGTAACGGTCATGATTCCAAAGGTGACAAAATAGGTTGGGTCATTAACTGAAAGTGTAAAATACGGTTCGGTGAAAAAATAATTGAACATACAAGTCGCAATGACTGTGGCAGCAATGCCATAAGCATATCCTCTTGTAAACCGTGCCGTCAGCAATACGGACAAAATATAAACAACAACAATATTTGTTTCAGGAAAGCGAAGAAAGCGGAACAGCCAGCAGATACCCGTAGCCGCTGCTATAAAAAGAATGATGGTAAGAACATAACTGCGTTGCTCATCCCGAGTATTTTCTGCCATTTTTACCGCCTCCTTGCGATGTACGCCTGTTAACAGGCTTTTTATTTTCACATGTACCGTCGATCATGGTTTCCGGGCGTACATATGTTTCATCCTTTCCATAACTGATTCATATAATTATAATAGTCTGAATAAATAATTGCAACAGCAAACCATTCATTGCTGACTCGTCAGGATGGGAGTATAATGCATCTATGAGAAAATCTGTTTTTTGTATCATGCAATAGAAGATAGGAATAAGAAAGGAAGTGTCACATGATTGAATATAAAGATAAACAGGAATTGATAGATGAAATATCAAAACGGGCGGATCTATTCATTGAAGAATTTTCCCACATCCGGGAATCTGACAAGGATAAGCCAATGGACGGTGTAGACAGAACACCTGCGCAGATGGTGGCATATCAATTAGGGTGGATGAACCTCCTTCTTTGCTGGGAAGAGCAGGAGCAGCAGGGTAATACAGTTATCACTCCTCATCCTGATTATAAATGGAATAACCTGGGGGGCTTGTATGAGAGCTTTTACAGGCAATACGAAACATGCAGTTTACAGGAATTATGTACCATGTTTAACGAAGCGGTTCAAAAGATTATGAATATGACAGAAAGTTATACAGATGCTGAGCTTTTTCAGCCCGGAGGGAGGAGGTGGGCGGCTTCCACTCCCTCCAATTGGCCGGTCTGGAAATGGCTCCACATCAATACGGTAGCGCCTTTTCAGTCATTTAGAAGTAAAATCAGAAAATGGAAGAAGCTATTACCTGTCTCTCTGCATGGGCGGGCTGAGGAAAAACAGTACCAGCCCTATTAGAATCGTAGTGATTCCCACCCCTTGCTGAAAGGAGATAGCTTCATTTAAAATAAAATAAGCAAGAATACATGTACCAATGGTTTCACCTAAAATGCTCATGGATATGACGGTTGCAGGAATCCACTTTAACAGCCAATTAAATATAAACTGACCAAATACAGTTGATATGAGAGCTAATCCCCCAAAGGCCATCCATGTGGCTGCAGGATAGCCGGAAAATGAGCTGCGTTCCATTATGGCGCAGCATCCCAGGAAAACGGAACTGCTTAAATAACTTATGACGGAGTAAGGAACCGCGGATAATTCCTTTCTAATTGCCTGGCCGATAAAAAAGTAGATACTGATAAATCCTGCCGCCAGGAATGCCAGCAGATCCCCAAACAGGGCCTGGGAGCTTATTTGAAAATCTCCCCATCCGATCAGAAAGCAGCCGGCGATGGCGATCAGGCAGCCTCCGATGGCCAACTTATGGAATCGCTCCTTTAAAAAAATAAATCCGATGGCAATAGAGAATAGGGGCTGCAGTGTTACAATTACGGTGGAGCTTGCCACCGACGTATGTCTTAATGATTCAAACCACAGCATATAATGGGCGGATAAAAGCAGTCCTGACAAAATCCCCAGTGTCCATTGCTTTTTCGACAGGGACAGCAGTTGACGCTTGTTTTCCTTGCTGGTCAATAAAAATGGTAAAAGGAGCAAAGCAGCAAAAAATAACCGGAAAAAAGCCGTTATGGCGGAGGGGGCGTTTGCCAGGCGCACAAAAATAGCGGAAGTGGAAAGGGAAAAGACGCCGAAAAGAAGAGCCAGGTACAGTCCAATATTCGTCTTCAAAGTTATTCTCCTATGTTGTGAGATAAAATTTATAATGGAATCAAATGCATTAGTTATTATAGTATGATCATTTGGGAAAAGCCAGCTTTATTTCACAATTACGGAAGATAGATCCAAATTCAAATATGGAGGCTCCTAAATCGACAACATTATGAAAGAATACCGGTGGAATATTTGAAGGTTAAATGGTATAATGGAAAAAACAAATGATAAGGAGCAGAAACAAAGTTATATGGATAAATTTCAAGCATTAAAGCACTATTTCGGCTACGACAGTTTCCGGGAGGGGCAGGAAATTCTTATCGACAGCATTTTGTCCGGAAGAGACGCCCTCGGAATCATGCCCACCGGTTCCGGAAAATCCTTGTGTTTCCAGATACCAGCTCTTATGATGGAAGGAATCACACTGGTTATTTCTCCCCTGATCTCCCTCATGAAGGACCAGGTAACAACTCTCAATCAAGCAGGCATTCATGCCGCATATCTTAACAGTTCTTTGACTGCAAGTCAGTATTATAAGGCCCTGGCCTATGCACGGGAAGGGCGATATCCCATTATTTATGTAGCACCGGAACGTCTTGTAACGGATGAATTTCTGGATTTTGCATTAAACACAAATATTTCCATGGTAGCGGTAGATGAGGCTCACTGTGTATCCCAATGGGGACAGGACTTCAGACCCAGCTATTTAAAAATTGTGGATTTTATTGATAAGCTTCCAAAGCGTCCGGTCATCAGTGCGTTTACGGCCACTGCTACCAAAGAGGTCCGTGAAGATGTGATTGATATTCTTATGCTCAGGGAGCCAGCCGTGGTGTCTACGGGGTATGACAGACCGAATCTCTATCTGGGCGTTCAGTCTCCTAAGGATAAGTATGCTACATTAAAGAACTACGTGGAATGCCACCCGGATCAGTGCGGGATTATTTACTGTCTTACCAGAAAGTTAGTGGAGGAGGTATGCGACCGGCTGAATCAAGAGGGATTTTCGGCAACCAGGTATCATGCAGGGTTAAGCGATGAGGAGCGGCGGAAGAATCAAGATGATTTTATCTACGATAGAAGCCAGATCATGGTGGCGACCAATGCCTTTGGTATGGGCATCGATAAATCCAATGTACGGTTTGTTATCCATTACAATATGCCGAAGAACCTGGAATCTTACTATCAGGAAGTGGGCAGGTGCTCCAGAGATGGGGAGCCGGGGGAATGTATCCTGTTATACAGTGGTCAGGATGTCGTAACCAATCAGATGTTTATTGACAACAACCAGGATAATCAGGAGCTGGATTCCCTTACCCGCCAGATGGTTATGGAACGGGACCGCGAACGGCTTAAGAAGATGACCTTTTACTCCTTTACCAACGAATGTCTCAGGGACTACATCCTGCGGTACTTTGGGGAGTATGGGGAGAATTACTGCGGCAACTGTTCCAACTGCTTAAGCCAGTTTGAAACTGTGGATGTGACGGATATTGCAAAAGAATTAGTAGGATGCGTAAAGGCAAGCAGGCAGAGGTATGGAACAGCAGTCATTATCGATACGGTTCATGGAGCCAATACGGCTAAGATCAGGAACTACCGGATGAATGAGAACCCTCATTATGGAAGTCTGGCAAAGGTTCCTGCCTATAAGCTGCGACAGGTGATGAACCATTTATTCTTAAACGATTGGCTGGCAATAACCAATGATGAATACACCATTGTAAAGCTGACAGAGAGATCTAAGGCGGTACTGGAAGATAGTGAATCTGTGATCATGAAGATGGCGAAGGAACAGGAGCCTGTGGAAAAGGTTAAGAGCGGAAAGAAGATAAAGAAATCAAGTGCATCTGCCTTGGAATTAACAGAAGGGGAGGCAGCTTTATTTGATTCACTAAGAGCGCTGCGGATGGAAATTGCCAAAGAGGAAAAAGTACCGCCTTATATCGTATTTTCCGACAAAACCCTGGTACATATGTCAGTGATGAAACCAAAGACAAAGGAAGAGATGTTATCAGTGTCCGGAGTCGGGGAATTTAAGTTCGAAAAATATGGGGAAAGGTTTTTAACGATTTTCCAGTCATAGTTTCCGAGTTCCCTGTGCTGGCAGAGCTGGATGAAAAGGAACATCTGGTAAATATTTAAGAAAATAATGCCTGGGAGGAAACACCCTGTGGGTATACCTTATGCAAAAAGCACGGGCAGGAAAGAGGAAATATGAAGATTTTTCATCTGTCGGATCTGCATATCGGAAAGCAGTTAAACGGCTATAGTTTAAAAGAAAATCAGGAAGCGGTCCTAAATCAGATTGTGGATTATGCGGCGTCCCGGCATCCGGATGTTATCCTGATCTGCGGCGATATTTATGATAAAACGGCTCCTTCCGGGGAGGCCTATACCATGTTTGGCAATTTCCTGGAAGCCCTTTCCGGGATAAAGCCTGAAATTACGGTCCTGATCATCGCAGGAAATCATGATTCACCGGAACGTCTGTCCTATGCCTCAGCCTTTCTGGAACGGCATCGCATTCATTTATCCGTGTTTCCGCCCAGAAATCAGGAGGAGTACTTAAAAAAGGTGGTATTACGGGATGAAAATGGTCCGGTGAATTTCTACCTTTTGCCCTTTTTAAAACCTGGGTATGTCAGGCAGCTTTTCCCGGACAACCAGCCGGATGGATACGAAAGTGCCATAAGAGCTGTTCTGGAGAGGGAAACCATTGACGCCGGGGAACGAAACATCCTTTTATCCCATCAATTTTACACAGCGGGCAGCAAAGACCCGGAAACATGCGAGTCAGAGCAGGCGGTTATCATGGCGGGCGGATTGGACCGGGTAGATGCTTCTGTTCTTTCTGATTTTGACTACATAGCTCTGGGACATATCCATGGTTCCCAAAAGGTGGGCAAGGCTTCTGTTCGATACTGCGGTACCCCATATAAATATTCCGTCAGCGAAGAAAACCATAAAAAATCAGTTACCGTAGTGAATATAGGAAAAAAGGGAGACGAACCGGAACTTGAATTTCTTCCGCTCAATGGAATCCAGGATGTGAGGCGGGAAAGAGGTACCTTGTCTGAAATTCTTAAAAGAGCCACAGAGGAAAACCGTCATGATTTTGTCAGCGTCACGCTCACCGATGAAGAGGAGCCTTACCGGGTCAGGGAACGCTTAGAAGAGGTGTTCGATCATATGCTTGAGCTTCGGGTGGACAATGAGCGCACCAGGCATAAGCGTCTGGAAGAGGGGGAGACCGTGCCGGTTCTTAAACCTTTGGAGGCTTTCCGGCAGTTTTTCAAAGCGGTAAGAGGGGAAGAGATGACAATGGAAGAAGAACAGGCCATGGAGCGGATCGTACAGGAAGCAAAGGAGGAAGAGGGATTATGAAGCCACTGCAGTTGACCATGTCCGCTTTTGGTTCCTATGGAGGAAAGGAAACCGTGGATTTTGATAAAATCGGCCACGGCATTTTCCTTATAACAGGAGATACGGGAGCAGGCAAGACCACCATTTTCGATGCTGTATCATTTGCCCTCTTCGGGGAGACCAGCGGACAGAAGCGGGAGCCTTCCATGATGCGCAGTCAGTATGCGGCAGAAGACCAGGAAACTTATGTTACCCTGAAATTTTCTGAAGGGGGGGAGAGGTATGAAATTACAAGAAGCCCTTCCTATACAAGGATCAGCAAAAGAAGGAATAAAAATGGAGAGTATTCTGCTGTTCCTGTTCCGGCAAAGGCCTCCCTTCTCTTGCCTGATGGATCGGAATATGTTGGCAACCTTAGGGACATTAATCAGAAGATCCAGGAAATTGTAGGCGTAGATTTAAACCAGTTCTCGCAAATCGCCATGATTGCCCAGGGAGATTATTTAAGACTTCTTCATGCATCTTCCAGAGAACGGAAAGAGATATTTTCCAGGATCTTTAATACCGGGATTTATAGCCGCATTCAGTTGAAATTAAAGGAACAGAATAATCTTTATTATGACAGCCTGGAGAACAACCGCAGGCTATGTTTCCATGAACTGGAAAATGTGGTGCTTTTGGATGAAAGCACGTATCAGGAACCATGGCGGGAGCTTTTGGATTTTAAGGAAACGAGGACAGAGGAGATCCAAGATCTTTTAGGCTCCATTCTAGCAGAGATAAAGGAAAAAGAACAGGAGCTTTGTGAAGAACGGGACCACAGGGGAAAGCTTCTTTCAGAAGTGGAAGGGCAGTTAAGCCGGGCCCTGGAAGTGAACCGCCTCTTTGACGGCCTTATGCAGGCAAAGGCCAGGCTGGATATTCTGGAAGGCCAGAAGGAACAATGGCTTGAAATAGAAGAGCAGCTAAAAGAAGCCGTCCGGGCGGAAAAGGCGAAAGGCTCGGAGAACCAGTTCTTAGATAAAAAATTGGAATATGAATCAGCCATAAAGAGAGCTGAACAGCTTAAAAAAGAATTGGAGGAAACATCTCTTGCCCTTGCTTCTGCGGAAAAGGAGGCAAAGGAAAGCAGGGAAGCCTCCCAGGAAGAAGTACCAAAGCTGTCAGTTTTCATTGAACGGCTTAATGAGGTTATGCCGCTCTATGGCCGCTGGAAGACCATGGAGATGGCATCCCTTGATAAGAAAAGAGCGGAAGAAGAGGCTTTACAATACTTCCATAAAATTGAGGCCGAGCTGCTCCGGTTAAAGGAACGTCTGGCTGCAAACGAAGCAAGGCAGGAAAATCTGGAAGAAGGGGCACGGAGTCTGCCGGATATAAGACAGAGAAAAACTGTGATCCTGGAGCGGAAGCAGGCCATGGAAGATCTTGCGAAAGCAGCTAAGGCAGGAGAGGCGGCAGACTTAAAACTGAAAGAATACCAGGAAGCGGTTAGACACGCTCAGAAAGATTACGATCAGGCGGAAGCGCATTATAATGACAGGTTTCGGGAGTTTCTGGCATTGCAGGCTGGAATTATGGCTAAGGAGCTGGCAGATGGAACCCCCTGCCCTGTTTGTGGTTCCGTCCACCATCCTTTGAAGGCAGAACTGATAGAGGGTGCTGTCACCCAGGAAGAGGTAGAGCAGGCAAAGATAGCCAGAAATCAGGCAGAAGAACGACGTTCACAGGCCGTTCAGACTGCTGTCAGGGCGTTAGAGGTCTGCCGTCACTTAAAGGAGCTGCTGGAGGGAGAGGAAGAAAAATGGTTTGGGACTTCCTTCCCTCAGGACCAGCTTCACGTCCGTCTGAATGATGAGAGGGAACGGGTCGGTATGCTTTTGCGGGAAGTGGAAAAAGACGAGCAGAAAGCATTGGATTCGGACCGCCTTCTTAAGAAGCTTCTGGAAGAACGAAAAGCGGACCGGGGACGACTTGAGGAGCTGGAACTTAAAAAAGAAGAGACCATAAAGAACTGGCAGCAGAAGCAGCTGGATAGGGCCGCTGCTGTCGCAGAAGCGGATCACGTGAAGAAGCTTTTGCCATACCCTGAGGAAGAGGAAGCCATGGGGAAGCTGGCGGGCTTCAAAAGAAGGAAAGAAGATCTTTTAAGAGCAGAGGAGCAGTCGGATAAACGTTTCCAGTATATTTTAGTGAAAGAAAAGGAAGGAAAAGGCCGTCTGGCTTCGGAAGAGGAAAACAAAGATACGCGAAGACTTGCACTTGAGCAGGCAGATGCCGCTTTCCGTTCTGTTTTGATGGAACTGGACTTTTTAGGAGAAGAGGATTACCACAGGGCAAAGCAGGCGCCGGAAACCGTAAAGCAGTGGGAGCAGGAAATAGGAAATTATGAAAAAGAGCTGTTGAAGGCCCGCACTGTTTATGACCAGTTTAAGGAACAGACTAAAGGGCGCGAAAGGATAGAAACGGAGCAATGGAAAGGACAGGCGGAAGCGCTTAAGGAGGGACAGAAGCAGCTGCAGGCCAGGGAGGCAAAAGTCACGGCCATTGGCAGCAGGGCTCTTCAGGCTGCTGAAAATCTGGGGCAGCTGTGGAAGGAGAGAGAGCAGCTGGAAGAGAAATACCGTCTGTATCACACCCTTTTTCAGACGGCCAATGGAAAAATGGCAGGCTCTGTCAGCCTGGATTTCCAGACCTATGTTCAGAGGCAGTACTTTAACCAGATGATCTATGCGGCTAACAAACGGCTTGACGTTATGACAGACGGTCAGTTCCTGCTCCAGTGCAGGGATTTGGAGACCCTTGGAAAACAAGGAGAGGTTGGTCTGGATTTAGATGTATACAGTATGGCAACAGATAAGGTTCGGGATGTTAAAACCCTTTCCGGCGGTGAATCCTTTATGGCGGCTCTTGCCATGGCACTTGGAATGACGGACATTATCCAGCGTACGGCCGGAAATGTGAGTATGGATGCTTTGTTCATTGACGAAGGCTTTGGTTCTCTTGATGAGGAATCCAGGCTTAAGGCGGTCCGTATTCTTCAGGAGCTTGCCGGGGGCCACAGGCTGATCGGCATTGTTTCCCATGTAACGGAATTAAAGGAACAGATCGGTAAGAAGCTCCTGGTAAAAAAAACAGAAAAAGGAAGCAGGATTTTGTGGGACTTCGATGTCCTTCCTGATGGTGTATAACAGAAAAACAGGAGATTATCCAACACTATTTATATGAGATAAAAACTTGACAACAGAGAAGAAACCTGTATAATAATTGAGAAAAGGGAATGAAGCTCTCCCATGATAGAATTATCAAAACCGCAATTTGCTGATGGCTTCTGTATATTTTGACTGAATATGCAGAAGAAATCAGCTTTTTTAATTGACGGGAATTGATCGCCTTTAAAAATGTAAGAATATAAATGACCGGACCTTTTAGAGGTGGTCGAAGGAAGGAATTGTTTGATGTTTGAGAAAGAGCTAAAAAAGTACAGGGAATTGATGATCTTAGGAATTTGCGGAGTGGTGATCGGCGCAGCAGTGGGAATACTGGATATGGGATTTGGAAGAATTTTACTTTATGTAACAGAATTACGAGAAGAATATTTTATCCCCCTGATCATTTTTCTTCCTGCCGCAGGAGCCTTGTCAGTCTGGCTGTATCATTGGGATGAGGGAACGTGTGTTAAGGGAATGGGACTAATTTTTCAGGTGGGTCATGGAGAAGAAGACCGGATTCCATTGAGACTGATCCCGCTAACGGTTTTAAGCACCTGGATTACCCATTTATTTGGGGGAAGCGCCGGAAGAGAAGGAGTTGCCGTTCAGATAGGTGCCACCTTTTCACACTGGGTCGGCCTTAAAATAAAGGTGAAGAACAACTCTAAAATCTTTTTGGTAACAGGTATGGCAGCTGGTTTTTCCGGCTTATTTGGAACTCCTGTAGCTGCCTGTTTTTTTGCATTAGAGGTTTTAACAGCAGGAACCCTGGAGTATTCTGCCCTGTTTCCAGCCATTGCCGCCTCCTTTACCGCCAGTGCGGTCTCAAGAACTCTGGGATTGGAAAATTTTCATTATGCCTTAAATACAATCATTCAGATAGACGTATCATTTATCGTGAAATTACTGGTGATGGGAGTCTTGTTTGGACTGGTAGGGTCACTGTTTGCTTATGGCCTGGTTTCGATGAAAAGCAGGTTTAGGAGAACGTTTCATGATCCGGTGAAGAAAATAGCTATAGTAAGTATCTTTCTGGTAATATTGTTTATTCTATTGGGAATGGGAAGATATTCCGGTTTGGGAACTAATTTGATTTCAGCCGGTTTCCATGGAGGCCGTATCTACGGCTGGGACTGGATTTTAAAGCTTGTTCTGACCATTATTACGATTGCAGCAGGGTTTCAGGGAGGAGAAGTTACTCCTCTGTTTGCAATAGGGACGAGCCTTGGAGCTGCTGTTGCAGGAATTTTGGGATTGCCGCTTGAATTTGTTGCCGCAATGGGATATGCGGCGGTTTTTGGCAGTGCCACAAATACTCTTTTAGCACCTGTTTTTATAGGAGCCGAGGTTTTCGGTTATTCTTATATGCCATATTTTTTTGTGGTCTGCAGCATTGCATATCTATTTAATGGAGACAGATCTATATATACGGCTCAAAAGAAATTGTATAACATAAGGCTTTTTGAGAAATAAATCAATGGATGAAACGGGTATTTTGCTCTATAATAAATAGAGCCATGAAACAAGGATTAACATACAGAAAGGATGATACCATGTTAAACTGCGAAAGAACCAGTGTTATGAACATAGAAAATGCCATTCGAGGTGCAAGAAATCCCATGAATAGCTGGGACCGGATGGACAGCGGATATAATGAGGATGGAGAATACATCCTAGGACCAAATGATCTTGGCCTTGCAAAGCGGTTGAGAAAAGCAGGAAGCGACCACCGCAAATACATCCGGCAGATCCTGGTATCTGTGGACATTACGGCGCCGATTTATTGGTGGAAAGAATACGATACCTACAAAGTGTCTACTGTAGCCAATTCCACCAGCACCATGCATAAGATCCACAGCAAGCCCTTTGAACTGGAAGACTTCAGCCATGATCATATGACAGAAGGTACTCTGGCTTTTATGGAAACTGTGGTTGCTGAAATGGAAAAGATCCGTCTCCGCTACATAGAGAATAAGAAGAAAGAAGACTGGTATGATCTGATCCAGCTCCTTCCATCCAGCTATAACCAGATGAGGACATGCACGTTAAATTATGAAACCCTGATCAACATATATTTTGCAAGGCGCAGTCACAAGCTGGAAGAATGGCATGCCTTATGCCGGTGGATCGAAACACTTCCTTATGCAAAAGAACTGATCATCGGAGAAGAATAAAGGAAAAGGAGGGGTTGACCTATGAATATCATTGTTGCAGTGGATAAAAACTGGTCCATCGGCAATCAGGGCCAGCTTCTTGTTTCCATCCCAGAAGATAAGAAGCTGTTTCGGGAGGAAACCATGGGAAAGGTGATCGTCATGGGACGAAAGACACTAGAGAGCCTTCCAGGAAAGCAGCCGCTCTATGGCAGAACCAACATTGTATTGACCAGGAACCCGGATTATAAAGTAAAGGGAGCGATTGTCTGCCACAGCCTTCCAGAGGTTCTTAAAGAGCTTAGCAATTATCCGGAGGAGGATTGTTTTGTTATAGGCGGACAAAGCATTTA
The DNA here is from genome assembly GCF_000732605.1 of Lacrimispora celerecrescens. GTDB lineage: Bacteria > Bacillota > Clostridia > Lachnospirales > Lachnospiraceae > Lacrimispora > Lacrimispora celerecrescens_B. Next base: position 354,766 of record NZ_JPME01000010.1, on the reverse strand, counting down.
CGAGCAGTTTTTCCCATATTGCGACACGGCCCATGTGACTTATATTGACTATCTATACAGTGCCGATACACATTTCCCCAATTTAGACCAGGATCCGACATGGGAAATGGCGGCAGAAAGTGATGAACAGACTTATTTTGATTTATGCTATACGTTCCGCATGTATCAAAGGAAAAGTTAATAGCATGTAGATTCGTCATACAAAATTTGGCAGAAAATGAGCAAAAAATGCCTGTTTTCATAAAATTTTATTGATATTTTTTTAATAAATGTTGTCAGTGCCCTTTAAAAATGGTAATATGATACGAGTACTATTTCGCCTGATCGTTGGGGAAGGCTATCAGGAAAGGTGTACAGGTTTATTCACGAAGACATTAGGAGGATGAAGATGTATAAGATTTTAAAAGCAGAGATGTTAGCTGACAAGATCTATCTGATGGATGTGGAAGCACCTCGGATTGCCAAAGCCTGCCAGCCTGGAGAGTTTGTTATTGTTAAGATGGATGACAGAGGAGAGAGAATCCCCCTGACCATTTGTAATTATGATCGTGAGAAGGGAAGCATTACCATTGTGTTCCAGACCGTAGGCGCAAGCACGGAAAAAATGGCTGTATTAAAGACTGGTGACAGCTTTGCTGATGTGGTAGGTCCTTTGGGCAATGCTTCTGAATTTGTACACGAAGATATAGAGGAACTGAAGAAAAAGAAATTTTTATTTGTGGCAGGCGGTGTGGGAACGGCTCCCGTTTATCCACAGGTAAGATGGATGAAGGAGCACGGCATTGACGTGGATGTTATCGTAGGGGCAAAGACCAAGGACTTATTGATTCTGGAAGATGCCATGAGAGAACAGGCCGGAAATTTATATATAACCACGGATGACGGCTCTTATGAAAGAAAGGGCCTGGTAACTGAGGTAATCAAAGACCTGGTTTTAAACCAGGGCAAGAAATACGATGTGTGTGTAGCCATCGGACCGATGATCATGATGAAGTTTGCCTGCCTTGTAACCAAGGAGCTTGGTATTCCTACCGTTGTCAGCTTAAACCCGGTCATGGTAGACGGAACCGGCATGTGCGGTGCCTGCCGTGTTACGGTTGGCGATGAAGTGAAATTTGCCTGCGTAGATGGACCGGAGTTTGACGGTCATCTGGTTAATTTTGAAGAGGCAATGAAGCGCCAGATGATGTATAAGTCAGAAGAAGGGCGTGCGGTTTTAAAAGAACGTGAGGGCGATACTCATCACGGCGGCTGCGGACTGTGTGGAGGTAACGAGTAATGGATGTATTAAAGAAAGTACCAGTAAGAGAACAAGACCCAAAGGTAAGAGCGACGAACTTCGAAGAGGTTTGTCTTGGATATAATGAGGAAGAGGCAAAAGAGGAAGCCAGCCGCTGCATTAATTGTAAAAATCCCAAATGCGTAGCAGGCTGCCCGGTATCCATTAATATTCCCGGATTTATTAAAGAAGTGGAAAACGGTAATCACGAGGAAGCAGCAAAGATTATAGCTCAGTCCTCTGCACTTCCTGCTGTCTGTGGCCGGGTATGTCCTCAGGAGAGCCAGTGCGAAGGCCAGTGTATCCGCGGAATCAAGGGAGAACCGATTTCTATCGGAAAGCTGGAGCGTTTTGTGGCGGACTATTCCAGAGAGCATGGTTTCGTACCGACTGCCCCGGAAAAGACCAATGGCAAGAAGGTAGCCGTTATCGGATCCGGTCCTTCCGGATTAACCTGTGCCGGTGATCTGGCTAAAATGGGCTATGAAGTTACTATTTTCGAAGCTCTTCATGAGCCGGGCGGCGTATTGACTTACGGCATTCCGGAATTCCGTCTTCCAAAGGAAGGTGTGGTTCAGCCGGAGATTGACAACGTAAGAAAGCTTGGCGTTAAGATTGAAACCAATGTAATCATCGGTAAGTCCGTGACCATTGACGAGCTTTTGGATGAAGAAGGATTTCAGGCCATATTCATCGGTTCTGGAGCAGGTCTTCCTATGTTTATGGGAATTCCGGGAGAGAACGCAAACGGCGTATTCTCTGCAAACGAATATTTAACCAGAAGCAACCTGATGAAAGCATTCCGCAGTGATTATGATACCCCTATCCTGGCAAGCAAGAAGGTTGCAGTGGTAGGCGGCGGAAACGTTGCCATGGATGCAGCCAGGACAGCCCTTCGTCTCGGCGCAGAGGTACACGTTGTATATAGAAGAAGTGAGGCGGAGCTTCCTGCAAGAGCAGAAGAAGTTCACCATGCAAAAGAAGAAGGAATCATTTTTAACCTTTTATCCAACCCGATTGAAATCCTCACCGATGAAAAAGGCTGGGTAAATGGAATGAAATGCATTAAGATGGAGCTTGGAGAGCCGGATGCTTCCGGCAGAAGAAGACCTGTGGAGATAGAGGGATCTGAATTCGTCATTGATGTGGACACCGTGATTATGTCTCTCGGTACTTCACCGAACCCGCTCATATCCAATACAACCAATGGACTGGATATCAATAAGCGTAAATGTATCATTGCTGAGGAATCTACAGGAAAGACCAGCAAGGAAGGCGTTTATGCCGGAGGGGATGCGGTAACAGGAGCTGCAACCGTTATTCTGGCTATGGAAGCCGGACGGGCTGGAGCAAGAGGGATTGATGAATACCTTTCTTCAAAGGAATAATCCTGATAGTCAGATATCTGACATTTAAAGCAATCGCCGGATGCAGGAATGCAAGCATTCCTGTGCCTGACTCATTGCTTGCAGAAATAAAGGGCTGCCAGTTCACTGGCGGCCCTTTTGAAAGGTCGTGACATAGTTTATGAATAAAAAAATTGATTTATTAAAAGGACATATATTTACATCGCTGACCGGTCTGGCCCTTCCTATCATGGTCACGGCCCTGGTTCAGATGGCTTATAATCTGACCGATATGGCCTGGATCGGGTTTGTCGGCTCTCCGGCTGTTGCGGCGGTTGGTGCAGGGGGCATGTATGTATGGCTCTCCCAGGGAGTTGTTGCTCTGGCAAAAATGGGAGGCCAGGTAAAGGTAGCTCATGCTCTTGGAAAGGGAGACAGAAAGGAAGCGGCAATCTATGCTTCCGGCTCGCTTCAGATGGGGCTTTTTATTTGCGCTGCTGTATGGGGTAGTGACGTTTTTCGGGGCAAAGCCTTTGATTGGATTTTTCGGGCTGAACGATGCATCCGTTGCCTATAATGCCCAGGTTTATTTAAAGATCACCTGTGGTTTGATTATATTTTCTTATTTGAATACGATTATTACCGGGATCATGACAGCGATGGGGGATAGTAAAACACCGCTGCTAGCGAATTTTATCGGCCTGGTTTTGAATATGATACTGGATCCTGTCCTGATTTTTGGAGTAGGTCCGATTAAAGGCACAGGAGTTGCGGGGGCGGCCATTGCTACGGTCATGGCACAGGCGGTTGTTACTGCGGTATTCCTACTGGCTATTCGAAAAGACCAGGTGGTGTTTGATAAGGTGAAGGTGTTACATAAGGTTCCCTGGGATTATATGAAAGCCATGATCCGGATCGGCTTTCCTGCTTCCGTTCAGAACCTTATCTATACCAGCATTTCCATGATTTTGACCCGGTTTGTGACCGGCTTTGGAGATATTGCTGTGGCAGTGCTGCGAGTGGGCGGCCAGATCGAATCCATATCATGGATGACAGCAGATGGATTTGGAGCAGCTATTAATTCCTTTGTAGGGCAAAACTATGGAGCAGGACAGTATGGAAGAGTGAAAAAAGGCTATTTTACCGCAATCGGAGTCATGTTTATCTGGGGATTGTTCTGCTCCGTTCTTCTTGTCTCCTTTCCGGAGCAGATATTTGGATTATTCATCCACGAGCCGGAAGTAATTCCCATGGGAGTGCGCTATCTTGTGATCCTGGGCGTTTGCCAGATGTTCATGTGTATTGAACTGACAACAGTAGGAGCTCTTTCCGGTCTTGGCAGGACCCTTCTCTGCTCGGTCATAAGCGTTGTATTTACTTCCGCCAGGATACCTCTTGCCATGATTTTAAGCAGCACAGCCCTTGGGCTTGACGGAATCTGGTGGGCTTTTTCCATTTCAAGCATCATCAAAGGGATTTTATTCTTCTTATCATTCCTTGTGGTTTCGAGAAAGCTGCCCCAGGATAAGCACCGGGTTCAACTGGAGGCGGAGCTTGAATTATGACAGTATCTTACAATTATCAAAATTTTCCAAAAAAGACTTGAATTTCACCATGGTTATACGGTAACATATAAGGTAGAAAAAAGGGGAAAAGGAACTGACGATGAAACGAAAAATGCAGAATATGTATGAAAGAAACAGGAAAATGATTAAAAAGCTTCTCTGCGGCCTGTTGGTAAGTGCAATGGTCTGCGGCCAGACTGTTCCCGCCTGGGCCACGTCAAAAGCGGAAAAAGAAAAGCAGGAAGCACAAAAAAAGCTGGAAGAGGCAAATAAAAAAGCCCAGGAAGCAGAAGGCAAAAAGAGTGCTGCCCAGAATCAGGTGTCAAAGCTGACCTCTGATCTGACTGCTCTTTTGGCTGATATCAAGGTTCTGGAAACTGATATGGCCAACAAGGAAGCTGAGATCAAGCAGGCAGAACTTGACTATGCGGCGGCTAAGAAAGAGGAAGAAAAGCAGTACGCTTCCATGAAGAAGAGAATCCAGTACATGTACGAGAAGGGAGATACAGAATATCTTGATATTTTCCTTCAGGTAAAGAACATGTCTGATCTTCTTAATAAGGCGGAATACGTAGAAGGAATTTATACATACGACCGGAATATGCTGATAACTTTCCAGGAGACAAAGCAGAAGGTGGCCGATTATAAGTCAAACCTGGAAGAGGACAAGGCTGAGATGGAGGTCATGGAGCTGGAGTACAAAGAACAGCAGTCCGCGCTTGAGACACTGATCTCTACGAAGAAAAAGGAAGTTTCTAATTTCGACAGCCAGCTTGCACAGGCGAAGCAAGATGCGGCTGTTTTTGCCCAGACGGTAGCTAAGAAGAATGAGGAGATCCGTAAGGCAAAAGAGGAGGAGGCCAGAAAGAAGGCCGCCGAAGAAGCCAGGAAAAAGGCAGAAGAAGAGGCCAGAAAGAAGGCTGCAGCAAATACCAGCTCTAAACCCAAGTCATCCAATGCAAACAACAAGTACACTGGTCCGACTGCAGCTAAGAGTAACGGAGGAACAGCTGAAGGCCGTGCAGTTGCGGATTACGGACTTCAGTTTGTGGGGAACCCCTATGTATTTGGAGGCACCAGCCTGACGAGTGGTACGGACTGCTCCGGATTTGTTCTGTCCGTTTACAAGCATTTCGGTTACTCCCTTCCAAGAAGCTCTTCGGAGCAGCGCTCCGCAGGACGTGAGGTATCCTATTCGGATGCCCAGCCTGGAGACCTTATCTGCTATGCAGGCCATATAGGAATTTATATCGGTAATGGACAAATTGTTCATGCCAGCTCCCCGTCGACCGGAATTAAAGTAGGTAATGCCACCTACCGGACGATCCTTTCCGTCAGAAGAATTGTATAGGGAATTTATTAAGCAGGGAGGGATCTGATCATCCCTCCTGTTTCCTTAAAAAGGGCTTGCGGAATTCGACATTATATGAGAAAATGTAATCAAGTATGATGTGATATATTTAACAAAGTACTGTTCACAATTATTACTTATTCGAAAGGAGTTTTAACATGATTTATTCACAGGAAGTAGAAGAGATGTGCACAGTGGCACAGGGCGTTCATCACGGCGCAGCTCCAATCCCAGAAGAAGCAAAATGGGTAAAATCTAGAGAAGTTAAAGATATCTCCGGTCTGACACATGGCGTTGGCTGGTGTGCTCCTCAGCAGGGTGCATGTAAGCTGACTCTTAACGTAAAAGAGGGTATTATCCAGGAAGCATTAGTAGAGACAATCGGTTGCTCCGGTATGACACACTCCGCTGCTATGGCAGCAGAGATCCTGCCAGGACTTACCGTTTTAGAAGCATTAAATACAGACCTTGTTTGTGACGCTATCAACACCGCTATGAGAGAATTATTCTTACAGATCGCATACGGCAGAACACAGAGTGCATTTTCTGAAGATGGACTTCCGGTAGGTGCTGGCCTGGAAGACTTAGGAAAGGGTCTCCGTTCACAGGTTGGTACCATGTACGGAACATTAAAGAAAGGTCCTCGTTACTTAGAGATGGCAGAAGGCTATGTAACCGGTATCGCTCTGGATGAAGAAGATCAGATCATTGGCTATCAGTTCGTAAGCCTTGGTAAGATGACAGACTTCATCAAGAAGGGTGATGACCCGAATACTGCTTGGGAAAAGGCAAAAGGACAGTACGGACGCGTTGCCGAAGCTGCTAAGATCATTGACCCAAGACATGAATAATCGGACCTGCAAAAGCCTGTCGGTTACCGGTTATCAAAGTGAGGATATTTGGCCAATAATAAGGAGGACAAGATAATGGCATTATTTGAATCATATGAGAGAAGAATTGACAAAATCAATTCTGTATTAAATAGCTATGGCATTGCATCTATTGAAGAAGCTGAAAAGATTACAAAAGATGCAGGTCTGGATGTATACGAGCAGGTAAAGAAGATCCAGCCGATCTGCTTTGAGAATGCCTGTTGGGCTTACATAGTTGGTGCAGCAATTGCAATCAAGAAAGACTGCAGAAAAGCAGCTGACGCAGCAGCAGCCATTGGAGAAGGTCTTCAGGCTTTCTGTATTCCAGGTTCCGTTGCCGACCAGCGTAAAGTAGGTCTGGGACATGGTAACTTAGGAAAGATGCTTCTGGAAGAAGAGACAGAGTGCTTCTGCTTTTTAGCAGGTCATGAGTCCTTTGCAGCAGCAGAAGGCGCAATTGGTATTGCTGAGAAGGCAAACAAGGTTCGTCAGAAACCATTAAGAGTTATTTTAAATGGTTTAGGAAAAGATGCAGCTCAGATCATTTCCAGAATCAATGGATTTACATATGTAGAAACAGAGATGGATTATTACTCAGGCGAAGTGAAAGAGCTTTGGAGAAAGTCCTACTCAGAAGGCTTAAGAGCAAAAGTTAACTGCTACGGTGCAAACGACGTAACAGAAGGTGTTGCAGTTATGTGGAAGGAAGGCGTTGACGTTTCTATTACAGGAAACTCCACCAACCCAACCAGATTCCAGCATCCTGTTGCAGGAACTTACAAGAAGGAATGTTCAGAGAAGGGCAAGAAGTACTTCTCCGTAGCATCCGGCGGCGGTACAGGACGTACCCTTCATCCAGATAACATGGCAGCAGGTCCAGCTTCCTATGGTATGACTGATACAATGGGACGTATGCACTCTGATGCTCAGTTCGCAGGTTCTTCTTCCGTTCCGGCTCACGTAGAGATGATGGGTCTGATCGGTATGGGTAACAACCCAATGGTTGGAGCTACCGTTGCTGTTGCTGTTGGCATCGAGGAAAGTGCAAAAGAAGGTAAATTCTAAGGATATCCTTGATCTTTAAGGAATTTTACTTTTAGAAAAAGAAAGAGGAGTCGCTTTGCCGGTTCCTCTTTTTGATTATCAAATATAAAACCTTCAAACAGACAATATCATATCATCGGTTTGAAGGTTTAATTTTATAATCGGAGTCATCCATATTAAGACTTGGCGTTGACGCATGCCTTGTAACGTTCGTCCGCCGCCTCCCAGCTTACCACATGGAACCAGTCTTCTATGTATGCGGCCCTGTCGTTGAACCGCTTTAAAAAATAGGCATGCTCCCAACAGTCAATGCCGGCAACGACACAAAGGCCATCCGAGATAGGAGAATTTTGGTTTGGGGTTGTTACAATCTTCAGTGCACCGTTTGAATCCACCACCAGCCATGCATATCCGGATCCAAATATAGCCAGTGCATACTTTTTAAATTCATCAAAAAACTGTTCGATCGTTCCGAAGTATTGCATGATGGCGGGATACAATACTTCAGCCTGGGTCCGGGTCATGGAATTGGTCATCCCGAAGAAATAGATGGTATGATTATAAACTCCGCCTGCATTATTAATGATGCTTTGGCGGACCTCCGAAGGCAGGCTTTCCGTGTTTGAAAGCAGTTCCTCTAAAGACTTGTTTTGCAGCTGGGGATAATTCGATAGGATCCCGTTAAGATTCGCCACATATCGTTGCTGCAGTCTGTCGTGATGCAGGTACATGGTTTGTGTGTCTATGTAGGGTTCCAGTGCATCGTATGGATACGGCAGAGGCAGGTTTACAAAGGGGTAATGTTCATTCATAGGTCATTGTCCTCAATATTATTTGTATATGTATATTCAGTACTCAGGGATATATGAAGGATAAGCAGGAAGCTTGGAACAGAAATCTTTGTCAGTTTTGTTATAGGTTTTTCCTATAACCAGGTCATAATTATATCAATTAACACTTAGCCATGAAACCAGGTATAATACCAACTAAGAAGAGACGAAATAAATAATTATTATAACATTTGGGAGGATATTCATATGGCTAAGAAGATAAGAGCTGAGAGAAATTTAAAATTTGAAACATTACAATTACATGTTGGGCAGGAACAGGCAGATCCGGTTACCGATGCAAGAGCAGTACCTATTTACCAGACATCTTCCTATGTATTCCATAATTGCGATCATGCTGCGGCCAGATTCAACTTATCAGATGCAGGCAATATTTATGGAAGGCTGACAAACCCAACCCAGGACGTTTTTGAGCGCAGGATTGCAGCTTTGGAGGGCGGAGTGGCTGCCCTGGCAGTGGCATCAGGAGCTACCGCAGTTACTTATTCCATTGAGAACATTGCAAAAAACGGGGATCATATCGTAGCGGCAAAGAATATCTATGGAGGCACTTATAATTTGCTGGAGCATACCTTGCCTGAATACGGAGTGGAAACGACCTTTGTGGATCCATTTGATTATGAAGCCTTTGACAACGCTATTCAGGAAAACACAAAGCTGGTATTCATTGAAACCCTGGGCAATCCCAATTCTGACGTAGTTGATATCGAAAAGCTGGCAGGCATCGCCCATGCACATAAAATTCCGCTGATTGTTGATAATACCTTTGCAACTCCTTATCTAGTGAGACCCATTGAATATGGAGCGGATATTGTGGTCCATTCCGCCACAAAATATATCGGGGGCCATGGAACCTCCATTGGCGGCGTCATTATAGACGGTGGAACATTCGACTGGGAGGCTTCCGGAAAATTCTCTTCCCTTACAGAGCCGAACCCAAGTTATCATGGAATCAGCTTTACTAAGGCAGTAGGAGCGGCGGCTTATGTAACAAAGATCCGCGCGATCCTACTCCGTGATACAGGAGCAGCCCTTTCTCCTTTCCATGCATTTTTATTTCTCCAGGGCTTAGAAACTTTATCCCTTCGTGTAGAACGTCATGTGGAAAATGCGCTGAAGGTGGCTCAGTATTTAAAGGGTCATCCTCAGGTGGAGAAGGTGCACCATCCCTCTGTTTCAGAGGATCCGGAGCAGCAGGAATTATACGGCAAGTATTTTCCGAATGGAGGAGGTTCCATATTTACTTTTGAAATTAAAGGAGATGCCAGAAAAGCAAAAGACTTTATTGACCAGCTGGAATTATTCTCCCTGTTGGCCAACGTAGCGGATGTAAAATCCTTAGTCATTCATCCTGCATCCACGACCCATTCCCAAATGTCAGAAGAGGAATTGGAAGACTCAGGAATCAAACCGAACACCATCCGGTTATCCATAGGAACAGAACATGCAGCTGATATCATTGAAGATTTAGAAGAAGCATTTAAGGCGATTCAGTAATCGCCAGGTCAGACAGGGCCAATAACAGGCTGCCATATTCCTATGGCAGCCCATTAACCTTTGTGTCCACAAAGCGTGGTCAAGCTTGGAGAAAGGAGAAACCATGACATTACAGCAGCTTCGTTATGCTATATGCATTGCAAATCAAAAATCCATGAACAAGGCGGCTGCCGAGCTGTTTATCACGCAGCCCAGCCTTTCAAGCACCATCCGGGATCTGGAAGAAGAGATCGGACTTAAGTTATTTCTACGCTCAAACCGGGGAATTGTGATCACCCCCGAAGGAGAAGAATTCCTTGGATATGCCAGACAGATGCTGGAGCAGTACCGCCAGATGGAAGAACGGTTCGTAAAGAAGGAAAAGTTTAAGAAGAAATTCAGCGTATCCATGCAGCATTACACCTTTGCCGTTCAGGCATTTATCCATATGGCAAAAGAATTCGGTATGGATGATTACGAATTTGCTGTACATGAAACCAAAACCTATGAGGTCATTGAAAATGTGAGGAACCAGAAAAGCGAATTAGGGATCCTGTATCTAAATGATTTTAACCAGAAAGCCATTGAAAAAATCTTTTACGATAATGAGTTGGAATTTGTGGAGTTATTTCAGTGCGGAATCTATGTTTTTCTATGGAAGGGCAACCCTCTGGCAGAAAAAGAATTGATCGAATTTGAAGATTTAAAGAATTATCCTTGCCTGTCCTTTGAACAGGGAAATAATAATTCCTTTTATCTGGCGGAAGAAGTGTTCAGCACTTATGAATATAAGCAGATCATAAAGGCAGATGACAGGGCCACTCTCTTAAATCTCATGGTAGGATTAAATGGCTATACCTTGTGCTCAGGAATCATCTGTGAAGATTTAAATGGAGATGAATATAGGGCAATTCCTCTTAATACCGATGATAAGATGAGAATCGGTTATATAAAAAAGAAGAAAATGCCCTTAAGTATCCTTGGTAAAAAATATATAGCGGAACTAATCAGATTGAAAGAAAAACATCTTTCAACTTAAGTTCATTGGTTAATATGAAGATAATCAGTGATATTATGCAAACAGAATATTGACACAGCACCCAGGCCATAGTGGGGAAGCCATATCAAAGCGTGGGAATAGGATAATCCAGTTTTGGATTTTCTTGTTCCTGCGCTTTTTTGTTGGCTCTTTGTCAATAGTTGGGGTGGCATTCATTTGAATCCCTCTCAGTTCTTGTATTTATTCTCTTCACAAATCACTTTTCTCCGTCATGATATTTCTTAATTTTATGATGATTATAGATGTGGGATAAATCGCATACCATAAAGTATACGATATTTGACGAAGCTGCTCAGTTATAGTTACTTTTCAATTTTTTTTATAGTAATCTCATTCCTTTCAATCACAACTTCATAATTCACTATGGATTCTTTACTGAAATTTTCTTCAAAATCTTGGCTAACAGAGTAATTATTTTTAGGATTGAGAGTTATTCTGAAATTATATTGTCCAATTTCAGGTATATTAAACTTTCCAACTTCTCCGGTATTAATATTACTGTCAATAAGCGCATCAATAGTTTCATTATTATTGTCAGCATCACTTCTTTTTATAACAATACTTTTCAAATACAACGGAGTATTATTTGTAATTAATAGATTATAAGTATCATCATCTGTTATTTTCTCGTAATCATTACTGCTGCTTTTTCTTCCACATCCTTGTATTGATAAAAGTAGAATACATACTATAATAATAAGAACCCTATTTTTCATAAATATTACCTCGTATTTTATTTAGTTAATAAAAAAGCAGATAGGTTCAAAAGGTACAAGATCCTGTTCTTTCCCTGAAAATCTAATTTTAATTTTGGGTTGAAAAATTATATTAGACTCTTTTTTTATTATATAATCACAACGAATTTCATAGACCTTTAATTTAGATAATTTTTCTTCACTTACCGTCTTTTTATAATCTTCTTTAATTTGCTCCTCTGTATTTTCATCTCTTGAGGTTATGAAACCGCTAATATCTATATAATCGTGAACATCCTCAGGATAAAACATTTCAACTTTTAAATCTTCGGTAATGACTCCATTTGCATCTAGAATTTTATATGCATACGAGTGTTTCATATTAACGGGAACTTTATTTTGAGGTGCTATTGGAGCTTCCATAATAGAAATTCCATTTTTTTTACTTGTATAAATATTTAAATAAATAGGCTGGACCTTCATTGTTACTCTTGTTTTATTACAGGTAAAAACAATATTCTTAAAAGTCAAATCGTGCATGTCTTTCGTTCTGTTAAAAATCAAGCGTAAAGAAATCCCATTTTTAAGTAAATTGGGATTACACTGCTGCCATTCAATATTATCAGGTTTTAACATTATTTTATTATTATTATCGGCTATTAACATAATATGTATATCAGAATCAACTAAATAATTGAAATCTTCATCGCTTAAGTTATTTGTACTTGCAAAAAGTAACAGCGAGTCAGTAACTTTGGAATTGTCAATATAATATAAACCAATATCTTGATTAAAGTCAATCTTTTTAAAAATCCTTTGAAATTCATTTTGATTACACCCACTTAATAAAATTATTAATGTAGATGTCATTAAAATAAATAGCTTTTTCATAATTATTATCATTCCTTTCACTTCTCAAAGCACAAATAAGCCGACTTTTATCATTGCGTATTTAGTAGAAGAGGGACGATCGATGTTGATATTTCTGATAGGATATTATATACACTAAAAAGCGATAGGAGTGAATAAGTTACCTATCCACTCCTATGCTTTATATTTACGTTACCATTCTATCTTAATGATATCTGTTGTAACGCATAATACTCATCGTAAGCGGCAGTATACCCAGAGCAATTATACGATTTGCTATTCTTAGTTACAGTATATGTGTAACGATCCTGTGAGTATCTTAATACTATTCTCCCCTTATATCCAGAAGAGATAGGATAAGAAATAGTCTGTGTTGTAGTAAATGTAACAGAACCACCAAGTGTTGAAGCTACATTGGCTTTTAAAATTTCTGCGTCTACCGTAACACCGCCTGTGACAGAAGCACTGATAGTAGTGCTAACCCCTTTTGAAACTGAGACAGTTCCCGGAGCAGCAATATAATCGGATACTGGTTGAAATAAATTATATTTTGTAGGTTTGCTTACATTTGAAATAACTATAACATCTTTTTTGGCAAGTCCAGCTTTTGCCTGAGGCTGAAAGTTTACCACCTTTTTGGTAGAAAAATTTCCTAACCTTGTTTCCTCCGCCCCCGCTTCCGTTTGAGTAATCACATCCTGATACTGAGTAGCAGCAAATGCTGTCATATTGCTTCCTAAAATAAGGAAACTTGAAAGTATTATTCCTAAGTACCTTTTTACACTTCCCATAAACTTTTCCTCCAAATTTTTAAATAGTACCTGTTATAATATTGATTTTTGATCGTAAACCTCAATTCCCAATGGAATCACTACCTTTCATTTGATATTGTAAAATAAATAATGATTAATTATTTATTTTACAATATCATTAAAACATAATATTACATTAATTGTCAAGTGATTTTTTGATAAAAAGCAACTAAAAATATTGACAAGGTAATAAAAATATCATATTATTAAATTACAATAAAGAGCCTAAAGAGTAGGAGGTAATAATGATATAAATGCCTAGAGGAAAAACGGAACTTTCGTTAACAAAAAGAGAAATGGATGTAATGACAATACTTTGGGAAAGCAATACACCATTGGTTGCATCAGAAATTACAAAAATGGATGATTCATTGAATATCAACACTGTACAGGCTGTTATTAGGAAACTGTTAGATAAAAAATACATTGAAGTGGCTGATATTGTTTATAGCGGTACAGTCTTAACCCGTAGTTACAGGCCTACTTTATCAAAAAAAGAAATGACAGTTCAGCGATTTATTAGACAATTTCAAGAAAATGATAAAGTTTCTATTCCTAATTTAGTTACTACTTTACTGAAGCATGAAAAGAATGAACGAGAAGTTATAGAGGAACTGGAAGTAATGTTGGAGGAAAGAAAGAAATTGCTTAAACAAAAGGAAGAATAGTATGATTCTATCGACAGCTTCACTTATTACGATATTGCTGATTTGCAACATGTCAATTCTCGCTGTGTGGCTTTTTTTAAAGAATGATAAAAGAATATTGCAAATAAGTCTGCATGCGTTGCTGATTGGGCTGTTATTCCTGCTCTTGCGGCTGCTCATACCATTTGAGTTCTCATTTGAGTACACGATCATCGATAAATATATACTCCCCAATGTATTCATATTCCTTTATACACCGATTATTGAATCTGATATGTTTAATGTTTATGTATATCACATTTTCCTGTTGGTCTGGATTTGTGGAATTGCTCTGTTTGGATTCAGAACAATGACCGTTTATTTTAAATTCAAAAACTTGCTTGAAAAAGAACCTAGCGTGAATGATAAAGCTGTAAAAGACCTGATTCATTCAACGGAGTACCTATACGGAAAATTCACTGAGTTTCGTGTAATCAGAACAAATCTTATTTCTGTGCCGTTACTTTTTGGAGTATTTAAACCAACGATTGTATTACCTCAAATTGAATTCGCTGATGAAGAATTAGGATATATCATCAAGCACGAAGTTGCACACTATCATCATCATGACTTATGGATAAAATTACTTACCGAGTTAATTGTTATTATCTACTGGTGGAATCCTTTGGTGTATCTTTTAAGGCAGCAAATTGATAAGATTCTTGAAATACGGGCGGATACAACAGTGACAAAACGAATGTGTGAAGCGGAAAAAATCCGTTACCTGGAATGCCTTCTGATGGTTGCGAAAGGAAATACACCATCTCAGATAAACAGCTTCGCTCTGGCCTTTGATAGCAGAACAGTTTCTGTTCTTTCTCAAAGATTTCATATTGTATTAAATCATACATATAAGCAAAAATCTGGAATGCAAAACTTTATCATGTTCATAACGATTGTACTTATATTAACGATTATGTCGTTTATTGTAATAGAGCCGTACTCCATAGCGCCAGAGGATCAGCAAAAAACGGTAGAATTTACTGCAGAAACGACCTATCTGGTAGTAAATGCTAAAGGGGGGTTTGATATCTATTTGAATAATGAGTATCTGGGTACGGTTTCAGAAATAAAAGATTCATTTTCAGATATGCGTAGATACAAAAATGTAGAGGAGGCACTTTTTTATGAAGGTCAAAAGTAAAAGAATTGTGTTATCATTAATAAGTATGGCACTGAGTTTGTCGGCACTTCCTATGGAGGCATATGCTCAAGACAATAAACAACAGCTTCCACCGATTGCTGTAAATTCTCAAGAAAATAGTCAACTGCTTGGCGCAGTAACCTATGCTCAGGTTATTGGTTGGCGTTACAAGACCGAAGATGGAAAGGTTTATAGGCGCCAATATAATTACTCAAGGCAGAAATGGATTGGCGAGTGGGAATTATGTTAAACAAAATGATATAAAAATTTGAAGTAGGAGATTACTAAAAACCACCCTTGTAAACTTGGCAGGGTGGTTTTCTATCTTCTATGCTGTCAACCCCTCGTATTGAGGCGGTTGTTTCTTTTGTAATTCTAATATAGCATATCTTATATATTTCATAGAAGGGGCTGGCGTGCTTAAGATTTCACTTCCCTAAATATAATATTCAGGAGACTCCTGGTACTTGTCAAGAATGTCCTGTAACGTAATGCCGTTTAAATAATCTGCAATGACATCCGCCAGTCCCTGCCAGATGGGAAGAGTCAGACAGTCTGTCTGCCTGGAGCATATGTTGGGATCGTTGTCCATGCAGCTGACAGGATTTAAACTTCCTTCTGAGCTGAGTAAGATATCTCCAATGGTGATCTGGGAGGGATGCCTTGCCAGCTTATAACCTCCCATGTGACCACGGTAGGTAGTGAGCAGATTGCTGCGGTTTAAAAAAGGAACGATCTGTTCCAGATATTTTTTTGAAATGTTCTGCCTTTCGGAAATGTCCTTTAAGGCAATGAATTCTTCGTTATAATGCTCTGCTAAATCAATCATCATTCGAAGAGAATAGCGGCCACGAGTCGATATTTTCATAATTTACCACCTTACAAAACAATTTTGTGTATCAATACCTATTTTACCATGTTGAATAGGTATTCAACCCATGAAATAAAATTCTTTAGCAATAGAAATTAACTATAGCAGGTGATTGCTTTTAAGTAATACCGTTGACGGCGCTTCATTGGTATACTTAAAAAAGAATAGATACATGATTCCAAATTGAGAAAGAGGGTATGAATATGGAATACGGGATTTCTACAAAATGTTTATACGGCAATGGGGAAGGGGTTGCTACAGATAAGTCTGGGGCCATCAGCTTTCCTATATACCAGACAGCGACCTTTGCTCATAAGGGAATCGGGGAAAGCACCGGTTATGATTACAGCCGCCTGCAAAATCCAACCAGAGAGCAGCTTGAAAGAGTGGTAGCTTCCCTTGAAAATGGAGTGGATGCTCTGGCATTTTCCAGCGGTATGGCAGCAATCACGGCTTTGATGGAACTGTTTCAGCCGGGAGACCATATGATAACCGATTGTGATTTATATGGCGGCAGCATTCGTTTGTTTGATAATATCAGCAAGAAAAATGGGATTTTGATCAGTTCCGTAGACTGCTCCCGCGGGGACTTAGCAGAATTTGAAACCTTGATCGGTGAGAACACAAAAGCAATCTACATTGAGACACCGACAAATCCCATGATGAATGTCATTGACATTAGGAAGCTGGCAGAGATTGCAAAAAAGAACCATTTGCTTTTGATCGTGGACAATACGTTTTTGTCCCCTTACTTTCAAAACCCGTTGAAGTTGGGAGCTGACATAGTTGTCCACAGCGGAACCAAATACCTGGGCGGACATAATGATACCATTGCTGGCTTTCTGGTCACTTCATCGGCAGAGATATCCGAAAGACTCAGGTTTATTATAAAGACGGTAGGTTCCGGTCTGGCTCCTTTTGACAGCTGGCTCATATTAAGAGGGATTAAAACCCTTGGAATCCGGATGGAACGAGGGGAGAAAAATGCCAGAATACTTGTCGATTGGCTGTGCCAGGAAAAGAAGATCACAAAGGTATTTTACCCCGGAATCCAATCCCATCCCGGTCACGAGGTCTGTAAAAAGCAGGCAACGGGATTTGGCTCCATGGTTACCTTTGAGGTGGAATCAACGGAACTGGCTCATCGGATATTAAAAGAGGTAAAACTAATCCGTTTTGCAGAAAGCTTAGGCGGCGTAGAAACGCTGATCACTTACCCGATTACCCAGACTCATGCCGATGTGCCTAAAGAAGTACTGGCAGCCAATGGTGTCACCGACCGGATCTTAAGATTATCGGTGGGGATCGAGGACTCAGAAGATTTAATAAGGGAATTAGAGAGGATATTTCATGTGTAAGAAAACGATTGATTTTGATCATGTCATAAACCGTAAAAATACAAACTGCCTTAAGTATGATTTTGCAATAAGAAGGGGAAAGCCGGATAATCTTTTGCCTCTGTGGGTAGCGGATATGGACTTTAAAGTATCCGAAGAGGTTCTTAACGCCCTTCATGAGCGGGTCGACCATGGGATTTTCGGCTACAGCGAGGTCCAGGATGAATATTTTGCAGCCATCCGGGACTGGATGGAAAAAAAGCATCATTGGAATGTGGAAAGCAGATGGCTGATCAAAACGCCTGGTGTTGTATTTGCCTTAGCCATGGCTGTCCAGGCTTTTACAGATCCGGGGGATGGGGTCATGATCCAGCAGCCTGTATATTATCCATTCAGTGAAGTCATTGAGGATAATGACAGGGTGGTAGTGGATAATACCCTGTATCTTGGAGAAGATGGAACGTATCACATGGATTTAGAAGATTTTGAAAGAAAAGCAGAAGAGTTCCATGTGAAATTATTTCTATTATGCAGTCCCCATAATCCGGTAGGAAGAGTCTGGAGCCGGGAGGAACTGGAGAAATTAGGGGAAATCTGCATCCGAAGAGATATCCTTGTGGTCAGCGATGAGATTCACCAGGATTTTGTGTTTGAGGGAGAGCACCTGGTATTTGCCGGTCTAAGTGAAGAATTGAAAAACAGGACCATTACCTGTACCTCCCCAAGTAAGACCTTTAATCTGGCAGGCTTACAGATTTCCAATATATTTATTGCAAATCAGAAGCTGAGGAGGAGGTTCCGCAAACAGGTAGCGGCTGCCGGATACAGTCAGCTTAACACCTTGGGATTAACTGCATGCGAAGCAGCATATCGTCATGGAGAAGAGTGGCATGATCAGCTTATCGAGTATTTAAAAGCAAACATTTCCTATGTACGGGAGTTTATAAAAGAGAAAATACCTAAGGTTAAGCTTATAGAACCGGAAGGAACTTATCTTGTCTGGCTGGATTTTCGGGAACTGGGCCTTACAGAAGAGGAGAGAGAAGATTTGATCATGAAAAAGGCAGGGCTTTGGCTGGACAGCGGAGCCATGTTCGGTCCGGTGGGAGAGGGATTTGAAAGGATTAACATCGCATGCCCCCGGTCCATTCTGGAACAGGCCCTAGGGAACTTAGAGCAAGCCATAAAGACGTTATAAAAAATAATAAAATTAACGCCGGAGACCCGCAAAAAACGATGTTTTTGTGAGACTCCGGCGTTTTTTTACCTCATCAAACAGCGAAGCGGATTGCGAACATCCGTTTGACTTTATTTCCCGAATGGAGAGTCTTCCCGGCGTACAAAATACCCTTGGTTATGGCTGCAAACCGGACAGACCTGAGGTGCTGTGGTACCTTTATGGATATGGCCGCAGTTTAAGCAGATATATTCTGTGGTCGTATCGTTCACAAAAAGTTTATTGTCTTGCACCAGCTGTGCATACTGAGCAAAACGTTGGCTGTGTACTTTTTCAACCTCAGCAATCATATAAAAGGAATTTGCGATACTGGAAAATCCCTCTTCCTTAGCCTTGTCGCCGAAGGATTTATAAATTGTGTCGTGCTCGGCAGCCTCATGCTGGGATGAAAGCTTCAAAAGCTCCAGGATGTTATTGGAGTTGTCAATTGGATAGTTGGCACTTATGGAGATTTCCTGCCCATGGAACTCCTTTAAGTGATTATAGAATACCTCGGCGTGTTCCTTCTCCTGACTTCCTGTATAATGGAAAAGCCAGTATAAAACAGCAAGGTTCTGATTTTTTGCCTGGGAAGCGGCAAATTCATAACGTCGCCAAGCCTGGCATTCTCCTGCAAAAGCTTTTAAAAGGTTTTCCTTTGTAACGCTGTCTTTCAGTGCTACCATTTTTTGTTCCTCCTAATTTATTTACCAGTAGTGTTACCAGATTTCTAAGGATTTATAAGAAAAAGTGGAAAAAATGGAAAAATTTATTAGGCCATCAGTTTCGATGACACCTAAAAAGGAGACATATTCAGAGCGGAATCAATAAAATATTGTAAAAAGGTATTGACACATTTCTCTTCGTGTATTAATATAATAATAACATATAAACCTATTAAACATATAGGTAATGAAAAGAGATGATCAGTATGAAGGAATTTGAATTTAAGGTAGCAGGAAATCATGAATTTTATAAAAATAGATGTTGTTGTTGTCAGGCTGTATGTATGAATAGAGATACAGCTTTGTTGTAATGCTTATTATGATGCCTGACATCCTGGAATATGTGAAATTTCCATATTTTCAGCAGAACTGTGGAGCAGGTGCCGTAATAGGCAGCCGCTCTTTTTTCATTTAATTAACAAACTATTAAATATCATATAAAACGGAGGTAAAGGATATGGGAACAATTAAAGAAAGCGCAGTGGAGCTCATTGGAGGAACACCGATACTCAAATTAAACCGATACAGTGCAAAGGAAGGAATCGAGGGCGTTACACTTCTGGCTAAGCTGGAATACTTAAATCCTGCCGGTTCCGTAAAAGACAGAATTGCTCTTGCCATGATCGAGGATGCAGAAGAAAAAGGGATCTTAAAGCCTGGTGCAACCATTATTGAGCCGACCTCAGGAAATACCGGAATCGGTTTGGCAGCCGTTGCGGCAGCCAAAGGCTATCGGACGATTCTGACACTCCCAGATACCATGAGCGTGGAGCGAAGAAACTTATTAAAGGCCTATGGCGCGGAACTGGAGCTGACTGAGGGAGCAAAGGGCATGAGGGGGGCCATTGAGAAAGCAGAGGAGTTAAAGACCAGCATACCTGGTTCTATTATCCTGGGACAGTTTGTAAACCAGGCAAATCCCAAAGTGCACAAGGAGACCACCGGTCCGGAGATCTGGGAACAGACGGCTGGGGAAGTGGATATTTTTGTAGCTGGTGTTGGCACAGGCGGAACTATTACAGGTGTAGGCCAATATTTAAAGGAAAAGAAACCGGAAGTCAAAATCGTAGCGGTTGAACCGGCAAGCAGTCCGGTACTCTCCGGAGGCAAGCCAGGACCTCACAAGATTCAGGGAATTGGTGCAGGCTTTGTACCTGAAGTCCTGGATACCGGAATTTACGATGAAATAATTACCGTTGAGAATGAGGATTCATTTAAGGAAGGTAAGACATTTGCAGTATCCGAAGGAATTCTGGTTGGAATCTCTTCCGGTGCTGCACTAAAAGCCGCAAAGCTGTTGGCGGAAAGACCGGAAAACAAGGGAAAGACGATCGTTGTCTTGCTGCCAGATTCCGGTGACAGGTATTTGTCCACTCCTTTATTCGGCTAATTATTTCAATGAAATAAGATGACTGGTGGTTTTAGAAACAGCTGGTTATAAGATTATCTTATTACCAGCTGTATTTTTTTCATATTATACAAAAACCTATAGGAATGGTATGATATCAGTACAAAGAAACAAGAATGCTGGGAAAGGAGTTAAGATGTTGAAGATGTGTTGTTGCTGTAATTGCGTAAAAAATGGTCTTTATACTTGTGTCTTGAAACCTGAAATTCCTGTGCATGGCTATTCTGCATAGAAGGCAGGTGTCAGAGGGCATCTGCTTTTTTTGTACTCAAATTTAGGAGAGAAGGAAGAAAATATGGCAATAGAAGAGAGATTTGGAAAGGTAGCGACCACGGAAGATACCCACGAAGTATCTGAAACAGGAGCCTTTGTAAGGCAGGATAACCATTTTGTCACACCTTTTGGAGAAGGGGAAGGAGAACTTCCAGTGGAAGCCGGACGGTATCGGCTCATATGGACGCCCCTTTGCCCGTGGGCCACGAGACAGGTCATTGCCCTAAAGCTTCTGGGGCTGGAAGATGCGATCAGTGTCGGCAAGGTAAGTCCCGTAAGAACAGAAAACGGCTGGGAATTTTCCCTTGACGAGGGGGGTGTGGATCCAGTCCTTAAAATCCGCTATCTTCCGGAAATTTATGCAGCCACGGATCCGGAATATGAAGGAAGGGCAACCGTTCCCACTGTAGTAGATTTAAAGACCAGAAAGGTGGTCAACAACGATTATCATCGTTTAACAAATTATTGGGAGACTGCATGGAAACCATTTCATAAGCCTGGTGTACCGGACCTGTATCCCGAGGACTTAAGAACGGAAATCGATGAGCTCAATGTGATATTATTCCATGAAGTAAACAACGGGGTATACAAAGCAGGGTTTGCCCAGTCCCAAAAGGAATATGAAGCTGCGTATGATGTGCTGTTTCAAAGGCTTGACTGGCTGGAAGAGCGGCTTTCAAAGGGGAGATATCTGTTCGGAGACCGGCTCACGGATTCTGATATTCGGTTGTACGTAACCCTTGCCCGGTTTGATGTGGCTTATTATTTCAGCCATAAGACAAACAGGAACCGCATTGCTGATTTTGATAATCTGTGGAATTATGCAAAGGACTTGTATACGATTCCGGCATTTAAAGAAGCCACGGATTTTGATTCCATAAAGAGGGGATATCTCCTGGGAAGCCATGGACACAATCCATATAACATTCTTCCCCTGGGACCGGATGTTTCCATCTGGGATGAACCGAATAACAGGGATGAAAAATTCGGTAAGAGAATATAGGAAAGGCTGGAGCATTCATGTCTGATTCTACGTTTTATAACCAGGTTACAGAAACCTTTCATTGGTTTCACCAAAATCCCGAACTATCCTTTGAAGAATACGAGACAACTGGTCGAATTCGTGAGTTTTTAGAATATTACAATGTCCGTATTCTGGATTTGGATTTAAAAACAGGATTGGTAGCAGAAATACAAGGTGCACACGACGGACCTGTGATCGCACTGCGCTGCGATATCGACGCACTGCCTGTACAGGAAGAAACCGAATTATCCTATTCATCTGCCATAACTGGAAAGATGCACGCCTGCGGTCACGACTTTCATACCACAGTTATGCTGTATGTGGCAAAAGAATTACAGGAGCAGCAGGAACATTTGCACGGAACGGTGAAAATCCTGTTCCAGCCCGCCGAGGAATCCTCTGTCGGTGCCATGGAAGTAATCAAAACAAAGGTTCTTGATGATGTTGACGGGATCTACGGCCTGCATACCGATATCACACTCCCGGTTGGAACCGTAGGAATTGTTTCCGGAAGTGTGACTGCCGCTGTTGACAGGTTTACAGTCAGGCTTACGGGAAAGGGCACTCATGCGGCTCATCCTCAGGACGGAATTGATCCTGTACTTACCGCCTCACAGATTGTAACCCTTGCCCAAAGCATCGTCAGCCGTAACATTGATCCGTTTTCTCAGGGCCTGCTCAGCATAACCCGTGTTACGGTGGGAAACACATGGAATGTTATCCCACAGACAGCAGAGCTTGAAGGAACGGTACGCACCATGGGCAGACACAATCGACGGTTGATCGAAGAACGCTTCCGGACGCTGGTTCAGCATATTGCATTGTCACAGGGGGCAGAAGCAGAAATTGAATGGCTTGCAGGGCCTCCTGCCACAAATAATGCCCCGTGTTTTGAGCCTGTTGCTGCAGCCGTTGCAAAAGAACAGGGACTGAAGGTCAAAACTTCTTCCCCGTCTCTCGGCGGAGAAGACTTTGCCTTTTATCAGGAAAAGATACCAGGATTTTTCATTCGCATAGGAACCGGTGAGTCCTATCCCAACCACCACCCGAAATTTCAAGTTGACACCAATGCATTGAAGCCGGCCATCGATTATTTTGCAGCTTTAGCACAAAAAACTCTTTTTGCCATAAAAAGCGGTGAATTGATTCCTGCGCAGGAGGAGGCATCTGATGATTGAAATTCAAAACGTAAGTAAACGGTTTGATTCTGCTTCTGGTGAAGTTCATGCCCTGCGGCAGGTCAGCCTTACGGTTGAAAAGGGCGATATTTTCGGAGTGATAGGCTTCAGCGGAGCAGGTAAATCAACCCTGGTACGTCTGGTAAATTTATTGGAACGCCCTTCAGAAGGACGGGTGCTGGTTGATGGCACGGACATCACCACCCTGTCAAAACCGGACTTACGAATGCTGAGAAAGAATATCGGCATGATTTTCCAGCAATTTAATCTGCTGCAGTCCAAATCTGTTTTTCAGAACGTAGCGGCGCCTCTGGTATTAAACAAAGTGCCGAAAAAGGACATAGATAAGCGGGTAAAAGAGCTCTTGCATTTTGTAGAACTTGAGGATAAAATCCACACCAATGTATCAAAGCTTTCAGGCGGTCAAAAACAAAGGGTCGGCATAGCCCGCGCCCTTGCCACAAATCCCAGCATCTTACTTTGCGACGAGGCTACAAGTGCTTTGGATCCTAAGACCACGGATTCTATTCTGGAGCTATTGAAAAAAATAAACAGGGAGCTAAATGTTACGATTCTCCTGATCACTCATGAAATGCACGTTATTTGTGATATATGTAACAAAGTAGCGGTTATGGATAACGGCAGGGTGTTAGAGCAGGGAACGGTGCTTCAAGTATTCGGTAATCCACAGCATAAAATCACCAGGAGTTTTGTAAAGACCGTAATTGACGACAGCATACCAGGGAGCCTTGCCCGGGAAATTCTTGAATATCAGGGGGAGAACCGGATCTTCCGACTGCGTTTTCAAGGAAATATTGCCGGAAAACCTCTGTTGTACCGCATAAGCGCAGAATACCACATGGAAAACAGCATATTGTTTGCCACTGTTTGTGAACTTCAGGGAGTTGTGTTCAGCGTTATGATTGTGCAGGTGTTTGGTTCCGCTCAAAGGCTTGACGAGGTACAGCAATTTATTGAAGATTCCGGAGTCTATGTGGAAGTCTTACATTTGACCGGGGGAGAGGAGGATCGCAATGATTGAGCAATATTTAGGCATTACAAGCGAACAGATGGTAATTGCTGCCGGCCAGACCGTTTATATGCTGTTCTGGGGGCTGGTGCTGGGATCACTTCTTGGGATTCCCCTCGGTATATTACTTACCATTACGCGTAAGGGTGGTATCCTGCAAAACAAAGTCGTCTATACCCTGATCAATTACACCATTAACATCGTGCGCTCCGTGCCCTATATTATTTTGCTGGTGGCTATTATGCCTTTAACAAAAATCATTGTGGGTACCCGGATCGGCACCCAGGCCGCTTTGGTTTCACTGGTGTTTTACATTACGCCATTTCTTTCCCGCCTGGTAGAAAGCTCGCTGCTGGAGGTTGATAAGGGAATCATTGAAGCGGCAGAGGCCATGGGGGCAACTCCGGTGCAGGTCATTTGGCACTTTTTGCTGCCGGAAGCATTGGGCTCGCTGATCTTATCCCTGACCACAGGTACCATCGGTCTCCTTGGTGCAACCGCCATGGCGGGAGCCATAGGCGGAGGCGGTGTTGGCAACCTGGCATTGACCTATGGGTATCAGCAATTTAACACTCCCTTAATGGTTGCGACCGTAATCGTATTGATCGTGTTTGTTCAGCTGATTCAAGGGCTTGGAAATTATTTATCAAAACGTGTCAGATCACGTGAATAGAGGAGGAACTAATTATGAAAAAAATTGGATTCATTATCATCGCTGCATTACTTGCCGTCACTGTTGCCGGCTGCTCAGCCAATAACGGAAGCAAGCTGGGCCAGGACAAAAAAACATTGAAATACGGCAAGGCTGCAGGACCCTATACGGTATTATTTGAAGAAGCAGTAAAGCCCATCTTGGAAAAACAGGGGTATAAGCTGGAAGTGGTTGATTTTTCAGACCTTTTGCAGAATGATACCGCGTTGAATGAAGGTGAAATTGACTTTAACGTGGAACAGCATACTGCTTATGCCGAAAATTTCAACAACAAGCAAAATGGAAACCTTGTTCCCATCTCCCCCATCCCCACCGTTCCCGCCGGACTGTTTTCTGCAAAGCATACCTCATTGGATGCGATAGCGGATGGCGCGATCGTTGCAGTGCCAAATGATGCATCGAATACGGCACGTGCTTATGCCCTTCTTCAAAAGGCCGGCTGGATTAAGCTTAACCCGGATGTTCCCCTTGAGTCGGTAAAACAATCCGACATCATTGAAAACACGTACAACATCAATTTTGTGGAAATGGATTCGTTAAATATCCCTCCTGCTCTGGATGATTTTGATTTTGCAGTGATCACAGGAAGCATTGTTTATAATGCAGGCATCGATCCATCTACCGCCATTTTACAAGAAGATATTTTGGATCATCTGATTTTACAGGTGGTTGTAAAAGAAGAGAACAAAGATACAAAATGGGCAAAGGACATCGCAGCTGCTTATCACTCAGACGAATTGAAAGAGTATATGAAAAAGAACAACTCAGGCTTGTGGTTTGTTCCCCAGGAATTGCAATAGCATAGACTCCGTCCGGTAACAGGAAGGAGATAACTGAAATCAAGGAAATGATTGATAAAAGAGGAGAGAAAATTATGAAGAAAAAAATTGCAGGAAAATCAATCCTGGGGGTGCTTACAGCAGTGGCCGTATTAGGAGCCCTGACCGGCTGCAAGAGCAGTACCAAACAAACGGTAACCAAAGCAGCTGAGGAAACAACAAAGACAGAGAGTTCAGCAGCACCGGCAGCACAGGAGCAGAGCAGTGAGGCGGCCGGCACAACAGAACCGGTAGTCATTCATGCAGCAACCGGCGGTTCTCCAAAGCCGTTCACTTTTGTGGACAGCAGCAACCAGCTCACCGGTCACAACATTGAACTGATCAAAGCTATTTTCGACCGGCTCCCCCAATATAAGCTTGAAATCGAAGTAACTGATTTTACCTCAATTTTTGCAGGCCTGGATTCTGACCGTTACCAGATCGGTGTAAATAATTTTGCAAAGAATGAGAGCAGGAAGGAAAAGTATCTATTTACCGATCCGATCTTTGCCAATGAGTACGTTGCCATCTTTGCAAAGAACGATGAAAAGGCAGCAGGCATAGAGACATGGGATGATCTTGCAGGCTTAAAGACCATTTCCTCGGCGGGAATCAATATCACCACAGCCCTGGAAAACTATAACGCAACTCACGCCGAGAACCCCATTGCAATCGAATACAGTGATGAAGACCTTGTGCTGCAGATTCAGGATGTGGAAGCTGGGAAATACGATTTCGTGTTAATGGATAAACCAATGTTCGAGTATTATCAGAAAGAATTCAACTTTAATGTGGAAGGAGCTTCTATCAGCAACACCCTTTCAAAGGACTTAATGGCAGAACCCTTCAGCTATCTGATTGTCAGCAAGGGGAATGAGAAACTGGTAGAGGATATCGACAAGGCGTTAAATGAAGTGATTGAGGACGGAACGTCTAAGGAAATTAACTTAAAATGGTTTGGATCCGATTACTCCCCATCTTATTAATAAAACCGGAGGAACAAGATGAGCAAAATATTTGACTGGCGGCTGGTGTTCACGGAAATTCCTGCATTGCTGAAATACTTGCCTGTAACGCTGCAGCTGACGGGAGTTGCCCTGATAATCGGGTGGGTGATAGGGCTTTTAATCGCTGTGGTAAAAATCCACAATGTTCCCATCCTGCGGCAATTATGTACTTTATTTGTTTCGGTCGTACGGGGAACCCCGATTATCGTCCAGCTATATCTTACGTATTTTGGAATTCCTATCGCTTTGAAATATTATAACTTTTACAATGGAACTTCTTATAACGTAAATGGAATCCCGTCAATTATTTTTGCGATCGTAGCCCTGGGGCTTAATCAATCTGCCTTTGATTCAGAAACCATACGGGCAGCCATACAGTCCGTGGAAAAAGGGCAGGTTGAGGCAGCCAAGGCCCTTGGAATGAACGGGTTCCAGATATTTCGCAGGGTACTGTTTCCCCAGGCAGTGACAGTAGCCCTCCCTTCCCTGGGAAACTCCCTCATAAGCCTGGTAAAAGGGACCTCCCTTGCATTTACCTGCTCGGTTGTTGAGATAACGGCTCAGGGTAAGATTCTTGCGGGAAACAGCTACCGGTATTTTGAAGCATATTGTTCTCTGGCTATCATCTACTGGGTTATGACAATTTTTATTGAACGGCTATTTGTATATTTAGAAAAAAAGTTGAGCGTTCCGGAAACGGTTTCGACAGAAGAGTCCTGCGGACATACCTTTACACCCGGTAAAACGGGGCGGGCCCTGTCCAAAAAGCATGGACAGGAAAAGGGAAAGGGAAAGGAGGAATAAGTGTGAGCGTCATTGAAATTCGTGGATTAAGTAAAAAATTTGGCAAGAACGTGGTGCTGGATAACATTGATCTGGTCATACACGAAGGTGATGTGGTCGCCATCATCGGACCATCAGGAACCGGTAAGTCCACCCTGCTCCGTTCCATCAATCTGCTTGAAAAACCGGAAAAAGGAACCATCAAGATAAACGATCAGGAAATCGACCTTACTACAAGATCAGCCAGGGAAAAACTGGAGCTGCGGAAGAATACGGAAATGGTATTCCAGCAGTTTAATCTGTTCAAGAACCGGACCGCCCTGGAGAATGTAATGGAAGGGCTTATGGTTGTAAAGAAGTTAAAGAAAAGCGAGGCCAGGAGCATTGCAGAAAAGCACTTGCAGAAGGTAGGGATGGGGGACCGTTTGTCCCATTATCCCAGGCATTTATCCGGAGGGCAGCAGCAAAGGGTGGCCATCGCAAGGGCGCTGGCCATGGATCCGAAACTGCTTCTTATGGATGAACCGACCTCGGCTCTGGACCCGGAGCTGGTGAGCGAAGTTCTGATTACCATAAAAAAGGCAGCCCAGGAGGGCAATACCATACTCCTTGTAACCCATGAGATGAATTTTGTGAGGAACGTGGCCAATCGGATCATATTCCTGGAAAACGGAAAAATTGTAGCTGACGGAACACCGAAAGAGATCTTTGATAATCCGAAAAACCAGCGGTTAAAGGAGTTTTTAGTAAAGATTCACATGTTGGAAAGCGCTGATTATACGATATAACCGAATCAAGTAGGAGCGCGGATTATAAATATCCGCTTGACAGGGGGAATGATATGTCAGAAGGAATCGAAGTATTTGAGAGCACATTTCGTCATCAGATTCAGACGGATGGGGAAATCAAGGTCCAGGATAATTTTTTCAAAAAGAAATTTGGCAGGGAAGAAGGGGAGTGGCCGGTGGAAGCCGGCCGGTACCGTCTGCTTTGGATGCCGGCCTGCCCTCATGCGCACAAGGTCATAATAGCCAGAAGGCTTTTGGGACTGGATAAGGTTATCAGTCTTGGAACAACGGGAATTTTCCGTGATCCCAAAGGCTGGGTATTTACAGAGGATCCGGATGAAAAGGATCCTGTTTTGGGAATCCACTATTTAAAAGAAATTTATGACAGGGATACTCCTGACGGGGATTATAAGGAGCGGCCCACCGTTCCCATTCTGGCAGATACAACCACAGGAAAAGGTGTGAATAATGATCACTTCTGGATCCCGGTTTATTTTGAAACTGCATGGAAGCCATATCATAAAGTAGGTGCACCGGAGCTTTATCCGGCTGAACTTCGGGCAGAAATCGATGAGCTAAACCATTTCATTTTCAAAAGAATCAACAATGGCGTTTATGAAGTAGGCTTTGCCAGATCTCAGGAAGCATACGAGAAGGCATTTGAGGCCTTTTTTGAGGCAATGGATCTCCTGGATCGAAGACTGGAATCAAGGCGGTTTTTATTCGGAGATTATATCACGGACTCCGATATCAGGCTGTATCCGACTCTGGCTAGATTTGATGTGGTCTATCATCAGGTTTTTCATGCAAACAAAAAAAGGCTGGTGGAGTATAAGAATTTGTGGCCCTATGCCAGAGATTTATATCAGGTACCGGAAATAAAGGAAAGCACCTGTTTTGATGTATACAAAAAGCATTATCAGTTATCGCCCCATTTAAAGCCTCTATGGGGTAATGTATATTCCATAGTTGCCAAGGGACCTGATGTCAGTGGCTGGGAGCTGCCGTCAGGGCGGGAAATCTTAAGCAGGGACCCGGATAAAAAGATGAAACTTCAGGAGGTCTCCCATGAATGATATAACCTACAAGATAACAAAGGAAGGGATTCACTGGCAGGAGGTCGCCGATGTGCTGCGGCGTTCCGGGCTGTCGGACCGGTCTGCAAAGGATCAGGAGACCATCTTTACAAACAGCTATGCCGTGGTGTTTGTCTATGACAAAGGGAGGATCGTGGGTGTCGGAAGAGCCTTATCCGATGGTGTCTGCCAGGCAGCGATCTATAATATTGCTCTTGATGAAGAATATCAGGGATACGGAATCGGCAGAAAACTGATTGAATTGCTGCTTGATCAGGTTAAGGGCCAGAATGTCATCCTATACACCCATCCCAGGACAGTCGCTCTATACGAAAAAATGGGATTTCGCAGGAATAAGACAGCCATGAGCATATTCCGTGGATCAGAAGATTCTTTAAACTGGATGAAAAAAGAAGGATTCCTGCTTCCGGAAAAATACCGCTTTGTCGATGAATACGGGCGAGACGATATGAAACATTAGGCAGGTTATGAAAAAGGATGAGGTGATAACTATGTCAAAGAAATTTATAAAGGATGAAATTGAAAAAGACGGAAAATTCAACCGGCAGAAAAACCAGTTTATAACACCATTTGGAACAGATGAAGGGCAGCTGCCTGTAGAAGCAGGAAGATACCGCCTGTTTTGGTCCCCTGCCTGCCCATGGGCCCACCGCTCTGTTATTGTAAGGAGCCTGCGTGGTCTTCAGGATGCAATCAGCCTGGGCACACTGGATCCGGTAAGACCTGATGTGGAGCGGACCGATTGGGCATTTACTCTGGATGAAAATGAGGAAGATCCGGTATTAAAGATCCGGTATTTAAGTGAAGCCTATTTAAAAGCAGATCCCGGATATAAGGGAAGGTTTACCGTTCCTGCAGTCGTGGATTTAACAACAGGAAAAGTCGTAAATAACGATTACTTTAACCTGACCAGATACTGGGAGGTGGAGTGGAAGAGATATCATAAGGCAGGAGCACCGGATTTATATCCGGTTGAATTAAGAGAAGAGATTGATGCATTAAATGATATTCTTTTCCATGAAATTAACAACGGAGTCTACAAAGCAGGTTTTGCCAGAAGTCAGGAAGCTTATGAGGAGGCATATCATCTTGTCTTCAGCCGTCTTGACTGGCTGGAAGAACGCTTAAGCCACAGCCGATACCTGTTTGGAGCTAACATCACAGAATCCGATATTCGTTTGTATGTGACCCTTGCCCGCTTTGATGTGGCCTACTATAATGGCTTTTTATTAAACCGCAGCTTGATTTCCGATTTTCCCAATCTCTGGGGATATGCAAGGGATCTATATGAACAGCCGGGATTTGGTGATACGACGGATTTTGAAGCTATCAAAAAACACTATCATTTATGTGCTGTTTCCACAAATCCCTTTGGCATCGTGCCTAAGGGACCGGACCTTTCCATCTGGAAAACACCTCATGGCAGGGATAAAATTAAATTTAAATAAAGGGGTTCCGTATTCCGTTAATATTAAGC
Organism: Lacrimispora celerecrescens; assembly: GCF_000732605.1. Lineage (GTDB taxonomy): Bacteria > Bacillota > Clostridia > Lachnospirales > Lachnospiraceae > Lacrimispora > Lacrimispora celerecrescens_B. The sequence continues at coordinate 323,974 of NZ_JPME01000010.1, read as the reverse complement.
CAATAGGAGGAGATTCATATGTCAAGCTGCAGCATCGGGCAAAAGGTACGCCCAAAGGAAATAGAGAAAGAAATCGATGAAAGAGGAGCATTTATCCGCCAGCTTAACCGTTTTACCACTCCCTTTGGAGATGGTGAAAATGATTTAAAGGCGGAAAGCGGCCGGTACCGGCTGTTTTGGGCAAAAGGCTGCCATTGGTCTAACCGTGCTTCCATTGTGCGGGAGTTATTAGGGCTTCAGGAGGCGATCGGGATCAATTTGGTTGGCCACAGCAAAGATAATCGTGCATATGGCTGGGAATTCGTGTATAATGAGGACAGAAAAGACCCGGTTCTAGGCGTTCAGTACTTAAGCGAACTATACTATCATGCAGACCCGGATTACGAAGGACGTTGTACCGTGCCGGCCCTGGTCGATGTTACTACGGAAAAAGTGGTAAATAATGATTACCACAGGCTGACTAATTACTTCGAAACAGCGTTCCGTCCCTTCCAGAGTCCGGATGCCCCGGATTTATACCCGGAGGAACTGAGAAAAGAGATCGATGATTACAATGACTGGCTTTTCCCCAATATAAATAACGGGACCTACCGGATGATGTTTGCGCAGTCCATCATAGCTTATGAAGAGGCATTTGAAGACTTTTATCATGCACTGGATCTCATCGAAGAGCGCCTTTCCAAAGCCCGTTTCTTATTTGGAGATTATGTGACTGACAGTGATGTGAGACTTTTTGTGACTCTGGCAAGGTTTGATACCCATTATTACAGGAATCTGGGCCCCATTAAGCACAGAATCGTTGATTACGAGAACATCTGGGGATATTGTAGGGACTTATATGAAATTCCTGCATTCAGAAACAATACGTACTTTCGGGATATTGCGGCGCCCCAGTCAGAAAACAAGTCCTTTTTCCAGGATTTTAATTCCCGTTTCGTGAACCAGATTGATTACGAGGGTATCTGGTCTGCTCCGCAGAACCGGAAGGAATTAAGCAAAACACCTGAAGAAAAGTTTAAAAGATATGATAATTAATATATGAACCCATAGGAAAAGAGCAGGTGGCGATATGATTCAAAGAAGCAGGTTGGTTAGCCAATTTAAAAAAATGGTGGAATTCGATTCCGAAACTTATCAGGAAAGGGAAATTGCGGACTATTTAACAGGCGAATTAAAACAGCTTGGATTTGAGGTACGGGAAGATGATGCCGGTCACCGACTGAAAGAAAAGCTGCCGGAATATGGAACCGCCGCTCCCACAGGAAATCTTTACGGATATTTAAAGGGAACCACAGGTTCTGCCCCCATTTTGCTGTCGGCCCATATGGATACGGTAAAGCCTGGCAAGGGGAAACGCGCAGTCCAGGATGCGAAGGGGAAGATTACCTCGGAAGGGGATACGGTGCTTGGTGCCGACGACCTTTCCGGAATCGTTGCCATATTAGAGGCAGTCCGGGTGGTTAAGGAAAATAACCTTCCTCATGGAGATATTGAGGTCCTTTTTCCGGTAGCAGAAGAGAACTACGGAAAAGGAAGCCAGCTGATTGATTATTCTAAAATAAGGTCAAAACAGGCTTATGTATTTGATTTGAGTGGGGAGATTGGCCTGGCTGCAACCTCAGCGCCCACCCTTCTTTCCTTTGAAATTAAGGTCAAGGGCAAAAATGCCCATGCAGGCTTTTGTCCTCAGCTGGGGATCAATGCCATTGAAATCGCAGCCCATGCCATATCCCAATTAAAGCAAGGCTGGGTAGACGATGAGACAACCGTAAACATTGGAAAAATAAGCGGCGGAAAACAAACCAATATTGTTTCCGATGAATGCGTTGTGTCAGGAGAGATCCGTAGCTTAAAGGATCATAAGGCTCTGTCTGAATGGAATAGACTGAAGGAGATCTTTGAAGGTAATGCGGCAGGATATGGCGGCAGCCTGGAGATTACTGTGGAAAAACAGATCGAAGCCTATGAAATCAGTGACAGTGAAGAAGTGGTGGAACGGTTCAAGCGAGTCTGCCGGTCCCTTGGTTTAAAAGGCTCCACCCAGTATACTCTGGGCGGCAGTGACAACAATCACTTTGTCAAGGGAGGGATTCGGGGGATCGTAGTATCCTGCGGAATGAATGAGGTCCATACTCCGAATGAATTTACAACGGAAGATGAGCTTGAAAAAAGTGCCCTCCTGGCCCTGGGACTGATTACGGAAGGCAATTAACGGATTTCCTGTTAGAATGGATTTGATAAATTTTTATCAATGAGAAGTAATTCCGCTATTTTTAACTGGAAATCATCATCGATATCAATGGAATCAAAGATGTTCATCAAATAGGGCAGGGTTTTACCCTCGTAAAAGCTTTTATACTTCATAAAATAACTGGTCAGAGCCAGGTAAATAGCCCCGTTAATTCTGTAATTCGGCGGTATATCCTGTCTTCTGACCTGTTTTTTATCCGAAAATAAAGCCTTCAATCTTCCTTCCTCCGTAAGCTCAACGGTTAAATAGGAGTGGGAATCTGACTTGCAGATACTGACGACAGAATCGGCATCATTTTCTAACAGGATATCAGCGCTTTTCATCATATGTATTTCGTTTCTAAGGGGAGAGGTGGGCTGTAAAAGCATGAAGCAATCAAACACGTTTCCAAGCTGTCCCAGCCCATTGATGACGTGCAGTATGACGTCGTTGGAGGAAGCCTGATCCGTAGCCAGTTCCTTTGGGCGCAGAAAGGGCACACTGGCCCCGAACCGCTCTGCAATCTCCGCATATTTTACAGAGTCTGTAGATACCACGATATCATCGAATATTCCGGAACGCTTACAGGCTTCCAACGTATATGCCAAGAGGGGCTTATGATTGATTTCCCGGATGTTTTTATCGATGATTCCTTTTGAACCACTCCGGGCAGGTATGATAGCCAAAAAAGTTTTATTTCTATACATTACAATCTCCATTCCACATCATAAAAATGCTTTTCCAGTTGAATTCCCTTTTTAAACGTCTGTTTAATGACCGAGACAATTTGTTTGCTGGTCTCCATGCCTTCGTAAGGGTTTGGAGCTTCTTCTTGATACCGTTCAAAGGACAGGGCTTTCTGAATCGCAGTCACGATCTCGTTTACAGAATAGCCGCAGCTTATGACAGAGGCAGGTGCGATTCTTCCAGCCTGCCTGTTTCCGATATTCACGGAGGGTACTTTAAAAAAAGGCGCTTCCAGGATTCCACTGGAAGAATTTCCGATCACAGCCTGGCAGCAGTTCATCAGGCTTAAGTAATTCAGGCTGCCAAGGGAAGGAAACACTGCCGACATGTCAGGATTCCTGCTTGCGTAAGCATTGATCATTTCGTTGATCCGGTTCCCGCCGTTGTCAGAATTGCTTTTTGTAAAGACAACAAATAAGTTCGGAAAATGCAAAAGTGCATCTTCCAGGGGTTTAAATTGTTCCGAAGGACTTTCCTGTTCCAAAGTGGCAGGATGGAATGTGACAAGAGCAATGGGAGGGATCAGTGAGATCCTTAGCTTTTCCTCCAATTCCTGTCTGGTTAATAGCTTCATGGTCTTTATGTTCTCAATACCAAGAGCTCCGACCCAATAGACTCTGTCAGGAGCTTCCCCTAACTGAATGACCCTTTTCCGGTATTCCATCGTGCTTGTGAAATGAAGATAGCTCATCTTACTGATGGCATGTCTCAAGGAGTCATCGTATGCCCCTCTTGTTATTTCCCCGCCGTGTATATGGGCAATGGGGATGTTACAGATAACGGCTGCGCTTGCTGCAGCAAAGATTTCATACCGGTCCCCAAGAAGCAGAACCATATCCGGTTTTAACCGCTGGTAAGCTTCGGATAAGCTGATCATTTCCAGCCCCATGGATTTGCATATTCCAAGAGAGGTGTCTGAGGCAAGGTTCATCTCTATTTTTTCATCGATCGTTATGCCGTTATTTTCCATGTCTACGCAGCCATGCCCATATCTGGTATCCAGATGGCTTCCGGTGACAATGATTTGCAGTTTAAAATCCGGGTCTTGCCCGACACGGTCTAGGACCGGCTTTAATAAGCCGTATTCCGCCCGGTTTCCGGTCACTACGCATAATTTGATCATTGGTCGATCCTTTCGTCTTTCAGATAATCTCTTTGAGCGACCGTTCCCAACAGGCTGGGGATCTTCATGGGAGATATCCCATATGCACTGCGTTTTGCGCACAGGTTTTGAAGGGTAAAGGCTTCTCCCTTTTTAATTTCCCTGGAAGCCACCAGGTATTTTCTTACATAATCGCTGTTCTTTTGTTCCGCTTGCGTGGGCTTTTTGACCCCGTCACCCAGGGCAACTTCAATTTTTCTGATGCTGTCCACCATTTGTTGGAATTCATCCGGCTCCAGGCTTGCCTTATGATCCGGTCCGGGCATAGTTTTGTCCAGGGTCATATGCTTTTCAATGACACAGGCGCCAAGGGCTGTGGCGGCAATGGCGACTTCGATTCCCGGCGTATGGTCAGAATACCCCACCCGCTTGTGGAACTTGAGCTTTAACGCATTCATGGCATTTAAATTCACATCCTCCATGGGAGTAGGATAGGAGCTGGAGCAGTGGAGCAGTGTGATTTCCTGCCCGCCTTCCTCCAGGATTTCCAGGGCTTCGCCTACCTCTTCCTCTGTGGACATTCCCGTGGACAGAATGACTTGCTTCTTTAATGAAGCTATTTTTTTCAGATAGCTATAATTTGTAATCTCTCCGGAAGGAATCTTTATGAGATCGACCCCAAGCCGGTCAAGAAAAAGGAGGCTTTCCTCATCAAAAGGAGAGGACAGGAACCGAATGCGCCGGAAGGAGCAGTACTGAAACAGCTCTTCAAACTCCTGCCAGGATAGTTCGAGGCTTTTTAACATTTCGTATTGTGACATGGTCTGCCCCGTATTTTCAATCTGATAGTCCGCTTTCCTCGCATCCGGAACAGCAAGATGCTTTGCCCGAAAGGTCTGGAATTTAATGGCGTCTGCTCCTATGACGCTTGCGGCATCCACCAGTTGTTTGGCAATGCTTAAGTCGCCGTTATGGTTTACTCCTGCTTCGGCGATGATCATAACATTACTCATGGTAAGCTACCTCCTTTGCCGGACTTCCATAAGCCAGCTTATTTGACGATATATTATTTAAAACAAGACTTCCTGCACCGATCACGGTGTCATTTCCAATGGTCACGCCTTGTATGATGGTGGAATGGGCACCAATATGGGAATTGGCCATGACCAGGACATTTCCGCATAAAACGCTTCCGGGAGCGATATGGACAAAGTCATCGATCCTGCAGCTATGTTCGACGATGGCCCCTGTATTAATAATCGTTCCATTTCCTATAATAACATTGGAATTGATGAGGACTCCCTTTCCGATAAAGTTTCCTTCCCCTATATTAAGAGTTTCTGAAAGGATGGAGCTTTTATCCAGGATATTGGGAAAATTATAGCCTATTTTTTTGCACCGCTCGTATAGCCTCCGCCTTGGCGCTGAATTTCCTATGCTTCCTACGGCGATTACCGCATTCCTGATTCCGCGGTTATAACAGTCGGCTAAATCTTCATCACTTCCTATGATCTTTATGCCAAGGACCTCTGTACCCGCTTTTTTGCGGCGGTCCAGGATGCCGGTGATCTTATATTTTTCCAGTCCTCTGATGGTATCGATGATGCTTTCCGCATGACCGCCTCCGCCGATCAGAATCAGTTCCTCTTTCATAATTTCATTCTCTCGGCCATTTTTTTCATTTCGCCAAATTCTCCCATATCCAGCCAGGCGCTGTCCATGACCGGATAGGCTCCTACCTGCTCCCCGTTTTTTAAGCATCTGCGGATCAAGTCTGTCATATCAAAATACTGATCCTGAGGGAGGTATGTTAAGATTTCTTCCTCTAATACATAAAGTCCGGTGCTCACTAACAGCTCATATCTGGGTTTTTCATTTAATGCATCAACGGATCCGTTTTCTCCTAAGGAAACCACCCCATAGGGAATCTCATAGCTCTTCATGGCTGTGACAACCGTGATCTTGTTTTTATGGGTTTTGTGATAAAGAAGAAGCTTAGTATAATTGACGTCAACTAAAATGTCACAGTTGCTTACAAGAAAACTCCCCTTGATATCCTTTTTAATCAGGTTTAAGGATCCGGCTGTTCCTAAAGGATTGGCCTCTTCGATCAGGTGGAGATGATAACGATGGTCATCATTAAAATAAGCTTTTATAAGTTCTTTTTTATAGTTTATGGTAAGATAAAATTCATAAAACCCATATTCCATCATCTGATTCATAATCCGTTCTACAATGGGGGTATCTCCGATTGGAATCAGAGGCTTTGGTATGATCTTTGTATAGGGATATAGCCGGGAACCCCTGCCTCCTGCCATGATGACTACCGGTGTCTGGGTTTTCTTCTGGCGGCCCGGATTATGATCGTTCAGCTCATTCCAAAACAGGATATCGGTAACCTCATTGTTGTCATTTACCAGGGGCAGCCCTTCGATTTGCTTTTCTTTCATGATCTCCAGCGCCAGATGGCTTTTCTCTTTTTTTATAACAACAGGGGCAGTATTCATGATCAGGCGTACCGGCATGGAAATATCCTTATTTTTTAATATCCACCGCCTGATATCCCCGTCTGTAAGAACACCGGCCAGCTTATTATTTTCTTCAACAACAAGGATCTTTCTTGCTGTCTGGTCCAATTGTCTGATTGCCTCCCGGATAGAAACATCCGGTGCAATAATAAATTTACGAACTTCCATGCCTATCCCTCTTTCAGACTGCTAAATGTAACTCAATGCTTGAATGATATGATCCACATCCTTTTTTAAAAGGCTGGTACTGCAAGGAATATTGATGATCCGGTTCCAGTAAAATGGAGCCTTCTCTATATAATACGCCTGACAGTTCTCATACATCTTCTGGGTATGGACAAGCTGCCAGATAGGCCTTGTTTCAATATCCTTTTCCTTTAGCTGCTTTATGACTGCATTTCGGTCTAATCCATTGTTGTTTATGAATAGGGAATAGAACCACCGGTTGTTTCTCGCCTTCTGGTTAAACTTAAGCAGCTTAAAGTTTTCCATTGATGATATGGCATTATCGTAATACTCATAATTGTTTTCTTTGATCCGGATAAAATCCTCAAGACATTCCAACTGGCCGACTCCAAGGGCTGCCTGTAAGTTGGTCATGCGGTAGTTATAGCCGACTTCATTGTGAGTATAATGGAAGGGATCATCTTTTGCCTGGGCAGCAAGATACTTAGCTCTTTCCAGGTCCTTGCCATCCTTTGCGGTCAGAAGCCCCCCGCCTCCTGTGGTGATGATCTTATTGCCGTTAAAGGAATAGGCCCCAAAATCGCCTATGGTCCCTGCAAATTGTCCGTGGTACGATCCCTGATTGTAGTAGGTTCCTAATGCTTCTGCAGCATCTTCGATCAGTTTGAGTCCATATTGTCCAGTCAATGCTCTCAGCCGTTCCATATCCGCCATGTTTCCAAAGATGTGGACGATGACAACTGCCGTGATGATCCGGTTTGTGCTCTTATTGATCAGCCCGGAAGAGGTCATGACACATTCCTTTTTCAAAAAGTCCTCAAGCTTGTCACAATCTAAATTCAGAGAGTCATCACAATCCATAAAAACAGGAGCAGCACCTATGTAGGCAGCTGGATTGACTGAGGCAATAAAGGTAAGGGTTGGGACGATCACTTCCTGTCCCGGTTTCACACCGGATAAGAGCATCGCTAAGTGGATCGCGGCAGTTCCGCTTTGAACGGCCGCCGCGCCGGGGACTTTTAAATAAGAAGCCATATCCTGTTCAAATCTTGTCACATAGCTGCCTGCTGTTGATATCCAGCCGCTGTCAAGGGCATCTAATATATATTTTTTTTCGTTCCCCGTTAGATTGGGAACCGATAAAGGTATCATATTCGTTCCTCCGCTCCTTGTCTGATTCTAAAGGTTATAGATGCCGGTCTTATACTTATCCTGGTTTTTCTCCATCCAGTCAATGGTTTTTTTTAGGCCAAAGGAAAGAGAGTATTCCTGGTTCCAGTCTGTAAGTTCTTTTAACTTTTTATTTGACCCAAGAAGTCTGTTCACCTCACTTTTTTGAGGACGCATCCGCTCTTGTTCACAGATGATACTGGCCTGTGGATTAATTTGGCGAATCAGCTCTGCTGCAAGTTCGCCGATGGAGATTTCCGTTTGGCTTGCAATGTTAATTTCTTCACCAATGGTTTTTCCAGACTTTTCTATTTCAATAAAACCGTTTACGGTATCTTTTACATAATTAAAATCCCTGGTGGGGGTCAGACTGCCAAGGTGTAACTCTTTGGTCCCAGTCAGCAGCTGGCTGATGATGGAGGGTATTACAGCTCTTGCAGACTGCCTGGGGCCATAGGTGTTAAATGGTCTGACAATGGAAACCGGAAGGGAAAAGCTTCTGTAAAAGGATTCTGCCAGCCGGTCGGCTCCGATCTTCGTAGCGGAATAGGGCGATTGTCCCTGAAAGGGATGGGATTCATCAATCGGAACGTATTTGGCGCTGCCATAGACCTCAGAAGTAGAGGTGATGAGTACCTTATCCGTACCAAGGCCTCTTGCGGCCTGGAGGACATTTAGCGTTCCCTTTATATTGGTATCCACATAGGAATCCGGAGAGTGATAGCTAAAAGGGATGGCGATTAAAGCGGCCAGATGAAACACCGATTCTATCCCTGTCATGGCGTTCCTTACGCCGTTTGGATCCCGGATATCCCCGGGAAGTATCTCGATTTCCTTCTTTATTTCATCAGGAAGAAAATCCAGCCATCCCCAGGTATTGAAGGAATTATAAAAAGTAAAAGCTCTTACATCATAACCCCGTTCAACAAGTGTTTCCGTTAAATGACTGCCTATAAATCCATCCGCTCCAGTAACCAGAACCTTTTTCATGTTTCATCCCTCACCTGTGATGGTTATCAAAAACCTTTATTTTATAGCTGCTCATTCGATCTGAAATAGAAAAGCAGAATTCACCGTGATCGTTGGTCAGCCCATGCCCAAGATAGGTCCCTTCATATTCTTGCTCCTGTACATCTTCGTTATAAATTGGGACAAGCTTTTCTAAGATAACGATAGCACCTTTAACCGGACAGGAATCTTTATAACGGACCCTCCCTATAATTAATATACCTTCCATATGATATTCATGATTAATCTGTTCCATAATGCGCCCTCGCCTAAGTGGTTAAAAGTGGTTCGTATATATCCAGCTGGTAACAGGCAAATTTGTCTTTTTCCACGGCTATTGCAAACTCTCCGGACTCGTTGGTGATCACATAGCCTTTGCTCACCCTCTGGTTATCCCCGGTGATTTTGCTGACCCGGACAACCGCGCCTTCTGAAGCCTCATGGCGTGAATTATAAATAGTGCCTGTTAATAAAACCTTATCTGATTTTTCAATGGTAATGGTTGTCTTTAACATGTCGCGGTTCTTAAAATGCTTTGGTGACAAGATGATCTCAGTATAACCGCTCAACAGGTTTCCTCCTTTCTGCATCAGAGAAGGGGAGCATAGACCGCTAATTCATACTTCATATGGGTCTTTGCTTTCATCGAGAATAAATAATACCCATTTTCATCCGTCAAGGTATAACCCAGCAGGCTTCTGGTATTATCCCTGCAGTCGATCTGGGTGATCCGGACCGCAGCTCCTGCACAAGGCTTCTGGCTCTCGCTGTATACGGTTCCATTGATGATCTGGAATTTCTGTTTTTCTAAGTGGATGTCAAAATGATATTCCGGGTGGGATTGGAGTTTAGCTCCGTTTATTCTTAAAGAGGACTTTTTGAAGCAGTTCATATAACTTGTTATGCCTCCCTCCGTTTTCCGGGGGTTCCGTTATGCTGCGGGTATATACGGTTACGTTTAGTTCCTGCATATCCTTCGTATCCTCAGCATTAATAATGTTCCCCGTCTGTTCCTTCCCATTGATGATCATCTTATTTACTTCCACTTCTTTGTATTTTATATCATTGATTTCTTTGTTCCTGCCTTCCGTTTCCATTTCCTTATCCCCTTTTTTTATTAAACTATATGCGGTTTATAGAATTCTGTTACCGTTTCCAAAATGGTTTCTTTTACTTCTTCAAGCATTTCCTTCATTTTTTCAAAATACATCTTAAAAGCTCTTGCCTGATGCTGCAGATCAGATGTCAGCTTCTCATAATCCTTAGCAGACATGTCAAACGTTCTTTCTTTTATTTCATAAACGAATTCGCTGAAATATCCCCCTAAATATATGATGTCAGCAGCATTTTCAAAATCATTTACAATTTTAATAATGTATAAGATCCGCTGCAGATCAATATCCGTTTCTTCCATAATAAGCAGAGACTTTGTTTGGTTTTCAGAGCATATGATTTCACATAACTCCAGGCCCTGGCTTGCCTTTATCCGGTATTCTTCGATGAAGCAGAGAAGGGCGTCTATGGTCTTCCTGCTGTCTATCCGGATCTCCTGGTTTGGGATGCATTTCTTTTTTTGCTTTCCGGCAGTTTCTTCCTTAAATACATCAGACAGCTCCTTATGTGGGGCGCCATTTATATCCGCTCCATAGGAACAATTAATAAACCGGATTCGTTTCTGGTCTTTATAAATAGCAATATAATGTTCCAGCCTTCTCCTGTAATGATCCAGGGTGATGGTCGTCCCGACCGGATTGCCGTATACATCCTTTACAATGGTTGTGGCCCCATAGAGAAGGCTCTTATCATAATCAAAGACTGCGCTGTCTGCATGATGTTTGTTATAAGTATAAGCGAGATCCTGGCCCAAAAATATGATGGGAGAGCAGCCCATCATGTTTGCAATATCAATACAGGCGTGGGCAACCGAACCTCCGCAGTACACACCCTGATATTGTTCAAAGCCCTTCACTGTTTGAGAAAGCAGGAGGGAAATAAAGATTTTATCTCCCTTATAATTTCCAACCAGATATCGGTTGCTGTATTCATAGAAAGCAAGGGGAACTTCTAAGTTCAGGCAGTTCTTCATCATATCGAAGTTTGCGTCAACCGGATCTACGGATACGATCATATCCGGAAGGATCCCATTTTTTGTTAATGCCTCTGCGGTCCTGCTTCCGGTAATAATAAAGTACTGGTCTAACTGATCCTTATGAACTAGCATATCCCTGATGTTTGAATCCAGGGAAGGGCCTCCGGATACCACAAGTGCGGGAACATTGAGATTGGTGGAGCGATAGTGGTGAATGGGAGTGCTCTGATTTAAAGCCATCAAATTTGCAGTCATGTTCTGGATGAAAATTTTCTTAAAACGTTTTGCAAGCTCCACCTGGGAAGCCGCGTTGATGATGGTCCAATCCAGATGTTCAATCAAACGATCGTATTCTTCCTTATAAATACTGGAATAGTTGCCGAATGCGTAAAAGTAAATATTATTGATATTTTTAAAATGAATGGTATTGTCAAATATTTGTCTTACCTGATTTTCCTCAAACAGAACAAGGCTTATATTGTCTGCTAATTTGGAATCGAATTTTTTAAAAATCCCGGGGTTTGGTTCAAATATAATCACTCTGTTTTTGGCACACAGCAATTTTTTTAAATCTTGTAGGTATTCTCCCGTATCAATTCCGAATAAAAAGATCAGGGAATCAAATTTTAAATCCTCCAAAGTATATAATAATTGATTGATTTCTTTTTTGTAATCCAGTTGGTCTGCCAGAAAAAAGAATTTCTTATTTCTCTTTATCCGATATACGTGATATCCATCCATTGTTTTATATTTTTTCATGATAATCTCCGTGTTGACTGGCTATTTATTCCCATTTAAACAGGTGAATAGGCAATTAATTTGTATTGCTTTTCTCCAATCCTGGGAAGTGATATTCCATAAGTACCATCTTGAAGTGTAAAGGTTACACCTAAGCTTTTTTCTTCAGAAGGGTTATGGGAATCATCCAAGAGAAGTATTTCAACCGCAGCATTTGGCAGTGGCTTTCCTGTTGGACTGTATACGGTTCCCGTAATTAATATAAACGCATTATTTGATAAGGTAATGTCTGCTGTCACGATTCCGGAACAAATAATCTGACAGCCTGTGAAATATATTTTTTGCTGCATTTCTCCCCCTCCTTTGTTTAAATAGATGTTTCTTTAAAGAAAGGCGCCTCAAAGGTTCCTTTCCATCCCATACATGCCAGATATTAAAATTAGCTTAAATTCGTTCGTATTTGGTAAGCGTGATGTTGGATTTTTAACCTTTGAAGCACCCTTTTTAAATGTTAGTGAGCATAGAACTTAAATATCAGCTTTACTCCGGCTCTGCAGGTAATGCCATAGATGGCATTTGCATCGGTAAATGTTTCCCGGCTTGGAGCAGCAGTGGTAGGTTTTGTACTTTCCCATACCGCCACAGCACCGCTTCTTAGGATTGTATTACTGAATAATGCAGAACCTCTTACTAAAAGTAACCCCCAGCTTGTTGTAGAGAGATTAGCAGGAACCAGAACTCCTGAAATTGCAGAAGCAGCTGAGATTGTTTTTGCGATTGGTTTATAGTTGGCCATAAGGTTGCCCCCTTTTAACATGTTGTAGAAATACGTATTTCTTATATATAGTATGTCCCTGGCTGCAGGAAGTGACTGTAGGGGGAAGCAGGGGAAACGGGAGATCAGGACTTTATACAATTTTCCATCTTCACATCTAATTTAAGGAATTTTTATTATTAATGATACAATTTTTCCCAATAATGGTTTTTATTTCTTCAAGACTATTGTTTTTTATTTTAAATCGGTTATATTACTTAATATGTTATAAATTAATTTTGTAACAATACAAAGGAGGATTTATGAATTTAAAAGGAATTCGGCGGAAGATCATCTTAAATACATTGATTGTTACCATAATTATTTCTGTGGTTACAACCATTGTATTGTCCGTATCCGCCATGTCTCTGACCAATCTCACATTGATGGAAACTCTTATGCCTTTTGCTAAAACTGCCTCAAAAAGCATTGAGAGCAGTCTGCATATCATGGCAGACCGTATATTTATGATTGGGGAAAATCATGAACTGACATCAGAGGAAGCGACTCTTGAGGAAAAACATCAGGTTCTTGACAAGGCCACATCTGGTATAGAATTTGTATGGCTGGCCCTCTACACCCAGGATGGCAGATTGTATACGGGCAACGGAAACAGCCCTTCCGATATTTCCGGGGGTGAATTGTTCAAAAGGATGCAGGAAACCCAAAATCTTGTGATCGGCGATACTTCTGTCGGGGAAAATGGACTTGAAGTATATGTGGGAATGCCTATATCCACAGAAAAGAATAACACTTATTATCTGGTAGGAAGTTATAAGTATGACATGCTTGATGATGTGATCAGCAGTATACATATTGGCTACAGCGGCCACGCTTTTGTTATGAATGAAAGTGGCCAGGTAGTCGCTTACCCTGATACAGATTTAATAAAGAGCGGAGAGAATGTTTATTCTCTTTATAAGGATAATGGAAAGCTCCTGGAAGTATTTGACGCAATGAAATCAGGAAGGATCGGATCCGCTTCTGTGTCAATAGATGGGAAGGATACTCTTGTGGTTTATGCACCTGTACGAGGTGCGAACTGGTATTTGGCCATCATAACGCCAAAATCAGACTTTACGAATATCGTAAACACTGCCGTTATGATCAATGTAGGCATTACCATAACCCTTACCCTGCTTGCAATCTTATTTATCGCCCGGTTTGCTGGAAATATCTCAAAGTCCTTGAGAAGTGTAACAGAGCGGATACAGAAGCTGGCTCAGGGAGATTTGACAAGCCCTGTGGAAGTGGTGATGACAAATGACGAGGCCCAGACCCTTTCCAATTCGCTGAAAGAGACCATTGAACAGGTGAGCGGATACATTTCCCAGCTTCAAAATGCCCTGGAACGGCTTTCCGCCGGCAATTTAGACGTTAGCGTCAGCGATCAGTTTGCAGGAGATTTTGTGGTTATGAAAGATTCCATTCATAATATTACGGATTTCTTAAACCTGTTGATCAATGACCTTCAGCAGTCGGCTGAAACCCTGAGCCATGCTGCCCAGGAGGTATCTCAAAGCGCCCGCCTTATGAATGAATCTTCCGGTCATCAGTCCATGTCCATAGACAGGCTCGTGGAGGAGACAGACTCCATCTCTAAAGACATTGTCATCGTGGATGAGCATGCTAGAACCGCTCGTGAACTTATGGAGCAGTCCATGGAAAAGCTGTCAATGGGCGATGAACATATGGAGAATACCCTTCAGGCAATGGAGAATATCAGCCATAATGCGGCCGAAATAACAAAAATTACAAAATTCCTGGAAGAAATAGCATTCCAGACAAACCTTCTTGCCCTGAATGCAAGCGTTGAAGCCGCCCATGCAGGTGAAGCAGGAAAAGGTTTTGCCGTAGTAGCAAATGAAATCCGTGATCTTGCTGAAAAAAGTGCGGAATCATCAAAGCGTACAGCTGAGATGATTATACATTCCCAACAGGCGATTGAAGAGGGGGCCAGGTATGCCAATCTAACCGCTCATTTTTTAAATGAGCTGACGGATATCTCCAAGCAGACTTATGAGATAACAGAAGACCTGGAAAAACTTGTGGGAAATGAGAAGTTAAGTCTTGAGAATGCGTCTCTTGACATCTCCCAGATATCCCGGCACGCACGTCAAAACCTTGAATCAAGCAGTGCTGTGGCTTCTTTAAGCGGGGATCTGGCACAACAGGCTCAAAGTCTTGAAGAAATGTCAGGACGCTTCCGTCTTCGTTCTGATCCGGAAGGGAGGGATGGACAATGAATCAAAGAAAACGCTTTATCATGATCTTCCTGGTCCTTATGACTATGTTTTCCGTAAGCGGCTGTAAAAAAGAGGAAAGCAGGCTGGAGGATGGCTTTTACACGGTAGAAATGTCGGATTACATCAATGGCTGGAAGGAATTTGTCACCATCCGCGTCAGCGGCAATAAAATCGTTACGGTTGAGTACAATGCTAAAAATTCAAGCGGATTCATCAAATCCTGGGACATTCCCTATATGCGCAATATGCTCGATAAAAAAGGGACATACCCAAACCGCTATACACGCACATATGCAGCCAACTTCCTGGCATCACAAAGCGACAAGGGAATCGATGCTGTAAGCGGTGCCTCTGTTTCGGGAGGTAATTTTCAGAAAATGGCATCTCTTTTAATGGAAAAGGCAAGAAAGGGAGACGACTCTCTCGGTATCGTAGAAACTGACCATTAGATCAACGGAGAGCCCGGTATTATATCCAAATAAAAAGGACTGCCGCCCCATCGATGAGTAATCATCGATGGGGCGGCAGTCCTTTTACTGTATGTGATATAAAAGCATCGGAAAAAGATGGCATAATTCCGGCTCTTTTTATTAGGTTGAGCCGGCAAAGAAGCCTTTCAGGGCAACTCTGCCGACTTAGTAAAAACATATATGTAAGCGCTCTGACCACTTTTCTTTTGCTTTTATGTTTATAATATTATCATACAGGAAAATTGTGAAGGAAATTTGACCAGGTTCTAAAGAAAGTATGAAAGAAATGAAGAAATTCTGACAAAAATTGGAAATGTATCCAAGCCGATGCTGCTTATACTATTCATAACAGAGAAATACCTGTTATGGGATGTTCCGTAAAGCATGAAAACAGGCGGAGGTACAGATATGCTGCTAGAAAAATCTCTAATTGAATATTGTTCCCCCACATTGGCCTCCATTAAGCCGGCAAACTTGTTCAGCCATCCCTTTTCGTCGGAAATGGACTTGGCTAGCCAGCTCACTTGCCTAAACGACCAGCTTGGAGAGAAGGGAATATCCTTGCTTTTGTTATGCAGGCGCGGGAATAAAGCCCTGATTTATGTCTACCGGAAAGCCCTTTTGCAGGCTGATTTAAACCGGCCGGAAGTTAGTAAGTTTCTGCAGGCCTACGGCTATGAGCATATGGAAGTGGATGCTGCATTAAATAGGCTGAAAGAGAGGCTGAATCAAGAAGGAGAATTTCCTCATGAGATCGGAGTCTTTCTCGGGTATCCGCTGGGAGATGTAGTGGGATTTATCCAAAATGGAGGGAAGAACTGTAAATGCACCGGATGCTGGAAGGTGTATTCCAACGAGTGTGAAGCCGTTAAACTATTTGCCAGATACAAAAAGTGCAGGACAATGTATGTGCACCTCTGGAAGAATGGAAGGACCATCTGGCAGCTTACGGTGAGTCTTCCGGAAAATAAAGAGAAAAGAAACAAAAAACCCTGATTTTCCTTTTGGAAAAATCAGGGTTTTTGCTTTTTATGACCTATCCGAGAATCGAACTCGGGATTCCGCCGTGAGAGGGCGGCGTCTTGACCGCTTGACCAATAGGCCGTTTTATGTATGTCATCTCTGACAACTTCATTATGATACCATAGGAATTTCAGTTTGTCTACACTTTTTTAATAAAATAAAAAATTTGTCAAAATCGGATTTTATATGCTATACTTTTCTAAACCCAGAGAAAGCAGGGAGGAAGAGATATGGGACTTAAAAAGCGGGAAGTGAAATACGATTACTTAAGGACTCTTGCGGTCTTTGCCATCATCATGGTTCATGCGGTTCCCGGGGAGACGCTAAACTATAAACAGTGGCTGTTTTCGGCTGCTCTTTCGCCGGTGCTTTTGTCATTTGTAGGGATTTATTTTATGCTGAGCGGCCTTTTCCTTTTAAAATCCGGAACAGAGGATATTCCGGGATTTTACTGGAGCCGGTTTCAGACAATTGTTCTTCCCTTTGTATGTTACAGCGGGATTTATTACTGGTATTATGCGATCTATCTGGGAGTGGTGCCCCTCCGGTGGCAGGAGCATCTGGCAGTCTTTGGAAAGGGACTTTTAACCGGAACCATTCCCATGACACCCCATATGTGGTTTATGTATGTGATCATGGCGCTGTATCTTTGCGCACCCTTTTTAGCCCGTATGATGAAGGCCATGAGCGACAGGGAGTTAAAGCTTTTTCTGGCACTTATGGTGATTGTCCAGGGAATCTGCACCTATCTTCCGGCTTTGGGCCTGGATATAGGAGAGGGGTTTCAATATATGCTGTTTAAGGGCTGGTTCATCTATTTCATCCTGGGATATGCATTAAAACGACTGTATGGCAGCAGCAGCTATCTTCCCTTTGCGGTTCTCGGTATGGCCGGCTTTGGTATTACTATGGTTCAAAAGTGTGTTACGCCATCCTTTACACCGGGAATTCACGACTTAGCCCCCACAATGATGGCAATGGCCGCGGCTATTTTTATGTTTTTTGAACGTTTTGGGGATATCAAGGCGCCTGTTCTTGCAAAAGCTGTGAGCTTCATAAGCAGGTACAGCTATTCCATCTATTTAATTCACTATCTGGTTCTGGGACAGGCAGCCAGAGGCTTGGTGGAAAAGACGTTTCTAAGACATTATTACGTTCCCAAAATCTTTTGTGAAACCATCCTTACGTTTCTCATATCCCTGGCAGCCGCCTGGATCATCGACGGGACCATAGGAAGGCTGCTTAAAAAAGCAGTGGGTGCGGTTTATTATAGAAGAAAAATGCATAAGGAGAGATGAAAATGGACCAGAAGTCGAGCTGTGAACATTGTATACACTATGATTATAATGAAGAATACGAATGCTATGAGTGTGAGATCAATCTGGATGAGGATGAGATGATACGGTTTTTGAGCAACTCCTTTCAAAGCTGCCCGCATTTTAAATTCGGGGATGAGTACACGGTTGTGAGGAAACAGATGTAGGGTGACAGAATAAAAAGAAGCCCTAAAAAAGGGAGGAGCCGGTATCCCATCGAGGAATACCGGCAATTATGAAAAAAAATTTTATCTCAAAGTATGTTGGCAACATCTTTTTCTGATGATTTCAGTATATCGGTCAAATATGAAGAAAATTTGACCAGGCTGTAAAAAGATTATGACCAGACTGTGAACAATGGACAGGCCGGGTCAGATCAGTCTCTGAAATGATAGCTTTCCAGCAACTGATTTTTCATATGCCAAAGCTCGTTGGATAAGTCAACATGAACCTCATGAGGATTTACCAGACGGCGGGATTCATCCCAAAGGGTATCCAGTTCCTTTTTGCAGTAGGACTGGATGTCCATAACGGCAGGAGTATCATAAATGCATTTCCCGTCTTTAAATATCTGAACCAGAAGATCCCGCATGGTATAGCTGTTAGGTGCCAGGTGGGTTTTCTTCCATGTTTCAATGGGGTCGAAGAGGAGCAGAGAATGGTTTTCTTTAAAGGTTTCCCCATCCAGGCAGATTAAATCTGCAATGATCTTACCAGTTTCCCGGCTGTAAATACGCTTGATGGCCTTGTTCCCAGGATTCGTGATCTTTTCCGCATTTTCGGAAAGCTTGATCTTGGGGATAAACTGGTCGGTCTTTTTATCCAAAATCGCCGCCAGTTTGTAGACGCCGCCAAAGGAAGGGCAGTCCTTGGAAGTGATCAGATTGGTTCCAACACCCCAGGAGTTAATCGTAGCGCCCTGAATCTTTAAGCTGTTGATTAAAGTCTCGTCAAGGTCATTGGAGGCGGAGATCACTGCGTCTGTAAATCCGGCCTCGTCAAGCATTTTCTTAGCCTTTTTAGAAAGGTATGCCAAGTCTCCGCTGTCTAAACGGATTCCATAGGTGGTAAGAGGAATTCCGGCTTCCCTCATTTCCTTAAATACCTTGATGGCATTGGGCACACCGGATTTTAACGTATCATAGGTGTCCACCAGAAGAATGCATGCCGTGGGATAAAGCTTTGCATAGTTGCGGAATGCGGTCAGTTCATCGGGGAAGCTCATGATCCAGCTGTGGGCATGGGTTCCTCTCACCGGAACGTGAAACATTTTTCCAGCCAGTACGTTAGAGGTTCCGATGCAGCCTGCAATCATGGCAGCCCTTGCACCGTAAATTCCTGCATCAGGTCCCTGGGCCCGGCGCAGTCCGAATTCCATAACCCCATCACCGGCAGCAGCGAATACAACACGGGCCGCTTTTGTAGCAATCAGGCTCTGGTGGTTGATAATATTAAGCAAAGCGGTTTCAATCAGCTGAGCCTCCATAATGGGGGCAATGACTTTAACTAAGGGTTCGCGAGGGAATATGACCGTGCCCTCTGGAATGGCGTAGATGTCGCCGGAAAATTTAAAATGGTGGAGATATTCCAGAAAGTCTTCTTCAAAAAGGCCGGTGGATTTAAGATAATCCACATCCTCCTGGTCGAAGTGAAGCTCATTTACGTATTCAATGACCTGTTCCAAGCCTGCGCAGATCGCGTATCCATTACCACCCGGATTACTGCGGTAGAAGACATCGAATATAACGGTCTCGTTGGCATCTTTCTCTTTAAAATAACCCTGCATCATGGTTAATTCATAAAGGTCTGTTAATAAAGTTAAATTGCGCTGGCTCATAGCTGTTCTCCTTTTTTTTTCCTTTTACTAAACCTTTTCGCACATTATACCATAAGTTTACAAAAAAACAATGGAATTGACAAAAATTTAACGAAGTAAATTGTGACATAAAAAACAAACAAATATTCATAAATGATTAAATAATCTAAATTAAACAATACAATTTGAAAATTAATAAATAACTTATTATTTTTTAAAGAAAAGTCTTGCAAAATACAGAGAGATAGTATATAATAAAGCCATAAACAAAAGAAAATAATTTCAAATCCGACGTACCACTTTATTTCGGAGAATGACAGAGAAAAGGAGGGTGATTCCGCCGAAAACATAAGTTTCGTCTGAAATAGCAAATTGGCTGATTCAGGCAAAAGGCAAAACCGTTAAACCTTAGCCGAGAACCGGAAAAAGCGGCAGAAAAATTGAAATAAGCCGGAATGAAAATCTACCAATCTCTTATATGCCTATAGTTCGTTATAACTGCAGAGAAATATTCATCCGATGGGTAATTTTTGATTCGTCCCGATTGAATTTTTATTCGGTAGCTGGATAACAATATAGAAGAATGAAAATAGCGATGCAGAGAATTTTGATTGTAGATGGTTTTAAGCGAAAGGAACGGGAAAAAATTCATATAGAGCATCCAGAAAACGCAATGCAAAAAACAAAACGTGAGAGGTATTTAGGAACCAATGGATGAAAGCATGTAGAACGGGTATCGAATTTCATGAAAATGAATCGGTACCCGTTCTCCTTTGTACCCTTATGGACACAGGCTGAAAATCAAAATAGCCTTGACATTTCTTTTTTTAATCCCTATAATTAAAAAATACGGTAGTATTAGTATAACCACATCATAATAGGAAGAAAAACTTTGATGGAGACAGTAGGACCATGGGAAATCCAAAGAGAGCCGGGGAGGGTGGAAGCCTGGTGAAAGTAGCGTGGGTTCGAATATCACTCCGGAGTTTCCGGCTGAAGGCATTGGCGTTAGGTCAGGACGTATTTTCTGCGTTAAGGGAAAGCATATGCTGGTATGCGGTAATAGGTGGTACAACGGAGATATAGTGAGGCTTTCGTCCTGATTACGGGATGGGAGCTTTTTTTATATATGGAGAAATGGAGGTCGCTAAAGATGTATAAGAAAGTCCCTACAGACTTGAATTTTGTAGCACGAGAAAAAGAGGTAGAAAAATTCTGGGAAGACCATGAGATTTTTAAGAAGAGCATGGAAAACCGTAAGGGAGGGGAGACATACCCGTTCTATGACGGTCCCCCTACTGCCAATGGGAAACCCCATATCGGACACGTATTGACCAGGGTTATCAAGGATATGATTCCAAGATACCGGACCATGAAAGGGTATGACGTTCCCCGTAAGGCCGGTTGGGATACCCACGGACTGCCGGTTGAGCTGGAAGTGGAAAAGATGCTGGGCCTTGACGGCAAGGAACAGATCGAAGAGTATGGCTTAGAGCCATTTATCAAGTATTGCAAGGAAAGCGTTTGGAAATACAAGGGCATGTGGGAGGATTTCTCAAAGACCGTAGGCTTTTGGGCTGATATGGATGACCCTTATGTAACGTATGAGAATAATTTTATTGAATCTGAGTGGTGGGCATTAAAGAAGATCTGGGAAAAGGGCCTTTTGTATAAGGGCTTTAAGATCGTTCCCTATTGTCCGCGATGCGGAACTCCTTTATCCAGCCATGAGGTGGCTCAGGGATATAAGGATGTAAAGGAACGCTCCGCCATCGTCCGGTTTAAGGTAAAGGGAGAAGACGCTTATATTCTGGCGTGGACCACAACTCCGTGGACCCTTCCTTCCAACGTAGGTTTATGTGTAAATCCTGAAGAGACCTATGTAAAGGTGCAGACCGGAGACTATACCTATTATATGGCAGAGGCTCTCTGTGAAAAGGTTCTGGGAGAGGAATACACGATTTTAGAGAAGTACACCGGAAAAGACTTGGAATATAAAGAATACGAGCCTTTATTTGACTTCGTACAGCCAAATAAGAAAGCTTTTTATGTAACCTGTGACACTTACGTTACCTTAACAGATGGTACCGGTGTTGTTCATATCGCTCCGGCCTTTGGTGAGGATGACTCAAAGGTTGGCAGAAAATATGACCTTCCTTTTGTACAGCTGGTCAATGCAGCAGGCGAGATGACAGAGGAGACCAAATGGGCAGGCACCTTCTGTAAGAAGGCGGATCCAATGATCCTTAAGGATCTGGAAGAAAGAGGACTTTTATTCTCCGCACCTGTATTTGAACACAGCTACCCTCACTGCTGGAGATGCGACACCCCGTTAATCTACTATGCTAGAGAATCCTGGTTCATTAAGATGACGGATGTAAAGGAAGACTTAATCCGCAATAACAATACCATCAACTGGATTCCGGAAAGCATCGGAAAAGGACGTTTCGGCGACTGGCTGGAAAATGTCCAGGACTGGGGAATCAGCAGAAACCGTTACTGGGGTACTCCTCTTAACGTTTGGGAATGTGAGTGCGGACATCAGCATTCCATCGGAAGCATTGAGGAATTAAAGTCCATGTCCCCTAATTGTCCGGAAGAGATTGAACTTCACCGTCCTTACATCGACGCAGTGACCATTACCTGCCCTAAGTGCGGAGAGCAGATGAAGAGAGTACCGGAAGTAATCGATTGTTGGTTTGACTCCGGCTCCATGCCTTTTGCACAGCATCATTATCCTTTTGAAAACCAGGATCTGTTCGAGAAGCAGTTCCCGGCTGATTTTATTTCTGAGGCCGTGGATCAGACAAGAGGCTGGTTCTACTCCCTCCTTGCCATCTCCACTTTGATTTTCAACAAGGCACCATACAAGAATGTAATCGTTTTGGGGCATGTCCAGGATGAGAACGGGCAGAAAATGAGTAAGTCCAAGGGAAATGCGGTAGATCCATTTGATGCTTTGGACACCTACGGAGCAGATGCCATCCGCTGGTATTTCTATGTAAACAGCGCACCATGGCTGCCGAACCGTTTCCACGGAAAAGCGGTTATGGAAGGACAGCGCAAATTTATGGGGACTCTGTGGAATACCTATGCATTCTTTGTGCTTTATGCGAATATTGATGAATTTGACCCCACAAAATACAGTCTGGAATATGATAAGCTTCCGGTTATGGATAAATGGCTTCTCTCCAAGCTGAACTCCCTGGTGGGAGATGTGGATGCATTCCTTACCGGCTATCAGATTCCGGAGGCGGCAAGAGCCCTTCAGGATTTTGTTGACGATATGAGTAACTGGTATGTACGAAGAAGCAGAGAGCGCTTCTGGGCCAAGGGAATGGAGCAGGATAAGATCAACGCTTATATGACTCTTTACACAGCCCTTGTTACCGTAAGCAAGGCGGCTGCTCCGCTCATTCCGTTCATGACAGAAGAAATCTATCAGAACATGGTTTGCAGCGTAGATAAGTCTGCTCCGGAGAGCATTCATTTGTGTGATTATCCTGTGTCAAATAAAGCCTATATCGATAAGCAGCTGGAAACTGACATGGATGAAGTATTAAAAATCGTAGTCATGGGCCGTGCTGCCAGAAATACTGCCAATTTAAAGAACCGCCAGCCTATTGGCCAGATGTTTGTAAAAGCGCCTCATGCCCTTCCTGTATTCTACCAGGAGATCATTGAGGAAGAGCTGAACGTAAAAAAAGTGGTATTTACTGATGATGTAAGAGATTTCACATCCTACAGTTTTAAACCTCAGTTAAAGACCGTTGGGCCTAAATACGGCAAACAGCTTGGAGCCATTAAAAAAGCCCTTGGAGAAGTCAACGGCAATGAGGCTATGGATACCTTGAATGAAACAGGTGCCCTCACCTTTACCTTTGACGGAACAGAGGTTGTGCTTACCAAGGAAGATTTACTCATTGACACCGCCCAGACAGAGGGCTATGTATCCGAAGGTGATAACACCATTACTGTTGTTCTGGACACCAATTTGACACCAGAGCTTTTAGCGGAAGGATTTGTTCGAGAGCTGATCAGCAAGATCCAGACCATGCGTAAGGAAGCCGGGTTTGAAGTGATGGATCACATTCGGGTATACAGCGTGGGCAATGAAAAGATTGCCGGTATATTAAAGAACCACGAGGAAGAAGTAAAGAGCGAAGTACTTGCGGAAGACATCATCCTTGAAACGCCGGCCGGTTATGTGAAAGAATGGAACATTAACGGTGAAAATGTAACCCTGGGTGTAGAGAAGGTTCAGTAAACGGTTAGGAGGCCTTGTAGAATGAGTATGGGATTTGATAAGGAGATCTTTAAGAAAAGTGTTCTGTTTAACATGAAGAATGTATTCCGTAAGACGGTTGATGAGGCTACTCCGGAGCAGATGTACCAGGCAGTGGCCTATGCAGTAAAAGATGTTATCATAGATGAGTGGATTGCAACCCATAAGACATACGAGGAACAGGATGTAAAAACCCTGTATTATCTGTCAATGGAATTCCTTATGGGCCGTACTTTGGGCAATAACATCATAAGCATTATGGCTCAGCCGGAAGTAAAGGAAGTTCTTGAAGAACTGGGCTTTGATTTAAACACCATAGAGGACCAGGAGCCGGATCCGGCTCTTGGAAACGGGGGGCTGGGCCGTCTTGCGGCCTGCTTCCTGGATTCCCTGGCAACCCTCGGGTATCCAGCCTATGGCTGCGGCATAAGGTACCGCTACGGCATGTTCAAACAGAAGATAGAAGGCGGATATCAGGTGGAAATTCCTGATGACTGGCTGAAAAACGGTTATCCATTTGAACTTCGCCGCGCCGAATATGCCACAGAGGTAAAATTCGGCGGCTATGTCAATACGGTACGGGAAAACGGAAGAGAACGTTTTATCCAGGAGGGATATCAGTCTGTCCTGGCAGTTCCCTATGATATGCCCATCGTAGGATATGGAAACAATGTGGTGAATACCTTAAGGATCTGGGATGCCCAGGCCATCAACACCTTCAGTCTTGATTCCTTTGACAGGGGAGACTACCAGAAGGCAGTGGAACAGGAAAACCTGGCGAAAACCATCGTAGAGGTCCTTTATCCCAACGACAACCATTATGCAGGAAAAGAACTCCGTTTGAAACAGCAGTACTTCTTTATTTCCGCCAGTGTACAGAGGGCGGTTATGAAGTACATGGAAAAGCATGAGGACATACATAAGTTCTTCGAAAAGACAGTTTTCCAGCTGAACGATACCCATCCCACTGTGGCGGTACCGGAGCTTATGAGGATTCTTCTTGATGACTACAGCTTAAGCTGGGATGAAGCATGGGAGATCACGACAAAGACCTGCGCCTATACAAACCATACCATTATGTCGGAAGCTCTGGAAAAATGGCCCATTGAGCTGTTTTCCAGACTGCTTCCAAGAATCTATCAGATCGTAGAAGAAATAAACCGGAGATTCCAGCAGAAGATCATGGAGATGTATCCCGGAAACCAGGGAAAGCTTCGGAGTATGTCCATTATTTATGACGGTCAGGTCCGCATGGCCAATCTTGCCATCGTGGGAGGCTTCTCTGTAAATGGTGTTGCAAGACTTCATACAGAAATTTTAAAGAACCAGGAGCTAAAGGACTTCTATCAGATGATGCCGGAGAAATTCAACAATAAAACCAACGGCATTACCCAGAGGCGGTTCCTTCTCCATGGAAATCCCCTTTTGGCTGAATGGGTGACGAGAAAGATCGGAGACGACTGGACCACCAATCTGCCTCATATACACCGACTGGCAATCTATGCCGATGACCCCAGGTGCCGGCAGGAGTTTATGGATATTAAATACCAGAACAAGGTTCGCCTGGCAAAATATATTAAAGAGCATAACGGCATCGATGTGGATCCCAGATCCATGTTTGATGTGCAGGTGAAGCGTCTCCACGAATATAAGCGGCAGCTTATGAACATCCTGCACGTCATGTATTTGTATAATCAGCTAAAAGATAACCCAAACCTTGATATGGTTCCCAGAACCTTTTTGTTTGGTGCAAAGGCGGCGGCAGGCTATGAGCGTGCAAAGCTGACTATAAAGCTGATCAATGCGGTGGCTGATGTCATTAACAACGATAGAAGCATCGGCGGTAAGATCAAGGTTGTTTTTATTGAGGACTATAAGGTTTCTAATGCAGAAATCATCTTTGCTGCGGCGGATGTAAGCGAACAGATATCCACGGCAAGCAAGGAAGCCTCCGGAACCGGAAATATGAAATTCATGTTAAACGGCGCTCTGACCCTTGGAACGATGGATGGAGCCAATGTGGAAATTGTAGAGGAAGTGGGATCGGAGAATGCCTTTATCTTTGGCATGTCCTCCGACGAGGTGATCCGCTATGAGAACGAGGGCGGATATAATCCCATGGAGATTTTCAATAATAATTACGAGATCCGCAGAGTGCTGATGCAGTTGATCAACGGTTATTATTCTCCTCAAAACCCGGAACTGTTCCGCGATATTTATAACTCCTTATTAAATACTCAGAGCAGTGACCGTGCGGATACGTACTTTATTTTAAAGGATTTCCCATCCTATGCAGAGGCCCAGCGCCGGATCGATCAGGCGTATCGGGATGAAGCGTGGTGGGCGAAGGCTGCTATTTTAAATGTTGCCTGCAGCGGAAAATTTACCTCAGACCGGACCATCGAAGAATATGTAAAGGATATCTGGCATTTAGAGAAGGTAAAGGTAGAGCTGGAAGAAGTATAAGATTGTAAAAACGTTCCGGAAGTGATTCCGGGGCGTTTTTTTTGCATATATTGAACAAGAGTTTTGAACAAGGGTTTCAGTCATTGAGAGGATGGTGATTACGGAATGATAAAAAAAGCGGTTATGGCGTGCATCCTTGCGCTGTTGTTTCCATATATAATTACAATGGCCTGGACGGGAAAGATCGAGGAGAAGAAAGAGTTTCCCGTCATCACCAGCGGAAAGAAGATCATTCTGGACCGGAAAAACGGAGAGACCTATATGGATGTGGAAGAATATCTCCCAGGCGTGGTGGCAAAGCAGATGCCGGCCGATTATGGCAGGGAGGCTTTAAGGGCTCAGGCGATCATTGCCCGGACATACATCTACGGAAAAATGAACGGGCAAAATGAAGTGAAGGAATCGGAACTGCACATGGAATATTTAGAGGAACAGCAGATGGAAAAGCTGTGGGGAAGCGAATCCTTTGTTGCCAGCTATCAGGCTGTGGAAAATGCGGTCCGGTCTACCACGAATATGGTCATGATGTACGACGGGAAGCTGATTGATCCCTTATTCCACAGGGCAAGCACCGGAAAGACCAGGGCAGGAGATGAAAACCATGGGTATTTGCAGGCGGTTGCCTGTCCCAGGGATGTGGAAGCAGAAGGGTATCTCACCATGATTTCATATAAGAAAGAAGATTTTGCAGATAAAATCAATCAGATTTCCGGAGACGTACCGGTAAAGGCGGATCAGATCCCGGGAAGCATTCAGATCGTACTCCGGGATGAGGGGGGGTACGTGGGGCAGATCCAGATTGGTACCAAGGTCTATACGGGAGAGGAAATCCAGAGGGTCCTGGGACTTCCATCCGCAGCTTATGGTTTTGAAGAATATGAAGAGGGAGTCCGGGTGGTTTGCCAGGGAATCGGGCACGGATACGGCATGAGCCAATATGGAGCCAAGTGCAAAGCAGAGGAAGGCTGGACTGCCGAACAAATTCTCCCCTATTTTATAAAAATATTGTTTTAGATTCTAAATAAGTAATGGAGGGCATTAAAATTATACAGCTCTTACAGGAAGAGCAATTGGCCGTCTTATGATACGTGGAGCCACCCGGAGTGCCGCCATCTCCTACCCAAATTCCATATGGGGATACGGACGCATTAGTATACTGGGTGTTTTCGAAAACTTAAGATAGAAACCTTGTCCGATTGACTTGAGTAATTACGCTCAATTTATTTGAAAATTTTTCTTTTATTTCTGAATAACTCTTTCACTCTTGGTAAGAATATTATCGAGGTGATAAACGTGAAGGAGAAAATAAGTCAATTGTTCAAGGATAAAGTATTCCTTGTCCTGTTGGTTCTAGGCCTGCTGACTATAGTTGCTGCAGCAGGAGTCATTACCATTCAAAGAGGAAATGGTGGAGGAGAAAGCCCTTATCTGCAAGTACCAGATCAGAGCAACATGATTGTTGAAGAATCAGTCCCCCAAGAAACACAAGTAGCTGTTGCAGGAGACTCCAATGCAACGATGGAAGAAGAAATGCAGGTAGCTGATTCCAATAAAGCTTCTGCAGCTCAGGAAACACAGGCTCCGGCAGTCAAGACCGGAACAGACAAAAACGCGGCAAAGTCTCTGGTACTTAATTTTAATGATGCCACCAGAATGACCTGGCCAGTACGCGGAAATGTCATTTTAGACTACAGCATGGACACCACAATCTATTTCCCGACTCTGGACCAGTATAAATGCAATCCAGGGCTTGTGATCCAGGGTGATATAAGCACTCCGGTTGTGGCTCCCGCCAATGCAAAAGTGCAGAAAATCGGCTCCAATGAAGAAATTGGAAGCTATGTTGTCTTAAATATGGGCAACAATTATACAGCTATCTGCGGCCAGTTAAAAGAGCTGCAAGTTGTAGAAAATGAATATGTCAAAGAAGGGCAGGTCTTAGGCTATGTAAATGAGCCTACCAAATATTATTCCGTGGAAGGTGCCAACGTATACTTTGAATTAACTCATGATGATAAGGCCATTGACCCACTGGATCAAATGCAATAAGCCAAATAAAGGAAATCTCAGGAAAATGTTATAAAAAAATAATAAAATGTTCATACGTGATTAAGAGTCATCTGCTATACTATAACCGATCAGTCAAATACCACAGCAAACTGTGGAGTATTTGACCCCGTGGGCAGCCGCCAATGTCAAGTTAGCTTGGCCTTGGCTCTTTGCCTTCACGAGAATCAACGGGGAGTGTGGCTATGAACATACTATTTTTTTTAACACCTAAGAATGAGGTGGCTTATATTTTTGAGGATGAATCTCTGCGCCAGGCGCTTGAGAAGATGGAGTATCACAAATACTCTGCAGTGCCCGTAATAAACAGACGGGGTAAATATGTTGGGACAATAACAGAAGGGGACATGCTTTGGGGAATCAAGAACAAATTCAATCTTAGTTTAAAAGAAGCAGAGCAGGTTACGGTAGCTGCCCTTGACAGAAGGTCAGATAACCGTCCGGTATATGCGGATTCCAATATGGAAGATCTGATTGATAAGGCATTAAACCAAAATTTTGTGCCGGTTGTTGACGACCAAAAGAATTTTATCGGGATCATTACCCGCAAGGATGTCATCCGTTATTTTTACAACAAGTCTATGGAAGTACAGCAGCCGGTGACAAACTGCCAGACTGCAGCCATTCAATAAAATTAAAAAAGCATTTTCCGCCAAATAACTGGCAGAAAGTGCTTTTTTTATTTAAAAACGCCTTTCTAATACTCGATTTTTGAAACCTATTGGAATTTAGAGCATTTCTTGCTATGTAGAAAAGCTGCAGAATAATAATTTTGAGGACAAATTAAATATAGAAAGTTGTAAAAATAGAGTTTAATAATTATAAATACACAAAAAAATTACATTGTATAAAAAAATATCTCTATAAACTAAAACAATAATTTTATGTCATAAAGCAATTTCTGTACATTAAAAAGCAAGATTTGTAAAGCGAAAAGACATCTTGTATGATACACTGAATTTACAAGTCAACACAGAAAGTTTTTTGCTGAATATGAAAAGGAGGAGGAATAAACATGAAAAAACGGTTTATTATGCTGGCGGGTGTATGTATGCTGGCGGGGGTGTTATCGGGGTGCGGCAGCGGTGTTAAGAGCGGATCCGCAGAAACGGGGGCAAAGAACGAATCTACAGAAACGGTAGCAAAGAGCGAATCCACGGAAAAGGCAGAAACAGCGGAACCTTCCGGAAAAAAGGTGATTAACGTCTGGGCATTTACGGATGAAGTGCCTAAAATGATCGAAAAATATAAAGAGTTGCATCCGGATTTTGATTATGAAATCAATCCTACGATCATTGCTACAACGGACGGCGCTTACCAGCCGGCACTGGATCAGGCACTGGCGGCAGGCGGAGCCAATGCACCAGACCTTTATTGTGCAGAAGCCGCATTTATACTTAAATACTCACAGGGAGATGCCAGTCAATATGCGGCTCCTTACGAGGACCTGGGAATTGATGTAGCCGCTAAAGTGAAGGAAGCGGACATTGCCAAGTACACCATGGATATAGGAACCAATCAAGATAACAAATTGGTTGCTTTAGGATACCAGGCCACAGGCGGCGCATTTATTTACCGCCGTTCCATTGCAAAGGATACTTGGGGAACCGATGATCCTAAGGAAGTCGGCGCTAAACTGGGAGCCGGAAGCAATAGCTGGGATTCATTTTTTAATGCTGCAAATGATTTAAAAGCCAAAGGCTACGGGATCATATCTGGTGACGGCGATATTTGGCATGCAGTAGAAAACAGCTCTGATACAGGCTGGATCGTAGACGGGAAACTGAACATTGACCCGAAGCGGGAAGAGTTTTTGGATCTGTCCAAGAAGCTGATGGATGGAGGACTTCACAACGATACCAGAGACTGGCAGGATGCCTGGTTTGCAGATATGAAGGGACAGGGCTCCAAACCGGTTTTGGGCTTCTTTGGACCTGCATGGCTGATCAATTATGTTATGGCTCCTAACTCCGGCGGCGAGAAAATCGGAGAAGGAACTTTTGGTGACTGGGCAGTATGTGAATCCCCAATCGGTTTCTTCTGGGGCGGCACATGGGTAATGGCAAATAAGGACTCTGAAGTAAAAAAAGCGGTTGGTGACATTATTCAGTGGATCACTCTGGATACTTCCGAAAACGGCTTGCAGTACATGTGGGCAAACGGTACCATGAATGATGCGGGAACAAAGGACACCGTGGCTTCCGGTACAGTTATGTCCAAATCCGACGGCTCTATTAACTTCTTAAACGGACAGAATATGTTTGACGTATTTGTTCCGGCAAATAAGTATGCAAAGGGTACAAACCTGACACAGTACGATGAAACCATTAATATGTATTGGAGAGATCAGGTGCGGGAATACACCGCAGGAAACAAGAGCAGAGAACAGGCGATTAAGGATTTCAAACAGCAGGTAGCGGATAATCTGGATGTCACCGTTGAATAAATAATTTTGAGCGGGCAGGAGGGGAGGATCTTTCTTCTTGTCCGCCCGATTGCGTTGAATGGAGGAACTTACATGAAACGAAAGCATTCTGGTTATGCGAAATGGGGATACATTTTCTGTTTACCCTTTACCATTGCATTTCTGATTTTCACGTTATATCCGATTATTTTTACTACTGTCATTGGGTTTACGGATTGCAAGGGATTGGGTACGGTAAAGTTTCATTTTCTAGTGGATGACCCTTTTTTAAACTTTAAAAACATTTTGGCAAATCCCTCGTTCCAGAAATCATTTCGGAACACGATAGGCATGTGGATATGCAACTTTATCCCTCAGATTGGTCTGGCCCTGCTTTTAACGGCGTGGTTTACGGATAACCGGAATCACATCAAAGGAAAAGGACTGTTTAAGGTATTGTTTTATATGCCAAACATTATTACTGCAGCTACCGTCGCCATTCTGTTCAACGCCCTTATCGGCTATCCCATGGGACCGGTCAATGATATTTTGATGACATTAGGGATTACGGACCAGCCAATCAATTTTCAGGTCAACAAAGCCGTGGCAAGGGGAAGCGTATCATTTATTCAGTTCTGGACTTGGTATGGCTATACCATGATTATTTTGATTTCCGGCGTACTGGGAATCAGCCCAGAAATCTTTGAATCCGCTGAGGTAGATGGGGCAAGCCGGATCCAGACCTTTTTCTATATCACAATACCAAACTTAAAGACCATTCTGCTGTTTACATTGGTAACCAGTTTGATTGGCGGCTTACAGATGTTCGATATTCCAAAGCTGTTTTTACTTGGAGGACCGGACAATGCCACCTTAACCACCAGCGTATTTATTTATAATCAGGCATTTAGCGGCAGTTACTTATACAATCGGGCTTCCGCCGCCAGTATGATTATGTTTATAATTATTTGTGCCGCATCTGCAGTTCTGTTTTTTACAATGAGGGATAAAGACGAAGCGGAATTGGAGAAGCTGACCAAACAGCAGGAACGGGAATATAGGAAAATGCAGAAGGAACGGAGGAAATCACATGAATAATAAGCGCGGCTCATTGATATTGAAAGTCATTATTTACGTGGTGTGTGTGTTTCTTGCAATCTTAAGCATTGCCCCGTTTTACATAATGATAATCAATGCCACCCGTTCTACGGTACAGATCCAGCAACATGCAATTTCGCTTCTTCCTTCTACTTATATGATGAAGAACATCGCTATTTTGTTGGGAAAAAGCTTTAATCCTGCCAATGGCTTTGTGAATTCCCTTATTATTTCCACAGGTGCAACTCTTTGCGCGGTTTATTTCTCCAACATGACCGCATACGGGCTGGTGGTGTACAACTGGAGATTCCGCAGACCATTTTTCAGTTTTATTATGGCGATTATGATGATTCCGGCGCAGATAACGATGATCGGTTTTTATCAGATGGTTTACCGGATTCATATGACGAACAATTTCCTCATGCTCATCCTACCGGCCATTGCCTCTCCTTCCATGGTGTTCTTTATGAGGCAGTATATGCTGCCCTCTTTATCAATGGAAATCATTCAGGCTGCACGCATTGATGGGGCAGGAGAGTTCTATATTTTTAACCGAATTGCCATGCCGATTATGAAACCGGCCATTGCAACACAGGCGATCTTCTGCTTTGTGTCCAGCTGGAACAACTTGTTTACTCCTCTGGTACTTTTAACAGATCAGAAGAAGTACACCATGCCCATTATGGTAAGCCTGCTTCGCGGGGATATTTATAAGACAGAATATGGTTCTGTCTATATGGGGCTGGCTTTGACGGTGCTGCCCCTCATTGTGGTCTATTTGATTCTTTCCCGCTACATTATTTCCGGTGTTGCTCTGGGTGGCGTTAAGGGATAGAGGAAAGGGAAAATTGGCTGCGAAACTCGGTGGGATTGTATTTTGTATACTTTTTAAAGCACCGGCTAAAGGAAGCAGGATTGTTGAACCCGGTTTGGAAGGCGATTGAAGTGATCGATTCACCGGCCAGCAACATTTCCTGAGCTGC
This sequence comes from Lacrimispora celerecrescens, assembly GCF_000732605.1. GTDB lineage: Bacteria > Bacillota > Clostridia > Lachnospirales > Lachnospiraceae > Lacrimispora > Lacrimispora celerecrescens_B. The sequence continues at coordinate 291,188 of NZ_JPME01000010.1, read as the reverse complement.
CTGAATGCGTTTGCGGCTTAAATAATCATAAAAAGTAGAGTTGGTATGTTCTTTAAACAGGCGGGAAAAATGGTACTTGGAAAAACCGATATAGGAGGCCATTTTTTCTAATGTCAAGTTCTCACCGTAATGGGTGTCAATATAGGACAAAAGGCCTGTAAACTTCTGGTAATACTCATAATGTTTTTCTTGAGAGGTTTGTGAATTGGCGGAGAGGGCGTGATAGTACTCTCCGCCAATTGTCGTCAGGATATTGATCAGGATCGCATAAATAGAGTATTCCCAAAAGATCCCGCTTGGAAAATAGATGTCGTTAATCTCCATGAAACCGGAATAGATCCGTTCATAAATCCTGCCATGGTTTTGTTTGTTCATAAGACAAGGTTCTAACAGGACTACATCAAGAAAGGCAGAATCATAGAAACTGGACAGGGGCTCCATATTAAACATGTAAATAAAGCGGGAACCGCCGGTAGCCGGAAGTATCTCATGGATGGAAAAGCGGGGGATAAAGAGAATGTCGCCTGGATGTAAGGTGAAAGACTTTTTGTTGATGATGACGGTATATTCATTTTCCACCGGTATGAGAATTTCCAATGCACTGTGCTGGTGAGGTGCATAGCCTTCCATTTGAATATTATGCCAGATACGGATATTGGAATTAAGGGAATATTCAACGTTTTCTAACAGGCCCTCCACTTGTCTGCCCTGGAAGGAATGGTCGTCGGGCCGTTGGTAGTATACGGATTTAGTCATATGGGGGTCCTCCTTCCTGCTTATCGCTGTTTATGTAATTATACTGAATTTTTCTTAAAGTTTCCACTGGAAGATTCGCTTAATCTCCCCATTTTTTCCTTTTCCGCTGCTAAGAGCTGCTGGGATTCTGTTAAGGAAGTGCCGAGGATCTTTAACAGAGTATCTTTTTCCAAGGTAGGAGAATAATAAAATCCCTGTTGGTAATTGCAGCCGGCTTCTGTCAGGATTTGGACCTGATTTTCCGTCTCCACACCTTCGGCAATGATGGTCATATCAAGATCCCTTGCCATCCGAACCAGTCCCTCAATCACGGACCGGGATCTTGGATTCGTCTCAAGCTGCCATACGAACAGGCGCTCAAGCTTTAAGGTGTCCACCGGTAGATCCAGGATCGAGGAGATTCCGGAGTGGCCGGATCCGAATTCATTGAGGATGATCTCCACGCCCATTTCCTGCAATTGCTGAAGGGTCACATTGATGTTTAAATAAGCCATGATCAGGGCACTTTCCTGGATCTCCAGAGCAAGTTTTCCCGCAGGTATGTGGTAGGCCTCCATCATGTGCTTCACTTCAAAAAGGAAATCTTCCTGTAAAAAAAGAACGGGAGAAATAGGCAGGGCAATGGAATCAAATTCACAGCCAGCTTCAAGCAGTCCAAAGATGCACTGGGCCGCTTTTTCCAGAGCATAGTATTCAATGGCCCGGATCTGCCCGGAATCCTCTGCAACAGGAAGAAATTCGCTGGATCCGATTAACCCAAGGCCTTTAATAAAGATGCGCATATAAAGCTCGGCCCGGGTAAAAGTTCCTGTATCAATGTTGAGGGTAGGGCGGTAACGGACCTCCACCTCTTCCTTTTGCAGGGCTGTCTTTAAATAATGGGCAATGGTCTGGCGCCGTATAAGCTGTTTCTGCAAAGCACTGTCAAAGACGACCGCCTGATTGGGACCTCCATCTTCCGCCTTTATAACGGCCAGATCCAGACACTTTAACATCTGGTCCGGAGAATCGGCATGACCAGGATAGGAGCAGATGCCCATCTGTGCGGAACATAAACAATCGGTCCCGTTTATCTTCCATACACGGTCAAACCTTTCTGCAATCTTCTCCGTAAGCCCATAAGCCTGTCCCTGGGTGAATTGATCCAGTATGATGATATATTCCACGCCAATATAATGATAGACGTCTTTTCCTGTCAGTTCTTTTAAATATGTAAGGATCTGTTCCAGAAGGTTTTCACAGTATTCATAACCAAATACCTGGTTCAGCCGTTTAAAATTCTCGATATGAAGCTTTAGCACAGCGCCCCGTTCCACGGAGTCCATCACCTGGCTTAGATGCTTTAAACAAGCTTCCCGTTCCGGCTTGCTCTCTAAAAAAATATCTTCTAAAACACGACCATCTGTCTCTGTTTGCAGGGCTGTTTTCTTACTAAACCAATTCATATGGATCCCCTCCCTTTTATCGGCTGTTTGATTTTATTGTATTATAAAAGCATATTGAAATCAAGAAATAATTGGAAGAGAGAAAACAGGCATTAAACTGGAAATAGAGAGAATAATAAGGATAAATAAACATTTTTTTTATATGTTAGATGTAAAGGCAAGAGGTGGAAAAAATGAAATCAATCTGGACAGAATCAGCCAGAATTCCTGGCCGGAACCCATTAACAGGCAACAAACGGACAGAGGTGGTAGTAATAGGAGCCGGAATGGCCGGAATCCTTACTGCTTTTTATCTGCAAAGGCATGGGCTTCATGTTGTGGTGCTGGAAGCGAACCGCATAGGAAGCGGGCAGACGGGATTTACAACGGCGAAAATCACATCCCAACATAATCTGATTTACGAAAAGCTGGTACGAACAACTGGAGAGGAAACGGCAAGGCTGTATGGAAAGGCGAACCAGCTGGCAGTGGAAGAGTACGGAAAACTTATCAGACGTTATAACATACAATGCCATTATGAACAAACGGATGCGTATCTATATTCGGTGCAGGAGTCTGAGGTGCTTTCAAGAGAGGCGGAGTGGGCTGCCAGGCTTGGACTTCCGGCTTCCTTTGTCAGGGAGACCGGGCTTCCTTTCTCTGTGCATGGAGCGGTTCGTTTTACCGGACAGGCCCAGTTTCATCCTTTGGAATTTTTAAGAGATATATCTGCGGGGCTTACGATTTTTGAGAGGACAAAGGTTCTCAAGGTTCAGGGGCATGAAGTCGTGACGGATAAAGGGGTGGTAAAGGCGGAAAAAGTAGTATTTGCCTCTCATTATCCTTTTGTCAATTTCCCGGGATTTTATTTTGCCAAAATGTATCAGGAAAAAAGCTACGTTCTGGAGCTCGAACCGGTCAACTCTTTAAAAGGCATGTATCTAGGAATTGACGAAAGAGCATACTCGTTTCGGAATGCCGGTGATAAGCTTCTGTTGGGATATGGAAGTCACAGGACTGGAAAAGCACCAAAGGAAAACCCCTTTACTACCATGAAACGGGCGGGGGAACATCTATTTCCGGAGGCAAAGGAAATCGGAAAATGGACGGCCCAGGATTGTAAGACTTTGGATGGAATTCCCTATATCGGGCCATTTTCTTCCCTAAGGCCAGATTGGTATGTCGCAACAGGCTTTGGAAAATGGGGCATGAGTTCTTCCATGGTGGCAGCGAAAATACTGAGTACCCAGATAGTAGGAAGGAAAACTCCCTATGATGAAGTGTTCTCTCCCAAAAGACACCATTTTAAGGCAGCAGCCGGCACATTGGTTTCCCACGGCATGCAATCAGTGAAAGGGCTTTCAGCCGGAACCGTGCCAGGAGCCGTAAACTGTCCCCACATGGGCTGCCGTCTGGTATGGAACCGGTATGACAAGCGCTGGGAATGTCCATGCCATGGATCTTCTTTTGAAATTAATGGAAAAATTTCAGCAGGCCCTGCACAACAGGGTATTCCTTTCATAGATTGATATTAGAAACTTTCAATAGCGAAAGGAGTCATACATCCTATGGATTCTTATACGAATCAATGGTATCCTGAATATATGACCGGCACAGGCTCGGCCGGCTGGGAATATGCCATGGGGCTAGATATGTCTGTAAGTCCGGGTACGGTAATTCGTCCTGACATGCCGCTTGGTTCGGGTCCTGCAAAATCTGCAGAAAATGGGACCGATCCCATACTCATGAAACAACAGGATATGACCGCAGGTTCCGGCCCGTGGATGCCACCTAAAAGACCAAGATGTTCGGAAACAAGAGGTGAATCTGAAACCAAGGCAGCACCCATGCCAATGAATTGCCAGCCAATGTTATTATGCCCAATGCCGGAAAAGAGCGAGGAGATGCCAGCCCGTACAATGCCGGAAAAATGCATGCCGGAAAAATGCAGAGTGATGCCAGCTTGCCCGATGCCAGAAAAATGTATGCCTGAAAAATGCAGGGAGATGCCAAACTGCATGATGCCTGAAAAATGCATGCCGGAAAAATGCAGAGTGATGCCAGCCTGTCCAATGCCGGAAAAATGCATGCCGGAAAAATGCAGGGAGATGCCAAACTGTATGATGCCTGAAAAATGCATGCCGGAAAAATGTATGCCGGAAAAATGCAGGGAGATGCCTAGCTGCATGATGCCGGAAAAATGTATGCCGGAAAAATGCAGAGTGATGCCAGCCCGCACAATGCCAGAAAAATGCATGCCGGAGAAATGCAGGGAGATGCCAAGCTGTATGATGCCGGAAAAATGCATGCCGGAAAAATGCAGGGAGATGCCTAGTTGTATGATGCCGGAGAAATGTATGCCGGAGAAATGCAGAGTGATGCCAATTTGCCCAATGCCGGAGAAATGTAAGGAGATGCCAGCCCATACGATGCCAGCCCATACGATGCCAGCCCATACGATGCCAGCCCATACGATGCCAGCCCATACGATGCCAGCCCACATAATGCCAGAGAAATGTATACCAGTATGCGTCATGCCGGTAAAATGCCCGGAAAAAGAGAAGGAAGCCATGGCACCTATGAAATGCCCGAATATGGCAACAAGCCCCGCTGTTGTAAGGTGTCCGGAAATGCCATCAGGCACTGCTCCAGCAATGCCTGCACCCATGCCAGCTCCTGCTGAAAATATCGACATGTTTCCAGTTGGAATGGCGTATGTACCATGGCAGTGCTGGCAGGAAGTATATCCGATAGATGTGGCCATAAATATGGGAACCATCTTCCCGGACCTGAGTTTACCATTTATCATGGGGGGGTGCCAGTGATGATAGGCTATAATGTTGATTGCGATATGCTGTTAAAGCAGGTGTATGAAACCAGCTTTGCAATGGATGATGTGGTTTTGTATCTTGACACCCATCCAGACGATCAGGATGCTTTAGAATATTTCTTTTATGTAATGGGTATGCGGCAGCAGGCAGTGATGGCATATGAAGCGCAGTGCGGCCCTCTGATGGTTGAAGGAGTAATGGATGAAAATTACTGGACCTGGATCAATGATCCATGGCCATGGGAAGGAGTGTGCGGCTAATGTGGAGGTATGAAAAGAGATTACAGTATCCGGTAAATATAACGACTCCCAACCCTAAGATTGCTTCCTTTATTATTAGTCAGTATGGTGGGCCAGACTGTTAAAACTTATGATATATAGTAATAAAAAGAAAAAAGGCTGGATTTCCGGTCAAAAACGATCTTTTTTACAACACCTCTCAGCACATTTCCTTTTGTTTCGTAATCAATATCTGGATTAGAAACTATCTCATATACCGCTGAAATCCGCCGGAGTAGTTCCGCCTTATCGGGAACGGATTCCGGTGCACTTGCAGCCTTTTCACGGACTTGAGCAAAGTTAACTTCCAGTTCCTCACGTTCCATCTTCAGACGAAGTTTATTTTGCTTGTATTCTTCCAAGGTGTCTATTTCGTTTTCATACGCTTCCCGGATACGACGCTCCTTGATTTCCATACGGGCCATAGTTTCCTGAAAGGCAATTTCTTCTCCCTTGACCGCCTGATCTGTTTTACGAATGTATTCATATTCTACAACTTCGGTTGAGATGACTTTTTGCAGAGAATCAAGCACTGCCTTTTCTGCAATACGGGCAGATATGCTGCAGGAGTCGGGGTGTATACCTTTGGCATATTTCCAGCATTGGAAGAAATCGGGGCGCTTTTTCTGGTCATTGGAGCGGTTAAATCCCAGGCTGCCGCCACAAGTGCTGCATTTTAAAAGTCCGGAAAGCCAGTGGGAAGTGGAAGAAACGTCCCTGCGGTTTACTGGTCTGTATTCTGATTCTATCCGTTTTTGGACATCGTGGAAAATACTGCAGACTGATGGACGGGTTTCATGAGTCCCTTGAAAGGTAATTCCATTCCAATTTACCTCCCCTATGTAGAAACGGTTGGTGAGAATCCGGCAGATGGACCGGCGGTCAAAGAAGTTGCTCCGGCGGCTGCGGAAGCCGTATTGATTCGCCTCTCTTGCAATGGCGTTCATATCCTTTCCAGAATAGTATGCCTGGAAGATGTATTCAACAACAGGGTAGTACTTCTCATCTATGATGAAGGGCTTTCCTTCCCCAACGGCTAAGTAGCCCAGGCAGGGCGTGGCCTGATAGCCTGAACGCAGGGCTTTTTCTGTCATGCCACGAAGAACTTCCCCGGAAAGATTAATAGAATAGTATTCATCAAACCATTCAATGATGGTTTCAATAAGCCTGCCGAACATGCCTTCCATGATTGGCTCTGATACACTTTTAATTTCAATACCGCATTTTTTCCGGAGAATGCCTTTATAAAACGTGCTTTCTTCCTGGTTACGGGCAAACCGTGAGAATTTCCATAAGTAAAGACGGCTAAAGGGGGCCGGCTTCTGGGATTTTGCAATGGCAATCATGCGCTGAAATTCGGGTCGGTTTTCTGCCTTTCGCCCGGAGATCCCCTTTTTTTCAATAAAAATAAATTCTTTGGGGATTATAAAGCCGTCCGCTTTGGCTGAATCCATGATGACACGGGCCTGAGCATCAGGGGATAGCTCTGTCTGGTCATCGGTGCTTACGCGAATATATGCGGCGCCGATCTCCAGAGGGTGTGATTTAGATAATGGTTTCATTATATCATCTCCTGTTTGAATATATGATTTTTGAGTATAAAAAATACGCCCCTTGTCAGGACGTTCCGAAAATGATTTGATTCTATTGATCAGAAAGAAAAGGCGCTCTGGAGATAATCCCCTTCTCGCATGAAACAGCGAACGAAACCATGCAAAGATTATCGGAAAAGAGCAGAAACAAGTACAAACAGTTCTGCATACAATCTACCGAAAGGGGTGATTGTATGAAAAAAGAGCCAGTTATTGAGAACTTTATAGAGATTGATGGCAGGGATGTTTTGATAGATTCTCTACCTATTGAGGAACGTGAAAGAATTGGCATTTTGATTCAAGACAAAATGATGGAATTAGTTGGATACAGAAGAAAGAATGCATCCGGCTGAGGCCGGAAAATTGACCAGAGCCAAAGCTCTGGCCAGAGATTAGGATTTCCTTTGCGATGCACGGGTCATTATCAAGCCTGTCAGAACACCGAAAAGCAGCATAGACAAAAACATTTCGATAAAATGCGCCCATCTGACCGCATCAGGGAAAAGAAAGTTCGGAATGATGAGCACAATAGCCGTACATAGGTATATCAGGCAGATATTAATGATAAACTCTATCCGGCGACTCCAACCCATATACAACGGCAGCAAAGCAGCCACCCCAAACAGGACGCCTCTTGTAAATTGGAATGGGTAGATGGCCGGATTCTCTCTCCAGTTTTGTTTGAGCTTAGCCCAAAAGCCTATGTCCTGCGTAGCGCCGGAGTAAAACAACCGAACGGCTTCCGATTTCCATGCGATAAAATAACCGAAAACAAAGTATACGATCATATAGGCAAACCCGACCATTGAAATGCTTATCGCGAGCTTCTTCACATCGATAGGGATAACAGAAACGGGTTCGTACGATTTTCCTTTACTCCACATTTTAACAGCCAATGGAACGGATGCTAAAAGCGGTAAAATACTTGCCAGCATAATCAACAGAATATCGCTTTTGGAGATAACCGCAAACACGCTCCCAAAGAACAATGTTTCACTCTGAGTCAAAACCGGATGAACCAGGCTAATCACGGCGATTACGCCGAGGGCTAGTTTTACGCCTTTCCACTTTGTATGGGATACAGTATAGCAGATAGTAGAGCTAAACCACAGGCAGCTAATCGCTACAAACAGTAGATCCAAAGGCCCTGCCGTCGTACGCGTGTTAGCTTCCATAAACGCCTGTGAGTATGGCATCATACCGTTCACAAGAATAAATACTATTGAATATGTTACGTAAACTACTAAAAATTTGACTATGTTTTTCATATGGCCCCCTGATTTATTCTATTATTGTTTATCTGTATCAACTCTTTCAAAATATTTACAGAAAGTTTTGATAAACCATGGAGAGAATGAAGACGGTTGTATTCTATATAGTATAGATTGAAGCTGATAAATATGCAATCAGATATACGGCACGGATACTATGATATCCTGTCTAGAAGAGGGCGGCAAGATAGCAACAGATCCGATCACGCTCACTCCGGATCAGGATGGGGTGCTGCAGTATCCGGGATTGAAAAACAGTAAATTAAAAAGGCGGTTTTCCGCATTCCGGGCCCGCCTTTAAAAAGTACTTTGCATGGACGCTTAAAACTTCTGGATGTAGTATTGAGTATTGATAACAAACCACATTTGTGCATCGAATTTCATAACGGTCCAAAAAGATAATCCTTGTAGACCATATTCTTCTACCAGTCTAGCCCTTGCGTCAAAGCTTCTTGCATCTTTAGTCCATATTACATGTAGATTTCCATCAACATCCATATAGTAGAAGTAGGGTGACTGTGCTGCCTCATTAAATTGTATTGGTATGTTATTTTCCGCTGCGATTTGTACTGCACTGTTATAAGATATTAAAGTTGCTTCTGTGGCACCAGGAACATAGGGAAGTGTCCAATCATAACCTAAAGCAGTAACTCCTAGAAGTAATTTTTCAGGGGGAATAATACTAACCATGTAATCTAACAACTCTCTTAAGACATTAACCGGAAAAATTGCATTTGGATAGCTGTAAGTCCTTGCCCAATCATAAGAAGAAAGTAAGATTCCATCTACAAACTCAACTAATTTTGAATAGTCTATTTTTTCAAAACTAATATTAGGGGTATTAATATTTGTAGCAGGCGTTATGGTAATTAGTACCCTGAAACCTTCTGCATGAAATTTTGCAGCGGCTCTTTCTAGAAATTCTGCAAAGATATTTAAGTTATCATAGTTGATAGATTCGGTATATATGTTTATTCCATTAAAACCTTTCGTTTTCAGTATTTGAAGAGCATTTTCAATCAGGCGATCCTGCACAGAAGGATCACTTAAAATTTTAAAGGAGACTTCACGGCTAATTATTCCTTCTCCCGTCATAGTAGAAACAAACATCATGGGAGCAGTACCATAAGTTTTAGCCAGCTGGATAAGTTCAGTGTCGTCAGCACTGGAGATAATTTCTCCTTCACTTGTGGCCCTATAATTAAATATGGTCAGATAAGATAAAAAAGGAAGTGTTTTTTTAAAAACAGATTTATCTACAAAAGGAAAGATATAACCACTAGTGGCAATCGTTCTTGATTTATTTGTTTGATAGCGAATGACTATGGATTCACCAACGTATAAACTTTCTCTATCAGAGAGATAGGGATTGTTTCTAAGTAATTCCATAGGTGTAGTACCATGCTGCTTTGCAATGCTCTCCAAAGTATCACCAGCCTGGACGGTATAGAGTGTTTCAGGTTGAACAATCACAATTGTTTGGCCTACTGCTAAATTGCCAGGGTTTGTAATTCCGTTTTCCAATATTAGTCTGTCAACGGGGATTTTGTAATACTCTGAAATGGAATTGATTGTTTCACCGGGTTGGACAATATGTATGACCATGGATTTCCTCAAATGATCTTATTAATCTATTGTATGTTAAGCTTACATATTATAGCATCATAGTATAAAAAATAATATGTATCTCAACAGCCTTACGAAATGACTAAGGCAACTTCGATCGATAGCAATGATGAAGGCGGGCATCCTGTATTCCGGGCCCGCCATATTTCAAGAAGTTAAAGGTAATAGTAACGGTATCCCTTTTTCCTGTTATTAACTAATAAAGTGCAGGTAACGGCACGCATGCCACCTCATCAATCAAATCAGGATCAAAACCAAAGAAAGTCCATCTTCTTCCTGTCCAGCGGTATCCTAACACTGCACCATATTGTACACTAATTGGATAATACCAAAACTCATCACCTATCCGTGGCCATACATACGTACACATGAACATACAATCAATAATATATGAATTTCTTGGTTTTCTGGGAGGAACTCTTGGAGGAGGAGTAGTAGGTGCTCCAAAAGGTGGGGGATAATTTGTCATAACATGACTCCAATTATTTACTATAAATTATAATATGAAGTGAGAAAATATTTGTTCTGTCATTCAGGCATATTTTGCCATGTCTTATAACTCCCATTCGTTTTCCTTCCTATTCTCACCCGATTCTCTGAAAAGGGGCTTATTTAGCATACTGAGTTTTAGAAATCCGGGGGGCCAGATGGAGAAATGGGAGCTTCCATGCGTTATCTTTCCCAACGCTATGCCATGCCTTATAAAGAATGTAAAGGACTTTTGACAGATATTGGAACAGAGGAATCTGTACTTAGCAGATATCCGTCAAAAGCCTTATAAATCCTTGTAGGGAAGCTTTAAGTAAACATCCAGCGAAAATAGGTCATTTCCCTGCCCCATGCGATTGCCTTTTTTATTTTTCGTATAATACACATGGTCTACCACCTGTTTGAGAAGAATATTTTTCTTAAGAGGATCTTCTGTTTTTGTGTACGACCTTAATATTCCTTCAAAGTAAGGGATAAATTCCTCCTTCTTTGCGATATGCTCCTTGATTTCAATGATTTCACCCTGGATAGTCTCCATAAGCTTATTGTTTTCATCGATCTTCCTTGTTAGCTCATCACATCTCTTGCGGAACAAATCCAAAGAATAAACTTGCTGTTCAAAATAGTCATATACCATCTCGAGCTGTTTATCGAGGATAAAAGCTTCATTCTGATACCCAGCTAATACTGACATTTTCCTGTCTATTACTTCCGTCCAATCCCCGGTATCCTCATTTTGTATTATGATCTTATAATCGCTCAAGTATCTTTCCAAGAACTGTAATAGGCGCTCTTCAACTAAATAATAAAAAGAACCAACGGTAGGGCAGTTATGAGTTTTACACAAAATGGTTTCCGTAGGATTTTTAGAGCCTGGAGGACGGCGATACATTGACATTTTACATTCACTGCAATAGATCAGACCGGCCAAAGGGGATTTGGTTGTGGAGAAGGTAGGGGGCCTGAAATTAGCTTTCAGTTTCTTTTGGGCGGAATAAAAAACACTTTCATCTATTATTGGAGGATGCAAAGCGTCAAATATCTCACAATCCGCATTGATTGGGCGTGACCGTTTCGGTACACCATTTTCTATGATTTTGATCTGCTTGCGCTTTCCGGTTTCCAGCTTCCCTATGTAAGCGTAGTTTCGTAACATTCCCCTGATCACACTGGTTTCCCAATGATCTGATTTACGAGGGGGGATCTTCATATCATCAAGAAGATGGGCTATTTGTGTGGTGCCAAGCGGGATGTTATCCGATTCAGGGGTTCCTGTTGTGAACAACTGAAAAACAAACTGTACAATTTTGGATTCCTCCGGAAGGGGCTTTAAGGTGAAACCCTTCTCATGAGGAAGCTTCATTCTCTCGTACCCATAAGGAGCAACATTGCCGGTCCATTTTCCCTCTTTCACAGATGCACGTCGTCCATTTTGCAGGCGGCGGTTGATTACTTTATATTCTCGCCGGCTCATAAAAAGGCCGAATTCTGCATATTCTTCGTCAAATTCATCGTTGGGATCGTAGGTTTTCATGGGGGTAATGATTTTTGTATTGCCGTACTTAAATGTTTCCATGATAAGGCCCTGATCTCTGGTATCTCCACGAGCCAGACGCTCCAGCTCTATGACAAGTACGCCCTCTGGACGATTGTTTTCTATGTCAGAGATCAACTGCATCATTTCTGGCCGGGCAGCAATGGTTTCGCCAGATACGACTTCCCGATAAACGTGAGATATGGTAATACCTAACTGCTCTGCAAGTTCGTTTAATCGGTTTTCATGACGGGACAGGGTTTCGCCTTCCCCATGAGCTTCTGCATCGCGGTCTTCTCTGGATTTTCTGAGGTACATATAATAAGTTCCTGACAGATCTAACATTATATCATCTCCTTATACAGTTTATTGTATTTTGAGCACAAAAATACGCCCTTGCCTTTCCGAAAATGATATTCGCCTGGCATAAGGCGGTACCATGCAAGGATTATGAGAGGGGGGAAAGAAGTACGCAACAAGTACAACCAATGTTGCATAGCTTTAAGCGAAGGGGAGGTGCCGTGCATGGTAGTTTTTGAAATGAAAATAGGAAATACCATTGTCCGTGGCCATGATGACTGCGTTGTAAGAACAGCAGCGGAACGTCAGGAAATCCTGGATAACATTGGTCGAATTGCTGCTGGTATTTATCGGGATAAGGAAAAGAAGCAAAAGGAAGAAACCGGCTGAGGCCGGAGCCATTGGACAAGCTTAAAAAGAAAGAATAGGGGGTTTTCCCCTACTCTTATATAGTAATGACTTTCTCGACAAGGTTTTTCTTAGAAATCATTAGATTGGTTCTGTATCTTGCATCCAACATTTTCGATACAAGATTTAATAGAATTCTCGTCTGTTGATTGATTGTATCCAACTTCAATTGAACCTCTTGTGGCATCAATATTAACCGTAGAGATTCCGTCTACCTTATCTAATGCATTTTTAAGTTGAGTTTTAATCTCCGTATTCTGTATGCCTGATATATCATAGTGAACTTTATTCATAAGATAACTCCTTTCTTTTGTGATATATTCTAAGATTCTTTATCTTTCGAATTATCTGCCTTTAATCCAAACACGGCCCGCGCGCTTTCAGCTTGTGGATTATGGTTGATATGTTTTGAATGAAAGGTACCATCTTCCTTTTTATGATTCTTTGTACTTTTTTTTTGAATTATCTGTGCTCATAATTCACCTCCTATTATTTTTAGTATGTCATTCGTTTCATCATTTGATTCTGTGATTGCGTTCCAATTAAAGCCAGTTAATTGTATTACGCATGAGTAGTTAGGGAACAAATTAAAATAACAAATATTTAATATTGCTAGCTAGCTGAATATAGGATAAATTTAATTAGAAATACTAAAATTAGAAAAAATTGTAACGAATTCGATTTTCCGTAGTCTTATATATGAAAGCGAGGTGAAAAAGTGACGGACTTTAATGAAATATACAGTCTTTACTTTAGGGATGTCTATAAATATGTTTTGTCAATAAGTAGGGATGAAATGATTGCGGAAGAAATAACACAAGAGACATTTTTTAAAGCTTTAAAAATATCGATAAATTTGATGGAAAGTGCAAACTTTATGTGTGGTTATGTCAAATTGCAAAAAATACATTCTTCACATACAGGATGAAAGAAAAGTATCATGAGGACTTGACTGAGGCGGAAAATATTCTTGTTGAGTCAACGATTGAGCAGAGCCTGTTATCGAAAGAATCTGTATTTAACATACACAAAGAGCTCCATCGTTTAGATGAACCCTATAAGGAAGTTTTTATGCTGCGGGTGTTTGGAGATTTATCCTTTTCACAGATCGGCAGCTTATTTGAAAAAACAGAAAGCTGGGCGAGAGTCACTTACCATCGAGCAAAAATGAAATTAAAGGAGAGAATGGAATGCGAATAACATGTGAAATAATAAACGACCTGCTCCCATTGTATCATGATAATGTATGCAGTGAGGATAGCTGCAAATTAATCGAAGAGCATTTATTAACCTGTGGAAAGTGCCGTGACGAATTGAAGCAGATTGACATAGAGATAAAAGCGGTTAAAAATACGGAGGAGGTAAAAGTTATGAATAATATTGCAAAGAAATGGAAACAGGATAGATGGTCTTCTTTTTTCACCGGCACATTACTTTTTTCTATTATTGCCAGTGTGGGGTGTCTGGTGGCATATAATATAATCGGCAGTTATGTAACTGCAGAAGGATTTCTGGTAGAACCTTTTGCCTTGATTCCGCTAGCCTACTTGTTTGGACTGTCTGCACTGTCGTCAGGTATTATTCTGGGGATTATTGCTTTAAAGAGGCGCATGGTAAATACTAAATAATTGTTTGGAATATCACGAGCATTTTTTTGGGGGACAGCCGGCGGAATTTCATGCATTTGTGAATTGGAGCATGACTCGCCCTGTCTCTTTCTTTTTGGAAGGCGCTGTAGTATGATGGAAAGAAAATGAGGTGGTGGGAGTTAAGTATGGATTGGATTATATTAGTTGCTGTGATTTATGCTGGGACATTATTGTATCTGGATATATTTAAATGGGATTGGTTATCTCGACATCGGAAGAGCAGGTCAATTGGTTTATATGAATGGATTGAAGGTAAGTGGGGGAGTAAGGGAGTTAGAATAATAATTGGAATAGCTGCAGTGCTTATTATTGTGATGGGAATAAGTAATTTTCTTTATTAAATAACATAGAGAGGCGGCCATCCCCTTCCGCAGTCCTGACTTTGGAAGTATAATTCCAATCAATCCACATAACTATATTATTTTTTGCATAATATTAAAAAAATGTCTACTGTTCATAAGGAAAGTGGTAATTTATGGAGAAAGTTTTGGACAATAATTATTACGACTTGATTGTCGAAAATACAATAGGCCAGGTTTACAATGAAGATGTAACCCCTTTGAATGAGACACATCACATATTACATGTTAGCACATCTAAAATAAATATCTGTGACCCAAGCCAGATTCCTTATTATTCTTTACCTGAGTTATATACTCCGATAGCGATAATTGATAGAAATAAAGCAAACAATGAAAGCTTTCAGTTTCATTCTGAACCTACTTTTCATGGCAAAGATATTATTATTGGCATTTTAGGCACAGGGATTGATTATCAACATCCAGCATTTCTTAATAATGATAAGACTACACGCATCATTTCTATATGGGATCAGTCAGAACAAAGTGGTACGATTCCTGCAGGTTTTACTTTTGGCAGTGAATATACCAGAGAAACGATTAATCAAGCATTGACATTAAAGGATCCGTTGTCCATAGTCCCATCCATTGATACAAACGGACAAGGAACAGCGATTGCAGGCATGATCGCCGGCAGTCCTGATCCAAATCAGTCTTTTAGCGGTATTGTGCCAGAATCTGAACTTTTGATTGTAAAACTTAAGGAAGCAAAACAAAATCTTAAACAGTTATTTTTTGTTCCGGATGATTCATTGTGCTTTCAAGAGACGGATTTAATACTTGGAATAAGGTATTTAATTACTGTATCTCAAAACTTAAATCGTCCTTTAGTTATATGCATTGCATTAGGGAGTAATCAAGGCGGCCATGATGGAATTAGCGCTATCAGTATTTATTTAAACGGTATTGCAGAATTGCCCAATATTGGAGTTTCGATTGCGTCAGGAGATGAGGGAGATAAAGAAAGGCATTACTTTGGCTATGCTTATTCCGAACCATATTATCATGATTTTCAATTGAATGTAGGGGAAAGTGACAAATTATTTTCTATGGAAATCTGGCCTTATGCGCCAAGTAACTTATCTATTGAGATTGTATCACCTTTGGGGGAATCTACAAACAGTATTTATCCTTCATTTGCTTGTAATGAGATTACTTTTGAGCAAAGCCAAAGTATTCTCTTTGTTAATAATTTTGTTTTTCAAAGTGGAAGCAGAAATCCATTAATTTTAATACGTTTTAAAAATCCTTATCCGGGAACATGGCACTTTCGTATTTTAGGTGTAGAAACTACACCGTTTTCTTTTCATGCGTGGTTACCTTCTGGAAATCTTATAACGAATGAGACCTTTTTCTTTGATGCAGACCCGGATACCACTATAACTGCACCAGGAAATACGGTTGATCCCTTAACCGTTACTGCCTATAATCAAATCAATAATAGCATTTTAACTGAATCCGGAAGAGGTTATACTAGATTACGTGTCATTAAGCCCGATATAGCGGCTCCTGGATACCAGATCCCATGTGCGGTTCCAGAGGACCAGTATGGAGTAATTAGCGGAACCGGAGCAGCTGTTGGATATGCAGCGGGGGCCATGGCTATAGCCTTGGAGTGGGCTAGTGTTAAAATCAATTATATTAATTTAAATGGGAATCAAATTAGAGGACTATTAACATTTAATGCTCTGCGTGATCCAAATGTAACCTATCCAAATAACATATGGGGATATGGAAGATTAGATATTCAAAATTTATTAAATATACTTTTAAGTTCTTGATTAAAATGGAAAGCAATTTCGAACCAAGTGTCACTCTACGAAAAAGAGGTAGGGCGTCTAAAACCCTACCTCTTATAATACTGCTCATACCATCTTGCTTTTCTTGTGTATACTGTTTTTTCTTCTTTCCTCTCAACTGATTCCCTAAAAAATCCGCAAGCTCTATTAGTGGCAGCACATGTCATTGCATCTGCATTGTAGTTAGGACATTTGTTAATATCTGGCTCAAGTCCGCACATTCCTGCCATAATTACCATCACCTCCTGATACAAGTATACGAACAAATGTTCGATAAGTCAAAAGGAATTATCTGGAACGATGTTTATTACTGATACCTATTAAGTACCAACGAGCTAGCTCACCTTGAGATCGTAGCAACCATTGTTCACCAGCTGACAAGAAACTTAACGCCGGAGCAGGTTGTAGAATCAGGTTTTGGTCCTTATTACATTGACCATACAACAGGCATCTGGCCTCAGTCTGCTGGGGGTATTCCGTTTAATGCCAACCAATTCCAGTCAAAGGGAGATCCGATTACTGATCTAGTAGAGGATATGGCGGCAGAGCAGAAAGCAAGGAGTACTTACGATAACATTCTTCGTGTTATTACGGATCCGGAAGTTTGTGATCCAATTCGCTTCTTAAGAGAACGTGAAATCGTTCATTTCCAGAGGTTTGGGGAAGCTTTAAGAATCACCCAGGATAATCTGGACAGCAGGAATTTCTATGCATTCAATCCAAGCTTTGATATTAGAGATCAGTGCTGATAAAAACAGGCCGCAGCGTAAGTCCTTAAGCTGCGGCCTGTTTTACTATGACAATTTGAACGCTTTTACCCTAAAATTTTCCTTTATTCGATTGACGGAGGCTGTTTATACTAGTAGAATAAAGACAAATATACAAGAGAATGGGGCATTATTTATGGATAACAGACATAGTATTTTGACAGACACACTTCCGGATCAGGCTGTTTTCGCTCTGGATATTGGAACCCGGAGCATCATCGGTATGGTGGGCATGCCTGATGGGGACAGAATTCATATCGTTGCCATAGAGAGAGCCGAGCACACAAAACGGGCGATGATTGACGGCCAGATCGAGGATATCGATCAGGTGGCAAAGATCGCAGGCCAGGTCAAGGACAGGCTGGAGAAAAAGCTTGGGTGCAGGCTTGATAAGGTCTCTGTGGCCGCCGCCGGAAGAGCACTTAGGACTGAAAGCGTTACCTATGAGATGGAGCTTTCCAGGCCTCAGAAGATCGACGCGGAATCCGTCAGCCGTCTGGAGGCAGGTGCAATCAGTGAAGCAGAAAAATTATTTATGAATAGAGATGATAAAGATTCGGACCGGCAGTTTTACCTGGTTGGATATACGGTAAGCCGCTATTACCTGGACAACTACATGATATCCAATCTGATCGATCATCATGGGCGGGTTTTAAAAGCCGATATTATAGCTACTTTTCTACCCACTGAGGTGGTGGAAAGCCTTTATGCAGCCATGCATAAAATCGGTTTGGAGGTTGCAAGTCTTACCTTGGAGCCGATTGCCGCCATTAATGCGGCGATACCACAGAATATCCGCCTGTTGAATCTTGCTATGGTGGACATAGGGGCGGGAACCTCTGATATAGCAGTATGCAGGGATGGCTGCGTGACCGGATATACCATGGCCATTCTTGCCGGAGACGAGATTACCGAGACTATTATGAAGGAGTATCTTGTTGATTTTGATACGGCAGAAAAGATCAAAGCAGATATTGACGAAGGAGCGGAGCTTCATTTTACAGATATCCTGGGATTTGAACAAATAATCACACGGGAATCCATCTTTGAGTGCATCAAAGAAGCGTCCTCCAGGCTTTGTGAGGAGATATCAGCAAAAATCCTGGAGGTAAACGGCGGAATGCCGTCGGCAGTATTCCTGGCAGGGGGAGGAAGCAGGCTGTCCGGCTTAAAAGAGGGGATTGTAGAGCATTTGAAGATTGACCCTAAACGAGTCGCCATTGCTGGAAACAATTTTAAAATCAATGCCTATTCGGATGAGTATGACCTTGAGAATCCGGAATTTGCCACACCTCTCGGAATCGTTATATCTGCAGGCTTCAGCATTGTCAATGACAGCTTCCGCGTCATATTAAATGACAGACCGGCGAAGCTCTTTCGAAATGGCAGCTTTACGGTTATGGATGTGCTGATGATGAATGGCTATAATTATCAGGATATGATCGGGCGTTCCGGTCAGAATCTGGTGGTGAGCGTCAATGGAAAAAGAACCGTCTTTTATGGAGAGAAAGCAGAGCCGTCTGTTTTAACGCTCAATGGAGAAGAAACTCAGCTTTCTGATTCGGTAAATACGGAGGACTGGATTGTGTTCATACCTGCCACCCGTGGTAAAAACGCCTCAGCAATGCTCTCCGATGTAGCAGAGCTTGGAAAAGGGAACAAAGTGCTGGTAAACGGCGAGGAGGCGAAGAAAGATGCACCCTTAAAATCCGGTGACAGCATTGTAATAGAAACAACAGAGGCTGAAATAAAGGAAGAGCCGGTACTAAATGACGGTGAGGAGAAGCCGGTAAAAGCCGATTCCAGTTCTCCAGCCCACCAGACAAGCAATGAGCAGGGGGAAAATAGCCGCGAGAGCAAGGGGAAGATCACATTCTTTCTGAATAACAACCCTTTGACCCTTCCCTTAAAGCCGGACCACCGGCCATATTATCTGATGGACATGCTGGAATATTCCGGAATTGATTTTAAAAACGTAACCGGACAGGTGGTATTAGAAGTGAATGGGGAAAGCGGATATTTTCAGCAGGAATTACATAGCAGAGACCGCATCATGATCTACCAGGTCAAATAGGATTTAAAGGAGAATGACTATCATGTTAAAGGTTATGAAAAGGGATGGCGCGGAAGCGGACTTTGAATTATCAAAGGTCAAAGAAGCCATGAAAAAGGCATTTACTGCAACCGAAAAGTATTATACGGATAGCATTGTGGAATTGCTGGCCTTAAGGGTTGCCTCTGATTTTAAAGATAAGATGAAGGATGATCGGATCGCTGTGGAGGATATCCAGGACAGCGTGGAAAAGGTGCTGGAAGAGACAGGATATACGGATGTGGCAAAGGCGTATATCCTGTACCGGAAGCAGCGAGAAAAGATCAGGAGCCTGGGAGCAACGACTCTTGATTATAAGGATGTAGTGGATAACTACGTAAAGGTAGAGGACTGGCATGTAAAGGAGAATTCCACGGTGACCTATTCCGTGGGAGGCTTAATCCTTAACAATTCCGGAGCGGTGACGGCAAACTACTGGCTTTCTGAAATTTATGATAAAGAGATCGCTGATGCTTATCACAGAGGCGATATCCATATCCATGACCTTTCCATGCTGACAGGATACAGCTGCGGCTGGTCTTTAAAACGGCTTCTGTTAGATGGGCTTGGAGGGATTACCGGAAAGATTACGGCCTCTCCGGCAAAGCATCTGGCAACTCTGTGCAATCAGATGGTTAATTTCCTTGGAATTATGCAGAATGAATGGGCTGCTTCCCAGTCCTTTTCCTCCTTTGATACATACCTGGCCCCTTTTGTCAGGGCTGATGGTCTTTCCTATGACAAGGTTAAAAAATGCATGGAGGCTTTTGTGTTCGGAGTAAATACACCAAGCCGCTGGGGAACCCAGGCACCGTTTTCCCATATTTCCCTGGATTTAACGGTTCCTGAGGATATGAGAGAGGAAAAGGCCATTGTCGGGGGACGGCGTATGGACTTTACCTATGGGGACTGCCAGACCGAGATGGATATGATAAACCGAGCATTTTTAGAAACCATGCTGGCTGGAGATGCAGGCGGTATGGGATTCCAGTATCCGATTCCGGTTTATGGACTGTCTGAGGATTTTGACTGGTCGGACACAGATAATAACTGCCTTTTGTTTACTTTGGCATCTCACTATGGAACACCTTACTTTTCCAACTATATCAGGGGCGGTCAGGTACCGGGGGATGTGAGGATCTCCTATCATGGTGTGACCCCGGATCTTACAAAGCTTCGCAAAAAGTCAGGGGGATTCTTCGGATATGGAGAGAATACCGGTTCCATTGGTGTAGTCACCATCAATCTTTCCCGGATTGGATTTTTATCCGCTGATGAATCGGATTTTTACAAACGTCTGGATCAGGTGGCGGATATTGCGGCCAGATCGTTGAAGATTAAACGGGATGTTATAGGCAGACTTTTAAAGAATGGACTTTACCCTTATACGGCCTGTTATCTGGATAACTTGGAAAACCATTTTTCTTCCATAGGCGTGATTGGAATGAATGAGGCAGGGCTTAACGCTTCCTGGCTTAAATCAGGAATGGAATCCCAAAGGACAAGAGATTTTGCTGCGGATGTGCTCATGCATTTACAAAAGAAGCTGATCGGTTATCAATTGCAGTACGGAAATCTGTACTGCCTGGAAGCAACTCCGGCGGAATCGGCGGCCTACCGTCTGGCAATGATCGACAGAAAGGAATTTCCGGCGATTAAGACAGGGGGAATGGCAGGAGATGTCCCTTATTATACCAACAGCACTAAGCTTCCCTCTGATTTTGGAGGAACACTTAAGGAGGCGCTTGATAACCAGAATGCGGTCCAGCCTCTTTATACGGCAGGCAACGTATTTTCCGTTTATATGGGACAGGAAGCAGAAGACTGGAAAGAGATCCGGGATTCTTTAAGGAATATGGCGGAGAATTACGATATCCCATATATGACCTTTACACCGGTGTATTCCATCTGTCAGACCTGCGGGTATCTTTCCGGAAGAGAGGAAACCTGTCCGAAATGCGGGAAAAAGACAGACGTATACAGCAGAATCGCCGGATATTACCGTCCCGTACATGACTGGAATGAAGGAAAACTCCAGGAGTTTAAAAACCGGAAAATGATGAAGTTGGAAGACTAAAATCAGAAGCCGGACTGACATAATGAGCAGGATTTCATAATTGAAATCCCGGTTTTCTTTAGGAAAGCCGGGATTTTTTTAGTTGGCAGAAAGGGGAGAAAGGACGGTGTCTGGACATGGAAATGTCGCTTGGAAAATTATAGATAAATAAAAGCGTTATTGTTTGTTAAATATGTACATTGAAAAAAGAGATGGGATATGCTAACATATATACAAGGTGTTAGATTTGTATACAAATTTTATGGTTTGGATACACATCGAAACACAGTAAAAATGAAATAACTGACCCCCATATAATAAGCAAAGGAGAGATTAATCATGAATTTAGCAAACCAGTTTTCCCTTGACGGAAAAGTTGCATTAGTCACAGGCGCTTCCTATGGCATTGGATTTGCCATTGCAAAAGGTCTTGCAGCAGCAGGCGCAACCATTGTTTTTAATGATATTAAGCAGGAATTAGTTGATAAAGGAATTGCCGCATACGAGGAAGAGGGAATTAAAGCTCATGGTTACGTATGTGACGTAACTGATGAGAACGGCGTAAACACTATGGTAGCTCAGATCGAAAAGGAAGTCGGCGTAATCGATATCCTGGTAAACAATGCAGGTATTATCAAGCGTATTCCTATGGTTGATATGACCGCTGAGCAGTTCAGACAGGTAATTGACGTTGATTTGAACGCTCCATTTATCGTTGCTAAGGCAGTTATTCCGTCCATGATCAAGAAAGGCCACGGAAAGATCATTAACATCTGCTCTATGATGTCCGAGCTTGGCCGTGAGACCGTATCCGCATATGCAGCTGCAAAGGGCGGACTTAAGATGCTGACAAAGAACATTGCATCTGAGTACGGTGAATTCAACATTCAGTGTAACGGCATTGGACCTGGTTACATCGCAACTCCTCAGACAGCACCGCTGCGTGAGACTCAGGCAGATGGTTCCAGACATCCATTTGACCAGTTCATTATTGCTAAGACTCCGGCAGGACGCTGGGGAGAGGCAGAGGATCTTTCCGGTCCAGCAGTCTTCCTTTCTTCTGACGCTTCCAACTTTGTTAACGGACATATCCTGTACGTAGATGGTGGTATCTTAGCTTACATTGGCAAACAGCCACAGTAACAGTCAGATTTCAATATTCAGGTCCGGCTCTTTATCAAGAACCGGCTCTGGTGTTAAAAAGTATGACCATGATGTCTGCCTTTAAGGCAGAGGTCATGGCATATTTTTTAACAGGCCTAATATAGAGGACGGAGAGGGTTCGATGGAAGGAAAGACCAAAACCTATAAAAACCGCGGTGAGCTGGTGTTTGAAACATTAAAGCAGGAGATTCTGGACCTGGAATTAAAGCCCGGACAGATCATCAGCGAAAATGAAATCTGTGAACGGTTTGGCGTATCCCGGACGCCTGTCAGGGAAGCGGTGAGAAGGCTTCAGGAACAGGGCTTTGTCAATTCGGTGCCATATTCCGGCACACAGGTAACGCTTTTGAATCTGGATACGATTAAACAAATGATATACATGCGTGTTGCGGTGGAAACCATGGTCATGCGGGATTTTATGAATATGGCGACGCCTCTTTGGATGGAGGAAGTCCGGTATTTGATCCGCAAGCAGCAGGCTCTGATTCAGGAAAAAGGATTTGAGCCGGAGCAGTTTTACCGTATGGATGCACAGATGCATGCCATTTGGTATCAGGCAACCGGCAAACAGAAGCTTTGGGATATGATACAGGCCCAACAGTTACATTACACAAGGTTCCGTATGCTTGACTTTGTAACCGAGACGGATTTTACCAGAATCATCAGGGAGCACACAGAGCTTTTTGAACTGCTGGAGAAAAAGGACATCGATGGCCTGGAGCGGTCCCTCAGAGAACATCTGTATTACAGCATGAAGAGAATGAAGTATCAGATAGAAGTAGAATATAAAGACTATTTTGAGCAGGAAGAGCAGGAGGACTGATCATGGCGAATGTATCAATAGCTATAAGAAACCAGAATGGCGAAGTAAAGGCAACCGCATTGGGAGAGGATCAGGCAATCCTCGTGTTTGAAGGAGAATACGAAGAAGGCGATGCCATTGTATTCACAACAGATAAAACAGGCGCACATTATGTGGTACGCATTGATGACTGCATGGATGAGTCTTTTGTTTATCTGACAAAAGAGGAAGTAGTTTATACCATACCTTTTGGAGAGAAAAAGATCTCCTATAACCCGGAAGCCTTTACAGGGGAACGTCATTATCTGACCATTCGGGAAGCCTTTGATTATGAACCAGGCATTTACAGGAACCTGGCAAAGAATGTTATGGACCAGCATGGTGATACAGGCTGTTTCCCTCATGCTTTTGCCAATGTAGAGACCAGAGGAGAGGCGGTATTTGCGGCGCGCAATGCCATTGACGGCGTTCTTGCCAACGAATCTCACGGCGCATGGCCTTATGAATCCTGGGGTATCAACCGCCAGGATGATGCGGAAATGACCCTGGACTTTGGCCGCCCAGTAGATTTTGATAAGATTGCTTTGTATACACGTGCGGATTTCCCGCATGATAACTGGTGGGTAAAAGCCAAGCTTACATTCTCCGACGGAACGGAAGAGATAGTAGAAATGGAAAAGAGCGTGAAACCTCATCTGTTTTCTTTAGAAAGAAAGAATATCACATGGGTGAAAATAAGTGATCTGATAAAGGCAGATGATCCTTCTCCATTTCCAGCCCTTACCCAGATTGAGGTATACGGAAAAGATTCTATATAAGAATGGAAAGAAAAGTGTCAGAACGAATCCGGTTAACGGACATTCTGGCACTTTTTTTCATTAATAAGACAATAACTCTTTTCCTTTTTCGTATATTCAGGTAAAATATAGGCAGTGTTCATAAATCACTGCATAAGGAGGAAAACAGATGGAACTTTTGTTTCTGGAGCCTGTGTTCATAGAGGCGATCTGGGGCGGTACCAGACTTCGAGATGTATTTGGCTATGAGATACCAAGCGATACCACCGGGGAATGCTGGGCGATCAGTGCTCATGAGAACGGGGAATGTAAAATTGCGGGAGGTATCTATGACGGCAGGCGGCTTAGCGCCCTGTGGAAGGAGAAACCGGAGATATTCGGGAATTATCCCGGAGACAAGTTCCCCCTACTGGTTAAGATCATTGATGCCAAGAAGGATTTAAGCATCCAGGTTCATCCCGATGATTTCTATGCGAAGATCCATGAGAATGGCTCCCTTGGAAAAACAGAGTGCTGGTATATTCTGGACTGTGAGCCAGGAACTGAGATTGCGATCGGCCACCATGCCAAGGACAGGGAAGAGATGGAAGCCATGATACGGGATCACCGGTGGAAGGAATTTATTCGAACTGTTCCGATCAAAAGAGGGGACTTTTTCCAGATCGAGCCTGGCTGTGTTCATGCAATCAAGGGCGGGACTCTGGTACTTGAGACCCAGCAGAGCAGCGATATTACGTACCGTGTATATGACTATGACCGTTTGTCCAATGGGAAACCAAGACAGCTTCATGTGGAGCAGAGCATTGCTAATATAAGGGCACCTTTTAAGGAAGCACTAGCTGATCCGGAAACAGAGAAAGTACCAGGCGCAGTGCACACTCATTTAGTGTCCTGTAAGTTTTACTCCGTAGATAAATATGATATTGACGGTGTCTTTACAAAAGAGTTTGGAAGGTATTTTACCAATGTAAGCATAATAAGCGGAAGAGGTTCGGTGAATGGGATTCCTTTAGAGGCAGGACAGCATTTCATTGTACCGGCAAAAAGCGGAGAATGCAGATTTGAAGGAAAGATGTCTATCATCTGTTCCAATCCAGAGTAAAGGGAGGCAAATGAATATGAGACTTGGAGCATTAGAGGCAGGCGGAACAAAGATGGTTTGTGCCATCGGCAACGAAAATGGTGAAATTATTGAACGTGTTTCCATACCGACTGAGACACCGGATATCACCATGCCAAAGCTGATCGAGTATTTTAAAGATAAAAAAATAGAAGCCCTGGGAATCGGCTGCTTCGGCCCGATTGATTTAAACAGGAGTTCGGAGACCTATGGTTATATCACCACCACGCCAAAGCTTGCCTGGGCCAACTACAACATAGTTGGGGTCTTAAAAGCAGCTCTTAAGGTTCCGGTTGGATTTGACACGGATGTGAATGGGTCTGCTTTGGGGGAAGCTACCTGGGGTATTACAAAGGGCCTTGAAAACAGTATGTATATCACCATCGGAACCGGCGTTGGAGCAGGAATTATCACCAATGGAATCCTGCTTCACGGCATGCTGCATCCAGAGGGAGGACACTTGCTGCTGTCCAAGCATCCGGATGATGACTATGAGGGAAAATGTCCTTATCATAAAACATGTCTGGAAGGCCTGGCCGCAGGTCCTGCCATAGAAGCCCGGTGGGGAAAGAAGGGCGCAGAGCTGGCTGACCGGAAAGAAGTGTGGGAATTAGAGGCATATTACATCGCTCAGGCTTTGGTAGATTATATTATGATCCTATCTCCTCAGCGCATTATTCTGGGCGGAGGAGTCATGCATCAGGAACATATGATGCCTTTGGTAAGAGAAGAAGTGAAGCGCCAATTGGCCGGATATATCAAGACAAAAGAGCTTGAGGATATCGAACATTATATCGTTCTCCCCAGCTTAGATGATAATCAGGGAATCATGGGAGCATTAAAGCTGGCTGTCGATGAATATCAACTGGAAAAATAGAGTTTAATTGCCAATTTTCTCCTAGTGAAATTCCATTTCCTGTATGTTAAGATACATTTTGTAACAGAAATGTAATAATTGCGTAACAAATAAGGAGGATATTACCATGAGAAAATTACCAGTATTCGTTTTAGCAGCAGCAACCGCACTTACTGTAGCAGGTGTTCCTATGACCGCTCAGGCAGCAACCTGCCCAGTGTCATCAGGTAATAGCTTTAACCTTTCCAATTGCTTTGGACAGTCTGGAGATATCAACAGCATCTTAAGCAAGCTTGGCTGCAGCAATGGTACGAACTGCTTCACTGGTTCCAACTGCTCCAATGGTTCCAACTGTTCCAACGGTTCCTCTTGCACTAAGGGAGCTACCTGTTCCGGCGGTAACTGCTCTAGCAGCAAGAACAGCAGCTCTTGTTCTAAGACAAAAGGTGCAACCACAAACAATGGTCGTCAGTGCAAATCATCTTACGGAAATTGGAGATAATTATTTTTACGTTTTTTAATGGGTCGGATCCTATGTGTCCGGCCCCTTTTCTATGGGAAGATTCTTAAGATTTTGCATCAAAAAACAGCCATAAGGCCAATCTCGGCTTGTGACTGTTTTTTTGGGGAAAATAATTAACTCCCTTCGTTTACAATCTCCTCCAAAATATGGATTAAATCGTAAATGGTGTTAATTTGTACGTTTCGCTCCAGGATTTCATTTTTTAAGTCGATGGAAAGAGTCTCGAATTTAGCCTGGACTGCAGGAGCTATATATGACATATTCATCACCTCATTTTTATAATGTACAGCAGTGGAATGTATTATGCGTGGAAACGCTGTTTTTACATAAATCTTATATCGTCAGACCATACTATTGCTGAGGTGATGGAAATGGAGAAGAATAAACAGGAAAAGCTTTCCCCGAAAAATAAAAATGAAATGAATCACGGCATGTCAGAAAAGGGCAAGCCGGAAAATCAGAATCAGACACACAATTCCCGCCGGGAAGGCATGGGACCAAATACAAAAAGAAGGTCAGATTAATCTTAAAAGGGGTGGAAACCAGATGCCATGGTTTCCTCCCCTTTGAGGTTTCATATTTATGATCGGGCAGTTTTGCAGGACTTCCTATCAGAAGCATTAGAAAAGAAGACAAAACCAAAATGAGTTATCTGTCATTGGTAGGGCGGCGGCTGAGAGTTGTTATTGCTTCTTTCTGCTGCTGCTTTGATAAGTCGTTCTGTAATAATAATATATGTACGAATTCCAAATATGTGAACAAGCTGAAATAACACGTATAAAGGGAAGGGCGGAAGCAGAGCAAAGGAGAACTTCCGCCCGTATGATGTTGCATATATAATAACGGAAACAAATCGGTTTTGTGACGCAGATTAAGGAATTTTTATAGATTACCTTTAAATTGTATCCTGTCGCAGCTGGATTATGGTACTTGCCTGCATAAAATCATTGGTAAAGCATCATACGAGGCAAGGGAGAAAATTATTGAATTTTGTTATATGTATTTTTAACGTCTTTGAAAGTAGCCTTTACCTAACAATAAGCTTAATGACATCCCCATTATTAACCCTATTCCCAAATTGTTTATAACAGCACCGAATATCAGGCCCAGACTGATTCCCAGAGCCAGACTGTCTTGATAGAAACTGCCCCTATTATTTGAATTTAGCATCATATGTACCCCTTTTGCATTTTTAAATATTTTACATCAGTTAATGGTTGAAGTACACTGGTATTTTCTGAGAATGCAAAGACAGGGCATTTGGCGAAATAGCCGCAGAAGGGCGGCTATTTCACCAAATCATTATACTCCGGGTGTTTTTCGAACCAGTTAATGGCATAGGAGCATGTCAGGATTGCCTTTTTATTTTCAGACCGTAATTGTTTTGCTACAGCCTCCATAAGTTGTCCTGCCACACCCTGACCTCTAAGAGAATCATCTACATAAGTGTGATTGATATTTACCGTATTCTGGTCAACTGCTGGAAAAGTAACCTCTGCGAGTAAGTTGTTATCGGAATGATAGAGAGCGATTTGGTTTGAATTATAAGTGAAATCCATATGCATTACCTCCTGTTTTGTGATAAAAATATTATAGCAGTTACTATTTGTGACATCAAGGATAATATAGGCAGGTGAAGCCTAAAGAGAGTCCGCTTAAAAAAGGTGGGCAACCGGAATTCGGGCCCACCTTTTATACCTTACATTCTATGGCGAGTTTATCGTCTCGTATGCCTTTAAATACAGGCTGCCTAAAGCTTTCTTTTTCAGTAGGCATTGATTCTACGATACAAACGAGTTCCGGTGCCATCCAAACACAATCCTCGTTTCCTGGCGGTACATAACCGAAAGGGGAGTAATCCATCGTTTTATACTTATGCTCGTTTAATATTCTTAAGCTTACGCCAAGTGTGACATGCCCCTTATATACAAGTACATCATCATCGTATTGGCCGAGAACCAGGCTGGTCATGTTGTTTTCTTTAGGAATGTATCCACATATCACACAATCGTCAGTGGCCATTATTTTGCATTTCACCCAGTCCTTGGTACGTTTTCCTTGCCAATAAAGGCTATCTTTTCTTTTTGCAACGATTCCCTCGAGACCTTTTTCTTTCACAAGTTCATACAATTTTATTCCATCATTTTCTATAAACCTGGAAACAGAAATTAAATTATTTTCAATTACAACATCAGTGAGATATTTTTTCCTCTCCATTAAGGGGAGCATTGTAATGTCCTTATCTTTATAGTATAAAATGTCATAAGCTATGACACTGGCAGGATATTTATCAGCGGCTAACTTTATTTTAAATGAATTGCTCATCAACGCCCGCTTTTGTACTTCATAGAAATCAGGTATCCCATTTTTGAGTACAAGCAATTCGTGGTCAATGATACATTTCGTTTTAACCTGTTTATAAAGACTTTCCAGCTCCGGGAATATGGGAACCATGAGTTTATTTCTTTTGTTTCTCATATCTGTTTTAGTATCCAAAAATGACAGAGTCCTGATCCCGTCCCATTTTATCTCGTAGATAAAATTTGGAGAATCAAACGGATCTACCATTTCTGAAATCAGCATCGGGTTTATATTCCTGCTTTCAAAAATATCCATTATGCTAACCCTTTGTTACTCTTTGTCATTTCAACGGTCTTCTTCATTGCTTCCATCAAATCGATGATGTTGTTTGGACTCTCTTTTTCAACATTTACGATCTCTTTTCCGGCTATTTTAGATTCAATTGCTTGCCGAAGTTTTTCCTGATATTCATCATGATATAAACCAGGGTCAAAAGTAGATGTCATAGAGTCAATCATTGTCTTTGCCATATCTATTTCCGGAGTGCTGACATCCACTTTTGCAGATGCTACGGGCACCGCTTGTATTTCTGCCTGATAATAGAGAGTTTTTGCAATGATTCCTTCTTGCGTTGGATATAATACGATAAGGCTTTCTGTTGTACCAAGGACAGTTTTTGCAATTCCTACTTTTTCCTGGGCTAACATTGCCTGTCTTAATAGTTCAAATGCTTTTTCTGCTCCTGGTTCTGGGACTACATAATAATTCTTTTCATAATATATCTGATCTACATCAGACAACATTGCGAAATGTTCTATGTGTATAGTCTTATCTTTCTTGGTTTTTATTTTTTCAAGTTCATCTTCTGTGAAAGTCACATACTTACCCTTTTCGTATTCATACCCCTTTATAATATCATCACTTGTTACCTCTTTATTGCATGAAGGACATATTTTCTTTTGTCTTACTCGTTCGTGGGTATCCTTACAGAGCTGATTGAAACTTACTGAGATATCTTTTGTTGTCTTGTATAATCCAACCGGTATATAAAGTAAACCTACGCTTATTGCACTTTTATGCGCGATTGCCATGATATCGCCTCCTTTTTGCTATTGTTTGAAAATATGAGGATATTATGCAATGGTAATTTAAAAGGTTGTTTTGAATTTGATGAGAATTGGAAATTGTTATTGACAGGACAAGACGAAAGGCGTAAAAAAATACCTCATCTATGGATAGAGGAGGTATTGATATCTGGAGAGGTATAGTACCTGAGCTAGAGTAAAGGTTTATTAAATATACCGCTTAACAATATTCATATAGTTTATATAATCTGTCCCGAATTTGTCGACGCACCATCTTTCTTCGGAAAGAATAATCCAGTGTGCAGATATTTGAAAGACAAGCAGAGATATAAGCAGTAAAATAGAATGTGTTAATAATACACAGCCTAAGAAATAAATGAAATATCCTATATACATAGGGTTACGGGAGATCTTATATATTCCGTTTTTATTTATTCCGCTTTGTTCAGGTTTTGCAAAGTCCACAGTGGAAATGATAAGCACAATGTTGCCTAAGATATAGATAAATAAGGCGATAAAAAACAGAGGTGTTTTGGTCTGGATTCTTAAAAAGGCCGAATATAGGATTATAAATGTGTTTGAAAGCTGGTAAAAAAGGTAGGCAGCCTTTTCGTTACCCTCTAATGGGGCGAAGAAAGCGGCACGGTTTAAAGCATCTTTATTTATCATATTCAGTAAGCCGAACCTTATGAGAAAGATAGGTATCATTAATAGAAATGCATTCATTTTATACTCCTCCCCCTGAAATTATATTGTACCTGATACAGCAAATTATTGCATAAAATCATATTCAAAAACCCTAGTATTTACAAGGAATTCTTGCAATTACCAGGGCTTTTAATAATGGAGACAACAGGACTCGAACCTGCGACCCTCTACACGTCAAGCAGATGCTCTCCCAGCTGAGCTATGTCTCCATAGGAGCATTGTAACTGAAAACTTAAAAAAAGGCAAGCGAAATTCTTCCAGATATTTGAAGATTTTACAGCAGCCAATCCAGGTTATCACACCTGCTTTGAAGCTCCAAAAAAAACTTTGATATATGAAATCCATCCATGAGGGCATGATTAGCCAGGATTGATACCGGAATTTTTAAACTTCCTTCTGATTTAAAATACTTTCCCCAGGTAATACGGGGATTGCTGTCCGCAGGAATCGGAACCGGTTGAATAATTGACGTATAGCTCACCCATGGAATGCTGGAAAAGAAAAAGAGCTGATCTTGGTCTTCCCCGTCTGCAAGGGACTGGGACTGTTTGGACTTTTCCTGCCGCTGCTTCCCATCCTTTAGAAAAGCATCAAATGGCAGCCGATCGTCTGCGGTACAGTAACAATAGTTTTCGCCTTCTAATGCCAGGGTATAGGAGGGAATACAATGGTCATACTCGATGATACCATCTCCATGAATACGACGGCGGAATTCCGGGATGGAGTTGGCTGTCTGAGCTGTCGCATAAAGAAAAGTCAAATAAAAGGGCAGTCCCTTTTCTTTAATACAGTTCATGAAACTTGTAATGTCCAAATTTACTGTCATGCCTACATATGGATAAGCGAAATTGCGGAAAAGGTTAAATTGATCTTTTCGCAAATAATGTTCCATGTCAAGATAATGATAACTCATAAAATATACCTCCTGATTTTATAAACTGATTGCGGCATAGAGCCTCAGGGAAAGTTACAGGTAATATACGCGATCATGATACAAAAAGCCGAAAACCATATGTTAATTAGTACATTTAATAGTAATTTAATATCGTATATTATATCATATATTATTAGTAATGTCATGATTTCATACTATGATACAGGAGATAATATTATATAATGAAAATGAGAAGTTAAAGTTCCCAGGTCATTCAGCAATAAAAAAATAAAAGATTAAGGCTCATAATAATTGATTTCCATGTTTTAAACTTCGTATGGGTACCTTCCTGGAACTGCCTCTACAGGATAAAACTATGGATACCATCGTAAGTTGCTATGCATTTCATTACTGCAATTATGATGAAAGAAGATTAGCATTAAAAGAAATGGATCGGTTTTTAAAACCAAATGGGAGAATTATTTAACAGATCTGATGTTTTATGACGACAAGGATAGAGAAGATTTTGAGAAGTTCTGTACAAAAGCTGAATTGAGAGATTTGTATGATGAATATTTTACAACAGTAATTAACATTAAAGCTGATGCACAATCTTTGGGATATTAGAAAACATCAACATGGCTCCACAGATTAAAATTAGCTTTGCAAAAATCAACTTTGATTTTTAACAGAGATAGGTAAAAAGCTAACCCATTGTCTTGTTAATGTATTCTTCAATAACAAGCAAAGCTATCAGAGCAGCTTCTAAATATACGCCAACGAACATTCAAAAATGTGAGGGAAGATAAGTCACCTGAAGAATGTAGGATATAAAGCTTGTTTTTATTTGTGAGTAGAAAGAGAGGCGGGCCCGAATACCGAAGCCCGCCCCTACGTCGCATACGTTTCTTTCCATCTGCATTTTCAGCAGCTATTTTTAAGCCATTCCAGTAGATAATTTTATTTCTAGTTTTTACCAATTACGCTCACAATCGCATTCATCTTCGTGTTCCTTCTCGTATTCGTATTCCTTCTCGTATTCGTATTCGTGTTCGCACTCACATTCGCGTTTACATTCACATTCACACTTGGGTTTGCATTCCCATTTGATTTTGCATTCGCATTTAGGTTTGCATTCGCATTTAGGTTTGCATTCGCATTTACGTTTTGGCTTGCATTCACATTCACGTTTTGGTTCGCGCTTTTCAAAACATTTACATCTATCACTACTCATATACTTTCACTCCTTTCATATCTTACTACATAATATTATATGGGACAAGTAGGCGGAGTGTGAATTTTGAGTATGAGCAGTAAAAAGGGCCCCAATTCGGATTATCGGTGCCCGTTTCGTTGGAGTGTTTATAGAAATAAATGCCTTGTACAATATATTATATGCATCAATTTTTAATAGTGATTCTCGTTCTCTACTCTGAACCTATAAAAGCATGTTAAATATAGATGATATAATTTTTATATTAAATCATAGGAGATTTTATAGTGTATAAAAAAGATAAAATAATGTGCGGGTTACCATTGAGACGGCATTCTATAAATAAGAAGTATTACATTATAACTGATTAATAGATAATTATTATAAGCTAAAACAGAATCGACGGATGGCTACTAAAACAACGGCACGGGCCAAATTGTTACAACTGTAAGCTATCCGAATCTTTGTCAATCGCTATTACTCGTCTTGCTACTCTAATTACATACCATAACCCGATGAAAGAGTACTTTTATACAGTAAAAAAGGCATGTCCATAAAACCCATTGAATTAATGAAAAAATATCTGTTAAATGGATTTTAGATTTTGTGTCTGTATTGTTGCACATGTAGAACAGGCTGTCAAGAACTTTTGGCAGCCTGTTCTTTGCCATTCCGATTAATCGAGATCCTGTGGGGTAATCCGTTCTTCAAAGTTAGAGGCAGCGCATAGCACTGCCCCAAAGCTACCAATAATGGTTAATAATGACCCTTTGATTTTATGGCTACAAGGTAGAACCTATTTAAGAAGATCGTTGAGGTAATTGTCGAAGCAACCGGATATAATGGTTTGATTCACGCAGCACATGATCCGCCAACAAAGGTAAAATAATACTGCGTATTTTACATGCATTGATCCCTATTGTGCCCGCTTCTTTAAAATCGCGATACTTTTCAGTTTTTTGTAAAGTTGTATCTGTTACGCTGCCAATCGTCATATCAGTAGCTGCCCTTGCCGCTTGCATTAGTTCATTATATTCCCCAGCAAAATCATTCGCTGTATTTATGAGATCGCATTCGGTTGGATCAAGCAAACCTCGGATAAATAATGCATGTTCCATCATAATCTGATCCCAGAACAGCTCGGTATCTCTTAGGTTTTCCTCTGGATTCTGCCGGTTCTCCAGTGCGACCAAATGGCTATGATACATTTTGGCTTCACGTAGGATATGGTCAATGAGCAGTGGGTAATTTACCGTGAACATGTTACATGACAATACATTATCTAATATTCCTGTCTTGAAATCGATAAGTCCCTCCAACATTGGTATGACAAAGGCATTAAGCTGACTTACCTGCTGTACCAATGCAGGAGTAATCAAGGGATTGGCTTCACCATAAAGTGCTTCTTCCAGCCTTGTGATTTCCTGATTGATGGCTATGCCTGTGAAGTATTGTGTTTTTTGTTCGCTGCCAAGGGTGTAATCAGTGACAATTTCACCGGAGGATGCCACAAGAGGCTGATAATGCCATTTCCCAATACTACAGCATTATGTAAGATAGATTCGAACTGCTGTTTGTATTGATCTGCAACATGAGAGAAGTCAGGATTGGCCGGAGTAAAGCCAGCCTCCAAGAATAAGGAATGTTCTTTCATAATGCGCCCAAAAAACATGTTTAGCTCAAGTGAGAGGATTACATATTGTTGTTCAGTAATCATAAGAAATCTCCTTTGAAATCTCTTTATTATTCTACCGATATCATATGCCAGTGCCAATGATTTATTGACTGAAAAATTAAAAAATTTAATATGTGCTAAATGTCAAGAAACGAATAATGAAATTTATTGATATAGAGTATTAAGAAGGCTGGTTAAGACAGGTGGTAAACATAGTATAAACCACCACACCTCAAACGAAATTTAAGCAGCTTGAAGTGTGGTGGACATTATTTTAGGCTTCTTCACCGATAGGATCATCAATCAAGGTGGCCACTCTAAAGTCATGAACGTGACCATCGCTAACTTCTGTTACGGATTCCAGAAAATGAACATGTCTGTCTCCCCCAACAGGAATTGCAAGCGATGTTTTGCCATGAAATTCATGAAAATGATTTTCATAAAAATCTGTTCTAAATTTTACTTCATGAAAGTGGTTCTTACCAACAGGAATTGCTTCACCTGAAACCGTAGCAAAACGATGATTATGTGGATCTTCTTCGCGTTCTGCTATCTCTACGCTGCCTTGAACTTCATGAACATGTGTCTGTCGCTTATTATGACAATCACAACATTCTTTAAACCAATCTTGTTTATAGTTATCCATATTGATTTGCTCCTGTATTCCAACACTAGGAAAACTTTGTTTCCCATTATTATAATATGAAGATAATGCCGAAAGGTGTTGTTTCTAGGACGAGGGATTATGGATTGAACCGAATGAGGAATTGAATCATGTACAACTGACGAATATCAGGTACCAGCAAAGTGTTGAGAGTGAGGTTAAGCACTAAGGGAGACTGTCATTTAGGGAATCAGAAAATGTACCAATTCGTAGTAGACGAGCAAGACTATATAATTTACTAAATACACAATATGAACGTGAAATAACAGGAGATTAGAAGAAAGTTATATCTAGGACAACACTAAAGCCAAACTCTGCTTTTTTGAGTTGGGAAACAGTCTATCGAATACATCATTTGGGTGGGAATTTAGATCTACGTGATATACCGTCAGCGGTTGGTGGTGACGTTACAAAGAGACATGGTATTATACTTGCGAAAAGTATACCGGCAAAGAAGTATAATATTAAGACAGGTGAATCCGTACCAGAAGCGCTAAGAAAGTGCCCTGATCTTGTGCTTGTGCCACCAAATTACAAACTATATCAGAAGTCATCAAAAGCGTTTATGAATATTTTAAAGGAATATGGCCCCACTGTAGAGCTGTACTCCATCGATGAAGCGTTTGTAGATATGACCGGAACAGAGTCGTTATTCGGCAAAACAGAAGATATAAGTCAAGTAGTAACCGAAGAAACAAGACAGCTCAACCTATTTGATGATATGGATTATGAGAAGCAGGAGCGGTTAGATCGAGCAGTAGATGATATCAGTAAGCTTTCTCGGCTCCTGGTTCTGGCACTCATAATAATTTTTTTCATAATAAATTTGATCCACATCAGACATCTTTGCAAAATGCTCTATGTGTATAGTCTTATCTTATTTGGTTTTTATTTTATCTAGCTCATCTTCTGTAAAAATTGCAAAAATCCTCTTTTAACAATCTGAAATACAAGCCGTGCCAGTAGCTACAACTAAACCAGAGGTTTCAAAGCCAGAAGTAGATATGGCAAAAATTATAATCGATTCAATGACATCAGCGTTTGATCCAGCTATTTATCATGATGAGTACCAGGTGAAATTGCGTCAAGCTATCGAGAGAAAAATTGCTGGTAAAGAGATTGTTAATGTTGATAAAGAGAGTCCAAATAATATTATCGACTTGATGGAAGCAATGAAAAAGACCGTTGAAATGGCAAAAGGAAACAAAGGTCTGGCATAATGGATATATTTGATAGCAAGAATATAAGTCCTATGCTTATTTCAGAAAGAGTTGACCCGTATGATGATGTGGATTCTATTTTTGAACTAAAGTTTGACGGAATCAGGTGTATTGCATATATTGATAATCACTCTACTGATCTGAGAAATAAGCGAAATATGAGCCTTTTACCAAGATTCCCCGAATTAGAATCATTGCATGAGAACTGCCTATGCAAATGCATACTTGACGGTGAACTTAATGTATTGATCAACGGAAAACCGGATTTCTACGAAGTACAAAGGAGGACGGTTTTAACTGTTGCCGTTGATGGAGCGTAAAAAGTTGTTAGATGAAGTAATAAATGAAAGTGATATATTGTCAAAATCTAGATACATTGAAACCAATGGAATTGCGATGTACAAATTTGCAGAGGTAACTGGCTTAGAAGGTGTCGTTGGGAAAAAGAAGCAAAGCCTATATTGGTTCGGTAAGAGATCGAAAGATTGGAAGAAGATTAAAATACTCAATGAGGAAGACTTTATCTGCATTGGTTATATGTTCAACAAAAACAGTATGACCACCCTGACTCTAGCGAAATATAATGACAATGATGAGTTTATTATCACGAATCATGTTTCTCTCGGAGTAAGTATCTCGAAGCTCAAACAACACGGCATGAGATTTTCCAGTTGTCCCATATAACTTGAAGGGTTATGCCGATGCAATATGGATTGAACCAATGGTATGTACTATCGAATATATGCCTTCTGAAAAAGAGGGTATACGCCAACCGACGCTTAAAAGTGTGCGAGACGACAAATTACCTGAAGAATGTAAAATATAAATCGAGGCAATGATTCTTCTCGACTAAATAAATCATAAAATTCAAAATGTAGTCACAAGGCATGTCGTTGCTTTAATGTATAAGATAAAATGACCTACGACATAATTCATAGATAATTATTCATAGAGACCCCTTGTTTGAAACGCCTGTCGAATTAGTCGATGGGTGTTTTCATTTTCAAGAGAAACATACCCGGAATACGGATACCAGCCTATCGCAACTACCTAACAACTTACCGCCTAAGATTATTATTAATATCTACACTATATGTTATGAACACGTAATATAAACATATAATTAAATTAATAAGATCATTTGAGGGTAGCCATGGTCATACATGTTGTCCAGCCCGGTGAAACCATCTTTACAATATCAGAGTATTATAAAATTCCTGTTGACAGATTAATATTTGAAAACGGAATTATTAACCCTGCCAACCTGGCAGTAGGCCAGACTATAGTGATTGTTCAACCTGAAACGCTCTATACCGTTCAGAGCGGCGATACTTTAGAGAGTATTGCAGTGCAGCATGGTGTTACACCAATGGAAATATTAAGAAATAATCCCTATCTTTCCGATAGAGAAATTTTGTATGTCGGTGAATCCATCGTTATAAGCTATCAAACGAATAAAACAAGGACAATTGCTACTAGCGGTTATATCTTTCCTTATATAGATAAATCTGTTTTAATAAAAACACTTCCAT
The DNA here is from genome assembly GCF_000732605.1 of Lacrimispora celerecrescens. Classification (GTDB taxonomy): domain Bacteria; phylum Bacillota; class Clostridia; order Lachnospirales; family Lachnospiraceae; genus Lacrimispora; species Lacrimispora celerecrescens_B. Next base: position 253,423 of record NZ_JPME01000010.1, on the reverse strand, counting down.
TTTTATCTTATCTGGCCATATTTAATTATAGGGCTACAAGTGAAGGTGAAATTATTAGCCGGGCTGACGACACTGAACTTATCCAACTGGCTAAAACTTATGGTACTGCGCCAATGATGTTTGTTTCCACTATTACGGAAGAAGGAATAGTCAGCCGTGAAGTGACAAATATTATTTTAAATAATCCTTCTGTGCAAAATAGGCTTATTTATAATGCTCTTCAGATATTGAAAGAGAAAGGCTTTTACGGTATAAACATATATGCCGAAACCATCACCAATGAGAATATAAATAGCTTTGCAGAATTTTTGAAAAAGGCTGCTTCAATTCTTCATTCAGAAGGTTTCAGGGTAGTAATTACTATAACACCGATTACGAATATTGACACTCCAAATGTTAGCATTGTAAATATAGACTATTCTAAATTAGCTGAATTTGTGGATGGAATTATGTTTTCTTCTTATGAATGGGCTAGGACTTACAGTTATCCAAATGCAATTCACCCGATTAATGTCATAAGAGAATTGTTAAATTATGCAGTTAGTATTATTCCCCCTGAAAAAATTTTTCTAGGTATCACCACACTTGGTTATGATTGGACACTTCCTTATGTTCCTGGTGCCACTGAAGCTGTTGTAATATCTAATAATAGTGCAGTACAACTTGCAGCGGATAACGGTATACCAATACAATTTAATGAAGCAGCACAATCACCATATTTCTACTATACAGATATTGATGGGATTCTACATGTAGTATGGTTTAAAGATGCAAGAAGTTTTGACGCAAGGGCTGGACTTGCAGAAGAATATAATCTCCAGGGTTTATCTTTTTGGAACGTTATGAAATTCGATACACAATTGTGGCTCATTATTAATACTCAATACTACATCCAGAAGTTTTAAGTGTCCATAAAGACAGATAAAGAACTATATAAAGGCGGGCCCGGAATACCGAAGCCCGCCCCTACGTCGCATACGTTTCTTTCCATCTGCATTTTAGCAGCTGTTTTTTAAGCCACTCCGGTAGATAACTTTATTTCTAGTTTTTACCAGTCATGCTCACAATCGCATTCGTATTCGTATTCCTTCTCGTATTCTTCTTCGTATTCCTTCTCGTATTCATATTTGTGTTCGCGTTCGCATTCACATTTTGGCTTGCATTCGTGTTTGCATTCACATTCACACTTGGGTTTGCATTCCCATTTTATTTTGCATTCACATTTAGGCTTGCATTCGCATTTAGGTTTGCATTCGCATTTACGTTTTGGCTTGCATTCACATTCGCGTTTAGGTTCGTGCTTTTCAAAACATTTACATCTATCACTACTCATATATTTTCACTCCTTTCATAACTTACTACACAATATTATATGGGACAAGTAGGCGGGGTGTGAATTTTGAGTATGAGCAGAAAAATGGGCCCCAATTCGAATTATCGGTGCCCGTTTAGTAGGAGTGATTTATAGAAATAAATAATTTGTACAATATATTATATGCATCATTTTTTAATAGTGACTCTCACTCTCTACTCTGAACCTAAAGTTTCCATAAAGCATGTTAAATATAGCTGATATATAACTGTAAGCTATTCGAATCTTTGTCAGTCGCTATTACTTGTCTTGCTACTCTAATTACATACCATAACCTGATGAAAGAGTACTTTTATACAGTAAAAAATGGGCAACAGCTATTTAAAAACAGCTTTGCCCATACTTTTTAGATACCGTCATCGTGTAATGTAATTGATAAATTTATCCTACATGGGAAAAAGCTTACAAGGTATTTAGATGGCGGATCTGCTCTTCATTGCAATCTTGATGAGCATCTAACAAAAGAACAGTATACTAATCTTCTAATGACGGCAATTAAAACAGGTTGCTCGTATTTCACTTTCAATATCCCAAATACCATCTGCAACGATTGTGGATATATAAGTAAACATTATACGAAAAAATGTCAAAAATGCGGTAGTGAAAATGTCGACTGGATAACGAGAATAATTGGATATCTAAAGCGAGTTTCCAAGTTCTCATTTGAAAGAATCAAGGAAGAAGGAAAAAGATTTTATGGAAACATTACCTCTTAAATATACTGGATACGCTGTGACATTTCAAGAAGTTCCAAATGAGACATCGTTAATATTTAACATTAGTGGTTGCCCCTATAAATGTAGGGGTTGCCACAGTCAGTATTTATGGGAATATACAGGAGAATATACAGGAGAATATATATCGGAAGAGATTGAACAAATACTTATGCAATATAAAGGATTGGTCACCTGTGTTTGCTTTATGGGCGGTGACCAAAATTTAGCTGAACTTAAGCTATTGTTGATAAAGTGTAAATCATTAGAGTTCAAGACATGTGTTTATAGTGGTTAAAATGACATAACAATTTTTGATGATTTACTTAGCTTACTTGACTATCTTAAAAAAACTCTGTGTTTGCGCAGACACAGTTTACATAGATAAGGATACCGGTATCCTTCAAATAATAAATTTGGAGGATTGTAATGAGAAAATTATTCACAGTGGGTGCGGCAGCACTATGTCTCGCCTTTACTATGCCCATGGCAACATGCCGTAATCTGCTGCGAGGTACTACCGCACATTGCATGTGCATGTGCCTGCGGCTTGTACATCTTCACACCTTACGGCATCAGGTCAGATTTTAATTGGCAAAACGAAACTGTGTTCATTCAGAGAATGGAAGATAGTTCTGGTGCTGTAGTTGAATATGTTAAAGCGGATTCGTAAGCTGGATATCGCGAGCTAAATCTAAGTGATGAGGTTATTGAGATTTTCAAAAGAATACGCCGCAATAGTAAGGTGCTATCTGAATTTGTATTTATCAAAGAAGACGGAACAAGATCTGATAAAATGGTTTTTGTTCATCGTCTAGAAAAAGCTGAGATCACTCTTGGCTGGAAAGATTCTGATAACATGAAGCGTTCTCATTGCATACGGAGAACCGTCGCGAGTAGAATGGATGCAATGGGTTGGACACTAGAGGAAATAAGAAGATGGCTTGGACATACTATGACATCGACAACATTGAAGTATATTTATAATCCATATCGAGAAAGTGAAACACAAAGAAAAGTGAAAAACTTGTCTATTTTACACGCAAATAAGGATTGTCTTCAAGTGTCTTCAAAAACAGAAGCTAATTATATGAAAGAAAAAATGCTGGAAGCTTAGTAAATTAAGGCTTCCAGCACATCACAAACAATCGGAGTAACAGGATTTGAACCTGCGACCTCTCGGCCCCCAGCCGAGCGCGCTACCAAGCTACGCCATACTCCGTTTTCTTAACACATATGGTATTATAGCAGAAAGTTTCCAATTGGTAAAGTATATTTCTTGAAAAATTTTCAAATTTAATATATTATGGTAAGGAGACGATTATTTAGGAAGAAAAATAGGTGAAGATAGATGAAGCCAATTGTAAGCTTTGATGTAGATATGACACTTCTGGACCATAAAGACTGGACAATTCCTGCAAGTGCCTTGGAAACTATAGAAAAATTGAGAGAAAATTATACCATCGTACTGGCAACAGGCAGAGACATGGATTCTATTTTCAGCACAGCCATTCGGGATGAGGTAAGGCCAGATGCGATCATCCATCTCAATGGGACGAAGGTGACTGTGGGAGACCAGGTCATTTATGAACATACTTTTGATAAGGTTCTGCTGAAAGAGATTCTAGCCTATGCGGAGAAAACTCCTTACAGCGTTGGAACTACTGTTGGAGAATGGGATTATTATGTTAATCCTGAGGTGGTAAAAAGGCATGATGCAACGCTTTGGGGAGAATGCGGCAGAAGATTTGAAGATCCAGGAAAGCTTGTGGAGCTGGAAGTGAGAACTATGGCCTATATCGGAGATGAGGCTGGTGCAAAAGCCATGGAGGAGCAATTCCCGGATATCCATGTGCATATGTTTGCTGATAAACGGGGAGCAGATGTGGTGGAACGGAAGGCTTCAAAAGCTATGGGACTGATAAGACTCTGCGACTATTTGAAAATACCTCTTACAGAAACAATAGCCTTTGGAGACAGCATGAATGACTACGATATCATTAAAATAGCAGGCAAGGGAATTGCCATGGGAAACGCCATGACTGAATTAAAAAAGGCAGCTGATTACGTTACGGATCCTATTGATCAAGAGGGAATTAAAAAGGCCTGCCTGCATTTTGGAATGATCCGGCAGGAGGACTGAAATGGCAGAACATTATGATCTTCTTGTGATCGGCGGAGGGCCGGGCGGATATACAGCTGCTTTAAAAGCCGCCGGTCTGGGACTTAGGACCGCCATTGTTGAGAAGGAAAGACTGGGAGGAACCTGTATTAACAAAGGCTGCATTCCTACAAAGGCCTTGCTACACGCCTCCAGTATATTTGAAGCTCTTCAAAATAGCGATGAATTCGGGGTATCCACAGATTTTATATCATTTGATTTTAAAAAGATGCAGAATTATAAAAAACGTTCTGTAAAAGCGTACCGAAAGGAAGTGGATGAGCTAGTTAAAGCAGCAGGTGTAGCCGTCATTAGCGGAACTGCCACCATACGCCGGGGACGAACCATAGAAGTGAACGGTCTGGACGGCAAGGATTATTATGAGGCAGATCACATCATCATTGCCACTGGGGCAAAACCGGTGATGCTAAAGATTCCGGGAGCAGACCTTCCCGGGGTGTTGACCAGTGACCGACTGTTAGCTTCTGACACATGGAATTACGATCGCCTTACGATCATCGGAGGCGGGGTGATCGGAGTGGAATTTGCCACTATTTTCAGTGCCCTCTGTTCCCATGTAACTATATTGGAGAATAAAGACCACTTATTAGGACCTATGGATACTGAAGTCTCCCAAGCTCTGGAAGACGAGCTTAAAAGAAAAGGAATCACGATCCATTGCAGGGCAAAGGTTAAGGAAATCAGAGAGGAATCCAATCAGGGATTAACATGCATCTATGAGGTAAATGGAGAGGAACAAACCATCCGCTCCGGACAGATCCTTATGGCAGCAGGGCGGGCTCCTTATCTGGATGGACTGATGGGACAGGATGTGAGCCTTGAGATGGAACATGGTCATCTGAAAGTGGATTCGGAATTTATGACCAGTGAGCCTGGGATTTATGCCATCGGTGATGTGGCAGCTGAAACCAAGCTTGCCCATGTGGCGGCCGCACAGGGAACCTATGTAATAGAAAAGATTGCAGGAGTCGAACATACCATTCGACTTTCGGTGGTACCAAACGGTATGTTTGTAAAGCTTCCTGTGGTGCCGAGCTGTATTTACACGGAACCGGAAATCGCCTCCGTAGGACTTACCAGGGAGGCGGCTATCGCTTGCAGTATGAAGGTGAGATGTGGACGCTACTCCATGAGCGGAAACGGAAAATCCATTATAGCCAGGGAACAGAATGGATTTATCCATCTGGTATTTGAGGAATATTCCGGTACTCTCGTGGGTGCCCAGATCGTATGCCCCAGGGCAACCGATATGATCAGCGAGATGGCAACGGCTATTGCAAACGGCTTAACGGCAGAACAACTTATGCTTGCCATGCGCGCCCATCCTACCTACAGTGAAGGGATTGGGGCTGCTATAGAAAATTATTATGAAACCAAAGGAGAGATAAAGCAATGATTCAGGAAAGACTGGAACAATTAAGAAGACTGATGGCAGAGCATCATATGGATGCTTACATGATTCCAACCTCAGATTTTCATGAATCCGAGTATGTGGGTGAATATTTTAAATGCAGAGAATTTATAACAGGATTCAGCGGATCAGCTGGTACGGCTGTAATTACGAAGGATGAAGCCGGTTTATGGACCGATGGCCGTTATTTTGTACAGGCAGGCAAACAGCTTGAGGGAACCGGAATTACCCTGCAGAGAATGGGGCAGCCTGGAGTTCCTGAGATTGGGGAATATTTAGATCAGGTGCTTCCGGAGGGGGGCAGCCTGGGATTTGACGGAAGAGTGGTAAACTGCCAGCTGGGACAAGACTTAGAAAAGCTTCTGGCGGAAAAACATGTGACCCTTGCCTTTCAGGAAGACTTGGTGGATGTTTTATGGAAAGAACGTCCTCACCAGTCCGCGGAACCGGTATGGATCCTTGAGGAAAAGTATAGCGGAAAATCTTCTGCACTGAAAATAGAAGAATTAAGAAGCCAGATGAAGAAGGAAAAGGCAACTATTCATATCCTTACATCTCTTGATGACATCGCATGGCTTTTAAATATCCGTGGAAATGATGTAGAATGCAATCCGGTAGTGCTTTCTTATGCAATGATAACCCTGGACCGTTTCTATCTTTTCATCAATGAAAAAGTGTTAAAGGATGAAGTAAAAGCTTATTTAAAGAATCTTTCCGTTACAGTATGCCCTTACAATGACATTTACACAGCAGTTTCGCAGTTAAGAGATCAGAAGGTTCTCGTAGAAACGGGTAAGACCAATTATGCCATTGTAAAAAATATTGATAGTTCCAACAGCATTATTGATAAAATGAATCCTACCGCCCTTTCAAAAGCCATGAAGAATCCGGTGGAAGTGGAAAATATGAGAAAAGCTCACATCAAGGATGGCGTAGCCATGGTAAAATTCATCTACTGGATGAAGCAGAATGTGGGAAAGGAAACAATCACAGAGGTCAGCGCTCAGGAGTATCTTGATCATCTGCGTTCCAAGCAAGAGGGGAACCTGGGACTGAGCTTTGATACGATTTCCGCCTATGGTGCCAATGCAGCGATGTGCCATTATAAGGCCACGGCGGAAAGTGATGTGAAGATAGAGCCAAAAGGACTTTATCTGGTGGATTCAGGCGGTCAGTATTATGAAGGAACGACTGATGTGACCAGAACCATTGCGGTAGGTCCGCTGACAGAGAAAGAGAGAGAGCATTTTACTCTTACTGTCATCAGCATGCTGCGTTTGGGAGCTGTGAAATTCCTTCACGGCTGCCGGGGACTGACCCTGGATTATGTTGCACGGGAGCCGTTCTGGAGCCGCGGCATTAATTATGACCATGGAACCGGCCACGGAGTAGGATACTTGCTAAATGTCCATGAGCGCCCTAATGGAATCCGGTGGCGCATGGTACCGGAGCGCCAGGATAACGGTGTTCTGGAAGAAGGCATGATTACTTCCGATGAGCCTGGAGTATATATTGAAGGCAGCCACGGCGTCCGTACAGAGAATCTGATTGTTAGCAAGAAGGCGGAAGAGAATGAGTATGGTCAATTTATGGAATTTGAATTTCTGACCATGGTTCCCATTGATTTAGAAGCCATTGATCAATCCATTATGACCGAACATGATGTGAAGCTGTTAAATGATTATCACAAAGCCGTTTATGAAGCCCTCTCCCCGTATTTTACAGGAGAGGAAGCATTGTGGCTGAAAGAGAATACAAGAACTATTTAGATGATAGAACAAGGCAGAACCGTAGATTACGGTTCTGCCTGTTTTTGATTCTCCGCGTTTGCTTTAAGCCGCAATAATATGGGAAAAACCGCTTCCAGATCTTCTTTACTTAAGTCTCTCATCAACGCAGTGGCTTCCCTTTGAAGAGGCTGTTCTTTTTTTTTCCGTTTTAAAAAATTCTATGGGAGTAATTTCAAGATAATCGCAGATTTCAAAAAATTGTTTCATAGATGGCATGGAACGTCCTGAAGAAATTCCCTGGATATAGCTCTTATTTTTTCCCAAATCCAGGCTCATTTGATATTCTGAGATATTTTTTTTCAAGCGAAGCTCCGTGATTCGATTCCTGACAAACTGTTCATCCAACATTATCACCTCTAGGTTAATCATAAAGGATATTCTGTGCAGATGCTACGTATTATATGCGTAATAATGACTGAAAAACAGGTTGCATATACGGATGAAAAGCGTTATCATATACCTAATACGAATGGAAAAGAAGCGGGATGAAGGATTCCGGCAGGTACAGGGGGAAGGATCATGGCAGGTAATTCAGGAAGTCGGTTCGAGAGGTGGAATTCGGTAAACGAGCATGAGTTCTTCCGTTATGGTGAGACGGAGCAAATGTACAGAAATATTAATTTATTTAAAGATACGGTTTTATTTGAGTATTCTTATATGGATAAGAGATTATATCTGTCACCAAATGCCAAAGGACAGATAGATTTCCCGACTTTTGAACGTATTCTTATTAAGCATAGAGACAATGCTCCCCAAGAAGGGGAGATCCGCTCGTTCGAATTTTGTCTGGGAAAAATGGGGGAACCATATCACTGGTGCAGTTGTAAATTAACTGCTCAATGGGAGGAACGGGCAGAATACCCGGTTAAGCTAATTGGAAAGCTTCAGGATATAACCGGATTAAAAGCGAGGGAAGAGCAGTTGTTACTCCAGTCCTTAAAGGATGGGCTCACCGGTTTATACAATAAAATGGCCTTTAAATACCGGGTAGAAGAGAAATTAAAGACCGGCGGATCGGGTTGGCTCTGTATGATCGATATCGATAATTTCAAGGAGATTAACGACTGCTTCGGGCACCTTGCCGGCGACCGGATCTTGATGCAGGTAGGCGGAATGCTCTGCGATATCTATCCGGATCCGGATCTGGTGGGCAGGGCAGGCGGCGATGAGTTTGTTGTTTTCACAACAAAAGATAACGTCCGGGAAAGGGCGGACAATCTGTTGGATAGAGTAGAAAAGATCATACCAGAAGAAAAATGGCACATTTCTGTCAGCATTGGAATTGCACCCAGTACTGGAAAACGCGGGGAGGATTATCAGAAGTTATTTTCCAAAGCAGATCAGGCTATGTATCAGGCAAAACAGGCGGGTAAAAACCGGATTGCTTTTTTTTGTGATGATTGATGGTTAAGGAATTGTGGAAGTGGATTATATAGAAGGGGAAGGTGAAATGGGACAGGAGATGTTTATCCTGTCCCATTTTGAATTTTGTTTTTCTTAGTCGACGGGTAAATCTACCAGAGTGTATTCACATTGGATTGCCGGGAGAAACTTGTCCAGAAGATCTGTAGTATTAAACTTTAAGCTGGAGGTATTGATGCAGGGGTGGCAACCAAAGAATTCTTGAGTCTGTACATCCTTATCGATCAACAGTCTGACACGGCGGCTTTTATCGTTCATTAGGCCAAGGACTGAAACAGAGCCTGGGGTGATGTCGAGAAATTCTTCCATGAATTCCGGTTCTGCAAAAGAGAGTCTGGCTGATCCGATTTGCTTAGAAAGGGCAGCGGTACGGAACTTTTTTCCACCGGGCAGCAGTAGGAGATAGAAATCAGTTTTCTGGGAATTGCGAAGAAATAAATTTTTGCAGATTTCTATATTTAACAGAGCATCAACCTCCTGGCAGGCTTCTATGGTGGGAAGTGGGGAGTGATCCACCCGCTGATAGGATATGTTCAATTTATCCAGTAGGTCATAGGTGCGGATTTCCTTGGGAAGACGCCCTGCTTGATCATTGGGACGCCCGTTGTAGAGGGTTTCATCCATGTAAAAGGTGTCGTTTGTATGAACCATGAGTTGCACTTCCTTTTGTCTTTTTATGATCTATTATATCTGAGGGGGGAGAAAAATCAAGTATTTTTGAATCTATAGAAGGATTTTAGTGGTTTTGGTGGTGGAGATGTATTATAATAGCTGTGAATAAAAGTGGAAGCTAAGGCCCGGCGGAAAGGTTGGAATGGAAGTAGTTTTATGAGGAGGCCGGGATTTTATTGTGTGAAGGGATTATAATAGGAATGGATTAAAGGTTTGAAAGAGATTAATAATAGGAAGAGATAAAAATTGGAAGAGATAAAAAATAGGTGAGTTTAAAGATAGGAAGGGTAGATGCATATATGATAGATAACCGGTTGAAGAAAGAGAAATTCAGAAATGATAGAATGGTAAAAGGCAGTGATAATGGGAAGGTAGAAGGGAAAAAGAGAAAGGAAAGTGGCTGGAGCGGTAGCAAGAACGAAAGTCGAAATGGCAGTAAGGCTGGTAAAAGCATCGGTGGTAGGAGCGATGGTAAGAACGATAGCAAGACCGATAGCAGATACGACAATAGGAATGGCAATAGCATCGGCAGCAGGAGCGGTAGTAAGACTGATAGTAGGAATAGCAGCGGGGCTGGTAAAAGCATCGGTGGTAGGAGCGACAGTAAGATCGATAGTAAGAACGATAGCAGGTACGGTAATAGGAATGGTAACAGCATCGGCAGCAGGAACGGTAGTAAGACCGATAATAGAAATGGCAGTAGGGACGGCAGTAGTATAGGTGGCAGGAGCGACAGTAAGACCGATAGTAGAAATGGCAGTAGGAATGGCAACAGCATCGGCAGCAGGAGCGACAGTAAGACCGATAGTAGGAATAGCAGCAGAAACGGCTACAGCAATGACAGCAGGATCGACAGTAGGAACGGCAACAGCATCGGCAACAGAAGCGGTATTAAGGCCGATAGTAGAAATAGTGGTAGGAATAGTAATAACATCGACAGCAGGAACGGCGACAACACCGGTAGCAGGAACAGCGGCAGGAACGGCAACAACAACGGTAGCAGGAACAGTGGCAGGAACGGCAATAGCACCGACAGCAGGAACAACGGTAGTATTGGCAGTAAGAAAGGGCACAGTGGAAATACGCCTAATAGGACAAGCGGAGGAGAAAAAAAAGTCCTCTTCCAAATGTCCGGTATCCCGTACATGCGGAGGTTGTCAGCTTTTGGACATGCCTTATGAAAAACAGTTGGAACAGAAACAGAAACATCTGGAAAAATTGCTGAAGCCATATTGCCACGTTGCACCGATTATCGGGATGGAGAATCCTTATCATTATCGCAATAAGGTTCATGCAGTATTTGACCATGACAAAAAAGGTAATCCGGTCTCAGGTGTATATGAGGTGAATTCCCATAGAGTTGTTCCGGTAGAAAACTGCATGATCGAGGACCAAAAGGCGGATGAGATTATTGGAACTATTAGAGGTATGTTGAAGTCCTTTAAGATACGTACCTATGATGAGGATACAGGGTATGGATTATTGCGCCACGTATTGATAAGAAGAGGATTTGCCACAGGAGAGGTCATGGTTGTTCTGGTAACTGCCTCACCGATTTTCCCTTCAAAGAATAATTTTGTGAAAGCGCTGAGAGAAAAGCATCCGGAGATCACTACAATTATACAGAATGTAAACGGCAGGGATACAAGCATGGTGCTGGGAGATAAGGAACATGTGCTGTATGGAAAAGGATACATTGAAGACATTCTATGCGGCTGCCGTTTCCATATTTCTTCTAAATCTTTTTATCAGGTAAATCCGGTACAAACGGAGATTCTCTATAATAAAGCCATTGAGGCCGCAGGGCTTACTGGTAAGGAACGAGTAGTTGATGCTTATTGCGGGATCGGCACCATAGGTATCGTTGCCAGCAAGTATGCAAAGGAAGTTATTGGTGTTGAGCAAAACCGGGATGCGGTAAGGGATGCAGTGGAAAATGCCAAGATCAATGGTATTAAGAATGTCAAATTCTTCTGTAATGATGCAGGGAAATTCATGATGAATATGGCAGAAGACGGAGAGCATGTGGATGTGGTGTTTATGGATCCGCCTAGGAGTGGGAGCACGGAGGAATTTATTGATTCCGTAGTGAAAGTGAAGGCGGAAAGGGTTGTTTATGTGTCTTGCGGGCCGGAGACGCTGGTTAGGGATCTGGAGTATTTTAGGAAGAAAGGGTATGAGGCGAAGATGGGCTGGGGAGTTGATTTGTTTCCGGCTACGGAGCATTGCGAAATAATTGTCGAATTAAATCGAAAATAATAAATTTTTCAGTTAGCAAGGTGCAGATTTATTTTATTGCACCTTGTTTTTTAGAAAATTAGTTTGGGCATTGGATTTACTTACCAATGTTGATATGATAAATTTGATGGTAAGTATATCGTTTCAATATTATTCGGGTTTCGTTTTAACAACTCAAGCTAAACAATATAGTGAGGCAAAGTCTTGATGAGCATAGTGCTGATATAATTTGGTTTGACAGAAAATTTGTGCTTCGAAATGATGTTGCATATATTGTAAGCTATGGCTTTCCCAAAGAGAGACTCATATCTTTCCAGAATTATTTTCGTAGCCTTCACACATGTTGAGTTTTGCTGATTCTTATTGAGAAAAGACTAATGGTTGAGTGTGTACAAAATATTTATATGGTGGTACGTGGGATTTACGAAAGTATTATTAGTGTATAGAAATACCGATAGACGCAATAAGAGAAAAGTTAGTTAATCGCAAGTGGCATGATATTCGAGTGGACAAAGCAATAGATTTGTTAGAATTACTCATAATCGAGTATACTGTAATTTATGAATACTTATTTTTATAAATCTATATATGGAGGAAAGGTATGCCGTTAAAAAGGGTGGAAGAGCTGATAAAGCCGGTAATAGATACGAGATTAAGGGGATTATTTACGAACTTTTAAATCTTATTAATGAAACGAATTATAGTGTTGTTATTGAAGCACTTGGAGAAGATGAAGAAGGTACGGATATTCTTGTTACTTATTCTGACGGTGTCAAAGAACACCAACAGTGTAAAGCTCGTAATGCTAGTAAAGAATATTGGGAAATATCTGATTTAAAAGCACGCAATATATTTAAAACTTGGAATCATCAACTGAGTAGGGATGAAAATAGAAAAGTAGCATTGGTTAGTCCAATAGGATGCAGCTTTCTTGTTGATTTACATGAAAGATCTTTAAATACGAGTGGAAATCCACGAGATTTCTATGACATCCAAATACAAAAGAGCAGTAAGACATTTAGTAAATTTTATCATGATTTTTGCACAGAAATGAATTTGGAGTACTCAAAAGATAATGAAATTTTAAGATCTATTGATTAATTAAGGAGAATAGATTTAAAGCATATATCTGAGTATGCTATAAGGGAAAATATATATCAAAAAATTGAATTTTATTTTTGTTCAGATAAAAATGTGGTCTATAATGCGTTGGTAGCGTTTGTTATTGATGGAGATATCTTGGGAAAGGAAATAACAGAAACAATATTACAGGATTATCTTACAGCACAACATATAAAGTTACGATTGATAGATGGAAATAGAAGAATTGTTCCACAAATTTCTACTATTAATCAAGAATATAGAGCTAGTTTTAAGCCATTACAAGAAGGTTTGATTCAGAGAAATGAATTTGAAAAATGTACTAAAGCGATAAAAAATGAACAGAATCTTATCATTTCTGGAAATGCCGGATATGGCAAAAGTGGTTGTACAGAAGCGATAATAGATTATTGTGAGATTGAGAAGATACCGTATATTGCAATCAAAATGGACAGAAAGATACCACAAAAGAATTGTGATATATGGGGACAGCAGTTAGGATTCCCAGGTTCTATTTCTTATGCTTTACATTCAATTTCCAAGAATAAGCGAGCTGTCATTATTTTGGATCAATTGGATAATTTAAGATGGACACAGGCGAATTCTAGTGAAGCACTATCAGTATGTATGGAGTTGATTAAACAAGTTAGATACCTTAATTATGAAAGAGAATATAAAATAATAATAGTTTTTGTTTGTAGAGCCTATGATTTACATAATGATAATAATATAAAGGCGTTGTTTGAAACGGAATCTAATACAAATCAAGAGAATAATAAATGGGAAAGAGTTGTTGTACAATTTTTTGATGAAGATGTTGTAGAAAGAATTATAGTAGAAAAGTATAAAATAATAACTTAAAAACAAGAAAGTTATTGCAAATACCCAGTAATCTTTATATTTGGCAACATTTAGATGAAGAAGAAACTTACGATGATTGTATAACAACAAGCCATTTGATTGAAAAATGGTATCAGCAAATATGTAAAAAAAGTATAAGCTTTGGTGTACAATAAAAAGTTGTCTTAGAAATGCAAGAACACATTGTAGATGTTTTGGATAGTATGGGACGCTTGTATGCACCCAAGCAGATTTTAAAAGTGGATGAAACGGGTTTTGATTATTTGATATCAGCAGAGATGATTGTTGTCGATGGAAGAAGTAGAGTTGGTTTTGTGCATCAGTCAATTTTAGATTATTTTATTTCTAAAAGAATGATGCTACAATATTTTGCAGATAAAAGTAGAAAAATAAGCAAACTCCCAGAAAACGTTATCAAATTCAAATGTTTTTACAAAATATTTTAGAATATAATAGTGCTGCATTTGTTGCAGTGGGTATAAAAATATTGGAATCGCTTCGTGTAAGATATTATGTTAAGTATCTTTTTTACGAAATACTTGGACAAATATCACAGCCTGATGAAAATATAAAAGAGTTTATTGATTAAAGTTCATGCTGCTCTTTGTGAAGTAACATATTTGAGTTTCTTTGAAAATTCAATAAAAAAATATATATCGCCTAGGGCCGTTGAATGGTATAAAAGTAGGATTGAGCAAAACAATACTAAGGAATATGCACCTGTTTATTGGAGCTTCTGGGGAGATATGCAAGATCAACTTTTACAGAATATTCCTTTTGAAAGACTATCTTGTGAAAGCAAAAATTTATTAAGAGTACTTGAAAGGAAGTTTGAAGGCAGATCATATCGATATATGAATGGAGATGGACATTCAGGGTGGGTGGCATCTCCAGTATCGGGGAAGAAAATCGGGCGAAATCAATGGCTTCAGATAATAACAAATCAGAAGTTGAAAAATAGGCGGCATTCCAAGTGGAATGAAGTAAAAGGTGGATTTATTGAAAGTTCAATTGAAATGTTTTCTGGTGATTTCAGTTCAGCAGTAAGAGCGGAACCAGAGTCGAGGTTTGCGTCGAAATATGTCGAGTAAAATAACAATTTGTAATATATATTATATCCACTATATGGTAAAATAAAAGAAGAGGTAATTACTATAAACTAATTTTAAAGGAATTGATATTACTTGGGAATTGTGGTTTGAATTTCTGCTTATGCCGATAAAGATTTACATCTTAAACAGATGTTATCAAAGCAAATGCATAGATATATTGAAGAAGTATTGGCTCCCGGAATTTTTGCAGAATGTTCTGGGGGTCTGTTTTTAGAATTTTCATTATAAAAAAATATATACTTTTACAAAAGGGGATACTATGGGTATTGATAAATTTGATTTTGCGGCTAAAATTTTAAAGTATTGGTATTTGATTGAATTTCTTGATCAGGTTAATTTCCCTGTGGAAAGTAAAGAAAATCGAGAAAGTAACAAAAGGGTAGTAGAGGGGAAAATAAATTGGTATAAGAAAATCACGGTATATCATTCTTTTTCCCCAGGAGAGAAAAGTCCAACTATGGCTTTTGAGGAGGATGCTCAAATTTATTCGAACCTTAGGGAAATATCGGATGAAATTGATATCTGCATGGGAAAGGTGCGCCGAGGAGAATGTGATAAATATCTTAAGCAAAAGTTTAGTTTGAAGGATGATACAATTGAGGAGGACCATAGTAAAATTTGTTTGATTGGACTTAAATGTGACTCTCAGGGTATTTATATTGAAAAAAGCCTTAGTATTTCACCGCTGATTTGGGGAATTGAGCGCTTACAACATCATACGGGTGAGACAAGTAATGAATACTTAGCAGAGTTGCTTTCATTAAAAGATTACAGCATAGATATGTCTTTAATGGAAGAACAACTGATATTCAGTGACGCGGATGGAAAGCGTAGTGGAAAAGAACTCTCTTTTGAATTATTGCAACAACTGTTTCGCTCTGTTGTAAGTAAATATATCATCTCACTTTTCGGGAGTGATGATTCAGTAATAGCGGAAGGTGTTATGATATATAAGAGATATCAATCAGAAGAGGACAAGACCAGAGATGGTGAGTCGCTTTATTTTAGTGATTTAAGTAACAGCTTTTTTACAAATGATTTGCAGATGATTTTAAATAGTGATATTTTACATTGTCCCCGTCATGGTAAAGATGCTGAACAAGAGGCATTCATTGATTATATTGTAGGTGCATATGCAGAAGAATTTCCGGAAACTAAATGGATAGACTTCTCTAAACGAGTAGATATCCGTAAAGGCTGGGAGGGAAATAACGAGGCGGGCAGACAAGATTTTTTCAACCGGTATCTTGATATTTCTATGGCACCAATTGGTAAATGGCCTTCTAAATACATGCCGGCATTTATGCAGCAGCTGGCTATTAATTTTGGTATGCATCCAGAGGAAAACGGCGGAACAATTTTTTCTGTCAACGGACCACCCGGTACAGGGAAGACTACACTTTTAAAGGAGATTATTGCCGGCAATCTTGTAGATAGAGCCCGGCTTCTGATAGAGTATGATGACCCTGATATGGCATTTGTAGAAAAACGCTTTCAGGATGGTGATAAATCCAAAAATGGATATAGCAATTATCATAATGTATATTATGAATTAAAAAATAACGAGATCAAAAGATATGGAATGTTAGTTGCTTCTTGTAATAATGCAGCAGTTGAAAATATTACAAAAGAGCTGCCGGACGGAACGGCTCTGTGTAAGGGTCTGCTGTTTGATGAGATAGATAAACCCGCTGTTGTAAATGGGTTGGACGAGGTGCGGCGGCTGTTTGATATAAAGGAAGTCATTCATACAGAAGAGCATAAAATCTGGAATGATGAGCAAAACCAATATTGCTTTGAATCATATCCTGATATTTATTTTTCTAAATATGCTAATGATATGTTGGATTCAAAGGAAAAAACAGAACGGAGTCGATGGGGAATTATATCTGCACCTTTTGGTAAGGCAAGCAATATAACTCACTATGCTCAAAAAGTTTTACTTCCATATATCCAGGATTTTGGTACAAAAGATAAAATTGCAGAGCGCAAAGGGCAGTATATTGAAACTGTACGGCAGTTCAAGGAGCAACTTGCCACCGTGGAAGAAATACAACGGTGTATTAGGACTGTTAGTTATGCAAGAAAGCAGTTTCAGGAGAAAAAAAATGAACTTGAACAGCAATGTATTCATTTGTTGGAAACAATTGCTAAAAATCAGCAGTATATTAAACAGCTTCAAGAGAAGACTGTGGAGTTGGAACATCGACAACAAGAAGTTATAGATTTGAGACAGGGGGCGATTCAAGAGGTCGATTCCTTAAAGATACAAAAAGAACATCAAACAATTCTTGTACGTGGTTTAGAGAGTGAAATTCAAGAAATTCGAAAGGAAATCATGGAGCTTGAAAGTAAGCGGGGCATAAAAGACTGGCTTTTTGAACTAATTGGGAAAGTCAATATGCTTACTAAAACTATTGATGAAAAGTATGCAAAACTTTCACCCATGGAAAATATGTACAAGGAACATAGTGATTGGTTACACCAAATTCTAGGTCAAATGCAAGAGCAAGAAAAACGTTGTGATGAACTATCCTTACAAGTACAGCAGTTTGATAAAGAACATAAAGAAGTTATCGAGCAAGTTGAGATAGTTAAAAACCGGGAAAAGCAAATGTATCAATCGATAAATGAAATAAAGAATGCGATTGAGAGAGCATGTGCAGAGTATCAGAGCCTTTTACAATCTGCCAAAAAGACGGAAGATATTTTACATCAGATGACTGTTTTGGATGAAGCGTTTTGGGAGATGTATGATAGTGAATCAGAAGAGGAGAACACTAAAGCACAGGTGTTGAACCCCTGGTTTACCGTTGAATATAATCGAGAGAGAGAAAAATTATTTTACCTTGCTCTGCAGGTACATAAGAACTTTCTCTTGGCTTCCAAGTCCTGCTTCTTTAATATCAAAAATCTTGCCCTGATGTGGCGATTGATTGAAGACAACGAAGGCAAGTTGCCAACCTTTTCTTTGAGAGACCGGGAAAACTGTTTTAGCGCATTGTTGAATACCATTTTATTATTAACACCAGTTCTTTCCACGACATTTGCCTCTGTGGGAGGCATGCTTTCGGATATTAAGCAACGAGGGGAGCTTGGCCTGTTAATTATTGATGAAGCAGGTCAGGCACAGCCACAAATGGCATTGGGGGCTTTGTACCGCTGCCAGCGTGCTATTGTTGTGGGTGATCCGAAACAAGTGGAGCCGGTTGTTACTGCAGAGATGGATACAATTAAAAAAATCATTCGCAACGATGAAAACTGTATGTATCAGTCAAAAACACATTCTATTCAGGAATTTGCAGACCGTATCAATCCTATTGGTACATATTACACAGAACCATCGGGTGATGATAAAACATGGGTCGGATGTCCTCTGGTAGTACACCGAAGATGTATTAGCCCTATGTATGAAATATCAAATGCTATTTCGTATGATAACACCATGAAGCAGCAAACGCAGAAGCCAAAACCGGAAATGGAAGCGCGCTTTTGTCTGGAAAGTTCCCGATGGATTAACGTGTGCGGTACTGAAAACAGTAGCAGGGGTAAAGATCACTATGTGGGGATGCAAGGGCAAAAGGCAATAGAACTAGTTTTACAAGCATTTTCAAAGACTGATGGTATACCGAGTTTGTATGTGATTACTCCCTTTACCACGGTAAAAAATGGTTTCAGAAAAGAATTAAATAATTTACCTGCATGCCGTGATAATAAGCGTATTCAGGATTGGGCGGGAACCCATATTGGTACGGTTCACACTTTTCAGGGCAAGGAGGCCGATGAGGTAATCTTTTTGCTTGGTTGTGATAAAAATGCACTTCCAGCAGTTCGGTGGGTGAATACAAATATTATAAATGTAGCGGTCACCAGAGCCAAATACCGCTTGTATATCATTGGAGATTATACTGTTTGGCAACATTCTCATGTGATGCAGCAAGTAAAATACATCATGGACAGCTATGCTATCCGTGCATTACATGAAATTGCTAAGAATCCAGAGTCGGAGGCGAATCAAACTCAAGTAGAATCATTGTTGAAGCAGGTACCATCAAGTGAGTCTTTTCAGGTGGGAGATGAAATTGGCGAAGTTATGGTCAATACCTTTTTGAAGACAATTTCAGACATATGGGCTGACCAGAATCATTTGTCCGAGGAAGAATTGTGCAAATGGGGACTTTCGTCAATTTATCTGCAGCATATTGAGCCGAAGATAAAGCAGAGTCTGATATGGGGATTGAAACTCTATTCTCTTTTCGCATTGTTCAAAGAACGATATGAGATTAATGATATGGATTACTCCTGCAGTGGAATTTTGTTGTGTAAAACAATGGAACTGCAACTAAAAGATTGCCTTCTGCTCGGTTTTCAGCGACTTTTTCCGAACCTAAATGTTAATAGAACCAGTTTGTCTCAGGTGCGTCCTGAAAAGGCGATGGTGGGAACCTTCACACAGGTTTTAAAGGAAGAAAGTAATCGAGAGCAGTTAGCTCAGAGACAGGTAATGTATAATGATGAGCTATGCGATAAAGAGTGGTGGGATATATATTACAATAATCTATCTGAATTCAAGGATTTAAGAAATACTTGTTGTCATTCGGGATTTTTTGGATGGGATAAGGTAGAAAAATTGATTTCTATTCTTTTTAAATGTAATGAATTCTTAAAAACTACTGTTGGGAAATGTTTATAGGATTATACTTTTTATAAGTAAAATAAATAAGGCAATTGGAGGTAGAATTATAACTTCCAATTAGAGTGTATGAAGAAATTTCTGTAAAAACAGATCTTGAATGATGAGATGGTATTTCTTTTCTTTCCCAAAAGGTAGAGACTATATAAAGGTAGATTTGCAGGTGGGTTTTGCCATAGCGTAAACGTGATCTGCCTATGATGAAAGTAAGAAGCATGTATTATAAAAATATGTGCTTAAAGTCTCTAATTTTTATATTTCATAGGTAAAGAAGAAAACAGAGATGATGTGTATCGATTAATGATTTGCCTTGGTTCAGCAGTTAGTTGTAAACTGTAATAAAAGATTTTTGAGAAGGATTTCTAAAAAAAGGAGGGACCTCTAAGAAGGTAACAGATACTGTGGCCATCAGAATTATAGCCTCAACGCATACAAAATGCTGTGTGAAACTTGAACGGAGAGAAAAATAAAAAAAAACAGGCAGTAGAAGCAAAATTGTAACAACAAATAAGCAAATTGCGAGGTGAAAAAATTGGATAATCGAAATGGAATGGGAAAGAATAAAGATGGAGTGATATTTCCTGTTGCTCCTAATTTTTCCGAGATGAGTGATGCTTATTTGAAATTTATAGAAGATGTGAAAGCAGAAATCCAGAGGCAAAGGATTTCTATCGTATTGAATGCCAATTCTAGTATGATCTGCCTTTACTGGAACATTGGGAGAGCGATTCTGAAAAAACAGGAAGAAGAAGGCTGGGGTGCAAAAGTGATCGACCGCATGGCCAAGGACTTAAAGGATGCATTCCCAGAAATGTCTGGTTTTTCTCCGAGAAACATCAAATATATGAGGAAGTTTGCAGAGAGCTGGGCTGACTTTGAATTTGTGCAACAAGTTGTGGCACAAATTCCGTGGAGAACAAATCGGATGCTGTTGGATAAACTGGACTCCGAGGAAAGCCGTATCTGGTATGCACATAAAGCGATAGAAAATGGCTGGAGCAGTAATGTATTGGAGCTGCAGATACAAAGTGGTCTAATGGAGCGTTCAGGGAGAAGCGTGAATAATTTCACAGCAGCGCTTCCACCCGCCGATTCCGATATGGTTGATCAGGTGTTTAAAGACCCGTATTTGTTTGATTTTCTTGGTACGGATATGCCCCGACGTGAGGTGGAGATTGAGCGGCAGTTGACAGAACATATTCAAAGTTTTCTGCTGGAGCTGGGGCAGGGATTTGCTTTTGTAGGCAGACAGGTACATCTGGAAGTGGGTGGTGATGATTTTTATATTGATCTTTTGTTTTACCATTTGAAACTGAGATGCTATGTGGTAATCGAATTGAAAGCCTGTGACTTTGAACCGGGATTTATCAGTCAGCTCAATATGTATCAAAATGTGGTAAATGATGTTCTCCGCCATCCAGACGATAAGCCCACAATTGGTCTGTTACTTGTAAAGGGCAAGAATGAAACCGTAGTGGAGTATTCGCTGGCAGGCTATCAGAACCCTATTGGTGTGGCTGAGTGGAAAAATCAGATTGCCAAGGCACTGCCTGAAGAACTGAGAAGCAGTCTTCCATCTGTTGAAGAAATTGAAAAAGAGCTGGAGTAATTGTGCCACAACCTGTGGCACAATTAGAATCCGCTTGTGCAGAATGTAGCTGATAAGAATAAGACGCTTGAGCTTTCAGGGTTCAAGCGTCTTATTGTTGGCAGTATTTTCTGTCAGCATATTGCTTTTCAAGTGATGCGTAAGCATCCCAAAATCTTAAATTCTATGATATTATCTAAAAGCAGGACAAAGCTGAGGTTTTGAAAATGAGTGAGCAAGGAGACCACTTTTGTAGGAATTATATTGTTTCCGCCAAGGCCGGATTCTGCCTTTCGGGAATCTTTTTCACAGCCTCAATGCATGTGGAGACGGTTTGTTTGCTGGAGAAGAAAGCCCAGTAAATCAAAGGATTCCGGCATTATGTGGGTGTTATGTAGCTGTGTTTTTATGTTTGGGTTATTGAAATATGTTTCCTGTTACCATGGTGGGGTAAGGAAAATGAACGTTTTGGCAAAACAAAAATTATTGCCTCCGAAAAGATGGAGAAATATTATGAAAGAAACAGAAATTAGGGATTATCTTGCTCATAATCTTTATGTAATATCTAATTTTAATTGATACAGAGTATAAGCTTAACAACAAAATAGGAACAGATGGATTTATTGATATTTTAGCACGAGATATATATGATAATTATGTAATAATAGAAGTTAAGCGTTCTAAAGAATCCTCTAGAAGTGCAATTCATGAAATTATGAAATATGCTTCATTACTTAAGAGTGAATTACGACTGAAAGATAGTGAAATACGGATAGTGATAGTTTCAACAGAATGGGAGGAATTGTATACCCCATTCTGTAAGTGGAAAGATAAAATAGATTGGATAATTGAAGGGTACAAATTTAATAATGATAAAACCTGCGTACAAATTACTGAGGAGACGAGTGAGGCATTGGAGCGTCAATTATCCAGAAATCAGCTTGTATTTTTGTATAGTTCCGAAAAAGAGTTGAAATTCAATAAGAGTAAATTGCTTAGAGTTATTCAAGAGAATGAATTACAGGACTTCTTTTTGCTTGAACTGAAAAATGAGGGAAATATAAAAGTTGTCTATCCATTTGCATTAACTTTAGTGCTGCAACGTTGTACTGAAATTGATTATATTTCTATATTAATTAGGAGAGAGTGGGATGAAGAGGAACTCTTCGAATATGGCTACGAAGGTGAAGAACTGTTGGTGTTCCTAGAGGAATGTATCTATAAATACATAATTGATTCTAAGTTCTTTAATGATGTAGAAATTTGTTATCCTGAAAAATTAGGTAGTATGATTGCACAGCAAGGCTGGAAATTAACAGATGTGCATAAATATGGTTACTTTATTCATGAAAATAGAGATAATGAATGGTTTCTTAGGAAATCAATTGGCTTTGAAGAAGGAAATAAGTTCGTATTCAGCGATATTTGTGATACAAAATTTAAGCTTAAATTCTCAGAAATGATTAATAATGTTAATGAATTTCTATATCAAAAAGATAATATGTGGGATGAGTTTAATAAAATGTGGGAACCTGTTAAAATGGAAACTCTTTTACGAGCAACGATTCAAATATATAATTCTGGAAATATAATTCACAATCTAATTATGTTTGAGATTAATGGAGAGATTAGGGAACTTCCATATGCAGATATATTTTTGGAATATCAAGATGGAAGTATGGAAAAAATCGAACTTTTACTGGCATATAGTGAAAATGAGATAAAACCATATTGCTATATTCTGGACACGTTACTAAAGGGAAATGGAATAGTATATATGCAGATGCTTTGGTCTGGAGATATTACATATTACAATACTGAAATTATGAAAAATCTAGGTCTTACTTATGATTGGAAAAAATACAAATACAATGAAAGCGGCTGGAAAATGCAAAGGGATTTAAAAAAATGCATATTTTCTAAATTCTATAAGAACCATCTTAGTAATATTGAAAAATGACACAATGGTATTTAACGCACACGATTAATTAGGAATTATATATTTTCTGTCTTTCTAAAGTTATTTAGTACGAAAATAATAGCTATATACAAAATAGACACAGAAGGCTGAGGCTATATTTTAGAAGTTATTTGATAGAATTTAGTAGAATTTATGGTATAATTTAAATATAAGTTATGGCAGTTAGAGGAAGCTTGTCTATATTAGTTCTCTTTAAGATAGTGAATACTGGTAGTTTAGTGATTTACATACAAATAGAGTCTGGAGACGAAGCATGGATATTTTAATTTCATCACTAATAGATATTTTAACAGAAATTGGAAAAAGTTCTTTCTTAGGAATCCTAGGAAAGATTAAAGTGTTATGTTTAAAATGTCAACTAAAGAGAAGCATACTTAGAGAAATATTAAGCAGATACGGAAATGAGATTTATTATAATGATCTTGATCATTTTCTGACAGACAACGATGTCATATGTCAAATTATTCGCAATTGTATTGATACCTCCGCATTTCATTATAAACCAAAATCACAGACAACAAAATATTATGTACAATTGTTTATTGAGCAACATCCCAAGTATAGTAGATATCATTACGATATTAGTTCCTTAATTGAAAAGTATTTTATGGTTATATTTAACGCATTTAACAAGTCTGACACGGATGCAACACGAGTAGTCTGTAATGTCCTTAACGAGCTTATCGGAGAACTATCTAATGAACTTTTAGAAAGTAATAAACGGATAGAGCAAAAGATAGATCTTTTACACGCAGAGTATACTGACAGTCCATCTTCCTTTTCTATGGAGGCCTACTATTCGTACTTATTAAGCTTATTTCCGGCCTATTCTCGTGAATCATATTTACCACGAAAGATCTATGAAAAGAAAAATACTGATAAAGAATTTGATGTGCTTGACACTCTGCTTGTAAAGAAAAATGTTCTTTTGTTAGGTGAAGCGGGATTTGGAAAAACATTCGAGTCTATTGTTTTATTAAATAAGGTTTGCCAAGATAACAGGACAAATAATTGCATTCCACTTTATTTCCCGTTGTATGAATACGGGTTACTTTATAATGATATCTTGAGTGGAATTAAGCGGAAAATTGATGCCTTTTCTTACGGGAACAGTGATAAGCTCATTGTAGAATGGATGCAGAACGGAAAGCTTATTTTTATTTTTGATGGAATAGATGATATTTCTCAAGAGATGTTTCTAACAAAATTCTTTGCTGATGTTAATGATATTGCAGCTAAATATCAAGAGAATTTTTTCTTTTTTACATCTCGCTTTAATAGGTACCATGGAGAATTGAGTACACAGAATCAGTACTTTCTTAGTAGTTTGGATGAACAAACCATTCGTCATCAACTGCGAGAGGAAGGCATAATTGTCGAAATTCCAAAGGAGTATTATCAATTATTTTCAAATCCATTATTTCTATCTATTGGAAAAAAAGTGCTTAAAAAAAGCAGTAATCACGACGTTTTTAATCGAAGTCAGTTGTTTGATGAATTGTTCCAGCAATTATATGGTGGGTTAGAGCAAAAAAAAGGAATTTCCGCTACTCATCCAGTAACCTATAGTGATGCACTATCTATTTTAGGGGAGTTTGCATTTGAAAATATTTCGCAGTCAGCATATGGATTTTTGGAATTTGATCAGAAACTCACAAAAATCATTCAGGACAATAAAGTGAGTGTAATTTCTTCTTTTATTAGTTCTGGCCTATTTAAGATCTCAGACAGTATACAGTTCATTCACAAATTATTAAAAGAATACTGTGTAGCGCACTATTTGATAAATACCTACCCATTATCTGCAAATATTGAATTATATCGTGATTTAGTCCGACAAGGTGAATGGAAAGAGGTGTTTATTTTTGCCGGAGGAATTTTTAAAGAAGTCAATCTGCAAGATGAGTTTTTGGATTTTGTCATGAGTAACAATCTATCTCTATATATCGAATGTATAAATGCCAAAAGCGATTTAAGTACTGTTCACAGTTCCAATAAATATGATGTTACATATAGACTTTTATCGCAGATATACAAAACTTATATATTTATAATATCTCATTATCTGCACCCAATTATGGATTTGTTTCAACCTCTTTCAGTCAGTCAATATCCAGACAAAAAGATTGGGATTATAGGGTGCTTATCAAATGATGGAACTTGGTTAAGCTATTGGTTTGATCTTGTCCCTACAAACGATGCCGAAATCAATTGTATTAGTGAGCAACAACTTCAAATTTGCCACAAAGATTTTGAAAAAAATGCATTACATGAAAGACGTAACATAGCTTCTTATGGGGTTAATATGAAACTCTCTGGTTTGCCTGAGGATAGCGGAAGAAAGATTGCTATAGATCTTATTAAAAAGGAGCTAAAAAGTATAATTGAAAAAAAGCAGCTCATCGAGAGTAAGTACCTGCTATGTGAGCGAGTAACTTATTATCAACGAAAGATGAAGGAAATTAAAGACTCGACTAATTTAATGGAAATGCAAGCCATAGTTGATGGGTTAATTAATGAAAAACTACAAAGATCGCCTAATATGGCTGGATACAACTACAATGGTATTGAGCTTTTAAACTTTCAACATCTGTTGCACTTCTTGAATGCAAGTGGAGTAATCCTTCAGGATTATCTTCTACCGGAGTCAGACATAATATCGTCAGGCTGGATATGGGATCTGTATTCAAAAGAACAAAAGAAAAAAAGGATTACTCTGTTTTTTTACTATCATGACTTGAGTTATCTCGATATGGTAAAAAATAATTTCCCCAAACTATGTTGTCACTTTTCTAGATTTCAAGATGCTCCATATCAAAATGTGGTGGCCGTTAATTATAAGGAAAACGATAAGAAACGGGATTTTTCTTCAGAGCCCTCCCTTTCATACTACTATATTGCTGCTTTGGAGAATGATGTCCTGCTCCCTTTATTACACGAAGTAAATGAACAGACAGATATGGAAAGCTACGAATTCATTATTCAAAAAATACGAAAAAGCTTTTTGAGTCAAGGTAAGACCGCTCATAGGATAACATATACGCAAACTGGATTTTCTTTTACATTAACTTCGAGAAGATCTGGGTCAAATGATCCGTTGTCTGATTATGTGTATGATTCGATTAGAGAAAGTCTGGAAGAAATTTTTGGGAGACTCAAATAAAGTATCTACAAATTGTGATAGACTGTTTATAAGATCGCCTAATGTTTACAATACACCATCGGAATGCGTGGGTAGTGCCTGACTACAGATATTCCATTAATGGGAGGAGTATTACTATAGGTTTTGCTCCTTAATTTCAATCTATATTGCCTCCTTTAAGAACTGTCAGTTAAAATTGAAGGTATATCTTAAAGGAGGCATATTTAGATGATAGATTAAAAAGAAATCACAAATATTCCACCAACAGAAAAGCATGACAAGCGCATACGAGTGGAGCAAAAACAACTCAAGGTAGCTGCCTATCAGATTTATATTTGTGAGCTTAAAGAACGGCAAATCCGTATTATTTTTGAGAAAGATAACATTGATACCATGGAAGCACCGGTGAACTTCTAATTATAAATTCGAAGTGACATATTCTCTTTTCATCTTGGCTATTCAAGATTATAGTATTCCGTTTATTAATTTCAAACTCGGAATGGTAAGTTCAAACAACAGAAATAGTATCACGGTGAGTCATTGGGGAATTAAGCGAGGAGGAATATGGAGTATCTTAATACACTTTTGCTTTATATTTATTTTATTAATACCATATATTGCCCCCCATGTATAGAACAGAAAAAACCAGAAAAACACCTTGACGGGATATGTTTTTTCGCTTATTATAAAGGAAATATAGTATCTTTAAACTAGGAAAGGTAATAACAAATATGAACTCGATACTTAAATGGGTAAAATTAGAATCTATTATGATCGCAATATTTCAAGTTAAGGCTAGAAGTGCGTCCAAATTTAATAGATTCAAATTTAACCATATAAGGTTTTTGGAGTATTCAGATTAATATCATTTGTTATTACGGTGATAATAAAATTAGCAACCCAAAGCTTATTGGCTTTGGGTTTTTTGCGTTCATTTTTAAGTAAAGGGTAAAGTCAGAGTTTAATTATAAGAAAGGTCAGGTAGAATCATGATAGAATTAAGTATTAATAATTTAACGAAATTTTATGGAGCGAACAAGATATTTGAAACGATATGCTTTGAGGTGAAAACTGGGGAGAGGATTGGTTTAATTGGTAAGAATGGGTGTGGGAAAACTACAATTATGAAGATTATTATGGGCAGGTTTAAGGAAAGTAACTTAAATTTACAAGGGTGGTTTGCGGATACCGGGCAAGTGCAGGTTGGGGAAGCTTCGTATGGGGAGGAGGTTTCAGAAGATTATCAGGCAGGAGAGGTAAATCTTCGTAAAGGGATTAAGGTAGGGTATTTAAATCAGATACCTGTTTACAGTGAGGATACCAAAGCGATTGATGTAATCCGCATGGCTTTTCAAAAAGTCTTTGATTTGAAGAGACGGTTATCAGAACTTGAAGGGGTGTTACAGACTTCTTCGGGTGAGAAGCTTGAAAAAGCACTGTTAAGTTACGGACGGCTCACAGAGGAGTATGAGATAGCTGGAGGATATGAGCTGGAAACGAAGATTAATAAGATTACAGAGGGACTTAAAATTAATGATATTTTAAAGCAACTGCCATTTCACAGTTTAAGCGGCGGAGAAAAAACCAGAGTGATTTTGGCGAAGATACTTCTTGAGGAGCCAGATATTCTGCTTCTTGACGAACCTACCAACCATCTGGACTTAGAAACCACAGAATGGCTGGAGGGCTTTTTAAAGGAGTATAAAGGTTCTGTTCTAATTATATCCCATGACAGATATTTTCTGGATAATGTTGCCATGAAAATCGTGGAGTTAGAGTTTAGCCGAGCTAATATTTACATGGGGAATTATAGTTATTATGTACTGGAAAAAGAGAGACGGTTCTTAATTGACTATAGGAATTATATCAACCAGCAGAAAAAGATCGAACAGATGGAGAAACAGATTGAGCGTTACCGTATCTGGGGAAATATGAGAGACAGTGAAACGATGTTTAAACGGGCAAAGGAATTGGAAAAACGTCTGGAAAAGATTGAAGTATTGGATAAACCGGTCCTTGAAGGCAGGAAGGTTCGCCTTAATCAGGATAGCACAAACCGTTCCGGAAAAATGGTATTAGAAACCAAACACTTAAGTAAAAGTTTTGGGGATACGGTATTACTAAAAGACATTGATATGAAAGTTTATTATCAGGATAGTGCCTGCATTATCGGGAGAAACGGCTGCGGCAAATCTACCCTGCTTAAGCTGATATTAGGAGAATTAAAACCAGATTACGGTACGGTAAAAATTGGTGCTCAGGTTAAAATCGGTTATCTCCCTCAACAGGTTGTTTTTGAAGATGAAGACCAGACCATACTTGAGTACTTTTCTGGTTTTCACAATATTACTTATGAAGCTGCCAGAAACCAGCTAGCAAGAGTATTATTCTTTAAAGACGATGTCCATAAGAAAATAAGATTCTTATCCGGTGGGGAGAAGAGCCGGTTAAGGTTATGTTCTTTAACCTTTGAAAAAGTGAATTTTATGATTCTGGATGAGCCTACCAATCACTTGGATATTGATTCCAGGGAAGTGCTGGAGGAAACTTTAACCGCATTTGAAGGAACCCTGTTATTTGTATCCCATGACCGGTATTTTATAAATAAAGTTGCAGGTAAAATCATGTCATTTGAAAATAACCATCTTATTACTTATCCGGGAGATTATACGTATTATCAGGAAGAATTGCAAAAGGCGGGAAAATTTGAGGATCAGTCAAACGAAAAGGCTAGAGGTCTAAGCAACCTGTTAAAGGTTTATGAAGATGATAAGCATTATAAGAAGGAACAGCCCCAAGAGCCATATGAAAAGAAGCCTTCCATTGGGGTAGAAATGAATCAATACAGCAGAACGGATAACAAATCCAGGAAATTGAATACGCAAAAGTTAGATATTCTTGAGAATGAGATTGCAGCCATAGAAGCTGCATTAAAAGCATTGGAACAAGAGATAAATAATAATAATTCCAATTTCGAATATTTACAGGAACTATTCTTAAAAAAAGAAACTATGGAAAAAGAACTGGACTTCGCTTATGATAAATGGGAGAACTATCAGTAATACAGAAAAATTATCACCTAATTCTCGGTGATGGAACTATTAATTTACTTGAAAAGCTTAATATTGCCAGGCGCAAACATTGCAGATGTGTGATTGAAACAAAAACAGTTGCATCTTTGCAGGAGTCAATAAATTGG
This sequence comes from Lacrimispora celerecrescens, assembly GCF_000732605.1. Classification (GTDB taxonomy): domain Bacteria; phylum Bacillota; class Clostridia; order Lachnospirales; family Lachnospiraceae; genus Lacrimispora; species Lacrimispora celerecrescens_B. The sequence goes on along the minus strand of NZ_JPME01000010.1, from coordinate 223,946 downwards.
TTGGTAACCCATTGGGGCAATAAGTAAATGCAAGTAGAAAAGCTCAAGGCTGCAACGGGTACCTTTTTTTCTATAAGTATTAGTCGATATAATGTCTACGACAAGGGCAAATTGCGTTTTTTAAGAATCTGTATTACAGCATCAACACATGTTGAGGTAATAACTCTGTTGCAGAAAGCCTGAGGAAGAAGTACAGAAAAGTTATGCCAATTTGAGATATAAAACGGATTAGTAAATAATACAGTAAATAAAGATAGGCATTAGCGAAATTGTACCGTAGGGTAAATATACGTTAATGTCTTGTGAGAAGAATGCTCTGAAATACAACTATCTTGAGCAAATGAAAGAAGGTTTGTAATGATTAGACCAGTAATGAAGGATGTCGTTTTCCTGAATCAGAAGTCAGAACCGGCAACGGTAGCGGACAAGCAGGTGGTTCAGGATTTACTTGATACTTTAAAAGCGAATGAAGCAGGCTGTGTAGGAATGGCGGCTAACATGATTGGTGTCAAGAAGAGAATAATAGCAGTGAGTATGGGTTTTGCTAATGTTGCTATGATTAATCCAGTGATTGTAAAGAAGTCTGGTGCGTACGAGACGGAGGAAGGCTGTCTTTCTTTGATTGGAGTTCGCAAGACCACCAGATATAAGGATATCGAGGTGGAGTTTCAGGATATGAATTTCAATAAACAGTGCCAGAAGTTTTCCGGATGGATTGCACAGATTATACAACATGAAATCGACCACTGCGATGGCATAGTGATATAGAAGTATAGGCAATGATGGAAGTTGTAATAGTGAAATAAATACTAGAAAAGCGGAATAAAAGGATTTTATGCTTATCATAAGAATCAGGAGGTCAGATCATGTTAGAGACAGGAACAAAAGCACCAGCATTTTCATTGCCGGACCAAAATGGATTGATGCACACGTTGGAGGAGTACAAGGGTAAGAAGGTTATTTTATATTTCTATCCAAAGGACAATACTCCGGGCTGCACCAAGCAGGCTTGCAACTTTGGAGAGTTGTATCCGCAGTTTCAAGAAAAGGGAGCTGTGGTTCTTGGGGTGAGTAAGGACAGTGTGGCATCTCATAAAAAATTCGAGGAAAAGTATGGACTACCATTTACATTGCTTTCTAATACGGATCTTACCTGTATTCAGGCATATGATGTCTGGCAGGAAAAAATGAATTATGGTAAGGTTAGCATGGGAGTGGTTCGAACCACATATCTCATCGATGAAGATGGGGTAATTGTAAAAGCCTTTAGTAAAGTGAAGGCAGAGGAGAATCCAGCACAAATGCTGGCGCTGTTTTAGGATATGAAGATTATAATTTCTCCGGCAAAGAAGATGAATGAGGATACGGATTCCATTGAGGTTACCGAAATGCCCGGATTTATTAATGATGCTAAAATATTGATGCATAAAATGCAGTCCTTGTCCTTATCAGAGGGAAAAGCTTTGTGGAAATGCAATGATAAATTGGCAGAATTAAACTATAAGCGCTACAAAGATATGGATTTGATGCGTAGACTGACACCGGCAGTAATAGCATATGAGGGCTTGCAGTATCAGCATATGGCTCCGAAAGTGCTTACAACTAGGGCACTTTCGTACATATCAGATCATTTGCGGATTCTGTCAGGCTTCTATGGAGTACTCAGGCCCTTTGATGGGGTAACGCCATATCGACTAGAAATGCAGGCGAAGCTAACCGTGAATGATTGTAAAGATTTATATGATTTCTGGGGAGACCGGTTGTATCATAGTCTAGTGGACGATGACAGAATTATCATTAACTTGGCTTCGAAGGAATACTCACAATGCATCGAGAAATATATCACACCGAAGGATCGATTTATTACGATTGAGTTTGGTGAGCTAGTGGAAGGGAAAGTGAAGCAAAAGGGAACAATATCGAAAATGGCTCGCGGTGATATGGTGCGGTTCATGGCAGAGAATAATATTTCTGATCCGAATGGTATCAAGGATTTCAAGGAGCTAGGATTTGCTTATAGCAAGGAGCTTTCTAGCTACTCAAAATACGTATTCATAATGTGAGGCGAGAGGTTATTATGAGCGGTAGAATTCAAGTTTGTGCAATTTAATAATCTTACTTTTAAAAATAACTCAGCTTATGGATGTGATTTCACAAAAGATTTATTGGATGGTTTGATGTACTATTAGTGAATAGAGCGAAAACCATATATATCACTGTGTCTAATTATCTCGGTCATGATGCTCCTTTTGAACTCTCAAAGCAGTAAATGATTTTAATTCGGGTGATAAATCAAAAACAAACTGGATATCTTTGGATGATGAGCCTGGTACATATATTTGGAAATTAGAAAGACAAAATGAAACAATAAATATTAACAATACGAATCGCAAACAATTCCAAAAGATAGAAAACATCTTGAGAAAGAAGAAACATATCGTATCGATTTTGAAACAAATGTAGAATTTCTTGGTTTTGTAAAAGAAGTTGCAACCTCCTTTGAAAAAGCTAAGAAACTGGATGATGAAAGCAAGTATTATGAAAAAGAATGGCGGCACAAGTTTCCAGATGCAGAAGCAAATCCTATTTTTCTGCTGATCGATCAGTGAAGATTTTTGGAGGTAATATCCTGCCGCAAAGGGTTAACAGATACATACGGCATCATTATTGCACACTCAAGGCATATGAAGTTATCGCCGAATTAATCATACTATGTTCTAATGCAATTGTTTTTATTGTTAGTTTATTCTTAAGTGAAGGATTGGGGTCTGGAAATATATGAAAATAAACGTATACACATAAATTCTTTCGCTAAAACAAAAGAAGGCGGAAATCCAGCAGGTGTTGTTATGAATGCAGATTCATTATCTGAGGAAGAAATGAGAAAGATTTCTGCTGTTCTTGGATTCAGTGAAACTGCTTTTGTATTACAATCAAACGCGGCAGATTTTAAAGTGAGATTCTTTACACCGAATGAGGAGGTAGACTTATGTGGTCATGCTACGATTGCTACCTTCTATGCTATGTCAAGTCTAAATTTGTTAAAACAAGGTAAGTATAAGCAAGAAACCAGAGCAGGAATACTTGGCATTGAAATTCATAACGATAATTTCGTTATGATGGATCAATCCATTCCTGTATTTTCGGAAGTTATAGATAAAAATGAAGTGGCAGATTCCTTGAACATCAGTACTTCCCAAATTACAGAAGACTTATTGGTTCAAGTTGTATCATCAGGGCTTCGGGATATTATGGTTCCTGTAAGAAACATTGAGATTTTAGATGCGATCAGACCGGATATGGAAAAAGTAAAAGAAATCAGCCAGAAGTACAATGCTGTTGGATACCATGTTTTTTCTTTGAAATCATTACATGGTGCTAATGCTTATTGTAGAAACTTTGCTCCCTTATATGGTATCCCGGAGGAATCTGCCACGGGAACATCAAGTGGTGCACTTGGGTGTTATTTGTACCACTTTGGAAAAATCAACGAGGAGCAAGCTTCACACATTTTTTTTGAACAAGGTTATTCTATGAAAAGGCCATCTGAAATCCGAGTGTCTTTGGCTATAAAGGAAAATAAAATTTTTGAAGTTAAGGTCGGAGGGAGAGCGATGAATTTAAACATAACGGAAGTCGAAATATAGAATACTTATATAATTACCTGTATTGCTGCACTTTTTTTAAATTCCATATGGCATATTTTCATTCTTGGAGCCATGATTGGTTCTGCACAGGGAGGGATTCAGGCGCTAAGCCGATCTTATTATGCAAATATCAGCCCCAAGGAAAAATACAATGAATTTTTTGGGTTTTATAATATATTCGGTAAGTTCTCAGCAATTATGGGGCCAACGCTGATCTCCCTTACAACAGCAATAACCGGCAATGCCAGATGGAGTACTTTGGGAATTATTCCTCTTTTTTTAATTGGATTAGTGATTATTATGACACTTCCTAAAGAACAAAAATAAGATGAAAGATGATGGAGCTGGAAAAATGAGCAAAGGAAAAGCAAAGCATTTGGTTGTGATCTCATATGATGCATTTTCTGAAGATAACTGGGAAAAGGCAAGTCGGCTTCCCAACCTTTCCCGATTAATAAAAAACGGAGCATTCAGTACAAAATTAAAAAGCGTTTATCCGACTCTTACCTATGTAGTGCATACCACTATGATGACCGGCGTTTATCCGGATAAGCATGGAATCTATCATAATACCCCTCTCCAGCCTTTCATTGATGAAGATGAACAGGCGTGGTTCTGGTTTAAAAAAGATATCAAGGCACCTGCTGTGTATGATGCTTTGAGAAAGAGTGAAATGAAATCAGCCGGAATCCTGTGGCCTGTAACCGGAAAGGCCTCCATTCTCTATAATCTTCCGGAGATAAAGGCAATCGGACGTGAAAATCAATCTCTCAAGATCTTAAAAAATGGAAGTCCATTATTTTGCATGGGGCTTGAGAAAAAATATGGAAAATCAAGAAAAGGGATTGAACAGCCTTACCTGGATGATTTTACAGCTATGTGCGGAAAAGACACCATTCTAAGCAAAAAACCGGAACTACTGATGATGCACTTCATTGAACTGGACGATGCGAAGCATCATTATGGGATAGACAGTCCTGAGATTGACAAGGTTCTGATCCGGATGGATGAAAGAATCGGTAAGATTGTCGAGGCAGTCCGGGACGCGGGCATTTTTGAGGAAACGGTTTTTCTGGTGGTGGGAGATCATGGGCAGAAAAATGTAAGGTACAAGGTGAAGCTGAATCAATTGTTAAAAGAAGAAGGCCTTATTTATGAAGAAAAAGGGAAAATGTTCTGGAGAGCCTATATACAGTCTGCAGGAGGGTCTGCCTATTTGCACTTAAAGAAAAATGACGAGAAAGCGAAGCAGCGCGCACTACAGATTCTTCTAAAAGCGTCAGAAGAAAAGAACTTAGGTATTGAGAGGATATATACCAGAGAAGAACTGGAACGTTTTCATGCGTTCCCGGTTTCCGGGTATATGCTGGAAGCAAAGACTGGTTACTGTTTTGATGACAGCCTTACCGGGTCTCTTGTGACTGACTTGGAGAAAGAGAATAGAAAGTATGCAACTCATGGGTATTCACCAGAGAAACCAGAGTATCGATGTGGCTTTGTAGTATCAGGAAATTGTATTAAGGAAGAATACCAGTTGGGAGAAATCCAGATGGTAGATATAGCTCCTACGATTGCAGCAATTCTCGGCATTGATTTCGGTCCTTGTGATGGCAGAGCGTTGGATGAGATATTCAGAATTAATACGAAAGCGTAAAACACCTGGACATAGGAAGTGATAGTCGAAATTCAATCTGTAAGAAGTGACTTTTTTCCAGTTTTACCTTATAATGGGAAGTGATACCTAAGGGTGTAAGCGCCTAATAATGATCGTACATGAATGAAAAACTAAATTCCCATATCCTGAAGTTACTCAACTTGACAGTATATTATTTTTTCTACAAGAGTGCTTGTGAGGCATGTAAAAAAAATGGTCAAGTGAAAATATATCAATTTATACAGGCGTGCGAAGTTGAACAACAAAACGTCGTTTGAGTTTTGCTATGAAAAAGAACCGTTGGAGAAACTGGGCTACCACTCTGTAGCAAACTCTGTAGCGATTTTTTCGTTTTGTTAAGATAATTTGGAACAAAAAATACAATATATGTGACATGCTTGTTCTCTTTTTTACTAGGCCAGTTATATTAGAAGTTAGAGCCTATATTTCAAGTAGGCGAATCAGAATGAGCGATAAAGGAGGGATAGTATGGCGCGAACCAAACAGATCAAACCGGAAACACTGTTTTTTCCAAAAAGGCTCATGGAGCGCCTGAATTCTATCAAGGTGTATCCGCTGACTCTAGTGGAGGCGCCCTCCGGTTTCGGTAAGACAACGGCCCTGCGTCATTTTTTCGACTCACAGGTTTCGGGAACCGCACAGATCATCTGGCATACCTTTCCCTCGGAACAGCCGGGTGCTTCGTGGAAAGCTTTCTGCGAGCTGATCGGGCTGTTTGACCCGGACAGTGCCCAGCGGCTAACAGCGGCAGGGCCGCCGGATGAGGATACATTGCCGGAAATTGAGAGGATTTTCCGAAAGCTCCGCTGTCCCGAGGAAACCTATCTGGTACTGGATGATCTTGCTGCATGGAAACTGCCGAACGCCGGCGCATTTCTGACGGCGCTTTCAGGTCACAGCGGCGAGGCACTTCATGTGGTGGCGGCTGCTCAGTTTCTGTCGGATAAAGTGCGAAGTTTCCTTGTGGAAAACAACTGCTTTTTAATTCTGCGGGAATCAGTTCTTGCCTTTTATGCCGAGGATATCGATGCTTATTACCGGCAAGCCGGTATTTCCCTTACGGCTACACAGCTTGAGGAAGTGATGCGAATCACGGAAGGCTGGGTCATGGCCCTCTATCTCCAGCTTCTGTCCTTTATCGAAAGCGGCCGGTTTGAGGATGTGGGCGGCATACAAAACATGATACGGAATGCCCTGTGGAACCGTCTGTCTGCGTTTGAGCGGGAGTTTCTGACTATGGTTTCCATCTTTCCCCGCTTCTCTCTGGCGCAGGCCACAGCTCTGTCCGGCAAAAGTGCGGAAGAAACAGAGCAACTCCTGCGGGAAAAGAGGGTGTTCGTCCATTTTGATCGGGAGACCCGAAGATTTTACCTGCACACCCTGTTTAAAAATTTTTTGACCGAACAGTTTGAATTGCTGCCAGAAGAAAAGAAAAAAGCAATCTATCTTACCGGAGGCGATCTGGCGGAGAAGGCTGGCGACCGGGTGAATACTCTGCGCTTTTACTATCTTTCCGGCGAGTGGGAGCGCCTGCTCTCCCTGCCGCTGACAAGCTTTGAGATTGCGGACGTGGTGGACGAGCATACAAAGCCCATGATACTCGACATCATGGAGAACACACCCTTTGAAATCAAGCGCAAACATCCTTCTGCCATGGTACCTCTGGCCTTTACTCTGTTTTTTCTGCACGAAAACCAGAAGCTCCTGGCCCTGAAAGAAGAAATCCAGCAGGTCATCGGACAAAGCGACCTTCCTGAGACGCAAAAGAACGCACTGTCCGGTGAAATGGAGCTGCTGCTGTCCTTTCTGGAATACAACCGGATCGATGGCATGAGCGCAAGGCACCGCAGAGCGCTGGAGCTGCTGAACGGCCCCGCCACCCTGATCAGCGTCAAAAGCACATGGACGTTCGGCTCCCCGTCGGTACTATATATGTTCTACCGGGAAATCGGAAAGCTGGACCATGAGCTTGCGCAGATGGACGATTGTATGCCCGTCTATTACGCTCTGACGGGCGGGCATGGCAGCGGGGCGGAATTCATTATGAGGGCGGAAGCGCATCTGATGCGGGGCGAGCCGATTGAGGCGGAAATCCTCTGTCACAAGGCCATGTTTACCGCCGACAGCAAGCGCCAGAACAGCATTTACCAATGCGGCCTTTTCCTTCTGGCTCGCATCGCCATCCTGCAGGGGGACGAAGCCATGCTGCAAAACGCCCTTGCTGTACTTATGGAACGCTCCCGCCAGAACACCGAGGACTTGTGCCGCTATACACTGGACTTAGCCTGCGGATTTTTGTACCTGATGCTGGAGCGCAGGGACGAGATTTCCCCTTGGCTTGCCGAGGGTGAGATTAATGACAAGCGGCTGGTCATTATGACCCAGCCCTTCGCCCACATTATTTATGGACGTATCCTGCTGGAGCGGCGAGAATATCAAAAACTGCTTGGGGTCAGCGAATTCGGTTTGGGACTGTCCTCCATCTTCCCCAACTTGCTGACACAGATTTACATAAACCTGTACCGGGCGCAGGCCTTTGACGCGATGGGGAAACGACCCCAGGCTCTGAAGGCCTTAAACAGCGCCTTGGATACAGCCCTGCCGGACGGTATCCTGTTGCCCTTCGCAGAAAATTACGAGGGAATCAAACGGCTGCTGCCCGATGGGGACTGCGACAGCAAAGCCACAGAAAAAATTGCTGCCTTTTCCCGAACCTTAGCCAAGGGTCTTGCGGCTTTTGTAAGAAAAGAACTGACCCCACGGGAAAAGGAGATTTTGGAGTTGCTCAAAAGCGATCTGACGAATAAGCAGATTGGGGAGCGGATGCATTTGTCCCCCAACACCATTCGTAATTTCATCAGCGGAATGCTGGAGAAATGCGGCTTGGCTTCCAGAGAGCAGCTCAAGGAACTGCAGCGCGAAAAATAAAAGTACAATGTACCATATGAAAAGTTTATTCTGCACCCTACAATCAAACTGTAGGGTGTATTTTTATGCCCGCGTCCGAATTGCTACTTTGATTTAGGCAGCGATGCGGTATTCCGTTCCGCTGTAACGGACGGAGCAAAAACTGGTCAAACGGAGCGAGCCTGAGCCTTGATGAAATTATGAATATGTTAACGGACGAAACAGGTTCTGAAAAAAATTTAGAATGGAGGGTGTTATTAAATGAAACAAATAGGAAAAAGAATCGGCAGTCTGCTGCTTTCGGTGTGCATGGTGCTGACTCTTCTGCCAGTATCAGCGTTTGCCGAGGAGGGAATACAGGATTCCGGCGCTTCGTTTAGCGCAAGCGGAGAAATTACGGCCTTTGCGTCACTGGTTCCGGAGGTATCCGCACAGACCGTGGAAACCGGCACGGCCGAGGAGGAACTAAACCTGCCGGATGAACTGGCGGTAACCGTCACCACAGGGGCGGCAATTACGGCTGACGTAAGCGGCGATGATATCGCCACGGATAGCGATGCGCAGAAACCCGAAACACAGGAAACGGAAACCACCGTGGCGGTGTCCAAATGGACTTCCAACCCGGCTTATGATGCTGATGCGGCTGGGGATTACACCTTTACCCCAACACTTGACTTGCCGGAAGGGGTAGTCGTTTCGGAGGGCGTGAACGCTCCCAAAATCACCGTGACTGTGTCGGAAGCAATTGTCTCGTCGCTCAAGGGCGGTATTCAGCGCTTCGGCAGCAACCCTGTCACCGGCACAATGGACATTGGTGGTACGACCGTTTCCGATCTCACCCAACCTGCCAACGGCACTGGCTGGAACTGGAACGCCGCCACCGCCACCCTTACGCTGGACAGCGGCTACAGCGGCAGTGATAACGGCATCTATATCGAATGCGGTTCATCCGATAGTATTACTTTGAATTTGACCGGCGACGTCACAATTAACTCGAATTGGTGGGGGATTGACGTTGCAGGCATAAGCGGCGGTTGGGGTGGAAGCCTCACCATCCAAGCAGGTTCCTATACACTTGCTGTGTCAGCCGTTGGCGACGCAATACAGGCACATGAGGGCCTTACCATTGAAAGCGGAACGGTTGTGGCGGATGGAGGAGGTGGTGGGTTGGTCTCTTACTCCGGCGACGTCGCCATCACCGGCAGCGCCAATGTGGCAGCTATCGGCTACACAGATCCCAACGGTCCTACATGGAGTTCTAACGGCATACAGGCAGCAGATGGGAACGTTCTTATCAATACCAGTGGCGTGGTGAATGTAACAGGTGGCAAAGGGGCAATTGTGGCTGGTGGCATCGTCACCATTGAAAGCGGTACAGTGAATGCCAATGGCGGCAGCTTTGCACTGCTTGGCGAGAATAGTGGCATACACATCACTGGCGGTACAATCACTACCAACACTACAGGCATAGCAATCGGCGATATACACGGAGATCTGAATGTAAGCGGTTCCGGTACTGGGGTCACTATAAACGGCGATGTTTTAGCCGGTTTTAGTTCACTCAATGGTGATTTGACGGTGTCCGATGGCACGGTAGTGGTGGTAGGCACAGTGGCGGGGAGCACAACCGTCACGGGCGGTACGGCATCGGTGAATGGGCAGACTATCCCGCCAACGGGCACAGCTACCGGCACCATGGACATCGGCGGACAGAGCGGCTTAAACCTTGGCTCCAATCAAGGCGGCGCAGGCTGGGCGTGGACGGCAAGCACTGCCACTTTGAATCTGGCGAACGATTACACAGGCGAGCCCATCGCCATTAATTGCCAGAACACGGACACCATTTATCTTGTCTATACCGGCAATTCTTCAATCACCAGCAGCGCCGCCAGCACAATTTATTGTAAGGGCAACCTCAACATCAATGGCAGTGGTGGTATGCTGACACTTGACTCCACCGGAAGCAATAGCGCATATTGCGCCATAGATGTTTATGGAGCATTGACCATCGGCGGCAGTGCGGATGTAAACGCCACATGCGCGGGTTCGGGTACAAGTCCTGCTGCGGTAGTGATATACGGAAAGCAGGGCGTAACCGTCGGCGGCGGCGCAAACGTTACGGCCACCACGACAGGAACCGACTCCAGCGGTATTTGGGTAGAGTTTGGAGATATCGCCATTTCCACCAGCGGCACGGTAACTGCAAATGGCAACGGCGCAGGCAGCGCGCTCGCTATGATGAACGGCAGTAAGCTGAATATGAGCGGCGGTAATCTCGCGCTGACCGGCACACCCCTAAAGGGCGTTCAGTTTACAGAAATCGTGATCACCGGCGGCAGCATCACGGTGGACGGAACGTCGGTCTATAATACCGTACTGACGCTTTCCGGCATAAGTGCGCCTACGCAGGTTGCGTCAGTCAGTTCCCCCGTGTCCGGCTACGGGATTTCCAGCGAATTCACCAACGCGTTTGGTGAGCTCTGCTTCCTGCTTCCGGCGGGCAGTCAGACTGTCACGCTGCTGGCGGGCGGCAACACCTATACTGGTGCAGCGAATGTCACTGCCGATCATGCGGCTACGGCGACACTGACGATGGTCGGCGGCACACCAACCTACCTTGTTACCGTAGACAGTGGCACGGGTGGTGGCAACTACGCGCAAGGCTTGACCGTTACCATCACGGCAAGTGCCTCGCCACAGGGACAGCGGTTTAAGGAGTGGACGATTACTCCAGCTGTTACCTTTGTGGGCGGTACGAGTGCCGCCAGCGCCACAGCGCAGTTCACCATGCCCGCGCAAGCGGTTACAGTCACTGCGGTCTATGAAAATATCCCGGCAGGAGTTACGTCCGTAACCGGAATTACTCTCAACCAAACAAACGCATCCCTCTACTACAATACAACCCCGAATACCGTTACACTTGCGGCAACGATTACTCCCGCCGATGCGACGGATAAAACCGTGACATGGCAGAGCAGCGACACAGCGGTTGCCACTGTGGATACAAACGGTAAGGTAACGGCAGTCGGAAATGGTACGGCGACCATCACAGCCACCACAGCAGATGGTGGCTACAACGCCTCCTGCACCGTGACGGTAACAACCTATAGCCGCGGCGACGGGGGCGGCAGCTCATCCGGCAGCAGTAGTGGCAGTAACATCACTACAATAAAACCGGAAAAGAAGCCCGATCAGCCTGTTACAGTCTCGTCACCCATAACGGCTGCGGCGGGAACTAACGGAACAGCCAACGCTTCCATTCCGGAGAAAGCCATCACCGATGCTATCATCAAGGCCCAGGACGACGCGAAAGCGCAGGGCAAAACCGCCAACAGCATTTCTGTGGGGCTGGATGTCACCATGCCTCAAGGGGCAACCGCCCTCACCGTAACCCTGACGCAGAACTCCCTGCAAAGACTGGTGAGTGCAGGCGTGGCCAGCCTTGAAGTGAATGGCTCCCCTGTAAAGGTCAGCTTTGAAAAACAGGCGCTGGCGGAAATCCTCAAGCAGAGCAGCGGCGATATCAATATTACTATTGCGCCCAACACGCGTCTTTCCGATTCGGCCAAGGTCATGATTGGAACAAGACCGGCGTATAGCATTACCATCAGCTATGTGAAAGACAGCAAAACCGTTAGCATCGCAAGCCTTGGCAGCGGCACAGCAACACTTTCTATTCCCTACACGCTGGCAAGCGGAGAAGCCGTGGGTTATCTTTTTGGAGTCTATGTGGATGCCAACGGCAACCCGGTCCGCGTCGACGGCTCCGCATACGACGCAAACAGCGGAAGCGTCCTGATTTCCACCGGTCATTTTTCAACCTACGGCGTGGGATACACGGCACCATCAGCAAAGTTTACGGATATCGAGAAGCATTGGGCCAAAGAATCCATCGACTACGCGGTAGGACGCGGATTGCTTTCGGGAACCTCTGACACGACCTTTGCACCCGACAACGCCATGACCCGCGGGATTTTGGTAACAGCGCTCGGCAGATTGGCGGGAGTGGACATCGAGCTCTATACCACCAACAGCTTCACGGATGTGATACTCGGCAGCGCTTTCCAGCCCTACATCGAATGGGCGTACAAAAAAGGCATCATTCAGGGCATCGGTAACGGGCAGTTCGCGCCTGACCGGACCATTAGCCGTGAGGAAATCGCCGTAATTATCACAAACTATGCCAAGGCTACCGGCTACAAGCTACCTGTGGTCCGAGAAGCAATCACCTATGCGGACAACGACAGCATCGGCAGCGCTTACAAGGATGCGATTACAGCCATGCAGCAGGCGGGCATTATGATGGGCAGCGACGGTAACCGGTTCAATCCGAAATCCAGCGCCACTTGCGCCGAGGTTTCGAGCATGCTGCACCGATATATCATGCTTACCATCGCCCCCGACACCGCCCAGGGCTGGACACTGAACGACGCAGGCCAGTACCTGTACTACAGGGACGGCAAAGCCCTTACCGGCTGGTGGGATATCGGCATCAACGGCAATAACAAACGCTATTACTTCGCCAAAGACGGCATCATGGTGTTTGGCAAATGGCTGGAGATCGACGGCAAATGGTACTATTTTTATGACGACGGCTCCCTCGCCGTGAACACCTCCATTGATGGCTACGAGGTGGATGAAAACGGCATGAGAAAAACAAAGTAACTCCCGTCGCTGGTATGCGGGAGAAATTTTCTCCCGCTCCAAATAAAAGTTAAGGAGGCAGTTTATTATGAGCCAAAAAGTTACCATCGTCAGCGAGAAACAGCCACAAAAAGGCCAGAATGAAAGGTCAAGCAACAATTTTACCACGGCTGATTTTTCTGAAAATGCGAGGCTGACATTCAGGGCTTATTATGACTACGGTATGCCAACGCAAAAAGAGGCGTCGGATATCATTTTCGACGTTAAGGGCGATAAAACCGGCAAAGACCCTATGTATCTGGATAACATTCGGTCAGGTCATGTGGCGGATAACACGCACCATCGCAACCTGTACATCGCAAACCCACAAAAGGCCACCGGGAGCTTTACGGTAGAGGTTTCCGTTTAAGTCTTGAGGGGGAACTAGAGTAAAATTGCTGCAGTCTGTAACACAATTTGTAATCTCTACTGCAAAAGACACAAATTTTTGTTCATGGGTATAATACGCCTCTGAATAAATATCTATCTGAGATGATCAAGCTAAATGCAGAGCTTAATCAGACCAATGTGGATAGTAATGCCATTAAAAACTGCTAAGACCAAAGCCCTCAGTAAGCTGGGGGCATTGGCCTTAGCAGCTTTTATATTTACTAAATTAAACATCGATATAAGAGAGCTGCCATGCTATAATTGGTATAAAAGTAGACATCTTATTGGGTTTACAAGATTACATCAATCTTATCAACCCGAAGCTGTTAGGTAAAGAAAATGAAAAATAAATTTGTGTTATAATAATGGGAAGTAAATCATTTTTAATAGAGAGAGGGTATTCTGTGAACTTTTATATAGCATCGAGTTTCAAGAATATTGAACAGGTACGAGAGATTTCTTAAGAAGAAGCAAACTGAAGAGCCGGTTTCTCACTATGCATTGTCCTTATGGTTTGTATCATCCATGATATTTACGAACAATAAAGACATTAAGGGATTTTACACGGAGGTTAAAATGTTTCGAAATTTTTTAAAAAAATCTGATACAGAAATAATCACAATAAAGCCTCCCGAAACACATCAGACTGAGTGGGGTGGCGACGGCATTGTTTTCTATGTAAAAAACGGAAAAGGTTTACTATCTTCAAAGTATGGTTATTTAGAAGATGCTGCATTGGCTACTTTAGTTTATGGAGACACTCCGCTCATAAAATTCCAAGGGGATGGTCCTTATTTCTGTCCAACCTGCGAAAAACTTGTTGCGGCTGGATATGGGCTCAATATGAGTAATAATAAAATAATATCCGAATTACGGGATGTTTTGAATCGCCAATTTGTATCATTAGAGGAGTCGTTGGAAAACCTTAAACTTTTATTAGGATTATTATCAACAGGTTATTATGCCCTTGTTGATACGGAGTTGTGCCCCACAAACGGAAATGGGGAGTTTTTCTGGAAATTAAATAATACGCTGACTTATAATAAAGCTTCATGCCCGATATATGGCGGTGATGGTCTGTGGAGTAAGGAAATCCCATACTTTGTTTTGCCTTCACAACCACCTAGCCTCTATAATCCTCAGCAAGCCGAGTTATATAGAAACAAAGATGAATATAGGGCAATTACCTATCATATGGATGGATATCTATGTACACTAATAGATGGACATCACAAAGTTGTGGCGGCGGCTTTAGACAAGAAAAAAGTCAAATCACTTGTAATTATACCTGCGAGCTTTGTATCGATGCCATATGATAAGCAGAATTATAATAGTGGAATATCAATAAATGGTGTATTTTTAAATGAAAACGAGATGATTAACCCTGTAAAGGAAGTCTCTAAGTTAATGGAGCTAAATCAGCTGAAAAGAGATGTTACAGAACGATATCTGGCATTAAGGAATGAAGATTTTGATAAAAATTACGAGTGGCCAAAAGAGATATTAGATGCTGAAAAGATTTTCCCGGACGCTGTAACCGTTGCAAGACAGCAATGGGCGGGCGACATATCAGACGGAAGACTAAGCTGTATATTGATGAATCAAGAAGTTATATCAGATCAAGATGCTTTGAATATTTCAGTAGCTTTATATTATTCAAAAAATCCGCGGTTCAAGGAAATGGCATTTTATTTCTGCAAAAATTATTTCTATGTGTCTGTTTGGTATAAGATTTATGAGTTGCTTGCAGAAATTAAAGATGAAGAGGTTGAGAATTTCTTTGTAGATTATCTTATTGAAAACGATAAGGAGCATCCGGAGATAAAGAAAATTATTGATAAACACTTTTTAGCTTGACTTGCAAACCCTTTTTAAGGAGGCAGGATGGCATCTTTTCTGTTATCTTACTATCATATTGACATATAATTAAACAAGGATAAATGATGTCTATAAATGAAACAAGAAAGGTATGGTGTTATTATGCAAAAAAGGCCATTTGGTAACACAGG
The DNA here is from genome assembly GCF_000732605.1 of Lacrimispora celerecrescens. Classification (GTDB taxonomy): domain Bacteria; phylum Bacillota; class Clostridia; order Lachnospirales; family Lachnospiraceae; genus Lacrimispora; species Lacrimispora celerecrescens_B. The sequence continues at coordinate 208,635 of NZ_JPME01000010.1, read as the reverse complement.
TTTAAACACTTCAATTCTTGGATTTGGTGGATTTCATTTGCTGGAAATTCCAGTAAGCGAGGCGAACTATCTATTAAACCGATATCTGGATGAAGGGGGTAATTATATTGAGACGGCTGCCAGCTATGGGGATGGTGAGTCAGAAAGAAAGATAGGACAATGTGTATCAGGTAGAAGAAAGGAATTCATTCTGGCAACAAAGTCAGGAGAACGTTCCAAGGACGGATTGTTAGCCTCGTTAGAGCGTAGCTTACATAATCTTAATACGAATTATGTGGATCTTCTCATTATGCATGCTGTGGGAACCATGGAGGAGTTGGATCAGATCCTTGCTCCCGGCGGGGCATTGGAAGGTGCATTGCAAGCGAAAGAGGAAGGCCGCATTCATCACATAGGAATCTCAATGCATGGGCAGCCCGATGTCTTAATCCGTGCATTAAAGGAATATCCTTTTGAGGCTGTGATGACGACCATTAATTATTATGATCATTTCAACTTCCCCGAGATACAAGAGGTATTGCTACCTTTAGCACACAAGAATAATACTGCCATTATCTTAATGAAACCGGTAGCAGACGGTCTATTGTGGCGCTCTGCTCCGCAGGCGTTCCGTTATGCCTTTAGTCAGCCGGTATCCATTGTCGTTGCAGGTATCAATAATAGAGAATTACTAGAGGCGGATTTACGTTATGCGAATGAATTCAAACCAATGTCAGAGGAAGAGATGGAGGATATATATACGAATTCTACTGAGCTTGGTACCTATGTATGCAGACAATGTGGGAAATGTATGGTTTGCCCAGAGAACATTCCCCTTACTGATATCTTCCTGTATGAGGGCTATTTTGACCGGCAAATGGCGGATGGTATCGTGACCAATGCATCCGATTACGCCTTAAAGGAACGGCTGCGTTTTTGGTTTGGCAATCGAGATATGGCTATGAACCTTTATTCCAAACTGGAGGTTAAGGCTGACAGATGCACCGATTGCGGCAAATGTACGCCGGAATGTCCTTACAACATTGATGTAAGACGTAAGTTAGCAATTGCAGATTATAAATTGGCAAAGAAGGCTATTTTTTAACATTAACTAACCCATCATGGTTTTGGTATGAGGGAGGCAGCCAAAGCAAGAGCCATGATGTAGATGGCATGATAGAGAGTCAGCCGGTGAGGGCATCATCTTCACCGGCTGATTGAGCAATTATATCATTGGGCGCCTATCAATAGGCTCTGCCGCTTAAAGCATTCCTGTACCCCTGGCCACTCGCAAGGCGTATACAGGCAATCAAGCAAATCACGAGGTATGTGTTCGCCTATATAGCCAGTACAACCCTTAGATGGGATAGACTTTATCTCTGCATCAATTTAATTTCATTTAGAAATAGCGAATAAGCAGCAGTTTTCTTTTTGGTAAAGAAATTAAAATTAGCTATTTTCAATTCTTATTTCTATAGTAACTAATAAAATTTGATATGATAGTAGTAGTACCTGCAGTTAATGATCCAAGTGCCCAAAAAGGTTTCCCTACAAGCACTTGTACAGCTCCAGTAAATAATAAACTAACACCAACACAAACACCGATTGCCGTTCCTATTTTATTGACTTTTTCCGATGGATTTCGTAATTTCTTAGAGTACTCCATCACTGAATTTGTAAACTCTAAAGGTAGTTCCACCGCTCTTCTTGTAGCTTCAAATATCTTATCTTCGTTCATTCATTCAACCTCCATGTAATTAATTTTATTTGATAATGTAAGTAAGACCAGCAAAATAATAACAAGTGAAATGCCCACAACTGGCAAGGAAATAGCAGGATTTGCAGATGCACTAACGGCCGCATTTCCATAAATTCCTGATAATACAAATGCACTGATAAGCGTAATGGAAACTGATCTTTTTAAAAATCCAATTCCCATAGAAAGCAATCCGATTGCTATAATAGCTACCGAAGATTCAAAGGTCATCCTTAATGTTTTCATAAATAAATTATTGGTCATTGTATCTGATACGATTGGTGCAATAGACTCCGTTGCTGCAAATACCAATATAGATATAGACATGCATAACAACATGGAAGTCAATACGATAAAAGACACAATCAGTACTTTAGCTGTAAATATTTTTTTGCGGCTTATGGGGTAAGAAAAGAGCAGTGCCACTCGTTTTCCTGAATATTCTGCAATTACTAATTTAGCGTACATAGTGGCTGATAAGATACCAAAAAGCATGATGCCGATTGCACTGGTAAATCGGAAAATATTTGCGTATGTCATAAATTGCACTTCTTGCTCTATCTGTGCTACATAAGCAACAAAATAGGTAAATACCAATAAAACAATACCCATAACGGCACTACTGATAAAGTAAGGACGTAGATTAATACGCTGCAACTCTAATTTTATAAGTTTCATCATAATGGTTTTCCTCCACTCATCAGGTTAAAGAAATAATCTTCTAAGCTACCCTTGGATTCAGTCTTTATTTGTGCCAAGTTGGATTCACACAAAATCCGACCATCCGCAATTATACCGACTTTATCTGCAACATGCTCTATTTCGCTAATGATATGACTGGATAATAAGATTGTCATACCATTTTGCTGTGTGAGATTCAAAAACAATTCTCTCATATCCTTAATTCCCATCGGATCAAGTCCATTGAGTGGTTCGTCTAAAATAAGAATTTGAGGTTGATGAATCAATGCTCTGGCAATGCCAAGGCGTTGCCTCATACCCAACGAAAATTTTGAGACAGCTTTTTCACCAGTATTAGATAACCCTACCAATTTCAAAACATTATCCGAACTAATACCGGGAACGCCCATATAAGCCAAGTGGATTTCTAAGTTCTTTTTAGAAGAAAGATGTTCGTAAAATGTTGGTGATTCAATTAAGCTCCCTATTTTGGAAAGTAACTTATCTCGATTTCTCAGCATATCAGAACCTAAAATTTCAATACTGCCGGTATCTGGTGTTAATAAACCTGTGAGCATTTTTAAAATAGTGGTTTTTCCTGCGCCATTCTCTCCAAGAAAACCATAGATAGTACCTTGCTCGACACGCATACTGCAATCTGTAATGACCTGATTAGAGCCAAAGGATTTAGCTAAGTGGTTGATTTGTATTGCTGTTTTTAAGTTCATAGTGTCCTCCTTATAAAAACCGACTGTCGGTCTTTATGCTTTTAAAAAAAAGGGCTGTTACAAGAACAACCATTTTTTACTGTAAAATCTCTTAATAGGCGCCCATTTTTTCATATCCAGATAGAATAGCATTGATTAGATTGTCGTCAATAATATCTAAACCAAGTAAAGACATGACAGACTGTAAGTAGTGTAATCGTTCCTTTGTCTCTAAATCGTTGCGCCCAAACAAAGCGGGGTTTGCCCAATAGTTTAATAGCAACAAAAAAACTTCTGCACAAAAAGCTGGTTGTGTTGTTTTCAGAGAGCCGTCTTTGATACCTTCCTCAATCAATCTGCTTATAATTGGTGCATCCTGTTTTACGCAAGTTTGTAAACCGCTGACCACAAAATAAGGATTGTTTATTTGGGACGTTAAAACCATATCAAGCGAGTGGGTTTCGAGGTCAGTTCCCAGATGGTAAAGAATTTTTTTTAATTTCTCTTTCGCATTTATAGCTTTTGTACCTTGAATGATGTCATGAAGCATATCAGTGACATACTGTGCACGTTTTTGCATTACAGCTTCTAAAATTTCCTCTTTCGACTTAAAGTGGTGGTATAAACCGCCTTTTGAAAGATTAAGGGCATCCAGAATGTCCTGTATACTGGTTTGCTCATAGCCCTTTTCAATAAATAACTTTGTCGATATATCGAGTATCCTTTCAAAGGTTTGTTCTGGATATTTATTTCTTCCCATATCTTCCTCCTTATAAACCGACGGTTGGTCTGTAAAGAGATTATAATAAATCTATATGTTTTTGTCAATCCTTTTCTCAGACATAAATTATCAAATCATACTATTTTCAACTGTTCACTTACCTACTGATGACTTTACAAATATTAAGTTTACTATTCACCAGAGAAACCAGAGTATCGATGTGGCTTTGTAGTATCAGGAAATTGTATAAAGGAAGAATACCAGTTGGGAGAAATCCAGATGGTAGATATAGCTCCTACGATTGCAGCAATTCTCGGCATTGATTTCGGTCCTTGTGATGGCAGAGTGTTGGATGAGATATTCAGAATTAATACAAAAGCGTAAAACACCTGGACATACGGAAATGATTGTCGAAATTCTGTCTGTAAGAAGTGACATTTTTCCAGTTTTACCTTATAATGGGAAGTGATACCTAAGGGTAATTACAAATCAGGGGGGACATAAGATGAAAAATGAGAGAATGCTTAAATCAATGATTGCCAAGTGCCTGGTGTTGGCAATGGGCATTAGTTTTGTGCCTGGGAATATTTGGGCACAATCACGAAACAGCCCAATGTTAAAGGATCAGGTAATTGCTACACCATCCAATGCAGACGAATTTATAGGGGAAGAAGAGGAAGTAGAAATCACGGACGATTATGATTTAGCGACTGATTCTGAAGCCAAAGGAAAGATTCCGGTTGAAAATTTAGTTTTATTAACAAATCCTGTTCCTTTTGAAGAGATAACACTGGATGGACGGGAGTTTTCTACAATCGTTTCGGATAATGTGGCTCCATATTATCACGTGATAAAGTATACTGTGCCTGAAGGTAAGGGTGGTCACTATACAATAGATGCTGAATATATAGATCGTAATTATAAATCATTTAGCTTTTATATTTGTAACGAAGAACAATATGAAACAATATGTAATAAAATTGAAACTAAAGGATATCCGGTTTATGCATCAACACCAACGGAGTGTCTAGCTTACGATAGCTATGCCTCTGTTGGTTATCGTCTGGAGGAAGGGAAGGATTACTACTTTATTTCAGCCCAGCACAATAATGATGATAATGCTTATAATTTAGCCCTGACACGTGACATAGACGTTACTCTTGATTGTTCAGATGCCACAAGTGCAGGAACACAGGCATTATATTCTAAAGGTAGTGAGTGGCATTATTCCAGCGACAGAGATTCATTTTATGGGGAGAGAAACATTACTCGTCCGGAAAAATCAGGGTATCGATTTGAAGGATATTATATGGAGGCGAATGGACAAGGAACACAAGTGATTGATGACCAGGGAGAGATTTTGCCGGAAATGAGTGCACTGTCAGAAGATTGCACAGTGTATGCTCATTGGAAACCATTTAGTCCGGTTTCCTGTCAGGAGATCAAACTGGAGGGGCGAAGATTTTCCATGATTGTATCCGGCGGTGAACGTCCATATTATCAAGCTTTTAAATTTACAGTTCCCGAAGATGGCGGCGGCTCTTATTCATTTTATCAATCCCGCATAAAAGATGAGATAGATGCGTCCGGCTATATTTGCACTCCAGAGCAATATGAAAGGCTGTGCCATAAAATTGAGCAAAATAAATGCTCTAATTTCTCACCGGCACAAACAGATTATCTGATACATGACTATTTTTCCTTTGGCATTTATTATAATTTAGAGGCTGGAAAGGATTATTACTTTATCTCGGCCGGAATTAGCGATAAAGAAGGTAATTATAAGGTAGTCTTTGAGCGTGATATCACGGTCACTTTCGTAGCGTCAGATGCAGATCAGCCGCCTGGAACTGTTGCAGTTTATTCGAAACGTGGCAAATGGATTGAGAGGGGCGGTTCGTATTCTGATTTGATAAAAGTCAATCGTCCGCAAAAAGATGGCTTTAAATTTGCCGGATATTTTACCGGGGCGAATGGACAGGGGATAAAGGTCATCGATTATGATGGGGAGATTCTTGCGGAAATGTCTGAGTTGAACAATGATACAAAAGTCTATGCCCACTGGGAACGCTTCAGTCCGGTTGAGTATGAAGATATTTTGCTGTCAGATGGAAGATTTTCAGTCAATTGCATCGCAGAGAAGGCGCCGTATTATAAGGTACTTAGATTTAAAGTACCTATAAATGGCGACGGATATTATACCTTCTATTATAGCAGTGATGAAGATGTGCATATGTATGGCTATTTGTGCAATTCTGATCAATATGAAGAATTATGCAGGAAGATAGAGGCTGATGGTTGTGCTCAGCGGTTTCCAAATCCGGAGGATTATTATGTTAGCTACAGTTCTAATTTGAATGTATGTCATCAATTGGAAAGTGGACAGGAATATTTTTTTGTTGCAGCCAGAGATTCAAAGGAGGTTGAAGGCGAATATCAATTAATGTTTAGACGTGACATTGAAGTGGTACTGGATGCGGGAGAGGCAGATTATAAGGGAACTTCAGTGCTATACTCAAGCGGCAATCGATGGAATAAGAATGAAGATCGAGAGTGGAAGACTAATGACATAATAACCCCAAGGAGAGAAGGATATCTGTTTGCTGGTTATTTTACGGAAAAAAACGGCCGGGGAAATAGATTAATTGATCAGGATGGCTATATTTACCATGAAAATATGCATGAATTTAAAGACAATACCACGATCTATGCTTTGTGGGAAGATAAAAATCTTGAATTTAAAACAGATTACCTGACCAATGGAGTAAAAGGTCTTTTGTACAAGCATCAACTGGAAATTGCATCTAAAATGACTTTTTTATGGTGGGTAAGTGAAGGAGAACTTCCGGGAGGGCTTTACCTGGATTTCTTTAATGGCTTTATTATTGGACTGCCGACTGAAACCGGCACTAAAACGTTCGTAATAACAGCAAGCAATTCACAGATTAAATTGCAAAAAAAATTTACAATCACCATTAATGAGCCGACACATTCAGACAGTGACGAGGAACAACCGGGTACTTGGATCATGGATGAAAACGGCAATTGGCGTTACTACAGCAGCGGCAGAAATTATTATTCAAACGAATGGAAATACCTCGAATACAATGGTACGTCTCACTGGTATTACTTTGGCAGTGACGGTTATCTAATAACCGGTTGGTTTGCTGACAATACCGGAAAATGGTATTATTTAAATCCTGTTTCCAATGGCACCAGAGGTGCGATGCAGACCGGTTGGCTGACAGATCCACTGGACGGATACCGCTATTATCTCGATCCACAGACCGGGCAGATGGCAATAGGTTGGGTTAATGTAGATGGAATTTGGTATTACTTTACCGAGTCGGGAGGAGAATATTCCGGTTGGAAATGGGATGCGGTTGCCGGAGCATGGCAATATGAGAATATCGGAAGACGCCCAACGGGGGCACTGGAACCGGATATGAAGCGAAATTAGTAATCTGATTGATACAAGACACTTGTATCTCAAAAGATAAAAATATTTAGTTCAATAAGAAAGCAAGGCAAAGATAATAATCGGAACCTTGCTTTTTTATTGCGATTTTAATCTGGAAGATAAGAGAGATCATTTCTCACGAGTATTTTAAATGGTTTGGCATTATATTATTTTGATAGACTGCTAATTTATTATTTCGCTTATTATACCGGTCTATGAGAAAAGAAAGCCGAAGCAGAAAAAGCGTGTTAATGTCTGTAAGATCTACCCGGCATATTTCCGTGATACGATTTAACCGGTAGACAAGGGAATTTCGATGGATATACAGACTTTCTGAAGTTAATTTAATGTTACACCCCTTTTCTATGTAGACATATAAGGTCTTATACAGCTGCGAACCATTTTCATGGTCATACTGATTGAGTACTGCCAGAGCAGGATGACAGTACCACCCTAATTTATCTGGATTCTTTACTTCCGAAAACAAATCATAAATCTGATAATCTTGATAGAGGTATACCAATTCTTCCGGGTTTAATTTATGGCCCAACTCTAATGCTGCATGTGCTTGTTCATAGTGGCTTACAAAGTTTTCAATGCAGGAAAAAGAGTTACTGATTCCCATTCGTATGTGTTCCTTTTTAGAAAAATATTTGAACATTTCCAGTAACTCTAAGCCTGTTTCAGTATCTTCTTTTAACGGAATAACCGCAACAATCCCGTTATTATGATAAGTAATATGGGTACCGGGAATCTGTTTTTTCAGATTCTTGCATATAAAATTTTTTAAGTACGGTTGTCCAGGATATCTTGAAGGATGAATGAATAGAACCAGCATTTTCGCAGGAAATTGAAGTTCTGTCAGTCTTGGCATGATATCCTTTGATGGCGTTCCGATCAGCATATCATATAATACTTCATGATAAATGCTGTTCTTTTCAAATAAGTCCGATTTGTAGTATGAAATGGTGTAGCTGATAACATGGCTTATTGTACTTAACATTTCGAAATGGGAAGGAAGAAAGTTGTTCTCCCCTTCAATCATCAATAAAAATCCAATTTGGGTTTGATTATGAAAAACTTTACAGCTTAACTTACGGAAAGGGGATTTGTTGCAGGTGACTTCTATAGCAGCTGTAGTCTGGGAAGCGTTGCGTATAGATTTTAGTTCTTTTACTTCATTGATAAATTCATAACAGCAGTATCCCTTCTTTGTATTTTCTATCCAAAGAGGATCGAGGACAGGGATAGATGTAGAATTGGCAATGATTTTAAAGTTCATATCACAGAACAGCAAGGAATTTCCAAGCCTTACAGAGGCAGCATCAATAACGGCTTCAATGTTATGGGTTTTATCAGCGATAGCTGTAAGCTCCTCAAAAATTCCTTTTTGAGTCGCTTCAATCAAAGCTTTTGCATCGTTGAATATGGTAAATAAAGAGTCTTCTGCTACCAAAGCGATATTACTTCCCACAATAGGAAGGGGAGGCGCTGCAGAATCCGTGCGTGCAATTATACATTGAGATGGAATGGATACTAAATTTTCTAATTGTTTATCATAACCAAAGTAAAGTGTATTCCTAATCGTATTAACATGCTTGTTGTCAATCAATGCAACATCCTGTATTTCTAAATCTTCTCCTTGTGATAGGATATCAATGGAATATTCTTCTGAGATTTTTTCTACAAGCTTTGTAAATTTCATAGTTCCCCCCAATTTAGAAATGATCTATTTTAAAATCTATTTTTACTATAGTGCACGATAAACAAATTGTCAAATTTTTATCATTCATGGTACACATTGTTAAATTGCTGATTTTAACGTATTCTTATGGCATTATGAAGGTTATCGTTTCATGCAGATAATCTTATATAAGAATATAGTAGGAGGGGAAAAATGTATAACAAATTATTTGAAACGGGGAGAATTGGAAAGGTAACGATTAAGAATCGTTTGGTCATGTCTCCAATGGGCTGCGGACTTGCCAATCTTGATGGAACGCCGTCTGAAGACATGATTGCTTTTTACGAAGCAAGAGCGGTTGGCGGTGCAGGAATCATCATACCAGAGATCACCCGTGTCAATGATGCGCATGGAGCAGGGCTTATGAGACAGCTGTCAGTCACAAAAGACAGGCATATCGGACCACTGGCTGAACTTGCGGAAGCAGTACATAAGCATGGAAGTAAGATATTGATACAGCTGCATCATCCTGGACGTGAAACGGTGTCTGCACTTATTGGCGGACAGCCGGTAGTTGCACCGTCCCCGATTCCTTGTAAATTAGTGAAACAGGAGACACGTGCACTTACCATAGATGAAATAAAACAATTGGTTTTGCAGTTTGTTGAAGGTGCTGCCAGAGTTCAAAAAGCAGGTTGTGACGGAGTGGAATTACACGCTGCACATGGATATCTGTTGCATCAGTTTTTGTCTCCTTATACAAATAAAAGGGAAGACGAATATGGCGGAAGTTTTGAAAATCGTCTAAGAATGATTATTGAAATTATCGATGGAATACGGAAAGAATGTGGTCCGGACTTCCCAATCGGCGTCCGGTTAAGTGTAGAAGAATTTCTGGATAAGACAGGTGTAACAGAAGAATATATCCATATTCAGGATGGTATAAAGATTGCCATGGCCCTAGAGCAGGCAGGTATTGATTTTATTGATATCAGCTGTGGATTATATGAAACAGGCATGACCTGCATAGAACCTATTTCTTTCCCTCAGGGTTGGAGACATGACATGCTTTTGGCAGTAAAAAGCCATGTGAAAATTCCTGTAATTGGTGTTTCTGTATTTAGAGAACCTGCAGTAGCGGAAAAATTCCTGGAAGAAGGGGTAGTAGATTTTATTTCCATGGGACGTACCTGGAATGCCGATGAAGAGTGGGGAAAAAAAGTACAGGAAGGAAGAGAAAGTGAGTTACGCAAATGCATCTCCTGTCTGCGCTGCTTTGAAAGCCTGAATGAATATAACGCTGCCGGTTTACCGCCGGAATGTGCACTAAACCCCAGATATGCAAGAGAGCGGAAATATGGGAATCTTGTTCATGATACCAAAGGACATACTGCAATTGTTGTTGGCGGCGGACCGGCTGGAATGTGTGCAGCACAAACCCTTGCCCTTCGTGGAGTCAAAGTGACTTTGCTTGACCGCCAGAGTGAACTTGGAGGAACCGTTAATCTGGCCAAGAAGCCGCCGTTAAAGGAACGTATGCAGTGGATTGCCGATTACTATAACGGTGAATTGAAACGTCTTGGAGTAGAAGTAAAATTAAATACGGAAGCAACTGCAGATATGATTATGGAATATAAGCCGGATGCAGTCATTCTTGCCACAGGCTCTGCATCTATTATTCCAGGAAAAATCCCCGGAATAAAGGGTGACAACGTATTTACGGTGGAATCGGTGCTGTCAGGAAATTCAGCATTAAAAGGGAAAAAAGTAGCTGTGATCGGTGCTGGGCTTACAGGACTTGAGACGGCAGAATATCTTTGTGAAGATGGAAATCAGGTCACCATTATTGATATGCTTGATAAGCCTGCTCCAAATGCAAACCATACCAATGTGGCTGATGTCTGTGGACGGCTTGCCAGATCAGGTGCAGATTATTTGCTGGGACATTCCTTAAAAGAGATAAAAGATAACGGGATTGTACTGGAGAGGTTGGAAGATCATGCAGAAGTAAATGTATCTGCCGACGCAGTCGTACTTTCTATTGGATTTAGACCGGATCAATCTTTGGTTTCTGAATTAGAAGCAAAGGGTGCAGAGGTGAAGGTAATAGGAAGTGCCGTAAAAGATGGAACTATCGCACCTGCAGTACGTACTGGTTATGAAGCAGGAAGTGAATTATTTACGGAAAAACAAAAAGCTCCAAGCTTTCGGGTTTCCAAAGATGAATTACCAAACTTCGGCAAGACTTCTCTAATGGATAATCAGGAGGGACTCTACATCAGCTATCTTACTGACCCGGCAGCAATTGCGCGGATACTTCCGCCGCCGTTGAAACCATTTTCTATGCCGGTAGTTACCTTATCCATCTGCCATGTGAATAATCCGACCTTTGCAGATGACTACTACGAAGCTATTTTGGGGGTTTATGCAACTTACGGTGATAAACTTGGCTTATATACGATGGGCCTGGTACTGGGCGGATCCGGAGCTGAAATGGCAGTACAATGCGGCCGTGATAATGGAAGTATTCCAAAGAAACTGGGCGGAGAATTTGTCATTAGAAGAAATGGTGACACGGTAACAGCGGGAGTAACGAGAAGAGGAACACAGCTTGTAGAAGCAACCATGAAAATCGGTGAATATAATAATCCTCTGACCGCGGCGCTCTATCAATTCCCGGCAGCAGGTAAGCAGACATTTGGAGGCGGGTTCTATTTTCATTTCGACCGGATGCCAGATGAAAACGGTGTTTCTCATTTCCTGAACGGAGCATTGCTTATGAATCAATGCGAATATAATTATCAATCATGGGAGCCGGGAATTGTTTCGCTCAATTTAAAATCAAGTATTGATGACCCATGGGCAGAACTTCCTGTTAACACCATAATAGGCGGTGCTTATTCAAAGAACAGTTTGTTAGTACATAAACTTAATTTAGTAGAAAAATTAGAAGCCAATGATGTAATTCCATATTTATTAACCGGACGCTATGACCGTACGGCATTTATGGAAACAGGCCGTATTTAATTCGATTTTTGGGAATATTATTTGTGATCTCAATTGATAAAAGTGAAAGGATGTATATAAATATGGACAATTTTTTTGATTTAACTGGAAAAGTAGCTGTAGTAACAGGAGCTAGTTCAGGGCTTGGTGCAGATGCCGCACTAGCCTATGCAAAAGCAGGAGCAGATGTTGCATTACTGGCAAGACGTATTGAAAAGTTAAACGAAGTAAAAGCAGAAATTGAGAAAATAGGCAGAAAGGTAGTTGCAGTTGGATGTGATGTTACAAATGAGGAAAGTGTAAAAACGGCAATGCAAACAGTGCTTGATACCTTCGGTCACATTGATATTTTGTTAAATAATGCAGGAGTTGCTGTTCGTGGCGGTGTAGACAGCATGTCAGTGGAGGATTGGGATAAATCCTTTGATACGAATGTGAAGGGAATCTTTTTAGCAAGCAAATATGTACTTCCGCAGATGAAGGAAAGAGGCTATGGTAAAATTATTAATATTGCATCCGTAAATGCAGTTGTTGCAGATAAGTTTGATGTATTTATCAGACATTCCTATAATTCCTCCAAAGCTGCAGTGGTTGGTTTAACAAGAGGTATGGCAGCTTCCTATGCTAAATATGGTATCACAGTGAATGCCATTGGACCGGCTCTTTTTGAAAGTGAAATGACGAGTGAAACTTTATTTAAGTCAGAAAATTTTCTAAACCAATATAATACATTGAACCCGGCGGGACGTCCAGGAAGAAAAGGGGAATTAAATGGTACGGTACTCTATCTTTCCAGCGATTGTTCCAGTTATGTTCAGGGCCAGTTCATAATCGTAGATGGCGGAGGAGCCCTTGTATAAAAAAAGTGTTTTAATTGATTATCATCGACGGCTCACTCTAATTTCGAACCGGAGTACATTGACCCGATGATGAGGGAGTATTATCCTTGGATTACCTTACAACAAAACAGCGGTATGCACTTTATCAGGTGCATACCGCCTTTTTTTGTAAGCAGCATTTCACGGTCTGCGTACAATTCTTTGTAAACTAACTTGAAATACAGTATAAATAACCGAGAATTTGGGAATTTGAACAGTATGAATCTAAAAATGTATTTCGAATTATAGACAATAAAATCATTTTGTCAGTCATAAAGGAAAGTATGGTTTTATATTTAAAGAATTGTCCCACAAAATCCTTCGGAATTCTAATTTAAGAATATCGGATCATATGAAACCTACAGAGAGTTCTTTATATTACCTCGCCTGCTGTTCGTTCCGGAGATGAAAATTTTACACAAATTTTACCTATAATTAACACAGATAATGCATTTCATATCATTAATTACTGTATAATTAATATTTGCTGCGAGACAAAAAATAGAAATTATAAATATTAAAAATAATAAGAGCTTCTTATTAAAGTTATAATAAGGAGACGATTAGCGAGGGTGACAAATGGATGATCTAATGTTAGAGTCTGGTCAAAGAGCCAAGATAAAAACCGATGCGGTAAACCTTTATTATGGAAACTTCCAAGCTCTGAGGAATGTTACCATGGATATTGCGGAATGTGCTATTACAGCCATTATTGGGCCGTCGGGATGCGGTAAATCTTCACTTCTGCGTCTTTTTAATCGTATGAATGACCCGATCCCAGGAGTTAGGGTAGAGGGAAAAATTTTACTTGATGATGTTTCTATCTATGATAAGAGTATGGATGTTGTTGCACTGAAAAAAAGAGTTGGTATGGTATTTCAAAAGCCGAATCCATTCCCTATGTCTGTGTATGATAATATGGCTTTTGGCCCAAGGCATCATGGTATAAAACAAAGAGCTCGTCTTGATGAGATTGTGGAGCGGAACTTGAGCCAGGTGGCTTTATGGGATGAAGTTAAGGACAAGCTGAAAGAATCTGCTTTTGATCTTTCTCCGGGCCAGCAGCAACGTCTATGTATTGCTCGTGCATTGGCTGTGGAGCCTGAAGTCCTATTAATGGATGAATCATGTAGTGCTCTTGATCCGGAATCTACAATGCAAGTGGAAGGGTTAATGGAGGAACTGGCTCAAAAATATACAATTATTATTGTAACTCATAGTATGGAACAAGCGGCAAGGGTGTCTCATATGACTGCGTTTATGATGATGGATCATGATAGAGCAGGGACACTGGTCGAATACGCACCAACAGCAGAAATTTTTGCTAATCCTAAGGATAAACGTACCGAGGACTATATTACAGGTCGTTTCGGTTAAAAATTTACAAAACGTGAACTTGTAGTTCTTTAATATATTCTGAGAAATGGAGGAAATCAAGCATTAGAGTTTTATCATAGCTGATGATTTTGATGTTTGATTTTTGTGAGAGATATGAGGAAAAAGATTGTAACATGCAAATTATTAAGACGAATAAGAGTTACTATCAGCGCAGTGATATTGATCCTATCTATGGGTATACTGACGGCCTGCAGCCAAGCACCTGAATCAGCCACGATTATTGCAGGCTCAACTTCGGTACAACCCTATGCTGAGATTCTGGCTGAAGAGTACATGGCTTTAAATCCGGAAGCTGTGATTGATATCCAGGGCGGAGGGTCTTCGGCCGGTATTACAGCAACTCAGACACACAGTGCTAATATTGGAATGTCTTCCCGTGCATTGAAAGATGATGAAAAAAATCTGTGGAATGTAGAAATTGCCAAGGATGGTTTGGTATTAATCGTGAACCCTAGGAATCCGATTCAAAATCTTACTTCAGATCAGATACGCGATATTTACGCTGCCACAATTACCGACTGGAGTCAATTGGGAGGCACAAAGTCAAAGATCAATATCATAGCGCGTGAAGAAGGATCAGGTACAAGAAGTGCCTTTACGGAGCTGATTATGGGGGAAGAAGAGATAACCCCGAAAGCTATCGTCCAGGACTCTAATGGGGCGGTGCGGCAGTTGGTTGCAGATGATCCCAATGCGATAGGATTTATTTCTTTGGGTTTAGTTACAGATGAAGTGAAAGCATTACATTTAGATAGTATCGAAGCAACACGAGAAAATATTATGAATGGCAGCTACAGACTGTCCAGGCAATTTTTGTTTGTGACTGACGGTGAGCCGATCGGATTAGATAAGAAATTCATAGATTTTACCCTTTCTTCAGAGGGGCAAAGATTACTGATTAATGAAGGACTTATTCCATCAGAAGAGGGGGCAGAGAAATGAAAAGTTTTAAAGAAAAATTATCTGAGCGTGTGTTTCTTCTAATTGCTCTTTCGACTTTATCGGTGCTGGCTCTCATCACTGTGTTTATATTTATAAAAGGTATACCTATTATTGCCAAGGTTGGTATAATAAACTTTGTTTTTGGGATGAAATGGGCCCCCAGTCAAGGCGCCTATGGTATTTTCCCCATGATAGTGGGATCTGTATCGGTTACTATAGGAGCGGCAATCGTGGGAGTTCCCATTGCCATTTGCTGCAGTATTTTTTTGGCTGAGTATGCTCCTGCAAAACTTAGAAACATATTCAGACCAGCCATCCAGTTGTTGGCTGCCATACCTTCCGTGGTGTATGGGTTCTGGGGAGTATTGTTCGTTGTACCAATGATACGTAATTACCTGGGTGGGCCGGGCTTAAGCATATTGGCTGGTTCCATCATTTTGGGTATTATGATCCTGCCAACGATCATCAGTATCACCGAAGTATCTCTCCTTGCGCTGCCTCGCCATTATAAAGATGGGGCACTTGCATTAGGGCTGACACAATGGCAAACGATACATTCCTTGCTGTTACCTGCGGCCAAATCAGGTATTGTTGCCGCAGTAATACTAGGTTTAGGCAGGGCAATTGGTGAAACTATGGCAGTAATTATGGTTCTGGGTAATGCTGTCGCACTTCCTGAATCCGTTCTTGACCCTGTCAGGACACTGACTACGAATATCGGTATTGAGATGGGATATGCATCCGGCGAACATCAGCAGGCGCTTTTTGCCACAGGTATTGTATTGTTCGTTATTATCATGATTTTAAATGCTACTGCCCAATACATCACACGAAAGAGGTGAGGTCACTATGAGAATTAACGCGAAAACTTCCGAGAAGATAGCAAAATGTTTGATATGGACAGCTGCTCTTCTTGTTATTGCAATTCTTTTTTCTATAATTGCCCATATACTAATCAAGGGTATACCTATGATCAGCTGGCAGTTTTTAACGGATATTCCGCGGGATATGGGCCGTTCTGGGGGTATTTCTTCCTCCATTGTCGGTACTCTGATTGTGACCGCAGTAGCCGTTATTGTTGCAACACCATTTGGAATTGGAACAGCTATATACCTTACGGAGTACACACGTGAAAGCAGGGTCACCCGCATTATCCGCTTCAGTGCCGAGTCCCTGGCAGGGATTCCATCTATTGTTTATGGACTTTTCGGTTTTATCTTCTTTGTTATATACTTAAAAATGGGTTGGTCAATTTTATCCGGCGGATTAACCATGGCTATCATGATTCTGCCTACAATCATACGTACATCAGAAGAGGCAATTCGTACTGTGCCACAGCTATACCGGGAGGTAGGCTTCTCTTTGGGACTCACGAAGTGGCAGACAATAACCAGGACGGTACTCCCATCAGCACTCCCTGGTATCGTGAATGGAGTAATTTTGAGCATAGGAAGATGTGTAGCCGAGACAGCTGCTGTTATTTTAACAGCCGGCTCAGCGTTGCGCATGCCTACGTCAATCTTTTCCCCAACTCGAACGATGGCAGTACATTTTTATATACTGGCGAGGGAGGGAATATCCATGGATAACGCTTATGGAACAGCAGCGCTCCTGATTATTCTTATTCTTCTGCTTAATGTTGGTTTCAATATGCTGGTCAATCGGTTCATAGCGAAAGGCCGTTAAGAGGTGAAAAATGACACAGACATCAAAAATAGATATAAAAGGATTAAACTTCTATTATCAACAAAAGCAGGTTATTAAAGAACTTAACCTGGAGTTACCTAAAAACCGGATTACGGCTGTTTTTGGTCCCGCCAACAGTGGTATCACAACACTGCTTCGCACATTAAACCGTCTAAGTGACTTGACTGTGGGAGCCCGTCATGAGGGTGAAATACTTTTAGATGGGAAAAACATCTTTGACCCGGACGTTAATGTGACAGAACTGCGCCGCAGGGTAGGGATGGTCTTTGACGTACCAACATCTCTGCCTATGTCCATCTTTGACAATGTCGCATTGGGGCCCCGTATGGGCGGAATGAAATCCAAATCGGCTGTAGCAGAGGAAGTAGAGAAGGCTCTGCGTATGTCTGCCCTTTGGGATGATGTCAAAGATAGACTGGATACTCCTGCTGCCAGGTTATCCGGTGGTCAGCAGCAGCGCTTGTGTATTGCCAGGGTTTTGGCTCTTGAGCCGGAAGTTATTTTGCTGGACAGACCTTGTTCGGCTCTTGACCCAATTTCAACGGCAAAAATTGAGGAATCCTTAATGCAGCTTAAGGAGCAATACACCATTATCATTGCACCACATACCGTTCAGCAGGCTGGGCGTATCGCTGACCGGGTTGCATTCATGCTAATGGGAGATCTAATAGAACAAGGTTATACCCAAGAGGTTTTTTCATTCCCCAAGGATAATCGAACGAATGATTACCTTACCGGAAGATTTGGTTAAAATTTTGTATTTTATAAGTTTAAGTAAAAGGAGATGAGCATATTGGTTAGAGAACGTTTTACACAGAAGATACTTGACGTGAAACAAAAGGTATTAAAAATGGGCGCTCTGGTTGAGAATATTATTGACACGTCAGTGACTGCTATGAAGACACAAGATCTTGATCTTGCAAGGAATGTTTTAAAGAAAGATGACGAAATAGATCAATTAGAACTAGAAATTGAAAAGGATTGTATGATGCTTCTTGCCCTTCAGCAGCCTCTCGCCAAGGATTTAAGGACAATTGCATCGGTTCTGAAAATCATAACAGATCTTGAGAGAATGGGAGATAATGCAGTAAACATTGCAGAGGTAATACTTGAAATTGGCGAAGAACCCATTTTGAATTCCCTAAAAGATATTCCAAGGATGGCAGATATTGCTCAGAAAATGTTAAAAATGAGCCTTGATGCCTTTGTAAATGAGGATATTGCCCTTGCACAAAAGGCAGCTGAGAGAGACGAAGATGTTGACAGGCTCTATGAAACCGTTATAAATGATTTCCTTAACATTATTACAGAAAAAAGAGAACTTACAAAACAAGGTACTAAACTTCTATTCTTAGGACGGTATCTTGAGAGGATCGCCGACCATTCTACCAATATATGTGAAAGAACGATATACATGATTACCGGTGAGTTAAAGGAGATAAATTAGAGGCATGCCTCTGATTTATCTCCTTGTTTTATATTGCGTATAGAGAACTGAATCAGGCCCAAATTTGACAGTCAAAAAATTACATGGATTGGACAACTCCCAGGTTTTGCGATATAATTGTAATAAAAGCGGGGATTAGGGGGAGATGCGGATGAAGCTGTTGATTGTAGATGTACCCGAGTTTTGGTTATCTTAAATGAAAGCGAGTTTGAGACATTTCCAGAGAAATGTGAGCTCCTGGTCTTAAAGTGCGAGGAGATGCTTAAGGCGAAGATCCTCTGCTATATTAGCAAGCCGGTCTTCTGTGAAGAAATCTCCGGAACTTACCGAACGCTGCTGGAATACAGTAAGGATGATGTTCTCGGTCAGAACACGATCATCCGGGTAGAACATCAGAAAAACAAGGCTGCCAAGGAAGAGATACTCCTGCCTACCCAGTGGAGTGAACTGCTGTATGCTGGGCACATCAATATGCTGATAACGAAGGTTCGTCATTTCCTCACCGGTCTGGCACGCAGTGATAACCTCAATGAGATGAATTTCAGGATCTTTCAACAGGACATGCTGCAGATGTTTTTCACTTACATGGAGAAAAAAGAATTGATGGCTCATGAACTGTACGAAAATCATGAGATCTATAAATCCTACAAGACGGCGATTCTATCCATCGACGGGATGTGTCACTGGATCCAGAAGTGTGTAGATTTCATTCTGCAGCAGACTGGCCGTAGCACTCCCACCGGCAGTGAACAGTTGGTCCGTTTGGTCAAACAGCATATCACCGCCGATTTAAGGACGGAGATTTCTCGAGAGGAAATCGCAGCTAGGCTGAATATGAACCCTGACTATATCAACCGTGTTTTCAAGCGCGAGACCGGTATGACGATGAAAGAGTACAGCATTCACAAGCGGATCCAGGAGGCCCAGACTCTGCTGCGAACCACCGGCCTTACGGTCAGCGAGGTGGCGCTCAGCGTCGGATATGATAATTTTTCTTATTTTATCAAGCTGTTCAAAAAACAGATCGGACAAACCCCAGGACAATACAAGAAAGTCGAATAAACGTTATTTTTGCTAGATAAGTGCTATTTATGCCGGACGGCTGCCGCATAAATAGCATTTTTTCTTATATTAATAAAATTTTTGATTGATATAGTCGAAAATATGACAAAATAAGTCTACCCAGTTTTAGATAAGAACAGGCAATTACCCTATAATAATGGATAACAGATAAGGATACATGCTAGTGGTACCTCATGTATAGCGGAGTGAATCTGTGTTTAGAAAAAGGAGTGGAAACATGGCTGTTAAACTGGTAGTCAGCGATATCGACGGAACCCTGCTGGGAGAGGATGAGGTTCTCTCGCCGGCGATTGATGAATTGGATGAGCTCCTGCGGCGATACGGGATCAAGTTTACCCTCGCCAGTGGCAGGACGGCCCCGATGATGGAGGAATTCACGAAGCGCCTTCATATCAAGCTGCCGACGATCGTCTGCAACGGATCGGGAGCATACGGACAAGGGCGGTTTATCTGGAATGATTTCTTGGATCCGATGGAGATGAAGCCGGCAATCGACTTTGCCGATTCCTTAGATTTGGCAATCATCATCAGCAATGGCGACTGTGAGGCGGCATACCGCCGCAACGCTTACATTCAGCGTCATATGGACAAGTTCGGTAAATGGAATAAAGTTTATCATCCTTCGGCGGCGGAGTTTCCTGCCGCAAAGATTCAGAAGCTGCTGATTATCGATCCGCTCTATCCGGGTAGGATTGATTCGGTCGTTGAAAAGCTAGATGTGTCAACGGGGACCTTTAACATCGTCCGTTACGATGCCAGAGGGATTGAGATTATGCCTAGTGGCAGCAGCAAAGGCAATGCTATCCGGCGATTGGCCGGATATCTGGGAATTGACTTGCAGGATGTGCTGGCCATCGGCAATGAAATCAATGATATTGATATGCTGGAGACAGCTGGTATCGGTGTGGCGGTAGCCAATTCGGTAGAAGGGTTGAAACAATGCGCAGACTATGTTTGCACAAATGAGGATATCTATGGCGTGATTGAGGCGGTGAAGCGATTTTGCCTTCCCAAGTCGATAGTGCCGCAGATAAGTCAATAAAAGCGGGGTGTAAGCATGAACGATAGGCCAAAATCAAACAGGAAACTGCTCCGGAGCCTGGAACCATATCTCTGGCTGGCACCGGCGATGATTCTGTTCGCGGTATTTACGTTTTATCCATTTCTGGAGACGATTTACAAGAGTTTCTTTATTGTTGATGCATTGGGTAATCTAAAAAGATTTGTCTGGTTTCAAAACTATACATATATCCTGAGCGACAAGGTGTTCGTAAAAGCAATTGGCAACACTCTGTGGTATACGATACTGACCGTGCCGATCTCCAAGGTGTTTGGCATGCTGCTGGCTTTGTTTGCGAATAAGCGTCGGCGGACCTCGGTTTTTTACGAGGCCGGCTTTGCGGTGCCGATGGCGATGGCATCTTCAGTGACCGCAATGATCTTTCAGCTGCTCTATGTTCCTTCGCTAGGTTTTTTGAATGGTTTCTTCGGCTGGAAAGTCCAGTGGCTGAATAACCCGAAGATCGCGATGATCTCCATCGCTGTGATTCAAATATGGCTTTCCACTGGCTACGCCTTCATTTTCATGCTGTCGGCGGTCCGCAGCGTTCCCCAGGACGTTATCGAGAGTGCCCGGCTGGACGGCGCATCGGAGTTTCGTCAGTTGACGAAGATCTTTGTGCCACTGACCTCGCCGACGATGTTCTACTTAATTATCACAGACCTGGCTTTCAGCATGATGATGATGAGCCTGGTTAATGTCCTGACTGACGGCGGGCCGCAGAATTCCACCATAACAATCATGCAGTACATCTATAAACAGATTTCGGCGACGGGCAATTATACCAACGCGAATCCGGCGGCCATTATTGCCTTTATCCTGACTCTGGCGGCTTCCATGTTAGGCTTTTTATGGGAGAAGAAGGGGGTACATTACCAATGAAAGCGAAGAAACTCTGGGATGTCTTTGTTCAATTATTTTGCATCGGGCTGGCACTGGTGATCCTGTTCCCTATCCTGTATGCATTGTCGGTCTCACTGATGGATCAGAGGGCGGTGTTAGCTAAGCCGCCGAATTTGCTGCCACCCAAGGTGACCTTTGAAAACTATAGGATTGCTTTTACACGGACGACTTTATGGCGCTATATGCTCAACTCCTTTATCGTAGCACTGCTTTGCAGCATGAGCCGGATGGTTATTGCGACGATGGCAGCATTTGCCTTCTCGTTCTTTGAATTTAAGGGCAAGCGGCTCCTGTTCGCACTGACGCTGTCAACGATTATGGTTCCGCCGGATGTATTGATTGTGTCGAATTTCACCACCATCAGCAGGTTGGGACTTATCAATACCTATCTGGGCGTGTGTTCTATTTTCCTGGTGTCGGCGACCAATATCTTTCTGCTGCGCCAGCACTTCCTGTCGTTTGCCAAGAGCCTGAAGGAAGCGGCCTATGTGGATGGATGCAGGAATATACGGTTCTTCACGGCAATCCTTCTGCCAACCAGCAAACCGATTCTGACAACTGTCTTTTTGTCGTCGTTTGTCAGTGTCTGGAACCAATATGTGTGGCCGATGCTGGTCACCAATAAAAACGAACTGAGGACCATACAGGTGGGGATTACCATGCTGAAAGACCGTGAGTCTTCGATTTTCGGGCCGGTTATGGCGGGAGTTATCATGGCATTGATTCCGACCGTGCTGCTTTTCCTCGTATTCCAGAGGAGAATCGTTGCCGGTATGATGACGGGTGCTGTGAAAGAATAGATAAAAGAAAGAAAATCCAAGAGAAGTGAAAGCAAAGAAGGAGGAAGTATTATGAACATGAAGAAAACGGTTACATTCTTGCTGGCGGCGTCAATGGTGGCAGGGCTGAGTGCATGCAGCGGGCAGGGCAGCAATGACGCCGGGAGTACAACGACGGACGACGGTCAGAAAACCGAAGCCCGCAGCGAGGCAGAAACTGCCGCGGAAGTCATGGATGGCGGGGACGGGATGGAGGAGCTGACTTTCTGGCACTCCATGGACAGCATCTTTGCGGATATTACAGAAAAACAGATCAGTTTATTCAATGAGACCATTGGCAAAGAGAAGGGCATTCATGTCACCGGCGTATTCCAGAACTGGCCAGGAACGGACGCATTAACCGCCGCCATGTCGACTGATGATATTGCCAATATGCCGGATGTGATTCAACTCTATGGGGAGTCGGTCAGTACTGTCAGAGACTATGCTCGCACCGTATGGGCGGAAGATTATATCTCCGGCACGGAGGCTACATTAAAAAAAGAAGATTTGATTCCCAACGCGGTTTCCTCCCATTCCATCGATGGAAAGATGATCGGCGTGCCATGGGGCATCTCGGCACTGATGCTGTATTACAATCAGGACTATCTGGATCAGATTGGGGCTGAAGTTCCCGGGACCATCGACGAGATGGCGAAGATCCTACCGGAGCTGGTTGCGAAAACGGACGCCGAATACGGTCTTAATGTGCGTGTCAATGAATTCGAGCTGGAAAACTGGATTGCCACCCAGGGACAGGGCGGTACCTATTTCGGCAACAACGAAAGCGGTCACGCAGGTCATATGACCGAACTGGCCTGCGATAAAGACGGCTCCCTGGAAAAGTTCCTCGGCGAGTGGGAAAAAGTCGTGAAATCCGGGGCATACAAGCCAATCCGCGATTCCATCAATGAAGAGTTTGCCCAGGGCATGTACGGTATGGTCATCATGACCAGCTCCCGCATCCCTACCATTGCCGGCCTGGTTGATGGTGCCTTCGAATGGGGCGTGGCACCGATTCCGGTGGTGGACGCAGCCGATGTGGGCGGTGCTTATCCCAGTGGTTCTGGACTGTTCATTCTGGATCGGGACAATAAGGCTAAAAAGACGGCGGCCTGGGAATTTGTACAGTTTATGGCTTCCCCGGAGGCTCAGGTAATGTGGCTGGAAGGTGCTGGCTACATCCCAGTGAACTTAAAGACCGCGGAGTTGGATGGATATAAATTGGCGATTGAGGAGGAACCCCGCCTGCAGGTGCCCAGCGACGCACTGATGATGGCGACGGAGAAAGTTGTACCGGCTTATGTACCCAATTCCAGCACCACTGACAGTGTGATCAAAGATGCGATGATCGCGTTTGGCGAGGGTAATGCCACGAAAGAGGAGACTATGAAGGCGATAGTGGAAGGCTGCGAACAGGCATTCAACGATTATTACCGGGCAAATCCTATCGACTAGAAAGGTGACCGTACCATGAATGTAAAGAATGTGATAATTGACTGTGATCCCAGTGCGGATGACGCAATTGCGATCATGCTGGCACTGGCTTCACCAGAGCTGAATGTCCTGGGGATCACTACCGTGTCGGGGGTCTGCCATGTGGACCAGAGTTCAGAAAATGCGTTGAAAATCCTGGAGTTATGCGGGGAAATACAGACTCCGGTTGCCCGCGGTGCAGCACAGCCGCTGCAGCGGACTATGGTGTTTGACGCAGCATACGGCGGTACTGACGGGATGGCGGAAGTGAATTTACCACTGCCGGCGGTCGCTGTGTGTGAACAGCCGGCTGCGGAATTTATCATCCGGCAGGCCATGGAATACGCGGGCCGGTTTCATATCATATCCACCGCACCGATGACCAACATTGCAGCCGCGTTGACGGCCGCGCCGGAACTGAGAGAACAGGTTTGCTCGATTATCACCAGTTCCGGCTCCTACGGTGTAGCGGTGGATTTGACCCGCAAAAATCCCCGGCCGACCTGGAATATCTGCCAAGATCCGGAGGCGGCCAAGATCGTGATGGAATCGGGGATTCTAATCGAGGCGATCGGACTGGATGTCTCCTCCCGGCTCCATAATCACATGACGGATATTCTGTTGGCTTATGGTGATAAAGATAAACCCTCCAAGGCCTTATTCCGCAAGGCGGTCAGCTTCAACTTAAAGCATGGCCTGGAACCGTACAGCCTGCTAGTGGACTCGATGGCCGTTGCTTACGCCATGCAGCCCGGTATTGCCAGACTCGTCGAGGGCAAGGTGGCGGTGGAGACGAAGGGCGAACTGACCACTGGCCAGACGCTGTTCGGCAATTGCGGCTATTTAGATCACATGCAATCAAAATGTAAGGCAGCTTATGAATTTGACCAGGATGCGTTTGTCCGGCTGCTGTCAGAAAGGGTGTTTTGATGAAACTGTCAACTTCAAGCAATATCGTATTTGAACGGCCGGACAAGAGTATTATGCCGATGGATAAGATGCTTGACCTAGCAAGCGGTGCCGGCTTTAATATTTTTGATATCAGTTTTTACGACTGGTCGCTGCCCGGGTCGCCCTTCCTGACGGAACGGTGGCGGGAATGGATCGAACAGATTGCGGAGCACAAGGACAAGTTAGGAGTTTCCTTTGGCCAGTGCCATGCTTACACCTATAATTTTCTTGACTCCCGGATGAGCGAGGATGAGAAGACCTATCATGAGATGCTGGTGCTTCGTTCTATTGAGTGCTGTGCGATCGTCGGCTCCCGGCTGTGCGTTACCCATCCCGAGACCCGCTTCGGCGTTGTAAATCAGACCAAGCTGTCCAGACAAGGGAATCTTGAGTATTTCAGCCGTCTGTTCGACAAGATTGCGAAATTCGATATGGAGCTGGCGGTTGAGAATATGTGCGACGTGGCTATCTCCCCGCGGCGCAAATATGGCGTCACACCGGAAGAACTGGTCGACCTTGTGGAAACATTCGGTGATTCTCGGCTGGGGATCTGTTGGGACTTTGAACACGCAGATATCATGGAGCAGAATCAGCGAGATTGTCTGCTTTACATACGCAAGCACTTGAAGGCAACTCATGTATCAGACACCCACAGTGCAACTGTTCCTGAACTGATGCACGTGTTGCCCTTATTCGGCAATGTGGATTGGAGAGAGGTGATGCAAACACTGAGGGAGATTGATTACCAGGGATTTTTCAGTTTTGAAGTCAATAATTATGGGAATTATTTTCCCGATCCTTTGCTCCCGTCGGCACTGTCACTGGCCTATGAGATTGGGCGGTATCTGCTTGGGATGGGGGCGGAGGATTCGTGAGTGGTTATCCGATAACTGAGGAGGCACTATTAATAAATTGTTGTGAATCCAGTGATTCAAAAGACTGTAATCTATATTTTCTTCTTTTACTTCCTTTAGGAACTCCCATAATATCACATTCTTTTAAATAATTATAAAACAAAAAGTAGGCAAGGTGGCTATATTCCTTGTCTACTTTCATTGTATCACATACAATAAAAACCCCCTGTTATACAGGGGGAAGGTATAAAACTTATAGTTATATTAAAAGCCTCCTATGGAAAGTTACTAGAAGACATCCGAGAAATTATTAAGATGTTATGTGAAAGAAAAGGGATAGAAATATTAGAGGGAGAGTTAATGCCAGTGTTAAGTATCCCACCGAAATATAGTATTTCAGAAATAATGGGATATCTAAAATCAAAAAGTACTCTTATCATATTTGAAAGACATGCTAATTTAAAATATAAATATAGAAGTAGAAAATTTTGGTGTAGAGGATATTTTGTAGATACAGTAGGAAAAAATGAGAAGATGATAAAAGAATATATTCAAAATCAGTTGCAGGAAGATCTGCTGTATGATCAAATGAGTATAACGGAATATATTGATCCGTTTACCGAGAGCGGCCTGACCTTGCGCTTGATGATGAGGACCGTAGTAAACTGGCAGAACGCATCAATGAAGCGCGATCCCGCCAAAAAGGTATGATTATCATTTCCTTTCCCGGCGATGAGGCGGAATCAGGAGGGTGTTTAGCAGCCGGCCGCGGCTTCTTTCACATCAGTGCGTCTGGTAATGCCGAACCATGCCCCTTTTCACCATATTCGGACGTTAACCTTTGGAATACATCGTTAGGCGAAGCATTGAAATCGCCGCTATTTACCAGCCTGCGGGAGGAAGGGCTCCTTACTGCTGCACATACAGGCGGATGCGTCTTATTTGATCAAAAAGAAATAGTTTCTCAGTTTGTGAAAAAACCTGGCAAGTTGGAAGGGGAACCGGGATTTGCATTTATGCAAGACAAATAAGGTTATTGATATTAATCCATGGGTGCGTATTAAATAGATATTATGTTATACTAAATTTAACAAGCATGTGCAGAGTAATTACTACCTGATCAATCCTAAAAGCAAAAAAAGGAGAAGAAACCATGATTACACCTTACCTCACATTCAACGGTAACTGCAAAGACGCACTGAATTTTTACCGCGCAGTCTTTCGCTGCGACGAGCCGAAAATCCTGCCTTACGGTGACTATATGCCGGAGGGGTCAAAGACGCCGCCTGCGCTGCTGCGCACTTGGGTTATGCACGCAGAGATGGCCATCTGCGGTACGAACTTCTGGTTTGCTGATGAAGCTATGCCGCCCGGGAACGGCAATAACATCAAACTAACCGCCACGGTACCTACGGGCAAGGAAGCGGCGGGTATCTTTGACGCGCTTTGTGTGGGGGGCGAGGTGGTACTTCCACCCACCGAGACCTTCTACAGCGTGTTCCACGCCGCAGTAACGGACAAGTTCGGCGTGAATTGGAATGTCGTCGCTGAAGAAGCGCCGAAGCAAATGGAGGGATAAAGAGTGAATAACGAACGTGTGTATAAAATGAAAGTTTCTTTAGTCTACCCTCTGTATATTCAAAAAGTTGAGCGTAAAGGACGGACAAAGGCAGAAGTCGATACCGTCATCCAATGGCTGACAGGCTACGATGAACTCGGATTACAATCTCAAATCGATAAAGATGTTGATTTTGAGACCTTTTTTGCCGAAGCCCCTCAAATCAATCCGAACGCTTCCAAAATCACCGGAGTAATCTGTGGGGTTCGCGTCGAGGAAATCGAAGATTCGCTTATGCAGAAGGTACGCTGGTTAGACAAGTTGGTGGACGAACTGGCTAAAGGTAAGCCGATGGAGAAGGTGTTGAGAAGCATGCAATCATAAAATAAGATTGTTTGTTTTCTGTACTGGAATTATTAAAAAAGAAGGAAAAATAGAGCCAGGGTTTGAGCCCTGGCTCCTTTATTTACATTTTGAGGCTAGTAAACAAATGTTTTACTAGCTTCGTTTGCGTATTATTTTTGCAACAGACGCCATAGGGTTGTACGGCTGATACCCAAGCGTTTGGCTGCAGCAGTATGGTTGCCCTCGGTTTCGTTGACCACCCGGATAGCGATGTCCTGGCTGATCTCTGAAAGCGTACGGTTTAAATCCAGAGGTGTGGCGGCATTTTCTTTTAAGGAGGAGAAAGCACCAACATGCCGCTCCTTGCGCAGTACCTGACGGACATTTTCGGCGGTGATGATTTGGCTGGTACCCGTAATCGCAAGTTCCCCAATTACTCTGCGGAACTGGGTGTAATTATGGGGCCAATTGTAACTTTGCAGTAGAGACAGCGCTTCCGGATCAGCACCTAAAATCTGCCGGGGCATGTTGACGTTCATATGGCTCAGGCATAGATTCATCAGAGTGGGAATCTGATGGGAGAGCTGACGCAACGGCGGCAGATACAAGGAAAGACAGGAAAGTTTTTCTCGGAAAAGAGCACCTACTTTAGATATATATTCGCCGCTCTGGCAAACACAGGAAATCATTACCCTGTTTCGCTGGCACACATCCATTTCCTTTAGCACAGCGATAAGCTGGTACTGTCGTTCCAAAGATAATACATCCACATTTGCAAAGTATAGGGTGCTGCCTTCGTCTGCCAACGGAGAGTTGTGATGCTCCATAAGAAATGCCCAGCTACGGTCGTTCAGCAGGCTGCAGTTGATGGACACTAAGGGGTTGTTGCGCAGCGGGCCCCTGATGTAAAGCATGCTGACGATGGATTCCTTACCTGTTCCATCCTCGCCTGTGAAGATGACAGGGGCAGTGCTTTGGCTTATTTGATCAATTTCCTGCTGAGAACCCTGGAGATTTCCCGCAAAGCTGAAAATGCTGTTGTAGTAAGCTGCCTCTGCCTCGGCTCGACCGGAGAAACTGATACCCATCTGGTTTGAGGATACCGGCAATTTTCTTTCATCGAAGAAAAAGGCGGTGTATCGCAAAGAGCCGCTGGCAATTTGCCGAACACGAATGGAGTAGCGCATGCCTTTCAGTGAACGGCTGATTCGCTGATCCCCTTCCTCTCCGGATTGGGATAGTTCCTGACGCAGCAATTCCAATAATTCAGGCTTTAAATCTTCCAGTGTAGACAGAAACAAATTTCCCTGACTGTCAAAGACAATCGTATGCCCGATCTGCCCACGAATAAGCTCTCGAAAAAACAAATTTTCATCCCGCAGGTATTGTTGGCTTTCACACAGCAGCAATGCCTGGTTAAAGGCATTTCGGATACTGTCTAACCCGGAGGTGATCAGGAAGGAATTGATACCGAGCCGCTGGGCAGCGGTGTTAACAATCACGTCGCAGAGTATGGTCTCGCACTGTTTATCCTGAAGACTGCGCAGGGTGGGCTCCACCGCCTCAATAGAATCTACTGTATGGATATCAATGTCACATTCCAGCAATTCGCATAAGGGCAGCACATGGTTTCGAATATCGGCGAAGGAAATCATGGTAGTCTTTTTTTTCAGCCCGCCCGCCAGTTTGATGGCACAGAGAATATCGTACATAGAAATTTCAATCTCGATAACCGGAATGGTTAGCTGCTGCCGCAGCATCTGCGCCGTAGCACCACGGGATATTACCACATCGTAATCTCCATGAAAGTTATTCCGGGCGATGATAAGACCCTGCTCCATATCCCCCACATAGACTGTCAAATCAATCTGGGGATATTCTTTCGCCAGATTGAGCATCTGAATTTTCATTCCCTCATAGGGCGCAATGCCCAAAACACGAATATCATTCTTCATAGGCACCTCAATAATTTGTTTCATATTTAAACGTATTATACCAAGTGCACAAAAATTTAGCAACAAATTTTTCGTATGTTTCAAATATAAACGATTTATAGATTAAAATAACTTGACGAAAGCAGTGATATTTATATAAAATGAATATAAATTCAAAGAAAAGGGGATTGAAAATTTCCGTAATGTACAAAAAAGGAATTAACCCTTCTAAATTGTTTCAAAATGAAACAACAGGAGGTGAATGTATGGTAAAGCTTTTAATCATTGCAGATGACTTCACGGGCGCACTTGACACAGGGGTGCAGTTTGCAGCCAGGGGTGCAGCGCCAGTCGTGGTCACAGATTTAAACTATGATTTCCGATCAATTGAAAAAACAGTAGAAGTTTTAGTTATGGTTGCAGAAACCCGGCATGTGCAGCCCCAGGAGGCCTATGACATTGTGTACAGCATAGTGCATAGAGCATTTCAAGCCGGAATTGCTTACATTTATAAAAAGACAGACTCCGCACTGCGGGGAAATATTGGCAGTGAATTGATGGCACTGATGGACGCAACAGGTATCGACACCATTCCGTTTCTCCCTGCCTTTCCCAAACTGGGCAGAGTCACCCGGGAGGGGATTCACTATGTCGACGGTGTACCTGTGGACCAGAGCGTATTTGGCCAGGATCCTTTTGAACCGATTTTGGACTCGGCGGTGGCGGATATCCTTGGACAGCAAACAAATGTGCCGGTGTTGATACACCCGCGAAAGGAAGAGCATAAGATTTCAAATGCCGGCATCCAGGTATTTGATGCTGAAACAGATGAAGATTTAAAACACATTGGCATGGAACTGGGACTGGATCGGCTGCGATTCTGTGCAGGCTGTGCCGGGTTTGCGGCAGTGCTTGCAGATATGCTGAATTTGAAGGGGCCTGCCCCGAAGATACCAAAGCTTGAAGATACCCTTTTCATAGCTTGTGGCAGTGTCAATCCAGTAACGATCAGCCAAATGAAGGCGGCACAGGAACACGGCTTTCCACATGTAAATTTGAACCCTGTTCAAAAACTGGAAGGTCGCTGGGCGGATAGTAAGGCAGCGGTCGGATGTGTTCGTCAATGGCTGGCACAGGCATATGCTAAAAAATGCTTTATTCTTGATGTGAATGACCCGGAAGGGTGTGAGGATACCGATATCTACGCAAGGGAACATAACTTGACAACGGAACAGCTTCGGGTGCAAATTTCGAATAATCTGGCAGCTTTGATTAAGCGAATGCTTGACGACGGTCTGAACGCTACTCTTTTGTGTACCGGCGGCGATACGCTGATGGCGATAATGCAAGCGGTAGGCATTTCGGAGCTTACGCCAATTTGCGAAATGGCAACCGGGGTTGTTTTAACAGAATTTATTTACAAAGATAAAACATATCACATTATTTCAAAATCCGGTGGTTTTGGAGATCAGGATCTGCTTATTAAATTAGCGGAAAAGATTTCCTAAAATATCAAAATATGAACTGGAGGTATAAATTATGAACTATCCTACTCTCGCCGGTTTGACTTTAGACGGTCGTATCTACCGCAACGAAGAAATGGGTACTGTGGAATCCATGGTACCTCCCGGCCCTTTTGCCACCTGTCATTCTCCTGCCATGCTGGAACTGCCAAACGGCGATATGCTGTGCTGCTGGTTTGCTGGAACTTATGAAGGAGAAGCCGACGTACATATTGTATGTGCCCGCCTTCCAAAGGGCGCCCAACGATGGACAGAGCCAGTCTCCGTTTCCGGTGACCCAAAGCGCAGCGAGCAGAATCCATCTTTATTCAATGGCCCTGACGGTGCTGTTTGGTGTATGTACACCGCGCAGCTGGACCGCATTGCGGGCAAAGACAACATGCAGTTCACCTCTCAAATCAGATGCCAGAAGAGCTTTGATGGCGGCCTGACCTGGGGCGGCTATGAAACCGTCTTCCAAAGAGAGGGCAGCTTCTGCCGCCAGCCGATTCAGATTCTGAAAAATGGCCGCTGGATTTTTGGCAACTGGCTGTGCACCGACTCTGAAGAAGGTTTGTCCGGTGACCCCAGCGTATTCCAGATTTCTGATGACCAGGGCAAATCCTGGCGTATGGTAGAGATGCCGGGCAGCCGTGGCCGTGTTCATCCTACCGTTGTGGAGCTTGATGACGGGCACCTTGCAGCTTTTATGCGAAGCCGTGAGGCTGACAATGTCTACCGTAGCGAATCTCTGGACTGGGGTGAAACCTGGTCAGAGCCGAAACCGACTCCTCTGCCGAACAAT
Source organism: Lacrimispora celerecrescens (assembly GCF_000732605.1). GTDB lineage: Bacteria > Bacillota > Clostridia > Lachnospirales > Lachnospiraceae > Lacrimispora > Lacrimispora celerecrescens_B. The sequence continues at coordinate 176,980 of NZ_JPME01000010.1, read as the reverse complement.
AATTCCTCTATTAGTGCTATCCGTACCAAAAGCGGCCGTGTTGCTGTGGCATATAATCCCACCGCCACTCCATCACCTGTTCCAGGCAAAGCTGCATGGCCGGGGCTGCGTTGCCCTGTTGCTGTGGCACTGTCCGAAGACGGCGGTCTTACTTTCCCATTAATCCGCTTGATGGAACGCGGCGAGGGATACATCGGTGAGGAGAATAAAACAAACAACAAACAGTACGAGTACCCTTACCTGATGCAGAGCACCGATGGCAGACTGCATCTGACATACGCAGCGTACACCCGTAAGTGCATTAAATACGTTAGCTTCACCGAAGAAGATGTTATCGGCGCAAAACGTGAGTTCGACGGCGTGTACAACCCTACCTCCGGCGAGGGCACAAAATGAGTAACAGCCACAAGGAAGTCTTTTACTAAATGATTACCAGAAGGAGTGATGTCAGATGCAGACTGTATACAATGTAAAATTGCCCCATGCCGTTTACGGCGGCGAAAACTCAATAGACAATATTACCACAATCCTAAAGGATCATCAAGTTAAACGTGTAGCCATGTTTACCGACAAGGGAATACATGACTCCGGCCTGTTTGATTTGCCGGAAGCAGCTGTAAAGGCTGCGGGAGCAGATTACTATGTACTGGACGAGATTCCGCCAGAGCCGTCCTACATAGCCGTGCAGAATATTGTTGATCATTTCAAGGCAATCGGCGCAGATATGATTATTGCCTGCGGCGGCGGCAGTGTTTTGGATGCAGCCAAGCTGGCCAGCGTGCTTGTAACCGATGAATACGGTGTAAAGGAACTACTGGATGAGCCTGGGCGTGCAAAAAAGTGTGTCCCAACAATTCTGATTCCCACCACCGCAGGCACCGGTGCGGAGGTAACACCAAATGCCATTGTCGCAGTTCCGGAAAAGGAGCTGAAAGTTGGCATAATAAATGAAAATATGATTGCCAATTATGTGATTTTAGATGCCCGTATGATTAAAAATTTACCTAGACCGATCGCTGCCGCTACCGGCGTGGATGCCTTAGCTCACGCCATTGAGTGCTACACCAGCAAAAAGGCTAATCCATTTTCAGACACCTTTGCCATGGAAGCGCTTGATCTGATTTTGAACAATATTATCCCTGCCTGTGATGATCCCGAGGCAATGGAAGCGAAGAACAAGATGCAGATTGCTGCATTCTATGCGGGTATTGCAATCACAGCTTCCGGTACCACAGCGGTACACGCCCTAAGCTATCCTTTGGGTGGCAAGTATCACATTGCTCACGGCGTTTCCAATGCTATCTTACTGGCTCCGGTTATGCGTTTTAATGCACCTGTCTGTCAGGAACGTTTTGCACAGGCCTATGACCGCTGCTGCCATGATACCGATACGATCTGCCAGACAACGAATGAAAAGGCAGAATGGTTGATTGAGCAGCTTGAACGGATCGTACGTCATTTAGAAATCCCAACCAGCTTAAAGGAATTTGGCGTTCAACCCGAGGATCTGGATGGTTTAGTAGAGGCCGGTATGCAAGTGCAGCGCTTACTGGTAAATAATATGCGTCTTGTAACTGCAGAGGATGCAAGAAATCTGTACTTAGAAATCCTATGATTATTATGCAAATAAAAAAGGAGAGAGTTATTATGAAGAATGTTGAATTAAAAGGCATTATCCCACCGATTCTGACCCCGATGAATCCTGATGAATCGATCAATCTGAAGGAGCTGGGAAACCAGATTGAACGCATGTTGGAGGGCGGCGTCCATGGTCTGTTCCCGTTTGGAACCAACGGCGAAGGGTACATCCTAAGTGAAAATGAAAAAATTGAGGTTCTTGAAGCTACGATCGATCAAGTAAAGCATCGCGTTCCGGTGTACGCAGGTACCGGCTGCATTTCCACGGCTGATACCATTCGTATCAGCAGGAAAGCGCAGGAGCTTGGTGCCGATGTGCTATCCATTATCACCCCCAGCTTTGCACTAGCTTCTCAAAAAGAGCTTTACGACCATTACGTGGAGATTGCCAAGCATGTAGACATTCCAATCGTGCTGTACAACATCCCTGCACGCACAGGCAACAAATTGCTTCCTGAAACCGTTGCAAAGCTGGCGAAAGATGTAGACATCATCATGGGCGCCAAAGACTCAAGCGGTGACTGGGATAACTTACTTGCCTACATCAACCTTACAAAGGGCCTAGACAAAGACTTCCGTGTTTTGTCCGGAAACGATTCACTGATTCTGCCTTGCCTGGAGGCAGGAGGTGCAGGCGGCATCGCAGGATGTGCAAACGTATACCCTCAAGTTCTTGCATCTATTTATGAACTGTTCAAGGCTGGTAAGCTTGAAGAGGCGAAAGCCGCCCAAGACTCCATCGCCTCCTTCCGTGCCGTATTCAAATATGGCAATCCGAACACGGTTGTTAAAAAGGCTGTTTCTCTGCTTGGTTATCCTGTAGGCGACTGCCGCCGTCCATTCAACTACCTATGCGACGAAGGCGCCACCGCACTAAAACAAGTTTTGAAGGAAAACGCCGACAAAGGGATGTGTTAATATGAGTATGAAATTTAAACCTGTGATAGGCATTTCTATGGGAGACCCCTTTGGAAATGGTCCTGAAATAACTGTTCGCGCACTGGCAGATGAGGAAATCTACCAGCGTTGTAAACCCTTAGTAGTAGGCGACGAGACTTCCATGCGTTACGCTCTGAAGGTGGCCGGGATAGTTCACGGCATTCATCTGGAGCTGAATGTGGTATCCACACCCACCGAAGGCAAGTATACCTATGGCACCATCGACTTAATGGATTTGAAGCTGATTCCTGCAGACGAAATTCCGGATACCTCCAGTATGGATGTACCTGAGCCTTTTGGCGTGGGAGCCTGTGCTCTGGGCGGAGAGGCAGCTTTCCAGTACGTTGTAAAAGTTATTGAGCTGGCTCTGGCTGGCCAGATCGATGCTACGGTTACCAATGCTCTGAGCAAGGAAGCCATAAACATGGCTGGCCACCACTACTCAGGCCATACCGAGATTTATGCTGATTACACGGACACCCCTAAGTACACCATGATGCTGGCTCACGGCGATCTGCGGGTCGTCCATGTTTCCACTCATGTGTCTTTACGAGAAGCTTGTGACCGTGTCAAGAAGGATCGTGTCCTGGATTGCATCCGCATTGCCAACGAAGGCTGTAAAGCACTGGGAATTAAAGAACCTAAAATTGGCGTTGCAGGGCTGAATCCCCATTGTGGTGAGAACGGCATGTTTGGCTGGGAGGAAGTCAAAGAAATCCAGCCTGCCATCGAGGCTGCCATGGCTGAGGGCATCATAATCCCTGAAAAGAAGCCTACGCCTCCCGATACCGTGTTCTCTAAGGCACTGGGCGGATGGTATGACATCGTTGTGGCCATGTACCACGATCAAGGTCATATCCCATTAAAGGTGAAAGGCTTTGTTTATAACCGTGAGGAAAAGCACTGGGAGGCTGTCGAAGGTGTGAATGTAACCCTGGGTCTGCCTATCATTCGTGCCAGCGTGGACCATGGCACCGGCATCGACCTTGCAGGCAGCGGTCGTTCCAGCGAGCTGAGCCTGGTCAATGCCATAGATTATGCCATCCTTATGGTTCATGCCAGGAAAGAAGCCTGATATTGTACGGTATATACACTGTACACGCATTTTACCAAACAGAACGATTGAATTGATATAATGTCCCAAATGCAAAAAATAATCCTGTATAATAGAGAGGAGTTCAATCAAATGACTATCCCAATGATTATTGCCATTGCTATCACTGTATTCATGATTATTTTAATCATGACAGAAAAACTTCCGTTCGGTGCACCTCCAATTCTCGCATGTCTGCTAATGGTTCTTTTTGGAATAACCGATATCAAGACTGCTTTCGGCGGTTTTTCTAACGCTACCATTATTATGCTTGCCTCTTTCATGGCAATCGTGGCCGCTCTTCAAAAAACCAGCCTTATTGGTACTTTTAGAAAAACAATTTTGAATATGGCTAACAAAGGTGGATTTAAGGCATATATACTGTTATTTATTATCGTTATGTTGGCTAGCAGTATCTTTGGCACGGGCTCAACAGCATTCTATGTTCTTACTTTAGGTATATTATCTACTATACAGTATACTGACAAGTTACCACGTGGTAAAGTTATTGCTGCTGCTGGTTTCGCAGCTAATCATCCACTAATTCCTGTAAATGTTACATTACAATATGGTATTGTTATTGCTGTTTTAGGAGCTGCTGGTTCAGGTATTACCAGCGTTTCCTTAGCAAAATTCTCTATTGTAAATCTAATACTTTCATTAGCTTATGTAGTATGGGCTTTAATTGGTTATAAAGTTCTACCTAACAAAAATGTTGAAGATACAGAAATTGACGCTAATAAGTCTAAAGAAACAGTTTACGATTTACCAAAATGGAAAGAAAATACAACATATGCGGCCTTTATTGCAGCTGTTGTTGGTATGATTCTTCAAAGTAAAGTTGGCGATGCAGGATATATGATTCCAGGTTTATCTGCATGTCTGATTTTAGCTATCGGTGTTCTGAATTTCGATGAAATTCGTAACAACATCGGTGCTCCAATTATTTTGATGTCTGCTGGCGTCATCGGTGTTGCTGATGCTCTAGGCAGTACAGGCTTAACTGCTTTAGTTGGTGAAACTGTAGCTAATATGCTTGGTACTAATATCAATCCTTTCATCCTGATCTTTGTTTTCTGCATGTTAACAAGTGTACTTGCAACCCTTACAGGATCCACTATAGGCACTGTGTATGTATTTGCACCTATGGCTATTGCTACCTGCATGAGCTTGGGCCTAAATCCAACAGCAGCAGCTGCTGCAATTGTAGTTTCGGGCTGGAATGGCCATTTCTTACCAATTGACGGTATGCCAGCTATGGTAATGGGAATTGGTAAGTACAAGCTAATAGAGTTTTGGAAATACACAATTCCGATGTACTTTATCCGCCTGCTTGCTTTAACTGCCGGAGCTTTGCTATTGTTCCCAATGTAAGATTCTAAATTACTTAAATGAATGGCAAGCAGTGACCAAACGCATTCAATGTGTATCAAAAAAATATCCGACTTTATATGAAACGGATAATCAACTGACATTTTGAGAAAGAGGTATATTATGAATAATAAATTTGAACTGGAGCATATCGGCATCAATACCCCAAATGCTGAGGAGGCAGAAAGACTGGCTCAGCTTCTGAGCATGATGTTTAACCTGGAGCCTCGTCATGGACAAAAGTCCGAATTCGGCGGTCCTTACTTCGAGTGTATGAAGGCTCCATTCCTGGGGGCAAACGGCCATATAGCTATGCGTACACCTGATTTGACCGCTGCCGCAGAAGAGTTGAAAGAGAAAGGCTTCTCCTTTAACATGGATACAGCAGCATATTCCGAGGAAGGTAAACTGAAGAATGTCTATTTAGACGGTGAGTTTGGCGGCTTTGCCATCCATATTATGCAAAAGTAACGGCAAAACCAATTGAATCAACGCAACGAAATCAACCTCAGTTTTAACTGCACCCCAAAAGTTAGGCATGTGATAACATGTTAGGCGAAAGGGGTGCAATTTTTTATAGAGGTAACAATTTTCTCGTTTATAGTCATCGAAAAAGGGTATAGGGCATTGCGTGATGCGAATAGAAGATGTTCTGAATTCGAAGGACTTGTGATTATTCAAAAAGCTATCAACAGCTTACTTTATTTTTGAGAAGATATTTTTACTGTTTGACACATTTCCTGCAGGACTCTGTGGAGTTTCGCCTGAGCGGATTCGTCACACAGGACTACGATTTTATCTCCGGCGGATAATGTTGTATCTCCCCGGGGAACAAACTCCGCTTCGCCTCTCATAAGTGATACCAGCAGACAGGTTTGGGGCCAGTTGATCTCAGAAACCTTCTGTCCATCTGCATCACTTCCGTGAAATATCATTCCTTCCACCAGTACCTTTTCTCTGCTAAGAGAAGAATGAATTTCCGGTTTCATCTTTGCCAGTAACCGGTGAAGAAGCTGGTCATAGACGGGAGCTGTATGAAGCATATCGGGGATGATATAGGCCACCAGGGAAACCATAGACAGTGTCAGCAAATGAGAGAAACTTCCAGTCATTTCACTGATCAGAATTACCCCGGTGATGGGAGCGCGTACAATGGCAGAAAAACAACCCGCCATTCCCAGAATGATAAAATTGTCCAGAAGTCCGTTTAAGGAATCGGTTACCAATCCGGAGGCATGGTAATAAATACTTCCCATCACCGCTCCGATTACCAGAAGAGGAAGAAAAATTCCACCCGGGGCACCGCAGCCAAAGCTTAACATGGAAAAACTGAATTTTGCGATTAGAAGTACGATCAATGCTCCAAGTACCATCTGGCTGCTGGATAGTGTTTCCACTAGAGAATGACCTCCGCCCAAAACATATGGGTAGGTAAAGCCCAAGATTCCGGCCAGTAAAAATGGAATCAGAACCCGGACTGCCTGAAATGGTATTCTCATATACAAATCCTGAGTCATGGAAAGGCAGTTATTATAAAGGACTCCCATGCCTCCCAGGATTATCCCGAAAAGAATCACGTGGCCATAAGTAGATAAAGGCATCATGGTGCTGATCTGAAAATTAAAAGCCGGCTGAAGGCCAAACACATTTCTGGAAACGAAATCAGCCGTAATGGAGGAGGCCATGGTAGATAAAAGCAGTTCTGGCGAAAAATGTTTATGAACCTCTTCTAAGGAGAATAAAACACCAGCAATAGGGGCATTAAATGCAGCAGAAAGTCCGGCACTAGCCCCGCATGTAATTAGAAGTTTCTCCTCTGTCTTGGCTCTTTTTGTCAGGCGTGACAAGCCCTTTGCAGCCATTGCACCCAGCTGAATGCTTGGACCCTCTCTTCCCAGCGACAGACCGCACCCAATGGAAAGAAGACCGCCACCCATCTTTGCGACCAGGACTCTCCACCAACAGGGGTCTAATTCCCCCATCATCTCACCTTCTACCTGGGGAATTCCACTTCCGGATATAAAGGATTCCCATTTCAACAGCATTGCAACAACGAAAGCTGCAACTGTCAAAAAAACAAACCACACTGGTATTACCCACATATGATCTTTCCCATAGTTTAAAACTGTATGAAGCAATTTCTCCGCATAAGTCAGGAGATACCGGAAAAGCACAACAAAAGCGCCTGAAATTGCACCAACAGCAATTCCTTCCAATATTAGAGCATAGCGAAAACTTCGGTAACGATTGATGGTATTCTTTACCGTGTGACATTCAGTCTGCATTGTTATCCCTCCTGTAGCTGTATTTATTTTTCCTGCAAACAATATAAAATTATAGTTCTTATAATTTTTGTTTGCAAGTCAAAAACTGTACTTTTCTCTGTAATGGCTGTTTCAATGAATATTTTATTAATTGATTTATAAACAATTGTAGCTTGAAGTATTGTGGAACTTAGGTAAAACAGCTGAGGCATACATGTTATTTACTTGAAATATATGATATAATTAGAGTGCCGGCCATTACTGAAGGTACTGTTCGTTTCAAGCATGGCTCCGAAAGATTTCTGAGCAGGCTGAGTTCAAGCATTTTCAGCCCAGTTGAGATCATATAAGCATAGCATTCGGTATATTGGTGTTAACCAAACTCAGTGATGAAATAATAAATTTAAGGTTTGATAAGGAGATTTGTTCGATATGACACAGTTTACTGAGGAAATCCTTGTAATAATAAAGGGAATACCATATGGGAGAGTTATGAGCTACGGACAGATTGCTAGATTAGCAGGTAATACGAGAGGTGCGAGGCAGGTAGTCAGGATACTTCATTCTATGTCTGAAAAATATAATCTCCCTTGGCACCGAATAATTAACTCCAAAGGCAAAATATCAATTTCGGATAAAAGATATGCAGCTATTCAAAGGGATCTTCTTATATCGGAAGGGGTAGAGGTATCTGAGGACGGATATATAGATATTTCTATATATGGAGCATGAGATCAATGATGCCGTAGCATTTGGCAGCATTTAACCTAAAGCCACATACAGTTCGTAGCTAAAAGTCTACTTATGCAGATTTAAAATTGATAAGCAAAGCACAGCTATAATCATAAAATTAAAAATCAATAGATACATATAAAATGAAAAGGAGTTGACAATATGTCTAAAATGCCGATGATGTTTATAGGCCATGGTTCGCCTATGAACGCAATAGAAGATAATAGCTATACAAGGAGCTGGAGGGAAATCGCGAAGAAAATACCTAAACCTGAGTCAATAGTATCAATTTCCGCTCATTGGTATACGAAAGGCACAAAGATTATGAATGAGGAAAATCCAAAGACTGTTTATGATATGTACGGATTTCCTAAAGAGTTATATGAGATTCCATACAATGTCCCCGGCAATCCGAAACTTGCGGAGAATGTAAAAAATTTAATCACAAAACAAAGTGTATTTGATAATTCCTGGGGCATTGACCACGGTACCTGGTCTGTTTTGGTCCATATGTATCCCGAAAGGGATATTCCTGTTTTTCAAATTAGTATCGATGCCTCTGCACCGCCGGAAGTTCATTATCAGATAGGCAAGGAGTTAAAATCCTTAAGGAATCAAGGTGTTCTATTGTTTGGTACCGGAAATATTGTTCACAACCTGCGTATGATTGATTGGGGAATGGACGATAAAGGTTTTGATTGGGCATATAAGTTTGATGATTATATAAGAGAAAATATTGAAAATAGAAATCATGAGAATGTCATAAATTATTTGAGCTTGGGAGAAACAGCAAAATTAGCCGTACCTACGCCGGATCATTTTAATCCAATCTTATATATACTTGGCGCCTACGATAAAGAAGATAAGATATCGACCTATAACAACAGCTGCATGATGGGTTCCTTGTCTATGACAAGCTATTTATTTTCATAGATGGCAACATATATACCACCATGCAATTGCTTCAACTGTATTTTAAATATAAATAGTAATAAATAGAGCAGTATGGTATAGTTAGTTAATGCTAACAGATTGCATAAATATATTTTTTTGATAATAGGACTAGATAGAAGCTTGTAAATGGAGCATAAATTCTATATCAATTCAAAAAATGGATATGCCGCTATGCTAGAGCAATATAGAGCCATGCATAAGCAAATTGGGGAAGCTCGTTTCTTGCCTAACCGCGATATGTATATTTATCACACTTATACGATAAGTAATATGTAGTAAATCATATTTTCTGAAAAATATCATTAATAGGGGGCGCTTAGTGATGAAGCGAAGAGTAATAGGGGTACTTTTGACATTTGTTCTAGTTCTATCAGGCTGCAGCGTAAGACAGATTGATAACACGGATAAAACAAACGAGAATACGGCAGCCGCATCAGATAATAAGGTAAGCAGCACTTCGGCGGAGGATATTCTTGCAAGACTAACCTTGGACCAAAAAGCTGCCCAGATGGTTCAGGGAGCAGTATACAACATTTCGGAAAATATGATGAAGAAGAACTGCTATGGCAGCATTCTTTCTACATTTGGTGAGAGTTCCCTGAATGCGTCGGAATGGAAGAATCTGATCCTTAAATATCAGAAAGCTGCCATGAGTTCAGAGGCGGGCATTCCTTACATATATGGTAATGATGCAGTACACGGGGTTAATACCTGTGAAGGAACGGTCATATTTCCACATAATATAGGTATCGGTGCTGCTAATGATAAAGAGCTAACCTATCAAATGGGGTTAGCAGTAGCGAATGAAGCAAAGTTAACGGGCATGCTGTGGAGTTTCTCCCCTTGCTTATCTGCAGCGCAGGATCCGAGATGGGGGCGAACCTATGAAAGTTATTCCTCGGAAACAAGTATCGTTACAGAGCTCGGTACATCGTATGCGAAGGGGTTAAACGATGGAGGAATTCTTCCTTGTGCAAAACATTTCTTTGCAGATGGCAATGTTTTGTATGGAACAGGTGAAACCCTGGATGGGGAGAAACGGTTAATAGACCGTGGTGATGCTCAGCTGTCAGATGCAGAAATCCAGGATTTATTAAAGGTTTACCAGGCTATGATTGATGCCGGTGTCAAGATCATTATGATCAGCCACAGCAGTTTAAACGGAATTAAGATGCATGCAAATGAGAAATATATATCCATGTTAAAAAATGATATGGGATTTAAGGGCTTTCTCATAAGCGATTGGGACTCAATACATAACATACCGGGTGACAACTTAAAAGAGCAAACGATTACAGCTATCAATGCCGGGATTGATATGTTGATGGAAGATTCCCAATATGAGGAATGCCGGAAATATATCGTTGAAGCAGTAAATGAAGGCAATATTTCCATGGACCGTGTGAATGATGCTGTCAGGCGAATCCTTACAGTAAAAGATGAGATGGGAATCCTGGATGACCCGATGATGGAGAAGGTAACATCTGAGGTGAGCAGTGTAGGTTCACAGGAATACCGGGATTTGGCAAAAACATTGGTGGAAGAAAGTCTAGTCTTATTAAAGAATGATAACTCAATACTACCGATTAAAAAAGGAACAAAGATATTCGTAACAGGACCCGCCGCAAATGATGTCGGAGTTCAGTGTGGCGGTTGGACGATCACCTGGCTTGGCAGTTCGGATGCAGAAAACAACGGTCGTAAATGGATTCCGGAAGGAAAAACCATACTGGACGGACTGAATGAACGTTCAAACGAATATGACCTGACAATTATCACTGACCCGGAAAAAGCAGCGGATGCCGATATGACATTATTGTGTCTGGGAGAAAAGCCGTATGCAGAATGGAAAGGTGAAAGTGCTGATATCAGCATTACCAAAGAGCTTGGTCTCGATTACAATGCCAATGCAATTGACCTAGCCAAAAGCCTGGGGCATCCGACCGTAACCTGTATTGTAGCAGGAAGAAATGTAATCATTAGTGATTATATGAAACAGTGGGATGGGATTGTTATGTGCTACTTACCTGGAAGTGAAGGCGACGGCATAGCGAATGTACTTACAGGAAAGAGCTGCTTTAAAGGAACTTTACCGATGCCTTATTACTCAACGGTTGAGGATATCAGGACGGATAACGTAATGTTTCCGGTGGGATATGGATTAAAGTATTAGAAACTGCTGGACATTAGAATATGCAGATCAGTTTCTGATCTGTATTGGCGAATATACAGCAGAGGAAGCCTTAAATTAAGATAAGATAATAGAAAGGTAAAAAACTATTCACTGAAACTTTAGGAATTAATAGGCAATACCTGGATTTCACTATTGAAGATTAAAAAAATCAAATATTATGAAGACAGAAAAAGACGTGAGTGAAAGTGAACTCACGTCTATCTTTATAAAGAAAAGAATTAAGCTTTAATAGCCCAACGTAATTTTGCACATCGAGCGCGCCCATTGGAATTGCATTCGGCTGCTGATGGTCGAATTGCCTCAGGAGCAATTTCCTTATAGATCCCTTCCCGATAGAAGCGCTTAAAAGATTTCTTAACAAGGCGGTCTTCCCCAGAATGAAAGGTTAGGATCGCAACACGCCCGCCTTCCGCCATTGCAGCAGGAAGTTTTTCTAAGAATGTATACAACACTTCAAATTCATTATTGACATCTATTCGCAACGCCTGAAAACATCTTTGACAGGATTTTTTTACTTCATCGTTTCTTTCCTTTTCTGGAATGAATTTCAATGCATCTTTGATAATTTGCTGGAGCTGATTTGTTGTTAAGATATCTTCTCCTTTTTTTATTGCGGAAATAATGGCACGAGAGATTTCTGCAGAATGTGGCTCGTCCGCATTTTCTAGTAACATTCCTTGTAATTCGTCTTGTGAAATAGTTTTAAGACGATCCGCGGCAGAGATGCCTTTCGACGGATTTAGCCGTAAATCTAACGGTCCCTCTGTTTTAAAAGAAAATCCTCTATCAGGATTGTCTATTTGCATGGAAGAGACACCTAAATCTGCCAAAATGAAATCCAATGGTCCTGATTCAGGAGTAATTTGATCTATATTTGAAAAGTTTGTTTGCTTGACCGTTAAAATTTCCGGGCCATAACCTAAGCGTTCCAAACGCTCTCTGGTTTTCGGTAATTCGATAGGGTCTACATCAGTAGCATACAAGTGCCCCTTGGAATCTAAACATTTAAGCATCTCTAACGTGTGACCACCATAACCTAATGTTGCATCTAATCCAGTTTGTCCAGGAGTAATTTGTAAGATATCTAATATTTCTTTTACACAAATGGAGCGATGCATACCAGCAGGAGTATTTCCCTTTTGAATAACCTTTGCCACTGCATCAGCATATAACTCTGGCTGCAGTTCCTTATATTTATCTTTAAAGGCCTTTGGGTGAGTGCCTTTATATCTGGGACGACGCTGATGTTTTTGCTCTTGATTATCCATTTTTACTTCCACCTTTTAAATATCTATTTTTTATCTATGATCCAAAGCGTCCGTGATGCTGACGGCTTTAAATATTCTTACACATTACATGATATCAAATGCATGTCATAATAGCAAATGCATAATAAAAGAATCTGTAGGAAAAATCAAGCCTATAAAGTATGGGAGTTATTAAAACAGTAGTTATTGCATTAAACGGTATTCTCATGTAAAATGGGTAAGCAGATTTTGAATTGAAAGAAAGGTTTAAATATGGATGTTAGAAAGTTTCATAATTATATAATCAGTGAGGATATTGTAAAGGCGCTTAATGGTCTGGAGTATGATATACCTACGGAAGTCCAGGCTAAAGTCATTCCAGCCGCTTTGGAAGAAAATGATCTTATCGTCAAAGCCCAGACGGGCAGCGGCAAGACTGCCGCATACGTAATTCCGATATGTGAACGAACGGAATGGCTTGAAAATAAGCCGCAAGCGCTTATTTTAACTCCAACAAGAGAACTTGCTGTTCAAGTAAAAGAGGATTTTACTAATATAGGTAGATTTAAACGAATAAAAGCAACAGCAATCTATGGAGGTCACCAGTTTTCTATCGAGAAGGCAGAGCTGAAGCAAAAAACACATGTAGTTGTTGGTACACCGGGGCGTGTTATGGATCATATTAAGAAAGGTACGTTACCTTTAAATAAAATTAACTGCTTAGTCATTGATGAAGCGGATCGAATGCTGGATATGGGATTTATTGAACAGGTAGAAGCAATTATGAACGAACTTCCCAGAGAGCGGATGACAATGTTATTTTCTGCTACGATGTCCGATGAAGTGAAAAGTTTATCATTAAATTATATGAAAGATCCTATCAATATAGATGTCAGTGAGGCAGATATCGTCACAGCTGATATTAATCATTTTATTTATATCACGGATGAAGAAGATAAATTTGATTTACTCACAGATGTCATGATTATAGAAAAACCAGATAGCTGTATCATCTTTTGCAGCACAAAGGACCGAGTGGATATGGTATGCGAACGTCTGAATGATTTAGGCTATCCCTGTAATAAAATGCATGGCGGAATGGAACAGAAGGATCGTTTATCTGCAATGAACCGTTTTAAAAGGGGAAAATACCGCTATTTAGTAGCCACAGATGTGGCTGCCAGAGGAATAGATATAGAGAATATTTCTCTGGTTATTAACTATGACATCCCCTTGGATGAGGAAAACTATGTCCACCGTACAGGCAGAACAGGGCGTGCAGGGCGAAAAGGGAAAGCCACCACCTTTGTTGTTCCGACACAAAACAGATATTTACATGACATTGAAGAACTGATCGGGTTTAAAATTCAGGAAATAACGAAACCTGCCAAAGAGGAGGTAGCCATTCAGAAACCTTCTTTTGATGAAAAAATGAATACAACTCCTAAGATTAAAAAAATGAAAAGTGATCAATTAAATAAAGATATAATGAAGTTACGCTTCAATGGCGGAAAGAAAAAGAAGCTTAGAGCAACTAATTTTGTTGGAGTCATATCCAATCTAGAAGGTGTTAAGGCAGAAGATATCGGAATAATAACGATACAAGATACCCTTACCTATATAGAAATACTAAACGGGAAAGGTCCATTGGTACTGGAAGCAATGAAAAATACAATGATTTGCGGAAAACAATTGAAGGTGACGAAGGCAGTGGATAAAATTTAAAGTAATCTGCCTATTCCTGTCTGCAGACGTACTTCCATGCGAAAGAAACGTTCTAAAAAGTAAATCATGTGATAAGACAACCATATGGAAATGAACTTGAGATTGGCTAATTATTTGGTCAATCTCTTTTCATTTATAAGCTTGATCTCAGTAAAAATGGCTTTGTTGTATTAATTTTTTCGTGTCCACATTTACATAAATTTCGATGAATTTCAGAAAATTATCATAAAATTTCGTCCAATTGCATAGAAAACTGCACAGAACCATTTACGCTAGAATAAACTGAATTGAGAATGAAAATGTGTTGCAAATCGAGCAGTTTGCAGGAGTTTATATGGACAATATCAGCTATAGTGATGAAGCAATGACAAGTGCAGGATTACCTTATGATAATATAAATTGGTATAATATTGCGGGTCAGCCTTTTGGTACTGCCTCAAGATTTAATGTTATTGTATTTAACGATGCTAATAACATTATAGATATTGAAGGGCCTGTAGCAATAGGCGGAAGTTTTTACAGCCCAAGGGGGTTGAGTGTTGGCTTTGTCAGTAAAGGAAATAAAGCAGTCAGCTACTCCCCGGATTTAGTTCGCTTTTTAGTTGGCGGCAATGTATCGATGGGCGGCCCTTTGGTTGTGATCGGCCATGTGGTTGTGGGCGGTGGATTCAATGCAGCCAAGGGAAGTACCTATTTAATTGGAAAAGATGGTATGAATGATGGGATACAAGAACTGAAATTCCTGTATCAGGCCAATGGAGGCAGCCAATATTGGACACCATCGGATAAAGGTGATCATTATGTGGTTCCCAGTTATGATGTACCAAGATTTATACCCGCGAGCAGGATAGGTGCTAATATACCTAGATTTTTTAGCGATGCCAGGGAAAGCATCGGATTCTACAAAGAATGTATTGAATCTATAACTCCAAATGGAACAGTAGTGGATAATAATTACGAGTGGATTTTAAGGGGCAATGACCCTGTACAGAATGTTTTCCTTATTGATGTAAGGCCAAATGGTTTAATCAATAAAGGAATACGTGCAGAAGTTCCACAAGGAAGTACCGTTATTGTAAGGCTTAGAACAGGAGCAAATGCCCATTTGCAATACGGTGTTTATGGGGAAAGAAGTAAGGCTAATCAGATATTGTATGTGTTTGAGGATGCAACTAATATTTATATGGAAAAATCCTCCGATATTTGGGGAAGTATATTGGCACCACAGGCGATGTTCCATGCGCATCCGACTGGCGGCCATGTAAGCGGCAATGCTGCCTTAGGATCTTTTGCCGTAAATGCTGAGAGCGGCTTTGAATTTCATTTTTACCCCTTTGTTGGAGGCGTAATATGTCCAGCTGCAGCACCAGCCCCTGTGGCACCGGCTCCGGAGGTACTACCGGCTAGGGAAGAACAGCCTATTCCGGTGTGTCCGGAATGCCCAACTTGTCCGGCACCAATACCATGTCCGGTACCACCACCATGTCCGGCACCAATACCATGTCCGACACCCCCACCATGTCCGACACCTCCACCTTGCCCTGTGCCGGAACCCTGCCCAGCATGCCCGGTACCGCCACCTTGTCCAGCACCGCCACCTTGTCCAGCACCGCCACCTTGTCCAGTACCACCGCCTTGTCCCGCACCGGAACCCTGCCCAGCATGTCCGACACCCCCACCTTGCCCTGTGCCGGAGCCCTGCCCAGCGTGTCCAGTACCAGAACCCTGCCCAGCGTGCCCGGTACCACCACCATGTCCAGCGTGTCCAGTACCAGAACCCTGCCCAGCGTGTCCGGTGCCGCCACCGTGTCCACCATGTCCGGTACCAGAACCCTGTCCTGCATGTCCTCCGTGCCCGATCCCAGAGCCATGCCCAACCTGCCCAGAACCGGAAACGGTATTTATTCCAGTTCCAATACCAATTCCCGCAGAATGTCCGGAACCGGAACCCTGCCCTGTTTGTGAGGAATGCCTGATTAAACCCTGTATTATTTCAGGATGTATCTGGGGCTGTTGCTGCAATAGCTTCCATGATTGGGATGTAAAATTATATGAGAGATGCAACGACATCGATACGTTACTGTGCTGTGTACAGATATGCGGTTGTGGATGCTTTGAGTTTACAGTTCCTTATGAAGGCTTTTATATCTTAAAAGTAAGGATGTCTGATAACTGCTGCAAGGCATTCCGCTGCAAACCAATCATTACGTTGGATAATGTTGGCGTAGCCTGTTTTATGATTGATTGATTGATGTTATATCAATTTGCTGTGTATTAAATTTTATCAGAACTGCTGCAAGTGGGTTGTATCTAATTGCAGCAGTTCTTTTTTGCATTGGTAAAAGGTTGGTTTCAATGGCAGATGAAATTTGACACGTTATTCACTCTTGACAAAATATGGAGATAGGAGTAATGTTTGTATATGTCTAAACGACATATACAAACTGAGATTTCATAAAGGAGTAAATGAATGATAGAGTTGATTATTTTAGGATTTTTATCTTATAATCATCCTTTCACCTTATACGACATAAAAAAGGGAATGGAAAGAAGCACTGAATATTTTGCCAGTACAAGTCAAGGCGCAATCCATCCAGCTTTAGTGAAGCTTGAGAAGAATGGATATGTAACTTCAAAAGAAGAAGTTAAGAATAACAGGACAAAAAAGTTATATAGAATTACTGATGCTGGAAGAGAGCGATTTAGCATGTTAATGAGACAGGATTTTGGTCCGGATAAGTATAAGTCCACCCAATTGTTAAAGATGTTTTTCTTCAATGAGTTAACCAAAAATGAACGGTTGGAATCAATTAACACCCATATTAAGAACTTTAGAGATATGCATCAAGATCTCGTTACCATCAGAGAGGAAGGAAATCTGCGGCTTGAGGAAAATGGGCTATCTTTAGAAAGCTGCAAGCCGGCAAAATATGAGAATGATGCTCTTGAGTTTGGCCTTGCATATACCAGCTTTGCGATTAAGTGGTTTGAAGACTATTTCATAAGGATTGAGGAGGAGTCATGAAAATAACAATTTTTGATTTGGGGAAAAACATAAGTAATGAATCACCGGCTCAAGAAATAAAGAAATATTATAAGGATACGAACAAAGAAACGGATGTAATAGTCTATGATTCTATTGATACCGAAATAAAGGACTGTATTGGATGCTGGAGTTGTTGGTGGAAGACCCCTGGAAAATGTGCTTTGAACGATGATGCGTATAAATTGTATAAGGATTATATAAATAGTGATGAAGTGGTTATTTTATTTCATACAGAAAATGGCTTTATTGATGGAAAGGGAAAAACATTTCTGGATCGATTAATACAACATTATTTACCATACATTAAAATAAAAAATGGGGAATGCGTTCACTTGAAACGATATGATAAATACCCTGTTATAAACTTCTATTTTGAGAAAGATGGGTTAAGTAATGAGGAAGTAAAAGTCATAAAGGACTATCTTACTCGAATGGCATATCATTTTCAGAGTTCTTGTAAAGAAATTATATATGAAAACAAAAGCATACGAACAACTAACATAGAAATTGCAAAACCTTTGGAAGAGGCTCTGTCTAAAGAAGTTTTGGAAAGAAAAACGAACGGTAAATGGGTAATTTATAATGGATCGCCAAGAGGGGACCATTCTAACAGTAAGCTGATTATTGAAAAGATAATTATGGGGATGAAGGCACAGGGAGTAGAAAATGTAGAAGTTAGGAATCTGATAAATATAAGAGAACAGAAAAATTGGGCTGAGAATTTTAGTTCCGTTGAAAATAATTTATTCGTTTTTCCGCTTTATGTTCACGCTATGCCGGGGGCAGTAATGAAATTTTTTGAACAGCTTAAACCAATTAACAAGAAAGAAGTACATATGGCGTTTTTAGTTCAGTCCGGTTTTCCAGAGACTAGCCAGTCGTACTATTTGAGACCATATCTTGAATTAATTACTAAAAGGTTAGGGGTTTCCTTCGACGGAACAATTATAAAAGGCGGTGTGGAAGGTCTTCAAATGAAACCAGAAAAAGCCAACAAAAAGTTCTATGATCAAATGGAGCAAATAGGCAGAACGTATGCCGGTAAGGGAATTATGGATTTAAGCTTGAAAAAAGAATATGAAAAATCGGAATACCTATCAAAAGGTACTCAAATACTATTTTCTATATTCTCATTAACCGGATTAACAAACTACTATTGGGATTTCAATCTTAAGAAGAATGGTGCTTATGAAAAAAGATTTGCGAAACCATACACGGATTGAACGCAAGGGAGGCATAGATTGATAATGAACAGCTTAAGACGTAGAGAAAGACGTAAGCTCTTGTAACTGATGCAAAGATAATCCGCATAGTTGCAAGATTATACGTCTTGTTTCTATGCGGGGATGTTCATAGTTTATAGCAGAACCGTAATTGATTTAGCATATGCTGATCTATTGCGGTTCTTTTTTATTTTATAAAATAATAAAATAGGAGGTTCCAATGTGAAAGAAAAAATATGCAAATGTATAGCAAATACCCTGGGAAACTTGAGTGAGTATGAGGTGATGAAGTTAATAGAAATTCCTCCCGAAGATAAAATGGGAGATTTTGCTCTTCCATGTTTTTCTTTTTCAAAAGTCCTACGCAAGAATCCCACAATAATTGCAAAGGAACTGAAAGGAGCAATGCAGGAAGTACAGGGAGAACTGGGAATTGAGAAGTTAGAGGCGGTAAACGGTTACTTAAATATATTTATGAATCGCACAAAATATATACAATATTGGATTGATAAAATGAAGGAACCTGAATTCGGAATCGTGAAAAACGGGTCAGGAAAAACTATATGCATGGATTATTCCTCCCCTAATATAGCTAAGAATTTCCACGTTGGTCATTTACGTACCACGGTAATTGGTAACTCTTTGTATCGGATTTATGAAAAATTGGGATATAAGGTTGTTCGCATTAATTATTTAGGGGATTGGGGAACGCAGTTTGGAAAACTAATTGTTGCTTATAAAAAATGGAGCGATGAAGCAACTGTTAAGGAAAAAGGAATTGAAGAATTACTTCGTATTTATGTGAAATTTAATACAGAATCGGAAAAGAATCCTGAATTGGTCGATGAAGCCCGGCAATGGTTTGTAAAGATGGAACAGAATAATGAAGAAGCGATTGAGATATGGAAATGGTTTAAAGAAATAAGTTTGCTTGAATTTACCCGTGTATATGAATTACTGGGAGTTTCTTTTGATTCTTATGATGGGGAGAGCTTTTATCGTGATAAGGTTCCTTCCTTAGTAGAAGAATTAAAGAATAAGGGATTATTAAAAGAGAGTCAGGGAGCAAATATCATTGATTTATCAGATTATGATATGCCTCCATGTTTAATAACAAAAAGTGACGGTGGTTCTATCTATCATTCCAGGGATATTGCTGCCATTCTGTATCGAAAAGAAAATTATGGTTTTGATAAATGTCTGTATGTCACAGGTGTGGAACAAAGTTTACATTTTAAACAGGTATTTAAAGCAATAGATGTGATGGGGTATGATTGGGCGGATACTCTTATTCATGTGCCTATGGCTTAGTAAGCCTGGAGGGAGAAAAGTTATCTTCCCGTAATGGCAATATTATTTATGCTGAGGATATTTTGAATGAAGCAATTGAACGTGCGTATCATTTAATAGAAGATAAAAACCCCGATTTGCCGGATAAGGAAGAAGCAGCAAATAAAGTTGGTGTTGTTTCTACAGGCCGAAGAGAAGACAAAACAAGCGAGATTAATTCTTGTAGATTTGGCTCAAAGGATGATCTTGGATGCTTGTAGTTTACTTGGGATGTCATGTCCGGAAGAAATGTAGCTACAAAGTGTGAGTACACTGGATTATTAAAATCATACCTGCATGATTCTCTTGCCCGCAAGGCTCATCACGCTGAGCAGCCTCCATGCTGCCCGGCGTGATGAGCCTATTAACCCAGGGATTCTTATTTCTTATTATCCCTGTACCTAAATGGCTTAAAGAATGCACGAATATCCTCGGCCAGTGCTTCGGGTTCCTCCATGGCAGTAAAGTGTCCGCCGCGAGGCATTGTAGTCCAGCGGGTTATATTTAAATTTTGCTCAGCCCATTTTCTGGGTGGCAGCAAGACGTCAGCTGGAAAAAGTGCAATGCCTGTTGGCACCTCTATGCGTCCCATCAAAGGCAAAGAATGCACGTTCTCATAATACATATTTGCTGATGATCCTATTGTATTTGTAACCCAATAGATCATTATATTCGTGAGTAGTTCATTCTCGCTAAACTTTTGTCGAAGGTCGCCGTTACAATCGCTCCATGAACGGAATTTTTCAATAATCCAACCAGCCAATCCGACCGGTGAGTCGGAAAGTCCGTAGGAAATGGTTTGAGGTTTTGTTGATTGAATTGTCATATAGGCTCCCTCATTGGAAATCCATTCCTGCGCATTTCTTTTATATTGCAGTTCTTCTTCCGAAAGATCCTCTTGGTCTTTCGTATATACGAGATTTCTGATTATTCCAATGTCTGTCAGGTGAATTCCGTATAGAAGCTCCGGATGGTTTAAGGCTAAATATCTCGTGACACCAGATCCCATATCTCCACCTGCAGCAGCGAATTTTTCATAGCCAAGCTTTCCAGTCATTAGTTTAGACCAAAGCTCAGAAACGCTACAATTGTTCACACCGCCATGCTCAGGACGACTGGAAAAACCAAATCCAGGTATGGAAGGGACGATTACATCGAAAGAGTCTTCCGGGTCACCGCCGTAGCGGGCCGGATCCGTGAGAAGAGGGATAATCTTCCGGTAGCGCAAATAACTGTCAGGCCAGCCGTGAGTAAGAATAATCGGCAAAGGGCATGGTCCCTTACCGCGTTCGTGAATGAAGTGTACCGTGATACCATCGATATCACTTTGAAACTGTGAAAAGCGGTTCAATTCAGCTTCTTGTGCCTGCCAATCATAATGATCCCGCCAATACGTAATCAGAGATTTTAAATAGCTGATATCAGTCCCTCGCTCCCAGCTGGTATTTACTAATTGATCTGGCCAGCGAACATGCTCCAGCCTGTATTTTAGGTCATCAAGTGTTTCCTTAGATACTTGGATATGAAAACGTTCGACATCCATAATTCTTCTCCTTTCATTTATAGGATCATGCAGGTGTTTTTGCCTTAATTTGATGAAGATTTTATATGTTTAAAGTGTACCATTTAAAAAATATGATACAATGGGAGAAATGAAGTTTTTAACTATACAATCTGCAGAGAGGGAGGAGACTGCAATGCCTCAAATTGACCGCCATAAAAATCGGATTGTAAATATTGAATTTGTTACTGCCGAGGATTTTGAAACTCTTCCATATAAGGAGCGCTTTACAATTATTTTTATTACAAACGGAAGTATCACAGGTATATTGAACGACCGCCCAATGAAAGTATCTGCACCAGGCGTTTTATGTTTATCGAAAGAAGATACAATAAGAATATCTGACAAAAACAGTGTTTCAGCACAATCCTTCAGCTTTCATAAGGATTTTTTGAACAGTACACGGTTATCCGAAAAGCTGGACAACACTTCAACGAATCTGAGAATACAAACCGGTCTTTCGCTTTTTCGCAGAGATCATTCACAAACCGGGGTACCTCTAGTAACTGCTAATGCATATCCGAAATTATTTGAATGGTTTTTTGTGCTTGGTACAGAAGTATTTGCACAAAGCGATGCACTTTGGGTATGCCGGATAAAAAAGTACCTGATACAAATACTGGGCCTGCTTGAGAATTTAAATCGCCAGGCGGAACAATCACCCGTTGATTTAGTTTTAGAATATATTTACACGAATTATTCAAATAAAATTATATTGGAGGACTTAACCAGCTGTGCACACTTAAATCGGGTATCTTTAAATGAAATGTTTAAAGAGAGATGCGGCTGTACAGCAATGGGCTATTTACAGTTGTACCGAATGCAAGTCGCAGGGGACCTTCTGGTCCACACAGACATGAGTCTGAATGAAATTGCACGTTCCACAGGATTTGAATACGACACTTATTTTATAAAACAGTTTACTGCTAAAAGAGGGGTATCCCCTACATCATATCGGAATATTTGCCGTGAACATGCCGCATCAATATAGGGGTATTTGGATTGCTGTATTCTTAAAAATTCTTTTGCATAAAAGACCACTGATAAGTTCCGACAAAAAATCCTTTTAACGGGCTTTTTATCTTTTTTATCTCTTTAAATCCTAACCTGGAATAAAGGTTTTTTGCAGGATTATCTTCAGCAACCGCTAATGACCAAGTAGTATAGCCTCGATCCCATAATGCCTGTTCCGCGTATTGAAGCAGCTGCTTGCCAATACCTTTCCCACGCAATGTGTCACTAACTGCAATGTGTTCTATATAGCATTCATTTGGTGTATTAGCATCTAGCAGCAACATTTTAAAAAAAAGCAGTATGGTATTCATGACACCATATCTTTTGCATAAGGAAATAATCGGTATTCGTTTATTTCCTTTTTCTTTTTTTCCGCAGCGTATTAATATCACTCCAACAATAGTTTGATTTTGTTTTGCAACAAAATGGAGATAGGCGGGATCACCGGCTTTCAAATCCCAAGAAGCATATATCATATCTTTTATATCGTGAACACTTAAATCTTGACGATGGCAAAACTTGCTTTTAAAAGAATGAACTAATAAAGCAATTACGCTTTCGAAATCTTTATCTTGATACTCTTCAATCGTAATATGATCCATGACAAGCCTTCCTTTACAAACGTTTATTTAGGTACTATACTTACCATAAACCCTTGAGCAGCTCAAGAGTCAATAGTTCGATTTTATTTTTGGGAGGGCAAGATGCGCGGATTGTTACGGATTGGACAAGTAAGCAAATTGTATGGTATATCTTTGGATACTTTGCGTCACTATGATCGAAAGGGGTTGCTTGAACCAATCGTTGATTCCCAGAGCGGTTACCGGTATTATTCTTTGGAGCATCTGGATATTCTGGAAATGATTCTGGTAGGAAAATTCACTGAAATCCCTCTGGATCAAATGAAAGAAAAAATAGATTCGGAAAGTATTAATGGATATATGTCCATAATGCAAGAGCAGAGCAGCCGTATCTATGAAAAACAAAAGATATTAAACCAGCTTGGGCAATACACTGAGGGTATGCTGGAGCTGCTGCAAACGATCGCTGAATTTCAAAATGATTATAGCTTTTCTTCCGTTGCCATTAATAAAGAGATGAATTTGACTATTTACAACGTGGATTTACAAACACTGCTGGGTGAAAATACAATCTCGCATCAAATAGATGGCATGGAATCGTTTGAGCAATGGTTCTGTTATTATGTTGAGGTAAATGGAATAATTGTAGAAAACGGCGAGACAATCGGGCTTTCCGTTCTTGACAATATGATAAATACGAACATATTGCAAAGGAGTTTAGAATTTGCATCAAAATCTGATTTTGTATCACGACATCACATAGCCGGTTGTTACGGAAGCATTTCATTTTGGGGAACTCAAAAAGATTTAATGGAATACCTATATGAATTATGTCGTCATTTTAATTTGCGCGATACCGTTCTGTTAATTAAATTTCGATTTGCGTTGCCTCATAAAAGTATGGAACATGAGTACTTTGTAGAAATTTACTTTCCACATAACCCAGCATAATCCTAATTATGTGTTGGAATCAGATTTTTAGGAGTGGAAATAAAAGGCAGAGATATTGTATAATGAGCTTGAGATGATTTGCATGAATAAAGGAGTTCATAATGAAGCATCTTTTCTGAGTTGAATTCCAATTGGAAGGGAGATATTTAAATGGAGTGTAAAATACGGGAATGGCAGATAGAGGATGCCGAAAATTTAGCATCAGTGATAAACAACAAGAAAATCCAGGATAATCTAAGAGATGGGATACCTTATCCCTATACCGTTGAAGATGCGAAAGAATACATTACCTCTATGTTGTCGGCGGACAAGGATGAGACATACACTTTTGCAATTACGGTAGATGATAAAGCGATTGGAAGCATTGGAGTGTTCCGCTGTAACAACATTCATTTCAGAAGTGCTGAAATGGGTTATTATATAGCAGAATCCTATTGGGGCAAAGGAATTGGTACAAATGCAGTGAAGCAGACCTGTAAGTATATTTTCGAACATACGGATATCATAAGGATTTTTGCAGAACCCTTTGCTTATAATACGGCATCTTGCCATATTCTTGAAAAGGCAGGTTTCCAGTGTGAAGGTATCCTGAGAAAGAATGCAGTAAAAAATGGGGTTATTCTCGATATGAAAATGTACGCACTGATTAAAGAGGATTAAAATCAGATATAACACGATCCATACTTTATATTAGGAAGGTGAATCCATGGGACATATTACAAGCAAAGATGCCTATAAGAATTTAGAAGAAAGAATCAATTGGTTTACACAAGGGGCTCCGCCAACGGAAAGCCTGTATAAAATTTTGCAAGTTTTATATACAGAAAAAGAAGCCAAATGGGTCGCATTATTGCCGGTTCGTCCATTTACAGCAAAAAAAGCAGCTAAAATCTGGAACACCAGTGAATGGAAAGCAGAAGCTTTTTTAGAGCATCTTTGTGAGAAAGCATTACTTGTGGATTCATTTTATAATGGGGTACGTCAATTTGTAATGCCGCCGCCAATGGCCGGATTCATTGAATTTGCATTGATGCGTACAAGAGGCGATATTGATCAGAAATATTTAAGTGAATTGTATTATCAATACATGAATGTAGAGGAAGATTTTGTTAAGGATTTATTTTTTGCAACAGAGACGTATCTTGGACGAGTCTATGTTCAGGAGCCGGTTCTGACAAGTGAAAACACAATTCATATTTTGGATTATGAAAGAGCCAGCCATATTATTGAAGATGCAGATTATATAGGCCTTGGAACCTGTTATTGCAGGCATAAGATGCTGCATGCAGGCCACCCATGTGAAATAAATGCTCCGTTAGATGTTTGCCTCACTCTTGGAAATGTGGCCCGTTCTCTTGCAGAAAATGGGCAGCATGCAAGATTAATTGATAAGAAAGAAGCAATGGATGTATTGGAGCGTTCTTATTCAGCGAATCTGGTTCAAATTGGTGAAAATGTTCGTGAAGCCCCGGCTTTTATCTGCAATTGCTGCGGTTGCTGCTGCGAAGCCCTGCAGGCAGCAAGAAAATTCAGTCCAATGCAGCCTGTGGCAACTACAAATTATATACCTAAGATTTCAGAACAATGTATAGGATGTGGTAAATGCGCAAAGGTATGTCCGGTATTGGCGATATCCATACAAAAAAGCAAAGAGGGGAAAGCAATCGCTCAGGTGGACGAGGAGGTATGTCTTGGCTGTGGTGTATGTGTGCAAAGCTGTCCTAAAAATGCCATTGAATTAGTGCGAAGAGAGGTACAAGTCATTACACCGGTTAATAGTACCCATAGGTTTGTGCTGCAAGCAATCGAAAAGGGAACTCTCCAAAATCTCATATTTGATAATCAGGCATTTGCCAATCATCGTGCGATGGCAGCAGTACTTGGTGTTATTCTTAAATTACCCCCATTAAACCAGGTAATGGCCAGCAAACAGTTTAAATCTATATATTTGGATAAATTGCTGTCAAATAAGAGCACTAAAAGGTCGTAAAATGTATACAGAAATAATGAGGATTCATTTCAAGATATAGCTTACAAAAATCAAGAGGCTAAGTTTTTAGGTCTGCTTTATGGACCTGTAAACTTAGCCTCTTTTTACAAAGATGCAGAAAGCATAATCTAAAGCAACATGAGCGAACAGGTGCAATAAAAGCATATTGATCCCAGAACCCCGGATATTATGTTTAGAAAGGCGGTTAAAGGCAAGATTGACTGCATAAACACATAATCTAACAGTAGATGATCAAGTGATATTCAATAAGTTTAAAGAATTATAGAGTATCTAAGGAAAAAAATGACAAGAAAGAGCATATGGTGGATTTTTATTATCAAATGGGCAGGATTAATTAATATATTTAAAAGGGTGATTCAATATATTTAACACATAAATAAATTATTTTAATATTATTATTAATATTATTGATATTTCTATTGACATATTTAATTTTCGGTCGTATATTATAATCAAATACTACATCAGGAAGGTGAAAATATGAAATACAAAGCTCCGGGTAAATGTCCCGTATGCGGTGAGAAGCTTTCCATAACCAAGCTAAGCTGTCCCAGGTGCTCTACAGCCATTGAAGGCGATTTCCAGCCTTGCGAATTTTGTCGTCTTCCAGGAGAAGATCTCGAGTTTGTCAAAGTATTCATAAGATGTCGCGGTAATATCAAGGATGTTGAGAAAGAGCTGGGTATCTCTTATCCTACGGTCCGTGGTAAACTGGATTCAGTCATAAGAGGTCTTGGGTATGAAGTATCATCAAAAGAGTTGGTTAAGGAAAGTGAAGATAAAACAGCCGCCAGAAATGAAATTCTTGATCAATTATCGAAGGGAGAAATCTCCCCGAAAGAAGCAACGGAACGGATTAAAAATCTATAATTATAGGAGGGTCAGTCAATGAGTGAACAGCAGAAAATACTGGAAATGATAGAAAAAGGGCAGATTACCGCTGCCGAAGGGATGGAACTTTTGGAAGCCCTGAATGCGACAAAAGTAACAGAACCGATTCAAAAGGGTGAAATCGTAACAACTGCAAAACGAAATTATAAGTTCCTTAAGGTAAAGGTTACGTCGGATAACAATTCCGTTAATGTAAATGTAAATATACCGTTACGCCTGCTGACCACGATCAGTGAAATTGCTGATAAGATGACTACTATGGTTCCTGCGGATGCCAGAAGAGAGATGGAAGCAAAGGGGATCGATATTTCCAGCATAGATTTTGCAAAGATTATTGAGGAAATCATAAATGGTTCCCTGGATGACCCGAATATCGTTGATGTAGAAGCTTGGGATGAAAGCCACAATTCAATGGTAAAGGTAAGAGTTTATGTCGATTAGGGGCTGTCGTTTTCTGTGGATTAAGCTCCGGATTGAGAACAGAAGGTTCATACGTATTCCCTTTCCAATCCCCTTGTATATCTTTCAGGAATTATTGGACTGTTTTCAGGACTTATTGACAGCCACATGTATTTTTATACCGAAAGTACCTGATCCGGGTTCGTCCGCCTCAATTACCATGTATTCAGTAAAAGAACTTGTTATCATGACTAAAAAAATACTGGATTCTTTGGCTGGGGATGAACCATATGATCTTGTCGATATTACAACTGACGAAGTCAAAGTTTTAATTAAAATCAGGTAGAGCATGTCAATTGGAGGTAATAATGTCGAAACTGTTCATAAAATATATATCTATCATAATAGCAATATATCTGCTGTCATTGGTAATACCCTCGATTTATATTGGCAGTATCTCAGCGCTTCTTATTATGGGATTGGTGCTGTTAGTGGTAAACTTTATATTAAAGCCGATTCTGTTATTGATTACATTACCGGTCAGCTTGCTGACCTTAGGATTATTCAGCTTTATTGTAAATGCCTGGACGATCATGATTGCAGATCATTTTGTAACAGGTATCAGTATGGGCGGCTTTCTTAATTCACTGCTTGCCGCTTTTGTCATCGTTATCGTTAACCATATGCTAAAGGATAGAAATTAGGTGCCAAATAAAGAGGATACTCCAAAGATAACCTTGGAGTATCCTCTTAAACAATTATTAATCAATAGTCAGTTTATGAATGATCTGCTGGTGCTGGGGATATTTTGCAATCAGCTCATTTCTTTTAAATAACTCAAAATCTCTAAATTCAAATCCTGGCGATACCATGCAGCCAACCAAAGCATATCCTTCATGATTCATAGCGGAACCAAATATATAATTTTTCGGTACTAATATTTGAGGCTTTTCACCATGTTCGATGTCAAGGCCAAGCTGTTCAGTAATTAACTCTCCTTCTGGGCTAATCATATAAATCGTCAGCGGAGAACCTGAATGATAGTACCACATTTCATCAGATTTAAGTCTGTGAAAATTAGATACTTCTCCGTCCCTAAGTAAAAAATAAATACTTGTCCAAAGGATTCGTGATCCCTCAAAGTCAACCTTTAAATCATTTGAGGTTATATTTTCTTCGGACGCATAAATCTCCTTATAAAATCCGCCTTCCGGATGCGGTGTCATGTTCAAGTTCTTAATAAAGTAATCTGCGGTATTCATAGTGTTACTCCTTTCAAATTTTCCTTATTTTATTATATCTTATTATTGGGATATGTAAATTTAATTCCATAAATTTTTGCATTTAAAAGCTTTTTTGTTTCACTGTACCACGTTACTCCGCTTCATTATTTGAAGTTGCCTCTGATAAGGAATTCCGGTACTTGAGCGGAGTCATACCGTAGTGAGCTGAAATATCGTAATGAATTTACTGCAGTTAAGGTAACCCACCTGCTTTGAAACGCAGGATACGGGGAGAGAAGATTTACTTAGGAGATTGCAGGCAATGGACATACTAAGAGTACATTAGTATGGCAGTATAGGAGGTGTTTGTATCATTGACTTTCTTTATTTCTAAGGATAAAATTAAGGTAACCACCCGCAAAGAACATAGAAAGGAGCAATTTATGTTATTCGACATTTTAAAATCAAGGAGAAGCATTAGAAAGTTTCAAAACAAGGAAGTTGAAAAAGAAAAAATCGATGTAATTCTTAAAAGTGCCCTTCTGTCTCCATCATCCCGGTCCATCAGGCCCTGGCAGTTTATCGCCGTCACCGATGCGGTGTTAATCCGCCAGCTCTCTCTTTGCAGAGGACCGGCTTCTCAGTTTTTATCAGGTGCTCCTTTGGCAATCGTAGTATTAGCGGATAAAACTTCAAGTGATGCGTGGATCGAAGATACATCCATAGCGGCAACGATTATTCAATTAACGGTACAGGATTTAGATCTTGGGTCGTGTTGGATTCAAGTAAGAGAAAGATTCCATACAGAGCAGGAGACAGCAGGAGATTATATAAGAGAAGTGCTGGAAATACCTGAGCAATATCGTGTTGAATGTATGATTGCCATTGGCTATCCTGCAGAGGAGAAAAAGCCATATGAAGAAAGTACACTGCTATATCAAAAGCTTCATTACAATAAATTTTGATTCTAAATAAAACAGGCTATTGCCCCAAAAAAGACCTCTTGTCGTAGGATTAGAATACGACAGGAGGTTTTAGTTATGCTTAAAAGCTATATACTATTGGCCCCATACGAACAAAAACAGGCCTGATAGTGATATTATTCGATGATATATGCACTTAGAATCTCACCGTAATAAGCGGTATGAAAATCTTTGTTTGCGCCGTGGAATGAACTATCTACATCCTGTGGGTAAAATGCGTTTCTGTATTCTTCGGTAATTTCATGCTCATCTTGCTTTTGCTTATATACAACCCTGCACTCAAGCGTTAAAGGAAGTTCCTTAATAGCCGGAACAGAAATAGCATTGGGTGTTTCAAGCGTCAGGTTAAGTTCTTTAATTTTATCAATGGAATGACCGGATTTTGTCCCGCAAACCCCCAGGATCTTTTTGTTAAAATCGCCGTATGGTATATTTATCGTGAATTCCGGATTCTTTTCCAGCTGAAGTTTTGTAAAGCGATTCTCTCTAACGAAAACAGTAAAGATCGGTTTTGACCATTCAATTCCCAGAGTACCCCAGGAAATTGTCATGGAATTCACCTTGTCATCTGTCTTTGTAGTCAGCAAAACGCCTGTTTTTAGCGCTTTCATGATCTCATTTGTATAATCAAATACTTCAATCTCTCTTTTCATTGAATTATCCTCCTTGTCATTTATATTTATAATATTATGATAGGATCATTATATTAGCAAGTATGCACTTTTAGGTTAGATACTATGAAAAAGGAGAGTGATAGCAGTTATGCCCAGCTCTCAGGGTCAGCGATACCAGTCTTGAACTTTTCTAAAAACAGCCCCACATGATAACCGTCAGCCACAGCGTGGTGAACGGTAATAGAAAGAGGCATAAATTTTTTACCCTCTCTATCAAAAAATTGCCCTGCCTGTATTACCGGAAAATAATTGTTGATATCGGCATAAGGTACCGGTGTGTAGCTAGTAAATTTTATCCATGGCAGCATACCTATCATAAAGCTATTCTGCGGTGGAGTATCAGGCTTAGCCAATATCCCATGGTTATCTGCATATTTATCTTGATCCTCCATGTAATTATGATAGAAAACCTCGAAATTCGGGTCATACTCCGTCCACATATTTGACATCGTCTTGTCATCTTGATGGAAGCATGCATATGAGGGATGCAAAATCTCATAATAACCCAGCTGTTCATTTAACTTGGAAATACGAAATTCCTGCTGCTCAGCGATTAGTTTTGACGCCAGATATAAATAAGCAGGGAAGAACTTTTTGTTTTGCTTTTTCATCATGTTGTAGGTGTTGGTTATGTCTGCTTCCACACTAATGGAAAACCCGGTAGGTAACATTTTCGTGAAATAATAGAAATATTGTTTCCTATCCCAGTTATCAAAATCAATGGGATGAAATGCAGTATTTAATCGTAATTCTTTATCTGTTTTATTCGGCAGATCGGTCTTTGGTTTCCAATAACGTGATCCGTTTGGCTCACGGCATAATAAACCATTATCAATAAGTTCCCGCCTGAGTATGAAATAATCTCCGAAAGTATGCCATTCTTCACAGATGGAGTTTACTTCTTTTTCTGTATAATTGCGGTTTGATTTAAATTTTTCCGCCAGATAGCTAAGGGTCGCAACTCTGACGGATTGTTTTTGTGGTAATTGCGAAATTTTACCCTGATCATCAAGAAATTTATCTATTTTAATTTTATCCATATTCATATTCTCCTTTTCAATGAAATTCTCTCCCCACGAACTATTGTAGTCCTAGATTTTTGGCTTTTCAATAAACGCTCCGTAGAGTTCTTCCATTATTGCAATATAAGTTGACAATATAGTCTAATTAGACTAAGATAAAAATGTATAAATGAATTCGATTAAATTGCTATCGTACGATACTGAAAAAGAGGGTAAAAAAATGGTTAAATCATTTTTAATGCTAGGACAGTCTAATATGGCTGGCCGGGGATTTATTGACGAAGTATCCCCTATTTATAGTGAAAGAATACAGATGCAGCGCAATGGCAGATGGCAGATGATGACGGAACCCATCAATTATGACCGTCCTGTTTCAGGAATAAGCCTTGCAGCATCCTTTGCAGACGCATGGTGCCAGATCAATGAGATGGATATCATTGGATTGATTCCTTGCGCGGAAGGCGGAAGCACCCTTGATGAGTGGGCTATCGATGGGGTACTTTTTAAACATGCGGTGAATGAAGCTAAATTTGCAATCCAGAATAGTGAGCTGACGGGAATTTTATGGCATCAGGGTGAAAGTGACAGTAACAACGGGAATTACAACGTTTATTATAAAAAATTACTTTTAATCATTGAAACTCTTAGGAAAGAATTGAATTCTCCCAATATTCCTCTGATCATAGGCGGGTTAGGAGATTTCTTGGGCAAAGAAGGGTTTGGAAAAAGCTGCACAGAATATCATTATATCAATCAAGAGTTGCAGAAATTTGCCTTTGAGCAAGACAACTGTTACTTTGTTACTGCTGAAGGTTTAACTTCTAATCCGGATGGGATCCATATTGATGCAGTTTCGCAAAGAAAATTTGGTCTAAGATATTTTGAAGCATTTGATAAAAGGCAGCATATCATGGAGCCATTGGTGAATGAGAATGAGCTGATAAAACGAATCGACACCAGGACTCATACAAAAGCTGAAAGGATCTATATCAAAAGCAAGGATTTTGCATTAGGAAAAATATCGTTTGAGGAATTCCAATCTCAAATCACACAAATCAGTAATGATTAACTTTTTTATGAGGAGGCAAATTTTTTGATTCCGCTGTTAATATTAGGCTTGTTAAAGCAAAACCCAGGTTCTTATGGTTACGAACTATTAGCTCTAATGGAAGATAATCATTACAAATATATCGTGAACTTTACGAAAGGATCCTTTTATTACAATCTTCAGCAATTAGAAGAAAAACAACTTATTAAACAAGTTGATATTGACAAGGGCGATCGCACCAGAGAAACCCATAATTATATTATTACTGAACTGGGAAATAAAGAATTTGAAAAATTAATGTTTCAGTATGGTTCGAAAACAGAGTATGTAAATTTATCATTTTATACTACGATGTTGTTTGCCAATGAATATAAGACAGAGGATTTTATTCAATTAATAGAAATACAGATTATGCAAACGAGAGAGAAGATCACTTTATTAAAAAAATCCCTTGAACAAGATTATAAGAATCCTGCCTATTTTAAACATATGTTGAAAAATTCACTTGCTCACCATTTAGTAAATGTTGAATGGTTTGAAGGACTGTTAAATGAAATTATGTTGAAATAGAAACACATATTCAGTATAATATTGTTAATACACCAACGGGTGGGAGGATAGGCCATGAATAAAGAAGAACAGGTCTTAGCGGAATTCTGGGACTTATTTAATAAGAAGATTTGGCTTGATGCGTATAAGATGAAAGAAAGCCTTAAAGAATATAAGCCTTCTGAAATCCATTGCATTGAATACATCGGAAAAAGTGAAGATTCCAACGTGACAAAGCTTGCAGAGACCTTTTATATGACCAGGAGCGCCATAAGTAAAATAACGAAAAAGCTCATAGAAAAAGGCCTTATTGATAGTTATCAGAAGCCGGATAACAAGAAAGAAATTTATTTTAGGCTTACGGAACAAGGAAATGCAATTTACAAAGTCCATGAGAAACTGCACAAAGAGTTCCAGGATCGGGATAAGGCGGTATTTGAACATATATCGGAAAAGCAATTAGACAGTATGATTGGTTTTGCGGAAAAATATAATAAGCATTTGGATGCAGAAATAAATAAACTGGGAGTAGATCTTAAGTCGGAAAGCTTTGATAAATTATAATTGTGCCATAATAAAACTACATGCAGCCCAACTCTATTGAGAGCGGGCTGCATTTTTTATTGCTGTTTTTTGTTGACAAGGACACAAAAAAGTGATAAAGTATGTTTCCAAGGACACAAAAAGTGCCGCGAAAGGAGAATAAATTATTATGCAAACGAAAGCCATATTATCAAAAGATTTTATACTTGTAGCAATCGGTCAGATCATTTCCTTGTTTGGAAATCAGATTCTAAGGTATGCGCTTCCTCTTTATCTGTTAAATCAAACGGGCTCGTCTGTTTTGTTCGGGACTATTCTGGCCAGCTCTTTTATTCCTATGCTTATCCTGTTTCCCATAGGAGGAATCATTGCTGACCGTGTGAACAAAAGAAACATCATGGTAATTCTGGATTTTAGCACAGCACTGCTTATTACCCTGTTTTGTCTGATGGTAGGGAAGATAGATGTTGTTCCGCTTATGACAATTACAATGATAATCCTGTACGGTATACAGGGCGCATATCAACCGGCGGTAAAGGCAAGCGTACCTATTCTGGTGGATACAGAAAATATTATGCAGGCCAATTCCATTGTTGATTTAATAAGCTCACTGGCCGGTATGGTTGGGCCGGTAATTGGCGGAATATTATTTTCTATGGTTGGGTTAGCGCCGATTCTATATGTAAGTATCGGCTGCTTTTTCGTGGCTGCCGTAATGGAAATCTTTATCCATATTCCTTTTGAAAAAAGGCAGGCAGAAGGAAATATAATCATTACCGGTTTCAACGACTTAAAAGAAAGTTTTGGTTTTATGTTTCAGGAGCAGCCGATTTTGTGGAAGCTGTCATTAATTTTTGCTTCGATCAATCTTTTTTTGACTTCTCTGGTTTTAATAGGGGTCCCAGTTCTGATTACACAGCATCTGGGTTTTTCCCCTAATACTGCCAATCGGTTATACGGATTTGCACAGGGTATCATCGCTGCCGGATGCATATTAGGAGGTCTGCTCGCCGGAGTATTTTCTAAAAAACTAAAATCAAAGACGAGTCCATTCCTCTTAATGGGCTGTGCACTTTCTATTCTTTTAGGAGGGGTTGCACTTCAGGTTCTAAAAGGGCCGATGACGATTTATACCGTTTTGCTTATGGGATGTTCTCTGATGTTGGTATTGTCAACATTATTCCAAATACAGGTGATGACATATCTGCAGATATTAACACCAAAAGAATTAACCGGGAAAGTCATTTCTTGTGTTATGTGTATTTGTATGTGTACGAATCCTCTTGGACAGTTCCTCTATGGTATTGTATTTGATAAGATAGGAAGCAGTACATACCTTCCTTTTTATACAGCTGCCTTGATCATGTTAGGAATCAGTGTATTTACCCGCCCCATGTTCTATGGAATGGATCAGCCTGATCTTAACGGGCATCAATCTCGCGGATGAGGTTGACCATTTCAATGGCTCCGACCGCACAGTCAAAGCCTTTGTTGCCGGCTTTGGTGCCTGCACGCTCAATGGCCTGCTCGATGTTTTCTGTGGTCAGCACACCAAACATCACGGGAATATCACTGCTTAAGGAGATACTGGCAATGCCTTTGGACACCTCACTGCACACATAATCGTAGTGAGATGTGCTGCCGCGAATGACGGCACCAAGGCAGATCACCGCATCATATTTCCCGCTTTTTGCCATTTTAGAGGCAATTAGCGGAATCTCAAAGGCTCCAGGAACCCATGCGATATCAATGCTCTCATCACTGACCTCATGGCGCTTTAATCCATCCAAGGCACCGCTTAACAATTTTCCGGTTATGAATTCATTGAAACGTGCAGCAACAATGCCGATTTTAATATCCTTTGGTACGAGTTTTCCTTCAAATGTTTTCATTGTAAGCTCTCCTTTAGAAATGTATTAATAGTTCAATATATGGCCCATTTTTTCCTGCTTGGTTTTTAGATAAAACAGATCATTTGCATTTGCATCCATCTGGATGGGGATTCGCTCAGTAATCTCTATCCCAAAGCCGGAAAGCTGATAGACTTTGTCCGGATTGTTCGTGAGCAGGCGCAATGTCTTTACTCCAAGGTCACGCAGAATCTGCGCACCGATAAAATACTCCCGCATATCCCCGTCAAAACCAAGGGCGAGATTAGCCTCCAGAGTATCCATACCCTTATCCTGAAGGGCATAGGCCCGCAGTTTATTGATCAGTCCAATCCCCCGGCCTTCCTGACGCATATAAAGCAGAATTCCGCGGCCTTCCTTCTCTATTTGTGTCATGGCTGCCGCAAACTGCTGGCCGCAATCACAACGCTCGGAGCCGAACGCGTCGCCGGTGAGGCATTCGGAATGAACACGGCATAAAAGATTTTGACCGTCACCGATCTCACCCTTTACAAGTGCCACATGATGCTCGCCATTTAACTTATTGATGTACCCATAAACCTTGAAATTACCGTATTTTGTCGGAAGATCAGCGCAGGTGGCCTGTTCAACAAGCTTATCTTTTCTTTTGCGGTATTCCTGTAGGGCTTTTATGGTAATTATCTTAAGTCCCCACGTTTCTGCCAGTGCGATCAATTGCGGTGTGCGCATCATGGTTCCGTCCTCTTGCATGATCTCACAGCACAAACCGCATTCCTTTAAGCCGGCCAGCCGCATGAGATCAACCGTAGCTTCGGTATGTCCGTTTCGCTCCAGAACGCCGTTTTTTCTTGCCAGAAGAGGGAACATATGACCAGGACGGCGAAAATCTTCCGGCCTTGCGTTGTCGTCCACGCATTTCATGGCAGTAAGACTTCGTTCTGCTGCTGAAATTCCGGTGGAGGTATCGACATGATCGATGGATACGGTAAAGGCTGTCTCGTGGTTATCGTTGTTATCAGAGACCATTTGAGGGAGCTTCAGTTTTTTACAAAGCTCTGCGCCCATTGGCATGCAAATGAGACCTTTGCCATGGATTGCCATAAAATTCACATTTTCCGTGGTAGCAAACTCAGCGGCACAAATAAAATCTCCTTCATTTTCCCGATCTTCATCGTCTGTTACCAGAACAATTTTTCCTTGCTGAAGATCATCAAGTGCCTCTTCGATGGTGTTATATTGAACCATTATGATTCCTCCTAAAATCCATATTTTGTTAGAAAGTCGGTGGTGATATTATGTTTGGATTGCTGAATGCCCATCAGCCGTTCCACATATTTACCGATACAGTCATTCTCAAGATTGACCGTATCACCGACACGTCTGTTTGACAACGTAGTGATTGATGCAGTATGGGGGATGATAGAAACGCGGAAGCAGTCCCTTTCAACAGCTGCTACTGTAAGGCTGATTCCGTCGATAGCCACAGAACCCTTTTCAACGATGTACCGCAGAATGCCAGGGGCGGTTTTGATCGTGTACCAAACGGCATTATCATCTTTTTGAATGGCAGAAACCGTTCCGGTGCCATCGATATGGCCTGAAACAATATGTCCCCCAAATCTTCCGTTTGACGGCATTGCACGTTCCAGATTGACAGGGCTTCCCGTTTGTAAGCTTCCAAGAGAGGAGCGGTTAAAGGTTTCGTGCATAACATCGGCAGTAAATCCGCCCTGAGAAAAGGCTGTAACCGTGAGACATACACCGTTGACCGCGATGCTGTCCCCTATGTGGACATCCTGCATGACTTTCTTTGCCTGAACAGAGATAGAAGAGGACGCTGCACCTTTGCGGACGGTTTGTATTTTGCCGATTTCTTCTATGATACCTGTGAACACCTGATTACCTCACTTTCCAATAAAATATCTTCCTCAAACCATGAGATTGCCGGCTTGCTTAAATGAAAAGCCTGGTCAGGGCTATCTATGCCAAAGCCCATTACTGGGGTTTTTCCGCAGCCTCCAAACAATTTAGGGGCAATGTAGGTCTGTACTTTGTTGACGATTCCGCATTGCAGGGCAGACCAGTTTAACATACCGCCTCCTTCTAGTATCACACTGTCAATGTTTCTTTCACCCAGAGCTGTCATAAGGCAGTTCAAATCAATATGTCCTTCTTTTTGAGGGAGTACCAGGATGTCACAGCCTGCTTCCAGATACGGGCGATGCTTTTCTTGATCCGTATTTGCCGTAGCAAGGAGAGTGGCAGCAATTCCGGTGGTGGTAACAAGCTTTGCATTTAAAGGCGTTTTTAGATGGGTATCACAGACAATGCGGAGCGGATTTCTGCTGTTCTCCAGCCGACAGGTCAACAGCGGGTCGTCCGCAAGGACAGTACCAACCCCTGCCATAATGGCAGAATAGCGGTGCCGGTCCTCATGAACCCGTCTTCGCGCCGCTTCACCGGTAATCCATTGGGATTTTCCGGTGCGTGTTGCAATTTTCCCATCCAGTGTCATGGCGTACTTCATGATCACATAAGGGGTTCCGTTTTGGATGTAGTGAAAGAAAATTTGGTTTAGTGCATCGCATTCATCTTTTAGTACTCCTTTTGTGACTTCAATTCCACAGGAACGTAACAGCTCAATGCCTTTCCCCCCTACCAGTGGGTTCGGGTCACAGGAGCCGATTACCACACGGCGGATACCACTCTCTAAAATCGCATCGGTGCAGGGGGGCGTCATGCCAGAATGGCAGCAAGGTTCCAGAGTCACATACATGGCCGCCCCTGCCGGCGATGTTTTGCAGTTAGCCAGAGCATTGCGTTCCGCATGAAGTTCCCCGTATTTCTGGTGATATCCCTGTCCGATGATCTCACCGTCTTTCACAATCACCGCCCCCACCATGGGATTTGGACTTGTAAAACCACATCCTTTCTTTGCAAGCTGTAAGGCAATTCTCATGTATTCCGTATCAGTCATACAACACCTCCAAAAAACAAAATGCCTTGAACAAAGTTGTTCAGGGCATATAAAAATCACGTGCACAGATGGGTATATTTTACAATAAAAAAAACTCTGGAACAAAAAAATGGTTCCAGAGCGAATTTACATATACACAGAAATACTGTGACTTATCATCTTCTTTTATCCAGACTATACTGTCGGCTTCGGAATCACACCGAATCATGCCTTGCGGCTCGTGGGCTTTACCACCGGTAGGGAATTGAACCCTGCCCTGAAGATATTATTCAATTAAGAGTCATTATACTACGTGTTTTTCATTTGTCAACCAGTAATTTATATCTTCTTTAATTCATAAAGTAAAATTTTATTTGTTTGTAATTCATAAAAAATGCACAATATCTACTTTTACTTTTAGATTTTATTGTACCTGTTTCATTTAATTAAATATAATAATATTATGAAATAAGCCACCCGATAAAACAAATAATCATCTTATAGTCGCATTAAAGCGAGTACATAGAATATAGCAAACCCTATATTCTATGTTGGTTCTACTTGATTTTATATAAGTGTAAAGGAGAGTAGCTCTGATCGATTATATAAGAATAAGTATTCTGGCTGTTGTTTTAATATAGAATTACGATGCTATAGACGACCATCGTAGTCTTATTACATATAAAAAAGGATAATCATAATCCTCGGTTACACCCAAGACAATGATATCCTTTTTTATCGCTTTCGCTAAGTCGCACGGTTACACCCTTTGACCTATTATTAATATATGTACTGTTAATCTAAAATATGCAAAAGTCACGGTTACACCCTTTACCCTCTTGCAAGGCTAATGTAGAAATGGATACTCCTTAGTACATTAATCTAAAATTAATCTACCATAAAATGCCATTTCTGTCAAATAGTTTATTCTAATAATTTTTTAAATCCAAATCTTTGACTCATACTATTTTCAAATCCTTTATAAAGTTTTTCTTCAAATATTGCATACAATCCATATTGATCCTTGCTGCCAATTTGATTTCTAATAAATGATATTGGTACAAAATCGGCGAGTTGTACTCCGATATTGTTGTCAGATTTTAAGGGGAAACTTAATACAGATAATCTTTTAATGATCGTATCAGAGTTTATATACAATGTTCCTCCGGTCAATAAACGATAATAACAAATTTGTAAAAACTTATTTTCAATTGAATTTCTAGATTCAATATAAAATGATCCTATAGAATTATTTTCGTTTAAAAAGTGAACAAAATTTTCAAGTATTATTTGTAAAGAAATATTATATATATCATTTGAGCAACCATTATACATCTTATTATATTTTTTTGTATTAATAGATGAAACGAAGACTGATATATTTAATTCCTTTATTAAAGCTTTAATTCTTGAAAATAATTCAGTTCTTATACTGTTATCTGCCAAAAATTCGAAACCATTTCTGTTTTTACGCATATCGTACATATGTAGAGGTAAATTAGGATCTGGCATTAAATCTTTCTTTATTGTTGTCAGTTTTGGAAGTAAAATATTTTCATAATCAGTTTTACTTATTGCATATCCACCCAATGCGAAATAATCGCCGAAAGCATTTGGTTTTACCTCATCTAAAAACAAAAAATATTCTTCCATATCTCAATCCCCTATCATAAGTAGTACTCATAATTATATATCATAATTTTCCATATTTCTACAAGAACATAGGTTTTTATGAAAAAGATTGCATGACAAATTGAAATATATCCTCATTAGGTTTTATGTTACTAAATCAAGCTAAAATCAGTAGTTAAAATCAGAAATATGAAGTTGATAATAATAAATATTATGTCGTTTAATGCAATATACACAATAATAAATAATAAATAAAACTCATTGACATCAAAATACACAACTGCTATAATAGGTTTAACGTTAAATCAACAATACATAACATGCTGCGGGGTAAGTTTAACGTAAAACTATATAGAAACATATCAAAGGAAGGGGAAGATTTATGAAAAAAATGAAAAGGCTTGTCAGTATGCTCATATGTATACTGCTAGTCGCAACAACGTTAGTTGGATGCAAAAAAAACGAAACATCTGCAGTGGGAGCAACTACAGAGGGAGTGACTGCAGGGGTACCTGCGGCGGCGCCTGCTGAA
Source organism: Lacrimispora celerecrescens (assembly GCF_000732605.1). GTDB lineage: Bacteria > Bacillota > Clostridia > Lachnospirales > Lachnospiraceae > Lacrimispora > Lacrimispora celerecrescens_B. The sequence continues at coordinate 136,784 of NZ_JPME01000010.1, read as the reverse complement.
AAATTCCAGATTAAGCTTGGTATCTGGCCGGAAGATACATTAACTGACGATGTTAAGCTTCATGAAGGATATGTAAAAACCTTCAATGAGAAGCACCCTAACGTAGAAGTGATTCCTGCATATTACAAATACGCGACGGATACATTCGTATCCTTAGCAGAATCAGGAAACCTGCCTACTATTTTTGATACATGGTTTACAGAGCCGCAGAAGTTAATTAATGGAGGTTTTGTGGCTGACATAACGGATGAATTAAAGGCCAGAGGCTGGGACACAGCAATGAATCCTTCTATCCGTGATATGCTTTCCAAAGATGGCAGGATCTATGGACTTCCCCGTGATGGATACGCACTTGGTTTGATGCTTAATGTTGAGCTTTTTGAAGAAGCCGGCTTGATTGATGCCAATGGATATCCCCAGTATCCCAAGACTTGGGCTGAACTTGCTGAGACAGCTAAGACAATCAAAGATAAGACAGGTCAGGCCGGTTTTTGCCTTTTAGCGAAAGACGGAGCAGGCGGCTGGCACTTCAGCAACATTGCTTGGGGATTTGGTGCAACGTTTACACTTGAAAAAGACGGAAAATATGTTGCGAATGTAAACAGTCCTGAAGCAATTGCTGCTATGGATTATGTAAAATCTTTAAAATGGGATTATGACGTACTTACTGCCGATCCTACCAATGAAGATTGGGGAACGGGTTTTGGTGCATTGGGAACCGGAACAGCTGCTATGTATATGGCGGCAAACGATGCAGTAAACCAGCCTACACAGGTTAATGGTCTTCCTGTTGATAAGTTATCTATCGTTCCTATTCCTGCAGGGCCGAAAGGACAGTACTCCTTATCTGGTGGTACTCCATATATGTTCTCAAAAGACGCAACACCGGAACAGATTAATGCAGCGCTTGATTACCTTGAGATTATGGGGAAAGCGCCAGTTGCCACAGAGGTAGCGATTGCCGGCATGAAAGCGGATGATCAGAACAAAGTTAATAACAATGTACCTGTAATTCCTCGTTTCCCCTGCTGGGTAGATCAGAAAGTTCTGGATGCGGAAAAGGCAGTAACAGAAGAATACAGTAACGTTGATATGAAGCTTTATAACGACTATTTTAATCTTATCAAAACAAATGGCAATTTAAGAGCAGAAGAACCCGGTTCTGCACAGGATCTATATGCGGAACTCACAAAAGTTCTTCAGGCAGTTATCACAGATAAGAATGCGGATATTCCTGCACTTATGAAAACAGCAAACGATAATTATCAAGAGATGTTAGACCAAAAGGTCAACAAATAAATATAGCAAATAGGCTGATGGGGATCTTTTGCAAGATGCCCATCAGCTTTGATAAGACATTTAGAACATAAGGAGGGAAGATAACGTGGCTGAAACTAAGCATAATCCGGCAAATAAGACAAGGCGGACAGGATTTAAAAAAAGAGATCTGACAGGATGGTTTATCATGCTGCCTACAATCCTGCTATTTGCATTTTTCGTATGGGAGCCATTGATTGAAAGCATCCGACTCTCTCTTTATACCGCGAAAGGGATTCGTCTCCAGGAGTTTGTAGGCCTTCAAAATTATGCAAAAGTTTTGAAACACCCGGACTTTCTTGCGGCTTTTTCCAATACATTTGTCTATATTTTATGGTCCATAATTATCGGGTTCTTTGTACCTATCGTACTGGCAATTCTAATAACAGAAACAACATTTTTTAAGAGCTTTTTCCGAGTTGGCATATATTTTCCGAATGTCATGCCGGGTCTTGCCATGGTTTTGATGTGGGGGTTCTTTTTCCGTCCCGGCAATACCGGAGTTTTAAACATTATTTTAGAGAAAATCGGGATAGCACCGCAGATATGGCTTACAAATCCAAAGTGGACGATCCCTTTAATTGTAGCTGTTATGACTTGGAAAGGTGCCGGGTCTACTGCATTTATTTATATGGCAGGTATAACTAACATTAACCCTGAACTTTATGAAGCAGCTACCATAGATGGTGCAGGAATTTTAGAACGAATGCGCTATATTACTATTCCAAACATTTTTGCTCTAGGTAAGACATTATTGATTCTGCAGATTATAGCGGTATTTCAGATTATTTATGAACCACTGGTTATGACCAATGGTGGGCCAAATAATGCAAGTATTTCAATTATGCAATTGGTATACAATTATGCCTTCAGGGATTTTAATTATCCGATGGCGGCTGCGTTATCCGTTATGATGAGCATTGTTTTAATCATTCTGAGCGGCATGTATTTTAAATTTACCGCATCAAAAGAAGATTAGGGGGGATTTGAATGTTATTTGACAGTTATAGAAGAAAAGAAGACGGAGTCGTCCGTTTTTATGACCTTCATTCCAAACGCACCAGAACATTGCTTATCCTTATTTATTTGCTGTGTATTGGCATTGTTATTGCCTCTTTGTTTCCCCTTGTCTGGGTATTCCTGGCGAGCTTTAAGGATATTAAGGAATTTAGAAGAAGCGCAACAATTCTGCCTTCCAATTTTAATTTTAGTACATATGTAAAAACGTGGAATGATTTAAAGTTCGGTAAGTTTTATATTAATTCTTTCATTTCTGTAATAGGCAGTGTTGTAAGTGCTGTTATTTTTAATGGCCTGATCGCTTATGTACTTGGCATTATAAAACCCAAGGGACATAAAATCGTCTTCGGACTGGTTATGTGGAGTCTTTTGATTCCTGCTACAACCAGTGTAGTCGCTTTATTTGTCAACATTAACAGAATCGGATTAAATCAATCTTTTCTACCGCTTTGGCTGTCGTTTGGAGCCAATGCATTTTATGTGATTTTATTGAAACAGTTCTTTGAAAGTCTGCCTCAGGAATTAATTGAGGCAGCCAGGTTAGACGGATGCAGTTACTTAAAGACATTTGCAAGAGTCGTACTTCCCCTGTCAAAGTCCATTGTTATGGTAGTCGTTATCTTTGCAATTAATGCAGCCTGGTCTGATTTCCTTCTTCCTTACCTTGTACTTAACGGGTCTGGGAAGGAGACGGTGATGGTAAGACTGTTTATGTTTCGTACATCCAATGCAACGGATGTAGAAATATTACGGGCAGTAGCATTTTCAATCATACCTCCTATCATTTTATTTACAGTATTTCAGAAACAGATAACAGAAGGTGCGGCAGCAGGAGCAATAAAGGGGTAGAATATGGCAAAATCAGCTGATATTTATTATAAGGTACACCCGTGGAAAATTACCGAAGAAGGATTTAACAAGGATTATGCATTAGTTTCTGAATCGATCTTTTCGCTGGGTAATGAGTACATGGGGACCAGGGGCAGTTTTGAGGAAGGATATTCCGGCAACAGCCTCACCGGAAATTATTTTAACGGCATTTATGAAAGTATACAGCTTGAGAAATCAAGCTATAAAGGAATTGTTGACAAAACAGATTTCATTGTAAATTCCGCAGACTGGTTATATACCCGAATCGAAGCAGATGGAGAATTATTAGATTTAAACACAGTAAAGTTTAAAGACTTCTATAGGGAATTAGATTTAAAAAGTGGTATTCTGACCAAATCCTATATATGGGTATTAGCAAATGGAAAAGAAATAAAACTTGAATTCACACGCTTTCTGTCGATGAAAGAGGCAGAGACCGCAGTTCAGAGAATTACAATAACTCCTCTTAACTTCTCCGGAGAAATAATGCTTCATTCCGGTATTGATTTTACCCAGATCCATCATATGACAGGGCGTAATATGTGGAAGGTCGTGTCAGGATCAGCACATGAAAGTACCATTAGTATGCTTGGAAATACCATCGGTACGGATCAGTCTCTTTTGGTGAGCTGTAAGTTTCTTTGCGATTACATAAAAAAAGAAGATGAACAGGAAGAGAAGCAATACATCAGAAGATTCACACTTTTGGTTGAAGAAGGGAAAACATTGGAATTTACCAAAATTATCAGAAATATCAGCCGAAAGGGGAAATCGGATTCTGATAAGAAAGCATTTGAAAAGAAGTGTGAAGAGAATGCGGCGGTTTTAAATGCATTGACCTATAGTAAATTAAAAAGTGAAACAATTGCATGGTGGGATAGGGCATGGCAGGAATCTGATATAGAGATAAAGGGAGATGAGCTGAATCAGCAGGGGATCAGATACTGTATATTCCAGATGCATCAGACTTATCATGGCGCTGATAAAGGAACGATTATAGGGGCGAAAGGATTGACAGGAGAAGCTTACAGCGGCAATACATTCTGGGATACAGAAGCTTATTGCCTGCCTTTCTATATCTTTAATAACCCACAGGCAGCAAAGCATTTGCTGGAGTTCCGTTACCTGACACTTTCAGAAGCTATGGACAGAGCAAAAGATCTTGACTGTGAAGGCGCCTTTTATCCCATAGCTACGATAACGGGAAGAGAATGCTGCACACTCTGGCAGCATGCAAGTCTGCAGCTGCAGGCATCCACAGCGGTAGCTTACGGTTACTGGCATTATGAAAATATTACAGGCGACAACCAGTTTATATTTGAAAAAGGTCTTCCGATTCTGATCGAAGTCAGCAGAATGTTAGCTTCCAGAGGAGATTGGAGCGGCGATGGCATCCGTTATGGATTCTATGGAGTTATGGGGCCGGATGAGTTCCAGATGATGGTGAATCATAACTGCTATACCAATTATATGGGTAAAAAGACACTGGAATATACTTTGGATGTATTAAAAAGATGCTCTGAAATGGCACCTGAAATTTATGATGCTGCCATTCGGGACCGGGGCCTGACAGAGAAGGAAATTGAGAAGTTTCGTATGATAGCAGAAAATATGTACATTCCTTATCAGGAAGAAACAGGGATTTTTGAACAGCACGAGGGATATTTTAATCTTCCACATATTGACATCGATCGGATATCTATGGAGGAATTCCCACTTTATCACCACTGGACCTATGACAGGATATACCGGAATAACATGTTAAAGCAGCCAGATGTCTTAATGATGATGCTCCTTTACAATAAAGATTTCACTAAGGAACAGTTAGAAAGTAATTATGATTACTATGAGCCAAAATGTATTCATGAAAGCTCGCTTTCCCCTTCTGTACACTCCATTTTGGCTTCTCAGCTTAAAAAAGAGGAGGAAGCATATAAATTCTTCGGATTCGCTACCAGAATGGATCTGGACAACTATAACAGAAATACGGGGGAAGGCCTGCATACCACCTCCATTGCAGCAGCCTGGATGAATATCGTATATGGATTCGGAGGAATGAGATCGGACGGGAAAGAACTTTCCTTCGCGCCTTCTCTGCCGAAGCAGTGGGAAGGATACTCTTTTCGGGTGCATTGGAAAGGAGATATCTTATTCGTAGCCATTGACAAGGATCATATGAGAATATCCTCGAAAAAGGGCAGCGGCATTAAGATCCTGATTTATGAAAAAGAATATACCATAGGTCAGGAAGAAGTGGTAGTTCCTGTAATCCGTTAGGTAAGGAGCCGCCCTATGGCGGCTCCTTTCACTATATTTTATGCTGCTCGGGCGGTAGATTGAGAGGAATGATACATGATTAGCTGGAAGATCGATGAGAATGGATATGATTCCCGGAAAGCAATCAATCTGGGTAATAAATTTCTAACCGGTAATGGTTATATGGGAATCAGGGGAACATTGGAAGAGTACACAAAAGAACAGTTTCCTGCTGTGAATCTTGCAGGTATTTACGATCAGACAGGAAATGGCTGGAGAGAGCCTCTAAATGCTCCCAACGGTTTATATACCAGACTTCTGATAGAAGGGGATGAATATAGCCTGCCTGAAAAGGATTGGATGTCCCATAAGATGACTCTGAACTACAGGTATGGACTATTCGGCCGTGAGACTGTATTTCAGACAAAAAAAGGAAACATATCGTTACAGACCGAAAGATTTACAAGTATGGAAGAAAAACACCTGATCGTCTTAAAGACAACGCTTACTCCTTCCTTTGACGGAGAGGTGGAGGTTATAACAGGGATTGACGCTGATGTCTGGGACATTAACGGTCCTCACTATGACAGCGTAGATACCGGTTCTTTGAATGAATGCCTGTATGCATTGGGTACTACCCATGAGAACCAGGATCAGGTGGTCGTGTTTGAGGCCATTGAGCTTCCAGGAAAGACGGATCAGATGGTCAGCAGTGATGACCGGAAAGTAACGCGGTATATCAACATACCGGTAAAAGCTGGTGGGCAGTACAGCTTATATAAATACATAGCTGTTTATACCAGTAAAGACTGTAAGAACTATAAGGCAGAAGCAGAAAAGCTTGTACTAAAGGCCAAGGAAGCCGGATATGAACAATTGCTTTCAGATCATAAAAGCAACTGGGAAGAGAAATGGAAGGTCTCCGAAGTTTCTATTGAAGGAGATGATGAGGCAATGGAAGCTCTAAACTATTCTCTTTACCATCTTCACAGCATTGCACCTAGACACTCTGAAAGTCTGTCCATTGCAGCCAGAGGGCTATCAGGTCAGACTTATAAAGGAGCGGTATTTTGGGATACCGAGATGTTTATGCTGGACTTTTTCCTCTTTACAGAGCCCCAAGTAGCGAAAACCTTGTTAAAATACCGCATTGATACGCTTCCTGGTGCCCGAAAGAAGGCTGAAAGTTATGGGTTTGACGGCGCCTTTTATGCATGGGAGAGTCAGGAAGGCGGATATGATGCCTGTTCTGATTACAATGTTACAGATGTATTTACCGGCCGTCCAATGAGAACTTATTTCAAGGATAAGCAGATCCATATATCGGCAGCAGTGGTTTACGGCATTATGCGTTATACCTTATTTACCGGGAAAAGAGATTTGCTCTCAGAAGGCGGGGCGGAAGTGATATTAGAATGTGCCAAATTTTACTACAGCCTTTTAATCAGGAGAATCAAAGAGGAGCGTTATGAGCTTTGGGATGTGATCGGTCCAGATGAGTACCATGAGAGAGTAAACAATAATGCGTATACCAATCGAATGGCGAAGTATACCTTTGATGCAGCGGTTGAAGTATTAAAAGAAAAGATGGCAGAAGGAAATGAAAATTCTGCACAGAAGAAAGAACTGCTTGAGAGACTGGAGGATGCAGCAAAACATCTTTACATTCCTGACCCTGATGAAAAGACCGGTATTATTGAACAGTTTGACGGCTACGAGCTGCTGGAAGAAGTTTCAATTGCCGAGGTGAAGGAAAGACTTCTGCACGAAAAAGAATACTGGGGAGGAGCTTATGGTGTGGCATCCCATACCAAGATTATAAAGCAGGCGGATGTTGTTACCATGATCAATTTATTCTCCAATGAGTATGATGTTGATACGCTTTATAAAAACTGGTCTTACTATGAACCCAGGACGGAACACGGCTCTTCCTTAAGTGCCTGCATGTATTCCATGCTTGCCTGCAAATGCGGTATGGCGGATAACGCTTATCCCTTCTTTATCAAGTCAGCCAGAGCAGATCTTTTAGACGGCGGAAAGCAATGGGCCGGACTTATCTATATCGGCGGAACCCATCCGGCAGCCAGCGGCGGAGCTTATATGACTGCTGTGGAAGGGTTTGCCGGTCTGCGGATCGAGGACGGAGAGCTTAAAGCGTCCCCCCGGCTTCCGGCCGCCTGGAACAAATTAAGCTTTAACGTTTATTATCAGGGAGATTTGTATCAGATTATTGTAACAAAGGAAGAAGCACAAGTAAAAAAATGTCAGAGTGATATCACACTTTCTCTTTCAACAAGATGAATCGGAAGAATGATCTCATTGTTTTCAATCGGTTTGTTGTCAAGTTTATCCATAAGGAAGTAAACAGCCAGTTTGCCTTTTAAAGGAGCATCCTGATGAATGGTGGTAAGCCTTGGTGATGTAAGCTGGCACAGGTTAATATCATCAAAGCCTATGACGGAAAAATCTTCAGGAACTCTTTTGCCGGCTTGTGTAAGACCTGACATGATTCCTGCGGCCAAAATATCTGCTGTAGCAAATATGGCTGTCAGATCATTTCTGGCAGCCAATTGTGTGCCAAGGGTTATGGTTGTTGCCGTATCAAGCTCTTGTTCGAATACCAGGTCTTTACGAAAAGGAATGGAAGCATCCGCCAGAGCGTTTTTATAGCCCTGAAAACGTTCGTAAACAACGCCCTTTTTTCTGATGGTAGGAGAGGCAAATGCGATATCTTTATGACCTTTGTCTATGAGATATTTGGTGGCGGTATATCCACCGTCATAGTCCTGAAGGCCTACATTACAAATATTCGGATGAGTTACATAGCTGTCGATTAGTACCACAGGTATTTTAAGATTGGTAAGTGCTTCAAAAAATTCATCCTGGAATACACCGGTACAAAAAAGGCCGTCAACATTCCAGTTAAGAAGAAAATTCATTAAATCCGAAGTGGTTTCCACGGTACGGAGCATTAAATAATATCCGTTTTCCCTTAAGGTTTTTTCAATGGAACCTATGAAGGCGGAATGAAAGGGATCTTCCACAATACTTTCTTTTTTATTTGAAGTAAGGTGACTGATCATCCCGATAACCTTAGAGGAACTTGACACCAGAGCGCGGGCAGACATATTCGGAACATAACCCAATCGATCGATGGCTTCATTAATAAGGGTAATGGTCTCTGTTGATACCCGTCCCGCCCTTCCATGAATTACATTGGAGACGGTGGTGCAGCTTACCCCTACAGCCTGTGCAATATCCTTTATTGTGGCCATTTTTATGTTCCTTTCTTTCGCAAGTTTAATGTTAAACTGAATTAGTAATAGTTTAGCATAATTGAAGGGGAATGTACAGATTAAATGAGTGTCCCAAAGAGCAGGCAATGTAATTTAAAAAAATATTATAGGGAGAGGTAATTATGATTCACGGAGTGATTTTTGATTTAGACGGAGTCCTGGTATCCACAGACGAATTGCATTTTAAGGCCTGGAAGATGCTGGCAGAGGAACTTGGTATTGATAGATTTACAAAGGAAGATAACAAAAAGCAAAAAGGTGTCAGCAGAATGGAATCTCTTGAAGTGGTATTAAGTAAGGGAAATAAAAAATATACCCAGGAAGAAAAGGAAGAGTTCGCTGAGAGAAAAAACAATTATTATAAAGAACTTTTAGGGGAGCTTGATGAGCAGGCCATTCTTCCTGGGGCTGTAGAGTGTTTAAAAATGTTAAAGAGCAAAGGGATATTAATCGGTGTAGGCTCAGTGAGCAGGAATGCCCCTTTGATTCTAGAAAAAACAGGAATTCTTCCTTACATTGATAAGGTAAGCTGTGGACTTGATATTACAAGGTCTAAACCGGATCCTGAAGTTTTTGAAGTTGCAGCAAACAAACTAGGTTTGAATTTTGAGGATTGCCTGGTGGTAGAGGATTCATTGGTGGGGATTGTAGCTGGTAAGGAGATACATATGAAAACCCTTGGAGTGGGACCGGAGCATGCACAGCTACGGGCAGATTATGCAGCACCCGGACTTGCGGCAGACATTGACTGGAAAGGGATTTTAGGAGCATAAGGGATTGAAAAACCGATACACATAGTCAAACCTCCAACTGATGTAAGATAGAATTACTCAGTTTGGAGGTGTTTTTATGGGACGAATTTGTCTGACTGGGTGATTTAATGGCAAAACCGGGCGGTGTTTATTGTAAGAGAATGTTGACACCAACTGGTATGTCTGCTTTAATTGTAATGTAAACTAGCTATTATTTAAGTACGCATATAAATATACAATACTGGTATAAAAGTATAGTACATGCAAAAAGGAGAGTGTGAATGAGTTTTTCGTGTATTTCAAAAGCTGAAGATTTGGAGAATACAGGATTTAGTTATACCTTATCTCTGATCAATGGAAAATATAAAATGGTAATCTTATATTGTTTGAAGGAGTTTGAAGTAGTAAGATATAATGAAATGAGAAAGTACATCAAAACGATCTCATATAAGACTTTGAGTACAATGCTGAAAGAATTAGAAGCTGACGGGCTTGTCCACCGGGAGGAATATCCACAAATTCCGCCTAAGGTTGAATACAGCTTAACCGAACGGGGCAAATCCTTGATTCCAATTCTTGATATCATGTGTAATTGGGGTAATACCAACCGTACGACATGACAAGGAATTTCAATAAGAACTTTAAATAGTTTTACATATCATGGGAGAGGCGAGTGTGGACATACAATTTAGAAAAGGAACGGTAGAATATTTAGATGGTTGTATAAAAGCGATGGAAAATTCATCGATGTGTACGGCTTATTTTCAATCGGAAGAGAGCAGAAAGAATGCAGTGATGGAAGGTATAAATAGAGGAACTTTGTATGTGGTTCTGTGTAGCGGTGAATGCGCCGGATTTGCATATTTTATACCGGAAGGTGCCTTTCACGCATATCATTACCTGCACCTCATTGCCATTAAAGAGGAATACAGGGGAAAAGGGATAGGAAAGAAATTACTGGAATTTATAGAAGATATGCTTTTTAAAAGCAGAGATAAAATATTTTTATTGGTTGGTGATTACAATCCAGATGCAAAGATTTTTTATGAGAAATTAGGATATAAGTACCTGGGAACGATTCCAAGCCTTTATCGAAAAGGGATAGACGAATTTTTAATGATGAAGGTATATGAAGAGGGAGAGTAATTCAGGCAAAATCTCATGACATGTGGAAGCTGTAGCGCTCAGTATTTATAGATTATAAGGGTAATAATTCAGCAGTCTTTAGGTCCGGCTTGCTTAAGAAGGTTAATTGTTTATAATTTCAGCTTGGAACTTCAACATGAAGGTGGGGAGCAATAAAATGAGTTTAGACTTTAGTATCAAAACTCTTATATTTACAATTGTTATAGGACATCTTTTTTCTGGAATATTAGGTATCGCCTACATGATCCAGCATAAAAAGGATTCTTCTTTATATATCTTTTTATTTGCAAGACTGTTTGATACAATTGCATGGGTTTTTCTTGGGTTACGGGACGTTATCAATATATTTATTTCAATATCCCTTGGTAATTCCTTTTTAATTATAGCTCAGACCACGCAGATTATTGCGTTCCTAATTATAAAGAAACGCTGTAACAAATTGATAAAACGGGCATATGTTATTGCTTCCGCCATTTCTATTGTGGTGATCCATCTAGCCATATTGCTGCAATATACAGAGGGTGTGCGGATTTCAATTATGTCTATCAGTATGATTATCCTTTGGTGCTTCCCAATCTATGTATTTTTAATGGATAAAAATTCATCGGTTTTACAAAAGACAGTTGCTTTTATTTATTTAGCAGGATTTATTTTACTTATTCTAAGAGCCTATATGGGAATCGGTTTAAGAGAATCCGTGTCTTTGATGTCGAATAATATATACAATGTTTTGTTTTTCCTTTGCTTATATCTGATTATGCTGATCGGAAATATTGGTTTTATCCTTATGGCAAAGGAAAAGTCGGATTTGGAATTGACTAAGGTTGCTACATATGACGAATTGACGGGTATATTCAACCGAAGAGAATTTTTACTGCGGGCTAAAGAGAACGTCTCATTATTCTCAAGAAGAAAGGAGCCTATTTCATTCTTTCTTATTGATCTGGATAATTTTAAAAAGATCAATGATATTTATGGTCATTTTGCAGGAGATATGGTGCTGAAAGATTTTGCAGTGAAAATAAAAAGTCAATTAAGGGATTATGATCTATTTGGCAGAATAGGCGGCGAAGAATTTACAGTACTGCTTCCGGGAACGAATGAAAAGGAGGCCCTGGAAGTTGCAGAAAGATTACGAAGGATTGCAGAGAAAGCTACTGTCAACGTTGGCAGAGATCATATTATAAAATATACAATAAGTATAGGAATTGTCACTGTTATTCCAGATGAACACACTTCTATAAACACACTGTATAAAATAAGTGATGATGCCTTGTATGCGGCAAAAAGAAATGGACGGAATCGGATTGAAGTAGTTAAATAATAGCAAGAGCATTAATCTTTCATTTATTAAAATATGCAAAAGGAGTAGAGCGGTTGAACTATAAAAGAGAACAGCTTATATTAGAATTAAGAAAGATCCAGGAAAATCAATACATGGTGTCAGAAGAACAGGACCCCTGGGATTTTGTATTGCAGATGCTTGATCATATCGGTGATACGGATTCAGAGTTTCGTGATGATTTAATATATAATACTTTTAGTGAGTGGATAGAAGGGAAGGAATTTTTCAATGAAGAGCAGCTTAAATATATTCTTTCCGTTCTTATAGATAAAGAACATTTATTTTATCAAATAGGCAGCGACGGGAATGACAGTGTTTTTACAAGGACATTCTCAGCGCTTGTCGTGGTTCTGATTTTAATTAGACATAGAAAAAAGGTATTTTTAAATGTTGATGAGTTTATTGAAATCAAGAACAAAGTGTTAGAATACTATATTTCGGAAAAAGACTTAAGGGGTTATATTCCGAAATCGGAATGGGCACATGCAGCAGCGCATGGCGCCGATTTAATGGATGAGTTGGTACAATGCCGTGAATGCAACGAGGATATAACGAAAGAAATTTTAAATGCTTTTAAGAAAATTTTGCATAATGGAAAATATATTTTTCATACGGAAGAAGACGAGCGTATCTGTCGTGTTGTTTTTAGAATCATGAAAGGGAATCTTTTGTCAAACCAGGCGATGATCAATTGGATCGAAGAGCTAAGCGAATGTGCTGAATGGCAGAATGGCCGGAAACAGTATATTGCCAGAGTTAACTCAAAAAACTTCTTAAGATGTTTGTATTTTAAAACAATGCACTACGACAGTACATTGAACCTTATAAATGTAATGTTTAAAGCAGAAGAAAAACTAAACCGCTTTCTTAAAATTGATAAGGAATTAATAGAAGATCAATTTTAACAGCTTCACTGACAGTAGTTGTCAGTGAAGCTGTTTTATAATAAAGATAACATCGTTTTTTCTTGCGGCTGGCCATTTGGTCCGCACTGAGAAATTAAAAAATGGAGGATAAGTATATGAATAAAAACGTTGTATATCTTTATGTTTTTGATACAATGGCTGATTGGGAAATAGGTTATTTAACTGCGGAACTGGCCTCCGGAAGATATTATAAGAAAGGCCTGGCCCCTTCGAAAATCGTTACGGTTGGAACGAAAAAAACTCCTGTTATAACAATGGGAGGTCTAAAAATATTACCGGATATAGAACTTGATGAGTGTACCATGGAAAACGCAGATGCCTTGATATTGCCTGGAGGAGATACATGGTTAGAAACGGTTCATGACCCCATTTTGTCTATGGCAGAGCAGTGCTTAAAAAAAGGTATTATTGTGGCTGCTATTTGCGGAGCTACAATGGGCCTTGCCCGGAAAGGATTGTTGGATTCAAACCGGCATACAAGCAATGACCTGGGATACCTTAAAATGATCTGTCCAGGCTATGGAGGAGAACAGTACTATAAGCAGGAGGCTGCCGTAACGGATGGGAACTTAATAACCGCTTCAGGAATCGCTCCCCTGGAATTTTCTCTCCATGTACTGAAAGCTTTGGATGTATTTTCTGCAAAAACACTAGATCCCTGGTATAATCTTTATAGGACACAGAAAGCCGAATATTTTTATGCGTTAATGGATTCAATCCAATCATGAAATTACTATTTAATCGTGTCCCGAACAAATTCAAAGTACAGGAATTATAGTGAAGCAGTTAAACTACTAATAAATAACGCCAAGGGCGCATTTTGCGTCCTTGGCGTTATGCTTATTTTTGCTTTAAACTCATTCGCCCCAGAATGACAGAGCAATCCTCTGCCCCTGATCAATTTTCGCCCACTGTTCTTCTTCTGTCAGCTCGTTGCCGCCGTCACAGGAAGCAAATCCACACTGGTGAGAGAGGAGCAGACGGTCCTTTGGTATGATTTCAGATGCCTCGTTTAGCAACCGGATCACACGGGCTTCGTCGTCCAGTGTGTTGGTTTTTGATGACAATAAGCCCAGCACAATCTCTGTATCTGGCTTATCCTGAAAAACTTTTAACGCTTCAAGGGATCCAGCCCGGTCGTCATCCCATTCCAGGAAAAAGCGGTCATATTTTAACTGTTTTAAAAACAGGTTGGCAATCTTAACATAGGAGCCGCCGCCCATATTTCGTGAATCGTAGTTGCCGCGGCAGTTGTGGGTCCACATAGCAAGCCCCAGGCTGTGCCCGAAATCAATCACTGCATTATTGATTTCAATAAATTCGGCGGCAAGTGTCCTAACTTCCTCCTGGTTGATGTGTTCACCCGTATACGGGGAATTGGGATTATCGTCTGCGAAAAGTTCCCAAAGACAATCATCCAGCTGCAGGATTTTTCCGCCGGCAGCAGCATATTCTTCTACAAATTCTATGTAGGCCTGGGTCAGTCCAGCTTTCAGCTCCTGCGGGTTATTGTAAACAGAATTGTCACCGCCGATGTTATCTGACCACAAAAGCTCTCCAAAGATATGGGATGGTGATGGGATACATAGCTTTGTTTCTCTATTTTCGGCAATGGACTTTAGCTGCTCAAAAACTTTGATGAAATGATGATTCCTGCCGCTTAATGGTTCCGTGATCCTAAGGCCGATGTCCCGGCGGGTTTCGTATTTCTGGGTATCATCTTTGTCGCGGAAGAAGTAGCCGTGCTCTGCGATGTAACGGCTTACGCCATGAAATCCCCAAACAAAGTCCAGATGCCACATAGACTTGGAATACTCGCCATCGGTAATGACGGTTAATCCATGCTCGATTTGTTTTGCGATGACATCTTTCGTTGACTCGGTTTCGCACTGTTCATAGCCCTCAAATTCTTTATAGAACGGGTAGGTAATATCATCCCGCTTTTCAATCTGGTTCTTGTATTTCAATAAAGCTGCCGGGCGCAGCAGACTGCCTACTGTCTGGAATTTTTTGCTCATTGGAAAGTCCTCCTTTATCAGGTATATCAATTATTTAGTAAACTGATTGTATCATCCAGGGAGGACTTATTGGTAACATGAAAAAAGTATGCCGAGTTATAGCTTTAGACTATAACTCGTTTTTAATATCAACACCGTATTCGGCCACAACCGTTTTCAATTCCTCGAGGTACATTGCCGCCTGCCGAGATAACTGAATATCTTTGTGGGAGATCCAGCCAACCTCAATTGAATCGTTAACGCGGAGCGGTACTGCCGTGATATTATCGCCGTTTAAGTCTGCGCTTACAATTCCTGTGGAAATTGTATAACCGTTAAGTCCTATCATAAGGTTAAAAATAGTGGCTCTGTCACCGACATGAATGTCTTTCTTTGCGTATTCCGTGCTTAGTATTTCCTCTGAGAAATAGAAGGAGTTGTAATCCCCCTGCTCAAAGGACAAGCGGGGGTAATCAGCCAGGTCTTCAAGAGTCACGTATTTTTTCCTGGCAAGGGGATTGGAGGTACTTATAAAAACATGAGGAACGGCGGTAAACAGCGGGTGAAATGTCAGATTGTTTTCCCGCATCAGCTTTTCTAACACCTGGCGGTTAAAATTGTTCATGTAGAGGATACCGAGTTCGCTGCGCAGGTTTTTCACATCCTCCACAATCTCAAAAGTCCTTGCTTCCCGTAGTGTGTATTCATATTCTTCTGCATCGGTTTTCTTCACCATATTAACAAATGCATTCACGGCAAAGGCGTAGTGCTGAGTGGATATGGAGCACAAACGCCGTGACGGTTTCTTGTTCAGCCAACGTTGTTCTAAGAGGCTCGATTGTTCAATGACTTGACGGGCATAGCCCAGAAACTCCGCTCCGTCAGTGGTCAGAGAGATGCCTCTGGGAGTCCGGGTGAGAAGTTCGTGTCCTATTTCCGTTTCTAATTCGCGAAGAGCGTTTGAAAGGCTTGGCTGGGCAATAAATAAGCGCTCAGCGGCTTTGTTAATGGAACCGCTGTTCGCGACTTCGATAAAATATTTTAACTGTTGTAATGTCATCTCATGTTCCTCCCTTACACAACCGGCTGTATTACCGCCCAAAAATATTCTGCGATTTCCTCCGGCGGCTGTTTCATTTGATTTTTCAACCACCATCGCACCAGATTGACGAAGCTCCCTGAAATATGATCGATGAGAAAGTCATCTGGTACAATGGTATTTTTACGGGTGTTTCCACGGAACATGTGAAGCGTCACAAGCTCATGGAAGTATTGATGAAAATAGCGCTGGAACAGTTCCCCGTTCTCACAGGTCAAAAGGATAATCATGGTCCGTCCATGCTCTCTTAAATGATATAGGATATGGGTAACAATTGTTTTTGGATCGCCGGTCGCCATTGAAAAGTCATGAGTCGGTTCTGCCTCCGGCTTATGAGAGAAAACATGTTCAAAAAGCTCCGCACACATTTCACGCAAAAGATCGTCCTTTGTAGGAAAGTGTGCATAGAAGGTTGTCCGGCCCACGTTAGCCTCATCAATGATTTCCTGTACGGTGATTTGTGAATAGCTGTTATGAATCAGCAGTTTGCTGAATGCATCGAAAATAGCTTCTCTTGTTTTACGTTGTCGTCTGTCCATATACATCTCCATTTTGAACAAATTTGCAAATTTGTTCGGTATCGTACATTTTGAAAAAATCGTTTCTTGTATCGCTAATATGTCATTGTTATACTACTTAAAGAACAATATGTTCTGTTATGAACTTATTGTACTGAAAAGTAACGAAAGAATCAAGAGACAATTTTGGAGGACAGATCATGTTAAAAAAAATAAGCGACTTATTTGCCGGGCCTGCAATGACTATCGTTTCCGGCGGGTTTCTGGTGCTCAGCCTGATGTTTCTGTTTACGGGGAAGGGATTTCTTTTTAACCCGGCATGGATAACCATTGCTTTGTCCGGATACCCGCTTACATATCTTGCAATCACTCGATTGGTATATGAAAAATGGATCTCTTCCGCATTACTGATTTCTATTGCAATGGCGGCCTCCATTGCCATTGGCGAGCTTTTTGCTGCCGGTGAGGTTGCCTTCATCATGTCCATAGGCGCAATTTTAGAGGAAAAAACAGTTGAGCGGTCAAAAAGGGGATTAAAACAGTTAATCAGTCTTACACCCATGATGGGAAGAAGAATTCTTTCTGATCCATCGGGTATCCAGGAGGAAATAATCCCGGTGGAACAGATCAAAGAGGGTGATATTCTTCGTATACTGCCAGGGGAAACAATTCCCGTAGACGGTGAAATAGCAGAGGGAAATACATCAATCGACCAATCGATCATAACCGGAGAATCACTTCCAGTGGATAAAAGCGTGGGAGATCAGGTCTTCTGTGGTACGATTAACCGTTTCGGCTCAATTGAGATTGTTACAGCCAGAGTTGGTGAGGATTCTTCCCTGCAAAAACTCATCCGAATGGTACAGGAGGCTGAAAATAAAAAAGCACCTATGCAGCGTATCGCGGATAAATGGGCTGCATGGCTTGTGCCGGTGGCATTAGGCATTTCTGTGGCAGCATTTGGTATTACATGGGCTCTTGGAAATGAAATCATGGAAGCTTTAAACCGCGCCGTTACCGTCCTTGTGGTTTTCTGTCCATGTGCGCTGGCTCTGGCTACTCCCACTTCCATTATGGCGGCCATCGGCCAGGCAACTAAGCACGGCATTATCATTAAATCCGGTGAAGCTTTGGAAAACATGGGAAAGGTGGACTGCATTGCTTTTGATAAAACCGGGACTCTGACCAACGGTAATCTTGTAGTCACAGATGTGGTTCCTTTGAACGAAGAAGTAGGGAAAGAACAGCTTTTAAGTCTGGCGGCATCTGCGGAAGCCTATTCAGAACATCCCTTAGCCAAAGCAATTGTTGCTCATGCGAAGGAATTGCAGATTGCAATAGGGCCTGCAGACAATTTTCAGATGATGCCGGGAAAAGGTATCTCGGCAACGATCAGCGGACAGACACTGCTTTGCGGAACTGTAAAGTTCTTAAAAGAGTATCAGATACCTATGAATGAATTGGTGTACATCAAATTGAATGAGTTTCGTACACAGGGAAAGGCGATTATACTTGTTGCAAAAGAAGGGTCATTGATCGGAGTGATAACCCTTTCCGATACACTGCGGGATACGGCTCATAGCGTGGTAAGTGAACTCCATGGAATGGATACCCAGGTCGTTCTGCTGACCGGTGATCATATGCAAGCGGCAGGTTATTTTGCTAAACAAATCGGCATTTCGACTGTGAGAGCTGAGCTGCTTCCCGAAGATAAAGTCAGCAGTATTGCGGAACTTAAAAAACAAGGAAAAAGGGTGTGCATGATCGGGGATGGCGTCAATGACGCTCCGGCACTTAAACTCGCAGATGTAGGTGTGGCTATGGGGAGTATGGGAAGTGATATCGCGATCGAAGCGGCAGACATTGCTTTGACTGGTGACGATATTTCAATGATTCCATATTTGAAGAGGTTGTCCAATGCCACGGTTCGCACCATAAAATTCAACATCACTGTGTCAATGACAATTAATTTTATCGCCATACTTTTATCCGTAACAGGCGTATTAAACCCGGTTACCGGTGCATTGGTACATAATGCTGGTTCTGTATTGGTGGTATTGAACGCGGCACTGCTCTATGACCGGAAATTCACATAAAAAAGAGACCATGTATTTGCGTGGCTTTATATATGCTATTTTACCAAATTTAATGGAAATTAAATAAGAGTGCAGACCCATAATAATTCAATAGGTCTTGCACTCTTTCATGAATTTATTTTTATTTTATGCAATTACATTTATTTTTTCTTTGATTTGCCTAATTTCATTTTCTAGTGTTAACTGAAGATCAGTCACATTATTTTCAATGGAATTCAAACGGCTTTTTAATTCTTGCGTATCTTTATATATTGCTTGCAATAATTCGTTATCGGTCATGCGTCTGTCCTCCTTTTTATATGTAAAGATTATATCATGACCAAAGTATAAAGTCTATTCAATTATCAAAATACTGGTGTTTCCGTTTGGAGAGCGAGTAATCTATTGTTAAATGCCTGCTCAGGAATTACACCTGACTTTAACGTTGAGTTACTATTTTGCCCACATATCAGTAGGAACTCGGATTTCGTATAAATTTTACAGGAAATTAATAAAAAAACATAAAAAGTGCTACAATATAATATTGCGCTATTTTTTATTGAAAAATAGGCAAACTATCTGTAAAAGAATATCGCTATATCAGAAGGATTTCTTAAATAAGGAGGAGCTTCAATTGCAGAGCTTTTTGGAAAAAACTAATTTTTATATAAATTCCCCGTTTCTGCTGAATAGTTTATTCATATTGGCAGCGTTGATTTGTATTGTGCTATTCCTATTGTATTACCGCCGTTATCATTTTAGTAAGAAGGTGCGTTTCCTGGCCTGCTTCCAGGGAGAAGATAATAAACTTGATCCTGGTGAGTGGGAGAAGCAGATGCTTGATCTGGCAGAAAGCCATAGCCAGGTCAGACTGGTGGGACATAGCTTTGTTCTTAATGATTATAATCAGGCCGCCTACAAAAAGCTGAATAATATTAGAGACAGCATTTCTGCCGTTTCCACAGATATTATTTCCCTGATTCCGGCAGCACGATGGCTCTTTGATAATTTCCAGATGTTGTACCGGGAAATTAAAAAAGTCCGTACATCGGGAACCAGTTATGCCGTATTGCCGGTTCTGGAAGGAAAAGAATACCGGAACTTTCCCCGTATTTATGTTGTGGCAAAAAAGATGGTGGCTCTTTCCGGCGGACACTTAAGTGAAGAAAATATTTCCGTGATGTTAAAGGCTTATCAGCAGAAAATCCCCCTTACGGACAAGGAAATCTGGGTTCTGCCGGAAGTGCTGGGCTTTTGTATCCTTGAAGAAATCATTGTAATCGCAGATGAAATTCTTCATATGATTGAAGTGAAATCTAAGGCTGAAAAGTTTCTGCGGGATAAGTTAGCGGATAGGAAGGGACCAGCCGATATATCAGCACTGCTTTGCAAAACAGAGGATAACTTAAGACAGAATTATTCGTTCCATGCCCATGTAATACATTTGTTGAAAAACTTATCTTTTGATGAAGCTTCCATTCAAAAATATCTGGAGCATCATTTCGCTTCCCTTGAAAGGCAGGTAAAAACCTCCGGCATTTTCATGGAGGAAGGAAGAATTGAATCATTTCTCGAGACAACTATCCGTACATTGATTGTCAGTCTGAGGGATATTAATGAGGTTGATGAAGAAAAATTCTTTGAGGAATATTCTTGTCTTGAGCGGATTTTATCACAGGATCCGGATGGGGTATATCCAAAGATGGATTTGGAATCCAGAGGTATGTACCGCGGGGTTATCGTTAAATTATCCCATCGTTATCGGCTGCTGGAGGAAAAGATAGCCGGGGACTGTCTGGAACTGGCGGATCAGGGCAGGGAGGACTTACATTGTTCTCATCATGTGGGAGCCTATCTATTGGGTAAGGGTTATCCGATTTTAAAAGCAAAGGCGCTAGGAAAACCGATTCCTCAAACCATTAAGAAAAGGATGAATGTAAATGGCTTCCTTTATTTCCTTACCTTATCCCTTATTATTCCGGGACTTTGCGCCTGCTTCCTCTATGCTTTCCGGAACCTTGGCGGACTTTTAAAGATCAGCCGGCAAGTAATTACCCTTCTGGCGGCACTGCCGCTTTTAATGGGTATTTCCATAGAGATCACAAATTTTATTTTTACAAGAAGAATTAAGGTCAGGAAGATTCCTTCCCTGAATTATCTGGAGGAAATACCGGAGGAAGCAAAAACGTTTGTAGTTATGCCGGTTATTGTCTCCTCAAAGGAACAGGGCCTTGGGTATATGGAACGGCTTCAAAAGCATTATCTGGCAAACCGACAGCATAGCCTTTTCTATGCATTACTGCTTGATTTTTCAGATTCTCCGGACCAGTTCATGGAACAGGACCAGGTGATTGAAAATGCCCTTGTTGTACGTATGAAGGAGTTAAATGAGCTCTATCCGTCGGAACAACAGCGCTTTTCCCTGTTTTTTCGCTGCCGCAAATGGAATAAAGCAGAGAACTGTTATATGGGCTGGGAGCGTAAACGAGGAAAGCTGGAAGAGTTTAATAACCTTTTAAATGGAGCGGAAAAGGAGAATACCACCTTCACCTCCATTTACTGCGACGAAAAGCTTCTAACCACGTTCCGGTATGTTATTACACTGGACGCGGATACCAATCTGCTTCGCGACAATGCAGCAAAATTGGTCGGATTGATTGATCATCCTTTAAATAAACCGATTCTGGATCCGGAAGGCCAAAAGGTGGAAGAGGGCTATGTCATCATTCAGCCATCGGTAAGAAACCATATTGTGGATAAGAACGGCAGCAGGTTCACGAAAATATTCGGAGGAGAATCGGGACTTGCCCATTACGGAACCGTAATATCAGATATTTACCAGGATATTTTTAATAAAGGAATCTATACCGGGAAGGGTATCTATGATCGGGAAGCCTTCCACAAGGTGCTTAAGAACAAAGTACCTGAAAACAGGATTCTCAGCCATGACCTTTTTGAAAGCTGCTATGCAAAGACGGCTTTTTCCAGTACGGTCAAGATTATGGACAATTTCCCGACCAGCGTTTTATCCTTCACCAAAAGGGAACACCGATGGCTGCGCGGGGACTGGCAGCTGCTGCCCTGGCTGTTTTTAAAAAATACCCGGGACGGGAGAAGCTTATGTGCGCTGTCAAAGTGGAAAATCTTTGACAACTTAAGAAGAAGCATGGTTCCTTTCAGTAAGACGTTATTTGTACTACTGAATCTGGCATGGATGCCAAAGGCATATTATCTTTGGTTACCCATTGTTTTCTTTAATGATATATTTACCCTGGTGATTCTGCTGCTTGCAGTAATCACCCAGAAGCTGTTCCGGCCAAAGCTTGCCCTTGTTTATAAATGCTTTTTCAAGGAACTTGCTGCGATGTTTTATAGAGCATTCCTGGAGTTTACAATCACTCCATACCGTGCTTATGTCGCAACGGATGCAATGATCAGAACTCTGTATCGGATCTTTATCAGCAAAAAGAATCTGCTTCGCTGGAATACGGCAGAAGCAGTGGACGCCTCCATTGTCAATACCAGAAGAGGTTATTTTCTTACCATGTGGAGTTCTCTTCTTCCGGCGGCTGCCCTTGTTATCGTTTTATTTATGGGATATTTAAGCCCGGCAGGAATGATCTTAACAGCAATTGTAATCGCTGACTGGTGCTTTGCCTATGAAATCGCCTACCGGATCAGCCAGCCGGATAAACAGCTTCATCTTAAGAATAAAGCACAGAATAATGAACTGCTTCTGGATACTGCGCGCAGAACCTGGCAGTTTTTTAAGGAGCTTTCCACGAAGGAAAATAACTGGCTCTGTCCGGATAATTACCAGATCGGGGTGGTTGAAAAAGTCAGTGATAAAACATCACCGACCAATATGGGGCTTCAGTTTCTGGCAATTTTATCAGCCAGGGATTTGGGATTTGAAACCTTAAGCTCTACGGTGACAGCTGTGGAAAACTTAATGGACACGGTTCAGAAAATGCCGAAATTTAATGGGCATCTCTATAACTGGTATCATATCGGGACTCTGGATGTACTAAACCCTGCCTATATTTCAACCGTAGACAGCGGCAATTTCCTGGGTCATTTGGTCGCTTTAAAAAATGGACTTCTGGAACTGATCGACAGGCCGGTTTATCCGGAGAATTTTCTATCCGAACTCAGAATTGCGGTTGAAAACAGCAATGAGGAAATTCGTATGAGAACAGGCAATCCTGCCGGTAATGAACTGAAGACCAGGTATCAAAAGATCGGGGAGCTGATAGACGATATTACGGAAATCAGGGAAGATTTAACCGACAGGGAGCTTACACCGCGTGAAGATTACCAGTGGACCAGACAGTTATTGAATCTCATTGACAGCACGATAAAGGAGGCTGAGTCCTTAAAACTGAAGGAAAAGGCCTTTTCTTCCAGTCCCTCTCTTCGTAGTATTACGTCGGAGGACAATAAAATTGGGATTGGCATAATGGAGCGGATCAGAACGCTCAGCAATAAAATAGACGGCATTTTAACAAATGTTGATTTCCGTTTTTTGTTTAATGAAAAGCGAATGCTGTTTCATATCGGATATCATGTTTCTTCCCACACGCTGGATGAGGGCTGCTATGACCTGATGGCGTCAGAATCAGCACTGACTAGCCTTCTTGCCATAGCCATGGGAGAAGTTCCGTTAAAGCATTGGTATAAACTGGGAAGACCGCTGACCATTGTGGGGGGCATTCCTTGCTTTGTGTCCTGGAGCGGTACGATGTTTGAATATTTGATGCCAAATCTCGTATTCAAAGAGTATGAAGACTCCGTCTATGCCCAGACCGCCAGGGCAGCGGTGCTCCAGCATATGAAGTATGCAAAGGAGGCGGAAATACCCTGGGGAATATCGGAATCCCAGTATTACCGGTTTGACTTAAATTCAAATTACCAGTATAAAGCTTTCGGAGTTCCCAAGATAAGACTCCAGCCGGTCCGTAAGAACTCCATGGTTGTCGCCCCCTATGCGACGATGCTGGCATTGGATATTGCAGAAGAGGAATGCATGGGAAATTTAAAACGACTGAAGGAATTAGGCGCTTACGGCACTTACGGTTTCTATGAATCCGTCGATTTTAATGTACCGAATTCTGTGGACTTAACACCTTATTGCATTGTTAAATCCTACATGGCTCATCATCAGGGAATGAATCTGGCCGCAATTAATAATTATCTGAATGGGGGAATCCTTCGGGAGAGATTTCACGGAGAGATGATGATAAAAGCCACAGAGGTTCTGTTGGAAGAAAAACGCCAGTCCTATTTGATTTCCATTGCAAAGCAGGGATATACAATAAAGATCGGAAAGCCTCTTTTTAAAGAAGACATCTACAGCAACCGGTATGTTAACCGTACCGGTATGAGTTCACCGGTTGTTAATTATTTATCAAATGGCACCTATTCCCTGATGATAACCAGCGATGGGGACGGGTTCAGTAAATACGAAGACCGGATGCTCTACCGTTTCCGGTCGGATATTTATGCGAATACAGGTAATTATATCTATATCAAAGACATGAAGAAAGGGAAGGTCTGGAGTGCTGCCTATCATCCGACCAAAAAGTCGCCGGATGATTACCAGGTGGTATTCAGCCCGCACCAGGCGGAATTTAAGCGCAGGGATGGGGATATCTCATCACACATGATTGTCAGCTTGAATGCGGACCAAAACTATGAGATACGTAAGATTATATTTACCAATCACGGGAATGAGGAAAAGCATTTGGAGGTGACCAGCTACCTGGAGGTAGTGGATGATACCCATCTGGCAGAAATAAGCCATCCTGCATTCAATAAGCTGTTTCTGGAGAGTGAGTACCTGGAAGAACAGGACATCTTCCTTGCAAAAAGACGGCGGAAAGATGAGGATGATAATTCTTATGTGATGCACATGGTAAGAACAGGAACAAAGTTATGTAAAAAGTTAGAATATGAAAATGACAGAAAACGTTTCATCGGAAGAAACAACACCTTAGAAAATCCGGATTCTGTGGTTAACAGCATTGCTTTTTTAAATAATTCCGGTTTTTGTAATGATCCGATCATGAGCCTGCGGGCACAGATCTGCATTGGGGCAGGTGAGACCGCCTGCATCTCTTTCATTACCGGAGTATGCCAGAGTAAAGAGGAAGCAATAAAAATCGCCGGGGAATTAAATGTAAGTTACCGGATCGATGACAACCTGGAGAAATTCCGGCTTCAAACGAATCTGGAGTTAAAGTATCTGGAGATTACCAGAGCACAGTTAAACGCTTTTCAGGATCTGATCAGCCCGGTATTCTATCCTTCGGGTATTTACCGGGGCCCGGATGAAAATATTAGGCGGAACTTTATGAATCAAAGCTTTCTATGGAAATTCGGAGTATCCGGCGATAATCCCATTCTGCTTTTAATGGTCCGGTCCATGAAAGAGGAGAGAATTGTAAAGGATGCATTAAAGGCTTACGAATATTTACGAATCAACCGTGTAATGGTGGATTTAGTTATCCTGATTGATTCCAAGCATGGTTATCATCAGGAGGTGGATGAACTAATCAATGATATGACAAGCTCTCTTCGGATTTATGATTCCAGAAGTGAGAAGCCAAGCTTCTTTACGCTTCATACGTATGAGATGAAACCAGCGGAACTGGATTTGCTGTATACGGTAGCGAGGGTCGTATTTTCAGGGAAAACGGGGATCTATTTTACCAATGTCAAAGAAAAACAGTATGAATTACTTGAAGAATATTAGGCTTTAAGGAGGAAGGGCTTTGGACACAGCATATGCACCTACAACAGAGGAGAAAGAAACAGAGAATTATGAATTTTTTAACGGCTTCGGGGCATTTGCCTGTGAAGGCAGGGAATATGAAATTCTGCTTGAGGGTAATAACAGGCCGCCGGCACCCTGGATTAATGTTGTCTCAAACAAGAATTTTGGATTCCAGATATCAGAGTCGGGTGCCGGCTTTACCTGGAGTATCAACAGCAGGGAGAATAAGCTGACTCCATGGTCCAATGACCCAGTCAGTGACAGAGCCTCTGAGGCAATCTATATTCTGGATGAAATATCTGGTGAGGTAATGACTCCCATGTCCCTAGGAAGATCTGACCGGGGCACTTACCGGGTAAGGCATGGCTTTGGATACAGCAGATTCCTTCATGAAGAAGCGCAAATTAGTCAGGAGCTTACTGTTTTTACTCCTTTAGATGAGTCATTGAAGCTATGGAGCCTTACCCTTACAAACCGCTCGGATCGGGTGAAATATGTAAGCCTGACCTATTATGTGGAATGGGTTTTGGGAACCCAGGGGGAGCAAACCAATCCCTATATCCTGACCTCCTATAACAATGAACATGAATGCTTATTTGCAAAGAACATTTATACCATGAACTTTCAAAACACCTATTCCTACCTGTTCTCCAGTGAAACCATTATCGGTTATACCGGAGACAGGCAGGAGTTTCTGGGGCAGAAGGGCAGCGTCCGGGAGCCGCGGGGCGCGGAGGTCAAGCTATCCTGCAATACGGGGGTATCCTATGATCCCTGCGGAGCAATTCAGGTTTCCGTCGCAATACAGCCGCAGGAGTGCAAAACGGTGTTATTTGGGCTGGGTCAGAGCACCAGTCTTGAGGAGATATACAGGATCAAAAACAAATACAGGGAGATTACCGCTTCTGAAAAGGAACTTGACAGGGTAAGAACCTATTGGGATGGATTATTAGGGACGGTTAAAGTCAAAACAAAGGACCGGGCGGTGGATATCCTGGTTAACGGCTGGCTGCTCTATCAGACCGTGTCCTGCCGCATCCAGGCAAGAGCAGGCTTTTATCAGTGTGGAGGAGCCTATGGATACCGGGACCAGCTGCAGGACACCCTTTCCCTTCTCTTTGCAGATTCTAGTATACTGCGCGGGCAAATTCTGATTGCCTGCAGCAGGCAGTTTGAAGAGGGAGATGTCCAGCATTGGTGGCATCCTCCCATGGGGATCGGGGTAAGAACCAGAATAACTGATGACCTGCTGTGGCTGCCATATTGTACCGCCGCATATATACGAAGTACCGGAGATACCACAATTTTAAAGGAGAAAGTCCCTTACATTAAGGGGCCGGTGCTTCAGGAAGGGCAGCATGATGTGATGTTTACCCCGGAGATATCCCAAAGTTTCGCAACTGTTTATGAACATTGCAAAAAAGCCATCGACCGGACCAGCTTCGGAGAACATGGACTTCCTCTCATGGGAGGCGGCGACTGGAATGACGGTATGAATGAGGTAGGAATAGAGGGGAAGGGAGAGAGTGTCTGGCTGGCATGGTTTTTCTATACGGTGCTGGGGGACTTCATTCCTTTGTGCCATAAGGAGGATGATGAGGCTTACGGCCGGGAACTGGATCAGAAACGGGAAAGTCTGCTTCAAAGCATCGAAGAACACACCTGGGATGGGGAGTGGTATCTTCGTGCCTTTTACGACGATGGCTCGAAACTGGGGTCAAAGGAAAATGATGAGTGCAGGATCGATTCCATCAGCCAGTCCTGGAGTGTGATATCAAAGGGGGCGAAGGAGGAACGTGCAAAAACAGCAATGCAGTCGGCATGGCGTTATCTGGTAAGAGAGGAAGAGGCCATTTCCTTACTTTTGACACCTCCCTTTAATAAAACAAGCAAAAACCCAGGTTATATTAAAAATTATATTCCCGGCATGCGTGAAAACGGAGGCCAGTATACCCATGCTGCGGTTTGGCTGGCCATTGCCACATCAATGCTCCGTGACTATCACATGGCACAAACCCTATTCACCATACTTAATCCGATTCATGTGACACAAACCAGGAAGGATGTGCTCAGGTACGAGAAAGAGCCTTACGTTATGACGGCGGATATCTCTTTAAGCCCGCCCTATACCGGCAGAGGCGGCTGGAGCTGGTATACCGGTTCCGCAGGCTGGATGTACCAGGGGTTATTAAGCTGGTTTCTTGGCATTCGGAAAGAGGGAAATGAACTGATTATTGATCCGGCCACGCCGGCAAGCTTCGGTGACTTTTCCGTTGAGTATAAGTTTGGCAGGTCACTCTATGAAATCAGGGTTGAAAGCAGAAGTAAGGGAACACTGACAACGGAAGCAATCACTGTGGATGACAGGCTCATTCAAGGGAACCGGGTTTCGTTGGTGGATGATGGAGAAAAACATCTGATTATCGTATAGTACCTTGTTCACCATTCCTGGGAAACAAAAGTCCTATTGCGACAGGAATGGAAAAATCGGAAAGGAGGGTAACATGAAGACTGACAGACGATTGAATCAAGCTTACAAAAATGCTGAAGTTGTGTATTTTGATGATAATTCAAAATATATATTTTTTAGTGATATCCACAGAGGGGATGACAGCATCTCAGATGAATTCACTAGAAATCAGAATGTTTTTTTGCATGCATTAAATTATTATTATAAAGAGGGATATGAATATATAGAAGTTGGGGATGGAGATGAACTTTGGGAATATAAGAATTTCAGCGTGATTCGTTTAGCCCACAGCGATGTTTTTACAGTAATAAAAAAGTTTTATGATGAAGGCCGCTTTATCATGTTATATGGGAATCATAATATTTATTTAAAGTCAAAGCTATTTATCAGAGAAAATTATTATCAATATTATGATGAATATAATCAGATAAAGGTGGACTTATATAGGGGATTGAAGCCGAAGGAGGCGATCATTCTCAAACATAAGAAAACGAAACAGAAGATTCTTGTACTGCATGGGCATCAGGGTGACATTATGAATGATCAGCTATGGCTCTTTTCCATGTTATTACTTCGATATTTTTGGCGGTATCTGCATATCGTTGGATTTGGCAATCCAACCAGCCCAGCCCGTAATCTATTTAAAAGACATAAAGTAGAGAAGGTTTATGACAGATGGATAGAAAAAAATAAAATGATGCTGATCTGTGGACATACTCACAGACCAAAGTTCCCGAAAGCAGATGACCTCCCATACTTTAATACTGGCTGTTGTATCCGTACCCGTGGGATTAATGGAATTGAAATTATAAATGGCATGATACAGATGGTTGATTGGAGAATTGCTGCGAATGAAAAAGGAGAATTGCGTGTTCACAGGACAGTAGTTAGAGGACCCATGCCACTTGAAAATTATGATTATAAAAACAATCCTTATTCAACTCATTATAATAACTAAAATATCGTTATACCCCCTGAACTGCCGGAAAGGCTGGAACCCTTGCCATAAGGCTGTTTCAGTATCTTCACAAAATAATCTCTTGACATGAATCATAGCTCTAATGTTATATTGTAACCGCTTCGCAATTCCGGCAGGAAAAATAGGAACGCCAAAGGATATATCGAATATGGTATTGTTTTTATGTGAGCAGGATTTTATTACAGGGGAGACTATTACGGCAGATGGGGGAATGAGTAAACGAATGATTTATCATGGAGATTGGAATTGGCATTATAAATGGAAACCGCAATCCTCTTAAAAAGGACTGCGGTTTTCATTTACAGTTCATTTACTTCCAATCGGAAAGCCAGGACTTGTCATTTGCAATCGCATTTACGATCTCTTCCCCTGATTTGAAATTATCAAAGGTGCCCCTGTTGATTTCACTAATGGCTTTACCTAACAGGTTTTCATAGTACGCTTCCGGTGTTATTTCGGTTGTGGTCTGGTGGAAATGCTGTTGGGATTCAGAAGAAGCGATTCGTGCATATTCGTTTTTTACTTGGGATATGAGCTTATCACGGTTCATACAATTTACTCCTTTGCATAGAAAGTTAATTATTTATCATTGCCGGGTTTGTGACGGCTGCCGGACTGTTTCTTCGTATTTCGGCTTTCTCCATCTAATGCGCTCTCAGCCATGGTAGGGCCACCATTGGCTTTTTTCTTACGGATTGATTTTGGGTCAAGTTGTGAATCCTTTGCCATAATTATTCTCCTTAATATTAATAGGATTATTATTTACAGGTAAAAGGATATTATTCTTATTTAAATTTGTTTGGCAAGCATAAGATCGCCATACCTTGTGAACCCAATTCCGGTAAGTGTGTATCGCGGATAACCTGTGTCAGGATAAGTCTGCCATCACGGTCAGTTCGGAGAACGCTGATGGAGCCCTCATTACCGTTGAGTACATAGAAGGTATTGGAACAAACGCCGCTGTCAATTGGTGCACCAGATCCATTTTTCGTACTATAGACAACGTTTGAAACCCTCAAGCGTCCATTTCTTTCAACTTCATATGTCGTTATTGTATGGCTGCCGGCATTGGAAGTATAGGCAAAACGTCCGTTTTCAGATAGCGAAACCCAACAGGTAGCTGACTGGAAATTCAATACAGATGGACTGATTACAGAAAGAGTTCCATCCGGATTAACTTTGTAAGAAGATAATGCATTGATTCCAACTTCAGTAACCAACAAGATTTCATTTGTTAAGAAAACAGAGCCAAAAGGTCCGGGACCGCTGGAATTGCTGAGGATCGGGTCAGTGAGGGTTCCATCTGGTTGAACGGTAAATACACTGATTAGGTTCGTGTTCTGCTCGGAAACTGCTATTCTTTTGCCATTATAATTGATGACAATGCAAGTAGGCTTGGCATTTACTGAACTCAATGACTTAGTAGAGCCTATGATTTCGGCGAGATTGCCGTTTTCGTCTATATGAAAACCGGTAACATTGGACGCAATACTGCTTCCGTTGCCTGCATTTGCCACATAGAGAAGATTACGGTGGGTTGTCAGGCTTATTGGAAGAAAGCCGCCGGACGGCTTCTCGTCCGCGAGGATCAAGGCTCCCGAACTGGTGATTTTGAAGCTGGAGATACTGTTGCTGCCTGCGTTCACGACGAAAAGGAAACGTCCGTCATGGGATAGTACAATCGATCCCTGTGAACCAAGTGGATCAACTATCGGGTTTCCAGTACCTTGACCACCTGTTTTGTAAGCCTTAATAAATGTAAAATCATCATTGAATCTCTGGCGTATAGCGATTACTTCATTAAAATCAGCGGCATTTGTCATAGAGTAAAGGGCGTATCCATGCCGACAGTTTGTCATATCATACATTTATTTATGACTCCTTTATATGAACTAATATTAATAGGAATGTGCGTAATATGGTGTTTACGCTAATACCAATATATGCTATATTTATTAAAATGCGATGATATCAAAATACGGCTCAACAGATTATTTTATCATATATAAAAAAGTAATGAAAAGTACAAATTAACCAACATGAAATATGTTCTGTGCCGGTTAATTAAATGCGAAATATTATCTATGCAAGGAGGATCTTTTATGATTTATTTAGACTATAATGCAACAACCCCTATTGACAAAGAGGTATATCATGCCATGCTTCCCTATCTGGAGTCAGAGTTTGGAAACCCATCCAACAGCTACGAGTTAGGACAGCTTGCGAAATTTGCCGTTGAGAATGCCA
The DNA here is from genome assembly GCF_000732605.1 of Lacrimispora celerecrescens. GTDB lineage: Bacteria > Bacillota > Clostridia > Lachnospirales > Lachnospiraceae > Lacrimispora > Lacrimispora celerecrescens_B. The sequence goes on along the minus strand of NZ_JPME01000010.1, from coordinate 105,696 downwards.
GAAAACAGGTCTCAGAATTGCTTGGTGCAAAAAGCAGCGAGATTTTATTTACAAGCTGCGGCAGTGAATCCAATAATGCTATAATCAAGGGAGTTGCCTACACTTATAGGAGCAAGGGTAAGCATATCATTACCTCTTGTATTGAGCATCCTTCAATCATGGAACCACTCTCATTTTTAAAGAAAAACGGTTATAACGTTACCTATCTTCCAGTAAACCGGCAAGGCTCTGTGAATCCGCAAGATTTAAGGAATGCCATCTGTGAGGAAACGATTTTGGTCAGTATTATGCATTCCAATAATGAGGTGGGGACCTTGCAGCCTATCAGTGAGTTGGGGGAAATTTGCAGGGAGCAAGGCGTTTTGTTTCACACAGATGCATCTCAGTCCATAGGGAAAGTGGAGATAGACGTTTCCCGGTTACCAGTAGATTTTCTAACTCTTGCAGGGCATAAACTCTATGCTCCAAAAGGAATTGGTGCATTATTTATTCGAGATGGAGTTGTAATGGAATCATTTTTGCATGGCGCAAGCAGGAGAACGGCAGGCGTGCCGGTACGGAAAATGTGCCTTATATTGTGGCTTTGGGAGAAGCTGCGGCTCAGGCAAAGAAACACTTGGATCAAAATGATTTGATGCCAAAAAGAGACTATTTTTATGAAAAATTACTGGAGGCATTCGGCAGTAATATTCACTTAAACGGTGATGCAGTCCACCGCCTGCCCAATACTCTTAATATCAGTTTTGTAGGAAAAAATGGTACCCAAATATTGGCGGCACTACCTGAAATATGTGCTTCCACTGGTTCTGCCTGCCACTCTTGCTCAAAAACCATTTCGCCTGTTTTAGCAGCAATGGGTGTTGAAGAAGAAATAGCATTGGGCGCTATACGTTTTAGTGTAGGCAGGTATACCACAAAGCAGGAGATTGATACGGTTGTGAATATGTTGAAAGAGCACTTTAGTTAAGCATAAAAGATAAGAAGCCATTCTTTTGGATATCCCCAGAGAATGGCTTCCTTTTTGTAATTTATCATTATACTTCTTGCATTTCTAATTTCTGATGAGATTCGACATTTTTGTATTCATTATACTGCATTGTATAATAGTCAATTTTATGGGATACCTTATCAAGATGCTTATGCATTTCCTGAATCTGAGCTTCCACATTCTTTTTGTGCTCAATCAATATATCACAGCGCTGTTTCAGGGTCTTCTTGCCTTCCGCACTTAGATCCATAAATTCTTTAATTTGTTTGAGGGACATGCCTGTATTCTTAAGACAGCAAATCAGCCCCAGCCATTCCAGATCGTCTTCGGAATAACTGCGGATGCCGCTCTTGCTTCTGTTAATATTAGACAAAAGACCTTCTTTTTCGTAAAAACGCAGTACGTGTGCGCTTAGATTAGTTCGTTCCGATACCTGCTTGATTGTATATCCCATGTGGATATCATCCTCCCCCTAGTTTTGAAATTGTTTTATTATTTTTCAAATGTTTTTAAGTTTTTTGAAATTTGTATTGACTTAGAGTTAAGGTTAAGGTTTATAGTACAAATATACTATCAAATAAACAGTTTGTCAAATTATAGATAGGGGGAAATATAGTGAAAACATTAACAGATTGTTATGAACTCTCAGGCGGGGTAAAGATTCCCTGTATTGGTTTCGGTACATGGCGGGCAGAAAATGGGGATATGGCCACCACATCAGTGAGAGAAGCTTTGAAATGCGGTTATCGTCATATTGATACGGCTGCAGGTTACGGGAATGAAGAGAGCGTCGGCATGGCAGTAAAGGAGAGCGGTATTGCCCGCGAGGATATCTTTATTACCAGCAAACTGCAAAATGATATGCATGGATACGAAAATACCATGAAGGCCTTTAAGCAGACGTTGAAAAATCTTGATATGGACTATCTGGATCTTTATCTGATTCACTGGCCGAATCCAGTCAAGTACCGCGATCATTGGCAGGAAGCCAATGCCGGCACCTGGAAAGCTTTTGAAGAGCTGCACAAAGCAGGACACATTCGCGGGATAGGTGTCAGCAATTTCCACCCACATCATCTTGATGCTCTTATGCAGACGGCAAAGATCCAGCCGATGGTTAATCAGATTCGGCTTTGCCCCGGCGATACACAGGATAACGTGGTGGATTATTGCAGAAAGCACTCGATTCTTCTGGAGGCATACAGCCCCCTTGGCGTAGGCAAGATTTTTGAAGTTCCGCAGATGCAGTCACTGGCAGAAAAGTATGGAAAGTCCATCGCCCAGATTTGCGTGAGGTGGAGCCTGGAACGCGGATATCTGCCGCTGCCCAAATCCATCACACCGAAACGTATCCAGGAAAATGCTGATGTATTTGATTTCCAGCTTACCCCTGAGGACGTTCAGATCATAGCCGACTTGAAAGGCTGCTGCGGATATTCTGCAGATCCTGATACCATCACATGGTAAAGCAAAATAAAAAATAAACCAAAAGAAAGGGTAAAAATAATGCTTAATTTTGATTTCTATTCACCGGCACGTATACTATTTGGAAAAGATATGGAGAAACAGATTGGTGCGCTTTTAAAACCCCATGCAAGCAAGGTTTTGCTGCATTACGGCGGAGGCAGCATTAAAAAGAGCGGACTATACAACACAGTGACCACTTCACTGAAAGAGAATGGGCTCTCTTATGTAGAGCTTGGTGGCGTAGTGCCAAATCCCCGTCTTTCACTGGTACATGAAGGAATTGCTTTGTGCAAAGAAGAAAAGGTGGATTTAATCTTAGCTGTGGGCGGCGGAAGCGCAATTGATTCTGCCAAGGCCATTGCCATGGGTGTATATTATGATGGCGATGTATGGGAGATTTATGAGCAGGGCAAAGCAATCGAAAAGGCGCTGCCTGTAGCCACAATTCTTACCATTCCTGCTGCAGGAAGCGAAGCAAGCGGTGACTCAGTCATAACCAATGAGGAAAAGCAACTGAAATACGGTTATGGCAGCCCCCATCTGCGTCCCTTACTCAGCGTCATGAATCCGGAATTGTTCTACACCCTGCCAAAGAATCAGATCGCCAACGGTGTGGCTGACATGATGAGTCATGTTTTTGAACGTTACTTTACCAACACCACCCATACCGATTTAACGGACGGTTTGTGCGAAACAGTATTAAAGACCATCATAAAGAATGCCCCGCTTGTCCTTGAAAATCCCGGGGACTACGATGCATGGTGTGAGGTAGGTTTTGGAGGTACCGTTGCTCATAACGGTTTAGTGGGTATGGGCCGTGAACAGGACTGGGCCTGCCATGGTATGGAGCATGAACTCAGTGCCATCTACGATGTGGCACACGGAGCAGGTCTGGCTGTACTGACTCCTGCATGGATGCAGTATGTATACAAGGACAATGTGAACATGTTTGTTCAGTTTGCAGTCAATGTCATGGGTGTGAAGGGCAGCTATCGTGATCCTGACGCAATGATTCAGGAGGCTATTTTGCGCCTGCGTGAATTTTTCAATAAGATGGGACTTCCGGCAACCCTTGGAGAACTTGGAATCGACGCAAGCCAGCTTGAAGTAATGGCTAAAAAAGCGACAGGTGCTGCATTTGGAAATGAGGCGCCAATTGGCGGCTTGAAAAAGCTATATTGGCAGGATGTGCTTGAGATTTATAAGCTGGCTCAATAAAAACAGTTTGGAATAATGAGAATACAATTTAATTCTGTAAAGGAGGTTCTTTGCCATGAGAACAGTTAAGTTAGGAACTTTGCAGGTACCGACGATTGCAGTCGGATGCATGCGTATCAATAAGCTGGATAAGTACGAAGCTGAGCGCTTCGTACAGGAAGCACTGGATTTAGGTACTAATTTTTTTGATCATGCAGATATCTATGGCGGCGGTGTGTGTGAGGAAATATTTGGAGAAGCGGCACATATGAAAGCAACCGTGCGTGAAAAGATGTTCCTGCAATCCAAATGCGGAATCCGTCCAGGTATTGCTTTTGATTTTTCTAAAAAACATATTTTGGAAGCAGTAGAAGGCAGCTTGAAAAGACTGAGAACGGATTATCTGGATGTATTGCTGCTCCATCGTCCGGATGCTCTGATGGAGCCGGAAGAGGTTGCCGAGGCATTTGACATTCTGCAAAGCACAGGTAAGGTACGTAATTTTGGCGTTTCCAACCAGAATCCCATGCAAATACAGCTTCTGAAGAAATTTGTTAAACAGCCGATTATTGCGAACCAGCTGCAGTTAAGCATTACAAATGCCAACATGATCTCCCAGGGCATTCATGTCAATATGCTCGATGATCAGGCAGTGAACCGGGACGGCAGTGTCATAGATTTCTGCCGCATTCATGACATCACCATTCAGCCATGGTCTCCTTTCCAGTACGGATTTTTTGAGGGTGTATTCCTGGGCAATGAGAAGTTCCCGAAACTCAATGCAAAGATTGATGAAATTTCTGCGAAATATGAAGTTAGCAACACGACCATTGCTATGGCGTGGCTGCTGCGCCATCCGGCCCATATGCAGCCTGTGACCGGGACTATGAATGTGGAGCGTCTGAAAGATTGTGCCAAGGCTGCCGATATTAAGCTTACCAGAGAGGAATGGTACGAGATCTACCTTAGTGCCGGGAACATTTTACCGTAAGTAAAAAGATGTATAGATACGGCGGTTATCTTCCAACCACCATAGACCACCCTGCCGGATTGCAGTTTTTTATTCGGCAGGGTGTATTGATGAGATACCGTTCCATTTATTTTTCCAGCAGTATAGAAATCGTTGTGTTATCTGTACGATAAGTGCTGCCTGCAATATCTCCAAACACTTCGCATACTCTAAAACCCACATCAGTTGCTTCTTTCATCAACATTTCTCTGGTAAAACAGGTATTCCATAAATAGTAAGAAATTGCCCCTGTATCAGAAACAACAGAAGTTTGTTCTAATGTTACATTCTCTGGATACCGATAGCATCCGTTAAATGCAATATAGTTCTCTTTGCACCAAAATCCCCCATCCTGACAAATTTCCCATGTTTGCTTTTCTTCAAAATCGTTATACTTAGACATTGAAAAAACATCCAATAAGAACCTTCCCCCAGGCTTTAGATGATGATAAACCGCTGTCATTACCGTTTGCCTGTCTGCTGTTGAAAGTGCGCCATAGTCACAGTAGATCATTGTTGATAAATCATAGTTACGATTCAAACTCATGGTTAAGTAATTCTGATATAAGTAATGAATATCTAAATTACTTTTTTTCGCAGATTCTATGGCGTAATCTATAGATCGTCTGGAAAAATCAATTCCTGTTACCTGATAGCCCATTTGTGCAAATCGTTCCGCATATATTCCTGGCCCGCAGCCAATGTCAAGAAGCTGCCTGTACTTTGACGGTGGTGCAATCTCTTTTATCCAAATAGCAGATTTATCAATGAACGCAAACTTTCTGCTGGCACCTTCAAAGCCAGGATCCAGATGGGCGATGAGCATTTGCTTGGATATATGCTCATCATCCCAAAATGGAACTGCTGTTTTCGTATACAGTGGCGGTCTTTCTAAAATTGGAATTAAGCTTTTAAACATAATGTTTTCTCCTTTCAGAATGAACAAAAGAAAAAGCCGTAGATTTTACTCTACGACTAATCTTCCTAAGATAATAAGAAGTTAAGAGTAAAATAAAATCAAACATCAGGCACAAAAACAAAACTGTGTTAACAGCCCGTTTTTAAACCTATTGAATTGATTTTATCTGCTCTTTTCCAGTAATATTCATGCCACCGATTATGTGGCATCAGATATGCCGGACTTCCATCACCTTTTCTTTTAAATTTTATGTTTTCATTTTATAGTACATAACTTACTTTGTCAACAATGTCTGACAGATGTATGGGTTCCCTTTTGAGGGTATAATAACTTTAACATAAGATATCAAATAAAAAAGAGTATTCCCATGGGGCGCACTCTATCTATATGATAATCGATCAGAAAGAAAAAGTCTATATCTTTATAAAATTTTATTATATAATTTTCACTGTTGCAACAAATATAAATGATTGATAGGAGAATAAAAATGACAAAAACAAAGATAGCCAATATCCCTTATGGACCGTATGTTACTGTTTTAGCAGGGGCTTCTGTAAAGGGAAAGCCAAACTATGCCACCATTGGAGCGTACGGAGTTGTAAGTCAAAAGCCTGTACTTTATATTTCTCTAAAAAATACCCATTACACAACAGCCGGAGTCATAGAAAACGGATACTTCTCTGTAAACATTCCCTCTTCCGATGACATAGAAAAAACGGATTATTGCGGGACTGCAACAGGAAATAAAACAGATAAATCAAACATTTTTGAATCATTTTACGATGATGCAGGTAATGCACCCATGATAAAAGAGTGCCCGGTAAATTATCTTTGTAAAGTAATTCAAACGATCCCAATCTTTGACTTTACAATGTTTCTTGGAGAAATTGTTGCGGCATATGCGAATGAAGATTGTCTGGAAAATGGCAAACCAAATGCTTTAAAGGTCAACCCTACCATCATGATGGGCTCTGGGTATTTTGATATAAAGGACAGAGTAGGTTCCATATTTCAAACATGCAGCATGAATCGATAGAATTTAAAAGTTAAATAGGTATTTGCCTGAACCGACTGAAGAAAAATCTGGCATCAGAATTAATCTTTCATAAAACGGTTGACATTGACGCTGCGTAATAGTTTATAGTGGTTTTTGCAAGGGGGTGATAAGATGGAATACACCATAAATAAGCTGGCGAAATTAGCGGGGATAAGTACAAGAGCACTGAGGTATTACGATGAGTTAGGATTGCTTTCACCCGCCCGAGTCAGTTCCAATGGATACCGGATTTACGGGCAAAAGGAGATCGATCGGCTGCAGCAAATCCTTTTTTACCGTGAACTGGGGGTATCGCTGGAAGAAATCCGAAATATTCTTGCTTCCAAAGACTTTGACGGACTATCGGCGCTGGAGAGCCATTTGACTGCCTTGCTTGCCAGGCGAGAGCAATTGAATTTGCTGGTCGCCAATGTCGAAAAAACCATTAAGACCATGAAAGGAGAAATGATAATGAGTGATCAGGAGAAGTTTGAAGGCTTCCTTCAAAAGCTGGTGGACCATAACGAGCATCAATATGGAGAGGAAGCCCGGGCAAAATATGGAGATGAGCGCGTAAACCGCTCCAACGCCAAGGTTTTAAATATGAGCAAGGAACAATTCACTGAATTGGAAAGGCTGACGGAAGATTTGAACGAAACATTAAAAGCGGCCTTTGAGCAAGGCGACCCAGCCGGTGAACTGGCGCAAAAAGCCTGTGAGCTGCATAAAAAATGGCTCTGCTTTTATTGGGACGATTACAACAAAGAAGCTCATAAAGGCGTGACGCAGATGTATGTGGATGATCCTCGCTTTACTGCGTATTACGATAAGATTGCACCCGGCTGCGCAGCGTTTTTGCGGGATGCGGTAGCGATATACTGCAAATAATTTTATAGAATGATAGAAAGTCCACTTGCTGGAAAGCAAGTGGGCTTTTTCGCCTCCGTGATTGTACTACGAGAAACGATTACCGGTATTGCTGTATTCGGGATTGTGCTTATTTGAAAAATTTGCGATCAGAAAGTCTTGACAGTACATATCATTATGATATATTATGATGATATATAAAACGAACAAAAGGTATAGAGATGAAAGAAAATACAGGTAAATCGAAATATGTAATGCTAGGTATGCTTGCCCGCATGCCGCAGACTGGTTATACCATAAAAAAATGGATAGAGAACGAATACAGCCATTTCTGGCAGGAGAGTTTTGGTCAGATATATCCGACTCTCAAGAAACTGGTAGCTGAGGGGCTTGCCGTCACCTCAAATCATACGCAGAATGGAAATGGACGGGGACAGATCGTATACACTATCACTGACGCAGGCAGAAAAGAGCTTTCAGATTGGCTGAAAGAGGAACCGGAAATCGAGAAGATCCGGTACGAACTGTTACTAAAAGTTTCCTTTGGTGAAAATACAGAACCGGAGGTGCTGCTTGGTCATCTGGACAATTTTATCAGAAGAAATGATAAGCTTGTCAAAGAAATGAACGGCTATATTGAACTTTGCGGACAGTTTAAGGAGCAAGATATTGACTGCTCCTACAGTCAGCTGACCGCACTTTGCGGTGCTTATATTTATTCCGCAATGAGGGATTGGGCTGTTGAGGCAAAGAGAATCATTAAAGAGAAGGAAGATGATAAATAACAGTACAATTTTATTTGAAATGTAACAATTAACCGTATCGATGAGTTAAGAGGAGAATAGCTATGAGCACTCTGGTTGTATATTTTTCGTTTACCGGCAGTACAAGATCCATTGCAAAAAAGATTGCAGAAACGCTAGGCGCTGACATTACGGAGTTAAAAACAAGCAAAGACTATCCGACAGAAGGATTTCGGAAATACTTTTGGGGAGGAAAGAGCGTTATTTTTGGTGAGAAGCCTGAATTAATTAACAAACGCATTGATTTAAGCCAGTATGATACGATTATCATCGGAACACCGGTCTGGGCCGGTTCGTTTACACCACCCATAAAAAGCTTTATCAGCCAATATAAGATCCAGGGCAAACGGATCGCGTTGTTTGCCAGCCATGCTGGTGGCGGAGCTCAAAAGTGCTTTACGAGATTAAAGAAAGAACTCTCAGGGAATGAGTTCATCGGTGAAATAGATTTTGCAGAGCCGAAGAAAAGCCTGGAGGAAAATCTATCTGAAACTGTCAAGTGGGCCAAGTGCCTGCCTATGGAGATGCAATAATGGGCAATACGGAAAAATTTGAAATGATAGCGGATAAATATGACACTCCTGAAAGAATCCAAATTGCAAAAGTATCATCAAACGCCATTCGTGAATACGTAGTTGATGCTAAGAGTAAGAGTGCAATTGATTTTGGGTGCGGAACCGGCTTGGTTGGAATGAATTTGCTGGATGATTTTAGTTCGATGCTTTTTCTGGATACATCACAAAACATGATTCATCAAATAGAGCATAAGATTTCCGGCTCTAATATACAGAATGCAGCTACCTTGTGCTTCGATTTTGAAAAGAATCATCTTTCGGACTTACAGGCTGACTATATTTTTATGGCCCAGGTTTTGCTCCATATCAATGACATTGAATTAATTTTATCAAGATTATATGAGACCTTAAATGAACATGGGCATTTGCTAATCGTAGATTATAATAAAAATGAAAAAGTAGCTTCCGATATGGTTCATAATGGATTTGATCAAACAGAGTTAGCGGCTGTTATGACAAAAATAGGTTACAGAGAGATTCAATCTAAAACTTTTTACACTGGAAGTAAAATATTCATGGGGCAGGATGCATCTTTGTTTGTCCTTGATTCACAGAAATAAAATATTTAAAATCCCAGATAAGCTGGGTGAAATGGACAAAAGCATTAGAAAAGCAGTGAATTACAAAAAACATATTGCAAAATATAAAGATATTCGTTATGATGAATTTAATTATGCAAAGGGAGGTGGCTTGATGTCGTCTATTCGCTAAGATAATGAACAATAAAATTTTAGCTCTCAAATCACGAGGGGTCTTTTGTTGTACTTATTTTGCGGATATAGGCTCAGGCTGCCTGTAATTTGATTAAGCAAATTATAGGTTTTATTTACGCAGGCAATGAGCCAGGTGGACTTACATGTAAGTTCATTTGGTGGCTGTCACAATAACGTGAGAAACCGGAAGAGCAGGTTTCTTTCTGTTAATGTATTATAAGTAAGCAGACAACTCTAAGTGGCAGAGTTATCTGTTTTTTTATTGTCCAGAATAAACGTAATTGAAACAATTGATTTTTAATTAAAAGGAGAAAGATTGCATTATGATCCGAGACTTTAAAAGTACCGATATCGAGCAAATTATGAAGATATGGCTTAATGCTAATATTACGGCTCACCATTTTATTGACAGCAGCTATTGGGTAAACAGCTATGCCACAGTCAATGAAATTCTGCCCCAGGCGTCTGTCTATGTGTATAGTTTAAGTGGTCAGATTCAAGGATTTCTTGGACTTAACGAAGATTACATTGAGGGAATCTTTGTTGATTCAGAATACCAATCCAAAGGAATCGGCAGGCAGCTGCTCCACTATGCCAAAGAGAGGCATAATAGACTTCTTTTAAATGTTTATAAGAGAAATGAGCGGGCAGTAACGTTCTATTTAAGAGAAGGATTCAAGATCTTAACGGAACAAATTGAGGAGGAAACAAAAGAAAGCGAGTTCACAATGGTATGGGAGTCGCTTGAAGCAAGAATTAGTGACGTTTAAAGATAACCTTTACGAAGGGGGGAAGCATTTTATGAAATTTAGTTCGGCTTGCTATGCATAGCAAAGGCTATCGCATAGCATCAGAAAATTGATACTTGTATAGCCTTTGCTCAGTCCTGAAAACATGGATTAGGAGGAGCATAATGAGCTATATCAAAGCAGCCGATGTGCTGCCTAAAGAAATTATAGACTTAATACAAAATTATATTGACGGTGAATATATTTACGTCCCAAGAAAAGAAATTAATCGTAAGACCTGGGGAGAAAATACTAAAAGCAAAGAACTGATTCTTTGCAGAAACATGGAGATTTACGAAAAATATACAGATGGAATATCGATTGACCATCTTTCGAAAACTTACTATTTATCACCGAAGAGTATACAAAAAATCATTGCAAAAATTAAGCTGGATAACCAGTAAACAAAGAAGCGCCATGAAGCTGCATGGTGCTTCTTTGCTTCTGAAACGTCAATTCGGTTGCGGCTATTCCCAAATAGAACCTATAATATTACCTGAAAAGGGCAAGTGCATCCTCAAAAGCTTGCCCATATCAGGAGGAAACGAAGGTGAAGAAGAAAAAGGAAACAGAAGTTTTTCAGGCTACTGTTGTAAATGTCATGAATAAACAAGTCCAAATATTATCAGAAGGTGAAATCATTACTTGCCTGCTTCCCGGTTCTATGATCTCGAATAAAAATACTCTGATCGTCGGGGATCAGGTTGAAGTAGGGCTTGCAGGAAAGGATCAATATAAACTGATTCATATTCTGACGAGAAAAACCGCCTTATATAGGGGAAATCGCCGCTCCAAAGAGGAAAAAGTACTGGTAGCGGCGAATGCTCACTGTCTTTTGGCAATCGTGACTGCTGATTATCTGCTCAATCAGGCAGGTTACCTGGAAGCGGCGATCATTGCCGCCAAACGGGCAGGAATTCAAGCCGGTGTATTTATCAGCAAATGGGATATGATTGGGGAGAGAGCTCAGGCTCTGTTAGAAGGCAAACTGGCCCTATATCAAAATACTGTTGACTTTGTATTTAAAGGTTCTGCCCGTGAAAAGCAAGAGAATCTAATTAAAATAGTTGAGGGAAAAACGGTTGTTGTCGTCGGTGACAGGTCTTGCGGCAAAACATCTTTAATTCGTGGGAGTTTAAACGAACGATTAGAAAAAGAAGATTGCTGCTGTACGACGCCTAGCACACATACCAGTACTTTGCAGGTAGGCTCCAGAGGGACCTTATGGATCGATACACCAGGCTTCCGGGATTTTGCCCTGCAGCAAATCACCGAGGAGGAACGAAACGCAGTATTTCCGGAAATAACACAATTGATTGAAGGATGCTATTTCCGGAACTGTACCCATGTCCATGAAGATGGCTGCCAGGTTCTTGAGGCGCTTCGAGTGAAGAAGCTTAAAAGAGAACGATATGATGCTTATCAGAAAATGGGAGACACCAAAACTGTTTCTGGTAATGTACCTAAAATGGATTATAGGCATTCTGCCTGCGCAGAAAGCTTCACTTGCAAAGTCTGTGGGTCGCTTGTGGTGCCGGAAGGTGCCGGGAGCCGGCACCGCAACCATTGTCCCAAGTGCCTGTCCAGTGTTCATGTAGACAATGATCCGGGCGACCGGGCCTCCCTATGCCAGGGAATTATGGAGCCGGTCAGTGTCTGGGTGCGCAAGGGTGGTGAATGGGCGATTATTCACAGATGCCGAATGTGCGGAACCCTAAGTTCAAATCGGATCGCAGCAGATGACAATCCGGCCCTGCTCATGTCCATCGCAGTGAAACCTTTGGCTATGACACCTTTTCCGCTCAATAAATTGGACGAAATATTCGCACAATGATTTTATAAAACAATATATATAAATACCATAGTTATTAGGGCGGAATACACTCACGCCCTAATTTTTTTACAGAAGATATAACCACTATAATCTTACTTGACAGCAAAATACGGAAATGTTATATTTGTATGTACAAACAAAGGAGGGAATATCTTGAGTTGTAATTATGAATCAGACGATCAGGAATGTAAGCTTAATGGCTGCCTGTTTTTTACTTCTACAAAACTCGCCAGGGAATTCGGTAAAATAGCGGATGAAGCGTTCCGTAAAACAGGTTTTTCACCCAGTCATGCAATACTCCTGTATCATGTAAATCTAACAGGCGGTATACAACAGAAGGAAATTGGTGAAATACTGCATTTAACACCATCTACCATAACCCGTTTGCTTGAGAGGCTTGAGCGAAAAGGGTTTATTGCGAAAAAGGCGGAAGGAAAGAATGTATATCTTTGCACCACACCAGAAGGCTTGGCTATGCAAAGTGAAATTATAGCAGCATGGAATCAGCTTCAGGATAAGTACAAGGATGTATTGACAGAAGAAGAAACCCGTAGATTTTTAGAGATCAGCAACAAGCTGCTTAAAAGTCTGGATAATAGAAAATCAGATAAGAAAATATAATTCAGGAGGTCATGTCTATGGAAGAAATATTTATCAGAAGAAGCATTCGCAAATTTAAAGCCCAGGAGGTAGAACCTGAAAAGATTGATAAGCTGCTCCGGGCAGCCATGCAAGCTCCATCGGCTGCCAACCAGCAGCCGTGGGAATTCATTGTGGTACAGGATAAGGAGCGATTGGCTCAAATTGCTGAAACCTCACCTTATGCAAAGCTGGCTGCGAATTCCGCTGTAACCTTTGTTTTACTGGCTAATGATAAAGATCTGACTGTACCGACCGGATGGGAACAGGACATGAGCGCTGCGGCACAGAACATGCTTTTAGAAGCCGTTCATTTGGGTCTTGGCGGTGTATGGCTTGGCGTTGCTACATCGAATGTTGTTACAGAAAATGTGAGCCGTTTGTTTGGACTTCCGGATCATATCCGGCCCTTTGCACTGATTTCCGTAGGCTACCCGGATGGGCAGAAAAATCAATTCATTGACCGTTATCAGGCGGATCGAGTGCATTACGAAACTTGGAACTAAATGGAAAAGGACGTTAAGCTAAGGAGGAGCAGTAAAATATGAACGTGGATTTCCCTGTTGAAAAAACAGTTATGGATCGCAGCAGTGTCCGGACATATGAGAACCGTGGTCTTTCAACCAATGAAAAGGATCAACTAAACACTTATATTGATAACTTAACCAACCCATTTTCCATAGATGTTACCTTTCGTCTGCTGGAAAAGACGGCATCAGCCGATGGAGAAAAGCTGGGAACCTATGGGGTCATTAAGGGTGCTGAGAATTATATCGGTGCTTCGGCAGCAGACAAAGAACTGGCTTTGGAGGCATTGGGCTATTCGTTTGAAAATTTGATATTGTACGCTACATCCCTTGGGCTTGGCACATGTTGGCTTGGCGGGACTTTTAACCGGAGTGGTTTTGCTGCAGCCATGAACCTAAAAGAGGGAGACCTTTTCCCCTGCATTTCCCCCGTTGGTTATCCAACAGGTAAAAAAAGGACGCTGGAATCCGTGATGAGGTGGGTAGCAAAGTCAGGACAAAGAAAAGAATGGAACGAATTGTTTTTTAAGCAGGAGTTCTCACAACCCTTGACGAAAGTTGAGGCAGGGGACTTTGCTTTTCCGCTGGAAATGGTACGCCTGGCTCCTTCCGCCGTTAATAAGCAGCCATGGAGAATTGTGCAGGATAAAGACGCGTATCATTTTTATCTGACAAGAACATTAAAAAAGGACAACGAGAAAATTGATCTTCAAAGGGTCGATATAGGAATCGCTGCCTGCCATTTCCATCTGGCCGCATTGGAAAAAGGATTACCTGGAAAGTTTCAAAAGCTGGTAGAACCCGAAATTCAAAGTACGGATCAGGTGCAGTACATTTTTTCCTGGATTGCAAATTAATAATATGGAGCCGCTGATCAAAACCTACCGGTCAGCGGCTTTTTTATGATTAACAGCTTAAATATCTAAATTCAATGCTGGTTACCCGGCGAGTTTTGAACCGGAATATCGATTCTGATTACTCCATTAGCTCTGATAGGTCCAGTGGTATTTGCATCATTCATATTTCCTGCATTGAATATTAAAGATTTACAAACGATTTCTTCATGGTTATGGTCATAACCATATGCCATATTAAAACACATCCTTTCATAATATATTGTATTGCGCAATTAATGTTACTCATTATATAAACTTCACTTTCCTCCATAAATCATTTATAATTGAGTTAGTTTGGAAAACAAGTTCCAGACGAGCAAAAGGATGGAAAGAGCATAATTGTTTTCTAAGTAATGAGAAGTTCAAAAAAATAAATGGATTATTGAAAAGGGAGGAATACGAGATGTTTAGAGAAATGAGAAGAAACAAACAATTATTATCGCCTGAAGATACAAAAGCGGTAATGGACAGATGTACCAATGGGGTATTGGCATGCTTAGGTGATGAAGATTATCCGTATGCTGTTCCCCTAAGCTATGTTTATTTTAATGGAAAGATATATGTCCATTCAGCAAAAGCCGGGCATAAGGTTGATGCTGTCATGAAATATCCAAAGGTATCTTTTTCTGTCATTGATGAAGATACGATTGTAAGTAAGGAATATACTTCTTACTTCCGCAGTGTTATCGCCTTTGGAAAAGCCAGAATTGTGGAAGGTGATGAGAGAGTGGAAGCATTTAAGGCTCTGGTGGAAAAGTATTCAGGCGATCAGCCGGAAGAGGCCAAGAATAAGGAAATAGACGGTTGCACACATGCTTACATTATTGCGATTGATATTGAACACATAACCGGTAAGGAAGCAATGGCATATGTTAGAGCGAAACAGCAATAATTTTTTTACACATCAATATATAATAAAAATGCAATGGCTGAATGCCATTGCATTTTTATTATATCCGATTTATTTCGTGTAATTATCAAAGTAGCCTTGTACTAATACGATAGGCGTTCCTTTATCACCGCTTCCGGAAGTAAGGTCACAGAGAGAACCGATTAAGTCGGTTAAACGGCGAGGGGTAGTTCCCTGAGAAACCATGCTGCCGACTAAATTGTTGTCTTTGCTTTGAATATAGTTTGAAATAGCAGCCTTTAATTCCGCACCGCTTAAATCAGCAAAATCATTATCAGCAAGATATTTTAATTTGACTTCATTAGGCTGGCCTTCCAGACCTTCTGTATATGCCGGAGAAACCACCGGATCTGCCAATTCCCAAATCTTACCCATAGGATCTTTGAACGCACCGTCGCCATAAATCATGACTTCAATATGTTTTCCAGTTCTTTCAAGGAGTCCATCCTGAATGCTTTTAACAATTGGTTCGCAATTGCGGGGGAATAGCTTAACCGTATCTTCGGTAGCTTTATTGCTTCCAAGCAAACCATAATTTTCGTTATATCCACTGCCATTAACCTGTGCGGTTAAGATATCGTCAAGACCAAACACAGTCTCAGCTCCGGCAGCATTTAATAAGCGTTTGGTTCTAAAACGGGTATGAATATCGCAGTTAAGAACATGCTTGGTGTAATTTAAAATTGTGCGGCAGTCATTTGCAAGAATAACTTCTACTTCACAGCCTTCTTTTTGAATAAGCTCTTTGTAGTATTCAATGTAATCAACTCCGGTAAAGGTATGCTTACGGAAGCCAAAAAGCTCACGGTAACGTGCCTCAGTTAAAACATCAGTCCAGGGGTTAATCCCTTTTTCATCTAAAGCATCGAGATCGATTAAGTGATTACCTACCTCATCGGAAGGATAGCTTAACATGAGTACTATCTTTTTTGCACCTCTTGCAATACCCTTAAGACAAATGGAAAAACGGTTGCGGCTTAAAATAGGGAATACAATACCGATGGTTTCATTACCGAATTTATCTTTAATATCAGCAGCGATCTGGTCAACAGTAGCATAATTTCCCTGAGCACGGGCAACAATGGCCTCGGTTGCAGCAACAACATCTCGGTCACGTAATTCAAAATTCTCACTTTTTGCTGCATCAAGTACACTTGTAATTACTATTTCTGCAATGTCGTCTCCCTGACGGATAATTGGAGCACGTACACCTCTTGAAACAGTACCTATTAATCTCTCCATATGCATGACTCTCCTTTAAACCCATGACAAATGCTCATGGGGTGTATTTAATTCACCTTATTATAACACGATAATTGATATTGGTAAACTTAATGCTTTTTATATATAACATAACTTCTACTTATATCAGATTTGATTATTAACGCAGTAACTAATAAAATTCAGCAAAGCAGGAACATTTTATTTTAATATTAATGTTATAATTAACTTATTAAATATAGAAATATCAGATGGGGGTATGTATTGAATTACAGAGAACATATAGAAAAAAGTATTAAATTTATGGAAGACCATATGAAAGAAAACGTTACAATAGAAGAAATTGCAAGTCAATCCGGGTATTCTCTTTATCATTTTTGCAGAGTTTTCAATTTATGTATGGGTGTATCTGTCATGGAATACATAAGGGCGCGCAGATTATCCTTAGCAGCCACGGAACTTTTTAAAGGTAGGAAAGTCATAGACATTGCTGTGGATTATGGGTTTGAGACAT
Source organism: Lacrimispora celerecrescens (assembly GCF_000732605.1). Classification (GTDB taxonomy): domain Bacteria; phylum Bacillota; class Clostridia; order Lachnospirales; family Lachnospiraceae; genus Lacrimispora; species Lacrimispora celerecrescens_B. The sequence continues at coordinate 88,793 of NZ_JPME01000010.1, read as the reverse complement.
CAGGAGGTTTTACCAAAGCGTTCCGTAAAGCGTTTGGCTATACCCCCACACAGTATGTGGAGAGGAAGACCGGGTATTCTGATGTGAAAAGTGTATGTCCTACGATTGTAGAAAGGCCTGCATTTAAGGTGGCCGGATATGGAATTAAAACAGATATTACGGGAGCATCCTATACAAAGGATATTGCTTCTTTCTGGAGCAATTATAATGGCGAAAACTTAGAAAGTAAAATGTACAAAGTTTTGAATCCCGCAAAACATGGGGAAGTGGGGTTATACGTTCCTTTATCGGAGGATGGCAATGCAATCTATCTTTTGGGTGTGATTGTGGAGGATTTTACAAATGTAGGGGAAGATATGCTGACAGTAGAAATACCTAATGCAGAGTACGCTGTTTTTACAACCAATCCTGTGGATACCAGCAATGATTGGGAACAAAAAGAGTTTGCAGAGGTTATTGCAGGTACATGGAAATATATATTTGAAGATTGGTTCCCAGGCAGCGGGTATATTTTCGATGAAAGTAAATTTGATTTTGAATTCTATGATGAGCGTTGTCATCATAGGCAGGATACGGTTATGGATATCTATATCCCAGTCAAAAAAGAATAGTTACATAATAATTATGGAAGAAAGGTGATAAAGGATGTTGAACTATTATGGTAGATTGTCTTCCGAAGTATATGAAATGGATAAGCCTGTGGGCCATTCTTTTGGAGATATCGAATTTTATACGGATAGGCTAAAGTCATGTAAAGGACCGGTTCTTGAGCCTGCGACAGGAACCGGACGAATGTTGATCCCCCTTTTAGAAAAAGGATTCCATGTCGAAGGTTTTGACAGTTCAAAGGATATGCTGGGTATCTGTCATGAGAACTGCAAAAAGAGAGGCCTGGATCCTAAACTTTTTGAAGAAAAGATGGAGTCTTTTTCTCTGGATACAAAATACGATGCTATTATCGTACCGACGGGAACATTTCTTTTATTGTACAAAAGAGCTGATTCTATAAAAGCTTTAAAAAACTTTTATGAGCATCTATCTGACGGCGGCCGGCTAATTGTAGACATATTTTTGCAAAATAAAATATCAACAGGGATAGTATCCACAAGAACTTGGGAATGTTCCAATGGGGATATCATTACATTAGAAAATAAAATTGTAGAGGTTGACTATATCAATCAATATACAATTTCTCATGGACGATATGAAAAATGGCGTGATGGCGTGCTTTTGCAGACGGAATTAGAGCATTTTCCGTTACGGTGGTATGGAGTGGAAGAGTTTCGGTTAGTGCTTGAAAGCGTCGGATTTAAAGATATCAAGATTTCTTCAGATTATAAATTGGGAAAATATCCATCATCATCTGAAGATATGATCACTTTTGAAGCCGTAGCAGTGAAATAAAAATGATCCCAATGCAAAGAACATTGACGAATGGTCTAATAAAATATATAATAATACCAGTTTAAAAGGTCTGGGACCAAGAGAGAACTCACAGTTTTAAAATGAAAAAGGCCTGGGAGATATCAAGATGATATCTTTCAGGCTTTATTGATATTTGCTGCTGAATCGCCGGCATTGGGAGTGGGCATCGGACAGTTTTGGATTACAAATTATATATAAGGAGAAAATAATATGAAGAAAAAATTCGCTTTTTTATTGATGGGAAGTCACTATAATCCGGCGGTACATCAGGCTTGTTTTGAGACAGAGAAACAAATCAGCTATATTGTTACAGTTAAGAACTTCAAAGAAGCCTGTGATAAGATTACTTTCTTAGAAAGTGAAGGGGTTGGCGCTGTTGAACTATGCGGTGCATTTGGCGAAGAAGGTGCACAAAAGTTGATTGAACTGACAAACAATAGAATCGCTATAGGCTATGTCACTCATAAGCCTGAACAGGATCAGTTGTTTGCTGATTTCTTTTCAAACTTTAGTCGATGAAGCAGTACCGTTTACAAAAGAGGAGGTATAAGATTTTATGGGTGTTATCGTCAGACCTATTGAAGAAAACGACGCTGAATCACTTTGGCAAATGATGTCTGCGCTGGATTCTGAGACAAAATACATGATGTACGAGCCGAATGAGCGGACGAAAAATATCGATAGAATAAAATCTACCATCAATGAAACTGTCACAGGCAATAATCTGTTTTTAGTTGCCGAAGCAGATCATGAAATCGTTGGATATATATCTGCGCAAAAAGGCATTTTTAAAAGAGTAAAACATTCTGCATATATCGTTGTGGGCATTCGTGCATCTTATCAGCGGCAAGGGATCGGTACCTCTTTTTTCAAACAGCTGGACATATGGGCTAGTGAGAAAGGGGTTACCAGACTTGAACTAACGGTAATGTGTATCAATGATACCGCAAAACACCTCTACGAAAAAAATGGTTTTGTTGTAGAAGGGATCAAAAGAAATTCCATGGTAGTAGATGGAACATATGTGGACGAATATTATATGGCAAAACTATTATAAGCAACAAATATGGTGTCAAAATGATAAATAAGAATCTGGAGGTGATTTCAATATGAAGCTGTTTATTATTGAAGACGATATCGTTCTAAGAACAGAATTAATTTCGCTGCTGGAAAGCTATAACTATTCTTGTGAAACAAGTGATAACTTTAAAAACATTATATCTGAGGCCGTGGATTCAAATGCAGATTTAATTTTGCTTGATATCAATCTCCCTTATTATGATGGGTATCATGTATGCAGGGAAATCCGCAAGATATCGGATGTACCGATTATGGTTGTGACAAGCCGCAACAATGATATGGATGAACTGATGAGCATGAATCTGGGTGCAGATGATTTTATAACAAAACCCTATAACATTCAAATCCTACTTGCCAGGATCGCCGCAATACTCAAACGCACCAACCAGAAGAATTATTCATCAGAAGTAGAATATAAGGGCTTAACATTATCAATGGCAAAAAGCACAGTATATTACGAAAGCAAAGAGGCTGAGCTTACGAAAAATGAATTGCGTATTCTCTCTGTTTTAATGCAAAATGCAAACAGCATCATTTCACGGGATGATTTGATGGATGAGCTTTGGCAGTCGGATGAATTCGTCGATGACAATACACTGACAGTTAATGTCAACCGCTTGCGTAAAAAACTTGAAGAAATCGGTGCTGCAGATTTTATTAAGACCAAACGTGGACAGGGGTATATGATATGAATTTATCAAGCTTTTTGAAAGATAAGATCCTGTTTTTACTGGCGCAAAGCTTTATCATTGTTTTTTTAGTTTTAATGTTAGATGTCTACCATATCAGTCGCTATGCCACAATACTTATTTGCCTGACCATTGTCTTCATCTCTTTCGCTGCATTGGCATACGAATACCTGATTCGCAGCAGATATTATAATAGACTAAATAAAACGCTGGAATCAATGGAGCAAAAGCAGTATATCGCTTCCCTATTAGAGGCACCTAATTTCGCTGAAGCGGAAGTTTTATGCGAGATTCTTAAGCATGTTACAAAAGCCATGAACGATGAGATTGCCTCCTATAAGATATCCCAGGATGAATACCGGGAATATATTGAAACATGGATCCATGAGATAAAGATCCCTATTTCCTGCATCGACCTTATCTGTCAGAACAACCGCAATGACATAACTAAGAAAATATCCGAGGAAACAGTACGGGTGGATTCTTATATTGAACAGGCTCTTTATTATGCCCGGAGCAAAAACGTGGCGTCTGACTACAGTATCAGAAGACTTTCTCTTGACAGCTTGGTGAAGGCTGCTGTTAAGAAACATTCAAAACAGCTGATAGGATGCGGTGCGCAGGTGAAACTGGACAATCTTGATTATACGGTTTATGCTGATGAAAAGTGGCTGGATTTTATCATTGGACAGATAATAGCAAACAGTATCAAATATAAAGAGGATGCCTTGACTCTATGGTTTTCTGCTTCAGAAAACCAGGAGAATATCATTCTTTCTATCCGGGATAATGGAATCGGCATATCTGAAAGCGACCTTGGGAGAGTGTTTGAAAAGGGATTTACGGGAGAAAATGGAAGAGCGTTCGCCAAATCTACTGGGATCGGCCTGTACCTTTGCAAAGAACTTTGTAATAAGATGTATCTGGGATTGGAAGCCCAGTCATCTGTCGGCAACGGTACAACAATTCATATAATATTTCCAAAAGACAGGCAGTCATTTCTACAGTAAAGGGTTCCGCTTTCATATACGCGGAGCCGTGCAGTATAATTAAGTTTGAAGCAGAGATAAGTAGAAAATTATTATTTAAGACAGAAGAGGGGGAATAATGGTCATGTTTCGTTATGTACACACAAATATTATTGCTAAAGATGCAAACAAACTGATTGATTTTTATAAAAAGGTGTTTCACTGCAAAAGCATCAATGAAACACGTGACCTGCGAGGGGTGTGGTTAGACGGACTAACAGGACTGAATGATGCACATATTACAGGAGAGCATCTTCTTTTGCCAGGATACGTAGAAGACCACCCGACGCTCGAAATATTTTCATACGACAAGCTGGAAGGAACTATACCTTCGGAGATTAACCGCCCGGGAATTGCACATATAGCTTTTGAAGTGGATGATGTGGAAGCAACCTTGGCAGAAGTCATTAGGGCGGGAGGAAGTAACTTCGGAGAGTTGGTTACTGCGGCTTACCCAAACGGCAAAGAAGCGGTATTTGTTTATGCGCGGGACCCTGAAGGCAATATTCTTGAACTGCAAAGCTGGAGACAGATAAATCAAACCTAAAGAATGAGGCTAGCGAAGTCGTGTGCCAACAAAAAAAGGCTGTATGTTCCCTATGCGGGAGCATACAGCCTTTTTATCTTACAAATTTGTTCGTTTACCGTAAGTAAAATCTATGGTTCCATGATTCTTTCCCTGTTATACTGAGGAAGCAAAACACGAAAGGAGTAATTTTGATGAAAAATAAAACAATTAGTATCAGTATATTGTTACTTGCTGTCATCAGCTTCCTTATGGGTAGTGTAAAAATATCTCCTATGGTTTCTGCCGGATATGAAATGTATAGGAATGCGACAGATTCCATAAGCGTGCCGGATAGAATAGAGGAGCTTAAACAGCAAAATGGTTATATTACATTTGATGAGATACCCGAAGGATATAAAGAGCAGGTGTTAAATTCAGAAGATAAACGTTTTTACTATCATTTCGGCTTTGATCCCATTGCGACAGCAAGGGCCATGGCAAACAATCTGATCGCAGGAAGCTTTGTGCAAGGGGGGAGCACCATCACCCAGCAGCTTGCAAAAAATATGTACTTTTCTTTTGAAAAGAAATATGAGCGGAAGGTGGCAGAGTTATTTGTTGCTTTTCAGCTTGAAAGAGATCTTACAAAAGATGAAATACTGGAACTCTATTGTAATATTGCTTACTTCGGAGAAGGATGCTATGGACTAAAACAAGCGGCGAATCACTATTACGGTGTTGAGCCATTAGAGTTGACAACTACGCAGATCAAAGCCCTTGTCTGGACAATTAAAAGTCCAAATAACTACAACCCCAATGCTTACAAAGCGATTCCGGTATAATAGATAGATGTGAATCAATTATCGTGTTGCATTTGCCATATGCCTCTTTACGGCGTTTAGCTCATTGCTTTTCACGGTATAATGAAAAGTGACAAAAATGTTCGTTCCCTGTAAGCAAAATCAATGGCTGACAGAGGCAGATGGAATTATAATAGACATAAGTTAGAAATAGAAAAGGAGATCATAAATGTTACAAAAAGGATTAAATAGTTTTCAGATTAAAATAATTGCTTTGGTGCTCATGGTATTCGATCATATTCACTATATTTTTACAGGTGTTTTCCAAGTTCCCCTGTGGTTTACCATGCTGGGCAGATTATCAGCACCTTTATTCATCTTTGCTACGGCAAATGGCATGAGATACACAAGAAACCCGGTAAAATATTTAATGCGTTTATGGTTTGGATTTGTATTTATGAACTTTGGCAATGATCTGATTAATCAATATTTCCCGTTGCCTAATGGGGGTATTGTCATAAATAATATATTTTCCACACTGTTTGTAATATGCCTGATCATATTCAGTATTCAGCGTATTTCTGTATGCAGGAAAGAGAATCGTCCATTTCTGCAATATATATTTTTAATGCTTGTTCCTGTTTTCAGCAGTATCATTATTTTTATGACCATGTCTAATCCCAGCTTATTTTTTATGGTAAGAGGAATAATGTTCTTTGTCCCCTCTCTCTTATTCTGTGAAGGCGGTATTATACTGGTTGTTTTAGGCGTCGGATTATATTTATGCAACCAGGATAAAAAGAAAATAGGTATATTTTATCTGGTGCTCAGTATTTTAGTCTTTGCAATGGGTTATAACCCTGAGATCGGTGTGGAAAGCATGTTTTTGGATAACATCCAGTGGTGCATGGTATTTGCTTTACCATTTATGCTGCTTTACAATAAGCAAAAGGGCCGTGGAATGAAATATTTCTTTTATGCCTTTTATCCGGCCCATATCTATATTTTTACAATTTTAGCCAATATAATTTCTAAATACTAGGGGAGAGGATAGACAATATGAATACAATCTTAAAGGTTGAGAACCTTCAGAAATATTACGGTAATAAAGGGAATGTCACAAAGGCTGTTGACAATATCAGCTTCAATGTTTTAGAAGGAGAATATATCGGTATTATGGGGGCATCGGGCAGTGGAAAAACCACCATTCTTAATTGTGTTTCCACCATTGATGATGCGACCTCAGGTCATATTTTTATAGATGGAATGGATGTCACTGAGATGAAAGCAGAAGCTTTATCAAAGTTCAGACGTGAAAAGCTTGGCTTTATTTTTCAGGACTTTAATCTTTTAGATACCCTGACTGCCCATGAAAATATTGCCCTGGCCCTGGCAATTATGAAAGCTCCAGCAGGAGAAATGGATGAGCGGATCCACCAGGCTGCCTCCCTTTTAAACATTACGGAGGTATTGCAAAAGTACCCATATCAGATGTCAGGCGGCCAAAAGCAGCGTGTAGCTGCAGCAAGAGCCATCATTACAAATCCGACCCTGATTCTTGCCGATGAACCTACCGGAGCCCTGGATTCTAAGTCTGCAAAGATGCTTTTGGAAAGCTTCAAAAATTTAAATGAGCAGATAAATGCTGCTATTTTAATGGTAACCCATGATGCATTTACTGCCAGCTATTGCAAACGCATTTTGTTCATCAAAGACGGAAAGCTGTTTAATGAGCTTATCCGGGGAAATGAATCACGCAAGGAATTTTTTGACCGGATCATGGAGGTTATGGCCCTTCTTGGAGGTGATTTAAGTGCTGACTAAGCTTGTTTTTAAAAATGTCGGAAAAAGCATGCAGGATTACACGGTATATTTTTTCACTCTTGTATTTGGCGTTTCAATCTTTTATATGTTTAACTCCATCTATGCGCAGCAGGATATCATGGTTGTGACGGAAATACTGACCGATTCTATGATTGCACTTAGAAAGATATTATCAGTCATATCTGTGTTTGTTGCAGTGATCCTGGGTTTTTTGATCGTATATGCAAACAGTTTTTTTATCAGACGCCGTAAAAAAGAAATGGGTATTTACATGACTCTGGGGATGAGCAAAGGTAAAATTTCTGCCATTCTTGTATCTGAAACATTTCTCATGGGACTTATTGCTTTAATTGCAGGGCTGATCATCGGTGTTTTCGGCTCCCAGTTTATGTCTGTGTTCACTGCTAAAATATTTGAGGCAGACATGACCGCCTATAAATTCATATTTTCACCAGATGCAGCGGTGAAAAGTAGCCTATATTTCGCAGTTATTTTTTTGACCGTAATCATTTTCAATACAATTACAGTCAGCAAGTATAAACTGATTGACTTGATCTACGGCGGCCGGAAAAATGAAAGCTTAAAAATTAGAAGTACCAAATTATCGGTTCTGGTTTTCCTGGTATCCATTGTTTTCTTAGGAACCGCCTATGCATTGGTTTTGAAAAATGGAATTATTAATATTAACCGTATCTTCCTTTGGTCCATTATTTTAGGAACGGCCGGTTCGTTACTGTTTTTCTTTTCTCTTTCGGGAATACTTACAAAGCTGATACAATCAAATAAAAAGCTTTATTATAAAAACCTGACCATGTTTGTAACCCGTCAGCTCACCAGTAAGATCAACACAAATTTTATATCCATATCCGTGGTCAGCATTGTCTTGCTTCTGGTAATCGGTATTTTTTCAACCGGTTACAGCATGAAAAATATTCTGTCAGCCAATTTAAAGGAGACTGCACCCTATGATGTCAGTTTTTATGGCGATGGGAAAGGGAATTATAAGACCATATATGAAAGCCTGCCTATGTCAATAAAAGGTATTGATGCAATTAGCCATGAATATAGTATTTACCGCGGGGACCTTCATTACAAGGATTTTCCGGTTGATTATTCTTCCCTGTCCTTTGATATAGGGAAACGCGGCCTCGATTTTGTTATGTTTTCTGATTACCAGAAGTTTTTAGAAATGCAGGGAATGGAAAAAGCCGATCTTCCTGGAAATGGATATTTCATTGTTGCGACCGGCGACGTTTACCAGCATGCTGCGCAGCAGTTCCTTGATAGAAATGTGTCAATCTCCCTTGGAGGTAAAACGCTCCAGCCAAACGGGGAAGTACAAAACATAAAGCTTTCCAACAGTGATTCCGGTATTACGTTTGTTGTAAATGACGGGTTTTCTGAAACCCTTAGCAAGTCACCGGATCAGGTGCTTAACATGATATGCAAAACCGGGGAAGGATCAAAGGAACTTCAGGAAAACCTAAAACAATATAGTAACAGCGAGGATTATCAGGAAAAGGGCTTTTGGTACTATTCAAGCAGAGAAGAGATCTATGCTTCATCGCTTGCCATGAAAGCCATCATATCTTTTTTAGCCATTTATCTTGGCATTGTGTTTATGGTTGCCTGCGCGGCAATTCTTGCAATCCAGCAGCTTGCCCAGGCATCGGATAACAAGGAGCGTTATGCACTGTTAAGGAAGCTGGGTGCTGAAAAGAAAATGCTGGACAGAGCATTGTTTGTACAAATACTTTGTTACTTTTTACTTCCTTTTATACTTGGAATTGTTCATTCCATTGTTGGGCTTACTGCTGTAAATAATGTAATGATGGCCTTTGAACGTGTGAATGTGATGGATAGCGTTTTTATCCCGGCGTTGTTTATTGTTTTTATTTATGGCGTTTATTTTGGATTGACTTATATCGGGTGTAAGCATATTTTAAGAAGAGATCAATTTTAAATGTGTTTGAAAACCTAAAACAGGTCCGTGTTTTTCACATATTGAAAAACATGGACTTTTTGTAACATTGTTTTTCTTTACGAAACGCAAGACTGGTACTATAATTCATCTATAGTATAAATGAAGTGAGGAGAAAAGATGAAGAAAGAATTGTCCTATTTTAGAGTCGGAGATTCCTTTGGCGGAAATCAGGATTGGTTCCGGGACCCTATGATGCATCTGGGTGGCTGTGGGGCGGCTGCAGCCTGTGATGCCTGCATCAATTTGGCGCTCCATGATAATAAAACCCATCTGTATCCCTATGATATCCAAAGACTTGACAAGGAAGATTATATAAATTTTTCCAAGATAATGAAGCCCTATTTGAAGCCCCGATTTCATGGAATCGATACACTGGATATATTTATGGACGGGTTTTATAAATATTTGCAGGATGTGGGTGCACCGAATATACAGCTGGTAGGCTGTCCAGGAAAGGTTCCTGCAAAGGCAGCCGCCAGGGAAGTCATGAGCCAGATTGACAAGGGAATCTCGATTCCTTTCTTGCAGCTGCGGCATAAGAATGTTAATTTTAAGGATCTGGTCTGGCATTGGTTCATGCTAGTGGGATATGAAGAATTTGAAGATGAGTTTTATGTAAAAATTGCAACTTATGGTGGGTTTCGCTGGCTGTCCTTTTATGAGCTGTGGGATACTGGTTTTGAGCGCAAAGGTGGGATGGTTTTGATAAGAATGAAGCAGTCACAGTAAAGTGGCGGCTGTTCTCTGATAAAGAAAGCGGCTTTTGGATATATGGATAACCTCCAATCCAAATGGGATATGGGAAGATCATGTCCATATGGTTTTATTGAATGATAAGGTGTAGATAATCATGAGGGAGTGCCAAGGATAAATAAGCGGCTTTGCCGTCCTTGACACTCCTCATGTCGTTTCTGGGTAATCAAGGCCGTGTAACATTAATTTTAATGGCTACAAATCATGAAATTGACAAATCCTATTTTAGTGCTATATTTGTTGTATGATGAATACAAAGAATGGCTTGCAGTTTTACTGAATGACCGATTGAATAAAAGCATAGAAGGAGGAAGTTGTCTTGAGTGAAAATTTAAGTTATATAATTGGGATAATGGGATTCTCATGGGTACTTGTATTGTTTGCCACTGCTTTAACTCCATATTTTATGCAAAAAAATATCTGCTTTGGTATTTCTATACCGGTAAGCGAATATAACGATCCTAAGATAAGATTATTGCGGCGCAATTACTGCATCAGCTGTCTTTCGATTGGTTTGGTTTTGGGAATTGGAAGCACGATTTGCTATATCTGGATGCCGGCAGAACGGGCGCTATGGCTCCAGCTTAGCGGTATAATCCTGTATCTCGCTGCCAGTACTATCATATATTTTTTCGCACGTTCAGAGATAAAGGCGATCAAACTAGAACGTGATTGGGAATTTGATACGGAAACAGTAATAAAAACCAGTGGAAAGTCTGGTAAAACAATTGGCACTGCGTGGTATCTTTTATATCTTGTTCCGATTGCTATTGCCGTTTTTGCAGCAGTGCTGAAATATCCATCTTTACCCGGGCATATCCCCATGCATTACAACCTTGCAGGAAAAGTGGACCGCTATGCTGCTAAATCCATAGGAACTTTTGCAGTGATGCCATTGATCCAATGCTTCACCGGACTTTTGTTTGCAGGAATCAACTTTGGTATTGGTACAGCCGGGCATCAGCGGAATTATCGGAGAACTCAGGCATTCCAGGGGATAATGAGTATTTTCTTATACACGATCGGATTTATGGTAATGCTGTTATTTACCTGCATTCAACTTACTATGCTGTCCGTAATAAATGAAAAGCTCATGATGGTTCTGCCCTTTGCCTTTTTAGTTATTATTTTTTTGAGCTGTATTTATCTCACGGTAAAGGTCGGTCAAGGAGGAAGCCGGTTGGATATAAGGGATGATGCGCCACTAAACCGAATGGACGATGACCGTTATTGGCTGGGAGGTTTTCTGTATTGCAACAAAGATGATCCGTCTCTTTTTGTAGAAAAACGATTTGGAATGGGTTATACCTTAAATTTTGGAAACCCTAGAAGCCTCATTGCAATTGCCGCATTTGTAGTCTTTATTTTGGCAGTTACAGTGATTCCATTCATGTTAGAATAAACTAGGTTGTGTTTCCAAGAGGAGTGAATAACATGGTAAGATATGTTGCAGCATCAACATTGGTTTTGCTTGTAATGCTTGTTATGATCCGGACTCTTCAATTAAAAAGGCTGGGGATAAAAGCCGTTCAATTTGGCGAGAAGGATAAAACAGATTTTCTAATCCTGCCATTTGCTTTTCTATTATTTTACATTGTATTTGCCAGCGCTTTTGGCCTGCCTGAAATAGGCGCCCAGTTGTTCGATGATACGTTTACCGGCTGGATAGGCGTGATTGTATGTATAATGGGTATTTTATTGTTTATATACGCACTGAATTCATTTGGAAAAAGCTTTCGCGTAGGTCTTGATGAAGACCATCCGGGAGAGCTTGTGACCACAGGCGCATTTTCCATAAGCCGTAATCCCATATATACCGCATTTGGATTGGTTCTGGCAGGCATATTTTTAATTATTCCCAATTGGATCGTATTGATATATGTTTTTGCCGGAATATGGCTTTTTAACCGTCAAATCCTGCTTGAGGAACAGTCGTTAAAAGGAATATACGGGAAAAAATACATGGAATATTGTAAAAAGGTCAGACGGTTTTTATAACTAGGGAATAGGAGAGGGAGGTTAAGGTTGATAGGAAATAAAGTAATAGGGAGACATGAATACAATATCCGGTTATTGTCAGGCGCTGATGAGACCGATGTACAGGATCTATGCGAAAGATGTTCGGATTTTTTTGAGTTATCAGAAGGCAGGCCGCCTGAAAAGGATGCGGGAAAAAACCTTCTGTTTGACTTGCCACCGGGTAAAACCATGAAAGATAAGTTTGTTTTTGGAGTATATAAAAAGAATGTTTTAATTGCTATCATTGATATGGTTAAAGATTATAAAGCAACCGGAGAGTGGATAATAGGATTATTTATGCTTGACCCAAAGGAAAGAGGAAAAAATCTGGGCAGAAAATTGCATGATTTTATAAAAGACTGGGTTTTGGAAGAGCATGGCAGAGCATTAAGAATTGGGGTATTAGAAGATAACCACAGGGGATATCAGTTTTGGTGTAAGATGGGATATATTGAAGTAGACCGTGTGAAAATGACCTACGGAAATAAGGAACATAACGTAAAAGTCATGAATTTATTTCTCAAATGAACCGCTGCCCTTATTTATGGGGCAGCGGTTTTGCTTATTTAAGCTGCTTGTGAAACGTATTCGCCAGCTGATTAGCGGCTTCCTTACCGGTATATAATGATCCCTGCATCCAGCCATGTTTTGTGGATAAGTGTTCTCCGGCAAAGTACACTCTTTGATTAAATTCCGGCTTCAGCATCTCATAAGCAAATAGTTTTTTCTGGCCTGGAAGTGTCATTGCAAAAGCTCCCCGGTTATTGGGTTCATTATCCCAAACCACAGTCTTATGGTCTTCCACAATGGAATCTAAGAATCCCCTTGGCAATCCGTGAACTTCTTCCACATTTCTCTTTATCAGTCTATAACGGAGGGATTCTTCCATATTTCCCACCCTTGTTGCATTTAAATGATAATTATAGGAAGCCACCAGCGCCCCAGGTTCATACGGCGAACAGGAAGAAACATCAGGGCAAAGAATATGATCTCCTGGATAGAAGATGGACTGAATCGGCAGGTCTGTCTGGGAAAATCCCCCTACCATTCTTCCGTAATCGGTATCCTGCTCCCAAAAGCGTTTATTACACATAAAAAGTGTTTTTTGCGAATTAATATAGTTAAATTCTAAAATGGCCTGCATCTTGATGTTGCTGAAATATGGTTTGATCTCAACCTCCCTTAAGGTGGAGTAGGGAATCGCGCATACAACATAATCAAAAATTTCGACAGTTCTCTTAAGATTCCGTACATTGCGATGAGTTAGTATGATTTGGTTGTTATACGGTGACTGATAAATACCTATAACCGTCTGTCCGGGCTTATAAGTAACTGTGCCAAGCTGGGAAACCGGAATATTTTGATATTGGGTCGGATTGTCTGCAAGAAGGGATTGGATAAAAGCATATGGTAGATTTACAATTCCGCCTTCTATGTTATAAGTGTTACGGTAATCAAGAGTATATTCTTCATTGGTGATTTCATCATAACTAACATTCAGTAAAGCACCAGTACCTGGGTTGACCCCTGAGATCAAGCTGATCGCTCCCTGGCTTAACCCCAGATTTTCCAGGGTCTGCCGGACGGAATATTTTGTAAGAGTTAAATACTCCGGGGAATACTCTGGTAAAATCTGTATTAGCTCTGACCGGATATCAGGCGGTAGCTGCATCATCAGATACAAAAAAGCATAGTCATCAAGCTCAGACCAGGGAGTGCTTCTTTCCTGTGGGGTTAAATCGTATAAGGGATAAAGCATTTGCTCAATGGAGTCTGATGTTCTCAAACGTGTATTATGTACGTATAAAAAGTTGTTTCGCTGCCTTATGGACAGTGGACGGGTGTTAAGGCCCAACAAATTGATATAGTGCCAGGTGGTTTCATGAGTTGCCGGAATTCTATGAGCGCCGAATTCATTGTAGTATTTGCCTTCCGAATCAAAATAATAGGTATAAACTCTTCCCCCGATTCTATTTTCATTGGCTTCCAGAATTGTAATATCGGCTCCCAGCTTACGAAGCTCGAATGCGGCGGACAAGCCGGCCAGGCCGCCTCCTATGACACCGATCTTTACTCCTTTCATCTCTCCCGGCGATGCATAATTTGTGATATCAGCTGGAGGACTCAGTAATTTAATAATATATTCGTAATCTTCCGGCCGGCCTGCCGTTTTCAATGAATTTCTGATCATTTCGTGCCGTTGTTCATTTGTGGGGTTTATAACCTGATTTAATGGAACCGCCATTGATTATACCTCATGATATCATTACAGTTTAATATATTGGAAACCTTACGCGATTATCACAAAATAGGGGTGTCATAAGCTGCAGGTCATCACATTAGAACTTGTAATTTCGATATTTATTGTGTAAATTAATTACAGAGTATATACTGTTTCTAATGATGAATTGAAAATAGGGGAACAAATGAGGTTAAGCAATGTCTAAAAACGATAATATGCTGGCAATTCTCTGGATGCTGAATTCAGAATCAAAAATTACTGCAAAACAAATAGCAGAAAGGCTGGAGATCAATATACGGACTGTTTACCGCTATATTGACTCGCTTTGTGCCAGCGGGGTACCCATTGTATCCGATGCAGGCCAGAATGGCGGATATAGTCTGCTGAATGATTTTATCAATGCGCCCTTATTTTTTGATGTTGAGGAACAAAAGGCGATTCTCCATGCAGCAGTATTTGCAAAAGAATCAGGATACCCTTTTAACGAAGTATTAAGCAGGGCAACTGAAAAGCTGAAGATGTATACCAACCGGGAGCAGGAACGCATTCTGAATCGCCATTTAACCGGCTTTGAAGTGATAAGCCGCGGGATCGATTCTTCTGTTAAGCAGAAATTGGTAGAATTAGAGCGGGCTGTGGCAAATGAGTACTCCGTGGAAATTGAATACCGTACAGGCCATGAAGAAACAGCCAGACAAAGGGTAATTGATCCTTATGGCGTAATTTATTGGAATAATAAATGGTATACCATTGGATTTTGCCACTTGAGAAATGAGATCCGTAGCTTTCGCGCTGAAAGGATTTTGCAGATAAATCGGACGCAAATAACTTTTAAAAGGCCGGAAGCCTTTTCTGCCAAGGAATACTTCTTACAAAATCTTTTGCCTGACCTGGCTGATAAGGATAAGGTGGTTTCAGTCGTGATCGGGGGCAGGGCAGAGGCCTTGGATGACTTGAGCATTCACTGGTTTTTAGGCCATCATCTGAAAGAGAGGACTCAAAACCAGGCGGTCTTTTTACTTGAAGAAAGAGTAATGAATGGATATGTACCATATTTTCTCTTATCCTATGGGAGAGCCCTTGAGATCATAGAACCCGAGGGCCTGAAGAAAAGGATGGTGGACGTTGCGGCGGAGCTAATGGAATATTATCAAAAATAAGAGGGGGGAGTAGATATGAAATTGTATGAATTCAGGCCAATCAGTAATGATGATGTGCCGGCTATGACTGACCTGTTGATGTGCCGACAAAATCTTGAGAGTAATGAATTCCCATTTTTAAGAAACAGCTGTCTCAATACAAAATATATCGGGGATTTACTTGAAAAGCTATTTATGACTAATAAAGCAATTGGGATAGGTGCATTTGTTAATGATGAACTGGTCGGCTATATCGCAGGAAAGATAAAGATCGATCATGATAGAGGCCGGCATGTCTGGGTGCCTTATGAAGGGATAGCGGCAAGGATGGACCAGCCCTCAGAACTCATAAGAACTCTTTATGCTAAAGTTTCTATCCTATGGATCCAACAAGGATGTTTTCACCATTATGCATTGATACCTCTTGGAAGCAAGGTGTATTATGAGGCTTTCCTGGGGTTGAGCTTTTCTATCCAGCAAGTGCATGGGATAATGAATATTAGAGATTACAATACATTTGAAACTGCATCTGATGCAAAAGTCAGGCTAGCCAATAAAATGGATAGGGAAGCAATGGGGAGAATGTCTGATATCATCTTTTCCTATCAAAATTCTGCGCCTGTGTTTGAACCAGCCTTACCTGAGCTTGTAGGGAGAATAAGGGAAGGGTACAAAGGGCTTGTGGAGGATGAGGAAGCAGTGATCCTCATTGCGGAAAAAGACAGAAAGGAATTGGGATTTCAGGTATACGAGCCAGTTATTCCGAATTTAATGGCGCCTGATGATGGAGTGGAGCTAAGTATCGCAGGCATTTACCCGACTCAAATGCGAAGTGGTGTTGGGAAGAAATTAATGAATGAAGGCAGCAGGCTGGTGAAAGAAAAAGGATATCAGAGAATCATAACTGACTGGAGGATAACCAATCTTGCCTCTTCAACATTTTGGCCAAATGCGGATTTAAGCCAATGGCTTACAGAATGGTTCGGTGTATTGATAATAATTTCACATGGGCAAACTTCAACAATCCATGTTTGAAGGAGTTGTAGGGCTGGCGGCTTTTATATTATTGATAAGGGGGAGGAAACAAAAATGAAAACAATTGGATTGATCGGCGGAATGAGTTGGGAAAGTACGGTCACTTATTATAAAATTGTGAATGAAACAGTGAAAAAGGAGTTGGGAGGATTACACTCAGCTAAGGTATTGTTGTATAGTGTGGATTTTTCTGAAATAGAGAAGTGCCAGGCAGACGGTGACTGGGATAAAAGTGCTGCTATTTTATCAGCGGTTGCTAAAAATCTTGAAGATGCAGGGGCAGACTTTATTGTGATCTGTACAAATACGATGCACAAGGTGGTTCCCCAGATCCAAAGCAGCATTACGATTCCTGTTATTCATATAGCAGAGGCAACGGCAGATGAGTTGAAATATCATAACATTACAAAAGTCGCATTGTTGGGTACAAAATATACCATGACTCAGGACTTTTATAAAGACAAGTTAATGAATGCAGGAATTACAGTTCTTATCCCAGATGAAGAAGAAATTGAACTTGTCAATGATGTGATTTATAATGAATTGTGTTTGGGAATTATTTCTGAGGCTTCAAAAGATAAATACCTCAGTATTATTCAAGGCCTTGCAAAACAAGGTGCACAGGGAGTTATTCTCGGATGTACAGAAATTGGCCTGCTGATACAGCAAAAAGATGTGGAATTGCCTGTTTTTGATACTGCACAAATTCATGCAGTAAGGGCTGCAATGTTATCCATTGAGGAATAAGTGCCGATGTAAGGAGGTAATCAATAATGGATCTTGCAGTACTTTCAGATATCCATGGAAATTACATTGCTTTTAAAAAATGTGTGGAATACGCGTTGTCAAGAGGCATAAAATCCTTTGCTTTTTTAGGAGATTATGTTGGTGAATTGGCATATCCGGAAAAGACAATGAAAATGATTTTTGAAATGGCTGAGAAGTATGACTGCTATTTTATCAAAGGAAATAAAGAAGATTATTGGATCGATTATTATAATAATGGTGAACTTGGCTGGAAAGATAAAGATTCCACAACAGGTTCTTTGCTATATACATATCAGCATTTAGTTGAAAAGGATTTGAACTTTTTTAAAGGATTGCCAATTTCGAGGAAAATTTCTATTAAGAATATGCCCTCATTTACCATATGCCATGGTTCTCCATACGCAGCGAATCAAAAATTGTTACCTGATAATGATAAAATATTTGAAACTTTAAATGCTGTAGATACGTCTATGATAATATGTGGGCATACTCACATCCAGGCCAAATTTGATATTAACGGAAAAACGGTATTAAATGCTGGATCAGTCGGAGTTCCTTTGTATAGTAATAGAAAATCTCAATTTTTAATTTTACATCAAATAGACAAACAGTGGAAAGAAGAATTTATTAGCATGGAATATGATGTAGAAAAGGTAATTGAGGAATTACATTTAACGGGGCTCAACAAACACGCACCATACTGGTGTATTATGACAGAAAATTTATTGCGAAACGGTAATATACCGCCCAGCGTAGCATTGAAAAGGGCTATGGCATTATGCAACGCTGAAACCGGTACTTGCATATGGCCTGATATACCTGAAAAGTATTGGAGACAAGCGGTAGAAGACATTTTGGTAAGTAAGCAAATGAAAGTCTGATTTAATAATCAGGCTGTGAACGTTTCTATTATATAAAGTTAGAAAGTTGAGGGAGGAAAAAATGGATATACAGATAGTATATGAAGCTCCGGAAGCCCAGGATTACATAAGTCTTCGGTTACGTGCCGGAATGAATAATAAAGATTTGGAAAGAAGCAAAATAGCTTTACAGAATTCTTTGTTTACAGTTTCACTGTATGATAAAGAAAAATTGATCGGTTTTGGAAGAGTAGTGGGAGATGGCGGCATCACCTACGTCGTAAGTGACATTATGGTTGATAAAGATTACCGGCGGAAAGGTTATGCGGAACAAATTATGAAGGCCATTGACGGTTACTTCGAAGAGAACTCACATGAAGACAGCTATATATGTCTGATAGCAAATTGTCCTGCTGATCTATTGTATCATAAGCATCATTTTGAATATTTACCGGACGATAAATGCGGAATGCTGCGGAATCAGAAAAAAGAAAACGATAATTGCTAAATGTGAAAGGCTAGTCTATGGATGTAAGATTTAAATATTCAGGAGGTTTTTATTTATGGAATTTAGACAACTAACAGATCGCGTATTTTACAGCATGTTTGATAAATCGGCCGACAGACCGGTTCTTGGATATGTAAACGGACAGAAGTATTCTTTAATGATAGACGCAGGCAATTCCCAAAAGCATGTGGAATCATTTTATGAAGCTCTGAGCAAGGAAGGATTAAAAAAACCAGGTTTTACTGTGGTCACCCATTGGCATTGGGATCATACATTTGGTATGCATTCGGTGGAAGGGATCACAATCGCTCATAAAAAAACAAATGCCAAATTAGCAGAAATGGCGAAATGGGAATGGACGGATGCAGAAATGAAAAAAAGACTGGAAGCAAAGGTTGAAATTGAATTTGCTGATACGAGTATCCGTACAGAGTATCCCCTGCTTTCAGAGATACGAGTAGTAACCTCAGATCTTACTGTTGGTGAATCAATGGTAATTGACTTAGGAGATGTAACTGCAGAACTTCATCATGTGGAATCTCCTCACAGTGAGGATTGCATTTGTGTACTCATACCTCAGGAAAAAGTACTATTCATCGGAGATGCGGTTGGAGTGGATTATTATAACAACTGCTTCTTAGATAAAGAGAAACTTCGTTCATTAATTACGTCAATGGAAGGATTTGATTTTGATACTTGTGTCATGGGACATGCCGAACCAATGAGCAAACAAAATATCCTTACTATCATGAATTCTCTTATGGAACGCTAGTAGAATGTATGACAAACAAGGACTGCATAAGTAAAGCTTATGCAGTCTTTTTATGGAGCGTAAAGTTTATTTAAGAAAATCGTTGGTTTGCGGGAATTTATTTTCATGGTATATTTAAAACGAGAAAGTAAAAAATAACAATGATCATTAAATTTACTTGATACAGATGAAAACAGGAGGTTTTACTATGCTAGGTCATTATTTGATGTTTAATAGAAACTGTGAAGAAGCAATTAAAACGTATGAAAAAGCATTTAACGGTACAATTACTGAACTACGGAAATATAGTGACATGCCGTCAAATCCCGCTTTTCCTATTCCCGAAGAAAACAAAAATCTTGTTCTGCATGCACGCCTTCAGATTGATGGTATGGAAATCATGTGTGCCGATAGTTCTGAGAAAAGCACAAAAGGAACGAATATGTATGTTTCCATTACAACAAAGGATGAGGCGCTTGTTAAAAATGCCTGGGACCTTTTAAAGCAGGATGGTGAGATCTATATGGATCTTAACCCATCATTTTTTGCAGCACTGCACGGATCTTTACAGGACAAATACGGCATCAACTGGATGTTTACAGCTTTAAAGTAGACACTAGTCTGCTTTATGAAATCCCCATCTCAATACATTGATGAGAAAATTGAAGAACTGGGTGATTGGAGGGTAACACCAGGAGGGCCATCGACTTTCACGAAGGAGAGAAAGTGGACGAGGAGGCGTTTCAGGAACTAATCCTGGCCGCCGTTACCTTAAACCGGTCCGGTAAAAAGAAATAAAGGAGATCGTTTATGAAGATGAGAAATAAGATATCAACAATTTTTATATTTGCGGCCATGGTTATGGTTTTAGTCACCGGATGCAAGAAGACAGAGGGCGGCGGCAATATGCCGGAGGCTCTGAAAGGAGATTTGACCAAAATTATTGGTACAATTTACGAAAAAGCAAAGGTTGATTTAAGGCTGGAAAATACACCAATTGATTTAACGAATAAGGATATGGTGAAATATAACATGGGACTTGACGATGCTTCTAAAGTAAAGGAAGCCGTTGTATCTGAGGCGATGATTGGTTCACAAGCTTATTCACTGGTGCTCGCCCGCGTAAATAATGCATCCGATGCAGAATCAGTTGCAAAGGCAATGCTTGACGGAATTGATCAGAGAAAGTGGATTTGTGTTATGGCAGATGACCTTCAGATTGTTACCTACAATGATCTGGTAATGCTTGTTATGGTTGATTCTAATTTAAAGGATGCGGTAACCTCCCAAAAGGTTGTAGATGCCTTTGGAGAAATGTGCGGTTCAGATTTCGATCTTAAGTTATCTAAATAGTGACGGCATGGTATTTTCAAGTATAACATTTTTATATTATTTTTTGCCGTTAGTTATTGGCTTATACTTTGTATGTCCGAAGAAGTTAAAAAATAGTGTGTTGCTTTTTTCTTCCCTCATATTCTATGGCTGGGGAGAGCCGAAGTACATCATATTTATGGTCCTGTCCATAGTGGTGAATTACATTCTTGGTTTGCTCATTGAGCGGCACTCCGGTTCGGCATGGGGGAAGAGATGTCTGATTGTTTCAGTGGTCTTTTCCCTGGGAATGCTGGGGTATTTTAAATATGTGGATTTTTTTATTGAAAACGTCAATTCTCTGACCGGATTATCAGTCCCTTTGCTGAAAGTAGTTCTTCCCATTGGCATCAGCTTTTATACGTTTCAAATTCTAAGCTACACAATTGATGTTTACCGAAAAAGCACAAAGGCCCAGAAAAATCTATTATCATTGGCCACCTATGTGGCTTTCTTTCCTCAGCTGATCGCAGGTCCCATTGTAAGATATACGGATATCGCAAAGGCTCTTGACAGCAGGGAACACAGTCTTATGAAAATCCGCATTGGAATCCGCAGGTTTTTATTTGGAATTTCAAAAAAGGTACTGATTGCCAATTCCCTTGGAGAATTGTGCAATATCTTTGCAGATTCTCAGGAACGAAATGTATTATTTTACTGGCTATATGCAGTGGCATTTACTTTACAGATTTACTTTGACTTTTCCGGATACAGTGATATGGCAATCGGTTTAGGAAAAGTATTTGGCTTTGATTTTCAGGAGAATTTCAATTATCCGTTTATTTCCCAAAGCATTACTGAGTTCTGGCGCAGGTGGCATATGTCCCTGGGGACCTGGTTTCGGGATTATTTATATATTCCCTTAGGAGGAAACCGTGTTGGCAGGATGCGCTGGCTCTTTAATATCTTTCTGGTATGGATGTTGACCGGCTTATGGCACGGCGCTGCATGGAATTTTGTCATATGGGGAATGTTATTTGCTGTTCTTCTGATGATTGAGAAGCTGTGGCTTGGCAGTTTTCTAAAGAAAATGCCCAAAAGTATTTCACATTTGTATGTCATGCTTCTTGTAATAATAAGCTTCGTCATATTCGATGCTCCTGATTTAAGTACATCAGCAGAACGGATTCGTTCCATGTTCGGAATGAGCGGACTGCCGTTTACAGGAGTCCAGTCAGTCTATTATTTAAGAAGCTATCTTATTATATTTGTGATAGCCATAATCGGAAGTACTGATTTGCCAAAGAGGATCATAGGCCGCATCCGTAAAACGCCATTTGGTTCATTAGCCCTAACCGGGGCAGAGCCTGTGGTATGTGTGGTGCTGCTTTTGCTGACAACGGCGTACTTAATCGATGCTTCCTTTAATCCATTTCTGTATTTTCGCTTTTAAGGAGGGCAGGAATGAAGAATAAAAAAACAAATCGGATGGTAGTGATTTTGGTAGGAACGGTATGGGTTCTTTTGGCGATTTCCTCATGGCTTTCCCCGTCACAGGAAATATCAGCCAGTGAAAGAAGAAAGCTTGCCGGTTTTCCGGAAATCACCCTTAAAAATCTTGTAACGGCAGATTTTATGGAGGGTTTTGAGCAATATGCCAAAGATCAATTCCCCGGCCGCTTTTTATTTCGTACCATGAAAGCATATGTTAAGTTTTATCCATTGGGTCAGAAGGATAATAACGGTATCTATATTCAGGATGGCTATGCCGTTAAAATGGAATACCCTTTGAATGAAGCTTCCATTCAAAACGCGGCGGATAAATTCCGGTATCTTTATGAAAAATACATGGAAGGCAAAGACGTGAAAACGTATCTTACCGTAGTTCCTGATAAGGGATATTTTCTCTCCCAGGCAAATGGTTATCCCTCCATGGACTATCCAAAACTGTTTGAAATGATGAAGGCAAATACAGACTTTGCGAAGTATATTGATCTATCGGATATTCTGGAAATCGAAGATTATTATAAGACAGATATTCACTGGAAGCAGGAGAAGATTGCAAAGGCAGCGGATATAATCCGGGGAGAATTAGGGGAAGAGAAGGAACGTGCCGGTCAATATAAGACAATCGAAGTGGAAACCCCTTTTTACGGAGTATATTATGGGCATTCTGCTCTTCCAATGAAACCGGATAACCTGAAATACCTTACCAATGATCTCATAGATGCCTGTACCGTTTATAATTGGGAGACAGGAAAAACTACAACTGTATATGATACCCAAAAGCTTAAGGGAAATGACCCTTATGACGTATATTTATCCGGTGCGGCGGCTCTTTTGGAAATCACCAATCCTAATGTAAATAACGGAAAAGAGTTGGTGATATTCCGGGATTCTTTTGGAAGCAGCCTGGCGCCCCTTTTGCTTGACGGGTACTCCAAAGTGACCATGGTCGATATCCGTTATATTGCCAGTGATTTAATCGGTGATTACATCACCTTTGATGATCAGGATGTGCTTTTTGTATACAGTACTTCCGTATTAAATTCCAGTGCAATGTTCAAATAGAAAGAATCATAATTAGAATGCGAAAGGAAGGCCGCTGGGATGAAAAAACTAGACAGAGAATTCTATAACAGGGATTCGGTCCTGGTTGCCCGGGAGTTATTGGGGAAGGTGCTTGTGCACGAATGGGAAGGACAGAGAATCGCCGCTAAGATTGTAGAGGCAGAGGCATATATGGGCGTTGAAGATAAAGCTGCCCATTCTTACGGCGGGAAGAGGACACCAAGAGTGGAAGTGATGTATGGAGATCCCGGTTTTGCTTATATGTTTCTAATTTATGGGATGTACTGGTGCTTCAACGTAGTGACGAGAGAGAAGGGGATTCCGCAGGCAGTCTTAATAAGAGCTGCTGAACCATTGGAGGGAATCCAGTTAATGGCGCAAAAGAGATTTGAGAAGGAGTATGAGCAGCTTTCTAAAAGCCAGCACAAGGGCCTTATAAACGGCCCGGGAAAGTTATGCATGGCATTATCACTGGATAGAAGCGTTAACGGCATAGACCTATGCGGTGATCAGGTATATTTTGAGGAAGGCACAGACGAGAATTTCAATATCATAGCTACAAAACGAGTGGGAATCGATTACGCGGAGGAAGCCAAAGACTACCTCTGGCGGTTTTGTATCGAAGGGAGCGAATAAGCTCCCTTTTTTTCTTTCGGATACCGGTTATTTTTTCCTTGCTGAAATGATCAGCATCATGGGCCTGCGAAGCTCATCTTCCATGCCTTCCACGGTCTGAAGAAGGTGTTTCGATGGCTGAGGCTCCACAACACCGGTGATTTCAAACCCTGCCAGTATCAAACCATTCAAATAGGTGGTCAGGGTCTTATGATATTTTGTGACATGTTCACCGAGAAAATTGGCCTGTCTTTGTCCCTCAAAAAAGTAATTGTCAACTGGAAAGTGAAGAATCTTACCGGTTTCGTCGTAATACCATTTCTGGCTGCCGTACGCAGTAAAAACCGGATGCTCCACAGAAAAGACAAAATCGCCTCCTTTTACAAGGCAGCAGGACACCTTTTCAACAATCTGCTCAAAAGATTCGATATAGTGGAACGCAAGAGAGCTGATGACTGCATCAAAGGAATTTTCGCTGAAAGATATTTCTTCAATTGGCATTTGGCGATAGCAGATTTTATCACTTGTCTTTTCCTTTGCAATAGCAAGCATTTTTTCGGAAATGTCAATGCCTGTGACAGTTTTTGCACCATTCTCTATGGCATACTGGCAATGCCAGCCAAATCCACAGCCCAAATCCAGCACCCGCTTGTCTTTAAATTCAGGCAGCATTGATTCAAGAGTTTTCCATTCCCCTGCACCGTCAAGCCCTTTTGTGGAACGGTCCATTTGGCTGTATTTTTCAAAGAATGCTTTGTTATCGTAAGGGTTCTGTTTCATTGTTAATTTCTCCCGTCCATATAATTTTATCGCGTATCCGCATGGATATGTTTTTCTAAAATTCCGATCATGTTTCGTAATAGTCATACATTTGCTCGATATCATTCTGTCACTCTATAAGATAGTAAAAAAGGATGAATATATAGTATGTAAGTAGGAATTACTATTGTTATTATATTAGATTTAGTGTAGAATTTATATAGCATTTATCCCATGGTCTTTGGGATCAATCCTAGGAAGGAGGCCATTATTCTGGAGAAAGAACAATTTTCAATCCGGCGTCCAGGAATGATCGGAGAAGAAAAATTCAGACAGTATGCAGTACTGATTCCCCTGATCCGTATTTCAGGAGTCAATTATCTGCTTTTTGAAAAAAGGTCTAATGAGTTAAAACGGCAGCCGGGAGAGGTTTGTTTTCCAGGCGGAAAGCTGGAAGCCGGGGAGTCCATTCAGGAATGCGCGGTGCGTGAGACCGTTGAAGAACTGATGGTATTGCCGCAGCAGATTGAGGTGATGGGGCCGGGAGATATTTATCTGTCCCCCTTTAACTTGATGATCCATCCTTTTATTGGCGTTATAAGCGATTATCATGATACATTTAGCAGAGATGAAGTAGAAGAGGTCATAAAAATACCACTGGATTTCTTCCGCAGTCAGGAGCCGGAGCGATTTGTGAGTAAACTGATTTCGGAGCCGCCGGAGGATTTTCCGTATGAATGGATTCCGGGAGGGGTAAAATACCCTTGGGCAAAAGGAACTTATGACGTTTTGTTTTACAAATATGAAGACTGGATCATATGGGGCATGACGGCTCAGATCGTAAAGTCTGCAGTTAAGCTAATGGAAGAATATCATTTGATACCATAACAGAGAACGAGGTGATTACTATGAAGAAGGAAATTTATCTGGCAGGCGGCTGCTTTTGGGGAACAGAAAAGTATCTGGAGAATATTCCGGGCATCCTGTTTACAGAGGTAGGATATGCCAATGGAAATACGGAGAATCCAACTTATAAGGAAGTGTGCAGCCATAATACCGGGCATGCAGAAACGGTGAAGGTGGAATACGACGACAGCATAATAGGTCTTACCTATTTGCTGCAGCTTTACTATGACGTGATCAATCCCATAAGCGTGAACCGCCAGGGAGGCGATGTTGGTTCCCAGTACCGGACAGGAATCTATTTCACGGATGACAAGGATGAGGCGGTAATCCGGGATTCCATTAATGAGCTTCAGAAAAAATATAAAGAGAAAATAGCGATTGAAGTAAAGCCTCTTTCCTGTTACTACCGGGCAGAGGAGTACCATCAGAAATATCTGGATAAAAACCCGGGCGGATACTGCCATATTGGAGCTGATAAATTCGAAAAAGCAAAGAAGGCAGAGGATAAAAGCAAAAAGTACGGTAAAAAGCCAAAAAGTGAATTGAGAGAAAATCTGACTGACTTACAGTTTGAAGTAACACAAAACAGTGCAACAGAGCCTCCCTTTCAAAATGAATATTATAATAAATTTGAAGAAGGAATTTATGTGGATATTACAACAGGGGAACCGCTTTTTATGTCCACTGATAAATTTGAATCAGGCTGCGGCTGGCCCAGCTTTTCTAAGCCCATTGACTTAGATACTCTTAATAATGTTGAGGACCGGAGCTTTGGAAGGCTCCGCACGGAGGTCAGAAGCAAACTGGGAGATGCCCATTTAGGCCACGTATTTGAAGATGGTCCGATAGACCGGGGAGGACTGCGCTATTGTATTAACAGTGCTTCTTTAAGATTTATTCCCAAAGAAAAGATGGAAAAAGAAGGATATGGGAATTATTTAAAGCTGTTTTAATGATAGGCTGAATAAGCATGCGGAAGAGGAATGAAGGATGATTAACGAGATACTGAAATTTAATAAGGAATTTGTTGAAAACAAAGGATATGTAAAATATATTACCAATAAGTTCCCGGATAAAAAAGTCGCAATCGTATCCTGTATGGACACTCGATTAACAGAATTACTGCCCATGGCTCTGGGGATTAAAAATGGGGACGCCAAAATTATAAAAAATGCCGGAGGAGTGATATCCCACCCATTCGGAAGTGCCATGAGAAGCCTTCTGATCGGTATTTATGAATTAGATGTCAAGGAGATCCTCGTAATCGGTCATACCGATTGCGGGGCCAGACATACGGACAGTAAAAAAATCATAGAAAAAATGAAACAGCGGGGAATCGAACAAAAGAATATTGACCTGGTAAAATACTATGGCATTGATTTTGATTCATGGCTAGGAGGATTTAAAGATTTGGATTTGTCTATTAAAAATTCCGTTGAGCTGATACGCAATCATCCCTTTGTCCCGGAGGAGATCATGATATACGGTCTGGTAATAGATTCTGTAACAGGGGAATTAAGAAAGGTTATTTAAGCATTTGGGAATGGTAAGGTCATATGGGATAAAGGTATCACAAAATTGTACTTGAGAGGTGATAAGGATGAAATTAGGTATTGTTGGATCAGGAATGATTGTAAAGGAGTTTCTGCCAATCGTTCACCATTTAGATAAGATGGAGCTTACGGCCATATGCTGTACGAAAAGAAGTGAAGCAGTGGGAAGGGAGCTTGGAGAAAAATATAGCATCAAACATATTTTTACGGATTATCAAGACTTCTTAAACAGCGATGTGGATACGGTTTATGTGGCGCTCCCCAATCATTTGCATTTCCAGTTTACAAAAGAGGCACTGGAGGCAGGAAAACATGTGATTGTTGAAAAACCCTTTACTACAACCTTTAAGGAGTCCTTGATATTAAGCGGACTGGCCAGAGAGAAGAGGTTGTTTTTGTTTGAGGCGGTTACAACCCTGCATTTGCCGAACTATAAAAGAATAAAAGAACTTCTGCCTTCCCTGGGTAACATAAAAATTGTGCAGTGTAACTATTCTCAGTATTCCAGGAGATATGACAGCTTTAAAGAGGGCCGTATTCTGCCCGCCTTTGATCCCAATTGTTCCGGCGGTGCACTCATGGATATTAATATTTATAACATCCATTACGTTGCGGGTTTATTCGGCAGGCCGCTTAAGGTAGAATACTTCCCCAATGTAGAGAGAGGGATTGATACCTCTGGAATTTTGATTTTGGACTACGGTACTTTTAAATGCACCTGCGTTGGCGCAAAGGACTGTAAGGCTCCGGTTGCAAATTACATTCAGGGGGAGAAGGGGGTTATCCATCAGGATACGCCTGCCAGCATCTGCAGAGGCTTTGAGTTGATCATGAATGATGAGACTAAAACCTTTGTGAATGAAGATAACTTTGAACATCGCATGATGAATGAATTCATGGATTTTCAGGATATGATCTGCGGCAATGATTTAGAAATGTGCTATCAGCTCTTAGATCATACCCTGCTTGTAAGTGAGATACAGACAACTGCAAGACAAAAAGGGGGAATCCGGTTCCCGGCTGATGAGGAAATTTAAGTACTTTTAGTAATTGACAATTTCTTCTGCCTGTGTTATTATTGCGGAAATAGTGAAAAGGCAATGAAGAGAAATAGTACATATACAATGAATTTCAGAGAGAAGATGGTTGGTGCGAATCTTTATTTTAGTATATCGAAGCAGTCTCGGAGCTTTGAACCGAATAATGGTTTCCCTGATACCAGGGAGATGGTTTAGTAGGCTTCAACGTATTCCCACGTTACAGGGGCACGATATGCTTGTATCGTAGAGAGTGCAGAGATTTCTCTGAATTTAGGTGGTAACACGGATTGTACATTCGCCCTAAACGTTTCGACGTTTAGGGCGTTTTTTTTATTACCTTCACTTATTAAATTACTTAGAAAGAGGAGAGCAATGATGAGAAATTTTGAAAAATCCAGTAAGCTGGATCATGTGTGTTATGATATCAGAGGACCGGTCATGGATGAAGCAAACCGGATGATTGATCAGGGAGTTGATATATTAAAATTAAATATTGGGAATCCGGCTCCCTTTGGTTTTCGTGCGCCGGAGGAACTGCTTAAGCGAATGAACGAAAATCTGTCCCATACGGAAGGCTACTCAGATTCCAAAGGGCTGCTGTCAGCCAGAAGGGCCATCGTAAAATACTGTAAGAAAAAAGGGATTGAACAGGTTACTGTGGATGATGTATACACGGGAAATGGCGTAAGCGAGCTGATCACCTTAGCCATGCAGGGGCTGTTAAACAGTGGGGATGAGATTTTGGTCCCTTCTCCAGACTATCCTCTATGGACGGCTTCGGTAACCCTTTCGGGAGGAACCGCGGTCCATTACATGTGCGACGAAAAGGCGGAGTGGTACCCGGATATCAATGACATAAAAAGTAAAATAACAAGCAGAACCAAGGGAATTGTCATCATCAATCCCAACAATCCTACGGGTGCCCTGTATCCCAGGGAAGTTCTGGAGGAGATTGTGGAAGTATGCCGGAAACATGGGCTGATCATCTTTGCAGATGAAATTTATGACAGGCTTGTCTTTGACGGCTTGGAACATAGATCCATTGCCTCTTTGGCACCGGATCTTTTGACCATTACATTCAACGGCCTTTCAAAGTCCCATTTAATTGCAGGATACCGTTGCGGCTGGATGAGTCTCTGCGGCGATAAATCCTTTGCAAAAGGCTATGTAGAAGGAATAAACTTATTATCCTCCATGAGGCTTTGCTCCAATGTTCCGGCCCAGTCCGTAATCGAAGCTGCACTGGAAATGGAAGAGGAAACAGAACGGTTGATGATACCGGGCGGGAGAATATACGAACAGAGAGAATACACCTATCAGGCATTGAATGAGATTCCGGGAGTTTCCGTAATAAAACCCAAAGCAGCCTTTTACATGTTTCCTAAAATACAGACCAGTAAATTTAATATTTATGATGATGAAAAGTTTGTATTAGACTTTTTAAAGGATAAGAAGATCCTCTTAACTCATGGAGGTGGGTTCCACTGGGAAAAACCGGATCATTTCCGGGTCGTTTACCTTCCAGAGCTTGACCAGTTAAAGATTGCATGTGATAAGCTGGCGGATTTCATGTCCTATTACATACAGAAATAGTGAAAAAAGAGCATTGGAGACAGCCTGTTTTCCAGCTGCCCCAATGCCCTTTACCTGTTAATTCTGTTCCGTCAGTTTGAGATAATTTTTTAACTCTTTGTTCCAGCCTGCAAACAAATCATCCTTGCGATGGTCGGTTAAGTCTGCGTGCTCTGATAAATAGTTTCCCATGTAGTCTGACACTTTTTTTGCTCCAAAGTAGTTTAAGTGATCACCGTCATCCCGGGAGTCTTTTGCCCAATCAATGCCAAGGGTATCGATATCTAAATTTAAGTCAATGTAAGTCAGCTGGTTTTCGTTGGCAAAGGCTGCGGCCGCATTGTGTTTGGCGTAGGACCAGCATTTTGGCGATGGTGCGCTGTATAGGATCAGCTGAATATCCTTATCCTTGCACAGGCTTGCAATTTTATTTAAGTATAATAAAGGCTGCTCGTCAATCACATAAACATCATCTGTTTCAGTGACATAAGGCCCGCGTTTGTAGGGATTCACGATTGCGCTGTACTGATATCCCTTATATACCGTGATCTGCTCCTGCTTTATCTTATGGCCTAATGCTTTCAGCATATAAAAGTGAAAGTATTTCCAGTTATCATGGTATTTGTAAATGGGAAATATTTTTTTGACTGTTTCTTCAATGGAAGTTTCAAGGGTGTTGATGTATTTGAAATCCCGGTAAAACGCATTGGTTTCCAGGAAAACAACTTTCGGATGCTGGTTTTTAAGCAGCCGTTCCAGCAGATAGTAAGTATCCTGCAGCTGCTGGCTTGGGACGCCGCAGTTATATCCTGTGTAGCCGTAATCATTCCACACCTCCATGGGTGAAATGCTGGCGCTGCATTCGCTGTCCCCGATCGCCACATAGTCTATGGTGTTTTTGGGTTCCTTTAGGATGCCGTTTGCCTTTTTATATAGGCTGTCTCCCATATTGTTGTAGGGAATAAGCAGGTATGAGGCAATGTACAATAAAAGGAAAAGTCCGGTTAAAAATGAAATTGATTTTATCCTGTTTTTGTTTTTCATCACATCACCTCTTAAAATCCGGCATAAATAAGTTTTGCAGGTAAGTATCCGTCGCCGTAAGCCCCTAAAACAATGACAAGGAGAATGGCAACGTAAAGAAAGCTCCAGCGGGCGAACACATTCCACCCGGCAATCCTTTCACGGATAGAGATCCCCCGTTCATGGATCACACCCACCGTATATACCGCAATAAAACCAAAGAATACGGCAATGAAATCCGGCAGAGTCAGACCAAGCTTAAGCAGGGAACCGTCAGTGACCGCAGACCAGTGAAAGCCTGTGAAGATAGACCGGAACATATTCATGCCGGCAGTTAAGTTGTTGGCCCGGAAGAAGAGTTCTCCCGTAAACACGATTATAAGCAGCTTTACGGTCTGAAACCCTCTGTACAAGCTGTTGGTCCTGTCAATCCTTAAAGAGCTTGTAATCCGCTCCACCGCCGGTTCCAACAGATTCCCAATGAGAATGAGGACAAAATAATACATTCCAAAGAAAATATAGTTCCAGCCTGTTCCGTGCCACAGTCCGTTTAAAATCCATACGCCAAACAAGGCGACAGAAGAGGAAAGGATCTGCCCAAAATGCTTTCCGAATTTAGCCCGGGATCTCTTCCCCAGATTCTTAACGAATTTGGTTAAGGATATGGGATAAAAAATGTAATCCTTTAACCAGGCACCAAGGGTAATATGCCAGCGTCTCCAGAATTCCGATGCGGTCTTGGAGAAAAAGGGCTGACGGAAGTTTTCGGGAATGGTTACCCCAAACATTTCCCCGGTTCCGATGGTCATGTCAATACAGCCGGAAAAATCTGCATATAGCTGAAAAGTATATAAAACAGCACCTGCGATCACGATAATGCCGCCGTAATGATTGGGGGTGTCGAAAATCGTTTCCACAAGCAGATTAAGACGGTCTGCAATCACAAGCTTTTTAAATAATCCCCATATCATTCGCTGAAGGCCGTAAGTAACGTTCTTGTATTCCAAAGGCTTTCCCTGACAAAGGGCTTCGGCAGTCTGAGAGTAGCGGCAGATAGGGCCTTCCAAAAGGGTTGGAAAAAAAGCGAGATACAAGGCCAGTCTGCCTAAATTGTCATCGGCTTCTATTTTTTCATAATAAACGTCAATCAGGTACGAGATCGCCTGCAAGGTGTAAAAGGAGATACCGATAGGCAGAGCGAACTTCATGGCAGGCAGAAGCCTTGGGAAAGATATTGCCTTTAACACCAGATTGAAGTTTTCAAAAAGGAAGCCGGAGTATTTTAAAATCAATAAAATGCTAAGCTGCAATCCGATCCCAAGCCATAAGATTCTGCGGCGTTTGGCCTCATAAGCTGCTTTTTCTGCCTTTTTATTCTCAGGGGCGTGAGATGCCGATAAAAAGTCCTTTTTACAGGAAGTAAGCCATAGACCGATATGGTGAATGGAAAGGGTAGAAAAAAGCAGGTATACCAGCAGCTTTCCGCTAAAGGAGAGGAAAAAAACATAACTGGCAGAAAGCAGTACTTTATAACGGAAGTTTTTGGGCGCAAGCTGGTAGGCCAGCAATACAACCGGCAAAAAGATGAAAAGGTATAGGAGTGAATTGTAGGCCATCTTTTATTCCTCTTTTAAACGATGGATCATATCCCACATTGCTTGTGTAGAGTTAAAATTAGCGGGTACCATGTCTATGGGAGTGATCTCAATGCCAAATGCATCTTCAAGCTCCGGGATGAGAGAGAGAATGGAAAATGAGTCTAAGAGCCCTCCGTCAATAAGCTTTGTTTCTGTTTCATAATCAAGGCTTGGGTTTATATCGTTTAAGATTTCTAATAATTGTTCCATGGTTTTATCTCCTTTATAGTTGAAAATAATTTAAAACATTCGTTTGTAAATGAGGTCTTGCAATACGGAAGCCATCTTTTGCAGAATAGATAAGAATCTGCGGTAAATCCCGGCTTAAAAATAAGGACATGCCTTCTGTTGCGGAATAAGCACCAGTTTTTTGGAAAATAAGCCGGTCTCCCCCCCGGAGGTTTTGGAAAGGGTATTTCTTTACAAGCACATCGTTCACCGTGCAAAGGGAGCCGCAGACTGTCCATTCCTTTTGCTCTCCCTCCCGGTGATTAACATGAAGGATGGTCGGCTTTTTCATGGCGAGCATTTGCCCGTAATAATTTAGCTGGTGGATCCCGCCGTCAACAATGCAGTAAGGTTCCCCCTTGTTTGTCTTCTGATCCACCACGCTGGTCACGTAGAAACCGCAGGGGGCAGCGATGAATCTGCCCATCTCCAGTGCGACCGTTCCGCCAAACGTAAGATTTTT
The DNA here is from genome assembly GCF_000732605.1 of Lacrimispora celerecrescens. GTDB lineage: Bacteria > Bacillota > Clostridia > Lachnospirales > Lachnospiraceae > Lacrimispora > Lacrimispora celerecrescens_B. The sequence continues at coordinate 55,702 of NZ_JPME01000010.1, read as the reverse complement.
GATAGAAAGGGCAAGGCTGTTTAACATCAGTTCTTCTTCATTTTTCTCTTCTTCAAAATAGCAGATAGGAAGTCCGGGACCATATTCCAGCCTTTTGACAGGAAAATCGTAATCCTGATATAATTCCCGGCAAAACTGATCCAGCATATGAAGTTCATTTTCCAGTTTTGTTATTGATTTCTTTTGGGTACCGGAAAAGTATTGGATTCCTTCAATGGTTATAAATTCATGGGCTCTGCCTTCCACGATTTGGCGGATCAGGCTTTCATCCATACCGAACTGGTTTCCAGAGGTCAGGCGGAGGAGGACCCGGATGGGTGTTTGAAGCAATGTGCTGCAGGCATCAAGTATCTGCCAGTGGGATAGGGACTCGACGGTGTAAATGATCTTATCTCCATAATGGTTCAATGCGTATTCCACGTCCTCAAGTTTCTTATGTACGCCAGACATAATAACTTTCCCCATGTTGATTCCGGCTCTTTCGCAGATGGCGAATTCACCGGGAGAGCAGACCTCAAAGGAATCCACTACTTCCTCTAAATCCTTAATTACAAATGGATTGGCCTTCATGGCATAGCATAATTCGACATCCTCTCCAAGGGCACCCCTGATTTTGTTGACCTGTTCTGCCAGGATATCCGTATCAAAAATGTAGAAGGGGGTCTGGTACTCATGAATGTCATATTCAAACTTTTTCTCGTTCATGGTTATTTTCCTTTACACATTTCCAATAATTTTTTTCTGTCTATTTTACCGTTTGCCGTAACCGGCAGTTCTGGCAGAGGATAAAATGCAGACGGGATCATATAAACCGGCAGGGATTCCCTCATCCGTACCGAAATTTCCCTTCCTTCCATCTCGCCAACATAAAATGCCCCAATCCTGCTTTTCTCCTCATCAAAGACGCAGCATGCCCGCTGAATAAGAGGATAGCTGTTTATAACGGCTTCGATCTCTTCCAGTTCTATGCGGTGGCCCATGTGTTTGATCTGAAAGTCCTTGCGTCCTGCAAAGCAAAGCTCTCCGTTCTCCCCATAGAAGGCCAGATCACCGGTCCGGTAAATCGTTTCCAGGCAGTGAGTGTTAAGGGGATTCTGGACAAATGCCCGTTTTGTCTGCTCCGGATTGTTATAGTATCCAAGCGCCAAAGCGGTTCCGGATACACAAAGCTCTCCAATCCGTCCCTTTTCAGTGACTGGTTTGTCATCCTGATCCAGGAGGAAGACCCTTTCATTGGGGAACGCCTTTCCTATAGGAAGGGTTTCATGGGATTCAAATTTCCGTTCAACAGGGTAGTAGGTACAATTGCATGTGATTTCTGTAGGTCCATATAAGTTTACGTATCTCGCGTCAGGAAGGTATTTCTGCCAGATCGTTAAATGCTTAACAGGCATTGCCTCTCCGCTGAATAACACCTTATTAACCCTGGAGGGAACCTTATAGGTGAACCCCTTTAACTGGGTAATCAGACACAGGGCGGAAACCGCCCAGAACAGAGTGGTTACCTTACGTTCGCATAAGAAGTCAAGGAGCTGGGTTGGAACTAAGAAAAATTTTTTCGGGATAATGACCATGGTGGCTCCCATTTTAAATGTGGAGTAAATATCCTTAACAGACACATCAAAATCAAAGGGGGCCTGATTCCCGATAATGTCTTCTCCGGTTATGCCGAACATGGAAGGAAAATATTCCATAAAATCAATAACGGAACGGTGGCTGACCAATACTCCCTTAGGAACGCCGGTAGAGCCTGAGGTAAAGTTGCAGTACAGAGGATCGATGTCCAGAGACAGATCACGGATAAGTTTTAGGCGCTCCTCCATAATTTCGGTTTTTATTATCTCATGGTAATCAAACAGATTGCCGGAAAATTCCACGCCTTCCGGCAGGATCTCGGTATCCCCTAAGGTGATGATGGAGTTTGCTTCCAGCACCTTAAGTATCTGATTGATCCGCACGGCCGGCTGCGCCGGGTTGATCAGGACATAGAAGCATCCGGCATATACAATGCCCATGAATGCTGTAAGTGCCTCCACACGTTTATCCATAAAAACCACAACAGGGTTTCCGGGTGATTCAAAACCGGAAAGAAAGCTGCCGATTCGTTTGGCATGTAATAACAGTTCTTGATAAGAGCAGCTTTTATCCTGATCTTCCACAGCAATTTTCTCCGGATAGATGCTTTCTGAGTGTTCAAGGTATTCCAATACGTTTCTCATAGGTTTTTACTCCTCTCTGACTGGTTCGATTGGAAACGTGACTCGAACTTTAAAATTAGTCCGTTTTTTTTGTATCTCAAAAGTGCCATTCATTTGTTCTACTATTTTCCGGCAGGTTTTGAGTCCTATGTTCGTGCTTTCTAAAAACATGCTGTCCATGCGGATCATATTGGAAATGATGATGATCAGGTCATTGCCGTCCGTGTAACTTTTGATCAAGACCGGTCCATCCATGCCGGCGTATTTTCTCACATTGGAAAACAGATTATCGAATAGCCGTCTTAAATATTGGATATCAGCGGTTATGCTACAGGATTCCTCTACATATTCTGTTTTTACGTCAAGTCCTAAGTTGCTAAGATCAAAAACGTACTCCATAAGAAGCTGCTGGAGAAGGATCTTAGCATCGAAGGTCTCCATTTGCATCAATATCTTCTCTTTGCCGAAAACAAGAAAATACTGGAACAGACGGTCAGATAAATCCTTTAGCTGAATGGACTTTTCCCTGCAGCTTTTAATGTATTTGTCAAACTGTTCTTCCGATTGATAGCTTTTTGAATCCAGTATTTCTAAGTAGCCGATCAGTGAAGTGAGGGGAGTCCGGATGTCATGGGACATGGAAGTGATCAGCTCACTGTTTGCTTCCCAGGCTTCTTTTTCACTCTTATATCTTGTTATGATAGAATTTCTCATGTTATCCGCGTTTTTAGCAAGTAATGCGATTTCATCGTTTCCTTTATAAAAAATCGGCTGCTCCAAATCCCCTTTTTCAATTAAGGACACCTCTTTTGATAAAAGCATGATCCTGGCAATGATCCGGTGGTTATAAAAAATTAGGATCACAAACAGAAACAGGAAGAAGACTCCCCAGGAAATATAAGTGACCAGGTTATACCATTTGATTTCCGACGAATCTATGATGGATACGGAATAGGTACCGTCGCTGAAGGAAATATCCCGTATGGCCTGTTTGCTGCTTTCCCCAATGGAGCTGGCAGTTTCATAGGGCGCATATGCATCATTCCAGAAACCGGATTCGTAGATGATCTCGTTGCCGTTAAAAATGGTCACGTAGACATATTTATGGTTCTTTACCCATTTGGATATGGATCTTACATTTTTCACTGATATGTTGTATTTATTGATGTAATTTTCAAAAGAGTTTTGATAACCGGTCAGTCGTTTCCAAGCGGCATCTTCATTCAGATGGTTTCTGGATACCAGATAATCACCGAAAGCCTGGGAAGCAAAGTACATCCCAAAGCTGATGACCGCTCCAAGGATCAATACAAATACTTGTTTATATCGTAAAGATGAGATCCATTTATGCTTCATCGATCTGATAGCCCTTTCCCCAAACGGTTCGTATGATGGTAGGATTGTTAAAATCCAATTCCAGTTTTTTCCGAAGCTTTAAAATATGTACCATGACAGTGTTCGTGGAAGAGGGTAGGAACTTGTCATTCCATACGCCCTCGTAGATGGCCTGTGCATCCTTGGCTTTTCCTCTGTTCTTGACCAGATACATCAAAACCTGGAACTCTGTGTCCGTAAGCTCAATTTTTTGATTTTCCCGATAAACAAAATGGCTTGCAGTGTCGATCATAAGATCCTGCAGCCGGATTTCTGAACTATTAAAGGGTGATGTCCCTTTCCCTTTATAAACAACATATCGTCTCAAAAGAGAACGGACCTTCATGAGAAGCTCTGCCTGAGAAAATGGCTTTACAAGATAATCATCGCCGCCGTTTTCATAGGCCTCTGTTTTATCACTTTCTTTTGATTTTGCTGTTAAAAACAAAACGGGGGCAGAAGATATCCTCCGGATCAGGGTACAGGCGTCGGTTCCTGATAAACCGGGCATCATGATGTCTAAAATAATAAGGTCAATATCAGGATTGTCTGTGACGGCTGCGACCGCATCGTTTCCGTTTGCTGCTTCTGACACGGAATAGCCTTTGTTTTCCAGCTGGATGCGAAGGACTTCCCGGATGTCTGCATCGTCATCCACTACCAATATCTGCTGCGCTGAACTCATGGATCGACAGCCTCCTTATCTATATTTAATATGAAAAATTATATCATTTATGGATAGAATAACAATGAAATTTAAGGGAATTAAGAATTATTAAGATTTGGTCTGTGAGTAAAAAAGACCGGTCAGGAAAGACCGGTCTTTGTGTTCTTTTTAGGGGAATATGCCATGCCCATGTAGGTATCACCGGATCGCAGCTCTTCAAGCATCTGATCGATCCGCTTTCTGCGGGTTTCCGGACGCCTGGCCCTTGTGATCCAGCCGATATAGTCATTTTTCTGATAAGGTGGACGGGTATCGTAAGCCCCTGTTAAATCCTCTCTCTGAAGCTCCGCCATTACATCCTCAGGCATGGGATAGCGGGGACGCAATATTTTTTCCTTTGTTATTCCCGCTTTTTTCTCCTCTAAAAGTACGGCCTGTTCGGCTGTCCGAAAGCGGACCATTCGTTCAATGAGTTCAAGGGGGAGGGGCTTGTCATATGGAAACTGAACCGTGCCCTTTGAGTAATGGTATTCCTTCAGTTCTTCCTGAAAGGCAATGATTGCGGATGGGGCCGGATGAAATCCGACATGCCTTTTCCCCGCTGAGAAATGTACCAGATTACCGTGATAGACAAATGTGGCCATTCCCCAGCTGATTTTTTCCGTTGCTTCCGGTGCGGCCTTTTTTATGGTCTGGTACAGCGTTTCCAGGACGGGCTGTATATCCAGGCTTTGGCCTGCAATGTATTCTCCAATGGTATTTGGGAGCTTCTGTTCCATATCATACCTCCTCTTTCTGCATCTTTGTTATATCATATCACATTTCTAATATTTTTACCTGAAACCAGCACTGGTTATACGGAAATATCATAAAATATGGAAAGACTCTTATTTGGAGATTATAAAATGGGTTATTACGACTACGAAGGTTACCAGCCTTATTCTTATGACTACATTCCTCAATACTGGAATACGGTGGCATCTCCTCTGAACTTTCAGCAGGTGATGAACCCTGACATTTTCACATATCCCCAGAATCTGGATGGCGCCCTTGAATTGATTCTGGAAGCACTTTCGGGTGAAACGGAGGACCGGGTATTTTATATGTGGCTCATAAACCAGGCTTCCTCAGAAGCGGATAAACAGATTATATCCGGCATCCGTGACAATGAAATAGGACATTATGCTTTATTCCGGCAAATTTACCAGGATTTGACCGGCGAGATGCCCCCATCTACAGAAGGGGAATCTTTTGTAGAACCTGAAAGCTATTGCGCTGGTTTGTCAAGAGCCTTGTTAGGCGAGCAGAATGCAGTACAAAAATACCGTAAGATCTTATATGCCATGCAGTCACGTATTCATATAAATATGATGGTTGAAATTATTACAGACGAAATCAGGCACGGAATTCTTTATAGTTATCTTTATTCTAAAAATGGCTGTGGAAGCCAGAACCAGAATCAGACCAATAATGCCTAAAAAAATATATATAAAGCAGCCGGATCTTATGAAATCCGGCTGCTTATTTCTCGTTCATTTTTGTAAGATATGTACCTTCGCAAAGGAAATCGTGATATGATATATATACGATAGAAAGCAGAAAAACGAAAGGTGGATCATATATGGGCATTTCGGAAAGCAATATTCAAAACGATGGTACCGGGATTATGAAAGAAGGTAAGGAATTAATACATGAGATAAATGAGAGTGCACCGGCTTTTGGAGAAGCAGCAATTTGGTGGCTTGGACAGATGGGCTTTGCCGTAAAGCTTGCCGGCAGGACTTTTTATCTGGATGCGTTCTTATCCCAGCATCCGAACAGGAGGATACCGTCCCTGTTAAAGCCTGAGGAAGTGACCAATGCGGATTACTTCTTTGGCAGCCATGATCATACGGACCACATTGACAGGAAGGTCTGGCATCAGCTGTCGGTCAGCTCTCCAAATGCCAAGTTCATAGTGCCAAAGCTGCTTATTCCTTCCCTTTCCAATGATTTACATATAAACTTGGACCGGTTCATTGGCCTTGACGATGGGATCACCCTGGAGCTTTTGGATAATATCCGCATAACAGGAATCGCTTCTGCCCATGAATTCCTTGACCAGGACCCAGAGACAGGTTCCTACCCCTATATGGGCTGTGTTTTGGAGGGGGGCGGATGCTCCCTGTATCATTCCGGCGACACCTGTGTTTATGAAGGAATGTACGGAAAGCTTAGGAAATTCGGAAAACTTGATGTGATGTTCCTTCCTATTAATGGGCGTGACGGAAGGAGATACAGGGAAAACATCATCGGTAACATGACGTTTCAGGAGGCGGCGGATATGGCAGGGACTTTTCGACCCGGCCTGGTAGTTCCGGCGCATTATGAGATGTTTGCTAAAAACAGGGAAGACCCATTGCTGTTTGCGGATTATCTTGCGGCCAAATACCCTGGCATAAACCACTGGATCGGCAGACATGGAGAGAAGTTTCTGATTAAGCACTGAGGAGTAAAAAAAGGCATCCGAATGGCCATACGGATGCCTTTTTTTTATTATTTAACGGTTTCTTTACACCGCGATTTTCTGTATTGAAGTTAAAATTTCGTTAAAAATTGATGCATTATTTTTTGAAGTCTGTTAAGAAGTTGTATATATTTTTGACAAATATATGGTTTATTCTTGTATTTTCCCGTTTTATCCTGATTTGTGGAAAGCTCTCTCTTTCTTTTGAAATGGTTTTTTAAACTGTGCTTTTGAGTGTAAAAACTGTGTAAATTGTACATAAAACAAAACATTGACAACCATTTTTAGTGTGTTATAATGAGCACGAATTAATCGATGATGCGGTAGAGAGCATACAGCTGGAGAATTTTGACGGTATCGTTGATTTTTTTTATTCTCAATTGTGACAGATATAATAAAACAAAAACAAGGTGATGAGTGTATGGGTGCGATTACAGGTTTAATTTTATTTCCATTGGCTGCAGCATTAGGAATCTTACTGGTCAAAAATGATGAGGTAAGAAATATGATTGTCAGGGTAGGAGCCGCAGGTACGGCTGTTTTGACTCTGGTAGTTGTAGGGTTATATTTTAAGAGCGGAATTGCTTTGTCCTTCCGTTTGGAAAAAGCAATTGAGGCTGTTATGGCAATTGCAGAGACGGCTATCGCTGTGTATGTGATTTCCATCGGCATCAAGTACAAAAAGTATGTTATTTCGGTTTTATCGTTTGTTCAGGCGGCAGCAATGCTTTGCTTTGAATTTACGGTAAAACATAATATTGAAGTGAAACATGCCATGATTTTCGATAAACTGACGGCAATTATGGTACTGGTTATTGGACTGGTAGGAAGCCTGATTTGTATTTATGCGGTGGGATATATGAAGACTTATCATATCCACCACAAAGAATATAAAGAAAGGAAAAACTTCTTTTTCGCAGTTCTATTTTTATTCCTTTCCGCCATGTTTGGAATCGTATTGAGCAATGATCTTACCTGGATGTATTTTTGCTGGGAGCTGACCACACTTTGCTCATTCCTGTTGATCGGTTATACCAGGACAAAAGAAGCCAGAAACAATTCCTTCCGTGCCTTGTTGATTAATCTGGGCGGCGGAGTTGCTTTTGCAGCTGGTATCATTTTCATCGGTATTTATTATAAAACCTTAGAATTGTCAGTGGTTACTTCCATGAAGCCGGAAGCGGCAATGATGATACCCGTATTTTTCCTGTCCCTGGCTGCACTGACCAAATCAGCCCAGCTTCCGTTTTCCTCCTGGCTTCTTGGAGCGATGGTGGCACCAACTCCTTCTTCTGCATTGTTGCATTCTGCTACCATGGTAAAAGCAGGTGTATATTTAATTATCCGTCTTGCGCCACTCTTAGGAGCGACTCCTGTTGGAAAAACCGTAACCTTTGTGGGAGGAATTACGTTCCTTGCCTGTTCCCTGATGGCGATTTCCCAAAGTGACGCCAAGAAGATTTTAGCTTATTCCACTTTGGCTAACTTAGGGCTCATCGTAATATGTGCCAGCATCGGAACCCAGGAATCTTTATGGGCTGCCATCCTTTTGATTATATTCCATGCAGTATCCAAATCACTGCTTTTTATTTCCGTTGGTTCCATCGAGCATCAGATTGGAAACCGGGATGTGGAAAATATGGATGTACTCCTTGAGATTTCAAAAAAGCTTGCGCTCTATATGATGATCGGAATCGCAGGAATGTTTCTGGCCCCGTTTGGAATGTTGATTTCAAAATGGGTTGCCATGAAGGCGTTTATAGATTCTAATAACGTTATTATTGTTATTATTCTGGCCTATGGAAGCGCCGCAACATTGTTTTACTGGACAAAATGGATGGGGAAACTGGTTTCAAGGGCCAATATGAACCAACAGAGTGAGAGCAAATTCCATCTTGATGAGGAGATTCCCATTACAATCCTTGCGGGAATGGTAGTGGTATCCTGCTTTACCTTTCCACTTGTATCAAAATACGCTCTGATTCCTTATCTGACAGAGGTGTTTGGAAGGACGGCATTGATCCCAATCGGAACGAATGACATTAAGCTGATGCTGTGCATGTTGAGTATGCTCATCCTTCTGCCTATCAGTTTTATTCCGATTTATAAAAATGATAAAAGAAGAAAAGTTCCGGTTTATATGGCAGGAGAAAACACCGGAGATAACGAAACATTCTACGGTGCCATGAATGAAAAACGAAAGATGGAACTGAGTAACTGGTATATGGAAGATTATTTTGGGCCTAAGCGATTAACTCTGTGGAGTGATGTCATCGCTGCCGCAATTTTAGTTTCCGGAGTTATCATGATGATAGGAGGAATGGCGTAATATGAATATTTTAATCTTGATAGGGATCGCCATGCTTGCTCCTGTTGCCGGAGGGTTGCTGACCGGTATTGACCGTATTATATCAGCCAGGCTTCAGGGGAGACAGGGACCGCCCTTACTTCAGCCATTTTATGATGTACTGAAGCTGTGTCAGAAGGAATCCATTGAGGTGAATTCCATGCACCGTTTCTTCGTGTATATCTCCCTTGCATTCGTGGTATTTACCACTGTGATCCTGCTTTCAGGGGGAGATATCCTGTTAGCCATATTTGCTTTGACTCTTGGCTCCGTATTTTTCGTATTGGGCGGTTATGCCTCCAATTCTCCTTATAACACCATTGGTTCGGAACGGGAATTGCTGCAGATCATGGCTTATGAGCCTATGGTACTGCTTACCTGCGTTGGCCTCTATTATGCGGAAAACAGTTTCTTTGTAAAGGATATCGTAGCGGCACAAACGCCTTCGATCGTCTATCTTCCGGGAGTGTTTGTTGGACTTATATTTATCCTGACATTTAAGCTTAGAAAATCTCCCTTTGATTTAAGCATGTCCCATCATGGGCATCAGGAAATCGTAAAGGGAATTACTACGGAGTATTCCGGTAAGGATCTGGCTGTGATTGAGGTAACTCACTGGTATGAAGTGATTATTGCTCTGGCACTTGTGTATGTGTTTTTTGCAACGGCTGCGCCTATGAGCCATGTATTTGCGGTCATCGTATGTCTGTTGGTTTATTTTCTTGAGATCATCATAGATAATGGAGCTGCCAGGGTGAAATGGCAGCAGGCTCTTAAATCAGCGTGGATCGTTACCGGAATCATGGGTACGGTGAACTTAATCATCCTGTCATTTTTTAAGTGATTTTCCGGCAGGTCATGAAAGCTGCCAAGAGGCGGAATGGAGGATATTATGAGTGTTGTAAAAAAATCGCCATGGATTCTGCATTATGACGGAACCAGCTGCAACGGCTGTGATATCGAGGTACTGGCATGTCTGACACCTCTTTATGATGTGGAACGTTTTGGAATCATCAATACAGGCAATCCAAAGCATGCGGATATTTTACTCATTACCGGCAGCGTAAATGAGCAGAATATCCCGGTTGTAAAACAACTATATGAACAGATGCCTGATCCAAAGGCAGTGGTGGCTGTTGGAATCTGTGCCACCTCAGGAGGCATATTTGCAGAGTGCTATAACGTGGTTGGCGGAGTAGGGAAGGTGATCCCTGTGGATGTTTACGTGCCGGGCTGTGCAGCTCGTCCGGAATCGATTATTGACGGCGTAGTGAAAGCGCTTGATATTCTGGAAGTAAAGAGAAAGAAACGTTGATGCATTAGGAGGCAAATTATGGCTGAACAGATATTAAAAGAGATCTCCGCAAATGATCTGCTGGCGGAGACACTGAAAATAAAAAATGACGGTTACCGGCTTGTTGCTGTAACCTGTACCAATAAAGACGGCATGGAATTGACCTATTCCTTTGATAAGGATCATGAGCTTTTAAACCTTCGGATCTTAACCGATACAGAGACAGAACTGCCAAGTATCAGTATTATTTATCCGTATTCCTTTCTATATGAAAATGAGATAAAGGAACTGTTTGGAGTAAAGATCACAGGTATAATGCCGGACTTTAACGATAGCTTGTATAAGATTCCGGTCAAAACACCGTTTCAAATGAACGATTAGGCATGATGCCATCTGGCGTCAGAATGGAGGCTACTTATGGGAAACAGGACAATTGTTCCGTTTGGTCCTCAGCATCCGGTGCTTCCGGAACCGATCCATTTGGATCTGGTTTTGGAGGATGAAAGGGTTATTGAGGCGATCCCCAGAATCGGATATATTCACAGAGGTCTGGAAAAACTGGTAGAAAAGAAGGATTATCAGCAGTATGTCTATGTTGCGGAGCGGATCTGCGGCATCTGCTCCTTTATGCATGGCATGGGATACTGTATGTCTATAGAAAGCATTATGGAGGTGGAAATCCCGGAACGGGCAAAATTCCTGCGGACCATATGGGCAGAGCTTTCCCGTCTCCACAGCCATCTTTTATGGCTGGGCCTTTTGGCAGATGCTTTTGGATTTGAAAGTCTGTTCATGCAGTCCTGGAAGTTAAGAGAGCAGATTCTGGATATTTTTGAAGAGACTACCGGAGGCAGGGTTATATTTTCCGTATGCGAAGTGGGCGGTGTGAAAAAGGATATCTCTTCTGAGACCTTAAATAAGATGAAAGAGGTCTTAACCGCCATGGAGAAGGAATTAAAGGAGGCTGCCGCCGTATTTTTAAACGATTCCACCGTAAAACTCCGTACAAAAGGAGTTGGCGTACTGTCTAGGGAGGCGGCTTTCGAACTGGGAGCGGTCGGTCCCATGGCAAGGGCCAGTGGGATTGAAATGGATATAAGGTCCCAGGGATATGCAGCATATAATCAACTGGATTTTAAACCGATCACAGATCAGGGCGGGGACTGCTATGCAAGAACCAAAGTCCGGATCGGGGAATTGTTCCAGTCCATTGATCTGATCAGGCAGTGCATTGCCATTATACCCGATGGTGAGGTAAAAAGAAAAGTGACGGGTAATCCAAAGGGAGAGCATTTTACCCGTTTGGAGCAGCCGAGAGGAGAGGTGCTTTATTATGCAAAGGCAAACGGAACAAAATTCTTAGACAGAGTCAGGGTCCGTACTCCTACCTTTGCCAATGTCCCGGCCTTGTTAGAGACGTTAAAGAACTGTTCTCTTGCCGATGTGCCGATTCTGATCCTTACCATTGATCCATGCATCAGCTGTACCGAGCGATGACAGGCCCGGTTCATAGATATCATTGCTGGAAAGAACAGCGGAATTGAGGATAGTATGTCTATATTAAGGATGTCAAAGACGCTTTTAAAAAACCTGTTACATGGTCCCTATACGGTTCCATATCCGGTTAAGCGAAAAGAAACATATGAACGCACCAGAGGAAAAATCGAGATATCGATAGATGATTGTATCTTCTGTGGGATGTGTGAAAGAAAGTGTCCCACAGGAGCCATTCAAACAGATAAATCGAAAGCTCTTTGGAGCATTGAGAGGCTTCAGTGTATTCAATGCGGTTATTGCAGCGAAGTATGTCCGAAGAAATGTCTGAGGATGGAAAATCAATACACAGAGCCATCATACGGAAATGTAAGGGATGAATATGTAAAATGCATGAATACCCAATCACCCAGCGAATCATAGAAATTGCCGGAGAATATGCTGAAAAAAACCATGCAGAGGAAGTAAAGGTCATTCATCTGGTGGTGGGAGATACCTGCGGTTATGTGGCCAGTTCCATTGAACTTTATTTTGATATAATAGCGGAAGGAACTCCTTGTGAGAAAGCAAAGCTTCATATTAAAAGGGTAACACCTGAGCTTAAATGCAGTGCCTGCGGCAAATTATTTGTCCGGAAGCCCTTCACCTTTGAATGTCCTTTCTGCAAAGGAGAAGGCCGTCCCACAGAGATTGGACAAGAATTTTATATTAAGTCGATTGAAGTTTAGAAATGGAGGAAACGATGTCTGAGAATAAGGAAATAGAAATCATGCAGTCGGTCTACGACAAGAATGACCAGGTTGCATCACAGATCAATGCATCATTAACAAGTAAAGGCATCTATGCCATCAATGTAATGGGAGCACCGGGAGCGGGAAAAACTACCTCCTTAATACAGATTATCAAACGCCTTACAGATGTGACCTCTTATGTAATCGAAGGAGATATTGAGGCGGACTTTGATACGAAAACTCTCCAGTCCCTTGGAGTAAAGGCCATTCAGATCAATACAGGCGGAGCCTGCCATCTGGATTCTCCCTTGATCGGAGAAGCGGTGGATGAACTGAATATCAGCGATGGAGTTTTGTTTATTGAGAATATCGGCAATTTAGTGTGTCCTGCCGAATTCATGATCGGTGAACATGCAAAGATGCTGATTTCTACCGTAACAGAGGGCAGTGATAAGCCCTATAAATATCCCCTTGCTTTTGAAAAAGCCGACTTGATTTTATTGAATAAATGTGACCTTCTGCCATATATTGATTTTGACGAGGACTTTTTTATGAAGGGAGTCCGGGCTTTGAATCAAACGGCTCCGGTGATCAAGGTATCTGGAAAGACAGAAGAAGGTTACGAAAAGGTAGTAGAATGGATTGTGGAAAAAACAAGGTCATTGCAAAAATAATAAAGGTTTACGGCATTGTACAAGGGGTTGGATTCCGGCCCCTTGTTTATCGTGCAGCCAAACAATACGGGATAAAGGGGACGGTCCGCAATGTGGGCGGCTATGTTGAGATCGTGGCACAGTCCAAAGAGGCAGTTCTTAACCGGTTCCTATCTGACCTTAAGGAAAACAAGAGGGGCGGATATGAAATCATAAAGATGGAAACTGAGGAACTTCCTTTCATGGAGTTTAAAGATTTCCTCATTATAAAGAGTGAGTCCAGTGCGGAAATACTAGTGATCCCGCCGGATCTGCCGGTTTGTCCGGAATGCATGAGAGAGCTTTCCGACGCATCGGACAGAAGATACCAAAATCCCTTTACCAGCTGCATGTCCTGCGGCCCCAGATATACCATCATGGAAGATTTGCCTTATGACAGAAACAGAACTTCCATGGAGGATTTTCCTATGTGTGATGCCTGCCGGGAAGAATATACCTCACCGGAAAGCAGACGTTTTCATGCACAGACCATTTCCTGCAACGACTGCGGCCCTTACCTAATCTATCAGGATAAGGTAAATGACTTTCATGAACTGTTAGAAAGAGAAGCGTATGAAAAGACGGTAAAGGTTCTGTCACAAGGAGGAATTGTTGCGGTAAAGGGGATCGGGGGCTTTCATCTGGTTTGTTCTCCTTTTTTGGAAGAAACCGTAAACCGGCTTCGTAAATTAAAGGGGAGGGAGGAAAAGCCTTTTGCGGTCATGTTTCCGAATATTTCGGAGATTAGAAAGCACTGTCTCGTCTCAGAGGAAGAAACGGCATTGCTGGAATCAATAGCAAGGCCAATCGTGCTGCTTTCCTTGAAACAGGAACTTATGGCACCTTCTACTGGGAATGGTAGTCTTTCTTGCGGTGCCTTTCTGCCGTACACGCCCCTTCAGCATATGCTGACTGAAGAACTTGGACCTCTTATCATGACAAGCGCCAATTTTTCCGGACAGCCTATTATTCGGGAGGATGGCCCTATGCTGGCTCTCTCATCCCCTTATCTAAGCGGAGTATTATATAATAAAAGAAGGATCGTCCGTTCTGTTGATGATTCTGTTTCCAAAATCATAGAGGGTAAGCCTCAGCTGATCCGAAGAAGCAGAGGCTATGTCCCTTATCCTGTTTTTCTTTCTCAGGAAGAAGGAAAGGATAATGGGACAAACACCGGGATTTTTGCGGCGGGTGGAGATTTAAAGGCTGCCTTTTGTCTTTGCCAAAAGGGAAATGCAGTGGTATCCCAGTATTTCGGGGACCTGGAGGAAGACGCAGTGATGGAGGAATATCAAAGATCCTATGAAGATCTGACCAGGCTGTTACGAATGGCTCCGGGGTTAGCGGTATGTGATCTCCATCCCAATTATCATTCGGCACGTTTTGCGGAAGCTTTGGGGCTTCCTGTTCTTAAGGTACAGCATCATCATGCTCATATTGCATCGGTCATGGCTGAGCACGATTTAAAGGGGCCTGTAATCGGAGTTGCGTTTGACGGGACCGGCTATGGAACGGACGGGAACATATGGGGCGGAGAGTTTCTTGTCTGTGAGGGAAGTGACTTCATACGGGCAGCCCATGTAAGTATGTTTCCCATTCTGGGCGGTGACGGGTCTATGAAGGATGCCAGGAAAACGGCGTCCTGCTGTCTGCTTCATGAAGGTCTTGAAGCTTACGTCCAGGATGAGAGAATTGGATTGATAAAAGCCGCACTGGAGCATAACGTCAACAGGGTGTTTACTTCCAGTATGGGGCGTCTATTTGATGCAGCAGCATCTGTTTTAAATATCGGACATGAGAACCGTTATGAAGGGGAATGCGCCATATTGTTTGAAAAAGAGGCTGTGCTTGCAGAAAGAGGAGATGTAAAGCCGGCTGACTTGTGTTTTGGCATAAAGGATATGGAGGGGATCCTGGAATTAGATCCCCGGCCGGTTTTTGAGGCTCTTTGCTGTATGAGGAATAAGGTGGAGACAGGGGCTCTTGCCCTTGGCTTTCATCTTGCCCTGGCGCAAGCTGCCGCATCTGTGTGCGAAAGGCTGGAGAAAAAATACTTAAGCAATAACGTAGCCTTAAGCGGCGGAGTTTTTCAGAATTCCCTGCTGACAGAGCATACGGTCAGGCTTTTAAAGGAAAAGGGATTTAACGTTTATTTGAACAGGTCTGTTCCTCCAAACGATGGAGGAGTGAGCCTGGGTCAGGCTTATCTGGGAAATAACTATTTAAAATCCAATTATGGATTTGGAAAGGACAGGATGCCATGTGTGTTGCAGTACCGGGAAAAATAATACAGATAAAAGGTGATTATGCAAAAGTCAATATTATGGACAACATTACCGATGCCAATATAAAACTGGTGGATGCGAAAATCGGAGATTATGTTCTCATACATGCCGGCTGTGTGATTGATGTCTTAAAGGAAGACTTAGCCGAGGAAATTCTCTCGATATTTTCCCAGCTTCAGGAGGAACAGTAGAATATGATTGACCAGGTGATCGATGAATTAAAAAATTATGACGGAAGACCGGTAAAGATCATGGAAGTATGCGGAACCCATACGTCCAGTATCTTTAAAAATGGCATCCGTTCCATGATCTCACCCAAGATCCAGTTGATTTCCGGTCCGGGCTGTCCGGTCTGTGTTACCCCCTCCGCCTATATTGATAAGCTGACAGAATATTCCCTAAAGGAGAACCATTGCGTGCTGACCTTTGGAGATATGATGAAAGTCAAAGGAAGCAAGATGACACTGACAGAGGCAAAGGCGGCCGGAGGCAAGGTAAAGATCCTCTATTCTCCACTTATGGCAGTCGCGGAAGCGGAACAAAACAGAGAGATCCAATATATCTTTGCAGCAGTGGGGTTTGAAACCACGGTTCCTGTTTATGCCCTGCTTCTTGAGGAAATCCGGCAGAAGAAACTAAATAATTTAAAACTCATGACTTCCTTAAAGACCATTGTACCGGCTCTTTCCTTTATTTGCGAAAATGAGAAAAACATCGATGGGTTTTTAAGCCCCGGACATGTCAGCGTAATCACCGGAAGCAAAGCATACCGGGAACTGGCGGACAGATACCGAAAGCCTTTTGTAATAGCAGGCTTTGAAGGAGAGCATATCCTTGCCGCCATATATGAGATCATGACCCAGATCAAGAAGCAGCGCTTTGAGGTGAAAAATATGTATGCCAGTGCTGTGACAGAGGAGGGGAACCAGAAAGCAGCCGCTTTTATCAAGGAATATTTTGAAGCAGCCGATGGCTTTTGGCGGGGAATCGGGATTATAGAAGGATCTGCTCTGAGACTTAAGGAAGAATACGGAGCCTATGATGCAGAAAGCGCGGAAGAAGAGACTAAAGAGGATATGCCAATTGGCTGCAAGTGTACGGATGTGATTCTTGGACGGATCAATCCGTCAGATTGCCCGCTGTTTAAGACCGTCTGTAATCCGCTTCACGCAGTTGGCCCCTGTATGGTGTCTCCGGAAGGATCCTGCGGCATCTGGTATCAGAATTCATGATCATAGGAAGAGGAGGCAAAGCTATGAAAATCGATATGTCCTACGGCAGCGGAGGAAAGCAGACCGGCAATCTCATTAACGAGGTATTCCTAAAACACTTTAATAATAAAACCTTAAATAAACTGGAAGATGCCGCGGTATTAAATATAACGGGGAAAATTGCCTATACTACGGATTCCTTTGTAGTCACACCCCTGTTTTTTAAAGGTGGGAATATAGGAAAGCTTGCAGTATGCGGGACAGTGAACGACCTTTCCATGATGGGAGCTGCTCCAAGATTTTTGACTGCAGGGTTTATTATAGAAGAAGGCGCGGAGCTTGAGATCATCGAGCAGATTGCTGCCTCCATGGCCCAGGCGGCAAAAGAGGCTGGAGTAAGGATTGTAGCCGGTGATACAAAAGTGGTGGAAGGAAACGGTGGAATTTATATCAATACTTCCGGAATAGGAGAGATCCAAAAGGAAGGGATCAGCATCTCGAACTGCAGGCCCAAGGATGCCATTATTCTATCCGGGAATTTAGGAGAGCATCATGCTGCCATTCTGTCTCACCGGATGGGAATTGAAAATCAGATCGCAAGTGACTGCGCTCCCCTCTATTCCATCGTAAAAAATCTTTTTGACGAAAATATCCGGGTCCATTGCATGAGGGATGTTACCAGGGGCGGACTTGCTACGGTCCTTAATGAGGCAGCAGACCAGTCCTCCTGCAAAGTGGAGATATGGGAGGAAGCTCTTCCGGTCAGCGCCCCGGTGAGAGGCTTTTGCGATATCCTTGGCCTTGATCCTCTCTATATGGCAAATGAAGGGAAAATGATAGCAGTTGTTCCTGAAAATCAGGCGCAAAAGGCTCTGCAGGCAGTTCAGAAAAGCATATATGGAAAAAATGCCAGAATTATTGGTACTGTTATGGAAGGCAGGGGCGTAACAATGAAAACCAGGCTGCAGGGAAGCAGAACCATTGATGTTTTATATGGAGAGGGCCTGCCCAGAATCTGCTAGGGGAAACTCGTGTTTTTATATGTAATAATAGCCAAATAACTGGATAAAATGTGGCATTCGCAGGATTATGTCATATATTTATTATAGTTAAGTATGAAAGGAAATGCTAATATGGCTATTAAAATATTTATCGATCAAGGTCATAATCCTAGCGGCTTTTTTAACAGTGGGGCGGAGGCCAATGGTTTAAGCGAGTCTGAAATTAATTTTCAGGTTGGAATTTATCTGCAAAATTTGTTAAACAGTGACCCAAGGTTTGAGGCGCGCGTATCAAGGCCGGAACCCAATACCGTATTAGGAACCAATAATACTACCAGTTTGGCGCAGAGAGTAGCTATGGCAAATGATTGGCCGGCCGACTATTTTATCAGTATCCATTGTAATGTGAATCCGAATCCGGCAATTAATGGAACGGAAGTATATATTTATCAGTATTATACTCAGTCTCAGTGGCTGGCGGAACATCTCATGGAAGGGATAAACCAGGTGGCTGGTACGGTAAACAACGGGATCAGGGAAAATCCGTCCCTTTATGTATTAAGAAATACAAATATGCCGTCCAACCTTATTGAATTGGGTTACTTAAGCAACTTGTCGGATGCCGATAAGCTGCGTAATGATCAGTATGGATTTGCCTATGGCATTTTCTTAGGCTTTATGAGGTATTTTGGTTTCGCGTAATGTTTTTAATCAGGCTGCTGTGATATGCTCCCTTTGTGGTAATTGGATGAGGAATTCATCTATTTGCTGCAAGGAGGGCATTTTTTTTATTTGGAATTATAGAAATAAGAGGATCTTATAAAGTTATCTGAATTCATTAGATATTATATATAGTTATGACCCAGTTTATAGAATGTCCGAGAGTACCGTTAAAAGGGATGGAGTAGCTTATCTAACCAAAGATCAAGTTATATAACTTTATGTCATGTTTTTCCGACTCATCAACTGATATCATTGTTGGTGTCTAATAATTTATCAGGAGGAGGGAATTTATGAAACAATTAAGTCTGTTTCGACGTGGTGTGGCTGCTTTTTTAGCTATGCCTATGGCTTTGTCGGGGATACCGTTTCCGGCTGCCGCACAGACAGTACCTGCATCATCATCCAGTTTTATAGGGGAAATTGCACTGGATCCACAGGTACATTACCAGACATTAGAGGGTTGGGGAACCTCTCTTTGCTGGTGGGGGAATATCATTGGTTCTGCCGGAGGCCGGGATACCAACGGCAATGGCAGGCCCGACCGTGAAGAAATCGCGGAATTGGTGTTTTCTCCGGAATATTTAAACTTGAATATCGTCCGGTATAACGTGGGAGGGGGTGACAAGCCGGATACGTCCATTAAACGGACAGAAGGGCTTGTACCAGGCTGGAGCAGGGATATGTTCGGCACGGATGATGGAACGGGAACGTTTAAGGAAGAGGAATTCTACAGCAAGGAATCAGAACAAATGAATGATGCCGGCCAGATCTGGATGCTGGAGCAGGCCAACCAATGGCGGGTATCAGATGGTGACATCATCAATAAAGTATTTTCCAATTCCCCGCCCTACTACATGACGAAATCAGGCAGCTCCACAGGTGGTTACGAATGGGATAAAGAGAATTTAAGAGATGATTGCTACGACGATTTTGCAATGTATCTGGCACGTGCAACGAAATGGCTGGATCAAGACTTAAAAAGCAAGTACGGCAAAGGTGTGGATTATGTGGAGCCTTTAAATGAGCCGGATACGAATTACTGGATCAATGGCAGTACCAAGCAGGAAGGCTGTATCTTCCGGCCGGGCACCAATCAGATCAAGGCATACCAGGAAGTGAAAAAGGCGCTGGAGCAGGAACATTTAAGTGATGTTAAGCTGACCGGTACAGATGAGACTGCACTTTGGAATGCCATCAATTCATTTGAAAAATTGGATGCACAGACCAGGAAGGATATGGCTGTTATAAGCGCTCATACCTATGGCGGCAGTGACAGTGAGCGTGAACAGCTTAGAAAGCTGGCAGCATCCTATGACAAAGGGCTTTGGATGTCCGAGGTCACAAAGGGCGGTGGCACCCATGGCGATGGTGCTCACGATTCTATGTGGGCGGTCAACGCAAAGGACCAGAGTGAAGGGATCATGGCCGATATCAAGAAGATGAAAGTATCTGCCTGGATTATGTGGCTGGCGGCTGACAGTGAGTATGAATGCATCCAGACCAACAGCAGCTGGGGACCGATTCATTATGTATTCGAGGATCATGGGCCGGTAAAAGGATATCATACCAATTTATTTGACGGGAATGGGGATGTGAAGGAAGATGTCCCGGAAGCAGGATATTTCGCCTTGACAAAACAGTTTTACACCATGATGCAGTACAGCAAATTCTTAAAGTCCGGATATACAATGGTGGAAATAGGGGATGGCAATATGTGTGCGGCCATCTCACCGGATAAGCAGGTTCTGGTCATTGTTGCACAGAATTTTACTTCAGGCACACGGGACACCAGTGTGGATTTAAATATGCTTCCCAATGGATCCGATGTGAAGCTTTACCGAACCAGCGACTCTGAAAACTGCCGGCTGGTACAGGAGGGGACGCTGGAGAGTAGGGTTCTCCCCGTTTCATTACCGGGGAATTCCGTGTCCACCTATGTGATTACGGCAAAGGATGGCAGGGCGCTCCTGGAAAGCGATGGTTATAAGAAAATCGTGGAATGCGATATACAGACCACCGATGATACGGCTTTATCAGGCGCCTCGGATCTTAACAAATTTACATATTCCGGAGATTGGAAGGACGGCTGGAATATCAAGGAGAAATACACAACCCAAAAAGGTTCCTCCGCCAGTTTCCGCTTTACAGGTACACAGGCGGCAATCTATGGAAAGAAGTCTCCCAATGGCGCAAACCTCATGGTAACCGTTGATGGTGGAGATCCCATAAATATTAGTACCAATTCCCCATCAGTAATGAGGGGAAGCCTGCTCTATATGATGCCTGCCCTGGGCGTAGGAGATCACACGGTCTCCATAACCATGGCAGACAGCCAGACGGCGGAAACACCGGAAATTGTGCTGGAATATGCGGAAATCATAAACGGAGAATTAGCCATGAAAGCTCCGCGGATTACGAATATTGCAGCTCACGATGGGAAATTGATTGTAGAATTTCAAGGCGTGGATGGGGTTGCGGATTATACCGTGGAATGTGGCACTTCTCTGGAGAATATGACGGTGATCGTATCTGCACAGAATGGGTCAGCAGTTCTTGGCGGCCTTATAAACGGCACGGATTACCTGGTCCGGGTGAGAGGAAATGATGGATCTGTTTCCATCACGGAAAGCGGACGTCCGTCTGCAGTGGAGGAAGGTCTGTGTTACTTTGTAAATGCCGGTACGGGAAAGCCCCGTGTACTTAAACCCGGACAGTCTTTTGGGTGTGATAATGGCATTCTGGACCAGGCCTACGGCCCGGACATAGTAACCGGCAAGATCTGGGGATATACGGATGACATGGCATATGGCCATACCGGTGAGGATCGGTCAGAGTGGGACAGCTTACGGTATGACGGCAGAGATGCGGCAGGGAAAGGCTTGGAATACCGGTTCCAGTTAGACAAGGGTGCCTATACCGTTGAAGTAGGGATGGATGATCCATGGAATAACAGCAAACGCAGTCAGGATCTCATGTTACAGGGAGAGAAGATGGAAACGCTTGTGCCATACGACCGGACCGTGAAAATATATAATGCTGCAGTCAAGGAAGATGGGCTTCTTACCATTAAAGCAGTGCGTTCCAAAGGTAATACGGATCCTCAGTGCGATCCACTGATAAACTGGATCAAGATCAGGAAAATAACAAATGATAATCTGGTGGACATAGAAAAACTTCAAGGATTTGTTACAGTCAGGGGGGTGGTCCCCAATCTGCCTCGTACGGTGAAAGGATTCACGCCTGAAGGAGATACTGTGGAGAGGGAGGTGGAATGGAAGGTATCCTCCGGCTCCTTTGATGTCAAAGAGTATACCAGGGTGACCATAAAGGGCGACGTGGATGGATATGCCATGGAAGTCAGTGCAGATGTTCTGGTGGTGCCTCAGAATCTTCAGTATTTTATCGACTGCAACAATCAGGAATCCGATACTTACAAAAAACTGAAGAGCCATCTGGCACTCTTTAACGGTTCTGCGGACCAAAAATATTCGGACGGAAGCTGGGGGTATGCAGAAGATTACGGCTCTCATCCATCCGGCATAACGGATAAGTATGAGAATGGCTGGTATGCATATAAGGATCAGGACATTGTTTATAAAATGCCTCTGGAGGCAGGCAGTTATACGGTGGATTTCGGTTTTCAGGAATGGTGGAGACAGACCCGTCCAATGAAAATCAGCGCCTCCTATATTACGGCAGATGGAAACACAGTTACAAAGGAACTGGGTACCGTAACTGTGGCAGAATGGAATCCTGAGGCAGTTGTTTCTGCATCATTTGATCTGCCTGAGAAGAGTGAGGTAGCATTTAAGGTATCGAAAAACGGTGATGTTGATCCGGTGCTGAGCTTTTTTGATGTCCATCAGAGAATAGACCATGCACCTCTGATTTCTGCCCTTGGTCAAGCCCGTACTTTCAACCGGACGGGGTGTGAAGCCACGTTGCTGGAAGCACTTGATGCTGCTGTTTTAGCAGGATATAAACAACTGACCGCCCCGGAGACTACAAAGGCCGGTACCGACAGTGCTGCAAAGGCTGTTACCGACGCGATGACCGCTTTAGTAAATGGAAAAGAATTTACAGAAGAAGAGCTGGTTGCAAATGATTATATCCTCTATCTGGTCAACTGCGGAACCCCTGATCCGTCGGTTGTGCCGACCGGGTATAAGCTGGGACTCATGCAATCCGTTGTGGATCAAATGTATGGGAAGGATCCGGTGAAAAAGAATTTATGGGGATATGCAAAAGCGGATGCATACAGCGCTATGGACAGAAACGGCTCCGATGCAGCCGACATCACCGGAACCTGCGTAAGCATGAGACCTGATGTGAATTTTGACAGGGAAAAAAGCGGGCTGAAATACAGTTTTGCCCTTCCAGCCGGAGATTACCAGGTAACAGCGGGCTTTATGAACCCATGGAGCGACCGGGATGTTGATGTGAAACTGGAGGGAAGAACAGCAGGAGCATCTGTCAATCTGCAGCAGGAGACCCTGATTGAAAAACAATATGCGGCAGAAGTAACGGATGGGGAACTGAATGTAATGGTGCACAGCCCCAAACGAACCAATCAGTATGGAGATCCGATCTTAAGTTATCTCATTGTTAAGGCTGTGCCGGAATACAGCTTGAACATGCTTCGGAATACACTTGCGAAGATGGAGGAAACGGTGGATCAGGCAGAAGAAGGCAGAAACTGGACGGATAAGAGTCTTGCCGCTTTCCGGATAGCCAGAGAGAAGGCGGAAATTCTGATAGAGGCAGGCACAGAGGATAGGGAAGAGATCCGGAACATGTATTTTACATTGTATGAAGCGTTTGCCGGACTGGTCAGCCGCAGAGAGTACGATTCCATCACAGGAGCAGAGGGTGCGCCCTATTACGATACCAACGGAGTCCAGATTCAGGCACACGGCGGACAGATTCAGCAGCTTACTGTTGATGGAGAGACAAAATATTATTGGATCGGCGAAGATAAGACATATGATTACCGTCCGGTAGGGGGCATTCACCTTTATACCTCGGAAGATCTTTATAACTGGAAGGATGAGGGCGTGGTGCTAAGGACGATGGAAAGCATGGATGAGTTTGAAACAGACCCATATTTTAATGAGGTGTATGGGGGCTACAGCCAGGAAAAGAAGAAGGAAGTATTCATTGACCTGGATAAGAATAACTGTGTGATCGAGCGTCCGAAGATGATTTATAACGAGAAGACGGACAAATATGTAATATGGTTCCATGCGGATGGCAGGACACCGTGGAATGATGCGGATTATGGAAAGGCAAAAGCAGGTGTGGCCATCGCCGACAGGCCTGAGGGACCATATAAGCTGTTAGGCTCCTATGACCTGAACTACGTAAGGGGCGACAACCAGGGATTTGATGGAAATCATTTAGGCGCCGTGCGTGATATGAACCTGTTTGTGGATGACGATAAAGATAAGACGGCATATGTGATCTATTCCTCCCAGGGAAACCAGACATTGTTTATTTCCAGGCTGAACGAGGAATATACAGGTCTGGTGGTTCCCAAAGACGATGGGGTGCAAGGGGAGCATTTTACCACCAACTTTAAAGGCTGGTCCAGAGAAGCTCCGGCCATGTTCAAATACAACAAGAAATATTACATGGTCAACTCCGGCTGCACCGGCTGGTCGCCGAATGAGGCAATGTATGCGGTAGCTGATCACCCCCTGGGTCCGTGGACGGACATGGGCGATCCCTGTGATGGAGCCAATTCCAATAAAACCTTTTACACCCAGAGTACCTGTGTATTTCCTGTTGATGCAGAGGCTGGAAAGTATATCTATATGGGAGATCGGTGGAATGCCGATGATTTGAGCGAATCCCGCTACGTATGGCTGCCGGTGGAATTCCAGGATGGGAACCGCCTGGTATTACGGCCTTACAGCAACTGGAGGCTGGAGGAACTGGATAACAAGGGACTTGCTTATATCACTTCGGAGATTCCGGAGCAGTTCGCCTCACTGGCAGAACTGGAAGAAGCTCTGCCAGGCACGGTTGACGTAAAAGCTGGTAACGAAACATGGAATGACGCGCCGGTCAAATGGGATGACATTGATGAAAACCGTCCGTTCGTTGGAGATTATACTGTATACGGAACACTGGAAGAACAGGGAAGAAGGATAAGTCATACGGCAACAATCCTTAACAGGAATACCAGGTGGTTCTTTGACTGCGGTGCGTATTCTTCTGAATATTTTGATTTAATGAAGGATAAGGCCCCAGGACTGCTGAACATGGAACCGGATCAGGCGTATACGGAAGAAAACCATGCCGGATATATGGGGATGGAAGGCACTTCGTTTGGACGATACTCCGGCCATGATTTATATGGAAACGGCTGGTGGGCGGAAAAAGACCAACCCATTGAATATGCATTTGACTTAGCACCGGGAGAGTATACCGTTTATACCGGATATCAGGAGTGGTGGAATACAAAGCGGGGGATCAGGATTTCAGCAGGAAAGAAAAATGAGGCCGGAATGGAAGAAAAACTGGCTTCCAAAGATTTTACCCTGGAACAGTACGACAGGAATCTGGTACAGGAACTGAAATTCACGGTACCTGGAGGTAATGATACAAGTCTTGTGTTTATCCGTGTGGAGAAAACAGGATCAGCCGATCCGGTATTAAGCTTTATCAGTCTGGTGCCGGAAAAGGCCGCTGAGACATACTATACAATTTCCGGAATTGTAACTGAGAAGGAAAACGGTGTGGCAGATTTGGATGTCAATCTCTATAAAGGCGGAGACATAACCATTGCAAGTCCTTCGGAGGCTGTGAAAACCGGAGAAGACGGGGCCTATGCATTTAAAAATATAAAGGATGGGACCTACTGTATTGAGGTACCGGATCAGGTAGGATATAAGCAGACAGTAAAGGTCATCGAAGTAAATGGAAAAAATGTAACTGACGCTGATCTGGAGTTAATCAGGGAGGAAGAACCGGAGAGCGCGGAGGAAATCAGAATCAAGACCCTTCCTTTACGGAGAAATTACTTGATGGGAGATCAGCTTGACCCTGAGGGGCTTCAAGTGGCTTTATATCGTGAGGGAGAGGAAGAACGTGTTCTGGAGAAAGAGGAGTATACCTTAAGCGAGCTGGATTCTTCTACTTCCGGTAAAAAGAAGATTACGGTTACATATGTGGAAGAGGAAGGAAACGAACAGAAGACATTAAAGGCATTCTTTGAAGTCATCGTCTATAAAGCCGACTCAGCTCCGGAAATCAAAATCATTAGGAAACCGGATAAACTGTTTTATATCTCAGGAGAGGACCTGGATCTGTCTGGTATGGAATTACGCGGACGGAACCTTTTGGAAGCAGGTGTGACCATACTGGAGTCCGGGGATTATGAGGCGGAATATGACTTCTCTGAGCCGGGAATTTCAGCAGTCACTATTACCTATACCCTTGAAAAGGATGGAGAACCGGTCGCAGTTTTAAAAGATTCTTTTCAAGTTACAGTGTTTGAGGCTGAAGAATCGGAACGTTATGTGGATAAGATTCACATCGTTCAAAAGCCTTACCGGATCATCTACCGTCCGGGTGATAATTTTGATGTAGAAGGAATGACTGTGGAGAAAACTGTAAAAATGGTAGCTTCCTCAAGCAATGCTACTTATAGTGAAGTGGTACCTTTGGAGGATTTGGAATTGGAGCCGGATGATTTTTCAAAGACCGGTAAGAAACGGGTCCGCATCTTTTATTATGCAGACGGAGTAAATGGTGAGGAAAAGGAATTCTCAGACACGCTGAACGTGACTGTCACCAGAAATGAAACGGCGGTCACGGAGGGGAATTTAGAGGCGTTGAAGAGAAAGCTGGAGGATAGGCTCCTCTATGGAGACTACCTAACAGAGGCTGAAAAAAGATTGGCATTTACCGAAGCATTAGACGAAGCAGCGGAAATAATGCAAAACGTGGAAGAAAGGGAAAAATTAAGTAATAAGACGTTAAAGCTGCTTAAGGATCTGGAAGAAAAGTTACTGAAACAATTTGATCACATTACAGTCTCCCTGCAGGCGGATAGCCTTTTTAAAAATGTCCATGCCGACGGTCTGGGGCTCAATGCCGGCTTAGAGCCGAAAGGAACTCAGATGATACGACTGCGGATACGCAGGGCTGTGGAAGAAGTGCCTGATGAGATTGTGAATCTGGCAAAGAAATATGTTGCAATGGACATTGTCCTATCCGGTTCAGAGGGTGAAATGCAGCCTAGGCTTCCAATCAGAATCACTATGGATATTCCGGAAGGTCTTGGAAGAGAAAAACTGGTTATTTACTATTACCATGACGGAGATATCCATGTGATCCACCCGGTTGTAATCGGAAAGCGAATGTGCTTTGACGTATGGGAGCTTTCCATGTTCGTGGCGGTTAACATAAAGGATGATGTAAACCCGCCCGTACCTGGCAAAAAAGGCGGGGAGGATGGAGATGAAGACCATGGCCCGGGCTTTACTGTTCCAGGAGAATGGAAGAAAAATGATATCGGCTGGTGGTATGAGAAAAAGTCCGGAGGATATATTTTCGGGGACTGGGCTAGAATTAACGGATTGTGGTATTGTTTTGATGAACAGGGATATATGAGGACCGGCTGGATCTTTGATAAGGGAAACTGGTATTATTTAAATGAAGACGGAAGCATGGTGGTGGGGAAATGGATTCTCTGTAAGCAAAAGTGGTATTACCTGACATGGAAGGGCACCTTGGCCGTGAACACGCTGACTCCCGATGGTTATACGGTTGGAAGTGACGGAGCATGGGAGGTTCCAGGTGTGATACAAAAGGTGAAATAAGATAATTAGGAGGCTGGCGGGTAGGAAACGGTACCGCCAGCCTCCTGGTTTTATTTAGGATGAGTTAAAATAAATTCCCGCTTTATCACCAGCAGTTTTTTTGTCTGCTTTAAAATATAAAACAGAATTGCTCTTGCTTCAAATTCCTCCCGGTTGGAAGGAAGCTCATGGCTTTTTAAATCCTGAAATAAAAGGTCTAAATCCTTTAGAAGTCCTTCTGCTGTATTTTCCCTGTGGTACCCCTGTTCAATTCCTTCAAAAAGCAGTGCCACCTGTTTTGCCTGCCTGGGCAGGCAGGTGATGCTTTTGATATTTTCATAGATTTCCTGAAGAACCATGCTTTGCTGCTGACGCATCTGGATATAATCCACCTCATAAGAATCCTTTTTCCAAAGGGCATTGTTGTAATTATTAAGCGCACATGTTCTGGCAAGGTCCAGGCTTTCCTTAAGCTGTATCAGACAATCCGGGCTATATCCGCTTTTATCTTCTTCCATCAGCCAGAGAGACATGCGGCTTAAGATCCCCTTTATCTGTAAATCCACATCATCTGCCAGTTTCTGAAATACTTTTTCCTTCTTCCGAAGGTGCATATTGACCAGAACCCCAACGGTAGTACCAATTAAGAACAGGGCAATCTCATTACCTATAAGAGGTACAGACATGGACCGCTCGGACAGAAAATGAGTGATTAAGACAGAATCCATGGCAATTGCTTCTCCCCAGTCCGCATACAGGCAAAGCAGGGCGAATAATAGAAGGTACCAGGCAAATGCAAAAAGCGTAAAGCCCAAAAGATGAAAAGAAGCGGCAGCCAGTATTAACGCGCATACAAAGGCAAGCGTCCGGTTCCTGGCGCTTTTAATGGTTTCTCTCTTGGTATTCTGTATGCTGAGCACCGTGATGATGCCGGCCGTAGCAGAATACTTTAAACCAAGCTCAGCCGCAATGGTAATTGCAAGCACGGCGGCTGCGGCGATTTTAATGCTTTTTATAATCTTTTCTTTGTCCATATGTGTTACCTCTAAAAATGCAGTTTATAATACCAGTATACCATATTTTTAAAAACATCCCATTAGAAAGATTGCTATTTCCTTCACAAGTTAGTATAATTCCTATATTGCAGTTTTCATGTAAAAATGTATTTCCTAAGGAGGAACCGAGTGGATAACAACGATATATTAATAAGATTGCGGTATGCGATGGATATTAAGGATTCTGATATGATTGAAATATTCAAACTGGGCGGAATCACGATTACTAAGGAAGGGGTCCGAAGGCTTCTGACAAAGCCTCAGGCCGATATAAGTCCTTCCGGAGAGCAGAAGGCAATTGATGATAAAGACAGGGACATCTGCAATGATTTTACGCTGGAGTCCTTTTTAAACGGTTATATTATTTTTAAACGGGGAAAGCAGGAATCAAAGACGGGTGAGCCGGAAAAACAGCTGTTCATGGTGAAGGATCACCGATCAGTCAATAATGTCCTGCTTAAGAAAGTTAAAATCGCTCTGTCCCTCACCGGTGAAGACATGCTCGATATTTTTAAGTCGGTAGGAATCAATTTGTCCAACGGCGAATTAAGTGCACTTTTGCGGAGGGAAGGGCAGCGCAATTATAAAGAATGCCAGGACCGGTATATCAGGAATTTCTTAAAGGGCCTCGCGATCCGATACAGATAGTTGTCTGAAGATGCAGGGGGGGGCCTTGCTTATTATTTTTTTTGTGTTATAATGTAATTAGACGTTAAATCCGAGCGTTGCAGAAGATTTGATGTTTCATGAACAATCTTATAATTGACATGTAAAGAACCGTCTTTTTAAGAAGGGCTTTTAGTATTGTGCCAATGGCATGGATATGAAAAGCCCTTCTTTTTTTTGAAAGGAGGAACATTATGCAGTTGGAAGGAATGGAAGTCAGTCACATGAAGTTCGGTGAAGGGAAGGTTATGGAGCTTCAGGAGAAATACATCACGATCCTGTTCCCTCAGGGTGAAAAAAAGTTCTTGTATCCTAATTCTTTTAACAAATTTCTGACACTAAAGGATAAAAAAGTACAAACAGAAATGAACAATATGCTGAAGCATATCATGGAGGAAGAAGAAAGCAGACGGGCGGAGGAAATCAGTGAGCAGGAACGTCTGGAAGAAATACAGAGCTTGAAGATCCGTCCCGATTCTCAGGCTGCTTTTGGATTTGTGGAGAATGATAAGGGAAGTGTTTTTTCTACCTGGTCAGTCTATGCAGGTTCCTATCAGAGCGGTGCCTCCAAAGGAAAACCTAAACTTCCGGTCCGGCTTAAACTGAATTCGGCCTGTCTCCTTACGGAATGCCCTAAGGGGGTAGCAGAAAAGAGAAGGCGCATTATAGGGGCCTTTATGCTGCAGGACAATTTTGAAAGCTCTGCCTGCAGGGATGGGATGATTCAAAGCAACGAAAAATACAGGATTCAGTTAAATGATAAAGAAACTCTGTTCTACTGGGATTATTTTTCCGATGGAGGGGAGATTTCAAAATGGGGAAATGTGGAGCTTAAATATTTTTCCAATATGATTATGCAAAAGATTCTTTATGATATGCAAAATGGTCTGACTGATGCGGAACGTCGGAAAGATGCAGAAGAATTTTACCAGTACTTCTGCCTGGTGAACAGGTTAAAGCCCTTGGGCCAGTAGAGAGTTGGGGAAAGAAAAGGAGTGATGCGCATGGAATATGAGCGTAACAGAAGAAAAGAATATGAAAAACGGAGGCTGCATAGATTCTAATATGCGGCTCATTGTGATAGAATCATGAGACATTGCCTCCGTTTTTTAAAAATGGAGGCGATTTTTTATGCAGAAAAGAATATTGAATACAGCATTCATCTGTCAAAATTGTAAAAGAGAGGTATTGCCCATACCAAACGGCACTTACAGAAACCATTGCCCCTTTTGCCTGTTTTCTCTCCATGTAGATGGCGAAATCCCGGGTGACAGAAAAAACAGCTGCAAGGGGCTTATGGAGCCGACAGGGATCCGATACCATACGAAAAAGGGATTTCAACTGATCCACCGGTGTACCAGGTGCGGGACATACAGGCACAATGTCATTTGTGAAGGTAAGTGCCAGCCAGATAATAAAGAATTGATTCAGGAACTTATGTATTTGATTACATAGAGCGGGAGAGGTGATTGATTCATTATATGTTATCGCAGGTAAATATTGCCTCCATTGCATTCCGGCTTTTTCTGTCCATTATATTATGTGGGGCAATCGGAATGGAAAGAGGTTTAAGAAACCGACCGGCAGGTTTTATGACTTACCTCCTGGTAGGGTGCGGCTCAGCCCTTATTATGATTACCAATCAATATATTGCAACAATCTATACCAATGTGGATCCTACCCGAATGGCATCCCAGGTAGTAAGCGGAATTGGTTTTTTAGGAGCCGGAACCATTATTACTACCTCTAAAAACGAGATCAGGGGCCTTACAACTGCGGCGGGCATCTGGGCGGCTGCAGCGGTTGGCCTGGCGGTTGGAATCGGTTTTTACGGCGGAGCCATTATAGGAAGTATTTTTATTATTTTTTCTCTGATGTATTTAAAAAAGATTGATCTTTACATAAAAACCCATGCAAAAACCATGGAAATATATTTGGAATACAACGAAGAATTTTCCATGCAGAATCTATCCCTGTATACTGAACAATCTCATTTCGAAATTTTTGATATGGAAGCCGGTAAAATAAAGACTTTAAACGGGGAATTTGGCACCCTGACCTTTGATGTCAATTTCCACCATAAGGTAAACCATATAAAGATCATAGAAGAAATCAGGCAATTGCCTGGTATTCTTTATGTAAGAGAGGTGGCATAAACCGGCAAAGAATCGCAGAACCAATGATACAATGTCTTGCAAAATGGAAGGAATCTGTTATACTGTTTTTCATAGGAAAAACATGAAAACTATGGAAGACTAGTTATGACAGAGAGGAAGAGCGAACGTGATCGGGACCATTGTAAATACAGCTGCGATTCTGACCGGCAGTGTAATAGGAACTTGTTTGAAAAAGGGGATCGACGAGAAATATCAGGATGCATTATACAATGCCATGGGACTTTCCGCCTGTGGACTGGGCATCAATGCAGTCGTACAGAATATGCCTAAAAGCAGCTTTCCTGTGTTGTTTATCATCAGCCTAGCAGTAGGCAGCCTCCTTGGAGCCAGGTTAAATCTGATGGAGAAGTTTGACAAGGTTGTAGCCCGTTTTTCAAAAGGAGATTTGAGTCAGGGGCTGTCTACGGCCATATTACTGTTCTGCATTGGAACGCTTTCAATTCTGGGTCCCATGGAAAGTGCTCTTCATGGAAACAATACCTATCTGTTTACAAATGCCACCCTGGACTTTGTAACATCCATGGTTCTGGCATCCACCTATGGGATTGGGATTGCAATATCCGCAGTAATTCTGTTTTTGTGGCAGGGAAGTATCTATCTTTTTTCCGACCGCCTGTCTGTTTTTTTAACTCCCGAATTATTAACTGAGATTTCGCTTGTGGGCGGCTTTTTAATCTTTAGTTCCGGTCTTTCCATATTAAAGATTAAGAACTGTAATACGTTAAATATGCTTCCTTCTTTATTGGTGCCTGTCTTATGGTTCTTAATAAAAGCCATTCTATGATAGTACCGATTCTAAGCCTGACGAAAGGAAATTGTTGACAAGCCGGTGAAAGAAGTGTATCTTATCGTTAATACAGGCATACCTTTACACCCGCTAAAACGGGGTGGATCCTGCCCGGAAAAGATGGGCAATCGATGAAGGAGAAAAGACAATGGAAAAAAGAATTTCGGGAAAAACAGGTTTGTTAGGTTTGATTGGGTCACCGGTAGGGCATTCTGGTTCACCGGCTATGTATAATTATTGCTTTGAGAAGCTGGGTCTGGATTACGCATATCTTGCCTTTGATATCAAGGTGGATGAGGTTGAAAAGGCAATTGAAGCCATAAAAACATTCCGCATGAGGGGCTGCAACGTGACCATGCCCTGTAAAAATGAAACAGTGAAATACATGGATGAGTTATCACCCGCCGCTCGTATCATTGGCGCGGTCAATACCATTGTAAATGAAGATGGAAGGCTGATCGGGCATATTACGGATGGCAAGGGCTTTGTGGATAATCTCCGTGACCACGGAGTAGAAATTGCCGGCAAGAAGATCATTGTCTGCGGCGGAGGCGGAGCGGCTGCCGCAATCCAGGTACAGTGTGCCCTGGAGGGAGCCAGGGAAATTTCCGTCTTTAACATAAAGGATGCATTCTTTGAGAGAACCCTTCAACTGGCCGAAAAGATCAGGCAGGAAAAGCCGGAATGCATTGTAAACGTATATGACATTGCAGATATTGAAAAGATGAGAGAAGAGATTGCTTCCAGTGATATTTTGGCGAATGCCACCATTGTCGGGATGAAGCCAATGGATAATGAGAGCGTGGTAAAGGATGTTACCATGTATCACCCTGGCTTAGTCGTAGTTGATGCGGTATACAATCCAAAGGAAACGAAAATGTTAAGAGAGGCAAAGGCGGCTGGCTGCACATGCATTGATGGACAGGGAATGCTTGTATGGCAGGGAGCCGAGGCCTTTAAGCTCTATACAGGGCAGGAAATGCCTGTACAGGAAGTAAAGGAACTGTTCTTCAGTTAATGAGTCAGTAATTAAATACAGCGGGCTAAGTCCGGGGACGGTGTGCAATATAGGAGAAAGGTTCAAAGGATCGGTAACGGTTCTTTGGACCTTTTTTGCTGAGACGGATGAGATCTGTTCGAAGGGTATTGCTTATTATTTGTTTGTGCTATAATGTAATCGGCCTAAGGCAATCCTAAGAAATATCAAATATGAAAAGATGATGAAAATATAAAAATCGTAAAATTCTGTAATAAATAAAAACAGAAAAATGAAGATAATGCCAAAAACCTTAAGATGATTTATTTTTACACCGATCCATAAATGCTATACTTTTTATAGAAACAAGCGCCATAACTCCGCTGTTTTATAGAAAGTACTTATGGTTTCAATCGAAACGGATATGGGCGTAAAAAGTAAGGGGGATCTTTTCTTATGCTTAAAAGCAGCAGGCTTTTCAAAAGAAAAGCGGCTGGCATGATGGCAGCAGTGATGATGATCGGCATCTTGCCCGTAAACATGATCGGATTTGCTGATGTCCTGGAAATGTCGCCGGACAGCTATGAAGACTTGGATGAACACAAGGCGACAAGGTCCAATGCCAGCTATGCCACTGAATCCAATGCACAGAAAACACAGGAACTTAAAGAAGAGGGAACGGTGTATTACGTGGATGCCCAAAATGGCATGGACAGTGGAGACGGAAAAACAGAAGAGACTGCGTGGAAGACCTTTGACAGGGTCAATTCCAAAACCTTTTTACCTGGGGACAAGATACTGTTAAAAGCGGACGGTATCTGGAATCAGGCACTGAATCCCAAAGGAAGCGGCCGGGAGGGCGCACCCATCACCATTGATACATATGGAGCAGGCAGCCGCCCGGTGATTAATGGCAATGGTACCTCCGGTCCTTCCATTACCGGCGCAGTGACGATCTACAATGAAGAGTACTGGGAAATTTACAATCTGGAAGTAACGAATTTAGAAGATACGGATAAGATGGGGGAAGCCATGGACAGCGGTACCAGTGAACGTGCCGGGATCCTGATCTATTCTTCCAATCAGAAAAAGAGATACAAACACATTACTGTGAAGAATTGCTATGTACACGATGTCAACTCCAACTTCAAAGGCGGAAAAACTTCCGGCGGCATCATCGTTATGGGCCATTACCTGGATAAAGACGGAAACCGGGTTACGATCGATGACAACGGTAATCCGACTGCAAAAGCCATGGGGCGGGCAGCTTTTGAGGATGTGCTTATTGAGGGGAATTATGTAAAGAACGTGGCGATTGAAGGAATCCGGAATAAATGCAATACGGATATATCCGGTTCCGGCTGGGGAAAAAACGAATTCCTTAAAAACTATTCCAATGTGACCATTCGCAATAATTATCTGGAAAATGTCGTGGGCGACGGAATCGTTCTGACTGAAACCAAAGGCGGACTGATCGAGGGAAATATGGTAAATTCCTCCTGCGGCTTTGACCGGGGTTCAGTTAACTACGCCCAGTGCTGGACCATGTTTGCTGATGACGTCACCGTACAGTACAATGAAGTTTACGGCAACCGGTACGGGTACGATGACGGCGAGGCCTTTGACTCCGATATGATGAATGTGGACAATATTTTTCAATATAATTTAAGCCATGACTGCGGCGGCGGTGTCATGCTGTTCATGTCGAGCCAGAAAAATACCATATTCCGTTATAACATAAGCATTAATGACGGTACAGGCACTTACCCCGGAGAAAACAGGATGCAGCAGCAGACCTTCCATTATGACAATACATCTTCTGCGGGACCCGGCGTAGGCAAAATTTATAACAATACCATCGTTGTTTTTGGAGAAGATAAAAAAACCTCATTGTTTGGCGGAATGAGCAAAAGAACTTGTTTTGTGGATTTTAAAAACAATATCGTTCTGGCTAAAGATGGAGCAACCATTGATTTTGCAGTTTTAGCCCAGGGTTCTACCATACATAATGACAGCGTGATAGAAAATAACTGTTTTTATCCGGATACCATTGCAAACACCAGTGCAGGTCCTGTTTTGAATAAGGAGAGCCTGGTAGCCAAAGGAAATGTATTTAAGGATCCCATGCTCATCGATTATAAGGCGGGGAAAGATTATTCCAGATTTAAGTATCCTCTTGAGGAACTGGAAGACCTTATGGATTCCGATTTTACCAAAGACAGGATCCGGATGCTGGCAGAACCTTATCAACTGACGGATGAATCTCCCTGTATCCGCGCTGGTCAGAGGCTCGAAGGCATGCCTACTGAAGATATTATGGGTAATACCATTGCCGGACGTGTGGATATAGGCGCTCTGGAATATTCCAGCGAAGATGAACTGGCAGAGGAAGTGGAGGAGGTTCATATTGTAACGACTCCCGGAGTTGTGCCGAAACTGCCGGCAACCTTAAAGATCATTCTGGATGGGGAATCCTATGACTATCCGGTTAAGTGGGATGAACTGACTAAGGAGGACTGCATACAGACGGGAGTAATCGAACTTGCCGGGGTCCTGCCGGGATTGTCCAATCAAGTTGTGGCTTCTATCATTGTGGCAGATGCACCGGAACGCTTTGAGCCGGTTGAAGTATGGACATTCGCAGGAATTTACCCGGTACTCCCTGATAAGGTCACAGCAGAATTTACAGGCGGTCTGACCCTGGAGCTTGGAGTGACATGGGAAACCCTTACCCTGGAACAGTATTCCCATGAAGGTGAGATCACGGTAGAAGGGACCGTTTCAGGTCTAAAGGGACGATTCAGGGCAAAGGTAACGGTCATCGGTGAACTGGGAGATGGAACAAGCGTAACGGAAAAGGTGACTTCAAAAGATGCCTATACCCAGCAAAGCGACGGAAACAAGTCTTACGGAAGCTCCGACCCCAATGTGATTAAGGTCAAAACAGCCAATAACTCTCCTTCCTACACCAGAAATGGGCTGATTGGCTTTGATTTAAGTGATGAAGAGCAGATGCTAAGATCCGCCTCCAGCATTATCATAAAGCTGCAGATGACACGACCGGTTTCGGAGGCGGATTATAAAACCATTAACAATCATTTTTATCTCAAGGTTTATGAGGTGGATGACCTTTGGAATGAAGGAACGGTGACGTGGAATTCCTCTCCCAATGCATCTTCTGAGAACATGGTGATCAAAGATAAAAAAATCGTATATGCCAACATCCGGGATGTCCATGAGAATATTGTAGAACTGGATGTGACCGATTGGGTAAAAAATGCTTTTGCTAAAAAAGGTCAGACAAAGTTTTCCTTCCTTATGACAACTGATTATTTTGGCGAGTATGCAAATGGTGATAACGGCGGCATTGATTTCGCTTCCAAAGAGACTAGCGGAAAGATGGCTCCTACCATGGTATTAAGCAATGTTTACGAAAGAACGGTGGAAGCTGTTTCCGTATCAACACCGGCAGGGAAGAGTCCGGTTCTTCCGGAGACGGTATCAGTCAGTTACTCAAATGGAGAACAAAAGAATGTCACTGTAGAATGGAACAGCATTGATTCCGCAAATTACCAGAGCGAGGGTAACTTTGTGGTGTATGGGAAGGCAAATGGGGTTAAGCTTCCCATAAGGTGCACGGTTTATGTCATGGAGGCGATGCATAAAGTTGTCTCGGTCAGAGATATGGCTCCGATCATCCAACTGGTTGGAACGCCATGGGAGGATCTGGGGCTTCCGGGAACAGCAGCAGCACGGTTAGATAATGGGCAGGAAGCGGAAGTACCCATTGCATACTGGTTCCCGGATCATGCATATGACTCGGAAAAGGTGTTCACCTATACCTGCATCGGATATCTGGATCTTACCGGCCATGAGGCCATTGAAAATCCGAATCAGAAGTTTGCCGCAGTAACCGTGAACATCATTGAGCCGGAAGACAAGAACGCCCTCCTTGTTCTCTATACCGAAGCAGCGGATCTGGTCAATCAGGGCGCATTGGATAAGCTGACCGATGTGGCTAAAAACCGCTTTATAAAGGCATTCAACCAGGCTGCTTCCGTACTGATCAATGAGAAGGCAACCGAATCAGAAGTACATAAGGCATATGTTAGTTTGATGGAGGCAATCTGGTATCTGGATTCAGAAGAGAATTTAAAACCGGATACTTCCGCTCTCCGGGATCTGGTGCTCATCGCGGAATCCAAGAACAAGAAGGATTATACCGAGGAGTCCTATGAGGTGTTAAAGGATGCTCTTTCAGAAGCTAAGTCCGTCTTAAAGGATAAGACGCTTACAAAGGGCGATCAGGAGCGGGTAGACCAGGCGTATGACAATTTGAAAGAGGCTGTCGAAGTCCTGGAATTTAGCGGGAATTCGGGAACGGAAACCAGAATTGTCACAGGGATTAAAATTATTGCATTGCCGAACCAGACAAAATACAAAACAGGAGAGCGAATCAGCCATGTCGGATTAAAGGTGGCTGCCGTGTACAGTGATGGCTCATTAAAAATCATAAACGGCTATGAGATATCAGATGTAAACACTTCGGTGCCGGGAGTAAAGGATGTGATCATCACTTATCGTACAGCGGTCAATAATGCCATTAAAGTGTTCACAGACGTCTTCCAGATAACGGTGATAAAGGAGAATTCCCAGGGAGGCGGTTCCGGCTCAGGCAGTTCGGGAGGAGGCACGTCTTCTCCAAGGACGGGGGGCAGTATAAATGGACAATGGCAGAAGGTCAATGATACGGCCTGGAGATTTTTAAAGGCAGACAAAACCTATGCTTCCAACGAATGGGCAAGCATTAATGGGAAATGGTACCGATTCGATCAAGACGGTATCATGCAGACCGGATGGATCGTGGATCAGGGCACATGGTATAGACTAAGCCAGGATGGTTCCATGGAGTCTGGCTGGGTAAAAGAAGAATCAGATGGATACTGGTATTACCTTGATTCGTCCGGTGCCATGAGAACCGGCTGGGTATTTATCAATGGGGTCTGGTATTACTTTAATCCTGCTACCAAAGGAGAAACCGGCTGGCATAAGACAGAAGACGGCAAATGGGGACATCAGACTGGAGAAAGCGGAAGCAGACCAATGGGAGCCCTTTCTACCAGTACCACAACGGCAGACGGATATCGGGTAGATGATAACGGAGCCTGGGTCCAGTGATCAATTTGACCTGAAAGAGGGAGTTCCCTCTTTCAGGGACCATTTGGGGGAAACGGTCTTATGAAGGTGAAATGGAAAAAAATGTGCGGGACAGCGCTGATTTGTTCTATACTTATGGAGACTCTTATTTATGCAGCTCCTTTACCCGGGAGTCCTGCGTCTGATACGGATCAAAACGGTTTGGAGACGATTTTAAATGACGGGCTGGTCATGCATTCTTCTTTTGATGAAAGCAGTATATCCGGGAGCAGGGTAAAAGATCAGACCGGAAGAGGAAATGATGGAATCATTAACGGACAGCCTGCCTTTACAAAGGGGATTCGGGGCAACGGCGTTTCCTTGGATAACGGAAGCAAAGCCGGGCAGCCAAACACCAAAGCCGACCATTATATTTCTTATGGTCAGACGGCGGATTTAAAATTTGGAACGGAAGATTTTTCCTTATCCTTTTGGATGAAGACGGAAAATCATGGGCAGAATAACGGTACCATCCTTTCCAATAAAAACTATATAAGCGGCAGCAATAGGGGTTGGGCATTTGGAAATTTTAACAATGTCAGTGATGTGGATATGAGAATGAACTTTTCCGGAACAGGAAACAGCCGGGTGGAATTAAAGGGAATCCCAGCCAATGATGACAAATGGCATCATATAGCCGGCAGCTTTGACAGGGATGGCGATATGACGGTTTATCTGGATGGCGAGAAATATTCGTCTACTTCTATGACAGGACACAAAGGAAAATCTGTTGATACGGGACTGGACTTCATTTTAGGCGGTGATGGCAGAGGATGCTATGGCATGAGCGGTTGTGCCGTCGATGAACTCCGGGTTTATAAGAAGGCAATCAGTGCCTCTACCGTAAAAACAATTTATGAAGCAGAAGGAGTGATGGCAGCAGTGGAACAAATGAAAAAACAGTTGGCCTCCATCAAGCCGGGTTCCCAGTATTCTCTGGATGGGATCCGTGCAATGGAGCAGGAAATTGAGAATGTAGAAAAGGAACTGGAGGGCATGACAGCCGCCGCAGCCATGGCAGCCGTCAGCAGTCTGAAAGAAAAGTACAATGAATTTTTGGAAGGCAGTGAGCCGCTTTGCAGCTTCCAGGTGGTATCCGATGTCCATATAAAATCTGACAACTTATCGGAAACCAATGCAGTGAATTTCATAGCAGGGTTAAAGGATATGAAAACCATTGCCCCTGACTCTCTGGGGGTATTAAATCTGGGTGATTTCACACAGAGCGGTACAGAAGCCCAGTATCGTGGGATTTATAATATCATGGATCAGTATTCGCCGGTTTCTGACGATAAGGTTATTATGGCCCTTGGAAATCACGATGTCAGGGGATTCAATTCTGCTGACTGGAACAAGGATGAAACGGTTATCAGCGCATACTGGCCTACTGCAAAAGCTCTTTATCTGAAACATAATAAAAGATATATGCCGGGAAACGGTGAAACCCTCTATTTTGACCGGTGGCTGGGAGGGTATCATTTTATCGTACTCAATACTGAAAACGGCTTAAAAGATACCATGTACCTTTCCGGGGAACAGTTAAGCTGGCTGGAAGAGACTCTGGCTGAAAATGCCAGCCCGGATAAGCCGATTTTTGTCATGGGACACAATGCATTAAAGGATAGTCACTGGAGAAGCAATATCCTGCTGGATTTCGGCAATCAGGATTCCAAAGTAAAGGAGATATTTGCCAAATATCCCCAGGTGATTTACATGTCCGGTCATATTCACAACGGTTTCGGCGTGGCAGAGGCCATTGACAGGGAATACGGCACCTTGATTGATCTGCCCTCTTATAATGAGACGGAAAACGGAGTAACAGAAGCCGGAACAGGTTACCATGTAAAGATTTATGAAGACAGTGTGGTATTTAAAGCAAGAAACTTTAAAACCTCTGCCTGGCTGCCGGAGTACGATATAACCGTGACGCTTCCCGGTCTTCCATCCCTTTACAAAAAGGCCAAGAGCTTAAATCCCGGTGCTTATACGCCTGAGTCTTATGGGAAAATAGTGCAGCTTATGGAAGAGGGCAAATCGCTTTTCCAGAAGGAATACGATCAGAGTAAGCTGACCTATGAAAATGTGGCTCCACCTGAAGTCAGCCTGTTTACCAGAGAGGTGAGGGAAAGAATCAATGAACTTGCGTCGGAGCTTTCCGTGGCGATGAATGCACAACCAGTTGATTCCCAGTTTCAGGAACTAAGGGAAAGGTGGCTGGTTACGCTGCTGGGCGGTGAACTGGATACCGGTAATGAGGCGGTCCGCACCTATATCCGGGTGCTTGATGAAAAGGCCGGGGAATACTGGAATGCCATGATAAAGGAAAATGATGAGTCCAGGACAAATCTCTGGAGCGACCTGGATATGAGCTACATCAAAGGAACCGGCGCAGAAGCCAAGGTCCACTCCGGCAATGTAGCTGTGACCTTCTACCGGTTAAAAGATGTGGCGATCGCATGGGCAACAAAGGGAAGCCGGCTGTACCAGAATGAGGAAGTAAAAAAAGAGCTGATCAAAGCCCTGGATTTTATGAATGAACATCATTATAACAGCAGTGATGAAAAGAATCCGGTATTCGGAAACTGGTGGCACTGGGAAATCGGAGGTCCCATTGCATTTCTGGATACGGCTCTGATTCTATATGGAGATTTGACACCGGATCAAATTGATCGCTATGCAGCGGCAGTCAACCGGTTTACCAGCGTATGCGACCGTCCCTCCGGTTATCCTGGTTCCCCGGCCATGACAGGGGCAAATCTAATCGACAAAGGCATGGTGGTAGTCCAAACCGGTATTTTGACCAATAATCGGGATAAACTGGATCATGTGAAAAAGGCATATAAGACCGTATTTGAGTATGTGACCACAGGAGATGGATTCTATGAGGACGGGTCCTTTATCCAGCACCAGGCTCTTTCCTATATGGGCGGATACGGTTCCCAGCTGTATGAGAAGCTGAGCATTCTATTTTCCATATTTTCCGGCACTGATTTTGAACTGACCTACGAGGATCACGCAGAACAGCTGATCTTTGATATGGTATTTGAAGGGATCGAGCCATTTATTTATAATGGTCTGTGCATGGATATGGTATCGGGAAGAGATGTTACCAGGAAAACCTCAAATGACAAAACAAGAGGCGCTGGAATCATGGATGCCATGATGCTGATTGGGGATGCCATGCCTGCAGAACAGCAGGACCGCTTTAACAGCATGATGAAATATTTCATTGGGGTGGATGAGGATTATTATTACAGCCACAGTACCCATATTGCTTCTTTAATGAAGGCTAATCAGATTATGAACGATGCTTCCATTGAACCGAGGAGTGAGTATGTGCTTCACAAACTGTTTGCAGGTATGGATAAGCTGGTACATATAATGCCGGAATTCGGATTTGCTTTATCCATGCATTCCAGCCGTACGTACGGACATGAGCTGATCAACGATGAAGGCAAGCGCACCTGGAATGTTTCCGATGGAATGACATACCTCTACAACCGTGACAGAGACCAGTACGGAGAAGGCTACTGGGCTACCGTAGATCCAAAGCGTCTGGCAGGAACGACCACGGAATATGTCACCCGCCCCGACGGCGCCGGTGACCGGACAAAGAATATTTACAGCTGGGTCGGCGGTTCCAGCCTTGGCAGTTACGGCGCGGCAGGAATGCATTATAAGACCCTGGGCAATAGCGGCAGTACCAGATCAGGCACGGTCGCTAAAAAGTCCTGGTTCATGTTTGATGACGAAATCGCGGCAGTGGGAAGCGGGATCACTTCTTCCACCGGCAATTACGTGGAGACCATTATTGACAACCGGAAACTTAATGAGGCCGGAAGCAACGAGGTACTGTTCGATGGGGAAGCAAAGGATATCAGGGACGATGGTGAGGAACGTGTATCAAAAGGAACGAATATACCCGGCGTTTCCTGGATTCATCTGGAAGGAAATGCGGCAGGCTCTGATATCGGCTACTATTTTCCTAAAAAAACTGATGTCATGGCCTTGAAAGAAAAGAGGACCGGTAACTGGAATGCCCAGGGTACCAGCGAAGGAGAGGAGACAAACCAGTTTGCCACATTCTGGTTCGAGCACGGGAAAAAGCCATCGAATGCGAATTATTCTTATGTGATTCTCCCTGGTAAGAATGCGGAAGAAACGGCACAGTACTGCGAAAATCCGGACATTGAAGTCCTTGCGTGCAGCGAGGATGCTCATGCAGTCAGAGAAAGGGCTCTGGGAATCACGGCAGTGAATTTCTGGAATAACAAGGCAACGACTGCGGCGGGGATCACCTCTAGTAAAGCCGCTTCTGTAATCATGCAGATCAATGGAGACGAGGCAACCGTAGGGGTGTCGGATCCCACTCAGGAGAACCATGGTACCATTGAGATTTCACTCCCTTATATAGGCGGAGACATTAAAGAATCCGATGCCAATGTAGAGGTGCTTCAGAAAACTCCGTTTATCAAGCTGACTGTAAGGACAGCAGGAAGGGTAGGCCGGACCAGCAAGATCACAATAAAGGTTCAGGAACCTAATACATGTGAAATCATCGGCATTTCCAGTGAGTTTGACCGAATGAGGGCAGATCCCGGAACAAAGTTCACGGATCTTCCGCTTCCAAAGACAGTGGAAGTCTATGACAACGCCGGAGGAACCCACACACTGGATATCCTGTGGGAGAGAGGGGATTATCAGAAAGACGTATTCGGGACCTATGATTTAACCGGGCAGCTGATATTGCCTGAGGGGCTCTGCAATACGGCTGGGTTTACCCCGCAGATTCAAGTACAAGTCGGTGACGAGTCCGCACCGGTATTGGATAATGTATACGTACAGGGCGGATCGGACAGCAATAAAAATTTCAGCGGATCTTCCTCCCTGATTGTAAAAAATGATGCGGGAGCACAGAATTATACCAGAAAAACTCTTATGAAGTTCAGCCTGGAACAGGTACCGGAATCCGCTCAGGCAGTTTACCTGACCTTTGAGCTGTCCGGCATACCAAGTGCGGATTTTACCAGCGCAGATATTTATCAGGTGGAGAGTGATTGGGAAGGCGCAACGGTAACCTTCAACACTTTCCCAACCCGTATAGGCACCAATCCGGCAGCCTTCTTTACAAAAGCCATGACATCGGATAGCCTGATCCAAAAGCTTGATGTAACGGAAGTTGTCAGCAGGGCTAAAAAGAACGGAGACACTGATATCTCCTTTGAGATCAGCATACCCACAGCAGCAAAAAATAATTACCTGGACATTCACTCCTCCAGAACAGCCAAAGAAGGAGCCATAAAGCCGTCACTGGTGTGGAAATCCGATTATGTGCCGGAAAAGGTAATAAAAAAGAATTTAAGCTTTATTATGGATATGGCTTCCAATATCAATGCAGAAGATTACAGCAATGTGGATGAGGCAGGTCTGACACAGCTGCTTGAAGAAGCAAAACGTATTCTCCAGGATCCGGATGCAGAAATGGAGGAGATTCATGAAATGGAGAGACGTTTGACTCAGGAACTGGTAAAATATAGAAGAAAGCTGTAAGGAGCAGGGGGGAAACAATGAAACAAAAAGCGCACAGATGGAACGTGATAATGGGAACGGTTGTATTCTTAGCATTATTTATAGCAGGGATCTGGTGGCTGAAAGGCCCTTCCCATAAAGTGCTGAAAATTGGAAGTTACACCATTACTCAGGACCATCTGGCGCTTTATGAAAATGACTGCCGGGCCGAAGTTACGTCCTATTTTTACAATAAATATCAGCTGGACCCTAATGACAGCGGATTTTGGGAGACGAATATCCAGGGCGAGGTTCCTGGGGAGGTATTAAAACAAAAGGCAACGGAACGTCTTGTCCGAGATACAGTAGAACGGTTAAAAGCTTCCCAATATGGGATCCCTGCGGATATCGCTTTGAAAGATATAAAAAGATCTCTGGGGGAAGAAAATAAAAAACGGCAGTCTTCCCAAGGTATTTCTTATGGCCCCAGCCAGTATGGGTTGATGGAATATATCTCCAGAACACAGATGGAAGTGAGAGATGAACTGAAGGGAAAACTCATAGAGGAAAAACTGAAGCCTTCTGAGGATCAGCTGAAGGAGCTCTACGCCAGTGCAGATCCATCCTTGTTTGATAAGGGTTGCAGAGCCAGGATAGGAATCTATATGTATTACGGCATGAAGGCAGGAGAATATCCGGAGGAACTTAAAAAAATCTGGAGCTTTGTGGAGAAAGGATTTGCCGAAGAAAAAGAGCCTGCAGATCTCATCAATGAGATCAATGAAGTATCAGAAGTTAAAATTGAATACGAAGAAGCAGAATATGATACAGCTGATCTTCTAAGAGATAA
Source organism: Lacrimispora celerecrescens (assembly GCF_000732605.1). Classification (GTDB taxonomy): domain Bacteria; phylum Bacillota; class Clostridia; order Lachnospirales; family Lachnospiraceae; genus Lacrimispora; species Lacrimispora celerecrescens_B. The sequence goes on along the minus strand of NZ_JPME01000010.1, from coordinate 11,157 downwards.
TCAGGAAATAATCTGGCTGGCAGAACAGACCCGGTCTATGGAGCCTGGGCAGAGCAGCGGTGTATTGGACTACGGCCCCTCCCAGGGAATCTTAAAGGTACTGGATAAGCATGACTATGGAAGGGCGGGCTATGGGGAATCTGTGACGCTTTTAAGGAATTTGTGGCTGGAAAGTGCCTATGAGGAATACATAAAGCAGTGTATGAAAGAGTATGGCTATTCCTTTTAAATAATTCTGTTTTATGAGGGAATGAGCCTGGAGAAAAAGAGCGGAGTAAAAGAGCGAAGTAAAAGAACGGAATAAAAGAACGGAATAAAAGAACGGAATATAAAGAGCAGAATAAAAGAACGAGATATAAAGAGAACGATTAAGAGATACGAATTACGATACGGGATAATGAAAATGGAATACCATAAGAGAAGATACCTCGGCCCATCAATCAATGGGATAAGCACAAGGGAAACCGATGCGGAGGTATAAATGCAGGTAACCGTAAAAATTCCTTTGGAGTATAAATATGTATCGGATTATGATCGTAGACGACGAACCGCTAATTCTGGCAGGGGTATCTTCCCTTCTAAAGTGGGAAGAGCATCAGTGTAAAATAGTCAGAAAGGTCTCAAATGGCCGTCAGGCTCTTGCACAAATGGAAGCCCTTCGGCCGGATATTGTGATAACGGACATTGGGATGCCTGTCATGGATGGGATAAGCTTTATGAAGGCATCAGTTGAACATGGATATGCGGCATCTTTTATTCTCTTGACAAACCTGGAAGAGTTTTCTCTGGTGAAAGAAGCGCTGCGTTTGGGCGCTGTTGATTATCTTGTAAAGATGGAGCTTGATGAGAAGACATTGCTTGCAGCTCTGGAACGAGCCAAAGACAGATGCAATCTAACCCATCGGAGGATAGGGCTGATGGAAGGCGGAGAGGTAACTGCGGACGAGCGGATTCAAAATTATTTCAGGCATATTTTGATTTGTGATTCGGATGCCCATCCGGATGAAAGGCTGTCTGTAATGATCCGGGAGCGTTACCCTGTGCTCCTTTTGATGCTGATTCATTTTAATTACAGGCATGAGGGGTTTTCCGAGAAATTTAACAGGGCTGATCAGAAAAGAATTATAAATTTTGCGGAAAATATGATTCATGAAATGGTAAAAGGTTTTTTTGACAGATGCTGCCTTCTGAAAAAGGAGCAAAAAGGTTTTATCCTTGTTCTTTCCCTGGAGAGAATGGATGATTATAAAGAATCGGTTGAAGCAATGAGTGTCAAGTTCCGTAAAGCGATGAGGGATTATTTCGAGATTCCTGTGTCCATTACGGTCAGCCGGCCGGTAAGGGAAGCAGAAGGAGTTCAGGATCATCTTTACCAGGCTATGAGTGCAATGAATGAAACATATTATGACAATTCCGGCTCGATTGTATATTATTTAGAAAATTGCAAAGAAAATTTCTATCACAGCAGCAGCTTTAATATTAATTTTTTAAAGAAGGAATTAACAGGCGTTATCCGTCAAAATGACCGAGACAGCTTTTCCAATATCATGAACCAGATCATTCAGCTGTTTGCTCAGTGTAAGCCCTCCCGTTCCCAGGCAGTAAATGCATGCAGCAATCTTTATTACTATATTACATTCCTTTTGGAAGAGAGAGAGGATCAGAGCTTTCCCTATATTTTAGATGTGGCAGGTCAGTTAAACCGGCTGTCAGATTTGAGCGCCGTGATCACCTGGCTGGAACGGTTCCGTGATCAGGTGGCAGAAGCTTTGGAGACCTATAAGGAGAGCAGGAAGGACAAGTATATTGAGCTGGTTCAGGAATATATCCGGGAGCATTACCGGGAAAAGATAACCTTAAATCAGATGTCCGCCCTGTTAAATATCAGCCAGGGACATTTAAGCTGCATTTTTAAAAAACAGACTGGGAAAAATTTTTCAGATTATGTCTCAGAGGTTAAAATAGAAAAGGCAAAGGAGCTGATAGGAACGTATCAATATATGATGTATGAAATATCAGATATGCTTGGTTTTGATACGCAATACTATTTCAGTACCGTATTTAAAAAGATCACAGGCCATACTCCAAAGGAATATGAGAGTATAACAATCAAAAAGAACTGCTGCTGAATAGCAGCGGGCTGTATCTGTAAGGGTATGATATGGCGTAAAAGGAAGAAAAGAAAGGGAAAGGCGTTTGCCTTTCCCTTAATCTGATTCTTTATTCGACTTCATGCATGATGACTGCCCGAAACAGCCATAACACATTCCTTAGGAGAAGATATAAACTGCATTGAACCGGTCTTTTCTATAAGGATCATAAAAACCATCGCTGATATCCCAGCCGCGAAATTCTTCCTTGGAAAACAGCAGGTGTTCCTCCCGGTGAGAGCGCATGGGGATTTCTCCGATCAGCACTCCTTTTCTGGCAACCCGCAGCAGCTCTTTCGTTGCTCTCTCAGCATAATCTTTATTTTCAAAATAAAGGTAAACGCCGTAGCAGATCACTTTATCAAAGGATTTATCCTTAAACGGTAAGTCGGCAGCTTCGCCGGTCAGGACCGAATTCTGCAAAAGCTCGATGTGCTTTTGGACCAAGGTAGGGGAATAGTCAATGCCCACATAATCACAGTCCAGATATTGAGCCAGGGCCCCCGCACCGCATCCCACTTCAAGTACCCTGTCATTTTTATGTATATCCAGCCGCTTGATGATCTGGCTGGCCACTTCTTCCATATCCACCTTGGTGGCCTCATATCCATCGTATGCCAGTAAGTCTGTAACGGAGCTATCTGCCCGGCCTTTCCGGGTCCATATCTGTTTCCAGGTTTCCTTTGATTCATTTTGCATATTCATAATAATTACCTCCTTTTATTAGCGTAAAATGTGTTTCAGCGCATCCGCCAGACGTTCGTTGTCTGCCTCTGTCCTGACTGCAATACGGATAAACTCCCTGCCTTCCATCCCCGGTTTGTGGGACAGATCCTTTACCAGAATGTTATAGCGGTTTAACAGCAACTCGGCAATCTGGGTGGCGGAACAGCCATCAGTGATTTCGCACATGATGAAGTTGGCCTGAGAGGGGTAAAGCTTTAACTGCCTGATGGAATGAAGGGACTGGTATAATTTTTCCCTGGTCCTTTTAAAATGCGCCAGGGCCTCCTGATAGTCAGATTGATACTTTTCAAAAATCTGCAGAAAATACTCAGCCAGAGAGTTGATGTTCCAAATGGGCAGCTCGTTCCGTACAAGACTGATGATTTCCGGGTCACTGCAGGTGAGGAGTCCCAGCCGCAGTCCTGGAACCCCATAGGACTTTGAAATGCTTTTGATAAGAACCAGGTTCGTATACTCATCAAGTATTTCCTGACACATGAGCGACGGCGATTCCTCCGCAGAGGAGAAGTCAATAAAGGATTCATCCAGAATGAGTGTGATGCTTCTTGCCTTGCAGTACTTGGCAAGAGAAAGGACCTCATTCTTTGGAATGTAATTTCCCGTGGGATTATCCGGGTTGACTAAAACCAGAGCATCCAGTTCCTTATCTTTATAAAAGTCCATGATATCCTGGGCGGTATACGTATAATCCGGAGTTGTAACGGTAAAATAAATGGCATTCTGGGAACAAGCTCCATATTCATCAAAGGAAGGGCGCAGGACACCGACAGAATTATTAAAGCTGCGGAGCAAAGGCCTTATTAATTCCGCCGCCCCGTTTCCGGTGAGAACCTGATTTCTGTCCAGCCCCAGAGATTTTGCGGCCAGTAAGTTATTAACGTCAAGACCGGAGGGATAGCTGGTGGTAAGGACTTCAAAGCTGGCCTTGATTTCTCCCATGAAACGGCTGTTTGGAAAATAGGGATTGACCAGGTAACAGAAATCCAGAAGGCCGGGATACCGCCAGTAGCCGCCGAATCGTTTCGATAACCGGGTTAATCTGCTTTGGGAATCTGTAAATATGGATTCCGCAATATCTAAATCCTGCTCATCGTCGATTTCATACCAGAAGCCATTTTCCAGTCTGGTGGCTTTTAAATCGTGGTCATCCAAAAGTGATATGACCTTTAATACCTGTTCATAATATTCATTGTTACCCAAGGCCTTGCTGTACGCTTCCAGGAAGGGAACATAATGGGTGGTGGAAAAGCTGCGGCTGAACTTATAGATGTTGACAGTTTTGTAATAGGAATGAATATCCTCAAAACGGAAATCCTTCCGCGTGAGGAATTTCATAATATTGTCCTGTTCATCAAGAAGAACCACCGTCCCATCCATCCAGCTTTCAAAATGGGCCACAAGTGCCAGATTGGGATAGGGATCGTTTATGATCTGAGTCAGCACTTCCTGCTCGAAAATCAGGTCAGACTCCAGTAAAATGGTATCATCCATGAGAAGCTGGTCCTTTGCAAGATAAAGGGAGTAGATATTGTTTGTTGTTTTGTAAACCGGATTGTCTATGTAGGTGACCGGAGTGGAGAGGGGGAGAGAGGATACAAAGGATTGCAGCTCTTCACCCTTATGTCCGGTTACAATGATGATTCGGTCCAAATGGCAATGATCCAGCTGTTTCATCATGCGTTCGATCATAGGAATGCCATTTACGGTGATCATGCATTTGGGCTGGTCTTTCGTTAACTTTTTTAAACGCCGTCCCATTCCGGCGGCCAAAATAATTGCCTGCATCGCATACTCCTTTGTTCAAAAATGTAATATTTTATAAATTATTGAACATAATACCAGGTTATTCATGATCTGTCAATAGATTTGAAATAAAAATATCTCCAAACAAAAGTTATGGTGGACTAACGGTTGATATCCTGCGGTTCATGATTTATCATTATGATTATGATGAAAGAAAGAAGGGTAAAGAGCATGAACCAAAAAGAAAGAATGCTGGCTGGCCTGCCTTACAAGGCCTGGTTAGATGGGCTCCGAGAGGAGCGAATGGAAAACAAGCTTAAAATACACAAGTATAATCAGCTGCGCCCGGATGAAGAAGAAAAGATTGAAGAGCTGATCCGGAGTATTCTTGGAAAGGCGGGAAAGGATGTTCATATTGAAGCGCCGTTTCACTGTGATTACGGGTCTAATATTGAGGCCGGGGATTATTTCTATGCAAATTATAACTGTACGATCCTTGATGTAGGTAAGGTGATCATCGGAGACAATGTCATGCTTGCGCCCAATGTATCGATCTATACTGCCGGCCACCCCATTCATCCGGATTCCAGAAATTCAGGATATGAGTACGGCATTCCTGTCACCATAGGAAACAATGTGTGGATCGGAGGCAACGTTGTCATCAATCCGGGAGTTACCATAGGAAACGATGTGGTGATCGGCGCCGGAAGCGTTGTGACAAAAGATATCCCGGATCATGTGGTAGCACTGGGAAATCCCTGCAGAGTAGTACGGCAGATTGTGGAGGATGACAGAAAGTATTATTATAAAAATAAAGAATTTGATGTGCAGGATTATCGCTGACAATTGTTTAAGCCAGGGCTTAATTTAGAACAGGGATTTTCTGTTAGATTATAATAATATTTTTCCAAAGGCGTATACTAACTATGAATCAAGCAAACAGGTCGTGACTAAAAAACTATGGAAGAAAATTTATGAAAGGAGACGGTGTAGATGAAAGAGATTTGTGAGTGTGCAGATGCATTTGTACAAAAGTGCAGTATAAAAGATTTTGCACTATTAAAGATATGCCTGTGCGCAGTAGGAATCATGGTTGGATTATCGATTCCGGAAAAAAAGAGAAAATGGCCTCTTATGGCCGCAGGTTTTGTTTTCATTTTCAGCTATATTTTGATTATGGCGAAATTTGTGAAGATTTGCATGGATGAACGTTAAATGGTTCACAAAGCTTGCCGCAAGTAGCGGCGCTGTTCTCAGATACGAACGGCTGTATCAGCATTTTGGGTAAAACAAATTGCTGATATGGCTGTTTTTTATGGGAAAAAAAATAAAAATGATAGTATGTTGTAATAACAACGGACATAATTTTATTCCAGTGGTATCCTTTTAAAAGAAAGCAAGAGCACTGAAAAAAAGGTGCTGTGCATAGAAAATATACAATAGGAGGTAATGGAATATGAGCATGTTTTGCTATCAGTGTCAGGAGACAGCAAAAAACACAGGCTGTACCATTAAAGGTGTCTGTGGTAAGAATGAGGAGGTTGCAAAGCTTCAGGACCTGCTCGTTTATGCAGTAAAGGGCATTTCTGAAATTGTTGTAAAGACAAAAACAGATGCTGCAGAGCTTCATACAATCAATCACGAGGTACTTACAAGTCTCTTTATTACGATCACAAACGCAAACTTTGATGCGGATGCTATAGAAACACAGATCGTAAAAGTTCTTGGATTAAGAGACCAGCTTGCAAAGGATACAGAATACAACGGAAATCAGGATGCAGCAGTATTTACTGTAGATTCCAGAGAATCCATGCTTTCCAAGGCTTCTTCCGTAGGAGTTCTTGCAACAGAAAATGAAGATATCCGCTCCTTAAGAGAGCTGATCATCTATGGAATTAAGGGTCTGGCTGCTTATACAGAGCATGCATACAACATCGGAAAAGAAGATGTATCCATTTATTCCTTTATATACGAAGGAATGGCTGCAACTCTTGACAACAGCTTAACTGCCGATGATCTGGTTGCCCTGACCTTAAAGACCGGTGAATACGGTGTTAAAGGAATGGCTCTTCTTGATGAGGCCAATACATCACGCTATGGAAATCCGGAAATCACATCCGTTAATATCGGTGTCAGAAAGAACCCGGCCATTCTTATTTCCGGTCATGATCTGACCGATATGGAACAGCTTTTAGAGCAGACAAAGGGAACAGGAGTGGATGTTTACACCCATGGAGAAATGCTTCCTGCTCACTATTATCCTGCATTTAAGAAATATGACAACTTTGTAGGTAACTACGGAAACTCCTGGTGGATGCAGGTTGGTGAATTTGAGTCCTTCCACGGACCGATTCTTTTTACCACAAACTGTATTGTTCCTCCAAAAACTCCTGAAGTTGCAGGCAGAATCTTTACAACAGGCGCTGCAGGCTTCCCAGGATGTCCAAACATTCCTGCAGATGAAAACGGCAAGAAGGATTTTTCAGCTATTATTGAAATGGCAAAGAAGCTTCCTTCTCCTGATGAGATTGAAACAGGCAGTATTGTAGGCGGTTTTGCCCATAATCAGATACTGGCACTTGCAGATAAAGTGGTTGATGCTGTGAAATCAGGAGCCATTAAAAAGTTCTTTGTTATGGCAGGATGCGACGGCAGAATGAAATCCAGAGAGTACTACACAGAGTTTGCAAAGCAGCTTCCGAGCGATACCATCATTCTTACAGCTGGCTGTGCAAAATACAGATACAACAAGCTGGAACTGGGCGACATCGGCGGAATTCCAAGAGTCCTGGATGCAGGACAGTGTAATGACTCCTATTCCCTGGCAGTCATTGCGCTGAAATTAAAGGAAGTATTTGGTCTTGATGATGTTAATGAACTTCCAATCGCTTATAACATCGCATGGTATGAGCAGAAGGCCGTTATCGTACTTCTTGCACTGCTTTACTTAGGAGTGAAGAATATTCACTTAGGACCGACATTACCTGGTTTCCTGTCTCCAAACGTTGCCAAGGTTCTTGTTGAAACATTTGGTATTGCAGGAATAGGTACTGTAGAAGATGACATCGAATTCTTCATGAATGCATAATAACCGGCTACCGGCATAATAAAAGAGGGGCTGCATAACTAACGTGAGTTGGTTTTGCGGCCTCTCTGTTTTGCTCTGATTTATTCCTCGTAGGGAAAATAATGTTCTGCTTTCGATTGAAATTCTTTTAATACTTTAATTTTCTTATTACCATCAAAATCAATTATTGAAACTCCATCAAATCCATCGATTACATTGTTATAATCGCACTTAAAATACCATTCTACAACCGTTGTATTTCCTTCTGAAACAAACCGCTTCATCGACCACTCTAAAACGGTTCCTGCCTTATTCCAATCAACAAACCATTTTAAAACCTGTTGGATTCCATGATATTCCGGACCATAACATTCACTGTATATAATTTCATCTGAAAAGATCGTCTTTAGCATATCTGCATCTTTTTCGATCCATGCCTGAAAATAATTTTCAACTAATATTTTCTTCCACATTTTAAACTCCTGTTAGTTTAAATCATTAGTCACATTCTTTTGGTGCTTCAGATTTGATTAAAACGGCTGTCTGTCCACCAATTCGGGCATAAGTCGCCAAGTTTCATTGTTTCTAAAGTATCATAATTTATAAGCACATCAATGTTTTTACTATCCTTATCCAGCTGCATCATAAATTCCCTGCAGGCTCCGCAAGGCGGGCCGACGTTTCCGTCAGGCATAATTGCAAGTACTTTCATTATTTTACTTTCCCCATGGGTTATCATATTTGCAATAGCATTGCGTTCCGCACACATTCCAAGTGAAGAACTGGTATCGATGCAAACCCCAACATAGATGTTGTTATCTGCTGTTAATATAGCTGCGGCAACTCCGCCCGCTTCAATAAACGGTGAAATTGTTCTTGAATTTTGAACCTGTTTTGCCCTGTCATACATCTCGCTCCATGTGTTCATCAATTATTCTCCTTTGCCCAATCGATTCGCTTCCTATCAACATCGCCTGTTATCAAAAAATGTATCATATTTATGCCAAAACTTCTATACAATTTTATATTCTGCCATGTATTTTGATGATTTTATTAATAAAAATGGAAAATGTTGTAATTACAACATACAGGAAACCATGGAAGTGGTATTCTGAAAAAAATAAATCATATCTTTAAAAAATGGATAATTTGTAAAGAAATTACCAACAATAAAGATATCTTTGGGAAAGGAGTTGTTGATATGAAAGCAACGGTAGATAGAGAGGGTTGTATTGAATGCGGGCTGTGTGCATCGGTTTGTCCTGAGGTGTTTCGAATGGGAGATGACGGACCTGCGGAAGCATATGTTGATGAAGTGCCGGAGTCTGCGGAGCAAACAGCAGTAGAAGCGCAGGAAGGCTGTCCTGTTTCGGTAATTACAGTAGAATAATCAGGAAGAGCGCCTCCCTCTGAGGGAAATGATCCAATCAGACGGGGGCGTTTTTTATACTAAGAAGTAGATTCGCCCAGTGGGAGAAGGAGGAATTCTATGAGTGAATATATTAACAATCGCGAAATGAGACAAAATGCGATAAAAGAGATCATTAAAAAACTACATGAAGGAAAATCAGTAGAAGAGGTCAAGCAGCTGTTTGAGGAAGCTTTTCATGGAGTGTCCGCCTCTGAAATTTCTGCAGCTGAAACAGCCCTGATCGCAGATGGTCTGCCGGTGGAGGAGGTACAAAAGCTTTGTGATGTCCATGCCTCAGTTTTTAAAGGTTCTATAGAGGAAATCCACCAGCCTGATAATGATCCAACGTTAATTCCTGGACATCCGCTAAATGTGCTGATCAGAGAAAATAAGAAAATTGTTCATATAATTGAAAACGGAATCCGTCCATATCTGGTTCTGGCAAAAGATAATGTTAAGGAAGAATTTATTAAGCTTAAAGAAGGTGTAAATCAATTAAAAGACTTATCCATTCATTATGGAAAGAAGGAAAATCTGCTGTTTCCATATATGGAGAAGTACGGAATCACGGCACCTCCAAAGGTTATGTGGGGAGTGGATGATGAAATCAGGAATCAAGTGAAAGAAACAGTGGAATTACTTGATATGAACGCAGAAGTCAATGAAACCCTGATACAGAAAATTGAAAAATTACTGGATAAAATCTCTGAAATGATATTTAAAGAAGAAAATATCATGGCTCCCATGCTTTTAGAACAACTGACCCAGGAAGAGTGGAAAACAATTGCTGATGAAAGCGGAGAAATAGGTTTTATGATTGACCATGTACCGAAATGGAATCCTGCCGCAGACGACAAGGGAAAAGAGAAGACGGAGATAAAGGAAGAAGGAGAAACAGGTCTTATTAAACTTCCTTCCGGAGAATTTAAGTTAGAAGAACTGACATCTATGTTAAATACGCTCCCCTTTGACATTACCTTTGTAAATAAGGATGATGTGGTAAAGTATTTTTCAGAAGGAAAGGAGAGAGCTTTCCCCAGAACAAAAGCCATTATCGGCAGAAATGTTTCCAACTGCCATCCGCCGGCCAGTGTTCATGTTGTTGAAAAGATTGTTGAAGATTTCAAAGCCGGAAGAAAAGACCAGGAAGACTTCTGGATCAAAATGGCTGGAAAATATATTTTGATCCGCTATTATGCGGTGAGAAGTCATGAAGGAGAGTATCTTGGTGTTCTGGAAGTGACTCAGGATATAAATCCAATACAAGAGATCACCGGGGAAAAGAGGCTGCTTTCCGAATAGAAATTCCATATGTATAGCCGTCCGGCCAGAGACTTTTATGCTCTGGCCGGTTTTTTTGAGTCATGTTTATGACTTGATCTGAGCTGATTTAGCTAAAATATATACAAAAAGTCCTATATAATATACGGGAAAGTTATTTAATTAGCATAATAAATCAAATAAAAAGCCGCAGTATATTTGGTACTGCGGTTACAAAATTATGTATATTTCGACAACATTTATTATACAATGGAATAATATTATTTGTCAATTATCAAATAAAGTAATAAATTGAGGCAATAAAAAAGAACTTTTGTTTGAATAATCGTGCCAGATTGCGAATGTTTTTCTGAAAAATTGTATATCAGCCGTCAATAACATCGTCATTTTGTGGCCCTATGTATTTTCACTTTTTTATTTGGTGAAAACAAAATGTACTGTGTCTGCGCTTTTTCATGTAGAAAATGTAATCTTGTTTCACAAGATGACACTACAATCAATCCGGTAGGCAGAAATTAAAAGCCGTCATATTCTCCGTCATAGACTTATTTAACCCTTTAACTATCATGTTATTTCTTCTGAATCGCAGTACCAAATATACTGCGGCTTTTTATTTGATTTATTATGCTAATTAAATAACTTTCCCGTATATTATATAGGACTTTTTGTATATATTTTAGCTAAATCAGCTCAGATCAAGTCATAAACATGACTCAAAAAAACSGGCCAGAGCATAAAAGTCTCTGGCCGGACGGCTA
>NZ_JPME01000009.1 GCF_000732605.1 Lacrimispora celerecrescens | reverse complement strand
ATAAAGCATAATAAGGGGGCGATTCTCAGCTTACAAAAAAATGCGGAAGAGAATTGTGCTCTGTTTGGCATACAGTTTTTTCTATCATAACGCGGATAAAGTCAAAAAGCAAATGGCGTTTCGCTTACAAAAACTGCATTTCGTTTACAAAAAGGTGAAAAAGCTGCATTTCGTTTACAAAAGTTAACTACTTGGTTACAAAAGTTGCATCTCGTGATTCAAACGAGCATCTGGTTTTACAATTAAGCTTCTCCTTTGGTTGCTGGCTAGATTGTATCACAAACTGGCGGTAATTTACAAGATTTTGAAAAAAATATGCGGTATAATACAAAAAAATGAATAGCAGGTGAAATACAGTGAATAAAGATTATACCAAAACCGTCCACGCCTGTTTTATGAGCTATATCGTGCAGGCGATCATTAACAATTTTGTACCTCTTTTATTTCTTACATTTCAGTCCGAGTACGGCATTTCCTTATCCAGGATTACCATGCTTGTGACTTTTAATTTTGGAATTCAGCTGATTGTGGATTTGTTGTCTGCAGGCATTGTTGACCGGGTCGGTTACCGGGCTTCTATGATAACGGCCCATATTTTATCAGCAGTAGGGCTGGTGTCCCTGACCATTCTGCCCGGATTGTTTCCCCAGGCATGGATCGGACTTTTTGCCTCAGTGGTTATCTATGCGGCCGGAGGCGGCCTTCTTGAGGTATTGGTAAGCCCCATTGTAGAGGCTTGTCCAACGGATAATAAAGAAAAAGCCATGAGTATGCTTCATTCCTTTTATTGCTGGGGTCATGTAGGGGTTGTCCTGGTGTCCACCATTTTTTTCAGCATTGCAGGATTAAAAAACTGGAGGCTGCTGGCGCTTTTCTGGGCGCTGATTCCTTTTATCAACATATTTTTATTTTTTAAGGTACCTATTGCACCGCTGGTGGAAGAGGAAGAAGGCCTTTCCTTAAAGGGACTCATCAGGAAACGGATATTCTGGGGATTCATGCTTCTCATGGTATGTGCCGGAGCCAGCGAACAGGCAGTAAGCCAGTGGGCATCCGCTTTTGCAGAGAGGGGACTGGGAGTAAGTAAGGCCATTGGGGACCTTGCTGGCCCCATGCTCTTTGCCACGCTGATGGGAATCTCAAGGGCGTTTTATGGAAAATACGGAGAAAAGGTGAACTTAAAAAAGATGATGATTGCAAGCGGAATCCTATGCATAGGTTCTTATTTTCTGATCGCTCTTTCTCCTTTTCCTGCACTGGGCCTTCTGGGCTGCGGCCTGTGCGGCCTGTCTGTGGGAATTATGTGGCCCGGTTCCTTTAGTATGGCTTCTGCTTCCATACGGGGAGGAGGAACCGCAATGTTTGCATTTTTGGCTCTGGCAGGAGACCTTGGTTGTTCCGGTGGGCCTACCTTTGTAGGCGTTGTTTCCGGATATTTTGGGAACAACTTAAAAATAGGAATATTAGGGGCGGTCCTGTTTCCCATTATTCTGGTTATCACCCTGATCCGTTTTTACAGATCGGATAGAAATACGGAAGGCTTCATAAAAAATAATCAGGAACAGATGAATTGTGACATATAGATGTCATATTCGGTATGTTACAATCCACTTACCATAGAAAGTAATGCCTGGCAGGTGACCCATGAAGCCGCAGTTCAGGTAAGAAAGAGGAAAAGAGGTAAGAAAAGATGGACATTGAGAGGATTAAGCTTAAGGAAAAAAAAGTAGTGGGGCTGTTGGCCCGGACAAACAATGCGTCACCGGATATAGGCAATGTGATCGGCGGCCTTTGGGAGAACTTTTACGGAAAGGGGATCTATTCCGGTATTAAAAATAAGAGTAATGAAAAGGCCCTGGGGATTTATACAGATTATGCAGGAAATGAATTGGATGATTACAGTGTGATCGTGGCCTGTGAAGTGGAAGAAGCGGATGAGCTCCCGGAAGGGACGGTGGTAAGGACTATTCCGGCAGGAACGTATGCTAAGTTTGTGGTAAGGGGAAACATGATAAAGGCGGTAGCGGAATTCTGGCAGGAGCTTTGGAAGATGGATCTGCCAAGAACTTTTGTCTGCGATTTTGAAGAATATCAGAACGGGGACATGGAAGATGCACTGGTCCATATTTATATAGGCTTAAAGGATTAATAAAAGAGAAGGAGGGAGCCGTAAGTGGTTTTCCCTCCTTCTTTTTTATTAGTAGATGACTTCTTCAAATCCTTCTGTGGAAGGAAATTCAATGGAAATGGCTTTCCCAGGATTATTATAATCCAGATTCATATTCATGAGCATGCCCATGGTTTCTCCCTCTTCAGTGATGGTCATGTAAATAGAAATGGCCTCCTTGGAAAAATAGCCTTCCGGGCTGAAGACTGCTTTTCCGTCGATCCAATCGATCTTATAATCGGAATAAGAAAGAGTCGGCCAAATCTCATCGTAGAAACTGGTGAGATATGTTTCAAGGCCTTCTGCTTTGCTGGAATACATAAGGATTTTATCTCCGGCGTCATCGTCTGCGATCTGGACGTTATCCAGGAATGCACCAAACTGTCCGGTCAGCCCTCCCAACGTGATGTTTCTTGTCATGTCCGCATATCCGATATTCATCTTGTACTTATCATACATCCCCGCATCCAGATAATAGCAGCCATTGGTGTAGAATGAAGTCTCTGACCTGCTGATCCCCAGCATATCCATACTGGTATGGGATAGAAATTCCATGTTTGGAGTGTTTAGGTCATGATATTTTAGCTGCATATTCATAGAGACCGGGATATTCATCCAGTCATAAGAAAGGTTCATCTGGATGTCTGCGGTGATATCCAGGCCGGGCAGCCCGGAACTTTTCTGATCTGCTTCCTGGTAAAGCTCCATTCCCTTCTTGTTTATGGTCCTTGCAGCGGCAGGGGTAGCAGCCTTTTGGCGGACAATACCCTGGTCGGTCCATGCGCCGGATTCATTGACCGTGCTGCCGTCGGGTGCAGTGGCCCCGGTCAAAAGATAACCATTTTCATCAAAATAATAACATTCTGCCATTCCATCCCCATCAGAATCAATCCATTTCCATGTGGAAGAGGGATAGGATTTATCTCCATCCTGCCACCACCAGCCATGGCTGTCCTGCTTCCAAACTCCCGCATGGGCGGTTGATGCCATAGTTATGGATAAAAGTGAAGCGACAACAAATAATTTTATAATTTTTTTCATGCTTTTTCATTCCTCCTGCTTGTTATATTCGCCTTTATCGTAAGAAAGGCTTGGACAAAGCTTCCGGTCTATTGCATTGATTCGTCCATTGTACCATATTTTGGTAAATACAACAAGAAAATGCTGCCCATGTTCCAAACAGTGATTTTCTTGTTCCGTACGACATTGATGAATATTTAACAATATGACCTGCTAAAAACCCAGCCGGAAAGTCTGAAATGACAATCCGGCTGGATTTTTATTAGGGATTATTTTTTATTTTAAGGAGTCCTTCCACTGTTCAAACATCTCCAGATCAGAAGCCTTGAGCTTTAAATTAGTAGTAAGAGTCTTTCCTTCCGGCGGCGTAATATGGATTTCCACCACACTTCCTTCTTTTATAGAGGTGTTTAAGGCTGCTTTCAGGAACAGAGGAAATTTAGGATGGTTATTTTTAAAAACAGCCCAGGATTCCTTTAACTGCATCAGGTTCATTAAGTTCATTTAACAGGTCCTTTCTTTCTTGGTCATTAGGCATATCCTAGCATAAATAGAAAAAGGAGTCAATGAGTGACGATGGAAAGAACGGTCTTTTCCGGGACCTTTTGCCGTGATATAATAAGGGCAGCAAAGAAAGGAACGCCTATGAAGATAGACAGACTTATTGGAATTTTATCCATCCTGCTTCAGGAGGAAAAGGTAACAGCCGCTTATCTCGCGGAGATCTTTGAGGTTTCAAGACGGACCATAAACCGGGATGTAGAGGCCCTGTTAAGGGCAGGCATTCCCCTTACCACTTCACAGGGACAGAACGGGGGAATATCTATCATGCCGGCTTACCGGATTGACCGGACCGTGCTGACCTCCTTTGAAATGCAGTCCATTCTGACCGGACTTAGGAGCTTAGACAGTGTGGCGGGGACGAACCGGTACCAGCAGCTGATGAAAAAACTGTCATCAGACCAGGCATCGGTGCAGGTCCCGGAAAGCCATATCATGATCAACCTTTCCTCCTGGTATAAAACCTCCCTGTCCCCTAAGATCGATCTGATCCAGAAAGCCATTGAAGCAGGCCATTCGGTAAAGTTTTGCTATTATGCTCCAAGCGGTGAAACAGTGAGAACGATTGACCCTTATCTTTTGGTATTTCAATGGTCCTCCTGGTATGTGTGGGGATATTGCAGGGGCAGGAAAGATTTCCGCATGTTCAAGCTAAACCGGATCCAGGAGCTTTCGGACACCGGGGACCATTATGAAAAGCTTCCCTTACCTCCCATCGAGTACTTTCCGGAAAATCCGTACCCCAGACAATTTCATATCACTGCGGTTTGTGAACCGGAGATAAAATGGCATCTGATCGAGGAGTTTGGAATGAACAGTTTTAGGGAACGGGAGGATGGAAAGCTATTGTTTGAGTTTGATTTTTCCAGCAAGGAGAATCTTTTTGGCTGGCTGTTAAGTATGGGTGATCAGATTGAACTAACGGAACCGGCGGAATTCAGAAGGG
This sequence comes from Lacrimispora celerecrescens, assembly GCF_000732605.1. Lineage (GTDB taxonomy): Bacteria > Bacillota > Clostridia > Lachnospirales > Lachnospiraceae > Lacrimispora > Lacrimispora celerecrescens_B. The sequence goes on along the minus strand of NZ_JPME01000009.1, from coordinate 30,722 downwards.
ACATGGCAGAGCTTGCCATGGGAATTTATGAGAAATATGCCGGTAAAAGGAATGACCCGCTTCTTGCAACCCATAGAAAACAAAGCTATAATAAAACATAAATTGACAAAAGCAGGTGAAATTTATGTATATAGCAGATTTACACATCCATTCCCACTATTCCAGAGCGACCAGTAAGGAGTGTTCGCTGGAATATTTGGACTTATGGGCGAGGCGCAAAGGGATCGGGATCCTGGGGACCGGTGATTTTACCCACCCGGCTTGGCGTGAGGAGTTAAAGGAAAAGCTGATTCCTGCTGAGGAAGGGCTTTACATATTAAAAGAAGAATACCGTTTGGACAAGGGAGCCGGGCCGGAAGCCAGCACTCCCCGGTTTGTGGTCTCCGGAGAGATCAGCTCGATCTATAAGAAAAACGGGAAAGTTAGAAAGGTTCACAGCGTCATTCTGCTTCCGGGTATTGAGGATGCAGAGAGGATTTCAAAGAAGCTGGAAACCATTGGGAACCTTCATTCGGACGGCAGGCCCATATTGGGACTGGACTGTCATGACCTTCTGGAAATCACGATGGAATTATGCCCCAGGGCTATCTATATCCCGGCACATATCTGGACGCCGCATTTTTCAGTGTTTGGGGCATTTTCCGGTTTTGATACGATTGAGGAGTGCTTTGAGGATTTAACTCCCTATGTGCATGCATTGGAGACAGGACTTTCTTCCGATCCTTCTATGATATGGCGTTTGTCGGCTCTGGACTGTTTTCAGCTGGTATCCAACTCTGATGCCCACTCTCCTTCAAAGCTTGGCAGGGAAGCCAATCTTCTGGATATCGACTTGTCCTATACCGGGCTGTGGAATGCCATACAAAAGGGAGAGGGATTAGAGGGGACCGTAGAGTTTTTTCCGGAAGAGGGAAAATATCACTATGATGGCCACCGGAAATGCAATCTCTGCCTTTCTCCGTCAGAAGCGAAACGGTATTCCGGTAAATGCCCGGTATGCGGCCGAAAACTGACCACAGGCGTGTCTCACAGGATCGAACAGCTGGCTGACCGCAGTCAGGGTTTTGTTCTTCCCGGGGGAAAGCCATTTGAGAATCTGGTTCCTCTTAATGAAGTGATTGCGGCTTCTATCGGATATACTACCGCAAGCAAGAAAGTCAAGAACCAGTATGAATCCATGATAAGGGATTTAGGACCGGAATTTCATATCCTTAGGGAGCTGCCGTTGGAGGATATCAGGCATGCTTCCGGTAATATGATATCAGAGGGGATCAGACGGTTAAGAGAGGGGAAAGTACATTGCAGTCCCGGATATGACGGAGAATACGGGATCATACGGCTGTTTGAGCCGGAGGAGATGGCAGCAGATTAATACAGTGGCGGAAGGTTGGGAAATACCGGATGAGAAAGAGAAATGTCAGCAACATCCTTGATAAATTGGACCAGGTTTACGGTGTAACGAAAGAAGGGTTTTACCATCAGCAGCCCTGGCAGCTTCTGGCGGCCATTATGCTCAGCGCCCAAAGCACTGACAAACAGGTGGAGGAGGTGCTTCCCCAGCTGTTTCAGCGCTTTCAGACTGTAGAGCAGATGGCAGAAGCGCCGCTGGAGGAAATCGAGGATTCCATACGCTCCATCGGGCTTTATAAGAATAAGGCAAAGAATTTAAAAAAGTGCTGCAGTCAAATAGCAGAGGAATATGGAGGCGAGGTGCCAAAGGATATGGACGGGGTCCTGACTTTGGCCGGAGTTGGCAGAAAGACCGCCACCTTGTTTTTGGCAGATGCTTACGGTATCCCGGGGGTCACGGTGGATACTCATGTATTCCGCATTGCCAGACGACTGGGCTGGGCATTTGGGAAAAATCCGGCGGAGGTAGAAGTGGAACTGCAAAGAGTACTCCCAAAAGACCACTGGAACCGGATCAATTTTCAACTGATTTATCATGGCAGGGCAATCTGCACGGCAAGGAAGGCCAAATGCGGGGAATGCATGCTAAGGGAATGGTGTGAACAAGTAATAGATAAAGACGAAAAAGGAGATAGAAAGATATCATGAAGCTAATGTTTAAGCAACGCTTTTTTTCCTGGTTTGACAGCTACGATATTTATGACGAAAGCGGAGCCGCCGTATATACGGTCTGCGGTAAGCCTGCCTGGGGTCACAAGCTGGAAATCTATGATAGCAATGGCAATCACCTGGCCACGTTAAGGGAACAGGTACTGACCTTCCTGCCCAGGTTTACCATCCAGATCGGCGGCCAAACGGTGGGGACCATCACCAAGGATTTTACTTTTTTCAAGCCCTCTTTTTCTGTTGACTGCAATGGCTGGCATGTGGAAGGCAGTTTCCTGGAATGGGATTACAGCATTCTTTCCCAGAACGGCAGCGTTGTGGCCCGGATTGAAAAGCAGCTTTTTCATTTTACTGACACCTACTTGATCGATGTAAGTGATGGGCAGGATAGCCTTTTAGCACTTATGGTGGTCCTTGCCATCGATGCGGTTAAATGCAGCAAAAACAAAGGCTAAATATAAATTTATAAATTAAAACAGCCTCCCCGCCGGTTTCCTGGAAGCCGGCGGGGATATTCTCTCCATATGGGACCAGACCATACAGGAGGGAACCCCGCTGGAGGGATTTACGTATGGCACCGAATACCCCAGGGAGCATATCGATGTTGCACTTAAGTCAGAAGATCCCTTATCGATCGTTCTTACAATATTTCTTTTGGTAATTGCTGGGAGTCGTCCCGGTAAATTTTCGAAACACCTTTGTGAAATAATAAGCATTTTCAAAGCTGAGCTGATATGCGATTTCATTGATCCTGTAATTCCCCTCGTGAATCAGCTGCTGTGCCTTTTCTATTTTCTTTTGATTGACAAAATCAATAAAACTCTGTCCACTCTGTTTCTTGAAAAGGGAAGAGAGATAGGCCGGAGATATCGCTGCATAGTCAGCTACCTCCTGAAGTCTGATATGTTCTTCCACATGCTCTTCAATATACTGCTTGGCCTTTTCCACTGGCTCTGAGTAGCCCAAAGGGTTTTGACACATCATTTCCTTTAAGTATTTTTTCGTTTTCTCAAGCCAGAAAAGTACCTGCTGTCTGGTCATAAGATTATCAATTTCATGAAATCCCATAGTAGATTCCTGTTCCTTGTTAATTGCTTTACCCACAGCACGAAATAATTCGCCGCAAAGCCAGATTGCCTGACTTTTTTGATGGATGGTACTCCGGATGCTTTCCTCTGCTTTTTCAAGAAGCAGAACTGCTCCAGTGACATTGTGACAATTAATCTCGGCAAAGAGACGATCGCCAATTCCGGAAAGTCCCAGCGGTTTAAAATCAGGCCGTTTCGGCTGCTCTGTATCTGGCTCTATTCCCATGTAATAACACTCGATTATGCTTAACAGTTCTTCCCGGCAGGAAAGAAGCTGTTGTTCTCCATAATACAGACCAGTATTTATAGTCAGACACTTGGCCTGCACTATTTTGCTTAGCGTTGCAGATAATTTTTTCTGAAAGAGTGCAATGGAAGCCGGTGCTTTTTCCTTCTGTCCCCAGATAAAGAGAATTAGACAGTCGGTCTGCCCGGTAGCTACAAACAGTGCTTGTTCGCCGAAGATCTGCTCTGAAATCCGCTGAGCCAGTTCCCTGATCCAGTCCTGGATCTGTCTTCTGTCTTTCTGGTTAAACAGAAGGGCATCGGGCATCTCAGACAGATCAAAGGGGAGGTATAGGAAAGAATAGCCGGAAAGCATATGATGATTTTGCAGAATGCCAGAGGCCGCCATAAAGGCCTTCTGATCCGTCTCAAAGATCAATGTTAAACAGGCATCCTGTAACAGCTCTTTATTTTTGACATCAAGATAACGAGCGAGAGATTCCGATTTAAAAAGTTTTGCTCGGTTATCGTATTCTTTCTTTGCATTAGATAGGCTTTTTATCAGCGCATTTGCCTCTAACTGGGCTTTTAGCAGATAATCAACAGCGTGGAGGCGAAGTGCTTCTCTGGCAAGGCTGAATTCTTGAAAATTAGTAAGCATTATAAAGACCACCGATGGAAACTCTTCATTGACAATCTGCAAAAGCTCCATCCCATCCATAACAGGCATCTTAATATCACAAAATACTATATCAGGTGTATGATTCCTGATTTTTTCCAGAGCATCCCGGCCATTTCTGGCGCTCCCGATAATATTGCAGTTTTGTTTTTCCCAGTCGATTAGAAACTTGATGCCGGATAGAATGATGGTCTCATCATCAACGAGCAGTACCTGGTACATTCCTTCTATTCCTCCTTTGGTATGTGGATAGTGACCCGGGTATAATAGCCTTCCTGGCTTTCAAAGGTGAGTCCGAATTTCGGTCCGTACACCATCTTTAACCTGGAATCTACATTTTTGATTCCCATGCTGCTTAAGGAATCCTTATGAGATGCCGCCCCCTGCTGGTAAAAAGCAGTGAATGCCGACTGAGACATGCCAGCCCCGTCATCCTCCACTATCAAAGATAAACGGTTGTTTTCTTCCCTGCCTGAAAGGACAATATTCCCATATCTGCCGGTCGGAACAATACCATGAAAAATAGCATTTTCCACCAGCGGCTGAAGCGTGAATTTCACGATCTTACATTGCATCAGGGACTCTGGAAGCTGATTGCAGAACTGAAAAACTTCCACGTACCGGATGGACTGGATGTGGATATAATCCTCCAGCAAAGAAACCTCCTCCTGCAGCGTGATCTTTTCCCCTGTTCCCTTGGCAACATTCCGTAACAGATGTTCAAGTGCCAATATCATATCAGAGATGGAGGTGGATTTCTGGATCACCGCCATCCAGCGGATCGAATCAAGTGTATTATAAAGAAAATGAGGATTTATCTGACTTTGCAATAGTGCCATTTCGATGTTCTTTTTCTGCTCGTACATTTCTTCAGTCTGTTTTAAAAGATTGTTGATATTGCCAGACATGGAATTGACCACTTTTCCAATCTCACTGATTTCATCCTTAGAGGCCTCGATTTGAGGATCAACAGAGAAGTCATTTTCATGAGAAATTTTCTCGATTCTGTTAATTAATATCTGTATTGGTTTTGTTATGCTGTTAGATATAATATGAGCAACCATAAATCCCACGCAGATGGTTGTAGTCAAAATAACTGCCAGCACAAAAAACATCTTTTCGTTTTCATCTCCGATAGGTTTGATATTTGATAAACTGTAGATGGATAAATCAAACCGGGAGAGTGCAAGGGCATTCACGTAATATTTGTTTTTATCTAACCGGATCGTCTCTCCATCTCTCGGAAGAGAGGAGTTAAAAGCAGCCTGCGTGAGCGAGGGGGCGGCAGTAATAAAAAAGTGATTGGCAGCATCAGCCACGAAAATATTATCCAGTTGACGGGAGTTATGTAACTGAGACAAGATCATCTTCGGATCGATTTCCATATAAATATATCCCACGATTGCTCCGGTGTGAATCTGCACCGCAGTACAAAGAAAAGTGAGGACTTCTTCCTGGTGATTGGAGAGTGCGGGGGAGATTCTGTAAATTGTGTCAAATTTACCCTGCTCCAACTGCTTCATCAGGAAAGAATCACGGAGCTGTTGTTCGGTATCAAGGGAACCAGTGACCATCCCATTGGTGGATTCTATAAGAACACCATCAGGGCGGAAAGCAATCAGCCGGTTTACAAATTCCTGATTCCTGCTAGCTGATAAATAAGTGTTTAAAGATTCCTGAGCAATGCGCAACTGATGGCGGTCAGAGACAGAGTCGTTGCCTGACAATGAAAGTGCCCTGGTAATATTGGGATCAAAGGCACAGTTTAGTCCCAGGTTGCTGGTCTCACTGATATATTGTTCCATTTCTTTTTGAATGATCTGAATGTACTGGCGGTCTAACTGCGCTGATTTAGAAAATATAATCCGGCTTAAATAGCTATAGAGAAATAAATTACTCACCAGGCTAAAAAGGAGAACACACAGGGAGGTGGATATCAGGATCTTCATTTTTATCTTATTTTTCTTCATCTTCACAGACCTTTCCAAACAGAATTAGTATAATAAATTATAACACAGTTCCCTTTGTAAAAAAATAAAAGAGCAAAAGAGCGTTAAATAGTATTAAATCTAAAAATAGTATAAGTCAAAGAGTTTAAAATAATAATTTGTGCAAAATAGTCGGGTTTATTTGAAAAATTTTCTTCTCATAAAAAACAAAACCCGATTATAATAAACTCATCACACATAGGAACATGATAAAGGAGGATTTTATGAAAACCAGAACATTACGGTTTGCCACAGCAGCAATAGCAATGTCAGCGGTATTGCTGTCAGGCTGTGGGCAGACAAAAAATTCAGAGGGCAGCAGCGCAGAGGGCGGGCAGATTGCTGCCGCACAATCACAGGATGCCCCTGCCGGCAATGGGCAGATTACCATCAAAGCTTCGATCTGGGATCTGGATACCAGTTCTGTTTCTGCCAAAACAATAGCCGCCAGATTTATGGAAGAGTATCCTGATATTACTGTGGAGCTGATTGATATCCCATCTTCTGAGTATACAAATAAACTAAGCATTATGCTGAATGGTGGCAATGATCTTGATGTGTTCTGGATCAAAGACGGAGATACCATCAAAGGACTGGAAAACAAAGGCCAGTTAGCCGACTTAAGCAATTTTGTCACAAAGGACAACCTTGACTTAAATGTATTTAACGGGCTGGCTGATAATTTTGTGACGAATGACAATAAGATTATGGCTTTGCCGGCAAACTCCAGTTTTTATGTGTTATTTTATAATAAAGATATTTTTGACGAAGCTGGAATAAAATATCCTGGCAATGACATGACCTGGAGCCAGTTTGAAACACTGGCAGCACAGCTTACCAAAGGAGAAGGTGCTGATAAAACTTATGGCGCTCTGTTCCATACCTGGCAGGCATGTGTTGAGAACTGGGCAGTCCAAGATGGAAAACATACCATTATGGACACCGACTATTCTTTTATGAAATGGTCTTACGAGATGGTTCTCAGGATGCAGGCAGAGGGAACAATTATGGACTATTCCACACTAAAAACAGGTAATATCCATTATTCCAGTCCATTCCTGAAAGGCAATGTGGCAATGCTGCCAATGGGGACCTGGTTCTGTGCGACATTAATTGAAAAAATCAATGCCGGAGAAAGTGATGTGAATTGGGGGATGGCACTGCTTCCTCACCCGGAAGGTGTCGAAGCTGGCTGGACGGTAGGATCTGTTACTCCAATTGCCATTAATGCGGCATCAAAAAAACAGGAAGCGGCATGGAAATTTGTTGATTTTGTCTGCGGCGAAGAAGGGGCTGTGATTCAGGCGGAGGCAGGGCTGATTCCTTCGAGAGTGAATCAGGAATCGATGAGCGTAGTTGCTGATACCAAAGGAATGCCGGAACATGCACTTGATATCTTAACTGCTGTAAAAAATATAACTCTGGATCGCCCTATTGACGAGAAGACCGGTGAAGTGAATCAGATGCTTGGTGAGGTGCACAGTCTGATTATGCTGGAGGAGTCAACCATAGAGGAGGGGCTTGCTGAAATGGCGGAACGCAGTAAGGAGATTCAGGGAAAGTAGAGACAATTGAGGAGTGGTATCACACAACCGCTCCTCCTTTCTTATATTGGGAAATTAAGTGTCAGGAGGAAACAACTAGATGGAACAGAAAACTAAAACAGTCAAACTAAAGCTGAGTACAAGAAATACTCTGGTCGGGCTTTCCTTTATACTGCCTAATTTTATCGGTTTTTTTATCTTCATTCTCATACCTGTAATATTTTCACTGATTCTCAGTTTTATGGAATGGGATGGTTTTAACCCAATGAAATTTATCATGTTTGAAAATTTTATTACTATTTTTAAAGACCGGGTATTTCGCGGTGCAATCTGGAAAACCGGATATTATTCTTTATTTACAGTTCTTCTTTCTCTCAGCGCCTCTTTGGGATTGGCGGTTTTGCTAAATAAAAAATTAGTGGGAAAGGGCTTTTTCAGAAGTGCTATTTTCTTTCCTTATGTAGCCTCAATTGTAGCTGTTTCAGTAGTTTGGAATGCATTATTTCAAAAGGACTTTGGACCCATCAATGGTTTTCTTAAAATGATCGGAATAGCCAAACCGCCAGGCTGGACAGCGAGTGTGGATTGGGTGATACCGGCTCTGATCATTGTCAGTGTCTGGAAGAATATGGGGTATTTTATGATTGTCTATCTGGCTGCTTTACAGGATATTCCCTATTCCTTATACGAGGCATCTACGATTGACGGTGCAAACAAAAGTCAGCAGTTTTTCAGTATTACCTTTCCGCTACTCGCTCCCAGTACATTTTTCGTGTTAATGATGCTGACCATCAATTCCTTTAAGATATTTGATTTGGTCTATATGATGACGGAAGGCGGCCCGGGTAATGCCTCTACGATGTTAAGCCAGTATATTTATAACCAGGCTTTTATTTCATGGAATTATGGAAAAGCCAGTGCTGCAGCGATGATTCTATTTTTAATCGTTGGTACTATAACTGTGCTCCAGTTTAAGGTCGAGAAAAAATGGCTCAGTTACATGTAAGTTATGATTGTATCTATGAATCAGTGAAAGGAGGTAAGTTATGATTGTAAAAGAAAAGAAGGGCCATCAAGTGCTTACATATATAGGGCTAATGCTGATCACACTGTTAACACTTCTCCCCTTAATCTGGATGCTCAGTGCCTCCTTAAAAACAGATAGCGAAGTGTTCTCGCTACCCATCCGCTGGATTCCGGAACTGCCCCAGTGGAGCAATTATATTAAAATATGGAATAAAATTCCTTTAGGGAGGTTTACCTGGAACACTTTGAAGCTGACTGTTATGATAACCGTGATCCAGATTATCACGTCCAGCTTTGCTGCCTACGGATTTTCAAAGTGTAAATTTAAGGGCAGGGATCTTTTGTTTTTATGCTATGTGACCACCATTGCGATTCCCTGGCAGGTTTATATGCTGCCTCAGTATAGCATCATGAATAAACTTCATTTAGTGGACAGCCATATGGGGTATGTTATGCTGCAGAGCTTTGTTGCGTTTGGTGTCTTTATGATGAGGCAATTTTATCTGTCAATTCCTGATGAACTTTTAGAAGCTGCAAGAATCGATGGGTTAAATGAATACGGTATCTATTATAGGATTGTGCTGCCCTTATCGAAACCAAGTCTGGCCACTTTGACGATCTTTAGCTTTGTTACCATTTGGAATGACTTTATGGGACCGATGATATATTTTAATACCACCGGCTTAAAGACAATCCAGTTGGGGATTCGCATGTTTATCGGTCAATATTCAACAGAATATGGACTGATTATGGCAGCCAGCGTGGTTGCACTAATCCCGGTGTTTGTTATTTTTCTGGCATTTCAGCGCTTTTTTGTACAGGGGATAGCCACCAGCGGACTAAAAGGATAAAAGTTGATGAGAGGAAAAGAAAATGAAGACCAGTACAAGTGCTTATTTAGGGGAACCATTTGATTGCAGTGAAGATTTTTATTCCATCGGAAATACCTATTTTAATATTTCTGAAATGACGGAATTCGATGATCGTACTTTAAGCGGGAGAGTATCCTTTAAACGGTACACTAGAAAAAGCCGGACTGCCTTTAATGGTGGCTCTTATCCATTTGAGAAATCCTCCTCCTGGTGTTTTCCGCCGGATTACCCGGATAATCCTGATTATCCGGTGAAATTGACTTTTTACGAAGATAATATTCTAAGAATACGGATGAACTTAGGAACCAGAGAACCTGAGCAGGATTCACTTATGTTATCTGGGGAGATGAAAGAAACCGCTGTTAAAATCGAAAAAAGAAACGATGGCGTGATGTTAGCTGCTGAAAAAATAGCAGCAGAGATTGCATTTGAACCATTTTCGATTAAAGTAATTGATCAGAATGGTAAATGTTTAACGAAAACGTTGAATCTGACTGATGGCGAATGCCTTTTAAACTGTAATCCGCTTCCTTTTTCTTATGTGAGAAGGACGGAAGACATGAAAAAGTATGCAGCGGCTTCCTTTTCTGTCAGTTATGACGAACATTTCTACGGTTGCGGCGAGAGTTTTACCGGACTGGATAAAAGAGGGACCAAGACCGTCTTATGGACAAAAGACCCTCATGGAGCGGAAACAAGGGAAATGTACAAACCAATTCCATTCTATCTAAGCTCAAAAGGATACGGTATTTTTACCCATACCAGCGCACCGGTAACGTTTGATTTCGGTTATAACTATCAGGAAGCCCAGACTATTTTTATCGGCGAAGATATCGTAGATTTATTTGTGATTACGGGAACGCCAAAAGAGATCTTAAAAGGATATACATCCCTGACCGGAAGAAGTACGGTTCCGCCACTTTGGAGTTTCGGCCTGTGGATGAGCCGCATTACTTATAAATCCGAGGAAGAGGTGAGAGCAACTGCCAGAAAGTTGAGGGATTTTAGGATTCCCTGTGATGTTATTCATCTGGATACCGGCTGGTTTGAACAGGACTGGCGTTGTAATTATAAGTTTTCTCAAACGCGTTTTTCTGATCCTGAAAAAATGCTTAAAGATTTAAAGGATGACGGTTTTCACATCAGCTTATGGCAGATCCCTTACTTTACTCCAGGCAATGAGTTATATCGGGAAATTATTGAAAAAGGGTATGCCGTCAGCGATGGTGCCGGAGGGTTGCCGACCGATGATGCGATACTGGATTTTTCCAATCAGGAGGCGGTAGCATGGTATCAGAGGAAGCTTCAAAAACTGCTGGATATGGGAGTGAGCGCCATAAAGGCAGATTTCGGGGAAGCGGCACCGCTTCATGGGAGCTATGCTTCCGGCAAGCCAGGAATGCTTGAACATAATCTTTATCCTCTCCGGTATAATAAAGCGGTTTCTGATATTACCAAAGCAAGAACCGGAGCTTCCATCATCTGGGCCAGAAGTGCATGGGCAGGAAGTCAGCGTTACCCGCTTCACTGGGGCGGTGATGCAGAAAATACTAATATGGGAATGCTGTGTTCTCTGCGGGGCGGGCTTTCTCTGGGTATGTCAGGATTTAGCTTTTGGAGTCATGATGCTGGGGGATTCGTCCATAAAAGCCCGGAAGAGCTCTATCAGCGATGGATGTTTATGAGTATCTTTTCTTCCCACATCCGCTGTCACGGAGCACCGCCGAAAGAACCGTGGAATTATTCGGCAGAATTTTTATCCCGATTTCGCAGCCAGGTAAATTTCAGATACCAGCTTCTCCCATATATCTATAAAGAAAGCCAAATATCCGCTGAAAATGGTTGGCCTCTGATGCGGGCGATGTTCTTTGAATTTCCGGATGACAAAACCTGTTTGGAGCTTGAGGATCAATACATGTTTGGTGAATCAATTCTGGTGGCCCCTTTATTTGAAGACTATGCTACAGAAAGAGCGGTGTATCTGCCGGAAGGCAGCTGGGTCGACATTGAGAATAAAGAGTCCGTTTACCAGGGCGGAAGATGGCATAAAATAAGGTCGGGGACCTTATCTGGAATTGCACTTGTGAAAAAGGGAAGCCGGATTCAGATGGCTGAGCTGGCACAGAATACGAAAGAACTTGACTGGAACAAGGTAAGGAATGAGGTGTTTTAGTGTGATTTGAAAAAACAACATTCTGGAATGGATACGCCGTAATCAGAATGACCAATCTTCATCGATGGATGACTATGAAATCGCCAACCATTTAAATCAGGGCGGTCTGACCACCCCGGAAGGAAAAAGCTTTACTAATGCCGGTGTCAGATGGATTCGTTACAAATAAGCTATTTCCGGCCCATACCAGAGAAACCATCAGGGTATTTCTGTCGCTGAAGCCGCCGGCCTGCTCGGTATATCTACCGGAAAGGTCTGATACGGCATTTTTTGTGGGCCGGATCCCCGCCAGGAAGCAGCACCCTGGGTGGCCCTGGGAGATATTGATTGATGATACCAACTTAGAATCTATAAAAACTCTATATACATAAAATCAGCTGCCTTTATGGCACTTAAAGGCAGCATTCTAAAACATCGTTGGGAGGTGTGTAGTATGAAGTCACTGTGGGGATTCCTAATGGTCTTTTCTTTCCATTACTTTTGGGTATTTATACTTTTATAATGTACCTTGTTTTACAATCTTTATATCATATCCCAGAGCATTTACCATACTATAAAATAGTTTTAAAGATGGACTGTTTTCTTTCTTTTCTATCCTTGATATTGCCTGTTGTTTATTTCCGGTAAGTTTAGCTAAATGGTTCTGAGATATATTCTGTTCTTTTCTTAAATTAACTACTTCATCAATCAATTCCTTTTCTTTATCAGAAGCAACAAACGTAGGAGCTGGCATATTCTCTTTTTGAGCCATAGGAATATTGCCTTTTTCCATTTCTATGGCTTCTAATAAACTTTTTTCGATGTCTTCATAGAATCCCATAATTATTCCTCCTTTAAAACATCAATCAATTTTTTCAACATTTTCTTTTCTTTATCAGATAGGTCGGTTTGTTCATTCTTTGCATATACGTTTAGAAGGTAAATACATTCCTTTATTTCTATCTACATAGATAACTCTTGCACCACCACGCTTACAATATCATCCATCGGTATTATCATATATACGTATTACAACAAATTTGTTGTAATGTCAATGATTGATTTTAGTGTGATTTGAAAAAACAATAAGATAGGAAAAACCCATGAACTAGATTGAACATAGATAATATAGAAGTATAGGCAGCTATCTGTTTGGGACGTTGTATTGACACGAAGGAGGGCAGCCGCAGACTATGCAGACATGTCCTTTGGAACGCTCAAGAGGGCTATGGTCTTATCAGAGTGTTATTGCAGTGAATTAAATAGTTAAGTGACTCGGCTTAGAGGTGTGTATTTTTTGCACCTCTATTTTTTATGGGTCGTGACCCTGTTGAGCTCGCAAATCGTGCGAAATATCAACGGCTGAGCGATGTATCAGCAAAAGCTTCAGCAGCAAGAAATTTAGGACAATAATCTCATGTTTTGGAACATTTAAAAAGACTTTTCTGATGAAAAATATTAATAATAAATAATAAAATTTCTGGCCTTTCTAACGAACTATCTAAACGGAAAGAAACATAGGGTTGAATTGCATGCGAAGACAGCCAATCTGGTATCTGCAATCTAGGGTATCTGTAAATCCAGGAGGAAATATTAAAATGGAAAATCAGTACATGAAACTTGTGTTTTGGAACATTATAATAGATTTTTTTCAAAAAATATAATAAAAATAAACCCCTGGTTATTTCTGCGATGCAGCTGATTGGAGAAAGATGCAGGGATGAACAAGGAAATGCACATGAATGATTTCGGTCTGATATCAGCCAATTCAGATGAAATATCAATACAGACCATAGAAAAAGAAATAAAGGCCCGCATTACAAAGAATAAGAGGAAGCAGGTTCAAGCAATAACATGGAGAGATCAGGAAAAAAATATTATCCAAAACATGCTGCAGCAACGGATTACATCAGCCGGTCATTCTGGTTCCCTCTTATAAAAAGTGCAGTAATTGCAGCAGCGGCAGCGTTGATTTTTAATACGATGTTTGGCATTGGGGTTGTATCAGGGACTTCGATGGAACCGGCCCTTTATGATGGAGATGTAATCGTATTCTGGAAATATTCCAGTTTGTATGAAAAAGGAGACATTATTTTTATTAAGGCACATGGGCGGAAAGATTATGTCAAGCGTATCTGCGGTATACCCGGCAATGTCCTGGAATTTGATGATGATAACGGGCTTTTCCTTGTAAACGGGGAGGTACAAAAAGAACCGCATATCTATGAAAAGACTTATGGGAAGATTTATGGGAAGACGAAAATCAGTTATCCGCTCACACTTTCTGTAAATCAATATTTCGTTATGGGAGATCACCGAAGCGATTCCCTGGACTCCCGTAACTATGGCGCGATAGGCAAAGAACAGATACATGGAAAAGCGGTCTTTATTTTCCGTGGCAGGCCATAAATTTGAAAAATCATAAAAAGAAGAGGTAAAATATGGGAAAAAGAAGCAGTAGGCACATTGCCTTTTCTCTATTGCTAATAGGATTGCTGTTAGCGGGATTGCTGCCTGTTGCAGGAATCGCGCAGAATGACAGTGAAAAAGAAGTGATCATGTCCTTTGACATGCCTGTAACGGAACTCACTGTGCCATTAGGTACGAATATCGAAGACATTCCATTGCCTGAAACTCTGGCGGCAACGCTGGATGGAGGCACTGTTCAAGACATACCCGTAACCTGGGAATCTGACGGGTATCATCAGGAGGCAGCAGGAACGTATTTGTTTACCGCCGATATTGGGACCTGGATTTATCCGCAAGCCCGTCCTGTTGCTGTTGTAACAGTAGTTCATCCAGACAGTCATAGGCATATCAGCGGAGAGCTTTGGTTGGATAAAAACGGCGATGGTATAAGGGATGTGGGTGAAACCGGCATTGCCGGATACCCCGTCACGCTCTATGCGGAGGACGACTTTATTACCGAGGTTCAGACTACCTTAACCAAGACGGATGGTGCCTATCGGTTTGAGGGTATGGAACCCGGCAGCTATGTGGTAAAAGTTTCCTCCGAAACCATTGGCGGAACGGAGTACTTACTGCCACTGACCATTGGGAATGACAACAAATTTGCGATGGACGAGGAAGCCGCGGCCTCATGGTCCGTCCCGCTGGAGATTGGGGAGGACACGGCGGTTACCGGCATCGACGCAGGTATGCGTCTGCCGGAGGGCATTAAGCCGTTTTTGGAAGTAACGGTCGATGATTTTTCATCCATACAAATGCTCATTAACTATAATCAAGTACATTCAGGGGACACCATAATTATTGCTGATGGTGCGAACATTGTATTTACCAGCTCACTAACGATTAATAAAAATCTGACATTTAGGGCCTCGGGTTCAGGTACCGTTACCTTTACCTCCAAGAATCAGCGCCATTTCATTATTCCCTCGGGCAGCAACGCCGAGCTTACGTTTGATAACGTCATACTGGACGGCGGCGGTACAGGCGGCGGGATTGAGGTCAAAACGGGAGCAGCCTTTACGATGGGAGGAGCAAATATACAAAATTGTAAGGCGGAAAAGGGTGGTGCTGTTTATGTCGATAACAGTAACATTATCATTAAAGGCAGTATGATTTCTCACAATACGGCGACTGGGGGAGCTACCGTCGGAGGTGGCGGCTTATATGCCGAGAATAATAGCACAGTCGAGATATCTGACAGCAAGTTTTATGAGAATGAGTCCTATTACTACGGTGGCGGTCTCGGTGTATTTAACAGCCGCCTCACTATAGATGATGGCAGTGAGATTAAAGAAAATTGGGTGAATCGTGATCGTTCAGGTGGGAACGGAAGCGGTGGTGGTATATATGTTAATAAAAGCATAGCCACGATACAAAATAGTGTAGTTTCAAATAATAGCTCGCCCTGGAGTGGCTGCGGCGTATATGTCTTTCCTAGTAATGACAATGCTGCTAGTTCGTCACTCACTGTTAAAAATAGTGAAATCTCTCATAATAAAGGGGGAGAGCAGGGTGGTGGAATTATGGCTTGGGGGAACAAAGGACAAGTTATTGTAAATGTTATTGACAGCAATATAATCGATAATGAGGTAACCACTAGAGGAGGCGGTCTTTGTACCCCCGGAGGTAGTACAATCACCATCACAAACAGCGTTGTATCGGACAATCGGGCAAAGTTTGGGGGTGGTATATACGCCAGTACCGACAAGAATGTCAGGAGTACAATAGAGGTTATGGGCAGCAGCAAAATCCAGAATAACACAGCAAGCACATCCGGTGGCGGCATATATGCCAACGACTCCAGCGTCACCTTGGATGGCGGCACCATCTCTGGCAATATATCGAATACCGCAGGCGGCGGTGCGTATGTAATGTCCAATGCTGACTTCACCATGAAGAGTGGCGAAATCAGCGGCAATAAAGCCACTGGAGGCAATGGCGGCGGTATTTTTTCTGACAGCACAGTCATCATTAAAGCCGGAACAATATCTGGCAATATAGCAACAGATGATGGCGGCGGCATCTACACCAAAGACCTTACGAAATTGTCTGTTTACAATGAGGTTACGTTCGAGGGCAATGAGGCAAGGGCATATGCTAAACCGCTCCCGAACATGTATCGCGATAAAATAGCGAAAGTTAAAAGCAGCGTCTACGACTACCCGCTCAACAACTTCGATATTAACGTGCTAATCGTGAAGGTTTATTATGTAGACCGGAGTATGAGGCCCATAGATGGATTAGGCCCGGCTGCATACGCCGCAGTTTTGGGAGACTCATTTACCCTTCCGGATGATGAAATCCCACCCATCCCAGGCTATGTGTACGTGGGTTGGAAAGAACACGAAAACGAAAACGAAGAGTGGAAAGAAATTTCCCCGGTCGAACTTGCCAGAGTGTTGGCTGATACGGACATTTATCTGGCATACGAAATGAGAAATGTCACGGTATCCCAGGAAGTCATCGGCTCTTACGCTGACAAAACAAGGGACTTTTTGTTTACGGCATACTTCATGGACAGCGAAGGGGGTTCCCTCGCCGAGGGGACCCAGCTGCAGTATAAAGGCGGAACCTTGCCCGGTTCAGAGGCACCGGCCGATGGAATGTTGGCGCTGGGTGAGAATGGAGAAGCTGTTTTCAGGCTGAAACATGGCCAGAAGATCACCATTATGGCGGTACCGCAGGGCAGTATCCGTGTGACAGAAGATAGCCCCTCCAATTATAGAGTGTCTTTTGCGGTTAACTTAGGCCAGTCAGTAGACGGTTCGAATACCGGTCCGGTCATCCTGGAAGAAATAAATAGCCGATTTGATTTTAGAAACACACGAAATGAGGAGGTACCGACCGGTGTACAGGCAGAAAGCATGCAGGGACCTGTTCTTCTGGGACTGTCCATGTTTCTGCTGATGGTGATTGCAGGTGCCGGTATGATTCATTCCCGCAGAAAGCGAGGTTTGTGATATGGCTGAAATTCAGCAGGAAATCAAAGCAGCAGGCAAAAATCACGAATCTACGAAAGAATACTCTCTTGGAGAGGAAATTCTGTTTCTTCTGGCAAAAATTGCAGGGATTATTCTTGCTTTCCTCTTGGTATTCACGTTTCTGTTTGGGCTTTGCCGCAATCAGGATGCCTCCATGGGTCCATCCGTGAAAGACGGAGACCTGGTGATGTTCTACCGCCTGGACAAAAACTATATAGCCCGGGATGCCCTTGTGCTGGAATTTAAAGGACAGAAACAGATCCGCCGGGTGGTTGCCACAGCCGGTGATACCGTGGATATTACGGAGGAAGGGCTGCTGGTCAACGGTGCACTCCAACAGGAACCGGAGATCTATTCACCTACCCAGAGATATGAAAATGGCGCAGAATTTCCCCTTACATTGAACGAAGGAGAAGTGTTCGTTCTTGGCGACAGCAGGGTAAATGCCACGGACAGCCGCATTTACGGAGCGGTAAAGGTGAAAGATACACTGGGAAAAGTGATGACGGTTCTCAGACGGAGAAATATATAGAATATAGCATTTATGGTATTTATCTTGTTAGTATTTAAAATCCAATATGTTTGATCTTTAATTACAGGACGGTTAAACGACCGGAAATCTTGTAATATATGTTCAAAATAAGAAAACTATCAAAAAGGAGTGTAAGACATGAAAAAAAGATTAAAAGAATTACGAAGGAGGCTGCCGGCTATTGCTCTTGCTGTGGTTATGAGCATGGGAACTGCTACATCTGCATTTGCAGCCGGTAATCCGATTTATGGTACAGAAACAACACCTGCACAGGCTGCAATTACAAAAAAACTAACCATGCCCATAGGTACTCCAACACCTGCTGCAACGTTTACTTTCCATGTTCAGCCGATAAGCGTCGATGACAGCTCTGTGCCGGGGGATTTAGCAACTATGCCAGCCCTTGGTGACAAGAACATTGCATTCATTGCCAACGAAGCTGGTGCCGATAATCTCAACACAAAGACCATAGTTAAGCAAACTGATAATCTGTTTTCCAGTGTTACCTTTCCACATGCGGGCAAATATGTATACAAGGTTACGGAGGAAGAAGCTGTGTCAGGATATGCACCCGCCGCAAACGAAGCTTATATATTTTCTCATGCAGAGTATACATTAACAGCTTATGTAAAAAACGGCACCAACGGTCTGTACGTAGCTGCTGTTGCTTCACAAATCGTAGCACTTGACAGCAGTAACGGCAACTCTGTAGTGGGTGATAAGGTGGACCCGACTCCGGATGGTGATCCTAACATTGAAGGCGACTACAGCAAAATGATCTTTACCAACATCTATTCCAAAACTGCTGGCGGCGTTGACTCAACAGACCCAACTGACAAGGCCCTCACCATAAGCAAGACTGTTACTGGGGATTATGCGGATAGGACCAGATATTTTGCTTTTGATGTGGCTGCGAGGAAGCCGGAGGTAATACCAGGCGATGTTACATATAAGGCATATGTCCTGGATGCATCTAATAATATTGTTACCTCAACAGAAAATTATATGACACTGCAGACAGATAGCAATAGCAAATCTTATATTAGCTTTTCTGCAGGAACCCCTATGACGGTCAATCTCAAACATGACCAGAGGCTGGTCTTCACGGATCTTCATATAGGTGCAAGCTATGATGTAACAGAAACGGCAGTGCAAAATTATAAAGCATCATTGGCGTACGTGGTAAATGGGGGAACTCCGGAGTCTACCAGCAATACTGAAGGCAATTTGCAATTCGGTATTAGCAATATTCTTATTGGAAAAGACCAAAATAGTGCAGCATTTACGAATGAATACCAGACCGTTACCCCTACAGGTGTGGTCATTAACAACCTTCCTTTTGTTATGATCTTGATTCTGGCAGCAGGGTCATTCATAGCATTTGTAGCAGTAAAATCCCGTAAAAAACGCAGCCGTGCTTAATCTTTTAGTGCAGGGCGGTGATAAAACCAGAAAAATCTTAACAAGTATTTAAAGGTACCGGAAAGAGGGCTCATATGAACACAGCATCATTAAAAAAAGCAGGCAGAATAGCAGTAAGATTTGTAAACAGTATCATGGACTTTATGGTACTGGCTGTTATTCTACTGCTGGTTGCTGTGGCTGTCTATTCCATATGGGACTCTGACCAGGTATATCGGGCAGCGGACGCTTCCCAATACTCAGTCTATAAACCGGATTCAGCAGAAGGCGGTCTGTCATTTGAACAGCTTAAGGAGCTTAATCCGGAGGTGTTTGGCTGGCTTACGGTTTATGGCACGAATATCGACTATCCGGTAACACAGGGAGAGGACAACTGGAAATATGTAAATACCAATGCATTAGGAGAGTATTCCCTTTCAGGAGCTATTTTTTTAGATTATACCAACCGCCAGGACTTTCAGGATTTTAATAGCATTTTGTATGGACATCACATGGAAAAACAAACAATGTTTGGAGAGCTTGGATCATTCAGCAGCAAAAGCTTTTTTGAAAGCCACCAATACGGCAATTTGTATTATGACGGGAAAGATCACGGACTGGAATTTTTTGCTTTTATTAAAACAGATGCCTATGACGGAAGTGTGTTTGCCCCCCACGTCCAGGGCAAAGAGGCGCAGAAGGCGTATTTAAAGTCCCTGTTGGATAAGGCAGTATATACACGCGGGATTGGGGTAACGGAGGAGGATCATATTCTGCTTCTGACTACCTGTTCTACGGATGCGACCAATGGGAGAGATATCCTGGCTGCGAGAATTACAAAAGAATGTTACAGCAATCCATTTGATGAGGAAAAATCAAGCAATGCAAACACAGTATCAGTGGACCGGCAAGCCGGCCAGTGGGAAAGCCTTCCCCGGTGGCTGCAAATCTTACTGCCTGTTATGATGCTGATTCTGTTTATGATTGCAGTTTATTATAAATGCAGAGGAAAAAGAAGGAAACACGAAAAGGAGTAATGAAAATATGAACTCAAATAATAAGGTGCAGAATAAATGGATTACTGTGCGGCGCCTGCTTCTCTTCTGCCTTTTGGTCATCGGATTCCCCTTGAATGTTTACGCAGAAGCGGATTCGGCTGCCGTTACGTTATATGTAGATCAGGTTTTTATAAAAAACAGTTCGGCTTCCGATGTGAATCATGTGTTTTCGTATGACCTCATTTCTCTGGATACGGGAAATCCTATGCCGCAGGCGAGTTTAAATAGTATCTATTCCTTTACGGCCGCTGGGACAGGTGTGAAAGATATCGGTCCCATCACCTTTTCAGACACCGGTATATACCGTTACGAAATCAAAGGGAACCAATCAGTCCCTGCCAGGGGATATTCTTATGATACACAGGTCTATTCCGTAACGGTCTATGTGACACAGACAGGGGTGAACCTTTCGGCTGAGATCGTAGTTAAAAAAAGTGATGGCAGCAAAGCGGGAAGCATTCGATTTGTAAACATGTATACTCCCATTGCAAGCGACCCTGATATCATGGTGGACCCGCCGGTGAAAAAGACGGTTTCCGGCAATCCGTCTGCTGCTTCCAATTTTACTTTTTCATTAACAGCCCAGGATAAGACAAATCCCATGCCGGAGGGAAGTGCAGACGGTATCAAGCACATAACCATTTACGGATCCGGAGAAGAGGATTTCGGTACATGGTCCTATACCCGGGAAGGAACTTATTATTATACGATCTCTGAAGTAGTGGCTGCAGGAACAAACTATACTTATGACCGTTCCGTATACACGATCACTGATGTGGTAAGAGACATAGACGGCCAGCTTGAAGTTACACGGACAGTGACAAATGGTGCAAATAAGCAGGTAGAGTCCTGCATTTTTATCAATAAGTACAACGGCGGAAGCGGGAGCGGTGGATCAGGCAGCGATGGCGGTGGATCAGGCAGCGGCGGCGGTCCCGGCAGGCCCGGCGTGTCAGGGAGCAGTAATGGGCCTGGAGTATCGGGAAGCAGTAATGGGCCCGGGATATCAGGAAACGGTGGCGGCCCCGGCCCTGATGGCGGGCTCCGGCCAAATGACGGACCTGACTTTGGAACCGGCTTCGATGGCAGCCCCGGAAGTGAAGCAGGGGGCGGCAGCAATGCTTCCGGTGTAATAGGCGTACCCAAAACCGGT
The DNA here is from genome assembly GCF_000732605.1 of Lacrimispora celerecrescens. Classification (GTDB taxonomy): domain Bacteria; phylum Bacillota; class Clostridia; order Lachnospirales; family Lachnospiraceae; genus Lacrimispora; species Lacrimispora celerecrescens_B. The sequence goes on along the minus strand of NZ_JPME01000009.1, from coordinate 9,478 downwards.
GATGAAATCAACTATCAACGATATGAGGGAATGCTTTGGGTTTCTTCTGTTGTAGCGGCTGGCTCCATGATTTACCTCATTCTTGCTGCCAGACAAAGAAAAAGAAACGGAAATCTCAGGCAAAATGACAGGTGAAGCATGAAGAAAAGGCAAAAGATCATTACAACAGCAGTATGGTTCCTTCTGACCGGCTCAATCTGCGTCATCATATTTTCTGGATATCAGCTTAAGAAAAGTCTGCAGATTTATGAAGCAGGAAATCAAAGTTATGAGACTCTAAAGGAGCAGGCACATCGCCGGGAAAGCGGCAGTGAGTCCGGAGGGGAGCTGCTGTCAGGCAATATACCGCCCGTCTTTATCGATTTCGAGTGGTTAAATAAAATCAATCCTGACACTGCCGCATGGCTGTATTGCCCGGATACTGCAATTGATTATCCTGTTATGCGCGCAGATGATTATGACTGGTATCTCCATCATCTTCCGGATGGTTCCAGTAATGCAAATGGAACATTATTTCTTGATCCTAACTGCCCAGAGGACTTTCTCGGAGATTTAAGTATCATTTACGGACACCATATGAAATCCGGCAGGATGTTTGGTTCCCTGACAGGCTATAAGAAACAGGATTATTTTGATGAACACCCTTATATGTTTCTATACACAGAGAAAGGCAATTATCGGGTTGATTTAAAATATGGCTGCGTCATCAGTGCAGGGGAATGGCGTGACCGGGCGTTTATGTATGAGGTGAATTTAGATGCGTTGTTAGCTTATGCCTCAACGAAAACGACATTTAAAAGTGCCGCAGAATATGGAGATGACGACAGTTTCCTTGTGCTTTCCACATGCAGCTATGAATTTGACGATGCCCGGTATATCGTAATCGGTGTTTTGCGGCCGGAATCAGGAAGCCAGCTGGGCAGAGGAGAGGAGTGAGAAAATGATATTAACGAAAGAAACGATCGATATGGTAAAGCTGACAAAAAAGTTCGGGAAATGCTATGATGCTCAGGAAGTGGATAGCCTTCTTGATGAGATAGGGGAGGCGGCTGAAAAGCAGTGCAGGGAACTGGAACAGCTTCGCAGCATCCGCACGGAATATTACCAGATGAAGAATCAGATTTCAGAAGCTCTTTTGGCTGCCCAGCAGACAGCGAAGGAAATGCTTGAGCAGACCCGGAGTAAATGTGATGACGAACTGACGGCGCTGCAGCAGCATAAAATCACACTGCAGCAACAGATATCCAGTCTTGAAAAGTATAAGATTCTGGAAATTGAGAAGATCAGAAGAGACTTGGAAAAACTGCTGGGGGATTCAAAATCAGATGAGGCGTCAGAGAGGGAGACGGCTATATCAAAATAAGGAGGAGTATCGAATGAAAAGGTATGCAATATTTCTTGTTTCTGCGGTACTTTGCACCAGCCTGATTACCGGGAAGATTGTTCGGGCATATGCACAACAGGAGGAAGTGCGTGTAGAAGAATCGGAACAGGAAGATCATGTAAAACAAGAAGATCATACGGAACAGGAAGATAAGATAGAACAGAAAGATAACATAGAGCAGGAAGATCATACGGAACAGGCAGACAACGCGGAGCAGGAGGATAGTGCCGGGAACGAAAAAGATACAGAAGCTTCCAATAATCCTTCAGATACCTTGGGCGGTGATGAACAGAAAACGTCTGTGTCAGAGCCGGAGGATAGCGATGAAGAATCTTCCAAGGATTCAACTGAACAGGAACCTTCTGGCGGTTCTGATGGATCCGATGCCTCCAAACCTGAACAAAGCGATGGGACGGAAGAGGAAGAGGAAGAGCTGCAGACAGATACCGGCAAAGATGGGGAAAGTAAGATTCCGGAGGAAAGCCAGGCCCAGGCTGAAACAAAAGTTCCAGGTGAAAGCAAAGGCAATCCTGATGTTGCAGCAGCCATGGAAGCCGCGCACACGGCTCTTTTTGATCACATTGATTATATTGCAGGTCTGCTTGATATTTCTGATGATTATACGCTCATAGAGGGAGAGGATAATTTTAGCGAAGCGCTTGCTGTCTATGCTATAAAACATAATCAGACCAGGAATTATCCGTATGAGGTGGAAATAACAGGCGAGGCCGATTTTGATGAGCTTCAATCCATCTATTGGAGCCTGAACAGGATAAGCGGAGCCAAAAACGAAGAAGAATCAATTATCCGCGTAGCACGGCTGTCAGGTGAGGATGTACATTCCATGTCCGGTTCTGAGAAAAAGGTTTTTAAAACACTCATTTCTAACGAGAACAGAGATAAGGTCAATGAACTGCTTTTGGACCGATGAAGGATACAAAGAGAGATATACTTATAGATGTTTGCCAGGACATTTCCAATTTATATGAAATGTCTTTAGATGAACACTCACAACATTCACAACAACAAGATGCATTCAAATGGTATTTAAGAGCTGCCTATGAAGGAAATGCTGACGCTCAATATTTAATCGGTAACTTGTATTATTATGGAGTTATGATTAATAAGAACTATTTGATGGCACGTAAATGGTATGAAAAATCAGCGGAACAAGGCAAAGATGATGCTCAGGCGAGGCTGGGCGCAATGTACCTCAATGGGAAAGGCGCTGGAAAGGACTATCACAAAGCCTTCATATACCTTATGGAGGCAGCAGAAAATAACAATGGAAGTGCTTTAAATAATTTAGGCTGGATGTATAAAACAGGATTGGGTGTCATCCAGGATTATCAGAAAGCAAGTGAATACTTCCAAAAAGCCATTGAAAACAGCTGCTCAACTTCGCACAAGCACTTGGGCGATCTATACCTAAATGGCTGGGGCGTTAAAAAAGATATAGAGAAAGCGGTATATCATTATCAGATAGCTTCTAATGATGGTAATGAACTTTCGACGAAAGCTCTTGCGGAAATATTTGAGAACAACTTATATAACAGAAAAGATTATACCTGAACCATAAATACATAATATCAGGAGGCGGAATAGGATGGAATATTACTTAATTATGGCTGACACAGATATACCTATTGCAGTAAGCCCATTTGATATCTGGGATATAAAACAGGACTGGGCTCATAAACTTCCGGGGCGTGAATTACTGTTTTTCCACGGAAACTCCTACACGGCCTTTCATGATATTCTACTCCAGCCTTTCTTGCTGGTATCAGAGAAAATTCAAAGTGTTATTGCATTATATGAACCTGACACCGTCTTTACGGAAATTGTTTTGATGGATACGTTTAATGAACTTGCAGAATTGTACTTTTGCCCAGAGTTACATGAAGTGGATTGCCTGACCGAACAAAGCAAGCTCAATCCGGATCACAGTGTGATTAAAAAGGCAGTTATAGATGCTTCCAAAATCGGTGATAAAAAGGTATTTTCTCTGGCAGGTGTTCAAGGGTTTCATGTAGTAGGACGGAGGGATTTCATTGAAAGCGTACTATGTAGTGATGTACAGGGGCTGGTGCTCTTCCCAATTGAAACAATTAATAAAGGTTAAGAATCTGAAGCTCTGGCAGTAAGCTTCATGAATGAATTAGGCCTCAGAAAGTTATATTTCTGAGGCCGCTTTTTTATTTAAATACTCTTTATTAGATCATTTATATTTACCTCATTTATTTCCTCTTATTATTTCAGTATGCATTTTTCTAAAGGTTATCCTCTGATTAGTTTATGTTCATTCATTCCTTTCTTTTACATGATTCAGAGGAATATATTATATAATACCAACAATGAAATTCTTTATATAATACATACAATGGAATATATTATATAATTGAAAAAGTAATTACAGAGTGTTATACTATTAATACATTTTCATGAAACCGGGGGAAGAGTATGGTGCAGGGCCAATACACAAGATTAAGGCTTTGATGAGATGGATTACCTTGGAGAAAGGTTGGTGAACAGTCATGTTGAAGATATTTTTGTGTGATGATGATCTGGATGCCCGTGCTCAATATGCCGGGTTGATTAAAAAGGCTGCAAAGAAAAACAAGGTGGAAATCACCATTTCCTATTTCAAAAGCGGAGAAGAACTTTTGTTTTTTTTAGCTGATTCACCAAACCAGGCAGACATCATCTACCTGGATATATTGATGAACAAGCTGAATGGGCTGGACACGGCGAAGAGGCTTCGGGAACTTGGCTGCAGTTCAGAAATTATCTTTTTGACTACAAGTGAAGATTATGTTTTCGATGCTTATGATATTTCTCCTATCCAATATTTAATAAAATCAAAAATTACTACTGCTAAATTTGAGGAAATATTTAACAGAGCTATTACTTTGGTCTCAAAAAAAGAAAATGATATGTTCCTTTGTGAGTCAGGGAAAAATAATATTAGAAAAGTGATTCCGTTCAGGGAAATCTCCTTCTTCGAGATCTGGAAACGAATTATATCCGTTCACTATAATGGAGGGGAAGTATTTCAATTTTATTCAACAATGGAGCAGATAGAGAATCAATTACTCCATAGAGGGTTCGTTCGCATTCACCGTTCATATATTGTGAACATGTCATATATTATGCAATTTGAACAGAATGTTTTAATTTTGAAAACAGGTGAAAAGATTCCGATCGGTGCAACTTATATGAAGCAGATGAAACAGGTTTTTGCCAATTATATCAGCCGTACCAACATTCACGATTGCGGATAGGAGAATATCATGATAAGTCTTGTTTCGCTGATTACATATGATATATTTACTCTTCTGCGTTTTAAAAAGCTGTTTCAGTTGAAAAGGGACCATTGGATTTATTTTATTATTGCAATTGCTATAAATGCTATTATAACAGCAGCAGCCTATATACTGTTGGATTCAAGGTTCGCTGTATATATGGTATTTGTTTCATTTATGATATCTTTCCGATTATTATTTAGCGGAACCACAACTCAAACACTTTATGCGGGCAGTATTTATTTGTTTTCCTTGTATTCCAGCCGGGGAATTGTCTTTTCCATCTATTCTATTGCCTTACATACAAGCATTAAAAATGTTCTACAGCAGCATGATGATATAATTTCTGTATTAGCAGTACTTCTTTCAATTTTTTACTTTTTGATGATCCGCGATGTCATCGTTCCCAGACAAAAGGCCAGGTATTTAATGAATAATCAAGGCCAGCTGAAATTTGTTGTCATTTATCTGTTTTTTCAATGGCTGTTTCTCACGCTTATTAATGATGGACGTTACTATGATGATGTCAGGCAAAATTGGTATTCTACTCTCTATATGGGCTCCTGCATCATAAGTAACTTATGGCTGCTGGTTATCCTGAATCATGCATCAAGGATATCAGAATTGTTTGAATACGAATTATTTACTCATCAATTACAAGAACAGCTTTCCCGCCAAATGCGTCACTATCAATCCTATCGTAAATTTACAGAAAGCTATCGGGCCTTTCGTCATGATTATGAAAAGTTGATGGGTTCTTTAAAAACTTTAATGCGCCGCCAGGAATATAAAAAGGCAATCAAATTGCTGGATGACATTCACGATACGATGCAGCGGAGCGTGCAGATTCACAAAGACTATTCCGATAATATTGTCCTGGATGCCATATTGCAGGATGCCGCCGATGTCTGTGAAGAAAAGAATATCCGTTTCCAGGCACATGCACATCTTCCTGAATCTGCGTCAATGACAGAGCTGGAAATTGTCCGAGTTTTTTCCAATATCATTAACAATGCCATAGAAGCCTGTAATAAGGTATCCGAATTCGAACGTTTTATTGAGGTAACAAGCAACAGCACTCAGGATTGGACAATCATTGAGGTAACCAATTCCTTTAACGGAGAGCTGTTAATTGCGAACGGTGAACCGAAGACTACAAAGAAAGATAAGGACTATCATGGTTTTGGATTGCAAATCATAAGAGAGACGATTGAGGGGATGGGTGGACTGGTATTTATTGAACCGGACAGTGAAAAGGGGATATTTAAAATAAAGAGCTGCATACCTATAAATCCCCGCTCAAAAGCAAACGAAACAGTATAGAATGAGGCGGCGATTTCATCTAGATGGAAGCTGCCTTTTATTTAAAATATTTATATTCAAATTCGTTCCACGATTTTGAAAACTCGTGGTTTTGGAAGGCTTCTTTCAATCCGCTGATTTGTTTTAGCCGAATGACTTCATCCAATTCCATACCCAGATTTTTTTCTATTTTAGCATCTGACCACCCCATGGATGCCAGGCCGACAACAATCTCACTCATGGAACGGATCTGGTGGGTTCCTCTTGCCCGGTTATGGCGGATCGTAGAGCCAATGCGCTCGTCCAGAGGCTTATCTATGATGGTTAAAGGCAGGTAGCCATGGCGCTTTCTCGCAATTTCGGGATATCTGCCAATTTTGTTACGGTGAAATCCATCTGTAATCTCATAGTGATCATTGTCGATACGATAGGATACAATTGGTTGGGTAAAATCATCCAGACGGATCGATGTGTAAAGCAGTTCCATTTCATCCGGAGCAACCTTATTGGGATTATAATCATTTGCCTGTACCTTTTGTGCAGGAATCCACTCCACGAGATCTACGGGATCTTGAAACGGAGAACATTCACTTAACGCGCGTCGAATTTTATTTAGTGCCTGCACTTTTTCATGTAATCTCATTGTTTTAATGAGCTGTGTCATTTTTTCAACACAAGCCTCAAGCTCCGAATAGCAGGTTTCTGCTGTTTTCTCTTTCTTGCATATCATAGGTAACCTCCTGAATCTTTCCGGATAAAAACCAGTAGTTTTTTGTTTTTCTATATACTGCAAATCCCCGCCGCATATAGTAATCTTTGACCAATTCGATGCTGGTCGAGGTGCGAACAGGCATTTTGATTTCCTGGCAATATTCGAACCGGGCATCTGTTAAGGCACTGAACAGGCCTTGTCTGCGGTATCTTATCTCCACATATTCTGTAGAAAATAAAATGTATTCCTCCTTAATCACCAGAGAGGAAAAAGCGGCGACCTGCCCCTCTTTTTCAATCAGGAACCAGACACGGTCAGGTTCATTGCGCAGGTAGGGCATCTGACGAATGTATCGCTCCTCTGCGAAAAAGCGCCCCATCTTTGAATAGAAAAGCGCCTTATCATAGTTCCCTTCAAAGCATTGTATCTGCTCCATCGTCCTCCTCCTCGGTAATGATCTTACGCATCTGCTTATCCTGGGCGTCGTCAAAATTTATAAAATTCTTATATTGCTTTCTAAGCTGCGTCAAAAGCTTTACGTCTGACTTTGATGGCGCAAAGCTGAGCCGGCGCAGCCAAAAATCGTTCTTTTCGATAGCTCTGGCAATCCTCCGCCAGGATGGAACCTGTTTTTTTGTCTCCAGCTTCCGGTCTGCTTCGTCAGGTATCTTCTCTAACGGGAATCCGCGTGTGGCCCACCACTGTATATACGTATTGATTTTACGGTAGTAGTGATCCCTCAGTTCAGGTGAATATAGGCCGAGACTTTCAAGTAATAATACAGTATACTGCTGCCAGGTCATTTCCCCGGGCTTTTCTGATGTTATGTTACCGAGCAGTGATGATCTGGCATAGATATTTCCAAAATTCACGCCATGAACTCGATTGACCACCCGCTCCCAGGTTTCCGGTTCCAATGCACGGAACTGGTTCAGCCCGTTGCGTTGGTCATCTCCATAAGGCTGGCAAAGCCGCTGCTGATGGATGCTCAGCCCGTTCTTGTACATCAGTTCATAAATTTCATTAAAGGCAAGATCCAGCTGGCTTACTGCGCCCCATATGTCTTCGGTTCGCCAATCGTATAAGGGATAGAAATGATAAATCTCGCAATTGGGATCAGAAACACGTAACTTTGTAGTCCAACCATATTCCTGAAACCGTTCCTTCTTTTTATTGATGATGGTATTAAAACGATTAAGGCTCTCATTGCTCCGGATGGCGATGCCTACGCCAACAGTACCGCCATGAATTTTTTGGAACCATTGACTGAACCGGTATGTATATTCCTCAAACTCCATGCCTTTGTAAAACCATGTCCAATCCTCTGGCAGGTTGTTTTCGTTTATCACGCATTCGTAATCAGGCATATCCCGCACCCATTTATCCTGATCATTGCGGTCCCAGCAAATCCATTTAGGTTGTATGACGGAAACCGCATTACGAAGTGACAGAGGCAGGCAGCACCAGTAAAACCTGTCGACGACATCTGCCGTCATCCTGCGCAGTTCTTCAATATGCTGAATGGTTGCCTGATATTGTGCTTCCAGGTCAATATACTGAATGCTGAATTTCATGCCCCTTTGCCGGGCTACGTACGCACAGAGCTGGAGCATAACAGATGAATCTTTGCCGCCGGATACGCAGAGGTAAAGATGGGAGAAATGTGAGAATGCGATGTTAATTCGTTCCATTGCTGCATTTAAAACGTCTTCCGATGAATAGATCTTGGGAATACAGACCACCTCCGTTTCGTGTGCTGATAAAATTGGCAGGATGAGTGGCGGGAGCGCCGCATGTTTGCCTAATTTCACGCTTTAAATATAGCACTTTGAAAATATTTCTAGCATAATTTGTTCCAAAATGCCAGTATAATGTTCTTGATTCACAAAATATTCCAAAATTGGTCACCGATGGTTACTAATTCTTGTTTGATACAAGATACAGCCAGTTAGGAACGATATTTACTTAGGTAAGATAAAACAACCATATAATATTGATCAAATCAGGTACCAGATTAAGGAATAGTGTGAAAAGGAGGTGATTGATGGAATGGATAAAAAATTCTTTCAATCCGAAAAGTTCAATGATATGCAAAACGATGAAATATATGGATATCTTGAAAGCAGTGATGATCTGCTCATCCGAGGTGAGATAAATGGTGATGTTTTTTGCAGAGGGACAGTTTACTGCAGCGGTACCATCACCGGAAATATCCGGGCGAATCAAGTGCAGCTATACCATTCTCATGTTACAGGAGATATTACATGCAGAAAAATCTATACAGACGATGTGAGCGATGTACAAGGTTTTATTATTGCGGAAAGCGGATCGGTGTGCTGCCGTGTCGGTGGAGAAATCACGATCACTGGAACCCCTTCTTTATCATTCAATCAGAAATGATCATGCGATTTTCATTTAAGCCTGATTTAACATATATTAGCGAGAATTCCCCCACCTCTAAGGTGGTGGGATGAATCGCTATAATCTCTTAATACAAATCAATTTTTGCGATATAGTATATTCAGTCGAATAGAATGAAAGGCTGGTGATACTATGGTTTTAGATAACCTTATATCGTCTCGTGCGAAGGAGATTTTTGAGTACATCGCACCGAACTACCATATAACACTTATGGAATGGAGTCATGATGCAGACCATATCCATATTTTATTTCGTGCCCATCCCAAAACCGAAATCAGTAAGTTTATCAATGCTTATAAAAGTGCCAGCAGCCGACTGATTAAGAAAGAGTTTCCGGAAGTTCGTCAGAAACTGTGG
>NZ_JPME01000008.1 GCF_000732605.1 Lacrimispora celerecrescens | reverse complement strand
TATCCGAGCAGTAAAACCTGTTCTTGCTGTGGAAAAGTAAAAGAAGAATTGTCTCTGTCGGAACGCATGTATCAATGTGAATGCGGTTTCATATGTGACAGAGATGTAAATGCTGCACGCAATATCAAGAAACAAGGAATATTAGTATTGGCATAAACAGCTAAGAGAAACCGTGGGGCACACGGGGATAGCTTGTTGATACTGTAACCGTTAGGTTACTTGAGCAAGAAGCCCTCACTTCTAGCATAAGCATTTGGTTGATCCCAAATGTGGTGCTAAGTGGTGGGAGTATGTCACCTCCAGTTTATAACATTTTGCCCCTCTTGCGTTCTATCGGTTGCTGGCTCATTTTTATTGTTATAAGTTTCAACTTTATCTTTTTTTATCGATCCAGAATGAATGAGAGCGATTTTAGCGCACACTGGTCCAATTAACTCATACAAGACCGAAGAGGATAATATTATCGTAAGCAACATGGTCCCCATACTATCGGGCTAAGCTCTTTTACCCATAAAAGCAAGGCCAATGGCAACACCGGCCTGTGGGATCAGTGCCAACCCTAAATAATTTCGTACTGCTACTGTTGTTTTAGCTATCATACAACCCCAAAAAGCACCAAGGTATTTTCCCACGATCCGTATTACAAAATAGGTAGCTCCAATGATCCCCAGAGTTCCAAACGAGCGAATATTCAAACTCATTCCTGATACAACAAAGAACATTGACAAAATAGGCGGAGTAAACCTTTCCACCTGCCTATATAATTCTTTGTCTTTTGTCATATTGATATAAGTTGTGCCAAAAAGCATACAGGAAAGTAAAGGTGAAATATCTACCGAGGCGCATAGGCCTGCAATTCCAAGAAGAAGTGAAATTGTTAATATCAGCCTGTTATCCTCACTCCGTCCAGGAGTCATCAGCCTGCTTAATAAAACTCCACTTATAAAACCGATTACCAATGCACCAATATTATAAATTATGGGCGATATGATTTCAGAAGCATAAACCCCTGCTCCAGCTTCCGCATTGACAAAGGCAGAGGCTATGCTGAATGCGATAAGACACACTGCGTCATCGAGTGCAGCTACCTGTAATAAGATATTTACAAAATTCCCACGTGCATGGTATTGCCGGATTGTAATCATAGTGCTTGCCGGGGCTGTTGCCGTTGCAATCGCTCCCAAGAGCAGGCAAAAGCTCCAGCTTAAATGGAATATGTAGTGCATGGATAACGATACGAATAGTCCGGCCAATAAAGATTCCAATAAAGTAATCACGATAACTCCAAATCCAGTTTCTTTAAAAGCCTCTTTTTTAAAAAAGCGCCCAACACCAAATGCGATAAAGGCTAAAGCAATGTCACTGATAAACCCCATTTGTTCAACCATTTCATGTGGAATCAAGTTCAATACATATGGCCCTATCACAACTCCGGCCACAATATAACCAGTTACATTAGGCAGTTTTGCCAGCTTTGTAATACGTGTAAGCAGAAATCCAGCCAGCAATATTACTGATAAAGATAAAAGAATAATTGTTGTGTCATTGAAATGACTTAAAAGATGCCCCATTGATAAATCCTCCTCTATAATCCTATATTTTCAAATGCGGTTAAAAACACGCATGTTAAAGTCCAATATGATGACGAAACCAGACAATTAAAAAGATAAAGAAGTTTTAAATAATTTCGCGTGTCACGAAGGCGTAACATATCAAATTTGACCATAGCCATTAGGACGAGAATTACATTAACTGATATTTTTATCGAAAGCAGATGTACACCATAATTTACCAAATCTGCGGTAAAACAAAGCGGTAAGAAAAAAAACACAAGTGCAATATTTGCTAAGATTACTCCAGCATAACCTGACTGTTCCTTTCCGAAGTTAACAATTCCCCTATAGTGCGAAATTGAATAATAATCAGCAGCAATTTGTGTCGGTGACCGAAAATGATTGTTAAAATAGTATGAAGAGGATGGAAATGGTTTAATAACATTAAAAATAAGAACGTGCCATACAAATAAAAGCTTTTGCCTCATTATTCTTGCCTCCTTTCTTGATTTATGCTACTATTATAATCACAAATTACATAATGTATATTTATAATTATTTGGCATGTCATAAGAAAACATTATAATCAGGGGTGAATAAGATGATTGATACGAAACTTTATACGTTATTAGCAGTGGTCGAATTTAACAGTTACACACGGGCGGCAGAACATCTATCTTTGACACAGCCAGCGGTAACTCAACACATAAAGCAATTGGAAAAGGAATTAAACATTAAAATTTTCAATCGTGTTGGAAGTGAAATAAAGCCTACAAATGAAGGAAATATTGTAATTCAGTATGCCAGGCGAAGCATAGCCCTATATCAGAGGATGGGGCAAAATATTTTGGATGAGCAGCGCCATATAAGACGGCTTACGGTTGGGATTACCCATACTGCTGAAAGTAATGCAGTGGCAGAAGTATTAGGGAAGTACAGCTCCAAAAACCCTGGCGCAAGCATAACAATTATTTCTGACTCTATAAATAATCTTTATGAAATGCTGAAAAATTATGAGGTGGATTTAGCTGTTGTAGAGGGGAAAGTTCAGGATGACAGCATCAACTCGCTTCTACTGGACACGGATTCCTTGATGTTAGTTGTATCAAATAATAATCTTCTGGCAAAAAAGAGCATGGTAACCATAAATGAATTAATGAAAGAGCCATTGATTCTTCGCAGACCCTCATCGGGGACAAGAAACCTGTTTACAGCCCACTTGGAAAGTAATAACATGTCACTTGATGATTTCAATGTCATTTTAGAAGTTGACAATATTGCAACGATTAAAGATCTTATTAGAAGGGACATTGGAGTTTCTATCCTTTCACGCAGTGTATGTCTGGATGAACTAAAGAAAGGGAAAATCACTGCATTACCGATAGAAAATCTTAGTATGATTCGGGAAATCAACATTCTATATCACAGCGATTTTAAACATGTAGATGTTTTGCATAGTATCATGAAGGAATATAATAAGGTGGTAAAGTTCTATGCTTCTTAATGCTGCATGCGCAAAGCGTCAAGCAATGTGGCTGCGGGATACTGACAACTTTCCTCGCATATTAAAACACCGGTATCACCAATCAAGGTGATACCGGTGTTTGTTTCTTCGTTTTAACGATTAGTTTAAACATTCCTTCATAACTTCATAAGCGCCTTTTTCTTTGATACCTGTTAAATAACCAGCCACGGCCGCTTCGAATCCTGGAATTTCACTTAAATCCTCATCCCAGAATTCAGCATTGGTGCAAACCGCATGAACAAGGGCAGCTGCATCGTCATCCTTGTGGTCATAGAAAAACTGAAGAACTGGCTTATCATCCTTAATGGTGTATTCGTCACCTGCAGGACGTGCTGCAACAAGACCGTCTTCCGTAAGGTTCATTCCGTTGTAGAATGCAATGTAGAACGCGAAAGAAGCTGTTATACATTTCGGAAGTGCGCCTGTTTTTTCTACAAAGCTCTTAAGAGAAGGCATAACACGGGCTTTCCATTTAGAGGTGGAATTTAAGGAAATGGATAACAGGGCATGATCAATAAATGGGTTTTTGAAACGCTCTGTAACAGAGGCTGCAAAACTCATTAATTCCTCCTTTGGAAGGGTCAGGGTAGGAATGATCTCATCATAAATGGTCTTATTCATAAAGCCGCAGATCACTTCATCATCCATGCAGTTGCGGACAATATCCTGTCCGGAAAGGTAAGCACCTAATACGAAGGATGTATGAGCTCCGTTTAAAATGCGGACCTTTCTCTGCTTATATGGCTTGTGATCGTTACAGATGATAACAGGAAGGCCTGCTTCTTCAAAAGGCAGTTCTTTCTTTAAGCTGTCCGGTCCTTCGATAACCCAGAAGCCGAAGACTTCACCGGTATCGATGATGTTATCCTGATAGCCTAATTCTTCACAGATGGCAGCAGCTTCATTTCTCGGATAACCGGTCACGATGCGGTCTACCAGAGTGGAGCAGAAGATGTTCTCCGCTTTGATCCAGGCGGTGAATTCATTGCCAAGGTTCCATTGCTCGGCGTATTTTAATACGCATTTCTCCAGCTCTTTTCCGTTGTCATCAATCAGCTCACAGGAGAGGATAACAAAGCCCTTTCCGGCTTCCTTTCCGAACTTTTCAAATCTTCTGTAAAGGAACTGAGTCAGTTTACCAGGGTAGCTGTCAGCCGGAACATCTGTAAACTGGCAGGAAGGATCATAAGTAATACCTGCTTCAGTGGTATTGCAGGCAATGTAACGCAGGTCTGGATTATCCGCACAGGCCAATACGGACTCATAATCTGTATAAGGATTTAAGCATCTGCTTACACAGGAGATCACCCGTTTGTCATTTACCTTCTGTCCGTTCTCAAAACCGCGGAGGAAAAGAGTATAAAGTCCTTCCTGCTCGTTGATCATATCCGCAAGACCTGGTGCAATAGGCTGGCATAAAACAACCTTGGAGTTAAATCCGGTTTTTTCATTCAGGACATCGATAAAATAATCCACAAATGCCCTTAAAAAATTACCTTCGCCGAACTGCAGAACCCGTTCCGGGGCTTCCTTTAAAAGATATCCGTCAAACCCAAGTTTTTCCAGTGTTTCATAACATAACTTTTCCATTGAATTTATCTCCTTTTTTCTTCATTGCATATTTCAATCCGCATACCGTAGTCGAATTATAAAGTCACGCCCTGCTTAAAGATAGCCATGTCGTGGAAGCCTGCTTCTTCGGATTTTACCTTTTTGCCGGAAGCTACCTCGATAACAAAATCAAAGAATTCATTTTTAAGGGTATCCATATCCGTACCCTCAACCAGTACGCCGCAGTTAAAATCAATCCAGTTGCTCTTCTTTGTGCTTAACGCAGTGTTGGTGGAAATCTTCATGGTCGGTACCGGACAGGCAAATGGGGTGCCGCGGCCTGTGGTAAACAGGACGATGTGGGCACCGGAAGCGGCCAGTGCCGTGGAGGCGACTAAGTCGTTACCGGGTGCGCTTAAGAGATTTAATCCCTTGTCACGTACCGGTTCTCCATATTTTAATACATCTACGACCGGAGCACTTCCGGATTTCTGGACACAGCCCAGGGATTTGTCCTCAAGGGTGGAGATGCCGCCCTTTTTGTTGCCCGGGGAAGGATTTTCGTAAATGGTTTGGTTATGGCTGGTGAAATAATTCTTGAAATCATTGATTAAATCCACGGTTTTTTCAAAGGTTTCTTCATTCTGGCAGCGGTTCATAAGAAGTGTTTCCGCTCCGAACATCTCAGGAACTTCTGTCAGGATGGTGGTTCCACCTTTGGAAACCAGCATATCGGAGAATGCTCCTACCGTGGGATTGGCTGTGATTCCGGATAAACCGTCGGAACCGCCGCATTTCATACCAATGATGAGTTCGCTGCAGCTTACAGGCTCTCTGTGGAACGTACCTGCATATTCAGCCAGCTGTCCGATGAGTTCCATGGCATCAGCCATTTCATCCTCGGATTCCTGAGTTACCAGGAACTTTACCCTGTTTTCATCGTAATCGCCGATATAGGGTTTCAGTTCGGCAACGCTGCTGTTCTCGCAGCCAAGTCCAAGAACCAAAACGCCTCCGGCGTTGGGATGATTGATTAAATCAGCCAGAATGGTTCTGGTATATTCCTGGTCGTCACCCATCTGGGAACAGCCGTAAGGGTGAGGGAATGCGGCGACTTCGTCAATGGTGCCGCCTACGTATTTCTTAGACATACGCTCCAGTGCAGTGGCGATGTTGTTGACACAGCCAACCGTAGGAATGATCCAGATTTCATTGCGTACGCCCACTTTTCCGTCCGGCCTGCGGTAGCCTTCAAAGAAACGTTCTTCTGTGGAAATAACAGCTGTTTCCTGCTTCTCGTACGTATAAGTAAGTAAATCCCCTAAACCTGTTTTTAAATTATGCGTGTGAATCCAAGCTCCTGTCTTAATAGGTTCCTTTGCCATGCCAATGGCACAGCCGTATTTGATGACGGATGAGCCGGCAGGTATATCGGCGAGGGCGAATTTATGGCCCTGTGGGATATCTTCCAGAAGTGTAATGGTATTTCCGCCTATCTCTGCGGCAGTGCCGGAAGAAAGCGGCTTTAATGCAACTGCAACATTATCTCCGGAATGAATTTTGATAAAATCCTGCATAAGCTTCCTTTCCTTTCTTGGTACCAGTATCAATCGGTACATGTAATGTAAGTACTTACATAAAACATACACTATTTTTGTGCAACCGTCAATAGGGAAAGAAAAAAAGAGATTTTTCTTTTTATTTAGGGGTACAATTTAAGAAAAAAACTGATTTTTTCCATGGATAAAAATCAGTAATAACAGTTGCTTTACAGAAAATTATCCTGTATAATGAAGCAAGTATGTGTAAGCGCTTACGCTTGCTTTGTGTATGGAAATTTTGATGAGTAAAAGGGACTACCAGGATGAACATTTATGACATTGCAGAACTTGCAGGAGTTTCCATCGCTACCGTATCCCGGGTGGTGAACGACAGCCCCCGTGTGAGTGAGAAAACAAAACAAAAAGTCAGAACGATTATGGAAGAAAATGGCTATACTCCCAATGTATTTGCCAGGGGCCTTGGGCTTGATTCCATGAAGACCATTGGGATATTATGTCCGGATGTATCAGATGCCTATATGGCTACTGCGGTAGCCCATTTAGAGAGCCGTATGCACGAGCATGGTTACGACTGTATTTTGTGCTGCAGCGGATTTGAACAGTCTGTGAAAGAAAAATATGTCAGCCTTCTTCTTGCGAAGCGGATTGATGCGCTCCTTATGGTCGGTTCTACTTATGCAGGAACAGGGGAATCGGATAAAAATACGCAGTATGTCCGCGATGCGGCAAAACAGGTTCCTGTATTTTTAATTAACGGATATTTGGATGGCGAGAATATTTATTGCGCTTATGGAGATGATTATCAGGCAACCTACGATGTGACCAGCCAGAT
Source organism: Lacrimispora celerecrescens (assembly GCF_000732605.1). Taxonomy (GTDB): domain Bacteria; phylum Bacillota; class Clostridia; order Lachnospirales; family Lachnospiraceae; genus Lacrimispora; species Lacrimispora celerecrescens_B. Next base: position 266,426 of record NZ_JPME01000008.1, on the reverse strand, counting down.
GATTGAAACAGGACGGCGAAGAATCCTGTTTCTCTGTGACTCCCATTCTTACAGTGCAAATCAGAAACTGGCAGGTTATGAATCTGCTTTAAAAGCCCACGGGCTTCCTGTGCTGGGAGATTTAAAGCTTTATGTAAAGAACCGGATCCATACCGTAAGGGATATTCTTCTGGAGCGCCGTGATTTACGATTTGACAGCGTGGTAGCCACCGATGACGGTCTTGCCGTAGGTGCGATTAAGTATGCCAATGCAAAGCTATTAAAGGTACCGGAAAATTTATGCATTACCGGATTTAATAATTCTGCCCTGTCAATCTGCAGTGATCCGGAGCTTTCTTCTATTGATAACCGGGTGGAGGAATTATGCAACATCTCCGTCGATAATATGATGAAAATCCTTCTTGGAGAAGAAACGGAAGTGAACAGGAATAACCGGATTCCATGCCGGCTGATTAAGCGGTGTACCACTGATTTTTAACCTATTGTCATTTCTTTGTGCGTATGTTAAAATATAATCTCAGTAAATAATGGAAACACCCTATATGGGTATTCCTTTACACCCGATAATACGGGGTGCCCCTGCCTAAAGTGCATGGGAAGGAATGAGGAAAGAACGGTGGCAGAAACGATGGAGCATGATGGAGATAATGTGGTGCTTTGCGGCGCCAATTCCTATGAGCAGAAATATTATTTTAACCAGCAGTTTTCGAGCCTCCCGGAGAGCATCAAGCAGGATCTTCAGATCATGTGCGTGCTTTATACCGAAGATGTAGGTGGGATCCTTGTCATGGAATATGATGAGGATGGAACCCTGGAATTTAAGGTATCAGCAGAGGAGGGGGATTATCTGTTTGATGAGATCGGAAGCGTGCTGAAGATCAAGCAGTACCGGAAAGAAAAAAGGGAACTTCTGGAATCTTTGGAGATGTACTATCGGGTATTTTATCTGGGAGAAGAATTGGAAGGCGGAGATATAGATACGTGAAGCTTAGAATTGGAAATTTGACGTTAGATAACAATCTGATACTGGCACCCATGGCAGGAGTTACGGACCTGCCATTTCGTTTTCTTTGCAGGGAGCAGGGCTGTGGTATGGCAGTAACGGAAATGGTCAGCGCCAAGGCAATTTTATATAAAAACAGAAATACCAATGAGCTGCTAAAGGTGGCTGACGGAGAAGGCCCTGTGAGCCTTCAGCTTTTTGGCTCTGATCCGGATATCATGGCAGATATTGCTGCTAAAGTGGAAGAAGGGCCCTATGCATTCATTGACGTGAACATGGGCTGCCCCATGCCGAAGATCGTTAATAACGGCGAGGGGTCGGCGCTTATGAAGGATATAGGGCTTGCAGAGCGCCTTTTAACCGCGATGGTAAAGGCAGTTAAAAAGCCTGTGACCGTAAAATTCAGAAAAGGCTTTACCGAAGAGGACTGCAATGCCGTGGAATTTGCTAAAATGGCTGAAAGCTGCGGAGTGGCGGCAGTGGCTGTTCATGGCAGGACCAGGGAGCAGTATTATTCAGGAACAGCGGACTGGAATATTATAAGGAAGGTAAAGGAATCTGTCTCAATCCCGGTCATCGGAAACGGTGATGTATTTAAGCCGGAAGATGCAAAGGCTCTTTTAGAGGAAACCGGCTGTGACGGGGTGATGATCGCCCGGGGAGCCAAGGGAAATCCCTGGATCTTTAAAAGAACCCTTCATTATCTGGAGACAGGGGAGCTGCTTCCGGGGCCTACCAGAGAAGAGATTGCTAATATGATCATCCGTCATGGTACCCTGGAGATGGAGCACAAAGGAGAGGTGGTAGCCATGCGTGAAATGCGTGGGCATATGGCATGGTATACAGCCGGACTCCCTCATTCTGCAAAGCTTAGAAATGATATCAACCAGGTGGGAACCATGGATGAATTAAGGCGATTTGCGGAAGAAAGGATCGGAAAAATCTGATCAGAGAAATAGATTTAGGAATAGTTACATTCTTGACATTTTTAGATGTTTACGCTATAATATTTGGAATGCGAATGAGCGAGTATGAAACCAGGAGGAATCAAAAACCATGGTAGACAAGAAAAATATTTTAACCTACGAAGGCCTTAAAAGATACGAGGATGAGCTTCAGAATTTAAAGGTAGTAAAAAGAAAAGAGGTCGCCCAGAAGATCAAGGAAGCCAGAGAACAAGGCGACTTATCCGAGAACGCTGAATATGATGCCGCTAAGGATGAACAAAGAGACATAGAGCTGCGTATTGAAGAGCTGGAGAAGCTCCTTAAAAATGCAGAGGTAGTGGTTGAGGATGAGATTGATTTAGATAAGATTAACATTGGCTGCAAGGTAAAAGTCTACGATGTGGATGAGGACGAAGAGATGGAATTCAAAATCGTGGGTTCCACAGAGGCAAACAGCCTTCAGAATAAAATTTCCAACGAATCTCCGGTAGGTCATGCGCTGATCGGCAGGAAAGTAGGAGATGTGGTAGACGTAGAGACACAGTCCGGAGTTATCCAGTATAAGGTTCTGGAAATTCAGAGAGTGTCTTAGAAAATTAGCCGTTCGATGAGCCGTCTGGCGAATCGAACTTCCTTAACATAGTTCACAAAGGAGTGCAAATAGGTGGCAGAACAGCAGAATCAAAACCAGAATCAGAATATAGAAGAAGACTTAAACCATTTACTGAAGGTTCGCCGGGAAAAGCTGGCAGAGCTTCAGGAAACGGGAAAGGATCCGTTTAAAGTTACAAAGTACGATGTTAATGTACACAGCAGTGAAATCAAGGAACATTATGAGGTATGGGAAGGAAAGGAAGTATCCATCGCAGGACGTCTCATGTCAAAGCGAGTAATGGGGAAAGCTTCCTTCTGTAATGTACAGGATTTAAAGGGCAATATTCAGTCCTATGTGGCCAGAGACAGTATTGGAGAAGAAGAATACAAGGAATTCAAGAAGCTGGATATCGGAGATATCGTAGGCATTAAGGGAACTGCGTTTACAACAAAGACGGGAGAAGTTTCCATCCATGCTGAGAGCGTGCTTCTGCTTACCAAGAGTCTTCAGATTCTTCCGGAGAAGTTCCACGGTCTGACCAATACGGACATTCGTTATAGACAGAGATATGTGGATCTGATCATGAACCTGAAGTAAGGGATACGTTTGTAAAGCGTTCCCAGATCATCAAGTCCATCCGTGACCATTTAGATGCCCAGGGCTTTATGGAGGTGGAGACACCTATGCTGGTTTCTAATGCAGGCGGCGCTGCGGCAAGACCATTTGAAACTCACTACAATGCTCTTGATGAGGATGTAAAGCTGCGTATTTCTCTGGAACTTTACTTAAAGAGACTGATCGTAGGCGGTTTGGAAAGAGTTTATGAAATTGGACGCGTTTTCCGTAATGAAGGCGTGGATACCCGCCATAACCCAGAGTTTACTTTGATGGAGTTATATCAGGCTTATACCGATTACCACGGCATGATGGATCTGGTAGAGGATTTATTCCGCTCAGTTGCCCTTAAGGTTCTTGGAACGGCTGTGGTAAACTATGATGGTGTGGAAATTGATTTATCAAAGCCATTTGAACGTATTACCATGGTAGATGCTTTAAAGAAATATAAGGACATTGATTTTACCACCATTCATACAGACGAGGAAGCTAAGGCTCTTGCAGATCAGTATCATGTAGAGTATGCGGCGCACCATAAGAAGGGCGATATCTTAAGCATGCTTTTTGAGGAATTTGTAGAAGAGCATTTGGTACAGCCGACCTTTATTATGGACCATCCGGTAGAGATTTCTCCTCTTACTAAGAAAAAGCCTGATGATCCGGAGTATACAGAGCGTTTCGAGCTGTTCATTACGAAACGTGAGATGGCAAATGCTTACTCCGAGTTAAATGATCCTCTGGATCAGATTGAGCGGTTTAAGGCTCAGGAAGCATTACTTGCAGCGGGAGACGATGAAGCGAATTCCATGGATGATGATTTTGTAAATGCACTCATGATTGGTATGCCTCCTACTGGCGGTATTGGGATTGGGATTGACAGGTTTGTTATGTTGCTTACGGATTCTTATGCGATTAGGGATGTGTTGTTGTTCCCGACGATGAAGAGTAAGGATGTTTAAAAGTCTTGGAACTCTTGATTTTACACGGTTCTTTGAACATGAGAAACAGTTAAAGTGATGTTTTGACACCAATAACATAAGAAACATGTATGATATAAAATGTAAACGATATATTTTGGACATCTAAATAAGTCTATATGCTTATAGAAATATAAGTATGTGGGCTTATTTTAGTGTTTACAAATACAATCACAATAAACTTTATTCGGTTTTTAAAAGTTTGATTGAGAAGGTATGAGTGGCAGTCGGAAATATGATATAATTAAACTATACATATATGAAAGGATTCTATAAGAATATGAATAAACAACATGGATTGGGCAGTGCTGATAGAATGCCGAGAGAATACTTAGAAGATATATTATTGAGTGATAAGGAAATACAATTGCTAGAGGATGAACTTTTTACGATATCTCCTGAATTAATTGTTTGCAAAAATTGTGAGCAAAATATGCCGGCTCACCGTGTACCAGTGCTTGCCCATACCTATGAGGTAGTAAATGGCGTAAGGAAAGACATCACTCTGAAGCTGGCTGCTTTGCTGCACGATATTGGCAAACCTTATACAAAAAGAACAATCAATGGAGTTGACAGCTTTAAGGGGCATGAGAAGATCAGCGAATTACTGGCGGGTTTGATATTGCAGAGACTAGGTTTTGAAGATAATATCCGACAGGATGTTTGTTTGTTAATTAGATATCATGATTTTGATTTAACACCCACTAAAGAAAGCATTGATGATATCACACAAAAAGTTGGTGCAAAATTAGTGCTGCCTTTACTGGAATTGCAGCTATCTGATTTATTCGCTCATTCTGAGCAAAAAGTAAATGAATTTATTTCTATAAGAGAGAGCACCTTAAAATATTATTTGAATTACTCAGAATCTTAGATTGAACCATAAGCAATGAGTGTGGAAGAGGTTGCGAGGATTCTGCTGTTGCAGTATATATCATCGGGTTTATATGTGGTATAATGTTTAATGAGGACGGTATTAATGGCAATGCAAAAGAGGTATTAGAGATGAAATCATATGAACGTGAGACAGATATGTGGAACAAGCTATTTGAAGAATATCAGCCATTGGATCTAAGAGAGATAAAACTAAAGGTCGAACCAATGTTTGACGAAGCGTTGAAACTGTTTGCCAGCAGAACAAAACGAGTATTGGACTTTGGATGCGGAACTGGTGATGTTTCTTTTCAATACCTTCAGTATCAACCAGATCATCAGATTGTCGGAGTAGATAAAGCTGAAACAGGTATTAAATTTGCAAAAGAAACAGCCAAGCTGAGTCATTATAGAAGAGCCCATTTCTTTACTGGAGGAGAGGAATTTCTAGATCAGTTTGAGAAAGAGGAGTTTGACGGAATTATTTTATCAAATGTTCTGGATGTAATGCCTAAAGATGTCTCCAGTGAAACGATGCTTAAGTTAAACAGTCTCTTGAAACATGACGGCTGCTGGTTTATCAAAATGAACCCTTATTATTCCAAAGAAGAACTTGATTCGTTTGGCTATCAGAAAAAAGGGGGTAATTTATATGAAGAAGAGGGGATTCTTCATCTTCGACAGGCCACTTCAGAATATTGGAAGAAACAGTTATCAAAATTTGGTGAGATTGTTGCCTATTTAGAATTCCAATATACTTGGCAGAAAGGCATGAACAGGCTCTTTGTGATTAAAAAATAACACATGCTTTACCTTTCTTTAAGTCCATTTATGTAAATAACAAGGACATTTCCATTTTGGAAATGTCCTTTATTACGTTTTGAGAAAATAAGAATAAATTCCCACAATTAAATATTGTAAAAGATATTTTCTTTTGTTGAATCTGCAAAAAAGCCAATTGACAAGATATGGGGAAGATGCTATAATCCAATTAATCCTAATTAAGGACTAAATGAACTTAACTAACACAAATGTAAAAATGGAGGTGTAAAAAAAACAAAAATTTTAATGGCAACATAATTTGAGATTCGAATAATATTGGAGGAGAAAAGGAAAATGTTTAACATCAAAAAGAAAATTGCTGTTTCTGCAATAACTATGGGTTTAGTTATTGGAACAATGGGATGTGGTGCAGCCCCTAGTACTGCACAAAAGAATGATGGAGATAAAGAAACGATAGAGTTTTGGACCATATCGTTACAGCCGACGTTCAACGACTATTTTGAAAAATTAATCGCTGACTTTGAAGGTGCGAATCCAAACGTAACAATCAACTGGAAAGACTATCCGAAGGATACAATACAGGATAAATTATTAACCTCTATAGCCAGTGACAATGCACCGGATGTAGTGAACTTAAACGCAGATATGACCTTAACACTTGGAGATAAATCTGCTTTAGCAAATGCAGAAGAATTCATTTCGGATGAAACCAAGAATTCATTTTTTGATGGAATTTACGGAGCAACTAAGGTGGAAGATAAGGCATTGGCATTACCTTGGTATACAACAATACCAATTATCTATATTAATGAAAGTCTTTTAAAAGATGCAGGTATTCCCACGGAAAATTATCCAACTACCGCTGCAGAATACTATGATTGGGCAATTGATGTCAAAAAAAAGACAAATTTATATGGAATGGCAATGGAAGCGAATATCCGTGAAATCTTAGGCTCTGCTGGGGTTCCGGTATTTAATGAAGATTATACAGAATTACTGATTAATAAACCGGAAGCGGTTGAAGTCATTAAAGAGTTTCAAAAATTGTATGCGGACAGTGCCAATCCGAAAGAAAATCTGGATCAGGAGACAAGAGCTCAATTATATAATTCAAAACAAGTTGTGTCTGTTTATTCCGGTACCACGTTTGTTAACAAATTCAAGACAACCGCACCGGATGTGTATCAAAATACCACGGTTATCCCGGTACCTTTTGAGCATAGCGTAACAACAACCATGTACTTAGGCGTCCCGGATAAATCCAAACATAAAGAGATGGCATTTAAATTTGCAGAGTTTGTTTCGAATCCTGACAATCAGCTGGAGTTTTCAAAAACAGCAAATACGATACCTTCTACGAAAAAGACAATTGAAGATCCTTACTTTAAAGAAAGTGATGGTTCATTAGAATCACAAATTAAAATAGCGGCAGCTTCCGGTCTGGAAAAATCTAAGGAAATTCCTGTACCTCAGCATATTTTGGAAAAAGTAAACCGCGATTTACAGGATATTTTATTCAATGACAAAGATGTGCAGGAAGGGTTGGACAAAATTGTTGAAGAAGTTAATAAACAACTCAAAGATTAATTCGTAGAAAGGATCCTATTGTTTTGGAGAAGATGAAAAATAAAAAAAAAACATTTAAAGTCCGAAACTGCATATGCCTGGGTAACTATGTTGCCTGGGCTGCTCATTTTAGCAGTGTTTGTTTTTTGGCCTTTGATATACAGTATTCCATTGGCATTTACAGACTATTCTGTAGTAGGGGATATGCATTTTGTAGGCATGAAGAATTTTCAAAAAGCATTTTCAGATTCGGATTTTATAGCCGCTCTTAAAAACTCAATTCAATATGTAATTATTGTTCCAATTATTCAGTTGATATCTCTTGCATTTGCGGTTGCGCTGAATCAGAAGATGAGGGGAGTAAAAGTATTTCGAACTCTTTTCTATTTTCCGGTAATTACATCTACGGTAGCGGTATCAATTGTATGGAGCTGGTTGTTAAGCAGTGGAGGACTGATTAACAAAATATTATTGGGAACCAATATTCTTTCTGAAAAAATCAGTTGGCTTTCCAATGATCAGACTGCTTTGTGGGTATTAATGTTTATTACCACCTGGAAGGGTGTGGGATATTATATGGTAATATATTTGGCGGGCTTACAATCGGTTCCCGGCGAATTAACAGAGGCAGCAAGAATTGACAGGGCTAGTAGCATTCAGATTTTTTTCAAAATACTAATCCCAATGCTGAAACCACAGGTTGTGATGTGCTCATTAATGAGTGTGATGAGTGCAATCAAGGTCTTTGATGAACCTTTTGTACTAACCAAAGGAGGACCGGGAAACTCAACCTTAACTGCAAGTTTGTACATATACCAAAAGGGGTTTCAAAATTTTGATTTTGGATATGCAGCTGCGCTTAGTCTAATATTGAGTGTAATCATTTTATTCTTTAGCTTATTTGTAAAACTCTATAATCGAAAAAAATAAAGGGGAGCATGATGAACAGAAAAATTAAAAAAACATTTACTTATTTGATTTTGATTTGCATCAGCGTAATTATGGTTGGACCATTTCTTTGGCTGCTGCTTTCCTCTCTGCTTCCGAATACGAATGTATATGATTTTCCATACAATGTAAAACTTCAAAGCTTTTCCATATCCAATTTTACCGGGGTTTTTGAGTTTGTTGATTTTGGAAGTTATATATGGAATACGGTACTTATTTCTGGAGCCAGTGTATTTTTAAATGCGTTGATAGCGAGTATGACGGCCTATCCATTAGCAAAACTTAATTTTAAGGGAAAAGATATACTATTCACAATTATTATTTCGGCGATGATTATTCCCTCGACAGCAGCCATGGTTGTGAATTACCTGACCATCACCAAATTGGGATTAAGCGATTCTTACCTGGGAGTTATACTGCCCACATCTGTTACTATTTTTAATATATTCAATATGCGTCAGGCATTTTTAAATATTCCGGACTCCATAAGAGAGTCGGGGCGAATGGATGGCGCCAGTGAATTGAGAATATTTTTTTCATTGATCATGCCGATGGTAAAGCCTAGTATAGCAGTAGTAGTACTGTTCCAATTTATGGCAAGCTGGAATGATTTCCTCTGGCCTATGATTGTTTTGAACAGTACCAATAAATATCCGCTTTCCGCAGCATTAACCATGTTAAATGGACAGTTTGCATATAATTTTGGTTGGGTGGCTGCGGGAACCGTATTATCTATTTTGCCAACATTATTTATATTTGTACTGACACAGGATATGTTTGTAGATGGAGTCAGTGGTGCCAACAAAGGTTAATGAAAGGAATCTCAAGCATGAAAAAAGTACTTTATATTCCATTGGATGAAAGAGCTTGCAACTATGCCAATATTATCAGAATGTTTCGCGCAATTGATGATGTATGTCTTATCTATCCGGAAAGATGTCTACTGCCCAATAAAAAAGAACCTGCCGATATCAATGCCATGTGGGAGTTCGTGAAACGTAACATAAAAGATTGTGATTATGCAGTACTATCCATTGAAATGCTTTTCTATGGTGGGTTACTGCCATCCCGCATTCACAATAAAAGGGACGAACAGGAAATTACTGAATTTGCGGTAAAATTGCGTACTCTAAAAGAAGAAAATCTGGAGTGTAAAATCTTTGTTTCCAGTTTAATCATGCGAACACCAAGATATAGCAGCAGTGAACAGGAACCTGAGTATTATGAAATATATGGCGAACGGATTTTTAAGTTTGGTGTTTTAAAGGACAAGAGCAACAGGGGGATTATAACAGAAGAGGAGCAGCAGGAATATTGCAAATTGAAAAGTGAAATTCCTTCAGAAATAATCCATGATTTTGAATCCCGAAGGGCATTTAATCGGAATGTGATAAGTGAAGTGGTTCAACTGCTAAAGGAGGGTGTTTTTGAGTTCTTAGTAATACCGCAGGATGACTCCTATCCGTATGGTTATACGTCTATCGACCAACAGCATATTTATAGTCTGGTAAAAAAGGAAAACCTAAATAATCAGATATTAATGTACCCGGGGGCTGATGAATTTGGCTATACCCTCACTGCAAGAGTTGTCAATCAAGTCAGAGGATTAACCCCGAATATATTTGTGTTTTATTCTTCTGTTTCAGGCGAATTTGTGGTTCCTAAATATGAGGACAGGGTGATAGGTGAAAGCTTGAAATCTCATGTTCTGGCAGTTGGCGGACGGTTGACCAACAATCCGGATTCAGCAGATATTATTTTGGCTTATAACACACCGGCAAAAGAAATGATAGAAGCCAGCGGACAGTTTGAACATAATATCCATTACGACCGGGAAAGAAATCTTCCGTATTTTGTAAAAGAAATCGTTTACTATTTAAATAAAAACAGGTACATGGCTGTCTGTGACTGTGCGTACGCAAATGGCGGGGATTTTCAACTGCTCAATATGTTGAATGCAGGGACAAAGCTGGTTTCGAACATTAAGAGTTATCATGCCTGGAATACAAATTGTAATACACTTGGCAGTACATTGTCTGAATCTTGTATTTTTCTGCAGGCATTGGAACATAAGGTAAAGGAAAATCTTATATCCAGTATTTTTGAAGATGTTTTTTATGAAGGAAAAATTCGAAAAGAGTTTATAGATGAATATCTACCTGAACATGAGGAAGTTTCGTATTTTAACATACAAAAAAGAATCACTGAAATAACAGAAATTACCCGCCGCAGAGTACTTGCTCTTTATGATTCTGTTTTAAGCAACAATAACGGATTAAAGATAGAGAAAGTATCGATTGGTTTTCCTTGGAATCGATTATTTAATGGGGATTTTCAAGTCACACTAAAAGACAAGTAATAAAATGGGAGATTTCTATGAAATTGTTGACGTTTTACAAAAAGCAAGTTGAAGAAAGCATATTGCCATTTTGGCTTAGAGCCTTTGATTATGAGTTTGGAGGAGTGTATACCTGTTTTAATAATGAGGGAACAGAGCTGCTCAGCACAGATAAGTATGTGTGGTCACAAGGCAGATATTTATGGATACTATCAAAATTGTATGAAATGAATCAGCAAGGTAAGATAGAAGTTGACCCTGATACAGTAAAAAAACAGGCGGGATTAACTCTGGAATTTTTGCAGAAAAATGTTTTATTGCCAGATGGCAGCTGCACCTTTTTATTAACACGGGAGGGTATCAAAAAGGAAGTGGATCCGGGCACGGGGTTCGACAGCAGCATTTTTGCAGACTGCTTTGTGTTACTGGGTTTTTCCCGATATATGAAGGCATTTGGCAAGCATCAGGTGGTATTTGAATGGATATGGAATCTTTATTTGAATGTAGAGAATAGAATAAAATCAAATTCTTATAAAACCCATCCCTATCCAACTCCGGAGGGTATGAAAACGCATTCGATTCCAATGATCATGCTGAATGTTACCCAGGAATTAAAAACATGCCTTTCCGGTTTTGATATAAGGAAAGAGGCTTATCTTGAGAGCAAAGAAACTGAGTATATGGATATTATCCTCAATGAATTTTGCAATCCAGAATATCGAATAGGTGAAATGCTATACTTAGATTCGGCCAGGGATGATTCTATTTTGACAAGACATTTAAATCCTGGCCATTCGATAGAAGATTCATGGTTTATCATTCATTCAGCGCTGTCAAAAGACAGGAAAGACATTGTAGACAAGGCATACCACATTGCAATGAAAGCGCTTGAACTTGGATGGGATAAAGATAGCGGTGGGATATTACGGTATGTAGATTATGAATTTGGCGGGAAGCCTCAAGGGAAATTGGGAGACGATCCACTTTCAAAATTAATTCATGAAACCTGGGATTACAAATTATGGTGGCCCCATTCGGAATCCCTTTATGCTCTCTTGTTATTAGAATCCATATATCAGGAGTCTGAAATAGAAGAATGGTATATGATTTTGCATCGATATATTTTTTCTATGTTTCCTAATTGCTATAAGGAAACGGGTGAGTGGATACAGATAAGAAAACGAAATGGAGAACCGGAAGATAGAGTGGTGGCTTTGCCGGTAAAAGACCCTTATCATATTTTAAGAAATATGCTCCTGATTATTGATTTGCTAAGCGATAATGATAGTTTTGCTGAAATAATTGAAAGCAAGCTGAAATGATGACGAAATTATATAAATATTTGGAGGAATAAAATGAATAACTTAGAATTACATATTAAATCTTTTAATGATCGTGAGGAAATGGGACGACAAGCGGCTCGTGATATTGCAGACAAATTAAAGGAAATAATCACAAAAAAAGGACAGGCAAGGGTGATTTTTGCATCAGCTCCTTCCCAGGATGAGATGCTGAACCACTTGGCACAGGAAAATGTTGATTGGTCCAAGGTGGTTGGATTTCACATGGATGAATACCGAGGATTAGATGGGGAGGATGAGAGGTTATTTGGCTCTTACATTAAAACTCATTTGTTCAACAAGGTCACTATAGGAAAATATTACTTAATGAATCCGGGTAATGACGAAGAGGCTGAAATAAAACGGTATTGTGCGCTTTTGCAAGAAAGTCCCATAGATATCTGCTGCATGGGAATTGGAGAAAACGGCCATTTAGCATTTAATGAACCAGAATATGCAGATTTCAATGATCCCTGTGTAATGAAGCCAGTTACCTTAGATCCAATCTGCCGTCAGCAGCAGGTAAACGATGGATGCTTTGAAACAATTGATCTAGTACCGACTAAAGCATTGACTTTGACTATCCCCACACTGTTTGCGTCTGAATTTATTTTTTGTGCCGTACCGGGTGTAACCAAGAGAGATATTCTGATTAAAACATTCAGCGCAGACGTGAATGAAAAGATTCCTGCAACAATACTAAAAAAACATAATAATTGCACGATATATACCGATCAAAATGTGATTGGCCGGGAGTAATTGAATGAGTGAAGAAATCGTTGATTTAACTAAGGGGAAAATATCTCCGAAGGTTCGAAAGAAATTAGAGTCTATTGATAAGCCGGGAAGGTTTATAATCTCTCCAGCTCTAATTGATATTCAGATAAATGGTTTTTCCGGAATTGATTTTAATGACGAAAAGTTAAAAGTGGAAGATATTGAATATGTTTCAAAGGTATTGGCTGGTCAGGGGATAGGATTTTATTGTCCTACTATTATCACAAATAGTGAAGAAAAAATAGATCGCTTGTTAAATGTGATTAAGCAGGCGACAGAGAAATTTGAACTTTGCAAGAAAATGATTCTGGGAATACATTTAGAGGGACCTTTTATATCAAAGGAGGATGGGCCCAGGGGGGCTCATCCGTTAGAGTTTGTAACAGCTCCAAAAGTTAAATTAATACAGCGGTGGAAAGAAATTTCAAATAATTTAGTCAAAATAATTACGGTATCTCCAGAATGGGAAAATATGGATGAATTTTCTGATTACTGTATTAAAAATAATATTTTAGTATCAATTGGGCATACATCAGCAAATACCGGTCAGATTGAACAAGCGGTTCGCCATGGCGCGGCCTGCTCTACGCATCTGGGTAATGGGAGCCATTCGCTTTTGAAAAGACATCCTAATTATATTTGGGATCAGCTAAGTTACGACCAGTTATATGCATCAATTATTGCAGATGGGCATCATTTGCCGGATAATGTAATTAAAATTTTTGCTAAAGTAAAAAATGAAAAATTAATATTGATAAGTGATGCAACTCAATTTTCGGGCAAACAACCAGGTGATTATGAAACTCTGATTGGCGGTAAAGTGACTCTTACGAAAGAAAAAAGATTGTATGTTGCTGACCACCCTGAATATTTAGCGGGTTCTGCTATGGGCTTGTTGGACATTTTAAAATATATAAAAAAATCAAGTGTGTTAGATTTAGAATATGCTATTAGCTGTGCAACAAATCATCCGATGGACATGTTAAAAAGGGTGTGCAAATTTAATTATGATGCTATAATAGTATTTTATGAGAGTGAAGACGATTTAGAGTATTTAGGTACATATGATGAGGTGTTGGATTAACACATGATGGCATATCAGGAGGCAAACGCTTGTGGAAAAAGTAGGACCGGCAATTTTGAGAGAAATAAACAGGCGAAAAGTATTGAAGCTAATCAGACAAAACAGACCGATTTCGAGAAAAGAAATAGTCGGTTTAACTAAGTTGGGTAAAAACACGATTTCATTGATAGCGGAAGATTTAATTAATGAAAATGTGATATACGAAGCATACACAGAGAACAAGAAACAAGCAGGCAGGCCTACCGTTGCTTTAGATTTTCAGGCAGACGGAATGTTAATCCTTGGCATTGTTTTATCTGCGAAAATTATTACCGGAACGGTGTACAACTATGGATTGAGTACTGTCAGGCATTATGAAGAACCTGTGCAGCTGAAAGAGAATCTCGTGGATAAGTTAATGAATTTTATCAAAAATGTTTTAAGAGATTACCCTGCTTTGTTTGGTGTATCAATAGCAATTCCCGGAATTGTCAATTCCGGGAAAGGCGTAATAGAAAAATCATTTCAATTAAAATGGGAAAATGTCAATTTGAAAGAAATGTTGGATAGTTTCTTTGAAGGAAAAGTTTTCTTGTGTAATACGGTAAAAAGTGTAGCATTATTGCAGTATGAAGTAGCACTGAATAAACCGGAATCAGCATTCTTTATGAATATTGATAAGGGTTTGGGGGGAGCTTATATCCGGAAAAACAAAGCGCTTTATGGGAAAAATGGATGTGCTTGCGAAATTGGTCAAATGTTAGTTTCGATTTCAGATGATCAAAACGACCAAACAGTTGAAGCGTTCTATAATAGTATTATTGGAAGTTATGAATGTATTTCGAAAATAAAAAAAGAAGATATTGAAAGAATCACAAACATGATTTTTAAGTTAATTATAAATTTGAATTATCTATTCGATCCTGAAAAGATATTTTTATATGGTTCAACGATTAATCATAATTTATTTAAGGAGTCATTAACAGCTAAAAAAATACCAACCAACGTATCTTTTTGTGAGCAGCTGGATAATAATTTAGCTTCTGCATATGCACTGATTAATGATTTTGAAAATGGGATAGAGTATTAATATGCATTTAGGATATCAAATTGATTTATGATTTTAAGATAAGCAGCATAAACTAGCATTGGAGTAAACAGTTCCTTTGAATTTCGACATACTATATACGAATCCGCTGTAGAAGTCCACATTTGCGCTGGATAATTGGGAAGAAGAGAAATAAATTCGCATTGACTCTATGCCCCAACTAAGTGCCCCATCTTTTCAGATCAGTCTTTAAAATACTAATTGCCGTTAGTATACAACTCGTATCTGATTAGTATTGTAGCGTACAGGCTAGTAGTGTAATATTAACATAAAGGAGCGTGAACAATATGGATTTCTTTGAAACAGTTTCAAAACGCGGCAGTTATCGTAGAGAGTTTGTAAATGAGATAATTCCACAGGAAGATCTTGAACAGATCATTATGGCAGGTATTAAGGCACCTTCCGGATATAATCACCAGACTACTTCATTTATCGTAATCACAAATAAAGAGTTCATGAAAAAACTGGCAACCATTATAGATACGCCTGCCATGCAAACAGCTTCAGCAATGATTATACCGCTTTCTGAGTACTGGCAAGCAGAAAATGGACTATCCTTTGAGATCGAGGACTACGCAAGTGCAACGGAAAATGTCATGCTGGCAATCACAGCGAAGGGCTATGCCGGCGTATGGATCGACGGACAGATCAAACTATGTGATGCCGGAGAACGGATAGCTGCGGTTCTGAATATACCGGAAGGAAAGCATATCCGCGCAATCATTCCGATGGGAAAGCCAATGCATGAAGTGACGCAGCGGGAGAAGAAACCCTTGCAGGAACGGGTTACTTTCATTTCCTGACAGTCCCTGATTTCATATTGTCATCAGCCTCCGTGATTGTTTTGCTATCATGGCAGAGTATAAAGCGGGAGTTGATGTACAATATGGAAGAACGGCCTGTGGTTCCGGAATCCAAAAGGTTTCAGGAGCAGAAACAACCAAGTGATACTGATTTTAATTCAGCATGCATATGATCCGTATGGGCATGCATCAGGCCAGATCTTGAATCTCCGGTATCTACAATCAAATCCCCTTACTCATCGGTGATAACAGTATTATAAGAGTCTTATTGCCTGGGTATTCCCCTTTCTTTGTATTATCAGTTTCCTGAATTCTCTTGTTTTCCAAACCGTAAAAATTAACAACCTAAGCAAATGAAGTGGTTTAATGACTTTAATTCCTCACTGTGATATAATAAGTCAAGTGGGACTTTAAGTACGCATCAGCCATAACATGGAAGCAATAGTACAGGTAATTTTTATTTTGCTATAATTATAAAGCCGCCATCACACTGGGAGGATTTTTATGGGTGAGAGAAATGGGGGAGAAACTTGGACGACTATTCCGGGAGAACAGCGTTTAGGAGCGGAATTGTGGGAAGAGGCATTAGATAATAATTTACTCCAGATTGTTTTATCGGTAATTCAGGATGGAGTATGTATTCTAGGGATTGATTTGGATATTTTATATTCCAATATTGCATTGAAAAGTTGGTATAAAGAAAAGGGAAATGGCTTGGGACATAAATGTTATGAGCTTTATCATGATAGAAGTGAACCCTGTGAAGTCTGCCCAGTTCTAAAAACGATTGAGAGCCAACAACCGGAGACGGCCATACAGTATCACTGTTCCATAAAAGGGCAAAAGAAATGGCACCGGTTATTTAGTGTACCGATTCATGACCATGATGGAAATGTGTTTATGGTGATAGAATATGTGCGGGATATAACAAATGAACGAAAGAGTGTTTCTGAAAAAAAACTGGTAGAAGATCAAAACGAATTTTTGCAAGAACTTTCAGCTAGAAAAGAAAAGGAAATGTATGACAGGGAAAAGAGTTATGTAAACAATGTAACAAAAGCTGTGAATTCAGTTTTGGGTTATTTGGAAGAAATTTTGGATAAAGAAAGTTATAGCATTGTTAAAGATCAGCTTGAAATGGGAATCATGGGCATACCTCAACAAATGAATCCTAAAGTAATAAGATTGTCAGAGAAAGAATTGACGATTGCAAAACTTATTAGGGCCGGATATGTGAGTAAAGAAATCGCGGATAAACTTTGCGTATCTAAAAAGGCAGTAGATTATCATAGAACCAATATTCGAAAGAAGTTAGGTCTGAACAATGAAGATAACTTACAAGATATCTTGAAAGAGTATATGAAAGATATATAATATATTTCTATATTAATGCTGCCATATAAAATAGTCTATTTGCAGCCTTAAAATACATTGACGATAGATTTGACCACAATTAACGGAAAAGCTATCCCTTAACGCAAATAGGGGATAGCTTTTAACCCTTTCGAATTTCTCTTTTGAAGGATATAAACCTGGACAAGGACTATCTAGTCCCGCTATTGAATATGATTATCAAAAAATCATGTAATTGTTTGTAACATATTGTTATGAACAGATAGGGTTGGCATATAATAGAATTAATAAGATCATTTGAGGATAGCTATGATCATACACGTTGTCCAACCTGGTGAAACCATCTTTACAATATCAGAGTATTACAAAATTCCTGTTGACAGATTAATATTGGAAAACGGAATTATTAACCCAGACAATTTAGCAATAGGCCAAACGATTGTGATTGTTCAACCTGAAACAGTATATACCGTCCAGGCAGGTGACACTTTAGAAAGTATTGCAGAGAAGCACGGTGTTTCAACAATGGAATTATTAAGGAACAATCCCTATCTCTCCGATAGAGAATATTTGTACTCCGGTGAAACGATTGTTATAAAATATCAAACGGATAAATCAAAAACAATTGCCACCAGTGGCTACATCTTTTCCTATATAGATAAATCTGTATTAATAAAAACACTTCCTTTTTTAACGTATTTGACTATTTTCAATTATAGAGCTACAAGTTTAGGAGAGATTATCGCAACTGCTGACGATACGGAACTTATCCAGCTGGCTAAATCATATGGTGTTGCGCCCATGTTGTTTGTTTCCACGATTTCGGGAGAGGGAATAGCCAGTCGTGAAGTGAACTATGAAATTTTAAATAATCCTGCTATACAGGATAGTCTTATTAATAATGCTCTTCAAATAGTGAAAGCAAAAGGATATTATGGTATCAACATATATGTCGAAGACATCACCTTAGACAATATAAATAATATTGCAGAATATTTGAAAAAAGCTTCAGCGATATTTCATTCAGAGGGTGTCAGGATCGTGATCACCACAACACCGGTTACGAATAGTGAAACCCCATATGCCAGTTTTGAAAAATTAGACTATTCTAAATTTGCTGAATATGTGGATGGAATTATATTTTCATCTTATGACTGGGCAAGGTCTCACAGCTATCCAAGCTCAATCTTTCCGGTTGATTTTTTGAGAAGCTTGTTGGATTATGCGGTTAGTATTATTCCATCTGAATTAATTTTTCTAGGTATCACCACACTTGGTTATGATTGGACACTTCCCTATGTTCCCGGTGCCACAGAAGCCACTGTAATAACCAATGAAAATGCAGTACTAATTGCAGCGGAAAATAATATACCAATACAATTTAATGAAGCGGCGCAATCACCTTATTTCTATTATAGTGACAGTAGTGGAATTATGCATATAATATGGTTTAAAGATGCAAGAAGCTTTGATGCACGGGCAGCGCTGGCAGGAGAATATAATCTCCAGGGTTTATCTCTTTGGACTGTTATGAGATTCGATGCCCAAATGTGGCTTATTATTAATAATCAATATTATATAGAGAGACGTTTGGGAATTTAATGGCTTAAATTTAGATGAAGGAAGGAAAAAACAAACAATGGACAATCAGGAAATTATAGATAAATTAACGAAGGTATGTATCTGCAAAGGAGTTTCTAAGCAAACAATAAAAAAGGCAATTTCAGAAGGTGCAGATACCGTTGAAAAAGTATGGAGTATGACGAATACTGGCAATGGCAGCTGTAAAGGAAAACGTTGCGGAGAAAAAATACAGCTTATTTTGGATAATTGGGAAGAAGAAAAATAATTTTTGCATTGATTTTATAACCCGGCTAAGTGTTTTATCTTATTAACTTATTGGGTATTTATATGAAAATATTGCTATAAGAAGTTGTTAAAAAGGCTGTTGCAAAGTGATTTGCAATGGTCTTTTTTAGCCAAAAAAGTAACAGTTTGAACTTTGATTTATAGATATAATCTATAAATGGCCGGTTACTTATCGATTAAATCAATTTGACTCAACAGCAGTACCTACTTATAATTAATATAGCAAAAAATTATACATATTGGGAGAAGAAGTATTATGAAAAAAAGGGTACTAGGTGCATTGCTGTGTCTTTCCATGGCAGTATCACTGACCGCAGGATGTTCAGCAAAGTCAGAAAGTAAACCTGCTGACAGCGAGAAGAAGACAGAGAAAGAAGAAAAGACTGATGTAAAAGCCGATCCTGTGGATAAAAAAAAAGGTGTACGTATCGCCCGACTGGGTACAAAGTGTTATTGACGGGAATCAGGAAGAATCATCTGATTATGTAATTCTGGAATGTGCATGGGGGGAAGAAGCAGATAATCCTGCATATACAGAAGGCCATATCAAGGGTGCTTATCATATGAATACGGATTATATAGAATCAGAAGAATACTGGAACATCCGTACGCCGGAAGAAATCGAAAAGCTGATGGCCGATTATGGTATAACAAAAGATACGACAGTCATCTGCTATGGAGCGGATGGAATAAATTCCGCGGATGACAGGGTTGCATTTACTCTGCTCTGGGCAGGAGTAGATAATGTAAAATGCTTAGATGGCGGGTTTGAGGCCTGGACGAAAGCCGGATACGGTACGGAAAAAGGCAGCAATAAGCCGAAAGCGACAGACAAGGCATTTGGAACAACAGTTCCCGCCCATCCGGAATATATTATTTCCATTGATGATGTAAAAGAAAAACTTGAGAGTGACAACAATTTCAAATTAGTGAGTATCAGAAGCAAGGCAGAATTCTCTGGAGAAACCAGCGGATACGGATATATCGATAAAGCAGGAGAACCCAAAGGCGCGATTTGGGGACATGATACTGACGATGGTTCCTATAATAAGGCAGATGGAACGACAGTTGGTATTGATGTGCTGGAAGGATATTTAAAAGAATCCGGAGCCTCTCTTGACAATGAACTGGCATTTTACTGCGGAACGGGCTGGAGAGCCACAATCCCATTTCTGATCTGCTACGAAAACGGCTATACCAACGCAGAACTTTATGACGGAGGCTGGTATCAGTGGCAGATGGATGACAGTCTACCGGTGCAAGTGGGAGATCCTGAAAGCGGTAAATGTGAATATACCACGGTAGGAAATCTTTCCAAGGACAAAGCAGCAAAATAACAATAAATATATGAGCGCTGGACGCGGAAGCGGCAGCGCTTATTTTAACATGGGAAGATAGCAAAATGAAAAAGATAGGATATTTTATTATGACCTTTGCAGAGCTTCTATTTTTAGCGGGTGCATACCTCATCCAGTATTTTACCCGTAAAAAAATGGGGATGGCAAGATATGTGATTTATAAAAGTCAAGGATGGGAGCGTACGTTTCCCATGGAAACATTAAAATACACTTCAGTTTCAGTTTTGACAGCATTGACGGTTGTGCTTTTGGCAGCTTTGGTTATCCGGCGCAGGCAAAAGGGGAGACTGGAGGTTGCAATGCATTTTGCCATGGTTATTCTCACAGCGTTGTATGGAACTTTCACTTATATCAGCTCCACAAAGACCATGAGAGCGTACTATTTTATCAGTCTGATGCTTGGAGTGGCAGCGCTGTTGCAAATCATAAAAACAGGGGCGATACATATGATATGGGGAAAGAAAAAGAATGAATAATAAAAAGATGTGGGTATTTGCAGGAACCATCGTTGTGATTCTTTGCTTGAATCATATATTTGGGTGGTCTTCCTATATCAGCAATATGGATAATCTGGCTTTTTTAAAGCAGGCGGTAGAGAATAATCTCCCCTATGCCATTGCAATCTATATGCTGCTCACCATTGCGGGTTGTGCCTTTCTGGCCCTTCCGGGGGTCACATTTGCAATTTTTGCCGGTCTCTTATTTGGACCCGTGCTGGGGACAATATGTTGTTCCGCGGCAACCACAATCGGGGCGGTTCTTGCATTTGCGGCTGGGCGTTTTTTTTTTAAAAGACGCTGTCAGGCCAATGGTAATAAAGAACAAATATTTAAATAAATGGTTGTTTGACAATTCGGGAAAAAACCAGTTGTTTGTCCTCATCATTACAAGGCTTGTACCGGTATTTCCCTATAACCTTCAAAACTTTGCCTACGGCATTACAGATATTAAATTCAGCACTTACATAATCGGTTCTCTGGTTTTCATGCTTCCGGGTACTGCGATGTACACAGTTGGTACGGCTGGGCTTGCGGACAAAGAAAACCGGATGCTGTATATGGGGATCGCGGCGGTATTGGCAATTGGAGTGATGGGAATGGGAGTATTCTTAAAAAAGAGATACATACAGGAGGGTCAGGATGGAAGATAAGCCGAGAATCATGGATCCGGATGCATGCATTCATTGCCATATCTGCCGGCAGCACTGTCTCTTTCTGGAAAAATACAAAATAGATATTGGTGATAAAGAAAAGCTGGAGGAGCTTTCTTATCATTGCTTTTTATGCGGCAGATGTTCTGAAGTCTGTCCCAAAGGTATCGACGGAAGAGAAGTCGTTTTAGGAATGCGAAAGGAGCAGGTCCGGAGGAATGATGGACAGCTTCGTGAAAAGGGATACGGAATGCTTGTAAGGGAGAAACAGAACTATTTATTTCAGAATTACGGTCTTGGGGCGAAGAAGAGCGTCCTTTTTCCCGGCTGTAATTTTCCGGCTTATTATCCCAAGACGACCAAGTACCTGATGGAACTGTTTCGGGAAAGAGCAGATGTTGGGACAGTATTTGACTGCTGCGGAAAGCCCATCGCAGAGCTTGGAATGGAGAAGCAGGAAGAAGAGATTATTGGAAGAATTGAGAAAAAGCTTAGAGAAATCGGTGTGGACGAAGTGATTACCCTTTGTCCAAATTGCTATGCTTATTTAAAACCTCGCCTGAACGTAAATGTAGTAAGTATATATGAAAAATTACAGGAGCTTGGAATCGGGAAAATGATTGAAGGAAGACTTACCATATTTCCGCCTTGTCCGGACAGGGAAAATAAAGAGCAGTTGGACTTCATACGGGCGTTTTTAAAGGAAGAACCGGATCTGATCGCTCATGTGCAGTGCTGCGGGCTTGGAGGCTGCGCCGGGAACAAAGAAAAGGATCTGGCAAAACAGATGGTATGCAGCATCGGGCAGGAGAGTGAGAAGACCATATATACTTACTGTGCTTCCTGTTCAGGGAACTTTGTAAGAAAGGGATACAAGGATACAAAGCATATTCTTTTAGAAATACTAGAGAGAAACGAGGGGCCGGACACAGGCAGATCTGTGGTAAACCGAATGATGACAAAATACCGGAGAGAGAAAAATAATGGATAAAAAGAGTAAATGGATTAAGAAATTCGTGTTGATATTAGGGATTGGGGCTGCGATAGCAAGTTATTATGGGATACCATCAGTAAAAGGAACCATGAATCTGGTATTTAAAATGTTTGCAAGCGGCGATTTTGGAGTGGTGAAAGATTTCATCGCATCCTGGGGGGCGTATGCGGCCGTGATATCCTTTGGACTTATGATATTTCAGTCAATAGCGGCACCTCTGCCAGCCTTTCTCATAACCTTTGCAAATGCCAACCTGTTTGGCTGGTGGCAGGGAGCGATCCTTTCATGGACAAGTGCCATGGCGGGAGCTGCGCTATGCTTTTATATCTCAAGAGTTCTGGGAAGAGATGTGGCAGAAAGGTTTACAAGCAAGGCCGGATTAAAACAGGTGGATGCTTTCTTTGAAAAGTATGGAAAAAGTACGATTTTGGTCTGCCGTCTTTTACCCTTTGTATCCTTTGACCTTGTAAGCTATGGGGCAGGACTAACATCCATGTCATTTGGCTCCTTCTTTCTTGCAACCGGTATCGGTCAGCTTCCGGCGACCATTGTGTATTCCTATGTGGGAGGAATGCTGACAGGTGGTGCAAAATTATTTGTAACAGGGCTTATGATCTTGTTTGCATTGTCTGCGTTCATTGTAATGGCAAGAAAAATATACGTGGAAAAACAAAGACAAAAAGGAGAGAAATAAGAATGGGTACTTATGAAAGACAGCATATCACTTTTGAAGAAATCCAGGAACTATTCCTCCAGGGAATTGACTGTTCTCAGGTAGTTGCAGGGGCGTTTGCGGATGAATTAGAAGCCGATAAGAAACTGCTTAGGAAGGTTTCTGCCTCCTTTGGGGGAGGTATGCAGTGCGGGGAAACATGCGGCGCTGTTACAGGGGCTTTGATGGTGCTTGGAATGAAATACGGGCATAGTGAAGAGGGAGATACCGGGCAAAAGCAGATAATGATGCAGAAAACCGGG
Organism: Lacrimispora celerecrescens; assembly: GCF_000732605.1. GTDB lineage: Bacteria > Bacillota > Clostridia > Lachnospirales > Lachnospiraceae > Lacrimispora > Lacrimispora celerecrescens_B. The sequence continues at coordinate 242,991 of NZ_JPME01000008.1, read as the reverse complement.
GAATTTAAGAGGCTGTTTGGGGAGAGATATCCTTCCTGTATCTGCCGTGAATTACTGGGGCATGATATTTCAAAGAAGGAAGAGCTGGCAAAGGTGATGGAGCAGGGGCTGCTTCTTCAGTTCTGCCCCAAGGTAGTGGAAGATACACTAGAAATTTTAGGAAAGATTATATAAATGAGACGGGCAATTATCATATTTACAAGAGTACCAATTCCGGGAATAACAAAGACCAGGATGATGCCCCAGCTTAGTCCGCAGCAATGTGCAAATCTTCATATTTGTTTTTTGAAAGACATGAATAAGGAATGTGAAAAGTGCCGGGCAAATTTTTTTGTCTGTTATACCGCGGAAGAAGATAAACAAAAGAGATATCTAAAGGAAATAATGGGAAAGCAAAAAGGGTACTTTCCGCAGCAGGGGGAACATCTGGGGGAACGGATGTACCGGGCATTTAAAGAAGTATTTGCTATGGGTTATGAGGAATGCATTCTGATAGGAACGGATGTGCCAGAACTGCGTTCCGGTGATCTAATGCGGGCATTTGAAGTGCTTAAAACCAAGGATGTGGTGTTCGGGAAAACACATGACGGAGGATATTATCTCGTAGGGATGAAGAAAGCCAGACGGGAAGCCTTTGGTCTTGACCAGTATGGACATGGGGCGGTCTTGGAGGAAACCATAAAGGCTCTTTCCCAGTCCGGAATTACGGTGGGCTATACGAAGAAGCTTTGGGATTTGGACACTCCATCGGATTTAAAAGAGTATCGGAAACGGATGCGCGTAAGGAAGGAACTGAAGCAGTCGGAAACCGGGCGGTATGCGGCTGGAATCACTCCGATCTCAATTATTATCCCTATATATAATGAAGAAAAAAGAATTGTAATGTTTCAGGAGCAGTTAAAGGAATTGCAGGGAAAATGTGAAATATTGTTTGTGGATGGGGGAAGTACAGACCGTACATTGGAATTAATAGATCCCGGATATACCGTGCTGCACAGTGAAAAAGGCAGGGGAAGGCAGATGAACGCAGGAGCAAAAGCAAGCTGCGGAGATATTCTGTTTTTCCTTCATTGTGACAGTGAGCTTCCGCCAAAGCCACTGGCGGAAATCAGGCGGGTGATGAGGGATCACCGAGCCGGTTGTTTTGGGATAGCATTTCACTCCCATAACTTTTTCATGTTTACATGCAGGGTGATTTCTAACCATAGAGTTAAGGACCGGAAGGTCATGTTTGGAGACCAGGGGATTTTTGTAGACCGGGAATTATTTTTTGAAGTTGGAATGTTTCCTGAGATTCCGATCATGGAAGACTACCAGTTCTCACTGACATTAAAGGAAAAACGGGTGAAGCTTGGGATGGCAGGGAGAAGAATTTATACATCGGACAGGCGTTTTCCAAAAGGGACCGTACCAAAACTGAAGCTCATGTGGAAAATGAACCGGCTTCGAAAAATGTACCGGGACGGAGCTTCCATAGAACGTATCTCGGATATGTACCGGGATATCAGATAGGAGGTGTTGAGATGGATCAGGTACAGGGATTAGAAGAATACATCAAGTGGAAAGGATACCGGGAAAGACTGGGGCTTCCTAAGGAGGTTACAGAAGAATACCGGATGCTGGCTCAGGGTGAATATAACAGAAACTACCTGTTTCTTCACCCGGTGACAGGGAAGAAGCTGATTCTGAGGGTAAATTTTGGAAGCCAAATGCATCTTGAAGATCAGATTGGCTATGAGTTCCAGGCATTGGAGCTGTTAAAAGATTCGGGACGCACGCCAAGACCCTTATATGTGGATGGAACGAAGGAAAAGCTTCCCTTTGGAGTAATGGTAATGGAGTACCTTCCCGGACATGCATTGGATTATGAAAAAGAACTGCTTTATGCAGCAGACTGCCTCGCGGATATACACAGCATTGACCTTGGAAAGAAGACGCCGCTGGTAGCTCCGGACAATCCTTTAAAAGCAATTTTGGAAGAATGCGAGGAGATGTTTCGTACGTATGAAGAGTCCGCTCTTGGGGACGAAGGGAAGAAAAGAAAAATACGCAGGATGCTTGACAGAGGCTGGGAAAGGGCAGACAGTCTGACAAAGCCAGGCCACCGGTGCTGCATTAACACAGAGCTGAACTCTACGAATTTTCTTATTAACGGGGAAGGAAAAGGGAATTACTTAATTGACTGGGAAAAGCCGATTTACGGTGATCCGGCACAGGATCTGGGTCACTTTCTTGCACCCACAACAACTTTTTGGAAGACCGATGTGATTTTAGAAAGTGAACAGATGGAGAAATTTACAGATGCGTATATCAAAAAGGCTGCAGGTAGATTTAATGTTGACGGTCTGAAAGAACGGACCTGGGCATATATCCCCATTACGTGTCTGCGGGGTATCACCTGGTGTGCAATGGCCTGGGTAGAATATAAGCAGCCGGACAAAGAAATAATCAATGAATCTACAGCCTGTAAGCTGGAGGCGTATTTAAGCCATGGATTCCTGGATAAAATAGCAGGATTTGTTGGCTGATCGTTGATATATAAATATATGGAATAAACGAATCGGTAACTATGGCGGTTCCGCTTAAATGAAGAGGAATTGCCTTAATAATCATCATAACACGGTGCTGAAAAAATATATACGCACCGAAAACCAAGGAGGAAGTATTTATGAAAAAGAAGTTTTTATCAGCAGTTTTAGTGTCAGCAATGACAGTATCCATGATTGCAGGATGCAGTTCTGGAATTACGGGAGAGAAGAAAGAATCCGCAGCAGTGGAAAGCACAGTGGCAGCAGAAGGCACAACGGCAGGGGAAGTTACATCAGCAGCAGAAAACACAGGGAAAGAGGAATACCAGTTTGTACCTGCAGAGGATGCAGTAAAGGCGGCAGCTGACGGGAAAACACATGTCCTTGATGTAAGGGAGTGGTCAAATTACGGGGCAGGAAGAGTTGCCAATTCGGAATGGTGTCCTATCTTCCCTCTGGAAGACGAATCCCTGGCAGATCAGATGAAAGCATATGCGGAAGAAAACTTAAAGGACGGAGAGAAAATCTATATTATCTGCAACAGCGGGCAAAGAGGGGCTCAGAAGTCAACAAAGGTGTTAGAGGAGGCTGGAATCGATGCAGGTCTTATCTACACAGTTGAAGGGGGAGCAAAAGCCCTGGCAAAAGAAAAAGGTGCGCTGACAACAAACCGTGCGGAAGAAGGCATAGACTGGCAGTATGCAAAAGCAGCAGATGTGATTGCAAAGAAGGACGCACAGATCGTGGATGTACGTGATGATGATACATATGCAGGAGGCCATTTGGAAAATTCTCTTCAGGTTAATTTAAAGGATTTTGAAAGTGCCGATGCACAGACAGCAATGTATGAACTGGCAGCAGAGAAGCTTAATAAAGAAGAGCCGGTATATTTCTTATGCTACAGCGGAAATAAATGCGCAAAGACAGCGATTTCCGTGTTAAAGGATGCTGGTTTTGATGAAAAGAATCTGTTTATCATTGAAAACGGGGCAAAAGACGGTGACGTCCAGGCAGCATTTGTAAAATAATAAGCCTGCGGTAAAACAGTGAAAAACGGAGAAAAGAGATGAAAAAAAGAATTTCGGCAGCACTTCTGGCAGTTGCGATAGCTTTTTCCATGACAGCCTGCGGGAACAATGAACGACCAAAAGAAGAGAATAAAACGGCTTCAGTAACCGAAGAGATGTCCTTCGAAACAATGAAGGAAGAAGCAAAGGGCACTACCGTTACATTTTATGGATGGGGCGGGGATGAGAAGCTGAATGAATGGCTGGACAATACCTTCGCACCGGCAATGAAGGAAACGTATGACATTACCATGGAACGTGTTCCAATGGATATTGATCAGGTGTTAAGCCAATTGTCAGGAGAAATCCAGGCGGGCGAAAAGAACGGAAGCATTGACATGATCTGGATCAACGGAGAAAACTTCCGTTCTGCGAAAGAAAACAATATGCTCTATGGGCCTTTCGTGGATAAACTTCCCAATTTTCAAGATTATGTAGATGCAAAGTCCAAAGATGTAACACTGGATTTTGCGTATCCCATTGAAGGATTTGAAGCTCCTTATGGAAAAGCGCAGATCGTGATGATTGCGGATACGGCTGTAACCCCGGACATGCCCAAAAGCGCCGAAGACTTTAAGGAGTTTGTCCGGAAGTATCCGGGAAAGGTGACTTATCCGGCGCTTCCGGATTTTACAGGAAGTGCGTTTGTTAGAAATATAATCTATGAAATCTGCGGCTACGAACAGTTTTTGGATATGAAAGGGGATAAGGAAACGGTAAAAGCTGCTGTGGAACCTGCAATGGCATATTTAAGGGAGCTGAATCCGTACTTATGGAATGAAGGAAAAACCTTCCCGGATTCCTCAACGACCCTGGACAATATGTTTTCAGACGGAGAGGTTGTGCTGAACATGACCTATGATGCCTACGGAACTGCTGTTAAGATAGCGGACGGGGCATATACGCAGACAACACAGTCGTTCCAGTTTGAGAAAGGGACCATCGGTAATACCAACTTTATGGCCATTGCGGCAAATTCAGGGAATAAGGCAGGAGCAATGGTGGCAATCAATGAAATGCTGTCTCCGGAAATTCAGGCTGACCGTTATGATACATTAAAAGTCATTCCGGTTCTTGATAATTCAAAGCTTTCAAAGGAGCAGAAAGCATCATTTGATGGGGTGGACCTTGGAAAGGGAACGATTCCCCAGGAAGAGCTGTTATCAAAACGTCTTCCGGAAATGCCGGCTGAGCTTGTTCCCATAATTGAAGAAATATGGACCGAAGAAGTGGCAGGAAAATAATGAAAGATAAGCTGATGCCATATGTTCTTTTGGCTCCCCAAATATTGCTTACCCTTTTGTTTATGATTGGATTAGTAACTGGAATTACCCAAAGTTTAGGGGTAATTCCAGCTTTTGGGTTAAAGAAGCCAACACTTTTGTATTATAAAGAGGTTCTGTCACGGCCGGATATGATGAGATCGGTGCTGTACAGCCTCAGGATTGCGTTGTTTTCATCGGTTCTTGCAACGGCAGGCGGCGTATTTTTTTGCGGCGTATGCGTGATGGGAAAGAAGACTCAGGTAGCAGTTATGCGTATCATTCAGCTTCCGATCATTGTGCCTCATGTGGTTACGGCACTGTTTATTATCAACATTTTTTCCAGGAACGGAATCCTGGCCAGGGCTGCCTATGCGCTTGGCATGATACAGGAACAGCAGCAGTTTCCCATGCTTATCTATGATCCTCACGGGATCGGAATCATCATGGCATATCTGTGGAAAGAAATTCCCTTTATTATTTATTTCGTCATCGCGCTGATGGCAAATATTAACGGAAGTCTGGGAGAAGCGGCGACAAACCTTGGAGCGAAAACGTGGACGGTGTTCTGGAGGGTGACGCTGCCCTTGTGCAGAAATACAATAATAAGCGGATTTTTGATTATTTTTGTATTCGCTCTGGGAGCATATGAGCTTCCCCTTTTGCTTGGGGCCACGGTTCCCAAGGCATTACCAGTTCTTGCGTATCAGGAGTACATTCATCCGGATTTAAGAAACCGGCCTTATGCCATGGCTTTAAATGGAATTATTATTGCGATTTCCCTTATCAGCTCGCTGCTATATTTTTTGATGATGCGGAAAAGTGTGAAATGTTTAACGGAAGAACAATAAACTATGAAGAATAAAAGAAAGTCAATATTTATAAGCATTACACAGTTCGTTTTGCTGGCTGCCATTCTTGTTCCGGCGGTCACTCTGTTATTATGGATTTTTACAGAACGGTGGACATGGCCGGATTTGGCGCCTCAGGTGTTTTCAAAGAGAGCGATCTTTGAAATAGCAGGAAGAAAAAAGGAGCTTTTGCAAATCCTCTGGTCAAGCATTTTAATTTCCACGGTTGTAGCAGTCTTATCAGCGGTGATCGGCATTATGACGGCGAGAGCCATATTGTTATACCGTTTCCCTGGAAAACAGGTGGTGTATTTTTTTACCATCCTTCCATTTATGGTTCCTGCCACTGTATTTGCAATGGGGATACAGATTACATTTATTAAAATGGGGCTTAATAACCGGATTACAGGGGTCATCATTGCTCATCTGATCTGTTCACTCCCTTATGCGATACGCCTCATCATGGATGGGACGGCGGCTGTAGGAAGCAGGCTGGAAGAACAGGCCAGAGTCCTGGGGGCCTCCCCTTTTAAAGCCTTTTATAAAACGTCTCTGCCGATGTTAATGCCTGTGATTCTTTCCGCGGTGAGTATGTCCTATATCGTTTCCTTCAGCCAGTATTTTCTCACGCTGATGATTGGCGGGGGAAATGTAAAGACCTTTACGATCCTTATGGTTCCTTATCTGCAGAGCGGAAATAGAAACATAGCCTGTATTTACAGCACCTTGTTTCTAGGCGTGACATTGCTGGTGTTTGGAGTGTTTGAGTGGGCGGCAGGCCGCTTTATGAAACACGGGGGCGGAGAATTTTATACATCGGAATGAGACGACAAGGGAAAAGGGTGAGAGAAACAATGAGCCTTATGGTTGAAGATTTAAAAGTAGTACTGCAGAAAAAAGTGATTCTTAATGGGATCAGCCTGGATATACGGGAAGGGGAATTCATCTCGCTTCTTGGTGCTTCCGGGTGCGGAAAGACAACGCTTTTGAAAAGCATAGCCGGACTTCTGGAAATCCAACAGGGAGATATCCGGATCCAGAATGCATCGGTTGCTGGGATTCCGCCTGAGAAAAGAGGGACGGTCATCGTATTTCAGGATTTACGACTGTTTCCCCACATGACAGTGGAACAGAACATTGCATTTCCCATGGAGCTTCAAAAAGTACCGAAAGATGTTCGGAAGAAAACGGTGAAAAAGCTGCTGGAAGAAGTACAGCTTACGGGCTTTGAGAACCGGAAGATAAAGGAAATATCCGGAGGCAGATGCAGAGAGTTGCACTGGCAAGGGCTCTTGCTGCAAATCCGCGAGTGCTGCTCTTAGATGAACCGTTTTCTGGACTTGATGAATGCTTAAGGCTGAAGATGGGGAATCTTGTGAAGAAACTGCATCAGGAACGGAAGATTACCACGATTCTTGTGACCCATGAGAAAAGAGAAGCAATGCAGATGTCGGACAGGATTGCGCTCATGAATGAGGGACAGATTTTACAGTACGACACGCCAAGGAATATGTTCCGTCATCCGGTTTCAAAGGCAGTGGCGGAATATTTCGGCAGGGTGAACTATGTGAAGGGAAGAATGATAAATCACAGGTTTTATAGCAGTCTGTTTGAGATGAGTTCAGAACTGGAAGACGGGGATTATGAGGCCATGATCCGGCCGTATTCCGTAACCCTTGAAAGAGAGGGAACCTATACAATTACCGGAATTGCATTTATGGGAGAGATGGCGGAAGTGAAGATAGAGGTACCGGAGGGCGTGATAGTAAGTCAGGTCATGAGTCATGAACTGGAGAGGCTGGGACTGGAAGAAGGAGACCGGACCGGTATTTCTATAGAGGAAAACGGAGTAACTTGGTTTCGGAGAGGAGCGTAAAATTAGATGAAGCATGTGATATTTGACTGTGACAATACATTTGGGGTAAAGGACTGTGATGTTGATGATGGTCTTGCGTTCATGTACCTTCTTGGCTGCCCGGAAGCGAAAGTGCACGGGATTACGGCAACTTATGGAAATAATCGGTTGGATGTTGTATACAACACCTGTAGAAACATGTTAAAGGATTTGGGACGTGAGGACATTCCGGTGAAAATGGGCGGGGAAAGATGCGGGGCATACGAAAGTGAAGCAGCAGATTACCTTGCAGAGATGGCGGATCAGTATGCAGGATCTTTATCGATTCTTGCAACCGGTTCCCTTACAAATCTCCGGGGGGCTTATGAAAGGGACAACCATTTTTTTGAGAAGGTAAAAGAAATCGTGGTAATGGGTGGGATTACAAGCCCGCTTGTGTTTGAGAAAAAGGTAATGGACGAGCTGAATTTCTCCTGTGATCCCTTTGCCACGTGGACGGTGCTTACGAAAGGAAGGAATGTCTCGGTGATTACAGGGAATCATTGCCTGAAGGTGCTGTTTACAAGGGATGAGTATAAGGAACGTTTATTCAATTCAGATAACAGGGCCGCTGCATACATCCGTGAGAAAACTGATTATTGGTTTGGGTATAATGAGGAGGACTATGGCATCGGCGGTTTTTATAACTGGGATGTGACCGCGGCAGTATATTTGATGAATCCGGAGCTTTTTACGGATGAGAGAAAGACGCTGCTTATCTCGACGGAAGATTTAAAACGGGGGTATCTGCAGGAGGCCAAAGAAGGCAACTGTGTGTGCAATCTTCCGGTGATTGGTGAGGAAATGGCGTTTAAGGATCAAATTTATGATGCGTGGATGCGGGTTCCCATGGATTAAGGCGGTGGGGGTGGAGAATATATAAATATACATTGATTAATTATGTGAAGACGTTGAATGACGCAGCAAAAAGGGGTAATAAGACCTTTTTTGCTGCGTCATTCAATTTTTATTAAATTCAATAATAAGCCCATTTAAAATCTCAAGCTGTCTTATGGCCAGGTAGTTTCCTTAATAAATCCGCCTATCATTTATTCCGTGCAAAAGCACACCGTCTCATGTTCCTCCAAAGTAGCCTGGTAGAATTTGTTAATAGGTGTTGTGATACTGCCCTGAAGCATCCCATCTATGGACAGGATGCTGTCGTACCCAATCTGATACAAAGGCTGCTGAATGCTGGTGATCCTCGGTCCCCGGTAGGAAAAGCCGTATGTAATCAGATTATCAAATCCTACAACAGAAACATCTTCAGGTACCTTAAAACCAGACTGCTGCAGCTCGTTAATTACCTGCATGGCAATCTTGTCATTGCTGCAGAAAATAGCGGTGGGCCGTTCACCTTCTGGATGGGCCATCATTTCCCTGAAATTGGGCAGAGAGAGTGAAGAGTCATTAAGGGTATTCTGGATATAATAATCCTGGATTATCAGACCGTTGTCCTGCATGGTCTCCATGTAGCCGCTGAAACGCTCCAAGATGACTTTTTTATTTGGATTGCCCATCACATGGGCGATACGCTTATGATTATGACTGATTAAATAATTCACCGCATCCTTTGCTCCAGTTACATTGTCAATAAGGAACTGGTTAACCGGCATCATCTGAAAGTTGTTTTCTATCAACAAAAAGGGAAATCCCACTTCTTGCAGATGCTCAATCATTGCTTTGTCTGAAAAAAGTGAACCATATAAGATGATGGCGTCTGAAATACCATTTGTCAGGTATTCAATATAGCGGTCCCTGACTTTCTCATCTCTTCCCGGACTGCAGAATATGACGTTACGCCCAAGAAGAGCGGAGGCGTCTTCAATACCGCGAATAAGATCAGTGAAAAAAGGATCATGTATATTGCGCAGCAGGATAGCAATGGAATCTGTTTGCTTCTTTACCAGTGAGCGGGCTGCATTATTAGGAAAATATCCCAGTTCCTTTATGGCTTGGTCAACCTTGGCTTTGGTTTTGGGAGAGACTTTATCAGAGCCATTAACTACTCGGGATACAGTGGTTAAAGAAACGCCAGAGTAAGCTGCTACATCTTTTATGGTTTTCATTTTTAATCCCTTCTTATGAAAATATTTGTACTTTTTTCATTATATCATATCTGAAAATCACTTTCAAGGCAGGAAAGTGGCTAAAAATGAAAACGTTTATAAAAATAAAATGTTCAAAAACGATTAAAAATTAAATGATAAGTTAAAAAAAGCTTGCAAAATGCACAAGTATTTGCTAGTATGTAGTTGTAATAAAATGAAAACGTTAACATTTTAGAAAAAGGGTAAAAAGAGCAAGGAGGAAAAACATGAAAAAGGTAGTGAAGAGAACATTAAGTATGACTATGGCAGCAACAATGGCATTAGGACTTATGGTCGGATGCTCTTCAGCAAAGGGAGAACAGAAATCTGAGAGTCCGGCTCCCCAGTCTGATCAGAAAACAGAGGCTTCAGGAAAACCCGTTACCATTAAATTTTGGGATGGCAACTGGCAGGAGGCTGTTTGGCCGGAGGTAGAGGCTATATGGAACAAGGAACACCCTGATATTAAGATTGAAGCGGAGTTCCAGGCAGATCTTGCAAATGATAAATACATGCTAGCGCTTAAAAATGGTACGGCTCCAGATGTCCTGTCCTGCGCGCTGGACTGGGTTACCACGTTCGGTAATGCAGGTTTGCTTGCACCGCTTGATGAATACGTGGCAAAGGATTCCCTGGATGTGAATCAGTTCGTCAAAGGTGCTAATGATGCCTCCACTGTGAACGGAAAACTCTATGGCCTTCCATTCCGCAGTGAAACATATGTTATGTTCTATAACAAGGACATCCTGTCGGCAGCAGGATATCAAACACCTCCTGCAACCTGGGATGAGGTAAAAGGGGTTGCGGCTGCATGTACGAACGGTGATGTATATGGTTATGGCCTCTGCGGAACAAATTACTCGAATTTCTCTTTCCAGTACATAACCATGCTCCGTTCTTCCGGTGGTGATATTTTGAATGCTGACAATACTGCATCTGCGCTTGGAAGTGATGTGGCGGTCCAGACGGCACAGCTTTATAAGGATCTGGCAGCTTATGCACCTGCATCCTTACTGGAGAATGACAACATTGCAAACCGCACCCTGTTTGCCAGCGGCAAAATTGCGATGTACTTAAGCGGCATTTATGACTTGGCTGAAATTGTGAAGGCAAATCCGGATTTGAATTTTGCATGCACCATGGTTCCCACTGCGAACGGTGCTGAGAGGAACACCATTTTAGGAGGCTGGTCTGTAGCGGTTGCAGAATCCAGCAAGGAGAAAGAAGCGGCATGGGAATTTGTGAAATTCCTTAGCAGACCTGATATTGCAGCTATCTATACAAATACTTTCACAGGTACGGCAGAAGTAGCGGCCCGTTACACAGACTATCCGGAAGAAATCATCAAGCCAAATGCAGACGCTTTACAGTATGCGAATGCACTTCCGGCAGTTGAGAACATTGTAGGTATCCGCCAGGCTATCATGGATAACCTTCAGCTGATGCTTTCTGAGGATATGTCTGCCGAGGAAGCCAGCGGTCTGTTAGATCAGGCAACAACGAAACTGTTAAAGTAAACCGAAGTGGGGCAGGCAGGCTCTGTTCACAGGCAGGGCCTGCCTTTTAAAAGAGAAAGGTGAAATGAAAGTATGCTTAGAAAAATCAAACGTTCAGGAGCCGGATATGTACTTCCTGCTGTGATTACCGTTGCAGTAGTCATGATATATCCGTTGCTTTATACGTTGGTCATGGGGTTCTTTAACAACACCCTGTTCCTGGAAGCTCCTGTTTTCTGCGGCATTTCCCAGTACAAAAAGTTGTTTGAGGATAAGGTGTTCCTTGGTTCTATCACAAATACGTTAGTATGGACGTTTGGAAGTGTTTTCTTCCAGTTTGGTCTGGGCTTTATCATGGCTTTGATCCTTCATCAGCCATTTGTGAAAGGGAAGACTCTTATTCGTATCCTGTTAATGATCCCATGGGTAACTCCCAGCATCATCGGTTCCGCTGTGTGGAAGTGGATGTACAATGCTGATTATGGTATTATCAACTTCATTTTCAGCTCTCTGGGAATCATTGAAAAGAACCAGACATGGCTGTCCAATCCCAAGATTGCCATGTGGTCTGTCATTGCAGTCAACACATGGAAGATGTTCCCGTTCATCCTGCTGATGATCGAGGCATCCCTTCAGAGTGTATCCAAGGATTTGAAAGAGGCTGCGGTTATTGATGGAGCAAATGTATTTGGCATCTTTAAAAATGTGACCTGGCCATCAATCGCCGCAACCTGCTATTCGACAACCCTGTTAATGATCATCTGGACCCTGAATGCATTTACTTTTATTTACGCAATGACAGAGGGCGGACCAGCTCATAAGACAGAAGTTATGGCCATGTACATTTATAAACGGGCATTCATGGATTATGATTTCGGGATAGCCAGTGCAGCCAGTGCGGTATTGTTTGCGTTATCTATGTTCGTAAGTCTTGTATATCTCTATCTTACAAGAGAAAAGGAGGGGAATTAACATGGTGAAAATGAAAAAATCTGTAACAAGAACAAATATTGTCTGGCAGATTTGCACCTATGCAATCTTACTTCTTGTAATTCTGGCAGCCGTGTTCCCGGCAATCTGGATGCTGTCCACATCCATCAAGCTTCCTACGGAACAGTATGATATCCCTCCTCAGATCATCCCAGACACACCTACATTGGGCAATTATGTTAATGTACTTACTAATTCCAAGATGTTTGACGCTTTTGTCAACAGCATCATCATTACGGTCAGTGTGGTTGTAATTACATTGCTTATTTCCATTCTGGCAGGTTACGGCTTAAGCAGATATAAGTTTAGGGGACATGGAGTGCTTAAGATTGCCCTTCTGTTCGGACAGATGATTCCCAGTGTGGTAATCATCATCCCCTTGTATTTCCTGGTTGCAAAAACAGGGCTTTTGGATACTCATTTTTCACTGATCCTGGCAGATCTGGCACTGACGATTCCTATGGGTGTTATCATGCTCAGTTCCTTTTTTGAGACAGTGCCAAAGGAACTGGAGGAAGCAGCTAAAATTGATGGTTGTACAGGAATCGGGGCGCTGTTTCGAGTGGTTTTGCCCATTGCAAAACCGGGATTGATCTCTGTGGCTATTTACACCTACATCCATGCATGGGAAGAATTCCTTTTTGCTTTGAACTTGAGTACATCGACTAAGACAAGAACACTTCCCATTGCTATCCACATGTTTGCAGGAGAGTTTGCGGTGGACTGGGGTTCCACGATGGCTGCATCGGCCATAGTAGCTTTTCCGGTACTCCTTATTTTCCTTTCATGCAACAGGTATTTTGTCAAGGGTATGGCAGACGGTGCGGTAAAAGGTTAACTGCAGCTGGCTGGGCAGTAATGAATGATTAGAAAATAGTGAATAAGAGTTGGAATGGACAGGAGGTTGACGATGGAACATAAGAGCGGTCGGACAGATATTAATTATGAAGAGTGTCTGAATTTTGTAAGGCAAAGCTCCAATCCGTCTATGTTACGGATCACGGATGTAAAATTCACCAAGGTGGATCTTCCTCCCTGGGGTTGTTATCTGGTGAGAATTGACACCAACCAGGGAATCAGCGGATATGGGGAAATGCGTGACGGCGCCAGCGCCACTTATTTAAAATATTTAAAGAGCAGGATTATTGGTGAGAATCCCTGTGAGGTAGATCGTATTTTTAGAAAAATCAAGCAATTCGGTGGTCAGTCCAGACAGTCTGCAGGCGTTTGTGCCATTGAACTGGCCCTCTGGGATCTGGCAGGTAAAGCGTACGGGGTTCCTGTGTATCAGCTATTGGGAGGAAGGTTCCGGGATAAGGTCAGGCTCTATGCAGATACCCATATTGAGGAAGGCAGGGCCACTGGCATCTTAATGGAGCCTGAGAAAGTGGGACAAATCTTAAAAGGATATATGGATCAGGGATTTACGGCAGTAAAGATCCTTAGTGTGGAGCTTCTTATGGCGCAGGAGGGGAATTATTCCGGTCCCTTAGACTGGGTCAATGAGCTGCGGGCTGTGGAGGAAGAAGTACGCCGGGTTTCAAGAACCGGTACAAGGGCTGAAGGTTCTGCAGCCAATGCGGCATTGTATGATTTTAACCGGATTTCACACCCCTTTACCAATATGCATGTGACGGAACAAGGGCTGGCGCATCTGGATGAATACATTGGAAGGGTGCGGGACGTGATTGGTACAAAAGTGCCATTGGCCATTGACCATTTCGGGCATTTTCCTCTTCCGGATATGATTAAGATTGCAAGAAGGCTTGAAAAATATAACCTGGCATGGCTGGAGGATATGCTCCCCTGGTATCTGACGGATCAATACAAGGAACTAAAGCATGCAACGACTTCTCCCCTTGCAACGGGAGAGGATATGTACCTGACAGAGACCTTTGAACCTCTTTTTGAGGCAGGTGCCTTGGATGTGGTGCATCCGGACCTCTTGACTTCCGGAGGAATCCTGGAAACCAAGAAACTGGGTGATATGGCGGCCAGATATGGAGTATCTATGGCACTCCATATGTGTGAAAGCCCCATATCAGCCTTAGCTGGTGCCCATATGGCTACTGCCAGTGAGAATTTCTTTGTACAGGAGCATGACGCTTTTGATTCTGAGTGGTGGCAGGATTTGATCATAGGACCGGTGAAGCCTATTGTGCAGGATGGCTTTACGGCAGTGACGGATGCACCTGGTCTTGGAATTGAGTCCTTAAACGAGGAACTGATCCGTGAACACGGGCCTATGAAGGGCAAAGATGTATGGGTATCTACCGATGAATGGAACCAGGAGACCTCTCTGGACCGGATATGGAGCTGACAGGTTATGATGAGATTAGCATATGGACAGATTCGGAGTGTGGATCAGGAGATCCTGACCAACGCAAGGCAGATGGGGATTGACCGAGTACAGTTCAACCTCCCTTATGATCTGCCTGCGGATAAGTACTGGAAGTACGATGATTTGGCTCGTTTTAAAGAACGATGCGACCGGTACGGTGTAATCGTGGAAGCAATGGAAAACATGCCAATTTCTTTTTATGACAAAGCGATGCTGGGTCTGGAGGGAAGAGATAAGCAGATTGAAAATGTCTGTGAATCCATCCGCAGCCTGGGCCGTGTCAGGATCCCCGTGCTGGGGTATCACTTTTCACCGTCCTTTGTCTGGAGAACGGAAAATCACGCTCCCGTAGGAAGGTATGGCGCTTCTGTGCAGGCCTTTGACTTAGAAAAACAGAAGCAGGGCATTGATGATATGGCGGATTTTGGCCAGAGAAGAGATGTGATGGTGCCTGACGTGGAAACGCTGTGGGAGAATTTTGAATATTTTATGAAACGGGTCATACCGGTGGCGGAGGAATACCATGTGACCATGGCTCTGCATCCGGACGACCCGCCAATAAAAAGCCTGTCAGGAATTGCAAGGATGTTTATTGATGTGGACAGCTATAAACGGGCGGAAGCCATGATTGACAGCCCGAATTGGGGATTGCTGTTCTGTATCGGAACCTTTTCCCAGATGAAAGGCGGGGCAAAGAACATTTTTGATGCCATTGACTATTTCGGGCCAAGGAAAAAGCTGATTTATGCCCACATGAGGGATGTACAAGGTACGGTGCCTAAATTCCAGGAATGTTTCCTGGGAGAAGGGAATTTCGATCCCTTCCAGGTGGTATATGCACTGATGCATTCAGGATTTGACGGCTTTATGGTCAGTGACCACGTGCCTGGCATTGAAGGTGACAGAGACTGGGGCCACAAGGTGCGCTATGCGGATACTGCTTACATAAAAGGTTTGATGGAAGCGATAGAGAAATTAAAAACAATGGAAAATGCGTAAATTGAAAGGATGAGAATAATTATGGACAAACCAATTGAGGACATGAGACTGGCACAGATTGGATTTCTGGTAAATGATATTGAGAAGACAAAAAAGGAGTTTGCACGCTTTTTCGGGGTAGAGGAACCTGAAACCGTAAATAGCGGTGAATTCGAGATTACAAAGACGCAGTACAGGGGAGAGCCGGCGCCAAAGGCAAAGTGCTACATGACATTCTTCTATTTCGGAGATTTACAGATGGAACTGATCCAGCCTAATGAAGAGCCAAGCATCTGGAAGGAGCATTTAGAACAGTTTGGTGAAGGAATCCATCATATTTCATTTAATGTAAAAGGTATGCAAAAGACCATCAGCGCCTGTGAGGATTGGGGAATGGAACTGCTGCAAAAAGGTGAGTACAGGAGAGGCAATGGAAGATATGCATTCATGGATGCGCTGGACAGCCTGAAAGTAGTGGTAGAGCTGCTAGAGCGTGATGAATAAGAAGGAGGTCGGAATCATGGGACAGAGACAGTTTCCGGAAGGCTTTGCATGGGGGGCGGCTACTGCGTCTTACCAGATTGAAGGTGCTTGGGATGAAGACGGAAGAGGAGAAACAATATGGGACAGGTATTGCCTTGTTCCCGGTAATGTGTTAAATGGAGATGATGGAAAAATAGCATGCGACCATTATCACAGATACAAAGAGGATGTAGCTTTGATGAAGCATATGGGAATCAAGGCTTACCGGTTCTCCATTGCCTGGTCCAGGATTTTTCCAAAGGGATACGGGGAAGTCAATGAAAAAGGGCTTGAATTTTACAGCAATCTTATAGATGAACTTTTAAATGCAGGAATTGAACCGTATATCACGTTATACCACTGGGATCTTCCTCAGGCCCTGCAGGATATAGGCGGATGGGCCAATCCTCAGATGCCGGAATACTTTTTGGAATACGCAAAGGTTGTTATAGATGCATTTCATGGCAGGGTGAAGAAATGGATTACATTAAATGAACCTTATTGTGCTGCGTTCTTAGGCAATTCCGAAGGGCGTCAGGCTCCTGGTATCCGGGATTTTTCTACTGCGGTACGGGTGTCTTACTATCTTTATGTAGGTCACGGCCTTGCGGTGGATTATTTCCGTAAAAAGGGCTGTGATGGGGAAATTGGAATTACCTTAAACCTTATGGGAAGGCTTCCTCTTACAGATAAGCCAGAGGATATCCAGGCA
The DNA here is from genome assembly GCF_000732605.1 of Lacrimispora celerecrescens. GTDB lineage: Bacteria > Bacillota > Clostridia > Lachnospirales > Lachnospiraceae > Lacrimispora > Lacrimispora celerecrescens_B. The sequence continues at coordinate 226,260 of NZ_JPME01000008.1, read as the reverse complement.
GCAGCCAGGGCAGATGGGTATTTAAACCGCTGGTTTGCTGAGCCCATTGTGTATGGCAGATATCCTCAGGAAATGATTGAGTTTTACCGTTCCAAGGGAGTAAGACTTCCGGAATTTAAAGAGGAACACATGAAGCTCATTGGACAAAAGCTGGACTTCATCGGCCTGAATTATTACAATGACTTTCATGTGAAGGCAGATGACAGCGTATGGCCTCTTGGGTTTAAGATAGAGAATCCCAAATACGTTCCTGTCAATGACAGAAACTGGCCGGTGACAGAGCAAGGCCTGATAACGATGCTATTGCGGATGAAGAATGATTACGGAATTGACAAGATCTACATAACGGAAAATGGAACTTCCTTCCCGGATGTGGTTTCCATGGAAGGAAAAGTGGAAGACGGCGCAAGGAAGGATTATCTCCACAGGCATTTAACAGCACTTAGGGAGGCCATTTCCCAGGGAGTTAATGTACAGGGATATTTCCAGTGGTCTTTGTATGATAACTTTGAGTGGTCATTCGGATATAGCAGCCGTTTCGGAATCGTATTCGTGGACTTCAATACCCAGGAAAGAATTATCAAGGAAAGCGGACATTGGTATTCAAAGGTAATTGAGCAGAATGCGGTATAAGGAGGCTTTCGTATGAAAGGTATAAAGAAAGTAAAGACAGCGGTAATCGGGTGCGGAGCTATCAGCCGGATCTATATTGAAAACATGTCAAAGACCTTTGAAATCCTGGAATTAGCAGGATGTTGTGATTTAAACCGCCAGTTGGCAGAAGAAACAGCTGTTGCTTACGGCATTCGTGCCATGACAATGGAAGAAATACTGGAGGATACCGAAATTGAAATCGTAGTGAATCTGACCAATCCTGCCGCTCACTACCAGGTGATAAAGAACCTTCTGGAGAATGGGAAGCATGTGTATACGGAAAAGGTGTTGGCAGCTGACATTACCCAGGCAAAAGAGCTGATAGCCCTGGCTGATGAGAAGGGGAAGCTGCTATGCAGCGCACCGGACACATTTCTGGGGGCGGCTGTGCAGACCGCCAGGTACTTGGTGGAATCGGGCATGATCGGAACCGTGACATCCAGCGTGGCTGTCCTTCAAAGGGATGCCCGGCTTTTGGCTGAGAAATTTCCCTACACAGCGAAAGCGGGAGGCGGAATTGGGATTGATGTGGGAATTTATTATACCACTGCCATGATTAACGTGCTTGGAGAGGTGGAGGAAGTGTGCGGAATGTCCGGCGTTTTCATGCCGGAGCAGAAGCATTATTTTGTAAAGAATGATAATTTTGGGGAGACTTATTCCCAGGAATCAGAGACGTATCTTATGGGTATTCTACGCTTTAAAAGCGGCTGTATGGGAACGCTACATTTTAATTCCAGAAGCATCCGCACAGAAAAGCCTTATGTGGCATTTTACGGCACGGAAGGTATCATATTCCTGGAGGATCCCAACTTCTTTGGCGGCGATGTGAAGGTCATCTTAAAAGGCCGGACAGAGCCTATCGTATTCCCACATACCCATGGATACGATGGTGATGACAGAGGTCTTGGAGTGGCAGAGATGGCCTGGGCCTTAAGGAAAGGCCGTGTGCCCAGGACAAATGGTGATATGGCATTTCATGCTTTGGAAATCCTTACGGGAATCATTGAAAGCGGGGAAACGAAAGGGTTTTATGAGATGAAATCCAGATTTGAAAGACGGCCTATGCTGCCAAGAGGATATTTGGGCGGGAATTATGCGCAAAACCAGCCGGAGGGCGCGTTGAGCTTTTAATTGGATAGTGGCTGGAGAATTTTAGAAGCAGAGAAACCCCATTTTTAAATTACAATAATGGGGTTTCTTTTGATTTTTATCGTTAACTTTGCATAAACTTCCATCGGGGTAAAGAAATTTATTAAAATATATTGACAAAAAAACAAAAAAGAGTATATTGTTATTATACAATATCAATAGTTTTATACATACTACTTAAACGCTTCAGTAAAAATGGGGAGGTGTTATTTATGCAAGATTGCTATATACCCACGGGGAACGAATTTGTCAGCCTGCCGACATTGGACCAGAACACGGCTTCCATAGAAAGCTTTACAGTTCTGCATATGGGTTACAAAGGGATGCTGGCCTTTTGGGGCGGCGAAAGCGAACCTCTCATACGGCCCTTTGTGCGGGCGGTGAGTGGAGATTTGCTCTGTGATTTGAGATGGAAGCGGGAATATGACTGGATTCCCAGGTTTGAATCAACGAAGGATGGTATTTGTACAGAGGGTATTTTTCTGGCTCCCATAGGTCAGAAGGCTTTTGCCATACGCTTGACGATCGCGAATCATTCCGACGAAGAAAAGGAAATCTCATGCGGTTTCCTCGGTGCATGGGGAAAAGTGACTCACAGCGTCAACGAGGATAAGACGATTACGGGGCAGAGGACGGTTTACCGCTCAGGCTGGAATGACGGCCCGGTCTTTGATTTATCCATTGGAATGCCGGTTATGGCATTTGCGCCTATGGCAGCTTTGCCGGTAGCCTGGGAATTTGAACAGGGAGAGGAGATCCGCTATAAGGGGACCTATGATTGTCTGTTAAAGCCCGGCGAATCAGTCGTGTTAGATACCTTTTGGGGTGTAGGCTTTGAAGAGGTGTCCGCGGCCACGGCGGCGAAGGAACTTCTGCGGCAGAGTTTTGATGCAGTTTATAAGGAGACTCTGTGCTGGTTGTCGGAGCGCCGGAAAACTGTGGGTATTCCGGAAGTGGATTCCCTGTTAAACAGGAACTTATTCTTCAACTTCTTTTATGCAACGGGCATGACGATGGATACGGAGGAAGTAGTCATGGTCACGTCCAGAAGTCCCAGGTATTACGTCAGCGCGGCTTATTGGGACCGGGACAGTCTGCTGTGGAGTTTTCCTTCGATTCTTAAGGCGGATCCGCAGTATGCAAAGGAACTTTTGGACTACGTATTTACCCGTCAGATCAAACAAATCGGCATTCACAGCCGTTACATAGATGGAACAGTGTTGGAACCGGGGTTTGAACTGGATGAACTGTGCGCTCCCTTAATGGCTCTTAGCCGTTACGTAGATGCAACGGGAGAGGTTTCCGCTTTGCAGGAGGGCCATATCGAGAGGGGAGTAAAGAAGATTCTTTCAATTCTAAAGACCAAGCGAAGCGATGCCCTGCATCTGTATGAAACTTTTTTACAGCCAACGGATGACATGCGAATTTATCCTTACGGCACGTATAACAATGTTTTGACCTGGCGGTGTCTGCGAGATCTGGGGAACTTATACCGAAATTTGTGGCCTACTGAAACGCTTAAGTGGTTAGAAGAGGAAGTTTTGAGCTTGTTTCATGGAATTCGCACCCACTGTATTAAGGAGTATCAGGGGAAAAAGATTTTTGCCTGGTCCGTCGACGAAGACGGGAACTGGGATGTGTATGATGAACCGCCGGGTAGTTTAGAGCTTTTGCCATATTTCGGATTTTGCGACAGAGAGGATCCCGTTTGGCAGAATACGGTTGAGATCATAAGAAGCCCGGATTATCAATACTCTTTTGCGGGAAAGCCCTTTTCAGACATAGGCTGCCCCCATGCGCCTCATCCCTGGATACTGAGCGTTGCTAACGGTTTGATCAGCGGCAGGAAGGAAGCGTCTTTAGACTTTCTGCGCAGGGCGTCCATGGACAATGGAATTGCCTGTGAAAGCGTGGATGAATTGACAGGCGAATGTACCACAGGCGCCGCATTTGCAACCTGCGCCGGCTTTTTGGCCTATTGTTTAATGGAAGGGTTAAAGGAAGGAGATACAGAAGATGATTCAGTATGAGCCATGGAAAATACGCTGTGAGGGCAGAGAGAACCCAAAGTTTTTGGAAAGCATATTCAGTCAGGCAAACGGTTATTTGGGATCCCGCTGTGCATTTTTCATGGACGGGGCAAAGGCTTACGAGCGCTGTAACTATTTAGCGGGTGGATTTGAGTACATCAGTCCCGGTGTTACGGATATGGTGAATCTGCCGGATTTGTTTCACTTTCAATTATCCTTAGGGACTGGGGAATATCGATCTTTTTCCCAAGCCCTGGATATGAAAAACGGCCTTTTTGAGAGGAAGGCGGTGTGGGAAGATCGGGAAGGAAGGAAAACGCAAATCAAGATTTCCCGTTTTATCAGCATGGACAACAAACATGTGTCAGCCTTGTCGCTAGAATTAACGGCCTTAAACTACAGCGGGAACGCAGCCGTTATCATGGGGATAGACGGGAACACCGTGAACCTGCCTGTGGATGATGATCAGACCAAAGAGAACCTGGACACCGTTTCTTTGCTCTCTGTATCTGAAATGGAGATAGGAGAAGATTACTGCTTTTTAAAGGCTGACAGTAAGGTTTCCGGTCGTATGACCGTAGCCGTCACGGCCCGCATCGTTCAAAGCCGTGGCTCGGCAAAGGACGCTTCGGTGACTGATTGTCCGGCGAAAGAACTCAATATCCCGCTGCAGGAAGGGGAAACGGTGAGAATCGAAAAGATTCTTTATACGGAAGCATATTTACGGGATCAGGAAGAAGTACAGGACTCAGAAACTTTCTATAAAGGCGGGCAAGACTTGCGCCCCCGCATCATAACCCAATCCTTTGCTAAGCTGTTAGAAGACAGCGAGCGGGCCTGGAAATATCGCTGGGACCAAGCCGACATACAGATTACCCAAAAAGGAAACGACGTTTCCATACAGTCAGCCCTACGCTTCAATATATTTCAGCTTATGCAGAATTGCCCTTACAATGACCCAACGGTCAGCATTGGTGCAAGGGGGCTGACCCACGGACGGTATAAAGGCTGCTGCTTCTGGGATACGGATATTTTCTTGTTTCCGTTTTACCTGTATACGGATCCGCAAGCCGCAAGAAATCTGGCTCTGTTTCGCTTAAACACCTTGCCGGACGCAAAAAAGAACGCAGAGGCACTGAATCTTCCGGGTGCCAGGTATCCGTGGATGTGCGCCATAGGCGGCATAGAACAATGCCAAAGCTGGGACATCGGCCGTTGTGAGATTCACATTACCGCAGACGTGGCTTATGCCGTTGAAAATTATTTAACGGTCTCAGGAGATGAAACCCTGGAAAGCCAATCGGCGCAGCTGTATGTGGAAACTGCCAGGTATTGGGCCGGGAGATTTTCTTATGACCAAAGAAATGATGTTTACAATCTGCTCTTTGTCAAAGGACCTGACGAATACTGCGGCGTTTCAGGAAACAACGCCTATACGGTATTACTGGCTCGTCATAATCTCCGACTGGCTTTACAGGCGGTCCAGAGAAAGGACGCAAAAGCCAGTGTTTCAGAAATGGAAAAATGGCGTGATATCTTAGAAAAGAGCCGGATTGAATACGATCCGGACAAGGACTTGTACATTCAGGACGACAATTTCCTCCGGCTGGAACCATTTCCGGGACAGAAGGCCGGGGACGGAAGTGCGGCCTACCACCAGTACGATTTCGACTGGCTGCAAAGGTATCAGGTGTTAAAGCAGGCGGATTTAGTACTGCTCATGGTTCTAAAGCCGGAATGGTTTACAAAACAGGAGCAAAAGGCTATTTGGGATTTCTATGAACCGCTGACGCTTCACGATTCCAGCTTAAGCTTTGGGATTCATGCCTGGGCGGCGGCAAATTTGGGCTTGGAGCAGAAAGCCAGTGAATATTTTGACAAGAGCCTGTTTCTGGATCTGGAAAACCGGATGAAGAATACGGAGCGGGAAGGCATTCATTTGGCAGCAGTAGGTGCCTCCTGGCAGGCGGTGATTTTTGGTTTCGCAGGTCTGTCACTGGACAATGGCAAGCCGGAGTTATTTCCAAGGCTCCCAAAGGACTGGGAACGTTTATCTTTTCACTTTAATGTAAAAGGAAAACGATACCTGGCGGTGATCGACGGAGAAGGTGGAACGCTGATAACGGAAGAGGAATAGAAGAAAGGAAGGTGATTTTATGAAGAGACCAGGTTTAAAGGACGTGGCCGAAAAGGCGGGGGTTTCCATAGCCACGGTATCTTATGTAATCAATAATACACCCTCGCAAAGCTTAAGTCCCGAAACGATTAAGCGGGTCAATGACGCGATAAAGGAATTGGGATACATTCCAAATCAGGCGGCCCGCACCCTGGCAAACAACAAGAGCAACTTATTGGGTGTTCTGATTCCGCAAACGGAGTCAGGAAAGGAATTTATGTTTTCCAATCCCTTTTACGGTGATTTCATGTCGGCGGCGGAGTATACAGCCCGCAAAAGCGGCTATCATATTCTGATTTCCGGAGCCGATTCCGGCCAGACGTATGCGGAAGTAGCCAGAACCCGGGGATTAGACGGCGTGATCGTGGTAGGAATGAACGATGATGAGGAATGCCGTCAGTTAAAAGCCTTAAACATCCCTGTAGTACTGGTGGACAGTTACTGCGAAGCTTCCGGCTTTCACTCCATTTGCGTGGATGATAAGCAGGGCGGGTATATGGCAACGAAATATCTGCTGGAAAAGGGGCTTAGAAAGATTGCCTATGTGACAGGACAGATCAATGATAAGGGCGTGAATTTTTTACGTTGTCAGGGCTATGAAAAGGCTCTGGAGGAGTTCGGATTAAGTCCGGAGAAATCCCTTTTATTAGCAGGAGAAGTATCTTTTGAGCACGGCTGTAAAATGGGAGAATATCTGGCGGGACTGACCGAAAGGCCTGACGGGGTATTTGTTTCTGCAGACATTTTAGCGGTGGGCTTATGCGTAGGACTGCGGGAGAAGGGCGTAAGGGTTCCGGAGGATATTTCCATCATAGGCTTTGATGATTCTCTGCTTTCCAGGGCATGTGATCCGCCTCTTACTACCATACATCAGGATGTGGCTGATAAGGGAACAGAAGCAGTGAAACTTTTAATAAACGAGGACCGCACCCCCAAAAATAAAGTATTTCCATTAACTTTGGTAGAAAGAGGATCGGTGCGCGACAACCATTCGTTCGATTAGGGAGGCAGTTATTATGAAGAAATTGGCTAGAAAATGCAAATGGGCCGTAAGTGCAATGGCATGTGCCGCTGTTTTACTCTCCGGCTGCGGCTCCAATACTACAGAAAAACCTGCAGGCAAATCGGCAGATGCCCAAACGGAGAAAAACGCGGCAGGGGCCGATGAATCGGTCACAATTCGCCTGGACCAGTTCTCTGGCAGCGGTGCATCCGAGGAAGCATTGAAAAAAATGATTGCAAAATTTAACGAGCAATACCCAAATGTCAAGGTGGAACTGCAAAGCTTTGGTTATGATGACTATTTCACACAACTGCAGTCAAAAATCGTCGGCGGCAGTGCGGCAGACGTATTTGAACTGAATTTTGAAAATTTTGTGGCCTATGCGTCGGAAGATGTACTTTTAGACATCGGCGATCTGATCGGGGATACATCAGGCTTTAACCAGACGGCTTTGGAAGCGTTCAAGTACGATGGAAAACAATTTGGAATCCCCAATTCCTTCTCCAATGTGGTTCTTATATATAACAAGGATTTATTTGACAAGGCAGGAGTTTCCTATCCCACCGACGACTGGACCTGGACGGAATTGTCAGAGGCCGCAAAGAAGATCCGCGCCTTATCCGCAGATACCTATGGTTTATACCGTCCCTTAAGCTTCCATGAATTTTACAAAGGGGTAAAGCAGAACGGCGGAAGCTTGTTAAGCGAGGATGGCAAGAATTTTACGGTCAATTTACCGCAAAATGTGGAAACCCTGGAGATCATGTCTGATTGGGTGACGGGCAGCAATGTGATGCCTTCGGATGCACAAATGGGCGGCATGGGCGATTGGGATTTGTTCAAATCCGGACGCCTGGGTATGATTGTGACCGGAATCTGGGCCTTCAGTGACTTTACCGACAATTGCGATTTTGCCTGGGACGTGGCAGTGGAGCCGGGCAACACGGCAAAAGCCACACATTTTTTCTCAAATGCCTATGTTGTAAACAAAGAAACCGCCAATCCTGAGGCCGCCGCCGCTCTTGCTGCATTCCTGGCAGGAAGCAAGGAAGCCGCACAAATCCGGGTGGATGCAAGCTGGGAACTTCCGCCTGTTACCTATCAGGATGTACTGGATTCCTACTTAAAGGTCACTCCTCCTGAGAATCGGGAAGCTGTGTTTAAATCCCTGGATTATCTGGTTACCCCTCCGGTGGTAAAGCAGCAGTCTGAAATGCAGGAGATCATCAGCAAGCACTTAAACAATGCCGTTTCCGGAAATGCTTCCGCGAAAGACGCACTGGATGCGTGTCAGGCGGAACTGGAACAGAAGATCAAATTAAACTGACATTTTTGTGCCAGACAGGAGGAACTGCTATGTACAAAAAACAGGGGATAAGAGCTTTTATCTTTCTTTTGCCAAGCTTGGCCGGACTTGTGTTGTTTAATCTGATTCCTATTTTTGCCTCTTTACTGCTTAGTCTCACCGATTGGTCGGGACTAAGCAGGGTTAGGCTGTTTCACGGCTTTTTCCAATTTGTTGGCGACAAGTTCGTAGGGGTTTCTAATTACTCCCAGCTTGTCAAAGATCCAGAATTTTGGGCAGTTTTGGGGCATAACGCCTACTTCATTCTGATGTACCTTCCACTGGTCCTGCTGTTTTCCTTAATGGTTGCCTTGATCATACAGCGAAAGAGCCGCATGGCTTCTGTTTACCGGGTACTATACTACATTCCGGTACTGACCAGCTGGGTGGCTGGAGCTTTGATCTGGAAATGGATGTTAAGTCCAGAGTACGGTCCCATTAACAATGCCTTGTCAGCCATCGGTATTAAGGGACCTTTATGGCTTCAGAGCGAGGTTTGGGCAATGCCCTCCATCGTTTTGGCCAGTGTGTGGAAGGACATGGGATTTTACGGAATGATTCTGCTCAGCGGTCTGCTTGCAATCAATCCGGAGTATTACGAGGCTGCCGACATTGACGGAGCAGGATATTTTCAAAAATTTAAAAGCATTACTCTGCCTTTGCTGTCACCAATTTTGTTTTACGTAATCATGCTCTCCTTAATCAATGCTTTTCAGCTTTTCCCGCAGATCATGGTCATGACCAAGAACGGTGACGCTGGACCGAATGGGGCAACCATGGTCATGGTGGAACGGATTTACAAATACGCCTTTAAGTTTGGTCGCATGGGCTATGCTGCGGCCTGGTCCTGGGTACTGTTTGTCATTATTTTTGGCTTTACCGTACTGCAGAACGTGCTGCAAAGAAAGTGGGTGTACTATGAGTCGTAAAGCAGTATCCGGAGTTTTATACCATTTGACGGCGGTTTTGCTATCGGCTGTAACCTTGCTTCCATTTTTCTGGATGCTGTCCACTTCGTTAAAGGATTACGGTGCGATCATGGCACTGCCGATCCAGTGGATACCCAAAAACCCGACCTTTCATAATTTTACGGATTTGTTTCAAAAAGAGGGAATGACTGTTTCCATGCTTAATTCCCTGGTCGTATCAATTAGTTCTGTGACTGTGACGATCATAAGTTCCGCCATGGCCGCTTTTGCTTTTGCAAAACTGGAGTTTAAGGGAAAAGAAGTCATATTTCTGGTTTATCTTGCCACTATGATGATCCCCTCCCAGGTGCTCTTCATTCCCCTTTACTTACTTATGGGCGAGTTAAAACTGGTGGATAGTCTGGGTGCTTTGGTTCTGCCAAGTGTGTTCAAGGTGTTTGCAGTGTTTATGCTGCGCCAGCGCATGATGACAATTCCCAACGTCTATTTGGAAGCGCCCGCCATTGACGGCGCAGGAGTTTTCACCGTCTTTCTGCGGATCATATGCCCTATGTGCAAGTCCAGCCTGGCCACTTTGGCGGTTATCTGTTTTATGGATTCATGGAACGATTACTTATTGCCCTTAGTTATGCTGACCACAAAGACTAAATTTACCTTGCCCATTATTCTAAGTTCTTTAAATGGGCAGTACAAAAGTGAATACAACCTGCTTATGGCGGGGGCACTGGTTTCCATGCTCCCGATTCTGCTAATCTATGCTTTGGCACAGAAATATTTTGCAGCAGGATTGCAGGTAGGAGGTGTGAAAGGATGAAATGCTTGCTTGCTGGTCAGGCCGTTTACGGATTTGGAGAACGGTTTGACGCATTGAATCAGGAGGGCCTGGCCCGGGAAAACCACGTATACGAAACATTTACCAATCAAGGGGCTTCCACCTATCTGCCCATTCCATTTGCCCTGACGGATGGAGGCGGGGGCCTATATGTGGATACAATGGAACCGTTTACTGTCTCAACGGAAAAAACCGCTGACGGGATCGTTTTCACGCTTCCGGATCAATACGATGTACGGACATTTACGGGAAAGCCTCTGGAGGTACTCAATAAGTTTACAGAGCTCACGGGACGGCCTAAACTGCCGCCGGACTGGGCTTTTGGCCTTTGGATGTCTGCCAACCGCTGGGATCGTCAGGCTGTGGTGGAAGAAGTAGTGGAGGAAGCGATCAGGCAGGGGATGAAACCCTCGGTGGTGGTAATCGAAGCCTGGAGCGATGAAGCCACCTTTTACCGCTTTGACAAAGAACGTTTCCCCGATCCGGAAGGGATGATCCGAGGTCTTCACGAAAAGGGGATCCGCCTGATCCTCTGGCAGATTCCGGTTTTGAAAAAACTGGAGCCGGGGCGCGTTTGCACGGAACACGAGGCGGACTGCGCGGAAGCGGTTCAAAAGGGCTTTGTTGTTACCAATACCGATGGTTCCCCTTACGTGATACCGGAAGGGCGTTGGTTCGGCGGTTCCATGATACCGGATTTTACAAATCCTGCGGCATGTGAATGGTGGTTTGGAAAACGGCAATATCTGCTTCATATGGGAGTTGACGGCTTTAAGACTGACGGCGGGGAGTTTGTGTATGACGATGGTGCCTGCTTCTTTGACGGACGTACTGGAGTTCAAATGAAAAACGGCTACGCCATGGCGTACACCAAGGCTTATACGGACTTTATTGGAGAAGACCGGGTACTCTTTTCCAGGGCCGGTTACACGGGTGCTCAGACCACGCCCATGCACTGGGCGGGAGATCAGCAGTCCACCTGGGAAGAACTGCGCCACGTGATGACGGCGGGCTTAAATGCAGGATTGTCAGGTCTGCCCTTCTGGGGCTTTGACCTTGCGGGTTTTGCAGGAAAAATGCCTTCCGCAGAACTGTATCTGCGTTCCTTTTGCCTGGCCTGCTTTGCTCCGGTCATGCAGTGGCACTCAGAGCCTGCTTCCGGCCAGTTTTCCGAACTTCTGGCGGCATCAGAAGAAGAGATCAATGACAGAAGCCCATGGAATATGGCAAAGGTAACGAGAAGGCCGGAAATCCTTGATATTTGCCACAAGTTTACGAAAGAAAGGGAACGGCTGATGCCTTATATTCTTAAGGAAGCAAGCTTAAGTGCAAATACCGGCCGTCCTCTTATGGCTGCATTGGTGATTGACTGGCCGGAGGATAAAGAGGCCTGCGCGGTGGACGACGAGTATCTGTTTGGTTCCCAGTTATTAGTAGCTCCGGTTTTAGAGGAAGGAGCAGAAGGCAGGCAGGTATATCTGCCAAAAGGGAATTGGGTAGATTATTGGACCGGAGAACAAACGGCAGGTCCGTGCCGTTTGTATAAAAAATGCCGGGTGGGAGAACTATTGGTTTGGCGTTTGAATTAGATCGAAAGAGTATATGGATGATGTGAGATTGTATAAAAATTAACAATTAATCTGCAGCGGCACATGGAGATAGTCTTATGAAAAGGCTTTCTCCATGTGCCGTTAGTATTTTAAATTGAATGGGTGGGGGAGGAGCTGGCTGCTATGATGAAGCAAAAGAGGATTGGTGAAAAGCAGATGATGATGGACTATGAATATGTATATATTGTAACCTTACAATAAAAAATAATGTTTTAAAATGAAGAAAAGAGGAGGAAAAAATTACTAAAATACAAGTTGAAAACTATTCAAATAAAACAAAAATACATCAATAATGAAAATATAATTGACAAATCATACAAAAATATGTTAAGTTACAATTAGATTAAAGTTAACTAAAGTAAAGGTTTTGGAGAAGAAGATGATGAAAAAACGTAAGGTTTCCATGCAAAGTATTGCAGATGAACTGAAAATCAGTAAGGTAACGGTGTCCAAAGCTCTGAATGATAAAGAAGGAGTGGGCGAGGAATTAAAGAATAAGATTAAAGAGGCTGCTGCCAGACAGGGATATATTATGCCGGTTCAAGAGGAAACTGAACGAAAGAAGATTGGCATCATCATGAATGGCCGCTTCATCTCAGAAGGTGGCGGCGGGGCTATTTATATGCGCATGTATGAGAAGATTGTCAGAGAGCTTGGCCGCTATAACTATTCCACTATGATGCTCACACCCAGCCCTGCGACTATTTACGATGAAATTTCTATGATGAAGAAGGAGAATCTTTTTAAGGGGATTCTCGTTTTGGGTCTTTTAGATCAAGAGGTACGTGAACAGGTTAAGGAAATTGATATTCCCAAGGTTTACGTGGATATCTATGACCGGACGCACCGTTCAGATTCGGTGGTGTCCGAGAATGTTTACAGCATGTACGACATGACCCGGTATCTTATCCGGATGGGTCACAGAAAGATTGGATTTGTAGGAACCATTAATTCCACTACAAGTATTACCGACCGTTATCTTGGCTTTTTGCGGGCTATGCTGGAAAAAAACATGCAGTTAAGAGACGATTGGGTAATTCCTGACCGGAGTCTGGAGGGAAAAGCGGTTGATATAGAGCTGCCAAAAGAGATGCCCACTGCTTTTATCTGTAACTGTGATGAAACAGCCTTCCGGCTGACACGAACTTTAAATAGTCATGGGTATACAGTGCCGGATGATATTTCCATAGGCAGTTTCGATGATGATATTTATGCCAAGTTGACGGATCCCCAGCTTACTACCGTAGCAGTGAATGCTTCATTAATTGGAAAAGTATCTGTCAGGCAGATAATTGAAAGAATCGAAAAACCTGATAAGAAGCCCGAGATAAAGCGGATTGAAGGCGAAATCATCTATCGGAATTCAGTGAAAAATCTGAATTTGGACGGTGAGGAAAGAATTGAAAAGAGGGATAAGGTTGAAAACATTAAATAGTAACACAAAAGCAAAAAAGAGAAAGGCTACAAAAGGTGATTGGGAACTTACCCTGATGGCGGTGCCCACAACCATTTGGTATATTTTATTTTGCTTTATGCCCATGTTTGGACTTATTATCGCTTTTAAGGATTATAAAATTCAGCCTGGGAAAGGTTTCATCTACAATGTTATCCATAGCGAATGGGCGGGCTTTAAGAATTTTGAGTTTCTTATTAAATCCAATGATTTGTATGTGATATTAAGAAACACGATTGTTTACAATCTGATTTTTATTGTTGTGGGCTCAGCACTTGCAGTAATACTTGCCATTATGATGAATATGCTCCATAGCAGAAAAAGATCCAAAGTCTATCAGACGCTTATGTTTTTCCCTTATTTTATGTCCTGGGTTGTTGCAGCATATTTTCTGGATGCGTTTTTAAATTATGACAACGGTCTGATTAATAATATGATGCGAGATGTAGGAAAGACGGCAAATCAGTGGTACATGAATAAAAATGTATGGCCATCTATTCTGGTTATTATGTATTTGTGGAAGAGTACAGGATATAACATGGTTATTTATTTGTCCAGTATTTCGGGAATTGACCAGACGCTCTATGAAGCGGCGGTGATTGATGGCGCGGGCAAATGGCAGCAGACTAGATATATTACGCTTCCCAGTCTGAAAAATGTAATTATTATGATGTTCATTTTGAATGTAGGCAAGATTTTCTATTCTGATTTCGGACTTTTTTACCAGTTGTCACAGGGAGCTAAGGGCTCGATTTTCAATTCGGTTGCAACCATTGACACCTATGTGTTTAATGCATTGAAGTCAGCAACTCCAATTGGGATGACATCGGCGGCATCCTTCTTCCAGTCGGTGGCATGTTGTATTACCATTCTGGTGGCAAATGCGATTGTGAAAAAGATTGATAACGAAAGTTCAATCATTTAGAAAGGAAAACTGAAATGAGAAAAAGAGCAGTAAAAGATATGGATATGGCCGACAGCTCAACACTTAACCGCATATCACCCGCAATCAACATTAGCTTTAACGTTCTGTTCATTCTGTTTGCGTTGATTTGTATTATTCCGGTTGTTTTTGTGTTTATTATTTCTATCTCATCTGAGCAGTCTATTAAATTGAACGGATACCGCTTCTGGCCTCAAGAATTTTCGTTGGAATCCTACCTGTTTTTGTGGAAGGAAGGAAAGATGATCATAAGGGCGCTGGGCGTATCGGCAGCAGTAACGGTAGCGGGAACGGCTATGGGGGTTATTCTGACCACTCTTATGGGTTACGTGTTATCAATCCGAAAATTTAAATTCAACTCATTTTTTACCATGGTGGTATTCATTCCCATGATTTTTAATGGGGGCATGATTTCCTCCTATGTAATCAACACTCAGTTTCTACATCTGAAAAATACACTGTGGGCGCTTATTCTGCCTCTGTGTGTCAGTTCGTTTCATGTAATTATCTGTAAAACATTTTTTAAGCTGAACATTCCGGAATCCATTGTAGAATCCGCCCAGATAGACGGGGCCAGTCATTTCACCATCTTTGCACGGATTGCATTCCCGTTATCCAAGCCCATTGTTGCCACCATTGCATTGTTTTTGTCTTTCGCCTATTGGAATGACTGGTTTCAGTCTTCGCTGTACATAACAGATACCAAATTATTTTCCATTCAATCTTTACTGGATCATATTCAGAGAAATATGGAGATGATGGCAAAGAACCCATCGTTAGGTGTGACTTTGCAGCAGTATATGAATAACATGCCTAAAGAAGGGGCGAGAATGGCGATGGCGATTATAATTATCGTACCAATTGCATGCACCTATCCGTTCTTCCAGAGATATTTTATTTCGGGACTTACGGTTGGGGCAGTGAAAGGATAGAACTTATTCAAAAAAAGAAGGGAGAGGTATTATGAAAAAGAAAAAAATATTGGGGCTTTTTACAGTATCGGTTTTGGGGATATCCATGCTGGCCGGATGTGGAGGAAACAGTGCGGCAATGAGTAACAAAGAGACAAAAGTAACGGAAGCGAAAGAAGAAACTGCAGCCGATGGCGAGGTGGTAACGGTTAAATGGATTCAGGTTGGAAATGGAATGCCGGAAAATTATGACTCTTGGCTTCAACAGTTGAATCCTTACCTGGAAGAAAAAATCGGTGTAAATGTTGAGATGGAGATTGTTCCTTGGGGTGACTGGGATAAACGGCGAAGCGTAATCGTCAACTCGGGCGAGAAGTTTGATATTCTTTTTACGGATATGAATCGTTATAATTCAGAGGTAAATACCGGAGCATTTCTGGATATTACAGATTTGCTGAAGGAAAAGACTCCTGACCTGTATCAAATGGTACCGGAGGATTATTGGAAGGCGACCTCCATCGGCGGCAAGGTTTATGCAGTGCCAACCTACAAAGACAGCTCATCTTCCCAGTATTTTATCTGGGATAAAGCCATTGCAGATAAATATAAGATTGATTTTGAACATGTAACAGATTATGAGAAGCTATATGAAGCCTTAAAGGTGGTCAAGACAGGTGAGGGTTCTGCCCCCTATTATATGTCCAAGAACGGAGCGGAATTCCTTGCTACCAACTTCTTCGATCAGATAGGTGCAGGCCTTGTACCTTTGGGTGTAAAGTACAATGATGAGACCAGGACGGTGGTAAATCCGCTGGAGGATGAAGAGGTACTGAAAGAACTGGATATTATCCACAAGATGTACATAGAAGGCATCATCAATGGCGATGCGCCAAATGCGGATGATGCAAACAAATACAGAACATTTTTTACTGCACAGGGCTGGAGTGGTGCTGCAAAGAACATATGGGGTCCTCAGAATGGCATTGATGACTGTGTAGCAGTGAAATTTGGCGAAACCGTTGTGTCCAACACCACCGTTAGAGGTTCATTAAACGGCATTTCTGCAGGTTGTGAACATCCGGAGAAAGCTCTGCAGCTTCTTAATCTTGTAAACACAGATCCGAAGGTAAGAAACTGGTTCTTCTATGGTGTGGAAGGTGAAAACTTTGTCTATGAAGGTGAAAAGATAAATAAACTGAATTCAAACTGGGGCATGGCCGGATATACTCAGGGAACCTTCTTTAATGTGGGTCAGCTGGTTGGTGACGAATTTAACCAGTGGGATGAGGTAAAGGAATTAAATGCTAATGCGGCTCCTTCGGTTATGCTTGGATTTGATATGGATACCAGTGAAGTAAAAACAGAGATTGCAAATTGTACGGCAGTATATGAAAAGTATAAGGCTGAACTCTGGACAGGTGCCAGGGATCCCCGGGAATTGGTAAAGACCATGAGGGAGGAGCTGAATAAAGCAGGATATGAAAAGATTCTTGCTACAGCTCAGGCACAGGTTAATGCAGCAAAATAAAGAGATGAAAGGGGCATGTGGAATATGCCCCTTTTGTAAAATAATAATACTGAGAGTGCGTGAAGGCGCAGGGAGACATTATGTGGTTTATTGATAAACGGATTGAGGTTATTTGCAATCAACTGAAAGAGCTGGTAATTGTAAAAAAAGAGCCTATCAAAGAGATTGAATATAAAAAAGGGAGATTCTTCTACCCGGAGGATGCGGATGCAAATGAGCAGCCATGGGAGAAATTTGACCAGCAGAAAATGAAATGGTATGGCCCAGACGCCCATTACTGGTTCAGGGCAAGTTATCAGGTGGAGGATGTGCAGGAAGGAAAGACTCTTCGGCTGGGGGTAAAAACCCAGGTTGACGAGTGGGATGACGGGAAAAACCCTCAGTTTTTGTTGTTTCTGAATAAAACAGCAATTCAGGGGCTGGATATGAATCACCGGGCTGTACATCTCATTGATCATGCCATACGGGGGGATAATTACATCTTTGATTTACAGGCGTATACAGGTACACTTCATTCGGAATTTAACCTGTTTCTTGAGATGCAGCAGGTTGATTTGTTAATTGAACAGTTGTATTTTGATCTTTTAGTTCCGCTGCAGGCGTTTACCCGGATGGACAAGGATGACAAAATACGGCTCGACCTTGAGACGGTTTTAAACAACACCATCAACCTGCTGGATTTAAGGACGCCTTATTCTGCGGAATTTTATACGTCTGTACACAAGGCGGTCAATTATATTGAACAGGCTTTGTATGTTAAGATGTCCGGTTATCATGATGTGATTGCAAGTTGCATCGGACATACCCACATTGACGTTGCCTGGTGGTGGACGGTGGAGCAGACCAGAGAAAAGGTGGCAAGAAGTTTTTCTACGGTACTTAAATTAATGGACGAATATCCAAACTATAAATTTATGTCCAGCCAGCCTCAGCTTTATGTGTTTTTAAAAGAGCGGTATCCGGATTTGTACGAAAAGGTGAAAGCCAAAGTCAGGGAGGGGCGCTGGGAAGTGGAGGGCGGCATGTGGGTGGAAGCCGACACAAATCTGACCTCCGGCGAATCTCTGGTCCGTCAGTTTCTGTATGGGAAGCGTTTCTTTCGGGAAGAGTTCGGCATTGAATGCCGGGAACTGTGGCTGCCGGATGTGTTTGGGTACTCCGGTTCCCTGCCTCAGATTATGAAGAAAAGCGGTATTGATTATTTTATGACCACAAAGCTTTCCTGGAATCAGGTGGATAAGGTTCCAAGTGATACCTTTATGTGGAGAGGAATAGACGGAAGCGAGGTATTCACCCACCTCATTACAACCCTCGGTGTGGGCCAGAATGAAGACGATTTTTTTACTACCTACAATGGGATTTTGCATCCTGATGCCATTATGGGTGGGTGGAAACGATATCAAAATAAGGAATTCAATCATGATATTCTGATTTCTTATGGCTACGGAGACGGAGGAGGAGGCCCCACAAGGGAGATGTTAGAAACCTCTAAGCGCATGGAAAAAGGAATCAGAGGAATCCCAAAAGTGGAACAGAAGTTTACCAGACAGTACTTTGATGAGCTGTATGAACGGGTAAAAGATAACTGCCGTCTGGAGACCTGGGAAGGGGAACTATATTTTGAGTATCACAGGGGAACCTACACCTCCATGGCACGAAATAAGCGGGCGAACCGCAAAAGCGAAGTAATGATGATGGATGCTGAATTTTTCCTGACCTTATGCGCTTTAAAGGGGGGGAATTATCCGTCTGAAGAGCTGGATCAGTTGTGGAAGACAATTCTTTTGAATCAGTTCCATGATATTTTACCGGGAACTTCCATTAAGGAAGTGTACGAAGTAACCCGGAAGGAGTATGAGGAAATTAAGCAGACTGGTGGGCAATTGATTCAGCAAAGCCTTGATTCACTGTGCAGGCAAAAGGGTAAAATAACCGTGTTTAATACGCTGTCCTTTGACCGCAGTGATATAGTAAGTCTGCCCAGGGAGGTGACAGGAAGCCTTAAGGATGCAGAGGGACATACTTATCCCATTCAGGAAGGAGAAATTACCAACTTAGTATATCTGGAGCATCTTTGCTCCAAGGGGTATAACACCTTTACGAATGAACCGGAAAAATGCGAGGATGTTACCGCTCGGATTTCTGGTGATGGTTCCCGTTTTGAAACGCCATTTTACCGGGTGGAGATGGATCAGACGGGAATGTTTACCTCCATTTATGACAAAGCTGCCGGGCGTGATCTGGTGCAGGAAGGCAGGCGCGCAAATCTGTTCCGGATGTTTGAAGATAAGCCTATCTATTATGACAACTGGGATATTGACATTTTCTATACAGAAAAAAGCTGGATTGCTGATAAGGCGGATGAGATTGAATGGATGGCCAACGGACCGGTTAGCGCGGTGCTTAAGATAAAGAGAAGAATAAGCAATTCGATGATTGTACAAAAGATAAGCTTTTACAGACATGCAAAGCGCATAGATTTTGATACCTATGTGGACTGGAAGGACAGCCAATGTCTGCTGAAGGTAGAATTTTGTCTGGATATTCATTCGGATGAAGCGGCATTTGACATTCAGTTTGGAAATTTAAAGCGCAAGGTGCATCAAAACACCAGCTGGGATAAGGCGCGGTTTGAAAGCTGCGGACATAAGTGGGTGGATTTATCAGAAGGCCATTATGGAGTCAGCGTATTAAATGACTGTAAATATGGACACTCAGTAAAGAATGGATGTGTATCCCTGACGCTGATTAAATCCGGTATTGAGCCGAATAAGACCACCGATCAGGAGGAGCATTTCTTTACCTATTCGCTCTATCCCCATGAGGGAAGTCTTTACGGCGGAAATACCATTAGGGAGGGCTATAAGCTGAATTATCCGGCTCACGTTGTACTTGCAGGAGCACCAAAGGAACAGGACAGCTTTTTATGGACAGACCGGAAAAATGTGATTGTGGAGACAGTGAAGATAGCGGAAGATAAAAATGGAATCATTATCCGGCTGTACGAAAGCGAAAACACAAAGACTACGGCAACGCTTACCTTTGGTATGGATAACAGGCTGTTTACGGTGACCGAGTGCAATCTCATGGAGGAACCGGTTGAGGGTGCGGTAGAGAAAACAGAGGATGGCTTTACCTTTACCATCAAGCCCTTTGAGATTAAGACATATAGAGTGAATCTGGATAAGTGAGGAAGAAAACATGAACGGGCCCTTTCAAAATCAAAGCCTTGTGCCTATAAGGGTGAGGAGGCAGTTATAGATGAATAAATTATTACTAAATCAGGGGTGGAGATTGGATTATGAAGGAGAGACGTTAAATACGCAGATTCCTTTCTCCCTCTATTACGATTTGCTGAACCATAAGCGTATCGATGATCCCTTTTACCGGGATAATGCAACCCTTCTGACAAGCTTGTCGGAAAAGGATTATACCTATCGGAATGACTTTATATTTAAAGAAGAAATCGAAGAGAAAAAGCAATACTTTTTGCATTTCGACCGGGTGGACACCATTTCAAACGTTTACCTCAATGATATCCATGTGGGATATACCGACAATATGTTCTGTACCTTTGAGTTTCCTGTGAATCACGCACTGAAAAAGGGAACAAATCATCTGCGGGTGGAATTTGAATCCCCCATTCACTATATGAATGAGCAGATTGAAAAAAATGGAAGAATCCCCTGCAACACCGATACTTTGGACGGATTTCCCTATCTGAGAAAATCCAGCTGCATGTCCGGATGGGACTGGGCGCCCCGCCTGCCAGACATGGGGATTTATAAGGAAGCATCTGTTGTGGTGGTGGAAAAGGGGCGTCTATCCAATGTTCATATCCGCCAGCAGCATATGGATGGGCGGGTTACTTTAAATCTGTTTACCGAGCATGATATCAATGGAGCAATGACCGGAGACGCAGAGAAGATAGAGACTTTAGTAAGGATTACTGATCCTGAGGGCAGGCTGAATATCTATGGGAACAGCCCGGAAAACATAGATATTGAAAATCCCAAAGTTTGGTGGCCCAACGGTCTTGGGGATCAGCCTCTTTATCAGGTGGAGGTTGAGTTTTATATTGGAGGAGAACTCCAGGATGTGTATAGCACTCGTATTGGTCTTCGCACCATGACTATGGCGGTTGAGAAGGATGAGTGGGGGGAGAGCTTCGCCCATGAAGTAAATGGAGTTAAGGTTTTTGCCATGGGGGCGGATTATATTCCAGAAGACTGCCTGGTTCCCCGGGTAAACAGGGAGACAACAAAGAAATTGCTGACCCAGTGTATACGAGCCAACTACAATGCAGTCCGGGTATGGGGCGGCGGTTACTATCCGGATGATGACTTTTTTGATCTTTGTGATGAAATGGGACTGGTCGTTTGGCAGGATGGCATGTTCTGCTGCTCCACCTATCTGCTGACTCCGGAATTTGAGGAGAATATTACAAAAGAACTGGTTCAAAATGTGAGAAGGCTTCGCCATCACGCTTGTCTGGGGCTCTGGAGCGGAAATAATGAACTGGAAGAGCTGATCCTTGCAGGAGAGTATGGAAGCTTTGAAGAAACGGTATCTCTGCGCGCTGATTATATCAAGATATTTGAATATATCATTCCCAAAATCATTAAGAGTGAAGATCCGGACACCTTCTACTGGCCTTCAAGCCCTTCCTCAGGAGGCGGTTATGATTTCCCCAATGACCCGAATCGCGGAGATGCACATTACTGGGCGGTATGGCACGGGTTCAAGCCATTTACGGAATACCGCAAACAGATGTTTCGCTATGCTTCGGAATTCGGCTTTGAAGCAATGCCAGCGTATAAGACCATCGAAAGCTTTACCAGCGAGGAAGACCGGAATTTGTTCTCTTATGTGATGGAACGCCACCAGAGAAGCAATATGGGCTATGCCAAGATGATGAACTACATGGCTCAGACCTTTTTATATCCAACTGATTTAAAAACATTGGTTTATGCATCCCAGTTAATGCAGGGTGAAGCCATGAAGTATGCGGTGGAACATTGGCGGCGTCACCGGGGACGTTGTATGGGAGCTATTGTATGGCAGTTAAATGATTGCTGGCCAGTGACCTCCTGGTCATCCATTGACTATTTCGGTCGCTGGAAAGCGCTTCATTATTATGAGAAAAGGTTTTTTGCTCCGATTATGATTTCCTGTAAAGAGGAGGGGCAGCTTTCCCAGAATCCAAATATTAACACACGTCCTTATCCGTTAGAGAAAAGCTTTCGCTTAAATGTGGCCAATGAGACGATGAATGAGCAGCTGGTGAAAGTGCGATATTCTCTGCGTAATGCCAAATCAGAAATAATTGGAAAAGAAATGCTTGTTGAAAGAAAGGTCTCTGCTATGAGCACCATATGGCTGGATAAGGTAGATTGTCCGGAGGCCAGCCTTTATGAGGATCATGTACACTTTGTCTGTGAACAGGACGGAGTGGTGATTTCTGAGGGAACAGCCATTTTTACCATGCCCAAATTCTATCGCTACGAACAACCGAAGCTTTCATGGCGCATGGAAGGGGCAGACATCATCATTACGGCAGAGGCATATGCCAAATCGGTTGAGATTCTCAATGAGAATGAGGATCTGGTTCTTACCGATAATTATTTTGATATGGAGGCAGGGGAAAAGCGGGTGAGCATTATCAGCGGTTCGCTTAAGGGACTGCGTCTGAGAAGTGTTTATGATATTCGGTAAATAAGATTTTTTAAATTAGTAGCAGATAAGTGAAATAGCAAAATACTTATCAAATAATATATATGTATAAGAAAAACTATTAACTTTCAGTATTTTGGTTAGTAGTTTTTTTTATTGGACTCTGTGCTTTTCTGCGAACTCCCAATAAAATAACACCAACCTACAGAACCTATATAAAACGGTATCTGACGAATATGTTATTCAAAAACACTTAATAGAAACATTTTGTCAATAAAAGCATGATACACAATGCACATGGGAATAATACGTTCATATGCGCCTAAGTTCAAATCCAAACGATAGTCTTAAGAAAATATTAATGATTTATCATGAAAATAATCAAAATAAACCCCATGCAAAATGGTAAAATCATACATAACTGACGTTCAGGGAAAGGAATTAAAATCTATGCAGGAAAAGATACTTGTCGTAGATGACGAGCACGAGATTTCAGATTTGGTAGAACTCTATTTACAAAATGAAAATTATTCGGTCTTTAAGTTTTATACCGCAAAAGAGGCTCTTGCTTGCATTGAGACTACGGAGCTTGATATTGCTATTTTGGACATCATGCTGCCAGATATGAGCGGTTTTGCACTCTGCCAGAAGATTCGAGAGAAGCATGCCTACCCCATCATCATGCTGACAGCCAAAGACCAGGAGATTGATAAGATTACCGGGCTCACCCTGGGTGCTGATGATTATATTACAAAACCATTTCGTCCGTTGGAGCTGGTAGCCCGGGTAAAGGCACAGCTTCGGCGCTATAAAAAGTATAATTCAGTTCAGGCCAATACAACCGAAGAAAGTTTCATCGTACATTCCGGTTTGGTGTTAAATAGCAGCACCCATGAATGCCTTTTGAATGAAAAACCACTGGACCTTACGCCCACCGAGTTTTCCATTCTTCGTATTCTTTTAGAACGAAAGGGAAAAGTGGTTAGCGCAGAAAATCTTTTTCGCGAAATTTGGAAAGACGAGTATTACACGAAAAGCAATAACACTATAACCGTCCATATCCGCCATTTACGTGAAAAAATGGGGGATACGGTGGAGAATCCACAATACATCAAGACAATCTGGGGAGTGGGGTATAAAATTGAACTATAATTTGCAGGAAGCATCTGGATACAGAAAGTTCAGGCAAAAGATGCTTTGGCAGCTAATTATTATGGCTGTTATTTCATTTTCAGTGATTGTAGTCATCTATATGATGGTTTGGAAAGGCAAAGTAGGCAACCTTCTGGTAAAATTTTTCCAAAGGTTCTTGCACATGACGCAAGAAGAAGCATTTACCACCTATCACTATGTGTTCCGCTATAATTTTGGACTTTTTTTCCTCGGTGCTGCGCTTATCGTATTTTTTCTGTTACTGTTCATATTTCTCCATCGGTTCACCCGGTATTTTGATATAATTAATCGTGGGATTGATGAATTGGTATCAGAACAGGATGAGTTCATCCAACTTGTTCCTGAAATGGCCGCTATTGAAGAGAAGCTGAACACGGTCCGTAAGACTTTGGCTGATCGTGCTTACCGTGCCCAGGAAGCAGAGCAGAGGAAAAACGACCTCATCATGTATCTGGCTCACGATATACGGACGCCGCTCACATCTGTGATTGGTTATCTAAGTCTGTTGGACGAGGCTCCGGACATGCCGTTGGAGCAAAGGGCAAAATATGTCCATATTACATTGGAGAAAGCATACCGGCTGGAAAATCTGGTAAATGAGTTCTTCGAGATCACCCGTTATAACTCGCAGCAGATCAAACTTGAAAAACAAGTAGTTGATTTATACTATATGCTGGTTCAAATGGCGGACGAATTTTATCCGGTTCTCGCCCCTAAGGGAAATACCATAGCGGTCCAAGCGGATGAAAACCTGACCGTTTATGGAGATCCCGCACAGTTGGCGCGTGTGTTCAATAACATTTTAAAAAACGCGGTGGCGTACAGCAATCCCCATTCGGAAATCTCCATTTCCGCGGGCGAATGGAATCGTCAGGTGGTGATTACGTTTCGAAATCAGGGAACCACAATCCCTGCGGAAGAGTTATCCTCTATTTTTGAGAAATTTTACCGACTGGACAAAGCCCGCGCCTCGAATACGGGTGGAGCTGGTTTGGGATTGGCTATTGCAAAAGAAATCATAACCATGCACGAAGGAATGATAACGGCGGAAAGCAAAAACGGTATTACTGCTTTTACGGTATCTCTTCCGGTTATGAATTAGTAAGATATCAATCAGATATTAGGCTTTTCTTAGGAATTAAACAACTCCATATTAAAATACAGGAAGCTCCTGTTTGGTAAGATATTTACCAGCAGGAGCTTTTTGCATCCGATTCATTGAAAGGAAAGAACTTAATTATGATGGTTAATTGCAATAATAATTCTAGCGGCTATGAAAGGAAAAGAACATTGAAACAACGTTCACGCAAGAGAAAGAACCATATGATATTGCGGCTCATCTCAGTGGCAGCAGTCATCGGCCTGCTTTGGTACTGCATCAATGGTTTAAACTTGAAAGAAGTTTCGCCCGAACCCATTTTATCCGTTGGGACGGGCAATTCCAACGTTAGTTCAGCCAGTATCGAAAAAAACAATAATGATGAGACTTCGTGGTGCCTGATTTTAGTCAATCGCTGGAATGCGATTCCGGAGGATTACGACATAGATTTGACCGAATTATCCAATGGACAAGCTGTTGATACACGGATATACCCAGCACTTCAGAACATGTTTGATGCCGCAAGGGCTGACGGTGTTTATCCCGTGGTCGCTTCAGGATACCGAACGGCTGAGAAACAGCAGAGCCTGATGGAAGAAAAAATTGCCACTTATCAAGCGGAAGGATATACTGTCTCACAGGCAAAAGCCGAAGCGGAAACATGGGTTGCCATACCTGGTACAAGCGAGCATCAGTTGGGAATTGCAGTGGATATCAATGCGGATGGGGTTAAATCAAACGGAAGTGAAGTTTATAAATGGCTGAAACAAAACGGTTACCGATTTGGATTTATCCTCCGCTATCCGCCAAGTAAAACAGAAATTACAGGTGTCAGCAATGAGCCTTGGCATTATCGCTATGTAGGGATTGAGGCCGCCACTGAAATGAATGATCAAAACCTCTGCCTTGAGGAATATTTAAGAGAAAGAGACTGAAAAGAGGATCTGTCGCCGGTCAGGTCGAAATACACAGCAGCAGTGTAGGCATTTCTGCCGTACAGCCCACTGTTTCAGGGGCTTCTGGCCGCGAAATTCTGTAAGTGATTTCGCAGCTTTTAGCCCCCCAAAATTATTTATTGAAAATAAACCGGAGTCACATAAGCCCAGTGCCCATTTTGCTGTGATACTTCCATGTGGTAAAAGTCCCTGGGGCCTGATGCCATGTCTGTAAACGTATCATCTGCCATGTACTGGGAAGTGCTGATGGCCGTATGGATCTTGTAGGCCTGGCTGTGGTATGGCTTCATATGAGAACTATATCCTGCGGCCATGAGCTCCATTACTGTGTGGGAGGTTTCCTGACCGTTAATAGAAAGACGGACCTTTGTATCCGGTGTTCCCTCGATCTCCAGGACGACGGCACAGGTCTGGGGATGGAGCGTAGAAAGATTCTTAACTGTCTCACACCGCCAGGCGGCGTCTGTTTCCCCACAGTGAAGGATCTGGTTGTCGATCTGATTGATATCATCCTGAGAGGCATTGTCTTCGGCAGAAGGGGCCAGAACGCTGCGTCCCCTGAAGCAGGGCTCTATGCCAAGAAGACGGCCATTCTCAATATCGGCAGAACAATCAAAGCGGTATAAGGAGTCTGCGTTGTTTCCCCAGCCGGTTTCAACCCGTACCTTGTAGCGGCGGTCTGCGGCCTGGGGCTTTAAGAGGAGGCCCTCTACGATGCGGATAGGCTCCAAATTACGGTAGATTACGATTTTGTCAATGGGGTAGCAGGCTTCTACTGCATAATGGATTTCTCTGGCGGAGGAAGTATGGTTTACGATAGAGCCCATGACGGCACCGTTAACGTCAAAGGCGCATCGGATCCGGTCGCCGGTTACGGCATAGGTCCTGCG
This sequence comes from Lacrimispora celerecrescens, assembly GCF_000732605.1. Lineage (GTDB taxonomy): Bacteria > Bacillota > Clostridia > Lachnospirales > Lachnospiraceae > Lacrimispora > Lacrimispora celerecrescens_B. The sequence goes on along the minus strand of NZ_JPME01000008.1, from coordinate 199,903 downwards.
GTTTACCAAGGCGCCCCAGATGCTTTCCCTGTCCTTTTTCTCTGCAAGCACCGCCAGCTTGCCGTCTCCGTAGGAGCCCGGATAGCCAGCGTGATGGTCTGTGGAACCGACAAAGCCGAAGCGGTACCCCTTTTTTAGCCCCTCGTAAACGGTGTTCCGGCTGTCCCTGGGTCCCATGTTGTGATAATAGGGATAGGCAGCAGTTTCGCTCATAGCACAGCCGTGCTTGGAGCATACCTCAACCAGGGGAGTGACGGTTTCGTCATATTCATCCCAGTTGATGCCGCGGTAGCCGGGCGTGTAACCGATGTGATGGGCTACTGTAAGGGAGCGGCAGCCGCAGTCCTCCTTAAGCTCTCTGGGTGAATCCCGGTAAATCAGAGGAAGTGCGTCATCCGGGCTCACCAGATGATGGTCTCCGTAATGAGAGGAATGCATTTCATAGGCCTGAAAGGTCACCAGGCGGTCTGAATTGGCGGCAGCCATAGCGCCGTTTACTTCTGGCCAGTGGTCCCGAAGCTTTTGAAAGCCTCTGTTGTGGAAATCTACGACAAAGGCGGTATCCTCTGTCCGTTCATGCATGTCTGGCCACATGGCGTGGCCTGTGATTGCACAGAAGTCCAGGTGGTTTGCGGCGGCTGCCAGGGCGTTTTGAAGGGAGCCGTAGCCGTAGGTGATGCCGCAGTGGTTGTGAATGTCACCCCAGTATATGTTCATAGTTGAAATCCTTTCTTATTCTTATTCAATAACCTCATTTTTTGTCGCAACAATGGCTTCCGGGTGAGGCACCCACTGCCCCTTTTCGGAAGCATAATCTTCTAGTCCCATTTCCTTTTTCATACGTTCTTGAAATTCCTTTGCCCGGGCATTGACTTCATGGGGATCGCAAACGGAGAGAAGACGGCTGTGGCAGCTGTCCAATACTCTTTGGACCTCCGGGTCATTGAAGCGGGTTTCCAGAATATTTTCATGTTCACCCGGGTCTTCTTCCAAATCAAACATCTGAGGGCTGTCATTGCAGTAAAATACGTATTTATACCGTCCCCAGCGGATCATGAACATCCCGTCCGGGATGCCATGGGCGTGATATTCGCTGAAAGCGAAATCCGGCCGGTCCGGGTCTATGCCGTCTATGATTAGTTTCATGAGGCTATGTCCGGCGATCGCTTTAGGCTGCGGAATGTCTAACAAATCACAAAATGTAGGATAAAGGTCTGCCAGGCTGGCTGGCGTGGGTATGCGCTTCGCCGTGATTCCTGGAACCCGTAGGATCAGCGGGATATGAGCAGACTGCTCGAACATGCAGCATTTCCACCACATCCCGTGATAGCCCAGCTGTTCGCCGTGGTCGCTGGAATAGCAGACTGCCGTATTGTCACGCAGACCAAGACGGTCGACGGCGTCTAAGAGGATGCCCAGGCGCTCATCAAGCTCTTCTATGGCACAGTGATACCCCACCAGGACTCTGCGGATGGTTTCTTCGGGAACCTGCTCACACTTAAAATAAGTGCGCATCCATTCCAGGGAAGGATTAAGGGACGTAAAGGGGGGACGCAGTTCATCGGGGATTTCCGTGATCCGGGAATTATAGTAGTCCCAGTGTTCCTGTTTTACATAAAACGGAAAGTGAGGATCCAAAAAGCCGATATAAAGCATGAAATTTTCTTCATCCCGATGCGCCTCCAGCCAGGACAGGCTTTCAGCCAGAACCCGATCGTCAAAGCTTTCTTCGGTCTTGATACCGATCCGTTCAAAGCGCTTTTCGGCCCCTATCCTTCCGATCTTCTGATCCCTGTAATAGCAGCCGATATCAGGTTTGTGCATGTAGCCGGCCAATGACTCAAAAGTAAATTCATAGCTGCCTTCGTGATGGAAATGGGTCTTGCCGATACAGGCGAAGGAGCGTCCGTTTCTCACCGCGTGGTGGGAAATACCCTCCACGGTCCCGTCGTAGGGAGTGGAATTGTCCCAGGTTCCAAGCTGATGCACGTAATCTCCGGTAAAGAAGCTGGCCCTGGCCGGTGCGCACACCGGGCAGGTGGAGTAAAAGCTGTCAAAGACGATGCCTTCACCGGCCAGCCGGTCCAAGTTCGGGGTCCGTAAAAGGGAGTGATTGATAAAGTGCATCATCTCATAGGAATGTTCGTCTGACAAAATGGTGATAACATTCATAGCAGCCTCCTACCAGTAAGGATTCCAGTCCTTAGTCATGCGGGTCAGGGCTTCAACATAGTAGTAATCGCCCCAGAGATTGCATTCGTCAATGCCGTGATCGATACAGTCGTTATAAGGGGTTTTCTTTCCGTAAACGCCGTGAAGCAGCTGGCCATTGGAAATCTCCGGTGAAGTGACGGCGCAAAGGTCCACCAGAGCCTTCATCATCCGTTTGGCGGCGGCCAGATAAGGGGCGGCTTCTGCTTCCGGTAAATACTTACACATCTCCAGGATGCCGCAGATGGCGATGGCGGAGGCAGAGGAATCCCATGGTTCCTCACTGCCTTCTTCAAAAATAAAATCCCAATAAGGAATCAGATTTTCCGGAAGGTGGGAGATGAAATAATCGGTCACATGCTTAAAGTCTTCCAGATACTTGGGGTCTTTCGTATAACGATAGCTTAGGGCCAGGCCATAGACACCCCAGGACTGGCCTCTGGCCCAGGCGGAATCCGCCGAGTAGCCTTGGTGGGTGACGCCCCTTAAGGGTATTCCGGTATCAGGGTCAAAGTAATAGGTGTGGTAAGTGGAATAGTCGGGGCGGATGATGACGCTTAAAGCAGTTTCCAGGTGGGCCCTGGCCACATCGGCGTATTCAGGAAGGCCGGTTTCTTCTGTGGCCCAATACAGTAACGGCAGGTTTAGCAGGCAGTCGATGATCAGCCGGTAATTATTCCGATTTTCTAAGGAGCCCCAGGCCTGGATAAAACGGCCTTTCTGATGGAACCGGGACTTTAAGCGGTCGGCTGCCAGCAGCGCCGCCTTTCTTGCAGTCTGGTTCCCAGTAAGCTTATAGCCTGCCACACAGGAAAGGGAGTAGAGAAAACCCAGGTCATGGGTATCTGTGCGGTTTCCGGTTTCGATGCGCGTAAGAAAGCTGTCTATCTGCTTGGCAGCAGCCTCACGGAAGCGGTCATCCCCGCTGTTTTCATAGGCCAGCCATAGCTCGCCTGTCCAGAAGCCATTGGTCCACTGCTCATTGGGGGCGGGAGAGTAGAAGCCGCCTTCTGAGAATATGGATTTGAATTGCTGGGAAAATTCGCCAAGGCAGCTCTCTGTCTGGCGGATGGCGAGACGTAGTGCAGCATTTGCCTCTTCCTGGGTGAGTTCTGGTTTTTTCATCAATTTTTCGTGGGTCATAGTTTCCTCTCATTCTGCAGTTTTGATGTTTTTAATAGGTTCCATGGGTGTGGTTCTTAAATTACAGCGAAGGAAAATGGTTTAGCGCTTCTTTGTCCTCCATCATGGGAATCACAGCGCTAAGCTGTGCCTTTAAGCTGCTTAAGGGCCAGGGTGCGGCCGGGGATCTGTCCGGTGCGTCCGTCACATCCAGCATAAGAAGGCTTAGGCCAACTGTGCTGATATCTACTTTCTTATCCTCGGGCGCCGCAAAGCAGATGTCCAAAATCGGTGCCAGAAGATCCTCGGAGGTATATATTTCCGGGCAAAGCGCAGTGTTTTTCCATACGCGGATATCCTGGCAGCCGGACCATATGCACAGGATGGAGACTCCGTTTTTCTCCAATAGGACGGAAGTATCATTCAGTACGTGGCAGGCAGTTCCGGGCATTAAGTGCCAGCGCTGTATGTGGGGAGCCGTCTGGCGGCTTCCCCGTTCCATCTCATCCCGTACAATTAGTCCCCGGGTTCTATGGAATAAAAGCCTGCGTGTATGGCGGCAGTAGGTATAGGCATCATGGTGAGCCCTTACATAAATGCCGTCTGGTTCTGTCCGGTAGTCCGTAACAGGCGAGTCCGGACGGTATACCCCCCACTTGTTGGCATACATAGTATCCGGCAGTACAGGCTCCTCATGGGCCAGGACCGTGTTGTGAGAGGTCATGTTGTACATATATCCCCGGTGCGGGCTGCCCATGCGGATGGAATGATACAGCTTGCCGCTATAAGGCTCTCCGATGAATTCTTCTCCGCGGAAGGTGACAAACAGGGACAACATATCCATGTGGTTGTGGCCGGAACAGCCACAGTCCGTCTTGGCGGACATGAGAAGGTAGTTTCCTTTGGGGCCATAGGAGCTTTTGCTGCAGAGGAAGCCGGCTCTCTGACTGCAAACGTCCAGGGGGAGCACGGAGGGATCAGTTTCCTGCCCGGTAACCCTGGCATCTAAAAGCATTGTGCACATGGGATGGTCCATAATGCTTCTGCCTAATCCCAGAATGGGATCCACCAAAGGGCCTCCATTGTCGCCAAGAGCAGGATAGAGGGGGCCGGGAGGGGTCAGCATAGCTAAGAGGGAAAAGGTGGCGTACATTTTCCGGTCCGCTTCCTTATCTAACAGCTGCTCCTGGTTTAATTTTGCCAGATAGATCCCGCGAAACAGCATTTCCCCTACGGCAGCACCCGACCAGTAGGCGATGGAATGCTCGTTGTAGCCGCCATCCTCATTAAAGTCCTCTTTGATATGGCGACATACGATCTCGGCACCTCTTTCTTTATAGGCACGGAAATCCGGAATCTCGGGCAGCAGAATGCTAAGGAGAAACGGTACAAGGCCGCGCTCCCACATATGGTGGTTGTAAGGGCGGTAGCTATCTGACTCAAAGCGCTGGAATTGGATACCCAGAAACCAGATATGCTTTAGTAATTCGAAGGCAGTGTCTGTGTCGATTTCATATGGAACTCTGGTATAAAACAGGCTGATGAGCACCATGGTCAGCCAGCCTACACTCATGGCATCCCGATCCTCTGTGAACTGGAAGCGGCTGGCCTCCGGAGTCGGATCCTCAACGACCAGCGGATAAGTCTCAAAAAACTTATGGATAATTTCTGTAAAAGAAGCCAGTACATTCCGGTCCCCGTCTTCATGATACAGGACACAGAGGGCTTCAAGGAACTGGCCTCTTACAAACATGTTCAGGCTGTGACGGTGGCGTTTGCCCTGATCCTCCAGGAAATTAAAATGGATCATGGATTCAAAGGCGGGCCCCAAATCCTCTACCTTTCTGGCACCTGGAAGGAGATAGCGGTGTTCCATCATGCTTTTCCCGGACTGCAGGCAGAATTCCTTTAAGCTGCCCCTAAGGCCCAGAGAGGACTGATAGGCATAGGGCAGCTCATCCGGCTCCATCTTCTGGAGGGGGAGCCGACGGTAATCATAGTAATAGGCCACATTGCTCCGGGTTTCAAAATAGTTGACCAGGGCTTTTTTGGCAGCCGAGGTATCACCCTGCCTCCAGGCGGATTTCACAGCCGAAAGCCCGGGCAGTTCCAAATCCAGGGCCTCAAACAGCTGTTGATCTGTAATTTCTGCTTCGCGGTCAGGGATGGGCCGACGATGTTTTATACCCTTTGGGGAATAAGCAGTGTTGGAATTGATTTCGGTCATATTAATCTCCATTCCGCCGCTGACGCCTGCGGCAAAATAGTAATAGAAAAATGATGCGCGTCTTTCACCATGTTGTATTATGTATTCAAAAAATACGGTCCTATTAAAGGTTCTCTCTGATCAATTGATTCCCGTCCAAGGTCAGACGGAAGGCATGATTGTCTGCCTGGCATTCCAGCACGAGACGGCCGTCTGATGAAAGCTGCCGAACCGATGATGTCTGCTTTCCGGGGGACTGAGGATAGGGGACGGCCAGGGTGGCAAACCAGCATTCTCCGTTTTCAACCGGCGTTATATGGAAGCAGACCAGTTTAGAATCATGCCAGACGTCGTTAATAGTAGAAATTTTTCCATCTTCTATTACCAAATCAGCCGGATCGTCGCCCACCGCCAGTTCGATTGCAGGGCCATCATCCAAGGAGATGATCGAGCGCATTCCACTGTGGATCAGTTCGGTCCTGTTTAAGTGATAGTGGATCTGGACGGTATCCGTCTTCGAAAGTCCGGTCACATGGTCGATGATTACCAGGAACCGGTCATTCACAAGTGCCAAGTGCCGTGTGGCAATGGCCGGAGCATAATTTTCATGGCGGGAGGTGATGCAGGTCACCCCTTCTGTCTGCTCCACTGCACAAATGCAGCCGCTTTTTTGCGGGCCATATGCCAGGAGCCTTGGTATTCCCAGGCGTCCGCCTCATTTACCGTGAGACAGTTGTGGGAAGCCGTACGCTTGAAACGGTAACGGTTTTCACCGCTTTTATAGGTATAGATCCCCGGGTCGGAGATCAGGGGCAGGCCGTAGGCGGTGAAATCAAAGCCTCCCGGGTCCATATGAGCGTGCTGATTCTGCACGGGGGTGCGGCAGGCGGTCATAAGACTTAAGGCATCCGTTTCCCAGGAGGTACGCAGATATACCTGATTTAAATCTCTTTGCCAGGCCAGAAGGGGAAGCTCCGGGCATTTGGGATGTTTCTCTGCCCAGTTTAAATCCTCCTTTAAGCGGTTAATCTCAGGAATCCGCCACAAATTATCCCGGATGTCTGATAAGATGGAGGCAATGGGATAAAAATGCGCCGCCGCGGCTAAGTAGTTCCGGTCACCGGAGGCCATATAGCAAGATACGGCTGCCAGGCACATCGTTTCCTTATCGGCTGTGTGGCTGTCGCCCCAGGGGAAATTGCCGCCGCAGGCACGGGTGGAGTGGATGGAGTGGAGGAACATGCTGTTAAGCCTCCTGGTGTAGCTTTCCGATTCTTCTATATGATACTTTCTGGAAAATACATTCCGCATGGCGAACCAAAAGACACATCCGTTATGGTAGGAGGGGCAGCCCTCAATCTGTCCGCCGCAGGGGGTGCACTGAGCGTCCATACAGCGGTCCAGCTCTCTTAAGGCATGGGCCCGGAAAGCTTCACTGCCTTTCATCTCTGGGAAGAGTAAGGAGAAGGAGAGCAAACCTAAATTCTCCATCAGGTAGTGGTTGTGGTCTGCCTTGGGCCAAAGGAGGGGGGATATCTCATAGAGGATCCGGCAATGGACGTAGACACAGGGAAGCAGCTTCTCCAGAAAGGCTTCCGTCATATAGGGAGTGTCTGCCAAAAGCTCTATTACATAGGGCCAGGTGCGGTATCCGCGGATGCCCACCTCCAGGGCCCTCCAAGGAGTGAGCCCATCGAATCGGCCGGGTGCGTAAGCCCCTGTTTCGTCCTTAAGGGCAGGGCAGGGGACACGGTCAATCCAGTCTGTGATTTCCTGTATGGCCTTTTGGGCATATTTGAGCGCACCGGTCAGGCTGTAGGCCTCGCATAAGGTTTTCCAATGATGCATCCGGTTTAAATGAAAGGTGTATTCATTATCCCCTACAGGGTTCACAGTCCACTCCGGGGGATTGCCTACATAGTAGAGTGCCGGGCCTGTACCGGGAAGGACCAGCTGTCCGGCCAGGGCTTCGTCTGCAAGACGTAGCGTGTCCGCGGCAAGCTCGGGAAACTGTTCCTTTACCAGTTGCCCCCGTTCCAGGGCGGTAAGATGTTGATTGGCCTCCAGTACTCGTTCCCGCAGTTGAGACAGCAGGGTGGAGACGCTCATTCCTTCCGGAAGGATATCTTTGATTGAAGGGTAGATTTCTGTCATGGTTTTTCCTCCTTTTGCTATGGGCAGACAGGACCGGAGGTAACTGCTCCAAATCCCAGCTCTGCACTGCGCTGTTTAAAAGCCCTTATGACTTCCTGATACTCCGGCGCATGGATGTAATTTATGGTCTCTGACGGATTCTTATCCAAATCAAACAGCACCGGCGGCATGTCTGGGCCGTAGTATTGGTACTTAAGCGGCCCTTTTTTAATCATTAAATATTCTCCTAAGTATTGGCTGATGCTTTCATCATCCCAGTCGTCCTGACTGCCGTCCATAAGTCCGGTTAAGGAACGGCTGTCCAGCCTGATGGGATTGGGATGCCGCAAAGATCACAAAGTGTGGCATATAAGTCGCAAAGATTCACATTCTCGGATACATGGCGGGAAGCAAAGCGTTTAGGAAAACGGAGAAACAGGGGCACTCTTACGCTGGCTTCATAGAATTTGTGCTTGGCCCATATCCCGTGTTCTCCCAGCATTTCACCATGGTCGCTGGTAAACAGGATGATCCAGTCATCCGGATCCTGACCTGTTTCCTCAAGCTTCTCAAGGATTTGCCCAATGTATCCGTCCACTGTTTCTATCATGGCGTAATAAGCGGCTGTGGTGCGCTGTACCTCCCTTAGGGTTACATCCGTTCCTATCTTAAGGTGCTTTGTGTCCAGATAGGGGTGGCCGGAAAGCGGCTGTTCTGCTCCGTAGATGGGAACCCGGTTTAAATAATATTTAAATAAGTCCTCCCTGCAGAAATACGGGTAATGGGGGAGGACAAAGCTGACCTTTAATAGAAGCGGTTGGTTTTGCTGAGGTTTGTCATAGTAAGGGGACTCAAAAATCTCCTCCAGGATATCCAAAGCCCCTTGCAGGGTATATTCGTCATCCACCGTATTGCGCGCATGGCCCGGACCTGAACGCTGTACCTCTTTGGCATTGGTCCAGCGATGGTCTGCCTGGGAGATTCTGACCCGGGACAGCTCTTCCATATCAAGCCCCGGGACAAACCGCTCAGTGATGCGGCAGTCCCGGCCTATTCGTCGAAGCCACCCCTGCATCTGGTCAGGACCGTTATGGTGGAGCTTTCCACAGCAAACCGTATGGTAGGCGTGTTCAGAAAAGGTGCGGGCAAAGGTCGGGTAAAAGGGAGGTAAGTCTTCACCAAAAACCTGGCATCCGCAGGTCCTCGGCAGCCGTCCGCTCATGAGACACTGACGGGCAGGGATGCAGACGGGGGAGGGAGTATAGGCATGGTCGAAAATGACACTGTCTTTTGCCAGACGGTCGAGGTTTGGTGTCCGGATGACCGGGTTTCCCGCCCAGCCTGCCAGATCGGGACGGTGTTCATCGGTCATGAGGAACAGAATGTTGGGATGGCGTTGCTGCTGCATAGCGATGGATTCCTTTCTATACCGTATTAAGACAAATTTCAAGTTAAGCCAATTATAGGAAATGAAAAAATAACGTACAACCATATTTTTTTTGCAAAATACCAAAATTTTGTGGCTGACAAAATAAAGATGAGCGAAATCCCATATATTCACGTACAAAAAGTTGGAAAATGGAATGAAATATAGGCACAAGCCAAAAGAAACCCAGTGTTTACAAGGGTTTCGCATGAGAAAAAACGATTTCAAAAAATTGTTATTTTTCAAATTTTTATGGATTGCCATCAGAAAAATGGTATGATAGCATGTGCTCAGAAACAAACGCGGTTGCAATCTGATCATGATGTAACAAGCAAAGAAACGATTTGAAAAATAATGTAAAAAAAGGAGATTATGAAGAGATGAAGAAATCAAAACGACTGATTGCCGGTTTCATGGCATCAATGATGGCAGCCTCGGTTCTGGCAGGCTGTTCTTCCAAGCCGGCGGAAAGCACCCAGGGCCAGACCGCGGAAGCCCCCGCAACTGCAGAGGAAAAAGGTGAGCCGGTACAGATGACATGGCTGGTAGGCGCTACCTCCGCAGAGGTGGATGATAATGCAGAAGTAGTAAAGATGATTGAGGATCGCTTCAATATTGACTTGAAAGCCTGGTATGTGGATTCCAATAAATACCAGGAAAACTTAAATGTCAGATTTGCCGGCGGCGAGATGCCGGACGTGCTGGTAATCGACAACTTAAGCCAGCTTCCTGATTATGTAGATGGCGGAATCATTGGAGAACTTCCTATAGAAGAGATCCGTGAGAAGGCACCAAACTATGCAAAGATTGCAGATCAGTATGACGACGGATCCCTGTGGAGCACCCTGGTCTACAAAGGTAAGAACTACGGTGTGACAAACCCCATGGATGCAGTTCCTATGGCCATGTTCTGGAGAAAGGACTGGCTGGATAAGTTAGGTCTTGAGGTTCCAAAGACACTGGACGAGTATGAGAAAGTCCTGACTGCTTTTGTGGAGCAGGATCCTGACGGAAATGGAAAGAAGGATACGGCAGCCATGGCAGAACGTACCTTCGGTGCTGTCTTTGGTGCTTATGGCTTGCGCTGTGTGACCGGCGGCAATCCGCGTTTTAAAGTAGAGGAGATGCAGTTGGGCGAGGATAATGTACCATATTTTCCTTATATCCAGCCAAAAGCCAAGGAAGTTCTTGCTAAGCTTCATGACTGGTATACCAAGGGCCTCATCGACAAGGAATTTATCACAGGCGAAAACCACGGCGGATATGCATGGCTTTCTCATTCCTTCATGAATGGGAAGATTGGTTTGACCTCCGCACAGCCTTATCATTATTTAAATGCCAGCACCGACACAAAGAATGAGGAAAACTGGGGTGTCTGCATGAAGGAATTCAAGGGCCTCAATCCTGATGGAGATATTGTGATCGGGCCGGCACCCATCGGACCAGACGGACAGTCCGGAACAGAGGGCTGGAATTTAACCGGACGTATGACCTGTCTGACCACCAAGGGGGCCAGCGATCCACGCATCGTAGACGCTTTCCTGGCTATGCTGGATGCATATTATTCTGACATGGATTATGCGAGATTAGTGAACTATGGAATAGAAGGAAAGCATTGGAAAATGGCAGACTTAGGTCCCATCAGGATCATGGAAGGCACAGACTTGAGAAAAGAAGGTGTGCTTCAGGTAGATTTCGGCAGCACAGTGAACTTTGCCGAGAATGTGACACCGCAGAAGAGAAAATTCGGCCATGAAGTGACTGGAAATGGATATTACCGCTTCAATGCGCCGCCGGTAGAAGAGGTTTCCAACGTTATCGCAACCCTGGATTCCCTCACCAACCAGGCATATTTCGATATAATTACAGGCGCAAAGCCAATCGACTACTTTGACACCTTTGTGGAGGAATTCAAAAAAGCAGGCGGAGAAGCAGCAGAAAAAGCAGTTCAGCAGGCTTATGCTGAGAAAATAGCCGCAGTCAAATAATTAAATGTGGCATAGATGGGCAGCCGCGAGAGGAAAATATCCGCAGCTGCCCTTCTTTAACGGAGGAATTCATATGACAGCAGTAACAGCGAAGGGAAAGCCCGTCAAAAAAGGCTTTCTGTACAATATGTCACATTATAAGGAATATTACATTATGCTGATTCCCGGCATCCTGTTTTTCCTGGTATTCTGCTATGGCCCTATGTATGGCCTGGTGATCGCGTTCCAGAATTATTATCCCCTTAAGGGCATCAGCGGAAGTCCCTTTGTGGGCCTTAAGCATTTTAAGGCGCTTTTCAACGACCCGTTTTTTGTCTCTGTACTGAAGAACACGCTCATTATCAGCTTTTACAAGCTTTTAATCTGCTTCCCGGCGCCTATTATCTTAAGTTTGATTTTAAATGAGATCAAATGTATGCCGTTTAAAAAGTTTGCTCAGTCTATTTCCTATTTACCCCATTTCGTTTCCTGGGTTGTGGTGTCAGGAATTATCATCGAATTCCTTTCCCCATCCAGAGGTCCCATCAATATCCTGCTGCAGAACTTAGGGTTTGAGTCCATCTTCTTTGTAGCGGAGCCCAAGTGCTTCCGGGGCGTGCTGGTACTGTCGGACCTATGGAAATCCATTGGCTGGGGCTCGATCGTTTATCTGGCGGCAGTGACGGCGGTGGATCCTACGCTGTATGAGGCGGCGGAAATGGACGGCGCCGGCAGAATCAAGAAAATCATCCATGTAACCCTTCCGGCGCTGGCGCCTATCATCACGGTAATGCTGATCATGGAGTCAGGTAAGATCTTAAACGACAGTTTCGAGCAGGTTTATAACTTCTTAACCCCCAGCACGTATTCCGTAGGCGACGTAATTTCCACCTTCGTTTACCGTATGGGTATCCAGAAGATGCAGTACAGCTTCACTACGGCGGTGGATTTGTTTAAGAACACGATTTCCTTTATTCTGGTGATTCTGACCAATTATGTTGCCAGGAAGACGAATGACTATGCGCTGTGGTAAGGAGGATAGAGATGAAAAAGAATAAGAATAACGACGAAGAGATCGCTTCCGTCAGAAAAAGAAAGAGGAGCCGTGAAGACTGGATCGTAGATGGATTTGCCTATGGAATGGCAGCCATATTGGTGATTGCGATCATCCTACCCTTTATGCAGGTAATCACGGTTTCCATGAGCCCGGCTTCGGTGGTGAACGCCACAGGTTTTCACTTGTTCCCTACGAAATTTGATTTTTCAGGTTATAAGAAGATTGCTACGGATAATAATTTCTGGCACAGCTATCTAAACACCATCCTGCGGGCTGTCATAGGGACGTCCAGCGGCGTGCTGATAACCATCATGACTGCTTATCCCCTATCTAAGGTGAACCTCCCCTACCGGAAAGGTCTGATGCTGTTTGTGGTATTTACCATGTATTTTTCGGGTGGAATGATTCCCAAATACTTACTGATCAAAAATCTTCACCTGACTAATAATTTCCTGGTTTACATTCTGCCCTGCCTGATCACAGGCTTTGCACTGATTATTACGCGGAATTTTTTCATGAGTATTCCGGGAGAACTAGAGGAATCGGCAAAGATCGACGGGGCGACTCCCTGGCGGGTTCTGTTCGGTATTTACCTGCCATTATCAAAGCCGGTGGTGGCTACCATATCCTTATGGTACTGTGTGCATCACTGGAATTCCTGGATGGATAACATGCTCTATGTGACCAAGAGCAATCTTTATGTACTTCAATATGTGCTGCAGACCATTTTAACCAACGGTCAGACGGCAGACATGGAGACAATGACGGACGTGATCATCCATACAGAAACAATGAAAATGGCGGCCCTTGTCCTATCTTTGCTTCCCATCGTCTGTACTTATCCGTTTCTGCAGAAATATTTCGTTAAAGGAATGTTAGTAGGCTCCGTAAAAGGCTAAGACAGACAAGAGGAGAGAATTATGCTACAATAGAATATCAATATCTTTTTGGGGGAGGATTTTCATGTCGAAAAAATTTTCCATATTTTATATCCTGTTGTGTATCAATCTATTCAGCATCACCATTCTCTCCGGATTTAACTATTTTGTATTTCACAAAATGAACAAAAATGCCTATCTGGAAAGCTTTGTAGACTATAATGAACGGGTCACGAACCTGGCATTTAAAAATATTGATAAACAGGTGATGCAGTCCTTAATCGATATCCCCCAGCTTTATTTTTCAGATGTGAAGCCCAACGAGCCCATCTTTCTGCCCCAGATGCAGTCCATCAGCGGTTCTCCCAAAGATATTCTGGCCTTGCAGGAGAAGATGGAGGAGATGCGGAAGGTATACCCCCATGTCGTCAGCCTGGATATTTATTATGAAGGGACGAAGACCATTGTCACAGGATATGACAAGATCCACTTTACCCAGGATGAAACAGAGGTGAACCAATACCTTCCCTGGTATTTCGATTTTGAGAAACTGAAGGTAAACCAGTACTTTTTCCCACTGTCCAATGCAGACTATCCAACGAAGGCGCCGGTACTTACCTATGTCAAACGGATAACCCGGCCGAAATGGAAGGGGCAGAGCATTGTGGCCGCGTTTCACATCACGCCCGACAGCCTGCAGGATTACATTGATATGAGCAGTGGAAACTTTGTGCTGGCAGACGAGGCGTGGAGGGTCCTTTACCAGTCGGGACCCGGTACGGAAAAGGGAAGGGCTGTAGAAGTCCTGAACAATCTAAGCAAGATTTCCCCGGTGGAGGAGAAAGCTGATCGGCCGGTGCAGATGAAGCTGGACGGTGAACCAAACATGGTATTTTCCGGTTCTTCTGCGCTGACCAGGCTCAACTATGTCTATTATATGCCGGAGAGTACATTTCTGGCGGATTATAATGTAAAAAGCAGGATTTTTCTGCAGAATTTTGCCATATCGATTCTCTTTAATATCCTGGTTCTGGTGGTTGTTTCCTATTTGAATTACTATGTGTACCACAAGAGGGTTTTAACTGTTTCTCGGGAAGCCGGCATCGCCATAGGCGGAGAGGGCAAGGGCTTTGATGGTTCCTTAACGGTTCTAACGGAAACAATCTCCGACTTAAGCGAGACGGTGAAGAATTCGGAGACGGTCCTGTATCAGAATTCCCTGCGTTCCTTAATTCTGAACAGGAAATCAGATCAGGCCTATGAAACGCTGTTTTCCGACTGCCAGTTTAGCCGTGTCTGCTGTTACATAGTTTATCTGAAGGTACAGGATTGGGAGGAACTGACTTTAAAGGGTCTGCAGGATGAGTTCGACAGCCATGGCGTCACCGGACGGGTTTTCTTCACCACTCTGGACAAGGGGGAATTGGCTGCGGTAACCATATATGATGGAGAACGGGAAGAACAGGTACAGTCGATTCTTCTGGAGATTTTAAAACGGTATGTGGATGTTCTTGGCTTTGTCTGCGGAGTGCCCCAGGATTTGGATCCGGAGAATTTGAGGAAGAGCTTTTTAAGCGCCAGCGAGGCTGCCCGCTACCGATTCATCTATTCTGGAGAGGTTCTGCTGTCATGGGAAGAGCTTAAGATCCCTGAGAGAAAAGGCAATGGCAGCCATTTGAAGTTATTCGCAGCGATAGAAAAGGATATCAACAGTGAAAATATCCTGGATTTCAAATACCACGTTGAAGCGTTTAAGGTCTCCTTCCTGACGGGTAATTACACCATCGATTACTGCATGTCAACCCTTCGTGACCTGGTGACGCTTCTCTATCAGACCATACAGAGATACCAGCTGGATATGTGGATTGTGTTTGGCTATGATATCCGGGAGTACTATAAGCAGCTTTCAGATATAGACGCCTACTGTGAGTGGGTGGACAGGATCTGCGAGGTATTGCTGACGAACATCCGTCAGAAGAAAAGTCCGGAGAACGGGAATCTAAAGGAAAGGCTGGAACAGATCATAAGGGATCATCTGGAGCATGACATTTCTCTGGATTATCTTTCAGACAGCCTTTCCATCCGTCCGGATGTATTAAGCCGGATGTTCCGGCAGCTGATGGGAAAAGGCTATACGGAATATATCCGGGAAAAGAAATTGAACCGGGCGCTGGAGCTGATCGATCAGGATTACAGCATGAAGGAGATCGCTTCCAGGCTTGGCTACAGTTCTTCCCAGTATTTTATTAAGGTATTTAAAGAAACCTACGGCGTCACACCCTTCCAATATAAGAAGAAAAAGATGGCCGGGGAAGAAGGACAGGATACAAAGCTATGAAAAATTCAGGATTTCAACGGGATAATCTGATCGTCATTGCCGCGGATCAGCTGCGCTATGATGTGCTGGGACTTGGAGTAACGCCTAATTTAGATCGGCTGATGGGGGAAAGTGTCGTATTCGACCGGGCTTACTGCGCCTGCCCCTTATGTGCCCCTGCCAGAGGAGCTCTGTTTACGGGGACCTACCCGGGGAGGAACGGGAGCCTTATTAATGGCTGGTATAAGCCGGAGAAAGCCTACGCTAAGGTGAGGGCCGACATTGACAACCTCTATGATATGATGGAACGGCTGGATATGGAATGCATCCACAGCGGGAAGCAGCATCTCTTTATGGAAGGGGAGCCGCTGGAGAAGCGTCCGGAATCCAAAACCAGATGGCTGACTACCGAGCAGACCTATAAGGAGTTCTTAAATGAGCATGATAAGCGTCAACCTGGGGGAAATCGGTTCCGCACCCAGATTCCGGAGATGAACGGCGGAGCCTATACCCAGGTACGAAACTACTCCAATGCCTCCACCGGTAAGTACGAAGAAGGCTATTCCTATTATTTTGATGGCTATTTTACCGACCGGGCCGTGGAAGCACTCGAAGAAGTGGCTACAGATAAGCCCCTGTTCTTAAGCATGATGCATTTGGCACCCCATCCGCCTTTTGATATCCCGGAGCCATGGTATTCCAGAGTCAAGAAAGAGGATGTTCATCTTCCTGAGAATACAGGGGTCTGGTACGCCCATCAGTCGCCTCTGCAGAAATATAATTTAACCGGGGTGATCGGCAATCAGTATTCCGTGGAAGAGTGGAAGGAACCCTTCCGCGTATACTTAGGTCTGGTAGCCCTGCTGGATGAGTGTGTGGGACGGGTGCTGGATGTATTAAAGAGAAGAGGCCTTTATGACCATTCTGTTATTATCTTTACGTCCGACCATGGAGAAATGCTGGGTGCACATCGCCTGTTTCAGAAGATGTGCATGTATGAGGAGTCCGTAAGGACGCCCCTTTCCATTCGTCTTCCGGGAGGAAGAAATGGAGGCAGGCACATGAAGACGCCGGTTAGCCACATCGACCTACTGCCTACCATATGTGATTATTATTCGATTACACCTCGTCACCAGATGGATGGGCGCAGCCTCAGGCCTCTTTTGGAAGGCGGCGAAAACCTGGAAGAGAAGCCTGTATTCATCCAGTATGACGGGAATGCGTCGAGAGGTAATTTCAGCCGTTGTGTGGTTGCGGGGAAGGATAAGCTGATTGTAGATCTGTTTAAGGATGAAACATATTTAGAGTTCTATGATTTGAATCAGGATGTACTTGAAACCGATAATTTGGTTTTTAAGGAGCAGTATGATGGAAGAGTAAAGGAACTTCTTATGCTATTAAAAGAACATGAGAAGGAGCTTGGAGATGAAGTTAAGATTCCGGAGGTGGACTTGGTGCAGTTTCGGGATCATTACCAGTAATTGTGGGGCAAGTGTTCGAAAAAGCAGGGTTGAGAATATCCAAAAGGATAATCTCAACCTTGCTTTTGAATATTTGGTGAGTATAAAGGGCTAAATGCACCAAATTTGTTGTGTGGTGTATAGTGCCGGCTTATGATATAAGAAGTATGGAATACCTGGATTCCTTAAGGGAATCCAGTTTTTTTTTATTCCTAAATAATAGATACGTGAAAATTTATCAGCACTAGCAGTCTGAATGCTGTTTGATTCATATGGTTTCTAAGTTCTTCTACAGTTTCAGAAGAAGGTAAAGTTGCCTGGCGGCCTGTTTTACAAGCTATATTAAATGATTATAAGCGATTTGATATAACTACATTATTATGTAATATTAATAACATATAATTAAACAGTCATGAAACTGCGTTAAAACGGGGACGAATCAAAAAATATATGCTAATTATCACTGTAACCATCATTAATAAAAAAATAAATAATAACATCTTGACACTCGATATAAAATAAATTACAATGAGTACATACTCAATGAGTTGGAGGTTATTATTTGAAGTCGAAAAGGCAACTGCAAAAAGAAAATACTCGAAAAAAGATACTTGAAACAGCATATCAGATTTATTCCGAACAAGGCTTCTCAGCTACAACGGCTGTTATTGCAAAGGAAGCGGGTGTCTCTCACGGCACAATATTCGTTCATTTCTCATCACTGGATGAATTGCTGTGTTGCCTGATACAGGATTTTGGTGATGTTTTGGGTTCTGAGATACATCAGCAGTCTGAAACAAAAGATAATATTGAGGAGCTGTTAAAGGCTCATTTAGATGTTTTAGCCAGGTACGAAAAGTTTTATATTCGATTGATTGCTGAAAGGAGTTTATTACCGGAGGATGCAAGATTAACATTTTCAAATATTCAATCCATTGCCGCTTACCATTTTAACAAGGTATTTGAACGTGAAAACAATATTAAGAATCTTCCTGTTCACCGGTTGTTTAATACGTGGATGGGATTGGTCCATTATTATTTGTTAAACAAAGATTTGTTCTCGCCGGATACACCGGTTTTGGAGCGGTATGGTTCAGAACTTATGGAAACTTTTTTAGAATTGATTAAAAGATAAAGGAGGATATAAAATGAAAGTTTGTATTGCTTGCGGTATGCCAATGGCAGATGCTTCTGAATTTGCCTGCGGGGATACAACGAAAGACTATTGTGTACACTGCGCCCGACCTGACGGCTCCATGCAGTCATTTGAAGAAAAGAAGGCAGGTATGATTAACTTTATCATCAAGACACAGGGGTTTGACGAAAAGGCGGCGGCTCAAATGGCCGAAAACAGCATGAAAAAGCTTCCGGCATGGAAGGAACATTTCAATCAGTAATAAAAGATGGTGATTATATGAAGGTTAGCCCAGCGTTTCAAGCCTTTGCAAAAGAGGCTCCTGAGGTACAAATGGCTTGGATGGAAATGGTACAAAAAGTGG
Organism: Lacrimispora celerecrescens; assembly: GCF_000732605.1. GTDB lineage: Bacteria > Bacillota > Clostridia > Lachnospirales > Lachnospiraceae > Lacrimispora > Lacrimispora celerecrescens_B. The sequence goes on along the minus strand of NZ_JPME01000008.1, from coordinate 181,627 downwards.
ACGATGCAAGCGCACTGGATAAAAAGACGAAAGAACTTGCCTATCTTGCGGTGATGGCTGCCGTTGGTCTTGAAAGCGGATTGCCGTTCCATGTTAAAATGGCAAAATCCAAAGGAGCAACAAGAGAAGAAATTATAAGCAGTATTCTGGTAGGATTACCTGCAGTTGGGAATACAATAGTCAAGTCTTTGCCCATAGCGTTAGAGGCATTTGATGAGGAAGTGTGAAATACGGCTGAATAGGAAGAACCACTGATGCTTGAGGTACTGGACAGGCTTAATATGGAGGGAGCCGGCAAGATGGGGGCTCCTGCCGGCTTTGTATGAAAAAAAGTTTTATTTAAAAGGTTATTTCCTTTTGCAATTATAAATATACAGGGGAATTATGATAAAACTTTGATGGAATTGTGAACACTTTGTGAAGTTGTAGGTCATGCATATCATTGGCAGGAAGCGCCGGGCATTGGGAGAGCAGCATTGAAAGGAAAAAGAAATTCCGGGATTCCTCTTACATAGGGAGCGATATCATATTGCTGATAGTAGATGACAATCCCCGCTGGCTTAATAAAAAATCCATTGATGTTAAAGTTACCACGCAGAAGCGTTGCATAATCATCAAAATATTGGGAGGGGGTTGTTTTCATCTGATCTTCTATCTGCTGTTGAATCCCCTTAAAAATATAATCCGTAAATGGGGGAGTCTTAGGGAAAAAATCTTCTAGTTTCAGCTGTTTTCCGGTACAAAAGTCCCATGTCTGGGAATCCCTGATTGTATTTCCGTGGGCTCCTCCCAGATACGTATATTGATCGGTGTAAAGGCTGGCGATGCAGCCCTTATTGTATGTGGTCTGAAAAACAGATAAAAATTGATAGCTGTTAAAGGGAAACTGATTTTTTTGTACGAACCTGGCCTGATCTACGGCCTGAGGATACAGCACGGTCCGGCAGTAGATCTCAGACTGTCTCGACCGGAATTCATAGTATTTATTAATGCTCTGCGCTGCGGTGGAACTGCATGAGGAGGTAAACTGGGGATAATGGATTGCATAAGTAAAAACAGTGATCCCGTTATATCGCATGATATCGGTTAGAGTTTTTTTAGAAATTATCTGCATGGGAGCCTCATAAGAAAAGGTTTGTATAATATATGGATAAATAGATTTAATTATGAGCTTAAGGAAAGGCAGGTAAATTATGAAAGACCAACTAACAGTAACCAGTCCGGCTTTTGAGAACGAAGCCGTCATACCGATTCAATACACAGGGCGTGGAGAGGATATTTCTCCTGAATTGCATCTGTCAGCCATAAATGATAATGCCAAATCCCTTGCTATCATAATGGATGATATGGGACACCCCATTCCCGCATATAACCATTGGGTAATTTGGAATATTCCCGTCATGGAAATAATTCCCCAAAACATACCTTACGGACCTTATATAGCAGAATTTAACGGGGCAATTCAGGGACGGGGATACGGAAGACATAGATACCGTGGACCGAAACCGCCTTTCAACTGGTCGCACCTTTATCAATTCAATGTATATGCTTTGGATTGTTTGTTGGATCTGCCAAGCAAATCCAGAAAGCGGGATTTACTGGCTGCTATGCAAGGACATATTTTACAGGAAGGCAGTTTAGTCGGAAGATTTCGTTAATACTGCAATAATATTTCAGGTTCAATAATCAACCTCATAACGTTTTGTCGGGTTCGTTTAAACGTTAAAAACATTATCTTGACAATATGACGAAGAAATGCTATATTGAAGACAAGTTAATAGTAAGTGTTACTGACTCGATCAGGCATCATCAAATGCAAATATCCGCATAATAGGGGATATTGGTGTTTGGTGATTTTTTTTATCCTATTTTTAAATGATAGTTAACTGAAACCGATTAAAAAGGAAAAATTAAACGAGAAAGGAGGTGCTTTATGTTCGAGTTTGTTAAATCACTGAATAATAACATCGTTCTTGCCTATGACGAGAATCATAATGAAGTCGTGCTGTTTGGAACCGGAATCGGTTTCAACCGGAAGAGGGGGGATATGGTCTCAGAATCTTCCATCAATAAGCTTTTCATCAATGACAGCAATAAACGTCTGACTTCCATGGTTCAGAATCTGTCGGAAGACATCGTTTCCGTCACGGAAGAAATCATTCAGTATGGCTCCAGGATATTGGAAAAACAGCTTCATGCTTCTATCCTGATCATACTTGCCGACCATCTGTATTTTGCTATCGAGCGGGCGAAGAAAAATCAGAATGTGGAAAATCCATTGCAATGGGAAGTCCCCCACCTCTATCCAAGAGAGTATGAAATCGGAAAAAAGGGGGTGAAATTAATCGAGGAACGTCTTCAGGTAAAATTGCCGCCTCAGGAGGCATCCTTTATAGCCCTTCATTTTGTAAACGCCCAATTTGAAAGTCAGGATATGAGTGATACCTTAAAAATTACAGAGATCATCAGCCGGATCCTGGATATTGTCAGTTACCATTTTCAATTGATATTAGATGAGGATTCCTTATACTACTCCAGGTTTATTGTGCATCTGCGGTATTTTATCATACGGCAGGAAACTCATATGAAGGACACCATAGGGTTAAACGATGAAGATTTATTGGAAACAGTAAAAACCCGTTATAAAAAAAGCTACCAATGCGCTGTTAAGATTGCAAAATATCTGCTTGACGCCTATTCCTGGGATGTTTCCAAGGATGAAATCATTTATTTACTGCTTCATATCGAAAGAATAACAAATGTTGCAAACAAGTAATTAAAACAAGAGTGTTACTATTCAATTAGGCATTGTCTGCGAACTAGGATTTATTTTAATAGTAAAAATAAAACGAAAAGGAGACTTTGTGTATGGAACATTTAAAATTAGCTCAGGAAATTATCCAGTATTGCGGTGGGAAGGAAAATATTACTCAGGCCTGGAACTGCATTACCAGGCTGCGTTTTCACTTAAAGGATAGAGAAAAGGCAGATGTGAAGGCCATACAGGCTTTAAACGGAGTTTTAGGAGCCCAGTTTCAGGGGGACCAGTTTCAGGTGATCATAGGAAATGAGGTATTAAAGGTATTTGAAGGAGTTAAGAAAGAATTAGGAGATCTGGTCGTTTCTTCGGAAGAAAAGACTAAGAAGGATAAGAAAAGAGAAAATCCGATCAACGTAGTGTTTGGTGTGATCTCAGGTATTTTCAATCCCATTTTACCTGCAATAACCGGAGCCGGAATTATAAAAGGGATCCTGGCGCTGCTGATATTTCTTAAAGTGCTGAATCCGGAATCAGACAATTATTTTGTTTTAGATATGATTTCTAATGCCACCTATTACTTCCTTCCATTTCTGGTTGCCTTTTCAGCGGGAAAGAAATTTGGAGTGAATGAACATCTGGCTGCGACTCTTGCCGGAATCATCATGTATCCTGCATTTGTGAGTTTAAGCGGACAGGGGATCAGTACGGTGAAATTCCTGTTTCTGAATATTCCTGTCATGGATTACAATTCCACGGTGATCCCAATTATTTTGGGTGTCCTGTTACTGAGCATCGTATATAAATTTATAGACCGTTTTGTACCGAGCTTTTTAAAACTAATCGTGACGCCAATGGCTTCCCTTCTGATCACGGCCCCAGTGGTTCTTGTATTCATCGCTCCTTTGGGAAGTTATGTAGGCAGGTATGTGGCAGCCTTTTTCATCTCCCTGTTTGGAGTAGCGGGTCCTGTGGCCGGCCTATTGATGGGAGGGCTTATGTCGGTCATCGTAATAACCGGTATGCATTATGCATTTTTCCCGTCTACCTTTGACGGACTGGGCGGTGTTGGCTACGATATTTTACTGCTTCCCATGAGTATTGTTAGCAATATGGGCCAGTGCGGCGCTGTTCTCGGTGCTGCTTTTAAAATAAAGGATAAGAAAATGAAATCCATTGCATTTTCCAGTGCACTTTCCGCTTTGTTTGGCATAACGGAACCTGCCATATATGGGGTGAACTTAAAATATAAGAAGCCTTTTTATGCAGCATTGGCAGGCGGAGCAGTGGGAGGAGCTATTTACGGCATCTTTCATGTTAAGGCTTATGCTTTCAGCATTCCGGGAATTACCGCTTTGCCTACTTACTTAAAAGAAGGGGAGTTAAACAACTTTATTTGGGCGTGTATCGGTGTTGCTGCTTCATTCCTCACTGCTTTTATTATAACGATTATTCTTCCTCTGGAAGGAAAGAAAAAGGCAGAAGAGGAGGTGGCTGATAAAATCTCCCAAGATCATGAAGGCAGATGGTAAAAATACCGGTAACTGCTCCCATGACTGGAAAGGCGGTAGGACTCGCTCAGGTTCCTGACAAGATGTTTGCGGAAGGTATCCTTGGCAAAGGAATCGCAATCATACCGGATGAAGGAATCGTGAAAGCACCCTTCCAAGGACAGGTAAAAATGATAGCACCTACAAAGCATGCCATCGGTCTGATCTCTGACCGTGGGGTAAACGTAGTGATCCATATCGGGATTGATACGGTGAATCTCCAGGGAAAGGGCTTTGAAGTTCTTGTAAAAGAAGATCAGTGGGTAGAGAAGGGAGAGCCTTTGATGAAGGTGGACTTAGATTTCATCAAGGAGAATCATTTAAATCCCATCACCCCTATAATTGTAACAAACTCAGATGAATATGTGAATGTACTGGATTTCCCTATGGATATGGCACAGGCGGGAACCAGTGAGGTACTGATCGTATTCCAGTAACATTTAACCGAATCAAGTAGCGAAGCGGATTGCAAATATCCCATTGACTATAAAACAAGCTGTTCCTATCAATTCAAATATGATTCAAAAAAGGAGAATAATTATGAGACAGGAAGTAAACTACGGATTTCCAGATGGTTTTTTATGGGGCGGGGCAACCGCTGCCAATCAGATCGAAGGAGCCTATAAAGAAGATGGAAAAGGAATGTCCACATCGGATTATGCAGCCTATAAAGATCCCTACGCAACAGGAGAAGTAAATAATTTTACGTTCAATGTCACCTCAAAGGAACTGGAAGAGTACCGGGCCAATGAGGAAAAATATAAATTTCCCAAGCGCTGGGGAATCGATTTCTACCATCGTTATGCAGAGGATATCGCATTATTTGCGGAAATGGGATTTAAGGTGTTCCGGTTCTCCATTTCCTGGGTAAGAATTTTTCCTACGGGTTTGGAAACCGAGCCTAATGAAGCCGGATTTGCTTTTTACGATAAGGTAATCGCCGAACTGAAAAAGTATAACATAGAGCCCCTTATTACATTATCCCATTATGAAATGCCTATCGTTCTGTCAGAAAAGTATAATGGCTGGCAGAGCCGGGAGCTGATTGATTGCTTTGTCCGGTTTGCAACCGCATGCTTCAAACGTTATAAGAATGACGTGAAGTACTGGATCACATTTAACGAAATGAATATGAACTTAAACAGCCTGTACACAGGGGCAGGAAGTTTTCCTGACAGAGTGGATCACTTAGAAGAGGCTGCCTACCAGGCATCTCATTACCAGTTTGTAGCCAGTTCCCTGGCTGTGAAGGCGGGAAGAGAAATTATGCCTGATGCGAAAATCGGCTGTATGATCAACAGGATCGAGTCCTATGCAAAAACCTGTAAGCCGGAGGACCAGCTGCAGGCATTAAAGGCTGACCAAATCAACCTCTTTTATCCGGAGGTACAGGCAAGAGGAGAATATCCTTCCTACATGTCACGGTATTTCAATGAAAAGAACATAAAACTGGAAACAGAACCAGAAGATTTTAAAATCATCAGGGATTATACGGTGGATTTCATCGCATTCAGCTATTACATGACCCATGTTACGGAGGACAGGCCGGATGCAAATGAACTGGCTGGAAAACTGGATAGTCCGATCAAGAATCCTTATTTAAAGCTGACGGAGTGGGGGTGGCCCATTGACCCCATCGGGCTTCGCATTACACTGAATAAAATGTATGACCGTTATAAAAAGCCCCTGTTCCTGGTTGAAAATGGACTGGGAGCAAGGGATAAGATGGAGGCGGATGGAAGCATTCATGATGATTACCGGATTGACTATATCCGTGAGCACGTAAAGCAGATGAAGGAGGCAGTAACAGACGGTGTCGATTTAATGGGTTATACGACGTGGGGCTGTATTGATTTAATCAGCTGCGGGACATCGGAAATGACGAAACGCTACGGCTTCATCTATGTGGATCAGGATGACGAAGGAAATGGTACGTTAAACCGATTCAGAAAAGATTCCTTCCATTGGTATAAAAAAGTGATAGAAACCAACGGAGAAGAGCTGTAAGATCAGGGAAAGTATCAGGCAGTTATAATATAGAAAGAATGGCACAGCGCAAAGGCTATGCCATTCTTTCTATATTTATGCTTATGATCAGTCAGCTAAATGGTATGTTTCTATGTTCTCAAAATCCAAGGTGACAACGGCTGATTCAAAAGAAATTTCATAGAGTACTAAGTAATCCCCTGCTTGTTCTATCATATCTCCGTAGCCTGGAATTTTTTTAATGAAATGTTCCGCTACATCAAATATCGTTCTGCTGCTTTTTTTAGCCATGCCTTTCGCCTTAATATGCTCATTGCCTGAGTGGGGAATGGTTGTAAATGCTACCTTATTATTGCATTCCAATTCCTTTACTTTCTTATTATCCCCAAACGTAGTGAAGAGCATCACTTTGGCGGCTTCGTCAAAGCAGAAGTTTACGATCCTCACACTGGGCTGGCCGTCAGTACTAGTAGCCAAAGCAATTTCAGTTTGTGTATTGATCAGTCGGGTGAATTCTTGTTTTGCATTCATAATTTAATTCTCCTTTGCTTTATTTATTGCTGTGTTTGCAGTATAATGTATAATGGTTTCATTTTGTGAAACCATTTAATCAGAAAGAGGAAAAATCCATGAAAAAATCAGAACGGCTGAATGATATGATGATATACTTAAACGATAAAAAGTTTTTCAGTCTCAAAAGCATTATGGACAGATATTCTATTTCTAAAAGTACAGCACTTCGGGATATCCAGTCCTTAGAAGAAATCGGCATGCCGATTTACTCGAAGTCTGGGCGGAACGGATATTATGGTATACTTCCCAATCGATTATTATCCCCTATTGTATTTTCGATTGATGAGGTTCACGCGTTGTATTTTGCCATGCAGACGCTTAACGCCTATCAATCGAAGCCTTTTCACTTGAACGTTCAAAAGTTAAAGCAAAAATTTGAAGGGTGTATATCAGAAGAACGAATCAATAAACTACGTAAGATGGAATTGATTTTTAGTTTGGGGAGTTATAAAAGCAAGAATGAATGCAACTGCTTGCAAGATATTCTGCAAATGGCGGTTGATGAAAACGTTTGTGAAATCCACTATACAAAGGGGGAGATGGAAAAGCAGTATTATGTTCAGTTCTTTGATATAACCTCTGCCTATGGACAGTGGTATGCAACGGCATACAATTTTCAAACGGAAAAGCCGCAAGTGTTCCGCTGTGATAAAATTCATTCTGTTCAGCCCTGCGATAAATATATAGCAAAGCCGCTTTCTGAATTTCTTATTTCTCCGAAAGAAATGTTTCGGGATCATGATTCCATTGACTTTGAGGTTGGTGTTAATGCCAAAGGCGTGGATGTTTTCTATAAAGAGCATTATCCATCTATGGAGCTGTTTCAGGAAAATGGGAGATATTATATAAGAGGTTTTTATAACAAAGGGGAAGAACCCTTTATCGCAGATTATTTCACAATTTATGGTGAAAGGATCATCTCAATTAGTCCTGTTAGCTTGAAACATCTAATTCTTGATCGGTTAGATACAATTAAGAATCATTTTATTTCAATTTGACGGTTAAACAAAATAACAAGGTATTGGCCCGGACGGTCGGTACCTTGTTTTTTGTCTTCTTACATATTGGTGCCAATCACATTTTGGTTTATCCTCCTCCCAAAAGAACACGTAAATAAGACCTTTCATTTCTTTAAATAACATATTACTTTATTAAATAATGTAACGCTATTACATTTAAAACTATTTTAATTATTATATTGTAAAATGGTTACATGCATGCTATAATACTAAATATAAGCGCTTATACTATGAAAAGTCATACACATTGCCTATATAGTGAATAGGCAAGAGGCATGAAAAGGAGGTAAAACATGCAGGGAGTTTCTTTGTTGGTTGTTATTGCATTGATTCTGTATACCGTGATTGCTGTGGTTGATCAGATTTCCATTCAATGCGGATTGTATACCCCGTTATTTGCGGCTGTAATTACCGGGGCATTATTGGGGGATTTGCCAACAGGTCTGATTGTTGGTGCGACATTGCAGCTGATGACATTGGGAGTTGCTACTTATGGGGGTGCCACGGTTCCGGATTATTTGTCAGGAGCAATTATGGGTACCGCTTATGCAATTATTTCCGGACAGGGGGCAGAATATGGAATCGGTCTGGCTATTCCCATCGGATTGCTGTTAACGCAGATGGACATTCTGGGAAGGATGACCAACTCATTCTTTCAGCATTACGCAGACCGCTGTGCGGAAAATGCGGATTACAAAGGAGTGGAGCGGGCAAATTTACTGGGACTGCTGCCCTGGGTCCTTTCCAGGGTGATTCCGGTCGCATTGGGACTGATTTTTGGAGAGGCAGTGGTTAATGGAGTAAATGCCATTATCCCGGCCTGGTTTATGACAGGACTTAAAACCGCGGGTGCCATTCTTCCTGCAATGGGTATGGCCATACTGATGCGCTATCTGCCCATTAAGAAATACTATCCGTATTTTATCATCGGATTCGTGCTGATTGCCTTTGGAGGCGCTACATTTACCGTTATGGCGGCCGCATTAATCGGCCTGGCACTGGCTGCTCTTCATCTTTCAAGAGCAAGAGAGCGGGCAGCAGTGCAGACTTTGGATGAGGAGGAGGTAGAAATCGATGGCTGACAAAAACCAGACAGGAAGCGTGAAATTGGAAAAAAGCGATATCAATAAAGTATATCTGCGCAATCTGTTTACTTTACAGTTTGGCTGGAATTATGAAAAGATGCAGGGCCTTGGATATGCCTATGTCATCATGCCGGTTTTAAAGAGGTTGTACTCCAATGATCCCGAAAAGATGAAACGTGCACTGAAGATGCATCTGGGTTATTTTAACACTACTCCGGCAATGTCTCATCTGATCGTTGGTGCCGATATGGCGCTAGAGGAAGAGTTGGGAATTGAGGCGGAGGAGGCCATTACCGGTTTAAAGACCGGGCTTATGGGACCGTTTGCAGGAGTCGGTGATACGTTATTCATCGCCATTTACCGAGCAATCGTGTTCTCTATCGCGTCTTATATTGCCATGCAGGGGAATCCCATTGGACTTATCATACCTCTCATTGCATGTGCGGGGGTATTATGGATACGATATAAATTTACCTGCATCGGCTATCAGTCCGGACGAAAGCTTGCAACCGGGTTTGCGGATAAAATTTCTCCTATTACAGAGGCGGCCAGCATCCTGGGATTGACTGTGGTAGGAGCACTGATCCCTTCTGTAATCAAATACCGTACGGATCTGCAGTTTACCATGGGAGAAGTAACCTTTGCCCTTCAGGATATGTTGGATAAAATCATGCCTTCCCTGCTTCCTCTTGGTATCGTAGTATTTTCATACTGGCTCCTTGGGAAGAAAAAGGTGAATTCTACAAAATTGATTTTTATTCTCATCGGTTTGGGTATGGTACTTGGCAATCTGCAATCCATGCTGACCTTTGTGGCTGGTTTATTTTAAAAAAGGAAGTTGAAACAGGAAAGGAAATAGTGGTATGATTGGAATCATAGTAACCGGCCATGGTGAATTTGCCTCTGGTTTAACCAGCGGGTTAAAGCTGCTGGCTGGAGAGACGGAATATTATGAAGCTGTTGATTTTAAAGCGGAGGATTCCACGGAACTTCTGACAGAAAAGCTGAAGGAAGGGATCCGGAGGCTTAAAGACTGTGAAGCGGTGGCAGTGCTTGCGGATCTGACGGGAGGTTCGCCCTTTAATATGGCTTCCAGACTGAAAATGTCCGGTATCCATGAAAATATGGAGGTAATCGGAGGCATCAACCTTCCTCTGGTCCTTCATGCCTACATGTCCAGGGGAATGATTTCAGATATCCGAGAGCTTCTGGATGCCTCCCTGGAGATGGGAAAACAGCATATGACGTATTTTCATATATCGGATGATGCATGTGAGCTGGAAGAATAGGAAGAAGAAAAGGAGAAAGATTCATGGCAATTGTTCATGCGAGAGTAGATGAGAGACTGATTCATGGTCAGGTGGCTATGGTTTGGACCAATACCGTAGGAGCGTCCCGGATCATTGTGGTTAACGACGAAGCGGTAAAAGATGAACTGATTATTGCAGGCCTTAAGATGGCAAAACCGGCAGGAGTAAAGCTTTCCATCCTGTCTTTAAAACGGGCCGCTGAAAAATTTGCAGAAAAGGCTTACGAAGAGGATAAGGTTTTTCTTATAACAAAGAATGTAACGGATATGGCAACGCTGATCCGTTCTGAAGTTCCGATCAAGGCTTTTAATGTGGGAAATGTGGCAAAAAGAGAAGGAAGCAGACCCATAAAAAAATCAGTGAACCTGACAGAAGACGATGAAAAGGATATCCGGGAAATGATACAGCTTGGAGTGAGTGTTACGGCTCAGATGCTGCCCAATGAGTCGGACCAGTCAATCGTAAACATGCTGTAAAAATTAATCGGATGCAAGAGGAGGCGGAATGGAATCAGTACGGTTGAAGATAAGAGAACAATACAATGAAATGAGTAAGGCAGAGAAGAAACTCTCAGATTTTGTATTGTCAGACACCAAAAACTGTCTTGGGATGACGGCAGTGGATATTGCAGGAAAAAGCGGGGTATCTTCCGCCTCTGTGATCCGTTATGTTCAAAAACTTGGCTTTGATGGGTTGGAAGGTTTTAAATTGGCACTTGCTGCAACCGATGCCCAAAATGATAAGGAAGATATGGTAGACCCCATTATTTCCAAGGAAGATGACTTAGATACGCTGTGCCGAAAAATGGATGCCCTGGTGGATGCGGCATTTCAGGATTTTTTCTATCAGCTGAATAAAGATGCATTAAAAAAAGCTATCAACAAAATAAAGAAAGCCCGGCGCATTTATCTGGTGGGGATCGGAAGTTCCTCGCTGCCTGCTTATGATCTGTTCCATAAACTGAAGCGGGCCGACTTAAATGCGAATTTTTACCAGGATATCAATATGATGGTGGAATTTTTCAACTACATTGATAAACGGGATGTAGTGATCGCATTCTCCTACAGCGGGCAGTCCCAGGAAGTTCTTTATGCCTGTGGGATTGCAGAAAAACAGGGAGCATCGATCATAGCGGTTACCCGAAGAAGAGATTCTCCCCTTCAGGATATTGCAGACATATGCCTCCATGTGCCGGACAACGAAAAGGTCATGCGGATCGGTGCGTTTACCTCTCTTCATACCTCCATCATGATGGCAGATCTTCTTTATATGGGTGTAATTCAGGAAAATTTAGAGCATTATGAAGTGGAACTGATCAAAACCAGAAAGATGGTAGCAGGGCTGAAAATAAAAAAATAGAGGAGTTTTATGTGCAATATAGAAAAGCTTACAACGGAATCAATCAATGAAGCTACCCGTAACATTGACAGGCTGGAATCATTGGATATCGTTACATTAATAAATAATGAAGACAAAAAAGTGGCGGAAGCCATAGAAAAGGTGCTTCCCCAAATCGCGGAAGCAGTGGAGTCAATTGTAGAGCGTTTCAAAAGAGGCGGTCGGATCATTTACTGCGGTGCAGGATCTTCCGGCCGGATGGGCACACTGGATGCGGTGGAACTGACCCCCACTTACAGCGTATCACCGACCCGGGCCTTTGGCCTTCTTGCAGGCGGTGATGAGGCCATGTATACAGCGGTGGAGGGGGCTGAGGATTCAGAAGAACTGGCAGTGGAGGACTTAAAACGGGTGAAGCTTACGGCCGATGATTGTGTGATCGGCATTGCTGCCAGCGGAAGGACTCCCTACACAAAGGCGGCCCTGGAATTCGGAAAGCAGACAGGTGCCTTTACCATTTCCGTAACCTGCAATCAGGACAGCGCCATGGCAAAGATCGCGGATATATCCATTGCCCCGGTAGTGGGACCGGAGGTAATCAACGGATCTACCAGAATGAAGGCAGGAACTGCTCAGAAAATGGTAGTTAATATGCTTTCCACCGGAGCCATGATAAGGCTTGGAAAGGTATACCGGAACTATATGGTTCATGTGCAGCCCACCAACGAAAAGCTTGTGAAGCGGGCGGTTAAGATGATCATGGAACTAACAGGTGCGAAAGAAGAGCTGGCTCTCAAAGTGCTTTATGAGGCCGATAAGGATGTAGCTGCTGCCATCGTGATGATTGAATGCAGCTGCAGTAAGGATCAGGCCAGGGAAGCCCTTTTAGAATCCGGCGGTCAGGTGAGGGAAGCCATTGCGGCTGTGAAAAACGGAGTTTAGTCATATGATAAGAGCCTGGAATGATAAAAATGAGACGGTTTTGGATGAAATGGCAGAGCAGCTTGTTCGGGACCAGGTGATCTGGGGAGCCAGCTGGGGCTTTGTCAGTGATCAGGGGAGCCGCTTCAAGTACGCAGGAAAGCAGGGGGCGGTAGTTCCTTATTGCGACCGGAACGTAGAAGTAGGTATGTATTATGACCTTGCTTCGCTGACTAAGGTGATTGGGACGACTACCAGGGTCCTTCAGCTGGTGGAAAAAGGAGTGATAAGCCTTTCTACTCCTGTAAAAGAGATCCTGGGCCGGTTTTCCTATGAGGATGTCACAGTGGAACACCTGCTGCTTCATTCAAGCGGCCTTCCTGCCGAGATTCGGAACAAAGAAAGCTGGAGCCGGGAAAATCTTCTGGAATATCTCTATATCACACCAAGGGAAAGAGAAGCCGGGGAAGGCTTCCTGTATTCGGATGTGGGTTTTATCCTGCTGGGAAAGATCATTGAGAGTCTGGATGAAACTACTCTTGAAGAGACCTTCCGGGAGCATATTTTTAACCCACTTGGGATGATGGATACCTCCTATCTGGTTCAGGGCAGCAGGGAGCGATGCATCCCGACGGAATGCACGGAGCAAAGAGGCTGTATCTGCGGAGAAGTTCATGACTCGAAGGCTTATCTGTTAGGACAGTGCGGCAGCGCCGGTTTGTTTTCTACATTGGAAGATATGGTGAAGTTTGTTAAAGCCTATCTGGAACATTCCCGGCTTTTATTTGGAGAAGAGACGTTTGAAAAGCTTTGCAGCACGATAAAGTTTGAACGCACTTTGGGCTGGAGCAAGGAGTATGGAAGGGATACGCTTTATCATACCGGCTTTACAGGTACTTCTATTTTGATGGATTTGAAGGGCAGAAAAGGTTTTGTTCTGCTGACGAACAGGATCCATCCCAGTCGGAACAATGAGGAATTTCTGAGGATGAGAAAGAAAATGAATGATATTTATATCCGGAAAATTTCCGATTAAACTCATTGAGCCAGTACGCCTTGAGTAAATTTATACGCTTTTATTACTCCTTGAGTAAATCTTTCTTGAATCCAGTTGCCAGATATGCTATATTAGAATTACAAAAAGAACAACCGCCCCAATACAAGGGGTTGGCCAATAAGAAGATAGAAATCCCCCGATACCGACCAAGTATACAAGGGGGATTTTCTATTGCCCATTACTGGAACTTTATAGAAAAACGCTACTTACAATTAACGAAAATAAAGGTCAGTAATGCAATAATGAACATACCAAAAGCCATAAGGTCTTTAAAGTCAAAATTCATCATGCTTCACCTCCCATCTATGTACGATGGAAGGCTAACCCTCCATCTTTATGAATGGAAGGCCAACGCCCTTGCAGTGACACGATTGTCCCATGTCACTATGGTAACATATCCCATTTCAGTGTGCAATTACTTTTCTTAAATGACTGATCATGATTCTGCTGTCTTCAATCTAATCCATGGAAAGGGAATCCCCTATATCCTTCCGGCCTCGATGCTTCCAATATGGGATAATTAGAATTGTAATGTTTGTGCCAATATAGTAAGATGAGTAAAGAGAGACGCTTTTTAGGGCTATGATACTTAGAAAGCAGAAAAAGAGATATTTGAGTGGGGGAATCAGATGGTTAATGAAAACTCACCGGTTATAGAAACACACCGGTTAATTTTACGAAAATTTACACCAGAAGATGTAAATGATTTTTTTGAAATTATGAGCGATAAGGAAGTGAATGTTTTTCTTCCTTGGTTTCCGTTAAGTACTACTGAGGAAGCACTGACATTTTTAACTGATAGATTTTTAACATATGATAGCAAGTCTAGCGCCTATCGATATGCTATCTGCCTGAAAGAAGATAACAAGCCGATTGGATATGTCTGCCTGAGTGAGAGCGAAAGCCACGATTTTGGTTATGGACTAAAAAAGGAATTCTGGCATAGAGGGATTGTCACAGAAGCGGCAAAAGCGGTAATGAAAAAAATCATAGATGCAGGATATCCTTATATTACAGCCACCCATGATGTGAATAATCCTCGAAGCGGCGAAGTAATGAAAAAGCTAGGCATGGTCTACAAATACTCCTATGTGGAACAGTGGCAGCCAAAAAATATCCCTGTTACATTTCGAATGTATCAGCTTAATTTTGACGGAAAAGATGAGAGAACGTATATAGAGTATTGGGATAAGTATACGGATCATTTTGTGGAACAAAAACTATAAATGCAGGAAAAGTGATAAAACGGCGATCGGCTACCATTTTATGGAGTCTGTCGCCGTTTTTTTGTCAGCAACCCGTTTTATGGTCTGCATGTGGAAGGATTTCGTCTGCAGCTGCCGTAAATGAGAATGTTGTTTATTTCAGTAATTATTTGAAATAATAGATATTAGCGCAAACTGGATATTTCAATAGTAATCAATCGACAGAAAGGCAGATGTTATGGCAGAAGAAAATAAAAATATGGAAGAACTATTCCGGCAGATGGATCATCATTTGCTCCATGATGAACGTCCATCGGAATATCTGGAGCAAATCAGCAGGGAACCATGGTTTTTGGATTACCCGTTTTCCATGCTTGGCAAGATGAAGGAAACCCCGCAGTCAAAACGGTTTCATCCGGAAGGAAGCGTATGGAATCATACGATGATGGTAGTGGATCAGGCAGCAGAACAGAAGGTGAAGAGTAAAGATGCCCGGACTTTGATGTGGGCGGCACTGCTTCATGATATCGGCAAACCGGCAGTAACGAAAATCCGAAAGGAGAAAATTACCGCATATAACCATGATGCTGAGGGAGAACATCTCACGGAGGATTTTTTGTCCTGTTTTTCCACTGATGCCAAGTGGATCAGGGAAGTCGCAAAACTGGTCCGTTATCATATGCACATTTTGTATGTGACAGACGGGCTTCCTTTTGGAGATGTCGATGGCATGAAGCGGGAGACCGATATCGGTGAAGTTGCTCTCCTTGGACTTTGCGACCGGATCGGAAGGGGCGGAAGCGTTCCGGAAGATGAAGCAAAGGCGGTCAGATTATTTCTGAAGAAAATGCGTTATAAGTGAAATCTTGATACCTCTTGCTGTCCCAATCGTCCAGGCAAATGGAAGTCTGCTTGATCTGCTCCGATTAATAGTTTCCACAATAGAATGGCAGATATTTCCTGATTGTGGTAGAATGAGGACAAGAGTAAACACCGGGTCGCATGAGCAGATAAACGCAATAGTTGAATGTGTTGAACGGAGCAAGAGGGGATAAGTATGAATCGGTATGAAAATATCATTAACAACTTTGTACTCTGGGGAAATAAAAGTGACGGATTATATGAAGCTATGATTATTGGTTCCTGGACTAGAAACGACCACCCGGCAGACGAGTTTTCCGATCTTGATCTTGTTATGATCGTCGATAATCCCGACATTTTCCTGCAATCCAATCAATGGCTTGAGCAGATTGGGTATTTCCATATTTCTTTTATTGAGAATACAATTGGCGGCGCGAAAGAAAGAAGGATACTTTTTGATGATGCGCTTGACGTTGATTTTGTTATTCTTTCAAAGAGTCAATTGGAAGATGCTGTAAAAAGTGGTGAAATTGGCATATTGAAAAGTGGCTATCGCATTTTAATTGATAAGATTGGCATTGAACATACGTTACCACCACTTTCTGCAGAAAATTCGCTTTACGTTCTATTATCGGAACATGATTTTAGCAATGTGGTAAACGATTTTTGGTATCATGCCATTTGGACAGCAAAGAAATTAATGCGAGGCGAATTATGGACGGCGAAATCATGTGTTGATAACTATATGATGTGGAAGCTACTAACCATGATAGAGTGTCATGCCCACGTATTAAACGGGCTGAAATATAATACTTGGCACAATGGCCGTTTCATCGAGGAATGGGCGGAAGATTGGATCATTCAAAAACTTTCGGACTGCTATGCTCATTATGAAAAAAATGACGTTAAAAATTCACTGTTAGCAACTATGGATTTATTCAGGTCAATATCAGTAGTAATTGCAGAAAAGTTGAATTATAAATACCCAGCCGAGGCTGATAACTATTCAACCGATTGGGTTATAAAAGCACTGTCAGTGTAAAAATAACGCTGATCTTCTTGGTATACGGCGCAAGGGGGAGCAAAGGTGTGATGCTGGAGCCATAAAATAATAAATCCAGAGGAGCTTACTATGAAAATAAACTATGGAATTATATCAACGGCTGCCATCGGAAAACGATTTATCGGTGCAGTGAGGGCCAATGGAGGATCGGTAACTGCGGCGGCGTCAAGATCACTTGACAGAGCCAGGGCGTTCTGCCAGGAAAATAATATTGAAAAGGCTTATGGTTCTTATGAAGAGCTTTATCAAGACCCGGAGATAACGGTTGTGTATATCACCACAATAAACCGGGAGCATTTTCATGAAATGGAGCAAGCTTTGAATTACGGAAAGCATGTATTATGTGAGAAACCATTTACCCTGTCAAAATCACAGGCAAAAGAAATCTTTCAGCTGGCGAAGGAAAAAGGGTTGTTTGTAATGGAGATGCAAAAAAGCCTTTTTCTACCTGTTACTGATTTGATTAAAACGTATATTGATTCAGGAATGTTAGGAAAACTCCATCAAGTAAATATGAGTGCCTCCTTTCAAAGCCCAAAGGCTTCCTGGATGCATGAAAAGGATCAGGGGGGAGTTGTCTATGGCAGCGCTTCCTATACCTTTGAATATCTCGATTATCTGCTGGAGCCTGCCGATGTAATCGTGCAGGCACTAGGAACCAGGGGGAAGACAGGAGTTCAGGACTCTGTCAGCTTTAATATAAAAATGGATGATGTTCTGATTAGCAGCCGTATTTCCATGCGTGGGCCGGCAGAAAGCTTTGCTGTTTTTTATTTTGAAAAGGGGTTTATAAAAACCAATGAATACTGGAAGGCGGACCGCTGCGAAGTACATACCGACCAGGGTGTTGAGCTGATTGAGAGAACGGTTGATTTTGAAATGAAATATGAGTTAGCACATGCGGAAAAATGCATCAGACAGGGCCTGACGGAGAGCCCGGTTATGATGGCTGAAAGAACACTTCGCTGTTGCGGGCTTGTAGATCAGGTAATGGAATCGTTAGACCAGCAGTAAATGAGTACAGTTTTTATGCATTCTATGATTGTCAGGAACTGATTGGGCAGTTGCAAAATAGAGGAATAATCATCTGTTTTGCAGCGGCCCCGTCTTTATGTCGGAAAATAAAAGCGATCAGCAATTGAGCTAGGTTTCATTGTGTTTGTTTATGATAAATGCTATGATAAAAAGGACTATTATCAGCACAGAAAAGAGGACAGGTATGAAGCTAATTCTAATAAGACACGGGGAACCAGACTATTCCATTGACTCTCTCACACAAAAAGGCTGGAAAGAGGCAGATTTGCTTTCCGAAAGGATCAGTAAGCTTTCAGTTTCCGCTTTTTACTGCTCACCTCTTGGAAGAGCAAAGGATACTGCTAAAGCAACATTGCAAACATTACATGCTGAGGCAGAGATATTACCCTGGCTCAGAGAATTCCATGCGCCGGTTGATAACGGGGCTGGTGAAACCAAAACCATACCCTGGGATTTTATGCCCGGTTACTGGACAAACCAAAAGGAGCTTTATGACAGGGATTTATGGTTTGAAAATGAGAGAATGAAAACAGGGCCTGTAAAAGAAGAATATGAAAAAGTAGCTGCCGGGCTTGATGAAATATTAAAGAAACATGGGTATCAGAGAGAAGGCGGAATGTACCGGGCGGTTCCGGGGAGTGACGATACCATCGTTCTGTTCTGCCATTTTGGTGTGATCTGCGTAATGCTGTCCCATTTGCTTGGAATGCCGGCCCCATTGCTGTGGCATGGTTTTTTCCTGGCACCTTCATCGGTCACCACACTGGAGACAGAAGAGAGGATAGAAGGTGAGGCTTATTTCCGATGTAAGGGGATGGGGGATACGGCTCATTTATATGTGAAAGACGAGCCATCCTCAAACTCCGGTTTTTTTCCAAGGTAAGCAAATCTAGGGGAAAAGATTATCATTTTGGATTCATGAGAGGGAGAGGAGCAGAGGCATGAAATTTATTATTGATGATGCAAGTATTGAAAAAATTAAAGAGATATATGACACATTTGCAGTAGATGGTGTTACAACCAATCCCAGTATTCTGGCGAAAAACGGAAAGCAGCCCTTTGAGACCCTGAGGGAAATCCGTGAATTTATTGGGCCGGAGGCAGAGCTTCATGTGCAGGTGGTTGCAGCAGATGCGGAGGGAATGGTTGAGGAAGCTCACAGGATCCAAAAGGAGCTTGGAATGAATACCTATGTGAAGATCCCTACCACAAAAGAAGGATTGAAAGCCATGAAAGACCTGAAAAAGGAAGGGGCCAATGTGACAGCCACGGCTATTTACACCCAGATGCAGGCATTTTTAGCAGGAAAAGCCGGAGCAGATTATGCGGCGCCGTATGTAAACCGGATCGATAATCTTGGAGCAAACGGCGTGAGGGCAGCCAAGGACATCCACGATATTTTCAAGAAAAATGGATTAAAAACAGAAGTGCTGGCTGCCAGCTTTAAGAATTCCCAGCAGGTACTGGAACTTTGCCAGTATGGAGTCGGCGCGTCTACGATATCTCCGGATGTCATAGAGGGGCTGATTAAAAATGACACTGTAACCATGGCGGTAAATGCCTTTACCAAAGATTTTGAAGGTTTATGCGGTGCAGGTATGACCATGAAGGATTGTATGTAATCATGTGATAGCTGTACTTACAAAAATGGGCTGAATAATTAAGAAAATTAAGTCAAGACCATAAAAAACAAAAAGCTGGTAAAATCACTTGTATTTTAAAAATGCAAATGCTATAATCCTACCAACATATTAATCAAGAGAACAAAGGAGTCTCAAGCGTACACAGTACGGTTGCGGCTCCTTTTGCTTATGGATATTTATTATACATATGATCCAAGTCCATAAAGCAAATAAGTCTCTTAAGGAGAACAAGGAGGTTTTCCCTGCATTTTAGGGAAGCCTCCTTGCTCCGTCTTTATTTTCGTTTTGTATGATAATAGTTTGAGGAGGAAGCGATTATGAAAAAAAGATTATTACCCGTAACTCTTATTACAGCATTGACGGCAGCATTCCTTGCCGGCTGCGGTTCATCTGCACAGCAGAGTGCCGCAGGAGGCAGTACAGCCGCAGCAAGTTCAGCGGCTACCCAGGATGCATCGGCTACTCAGGATACATCGTCCACCCAGGCTGATGCATCTGCTCCGGAAGGAGAAGACGGGAAAACCATTAAGATCGGCGCGTACGGACCTATCACAGGAGGGTCTGCTGTTTATGGGGAAGGCGCGCAGAATGCCATTGCCATGGCAGTTGAAGAAATCAACGACGGTGATTCCGGTTATAAGGTTGAAATTGTAAATGGCGGAAAAATAGTAGATGACGGCGGTGCTGCCAAGCAGGCAATTAATGCTTACAACAGTCTGATGAAGGAAGGCCCCAGTGCCATCGTGGGAAGCTTTTTTTCCTCCGTTACCCTTCCCGTTGCCGAACAGGCTTCCAAAGACAATATGCTTCTTCTTGCAACTGGAGCTACCAATAAAGATGTAACCCTAAAAGGTTCCACCATTTTCAGGAATTGTTTTATTGATCCATATCAGGGCAAAATGGCAGCCCAGTTTGCAAAGGAAAAAGGCTGGACAAAAGCCGCCGTTATATATGCCAAGGATGATGATTATTCCAACGGCTTAAAAGATGCATTTATAGAGAATGCCGAGGCAAACGGAATTGAAGTAGTATATGTGGGAGAATGTACCACAAAGGATACAGACTTTTCATCCCAGACTTCCCAGGTGGTGGCAAAAGGAGCAGATTTCCTGTTTTATCCCGCTTTCTTAGATACGGTTCCTCTTCTGGTAGGTGCGGCAAGGGATGCAGGCTTTGACGGGGCAGTCATGGGCGGCGATGGCTGGGATGGAACCGATACTGCTGGCTTTGAAGATAATTTTGAGAACTGTTATTTTACCAACCACTATTCTTCGGAAGATACTGCTCCGGCTGTAGTCAATTTCGTGTCCAAATATACGGAAAAGTATGGTACGGAAAGCTTAAATGCCTGTGCCGCTCTTTACTATGATGCCATTTATATGCTGGTGGAAGCAGCCAAAAACAGCGGTGCATCAGATACGGTTTCCCTTGTAAATGGGATGACCGGAATGACTTTTACAGGGGTGGGAGGAACCTTTACCATGGATGAAAACGGCGACCCGGAGAAATCCGTAGCGATCAATACCTTTGAAGGCGGTAAGGTGAAATGGCTTATGACTCTTTCACCGGAAGGAACAAAGGAATAAACAAGGGAGGAAGATCCTATGACATTCTCATTATTCTTTCAAAGCCTGATAAACGGACTGAATCAGGGCGCTATCTATGCTTTGATTGCACTTGGTTATACCATGGTATATGGAATCATCCGTATGATTAACTTTGCTCATGGCGATTTCATCATGATTGGAGCCTATACTTTATTTTATACCATTCCTATGATGATCCATGCCGGAATGCCAGCTTGGATTTCCGTTTTCCTTGCCGTGGTCATATGCGCTGCGGTGGGAGTCCTGGTTGAGGTGATAGCATATAAGCCGGTCCGTAGGGCCGGCTCCATGTCAGCTCTTATTACAGCACTTGCCATGAGTCTGTTTCTTGAAAATCTGGCCATGGTTCTTTTTGGTGCAAAGCCCCATAATGTCCAGAAAATATTTGATTTACCCTCTGTAAATGTGCTTGGAGTGGCCCTTCCTCTGAATGTTATCTTGACCATCGGTATCGGGGTTGTTATGATGGCGTGCCTTCAGATATTTATAAAAAGTACCAAGATAGGGAAAGCCATGCGGGCGGTTCCTCAGGATCGGGATGCTTCCATTCTGGCGGGAATCAATGTCAATAAAGTCATTACCATGACCTTTGCTATTGGCTCTGCACTGGCAGCAGTTGCCGCCCTTATGTACTGTGCCAAATACCCTCGTGTCACCAATGATATGGGTTCCATGATGGGACTTAAGGCCTTTATTGCCGCTGTCCTTGGTGGGATCGGAGTCATTCCCGGAGCTATGCTTGGAGGAATTCTTGTCGGCCTCATTGAGATTTATGTAAAGCTCTTTGCACCGGGCTGGTATGAAGCGATTACCTATGGCATTCTGATCGTGATTCTATTGGTGAAGCCGTCCGGCATTCTTGGCAAGAATGTTGGCGAGAAAGTTTAAGGGGGTGGATCATGGAAAAGAGGTTTAAAGTTTCCTATTTCCTTAATTTCCTGGGGGTTCTGGCAGTTTTTTTCCTGTTTGTCCTGCTTTTTGAAAACAATGCTTTTGGCCGGTCCACTCAGTATATCAAGGGAATCAGTACCACCGCCTGTTATACGATCATTATGGTAGCTTCCTTAAATCTGGTGGTGGGCTGCATGGGCGAATTTTCCCTTGGCCATGCGGGTTTTGTATCAGTGGGAGCATATGCCTCTGCCATTGTGTCCAATGGACTTACCGGAAAAGGGCTGCCCGATATCGCATTATTCCTGGTTGCTCTTCTTGCAGGAGGGATTGCAGCCGGTTTGACCGGAGTCCTTGTTGGGATTCCTGCACTCCGCTTAAGGGGGGATTATCTTGCCATTGTGACCATTGCCTTTGCGGAGATCATCCGGGTGCTCTTTTGCAATCTTTCGATTACCGGGGGTGGGAAAACCATGAGCGGTATTATAAAGCTTTCTAACTTCTATTGGAGCTTCTGGATCATGGTAGTCTGCATCACGGTCATGTATATGTACGTGCGAAGCCGATTTGGAAGAACAGTGAAAGCCATTCGGGAAGATTATATAGCAGCGTCTGCTTCTGGAATCAATGTAACTTATTATAAAGTGCTTACCTTTACTGTAGCAGCTTTCTTTGCAGGAATCGGCGGAGGTGTTTATGCTCATTACATGACAGCTATGATTCCTACTAACTTTAACTTTATGTACTCTGCGGAGCTTCTCTCAGAGGTAATCATTGGAGGGATCGGCTCCATTACCGGGTCCATCATCGGTGCATCTTTTCTTTCTTCTCTTCCGGAGATGATGCGCCAGTTCTCCCAGTACCGTATGCTGGCATACTCTGTAGTACTGGTACTGGTTATGATATTCAAACCGGGCGGTATCTTCGGAGCGTGGGAATTTTCCCTTATTCGTGTATATGAACGTCTGACAGGCAGAAAAGGCGGTTGGGAAAAGAGCCGGAAAAAAACAGAAGGAGGTGTATAACTATGACGGGAACAGAAGGAACCATGCCGGTATTAAGGGCACAGAACCTGGGAATCCAGTTCGGCGGATTAAAAGCGGTGGACAGTTTTAATATGGAAATCGGAGAATCGGAATTGGTAGGACTGATTGGTCCAAACGGCGCAGGAAAAACCACAGTGTTCAATCTGATCACTGGTGTTTATAAACCAACGGAAGGATCCTTTTACTTAAATGGTCAGTCCATGAATGGGAAAAAGACCCATCAGATTGTCGAAGCGGGAATTGCAAGAACATTCCAGAATATTCGGTTATTTAAGAAAATGTCTGTAATCGATAATGTAAAGGCCGCTATGGGAGCCAAACTTTCCTACAATCTGTTCCATGCCGTCTTTCGTACGCCGTCTTACTGGAAGCAGGAAGAGGAACTAACAAAAAGAGCGGAAGAACTGCTTCAAATCGTGCATCTAAATGGAAAAGAAGATTACGAAGCAGGAAATCTTCCTTATGGAGAGCAGAGGCGTCTGGAGATAGCCAGAGCCCTGGCTACGGATATGAAACTCCTTCTTCTTGATGAACCTGCAGCTGGGATGAACCCGACAGAAACGGAAGAACTCCTGGAGATTATCAACTATATCCGTGATGAATTTAAGATTTCCGTGCTTCTTATCGAACATGACATGAGCCTGGTCATGAAGATCTGTGAACGGATTTCTGTCCTTGATTTCGGCACCACCATTGCCGCCGGGACTCCGGAGGAGATTGCCAATCATCCAAAGGTCATTGAAGCCTATTTGGGAAAAGACGATGAGGAGGTGGAGGAAGATGCTTAAGATAACGAATCTGGCAGTATCTTACGGAGCCATTGAAGCCATCCATGGAGTATCTCTGGAAGTTCATGATGGAGAAATCGTTTCCCTTATCGGGGCAAATGGAGCAGGAAAAACCACGATCTTAAGAACTATTTCAGGGTTAAAGAAAGCTGACAAGGGGGAGATACTTTTTGACGGAGCCGATTTGTTAAAAACAGAACCCAGCAAGATCATCAATCTAAAGCTGGCACATGTGCCGGAAGGGCGTCATATTTTCCCCCAGATGACCGTAGAAGAAAATCTGGAGATGGGGGCATTTACCGATGGAAAAGACATGGCAGCCAATATGGCAGATGTATTTGAACGTTTTTCCCGATTAAAAGAGCGGAAAAAACAG
Source organism: Lacrimispora celerecrescens (assembly GCF_000732605.1). GTDB lineage: Bacteria > Bacillota > Clostridia > Lachnospirales > Lachnospiraceae > Lacrimispora > Lacrimispora celerecrescens_B. Next base: position 157,515 of record NZ_JPME01000008.1, on the reverse strand, counting down.
CTGGCAGGAACTTTGTCCGGCGGGGAGCAGCAGATGCTTGCCGTAGGCCGGGCTCTTATGGCAAAACCTAAGATGATCCTGATGGATGAACCGTCTATGGGACTATCTCCATTGCTGGTAAAGGAAATCTTTTCTATTATCAGAGAAGTAAACAAAAAAGGAATCACCATTCTACTTGTAGAACAGAATGCAAAAATGGCTTTATCCATATCAAACAGAGCCTATGTCATGGAAACAGGGAAGATTACCATGGAAGGTAATGCAGGAGAAATGCTAAAGGATGACAGAGTAAAGAAAGCATATCTAGGACAATAGGAGAGTACGACTATGGATGAGAATAAGAAGTATTTTGCCATTGCCATTACCCGTACCTGCGGAAGCGGAGGCGGAAGCTACATAGGAAAAAAACTGGCGGCTGATTATGGGATCGATGTATATGACAGAAAGCTATTGCGTCTGGCTTCGGAAGATAGCGGAATCAATGAGGCGATATTTGCAAATGCAGATGAGAATACAAAAAAAAACTTTTTTATACCGTGCCTCAAGAAGAGTCTACAGCGGGGAAGTCATTCCTAAGGAAAGCGGTAATTTTTTATCGGATCAGAATCTTTTTAATTATCAGGCAAAGGTATTGCAGGAGCTTCTTCATCATGAATCCTACGTCTGCATTGGCCGGGCAGCGGATTTTGTCTTAAAGGATGAGCCTAATGTAGTATCCGTGTATCTGGATGCTCCCTATGAATTCCGCTTAAAAAGAGAGATGAAGCGGCAGGGAATATCCGAACAGGAGGCTGTAAAGTATATAGACAGACTGGATAAATACAGGAATTCCTATTATATGTACCATACCGGAAGGCAGTGGAAGAACCCTGAAAATTATGATCTTTGCCTGAATACGGAAAGTCTGGGGCTGGATCATTGTGTGGAATTAATTAAGAAATTCATGGAGCTTAAATTTGGGATTTGTTCCAGTGAAAAGGAGATATTATGAAAGAGCTTGCTTATTATGATGGAAGGATCGGAACCCCTGAGGAATTAATGGTTCCCTTTCAGGACCGGGTTCATTTTTTTGGAGATGGAGTTTATGATGCTACCGTTGGAGGGAATCACAAAGTGTATCTTCTGGAAGATCATCTGGACCGTTTTTACTCCAGTGCCAAAGCCTTGGATATTAAGATTCCTATGGATAAGAAGGAGCTTGGAGAACTACTGACCAAACTTCTTTCCATGGTGGAGGGGAATACGCATTTTGTGTACTGGCAGGTGACAAGAGGAACAGCTCCCAGGGATCATGCTTATGACGAGGCAATGCTTGGAAAGCTGTGGGTCATGATTAGGCCTAATAAACTAAAAGACCCTGATGTTCCTATCCGCCTGATAACAATGGAAGACACCAGGTTTTTGTACTGCAATATTAAGACCTTAAATCTTCTCCCGTCTGTGCTTGCCTCACAGGAGGCTTTAAAAGCCGGAGCAATGGAAACTGTTTTGCATAGAGGTGATATGGTTACGGAGTGCGCCCACAGCAATGTTTCCATTTTAAAGAACGGAACCTTCCTTTCCCACCCCAATGATAACCTGATCCTCCGTGGGATTGCAAAGACCCATATGATCCAGGCCTGCTACAGGCTTGGAATCCAGGTATTGGAGCGGGCATTTACCATGGAAGAGCTTATGGATGCCGATGAGGTCATCGTGACTTCTTCCTCCAATTTCTGCCTTCATGCAGACGTTATTGACGGAAAATCTGTGGGAGGAAAGGATCCGGTGACGTTAAAGAAGATTCAGGATGCTGTTTTAGAAGAATATTTAGAGTATACAGGCAGAGATAGTATATTTGATTAGGAGTGGATGATGGACAGAGGCGGACTGGAAAAGAGAAATGTGGGAGAAAACCTGGATGCTCTGATGAATTTAGATCCCAGGGGCTATGGGATATGCCGGATTCTTTATGCTGGAAGCCGGGAGCAGATGGGGGAGCCTCTTACCATGAGAGCGGCGGAAAAGCTGTGTGAAGCAGTGAAAGAAAATGATCTGGTTTATATATTGACAGGATTTGTGCTTCTGCCTCATAAGAAGCCGGAGATGGATGGAATGGTCAGTTCCATGCTGCTGGCAAGAGCTTTGGTCATGTCTTTTGGGGCAAAGCCTGTTATCATTTGTCCTGATGACTGTGTGAAATCGGTAATGAAATGTGCTTGCGTGGTAGGTCTTCATATTTACCAGGATATCGAGACCGTAAGGGAGCTTCCTCTCAGCATGGGAGTGGTGGCCTTTACAAAAAATCCGGCCAGGGCAGAAATTGAAGCGAAGTGGCTGATAAAAGAAGGGCTCCCCGGAGCGGTAATCGCTGTGGAGGCTCCCGGTTCCAATGAAAATGGTGTTTATCATAACTCTGCCGGAGATAATGTAACAGAGCTGGAAGCCAAGACTGATGTACTATGGGAAATGCTTCGTAAAATGGGAGTCTTAAATATTGCCATTGGTGATCTTGGCAACGAGATCGGCATGGGAGCCATAGCAGATCATATTAAAAAATACATACCTTTCACGGCTCCCGGGGAATGTGCGTGCGGTTGCGGAGGCGGAATTCTGGCAGCCAGCCGAGCAGACCATGTGATAACGGCAACCTGCTCTGACTGGGGCTGTTACGGTTTGATCGCGGCACTGGCCTATTTAAAGCGGGATATGGAAATTCTTCACCGGGAAGAAATGGAAGCGGAACTGATGAGAGCGGCGTCAAGAACCGGTCTTATTGATATGACCGGATCTCTGATTCCTGGTATCGATGGTTTCAATACCCGGCTGAATACAGGAATTGTCAGCCTGATGCGCCAGTGTACGGCCTATGCGGTCCGATATTCCTGTAATTCCGATCACTGGTTTCGCTCTGTACTGAAAAAGGGGTTTTTTGAAGAAGGGGATAGGTCATGATTCAAATAAAGCCGGTCGGTGATTGCGGTGTCCTGGTGGAATTGGGGGATTCCATCAGCGAGGAGGTAAATTCGAAGGTAATGGAATTAAACCGAAGGATCCATGGGCTTTCAGTGGAAGGGATTCTTGAGACAGTACCTGCCTTTTGTTCTGTTCTCATTTGTTATGACCCATTGAAAACAGATTATGGCGCGGTATCAAAGGTTCTTTCTCTACTGTCAGAATCATTGGAAGGCAAAACCGGGTTAAGAGGAAAGCTGGTGGAAATTCCGGTCTGCTACGGAGGCAGCTTTGGGCCGGATCTTTCTTTTGTAGCGGAACATGGAAAGATCACGGAAGAAGAGGTGATCCGGATTCACAGCAGCAGGGATTACCGTATTTATATGCTGGGATTTCTTCCGGGCTTTCCCTATCTTGGAGGAATGGACGAACGCATTTTTACTCCACGGTTAAACTCACCAAGAACCAGGATTCCGGCAGGAAGCGTAGGAATCGGAGGAGAGCAGACGGGAATCTATTCCATGGATTCTCCGGGAGGCTGGCAGTTGATCGGACGTACACCTTACCGACTTTTTAAGCCGGAGCAAGTGGGAAAACCTCTTTATGAAGCCGGTGATTCCATTCGTTTTGTACCCATCAGCCAGGAAGAATATAAAGAAATAAAAAGAAATCAGGAAATGGGGTGATGGGATGGGATTTGAAATCTTGCGTCCTGGAGCCTTATCCACGGTTCAGGATAAAGGGAGAAGAGGATTTTTAAGTCAGGGCATCCAGGAAAGCGGAGCCTGTGACAAGTACTCCATGAAGCTTGCCAATCTCCTTGCCGGGAATCTGGAAGAGCCGGAAACAGCGGCAGTCATAGAATTTACGTTAAAGGGCGGTGAGATCCGTTTTACCTCTGAAGAGATCATCGCTCTTACAGGCGGGGATATGACCCCCTGTATCAATGAAAAGCCTGTACCCATGTTCTCCCCACTTCTGGTACGGAAAGGAGATATTCTGACCATGGGGCTTGCGGTCTCAGGTCTTCGGACTTATATGGCGGTCTATGGAGGAATAGAGGTACCTTCTGTCATGGGAAGCCGTTCTACCAATTTAAAATGCCGCATGGGAGGCTTGGAGGGAAGGGCACTTCTTGAAGGGGATTATCTGGAGTCTGGGAAAGATCTCAGACAGTTTAAGAAAATGATAAAGAAATTAAAGGGAAATGAGAAGCTGGCAGCCGTGGATGAGGATGAACCATGGCTGCGTCATTCATCAACGCCTTATCGTTTTTATGGAAACGACCGTATGGTTCTACTGCGAGCCGTAATGGGACCCCAGGAAAATGCTTTTACAGAACTGGGACTTAACACTCTGATCCGGAACCCCTTCCGGTTAAGCACGGACTGCGACCGCATGGCCTGCAAACTGGAGGGAGAACCCATAGAATTGAAGAATGGGGCAGATATCATATCCGATGGGATCGTGGAAGGATCCGTTCAAATCTCATCTGACCGACTTCCTATGGTTTTGATGTCAGATCATCAGACCACCGGAGGATATGCAAAAATCGCTACCGTGATCAGTACGGACATCCCTGCATTGGCCCAGTTAAAGCCGGGGGAATGGGTGGCATTTCAATATGTAACTCCAGGTGAAGCCGTGGCAATCTGCCGGAAGGAAGAAGAAAAGCTGAGGATTTTTAAGGAACGGCTTAAGAATATCATTTACCGGTAAATAGACCATAAGACAGGAAAGAAGGAAAGAACATGGAGCCAGAGTACAGAAACAGAAAGCCAAAGGAAGTTCGCCGGTTGATTAGGGAGGGTGTGATCCAGAGTCCTACCACCGGAATGTGCGGCGGCTATGCTCAGGGAAATCTGGTGATTCTTCCCGAAGAGATGGCATGGGATTTTCTTTTATTCTGCCAGAGGAATCAAAAGGCCTGCCCGCTTCTGGAAGTATCGGATGCAGGGAGCAGAAGTTTTTCGCTGACAGCAGAAGAAAGTGATATCCCAAGGGACATTCCCAGATACCGGGTGTATGAATACGGCGAGTGCACCGGTGAATACACAGATGTATCAGATTTGTTTGAGGATTATCAAAGAACCAGGGGAAAGCTGGTAAGCTTTCTCATTGGCTGCAGTTTTTCTTTTGAAACAGCACTTTTGGAGGCCGGAATACCGGTGAGACAGATAGAGGAAAGGGTAAATGTTCCTATGTTCCATACGAACATTCCCTGTACACCGGCAGGTGTATTTTCAGGTAACCTGGTGGTGAGCATGAGGCCCATTCCTCATCACCAGGTTTCCAGTGCGGTTGCTATTACAGCTTCCATGCCAAAGGTGCATGGGGGCCCTGTTCACATTGGTTATCCGGAAGTTCTTGGTATTAAAGATATTAACAAACCGGATTTTGGTGATCCGGTGACCATACATGATGGAGAGGTGCCTGTTTTCTGGCCCTGCGGTGTAACGCCACAGGCAGTGGTCATGAACAGCAGGCCTCCCTTTGTAATTACTCATGCCCCGGGACACATGTTTATTACGGATTTAAAAAATGCAGAATTAAAGGATTAGAGGTGAGAATATGCCGGTCATTGACTTGAACTGCGATTTGGGAGAAAGCTTCGGTGCTTATAAAATGGGACTGGATGAAGAAGTGCTGCTCTATGTTACATCGGCAAACATTGCCTGTGGTTTTCATGGAGGAGATCCTATGGTAATGGAACAGACGGTGGCTTTGTGTAAAAAATATGGAGTGAGGGCAGGGGCCCATCCGGGATTTCCTGATCTGGCGGGATTTGGAAGAAGAAATATGAGCCTTACTCCCAGCGAAGTAAAAACCAGTGTTATGTATCAGATCGGAGCCCTGGACGCTTTCTGCAGAGGCGCTGGAATTAGACTTTGCCATGTAAAGCCCCATGGGGCGTTGTATAACATGGCGGCAAAGGATTATGAACTGGCAAAAGCCATTTGCCAGGCGATAAAAGAAGTGGATGACAGCCTGGTTCTTCTGGCTCTCAGTAATAGTGAGATGCTACGGGCGGCAAAGGATACAGGGGTGTCTGCTGCCAGTGAGGTATTTGCAGACCGGGCCTATGAAAGGGATGGAAGCCTGGTTCCAAGAAGCCGGAGAGGCGCAGTGATTGAAGATGAGGAACTGGCATTAAAGCGGGTGATCCGAATGGCGAAAGAAGGGGTGGTGGAAGCCATTGACGGAAGCACAATTTCCATTGATGCGGATTCTGTGTGTGTTCATGGAGATGGAAGGAAGGCTCTGGAATTTGTAAAAAGGATAAGAGAAGGTTTTTTAGAAGCAGGAATAGAGGTAAAAGGCTTTTAGTGGCGGTTTTGATTTTTATTTCAAAACCGCCGTTAGTCTACTGATTTATCAGTATTTCTATAACTATTTGTTCTTTGATACCTGACTAATCGTAGCGTAATATACTATAATAAGCGCAGAACCCAATAATAAACCTCCTACAATATCGGTGAACCAATGCACCCCTGAAATAAAACGCCCAATCACCGTTACGGCGATGATAGCAACAGATATGACCTCCGCAAAAATTCTAATGGACCTATTTTGTATCCGGGAATGGAATTGCATAATTGCGGTAGCCATGATACATAGTACAATCATCGTATGGGAAGATGGGTAGGATGGTTCTAATGTACTTACCAAGATAACCGGTCTGTAATTCACAATAAATATTTCAAACAATACATATGAAAATATCACGATGATATAAAACACTCCAAGTAATATAATATCACTGTCTACACACTTGATGCTTTTTCTTTTTATTAGCTGCATTAATCCCAATATAGAAAAACCCAAAGCGACAAGGATAGCTGCAACACCAATCCAGTCTGTGATATGGTACCAAAGTAAGTTTTCTCCAAGCAGTTTGAGCATAAAGCCATTTAATGTAGAGAAACCAACGTTGGATTGCTCCGGACCTATGGGGCTGACGTCAAATGTTAAAACTGCCACTGTAAATAGTATGAATAACAAGAATAGAATTCCGGCAAGAATAAAACACTTTTTATTTTTCATCATATCTTCCTCCTTTCAGAACATAGGGCGATAAACTATTGAAGTCAAGCCGTGTTCCATGTGGTTTTACTAATTTGTTTGTTTTAATGATAAATTCCATTTGTAATATCCTTTCAGTAATATTGGTATGTTTGTGTATGCCCGCCACATCATCATTGTGTGGTCTAGTATGGAAATATTCAAGAAACGAATCGTCACAACGTCAAAAACCCTCTGACACTTTTCGTGTCGAAGGGTTTTTCACAAGGCTTTACAGAACAATTTACTTATTCAGCTGCTCTTTATCAAAAGGACCACCTTAATCATAAAAAACAGGAAAAGGAGAGAAGTTGCAGAGGGTTGACGAGTTGCAACATAAATAAGAATGCAAAAAGCCTGTAACAGAATAGAGCAGGTTCTGCTAATGCTATAACACTTTTCATTCAAAAAATGTTGAGCAATTATTTGTGCGATACCCATCATTGCCATTAGAATAGGCGAAACAAGATAAATTATCCATGTAACTGTGCTTACGTCTGGGTTCGAAAACAAACTCACTGCCCGAATCAGGTCACTATCCTGTCGTATATAAAGCGGAAGGAAATAAAAGGAGATTGTCATAACATCTAAAGTACCATAAACCAGACTGAAAATCTTATTTATATTCGTGCGGTTCTCATTTGCCGCAAGGGAAATCAACTCCTCACCTGACAACAAATCATCAATCGATACTGAGAAAAGTTTTGATATATTTTTGAGCGAATCGATATTCGGGTATCCCTTGCCACTTTCCCATTTTGATATAGCCGTTCTGGACACAAATAATTCTTCTGCAAGCTGTTCCTGCGTCCATTCCATTCCTTTTCGTAATTGTTGTAATTTTTCGCCAAATTCCATATACAATACCCCTATTAGTCATCTGTTTTTATGCGGCCATCAATAGGTTATCTCATTGCGACCGGCATAGCAATACTGCAACACCCGCCTATCAGATATGCCTCGTATCTTGGATGCATCATTCGTTGTGATCATAGCGGCACATCCAAATTATTATACTTTAACTTGTTATTGAAGAATTATACCACAAAAAGAGATTCAAGGAGAGCCCCAAAAACAAAGAAGCAAGGCGTATGTCTTGCTTCTTTGTTAGTAGATTATGTTATATGGATAATTTGTTGCATGGATGAAATCTCATAGTTTCGCATTAATTAAAAAATGCCTCCATTTTTCATATCAGTCTTATTCACAAAATCCATATGGTATAGTTTTTCCCAATGATTAATGTTTAATGTTCCTTTCATAAGACGGATTGCTAAAAAACAACAGTTTTCATCCTTTTCATTATTTGCCATATCATACCATTCGGAAAAGGCTGTACGGAGTTTGGTTCTTATTTCGGCATTTTTTGGATCAAGCACCCAACCAAGGTTTTCACCTACTCCATTAGCGGTGAACATCTCGAAACAACCAGAAACCGAAACCTCCGAATTTTGCGAGATTTGCTGTATTTTGTTTGACTTCCCATGTGTTACAACATAAAATGTGCCGTCTTCATAATAGGCGTCCACACTACGGACAACCGGGCGGGGTATTCCGTTAGCGCCCGGCTCCCGCGCAATCGTCGCGAGAGAAATAATATTGTCTTTACCGTTTCCGAACTTTTCTTCGATTAATTTTAATCCTTCTTCGTAATTGCTCATTTGTTTGTCTCCCCCCTATCATATGAATACTAACTAATTGCTTTTTATAATTATCAATTTACCTGAGTATATATCATAAAATACAAAATTACAAATATAAAAAACTAGATAGATGGCTTTTCTTACTTTAAAATACTCCACTTCATGAATCCGCAATATGGGCATCCAGTGGCAGCAACAGTCAAAGCTGGAATGGAACTAGGAAGCTGTTACATCAACCAGCTCGGCTGGTTTAACGACTACATGCTTAGTTCTCGTTTGTACAAATTGCACATATATGCTGGGGATAGAAAATAAAATATAATAAATTATTGACATATAAACTCACGTATGTTAAGTTAAACGTAAATAAAGATATGTGAGAGATAACAGATGGCTAATAAGATACAACGGACATCGCTTCAGTTAGAGATTATTCGTTATATACAGAATTATATTGAAGAGAATGATTTAAAGGCAGGGGACAAGCTTCCTTCACAGGAACAGCTCCTGGAAATGATGGGGGTAAGCAGAACATCACTTAGAGAGGCTATGAAGACCCTGGAGGCACGCAATGTTCTGGAAGTGCGGAATGGAAAGGGCGTTTACGTAGGCAGTCAGATGGACAGTGCATTTCTGTCACTGATGGATTTTACAAGGGAAAAAGGAAAGCTTTTAGATGCTCTGGAAGTACGTAAGATTCTGGAACGGGAAATTCTCCGAATGGTGATCCATACGATTAATGAAGAAGAACTGAAAGAACTGGGCGATATTACTAAGGTATTAATGGAAAAATTTCATCAGGGAGTAAGACAGACAGAAGAGGACAAACAGTTTCATTACACCATATACCGCTTGTCCCATAATGACATTATGTATCAGTTGATTTTATCCATCAGTAATGTAATGGATCAGTTCTGGGAGTTTCCGCTCAATATGGAAGATCCTTTTTTAGAGAGTTTGCCATTGCATGAGAAATTGTATGAAGCGATTTGCGAAAAAAATGTGAAAAAAGCGCAGCTGATCAATGAGCAATTGTTAGATGCTGTATACCGGGATATTAAAAAACAAATATAATGTTCTATCATAAAATGTTTAATAATAACTCAACCTATAATATAGCATATAGCATATAGGTTGAGAAATCTAAGGAGAAAAGAGGTAACATGATGTCAGATCAGAGCCAGTATTTAAAAAGTGATAAATTAATTACCGCACATTACGGAGAGGAATACGAGCATTATTATAATGCTGTGGTTCCGCCTATTTTCATGAATTCACTCAATGTATTTGAAACCATAGACGATTATTACGATTTTGACCGTACCGATAAGCATAAATATTGCTACGGCAGAGTACAGAACCCTACCGTTAGGATTCTGGAAGATAAAATTGCGGCTTTGGAGCACGGTGTCGGAGCTCTGGCATTTGCATCGGGCATGGCGGCTGCTACAACGGCGGTGTTGACCGCATGCAGGACAGGCAGCCACGTCATATGCATCCGTAATTCCTATGGTCCGTTGAAAGATTTTCTGACCGGATACTGCAAAGAACACTTGGATATTACCACAACGTTTGTAAAGGGCGACTGTGTGGAGGAATTTGAAGAAAGCATAACGGATAAGACGGATCTGATCGTTCTGGAAAGTCCTTCTTCCCTTGTATTTTCCCTCCAGGATATTGAAGCGGTTTCAAAGATAGCAAAAGAACATCAGGCACTTGTCTACATTGATAACACGTTTTGCACTCCCATTTACCAGCAGCCCCTTACCTTAGGTGCAGATATCGTAATGCATACCACATCAAAATATATTGGAGGCCATAGTGACATCATAGGCGGCATGCTGGCAGTAAAAGATCCTGAACTGATGAAAAAGCTGACGGCAAACAGGGAACTGTTTGGCGGCATCGCAGGACCAATGGAAGCATGGCTGATGATCCGCGGACTTCGCACATTAGCAGTCCGCATCGCACAGCATCAGGAAACTGCAATGGAGGTTGCGAAATTCCTTGAAAAGCATCCCAAAGTAAAGAATGTGTTTTATCCTGGCCTGGAATCCCATCTCCAATACGGGTTGATGAAGAAACAGCAGTCAGGTAATACCGGATTGCTGAGCTTTGAGATTCATGGAACATTAAAAGATGCGATAAAGGTTACGGAAAGCCTTAAGATATTTAAGATTGGTGTATCATGGGGAGGTTTTGAAAGTCTGGCATTTTTACCACATGCAAGGCTGGAAGAGAATGCATGCAAAATTTTAGGAGGATCTCAGAATATTATCCGTATTCATTGCGGATTAGAAGGTACAGATGCCTTGATTTCAGATTTGGAATCGGCTCTTGCTAAAATATAAGCATTACAAATCAAAGGAGGAGAACAAATGAGGGAAAAAAGAGCAGTAGTATTGGCGTTGGCAGCGGCGGCTATTCTGTCAGGATGCAGCGGGAAGACAGCTGCAGAAGCAACATCATTAGCAAGCGGGGAAACAACAAAAACAGAAGCAGCAAAGACAGACAATGGAAAATCGGGAGATGCGATCACCATAAGCCTGGTAGAATCTCTGACCAGTCCGGAACGTACGGTTGTTTTACGTGGAATTGCGGACAAGTATGAGGCAGAGCATCCCAATATCAAGATTGATATTGTATCCCCGCCATTGGAGAATGCTGATGCGAAAATCACCCAGATGCTGATGAATGGAAGCGGTGTGGATATCGTAGAGGTAAGAGACTCCACCATCACCCAGTTTGTGACCAATGAATGGATTGCAGATCTTCAGAAATACATAGACGGCTGGTCAGAAAAAGACACTTTAACAGACTCTGCAAAAGAAGTAATCCATTATATGAAAGACGGAGCTTACATGGTTCCTTATGGATTTTATCAGAGAGGTCTTTACTACAGGGCCGACTGGTTTAATGAAAAGGGTCTAAAGCAGCCAGAAACCTGGCAGGATATCTATGACTCAGGAGTTGCTGTTACGGATCCGGCAAACAGCCGTTTTGGCTATTCTTTCCGCGGCGGTACAAGCGGTTACCAGTATGCAGATACAATTTACTGGAGCTGGATCGGTACCGATAAGCTTGCAGATCCCAATGCCGGCTATTATTTAAAAGATGGCAATGGGGCAACCATTTTCACCTTGCCTGAAACAAAGGAAGCACTCCATTTCTATAAGGACCTTTTTAAAAATGCTTCCCCTACGGATTCCATCGCCTGGGGCTTTTCAGAAATGGTACAGGGCTTTGTGGGAGGAACTACCTCTATGCTGATTCAGGATCCGGAAGTAATTGCAACCTGTTCCGCCGATTTACAGGATGACCAGTGGGATCTGGTTCCTTTCCCTAAGGGACCGTCCGGTCAGGCCGTTTTTCCAAATGGATTTGCCGGCTGGGGTATGACATCCTTTACAGAACATCCGGATGAGGTAGCAGACTTCTTACTGTACTTATCTAATTCCGAAAACAATACAAACTTTGCAAAGAATTATTCTACAATCCCGATTCACAGTAATGCAGCAGATAAAGACAGTTATTTTTCAGAGGCACGGTTTGCTATGTATATGGATATGGCAAAAAAACCGGATGTATACCGTCATGCGGCATATCCTCAGATGTATGAAGCATTTGCCACATACAAAACAGAGGTTGATACCATGTATCAGAAGTATCTTACCGACGAGATTACGGATGAGGATCTGTTAAAGTGGCTGGACGAATTCTGGACAAAAGCATATCAGGATGAAGGACAGAAGTGGTAAGCAGGAATTAACTTATCATAAGAAGTATCTGGAAGGAGTGGATCTCCTTCCAGATTCCTTATAGATGAAAGGCAGTATAGAGGAGGGAACGGTATGAAACAAAAATCGAGACTGCAATTGAAAAGAGCCTGTTTTATCTTTCTTATGGTTCTTCCCGCCATTATCATTCCTATCATTTTTACATATTATCCCATGATCAGGGGTTCCATGATGGCTTTCCAGAGTTACAATCTGATGAATATTAAAAATATTAAATGGGTTGGATTTGATAATTTTAAAAAGTTATTTCAGCACAGTGCCAGCAATACTTTTTATTCCACCATGTGGAATACCGTCAAGTGGGTCGGGATTTCACTGTTTTTCCAGTTCGTGGTGGGATTTGCCATGGCGCTGCTCTTAAAATCGAGATTTAAGGGAAGCAGCGTGTATCAGGGCCTGATTTTTTTCCCTTGGGCAGTATCCGGATTTATTATCGGAATCATGTGGCGTTGGATGTTTAATGGTACTTCCGGTGTTATCAATGACATTCTGATGAAATTGCATCTGATCCGCTTACCGGTGGGTTGGCTGGCAGATAAGAGTACGGCACTTTATTCCTGTATTATAGCAAATATATGGTATGGGATCCATTTTTACGATCATGATCACGGCTGCTTTAAGAGGGGTTCCGGAGGAGTTATATGAAGCTGCTGATGTGGATGGAGCAAATCCGTTCCAGAAGTTTTCCGGAATTACAGTACCTTGTATCCGTTCCGTATTATTGCTGACCGTTTTGCTTCGGGTGATCTGGATATTTAACTTCCCGGATCTGATTTATTCCATGACACAGGGAGGCCCGGCTGGATCTTCTAATATCATCACATCCTACATGATGCAGCTCGTCCAGAGTCTGGACTACGGCATGGCTTCCGCCGTTGGGGTATTGTGCATCCTGTTTTTAGTAATATTTGCATCATTTTACTTAACGCTTACCAAATATACGGATAAGGAGGCATGACATATGACTGCAGCAAGTAAAAAACAGGTGTGGAGATTCTTTAAGTTTGCCGTACTGACTGTCTTTCTGGTGCTGACCATGTTCCCTTTTCTATGGATGCTCCTTACTTCATTAAAGGGATCTCAGGGTGAGATTTACGCATTCCCGGTTAAGTATCTGCCAAATCCGGTCTCTTTTGTTAATTATGCGGCAATGCTTTGGAAAGGTAATTTTGCCAGATACTTATGCAATTCGTTTTTTACATCTTCTGTAGCAGCAGCCTGTGCGGTTTTCATTTCCATTCTTGCCAGTTATGTCATCAGCAGATTCCGTTTCCGTTTTAAAAATGTGCTGCTGCTGTTTTTTCTGGTTACGCAGATGATACCGATGTTCATTATGCTGGCGCCATTGTATCAGATGTTAGGCAAGATGCGGATGCTGAATAATCTGTATGGTCTGGCAATGCTGTATACGAATATGATGATCCCTTTTTCTGTTGTGACTTTATGCGGCTTCTTTGACGGAGTGCCCAAATCTCTGGAAGAAGCGGCATGGATTGATGGCTGTGGCTATCTGCAGGCCTTATTTCAAGTGATTGTACCGGTCATTATGCCAGGCATCGCCGCTACATTTATCTTTGCGTTCATCAACTCCTGGAATGAACTTTTTATGTCAGTTATGTTTATCGATGTTGACAAATTTAAGACAATACCGGTAGGGCTTAACGCTCTGATCTTAAAATATGATATAAAATGGGGAGAAATGGCAGCAGGTACCATAATGTCATTGATCCCTACCATGTGTTTGTTTACCTTTGCCCAGAAATATATGATAGAAGGGCTTACCGCTGGATCGGTGAAAGGATGATTCCCGTATAATACCAAATAAAAAGTGAGTCTTGATCGGTTATAAAAACCGTTCTCAAGGCTCACTTTTCTATGTATCAAATGCAAGGACATGACGTCTGTTGAACAAATGGAGACGGCTTTACGCCAAGCCTTCATCGGTTTTGCGATTATTTACATAATAACGCCTGATTAAAATAACACCAATTACATCTGCAAGAGCCCAGCCGATAGGAATCGACCACCATATCCCAACAATTCCGATCCAATTCACAGCGGACAGTATATAAGCCAGGATAACTCTTATACCAAGACTTACAACGGTAAGTATAATGGATACTCCTGGCTTCCCGATCCCACGGAACAGACCATAAAACATAAACAAATACCCAATCAGGCAATAAAAGCCTGCCACAATGGAAAGGTATTGTACTCCAATCGTTAGTATTTCTGTTTCATTTTTATTAATAAAGATATACATCAAAGGCTTTGCAGACAGTAATATTAAGGCAGATATTATAACACAGTAAATGGTTATTATTTTAACAGCGGAGCGTATTCCGGTGTAAATACGCTTTTGTTTCCCGGCCCCCATATTTTGGGCAATAAAGGTAGAAAAGGCGTTGCCAAAATCCTGCACTGGCATATAAGCAAAGCTTTCTATTTTAACGACCGCTGCAAAAGCTGCCATTGCGGAAACACCGAAGCTGTTTACCAAACCCTGTATCAGCAAAATTCCAAAATTCATAACCGAGTACTGGACGCTGGAAAGTATGGAGTAATTGGAGATTTTTTTGAAAATGCTTTTATTAAAATATAAATGTTCTCGTTTAAGACGGATTAAAGGAACGCGCAGCATGCAAAAAAGAGCAATGCCAATGGCTGAAAAACCTTGTGCAATGATAGTGGCATAGGCGGCACCGGCTATTCCCATTTTAAGGGGAACCACGAATATGATATCCAGCACGATATTAATAACGGCAGATAGAATAAGAAAAACAAGGGGCACCACCGAATTACCGATGCTCCGCATGGCAGCGCTGAAATAATTGTAAATATAAGTAAAGCTGATTCCATAAAAAATAATCTGCAAGTAAGTTTTTGCATCCCAGTAAATTTCCTCAGGAATATTGATAAAGGCTAAAATTTCATCAATAAAAATGACAGAGCCCACATTGATAATAACTGTGACGATTCCAATGAAAATAAAAGCTGTAAAAAAGCAGTTTTTTAGTTTATCAATTTCCTTTGCACCAAAGATCAGGGAAAATACCACGCTGCTGCCCATGCAGAATCCAATAATGACTGAGGTCAATAGAACCATGACAGAAAAGGAACTGCCTACCGCAGCAAGGGCATTGGCACCAATAAACTTTCCCACAATCACTGTATCCGCAACATTATATAATTGCTGAAATATGTTACCTATGATCATTGGGATAGCGAAATTTATCATGGCCTTTGTTTCATTGCCGTTGATCAGATCTCTTGTAGTGTTCATGCTTTCTATAAAATCCTTTCAAAATATTAATTGCGGCAGATTTATGCAATGCATAAAGGGTATCATTAGAACATCCTTTTGTCAATAAGTGAGGAAATAGCGGTATAGGTAAAAAAGGGGTCTTATTGTTTTTATTTAGGATCAATGCTATGATAGTAAAAAATATAAGAGCAGAAATCAGATAAAAATTATATAAGGAGATTGCCGGATACCGTGCAAACATAAAAAAATGAATTTGGCACATATTACAGTCAATAAAATTATGGAAATGTTCATTATCATGGTGATCGGAGCAGTTACATTTAAAACAGGAATTGCCGATAACGGAACAAGTAAAAGGATGTCTTCGATCCTGTTAAATGTGATTACTCCCTGCATGATCATCGTATCCTATCAGATGGAATTTGACAGAGAACTGTTAATTGGATTGATTGTTACCTTGGGATTATCCGTGGCCAGCATTTTTTTATCGATCCTTCTTTCCCGACTTCTGATCCGTTCCAAAGAAAACCCAGATATGTCAGTGGAAAAGTTCTCCATGATTTATTCCAACTGCGGCTTTATCGGCATTCCCATAATCAATGGATTACTGGGAGCAAAAGGCGTGTTCTTTATGACCGCTTATATCACCGCATTTAATATCATGATCTGGTCCCATGGAATCCTGCTGATGAAGGGAAAGACCGGAAATCTGATGTCTACTGTGAGAAGTTTTATCAATTCGTCTACCGTGGCAATTGTAGTAGGGATTCTTTTTTTTGTAACTGGACTTCATCTGCCGGAAGTAGTGGGTAATCCGCTATCAATGATCGGAGCCATGAACACGCCGGTTGCGATGCTGATCTCCGGTATGAATCTGTCGGAAAGCGAACTGCTTTCCTGTTTAAAAAGCCCCAGAACCTATATGATCAGCGCAGCAAAGCTCCTAGTAATCCCTCTCATTACCTTGGTACTGCTCATGACAGTCAGGGTGGATTATGCCATTGCCGTCACGATTTTAGTAGCCTCTGCCTGTCCCAGCGGTGCAACGGGAGCCATGTTTGCTTTGCAGTATAACAAAAACAGCCAGTACGCCTCAAAGTTATTGGCTGTGACAACAGTTTTGTCACTGGTCACCATACCTGCCGTCATGTTGGTTGGAGGTATGGTTTTCTGAATGAGGACTGTTTAAAAGGGAAAACGCCCTGCAGAATGTTTTAAGCCTGCAGGGTATTTTTGTATCATGCTCTTTTAAAACAAACAAAAATTTACCGTAACATTATGCCGCTTTTCATTTACCGTTGAAGCCATTTGAGTGATAAAGTTAATATAACTTAAAAAAGCAAGGAGGAAGTGTATGAAGATTTTAGCCATCACGGCATGTACGGCGGGAATCGCCCATACGTACATTGCCAAAGAGAAGCTGGAAAATGCAGCAAAGGAACTGGGAGACCACATCAAGGTGGAGACCCAGGGCTCTATTGGGGTGGAAAATGAGCTTACCCCTGAAGATATCCGGGAGGCAGACGTAATTCTAATTTCCGCAGATATCAGGGTAAGTAAAGACCGTTTTACAGGAAAACCGGTCGTGGAGATTCCAATCAGCATGGTGATGAAATCTCCCAAAGGGGTAATTTCAAAGATTCACGAAAAAATGGGGAAGTAGCCAAAACGCAGCAAAGAAAAGAATATGGAGAAAGAGGGGAATACAATGGCAAGGCAAAAACTTGATATTAAAAAACATGTTATGACTGGAATTTCTTATATGATTCCTATTGTTGTATGTGGGGGAATTCTCTGTGCACTGGCAAAGGGGTTTGGCGGATATGATATCGGCAGTGCCGTAGAGGCAGGGGCAACACCGTTTACCAATTTAAATCCCTTTTCCTGGATTGGCTTTTGGTGGGGAGTGAATAAATTAGGTTCCATAGCAATGGATTTTGCGGTAGCAGTGATGACGGCCGGTGTGGCCTATTCCATTGCAGGGCGGCCTGGAATCGTACCTGGTATTGTAATCGGCTACTGTTCGTCCCAATCTAAGGCGGGGTTTTTAGGGGGACTGCTCATGGCCTTTATCATTGGATCCTTTGTGAACTGGATGAAGACCTGGAAGCTTCCCAAATGGTGTGTAGGACTGATGCCGGTTATGTTCATACCGGTGATATCGACCGTGGTATGCGGTATGATTTTCCTCTGTGTGTTCTCAATTCCACTCTCCTTTGTTATGAATGTGTTCCAGCAGTGGATCATCTCCTTAAACGGAGGAGCAAAGGCTGTGATCGGAGGGGTTATAGGCGCCTGTATGGGATTTGATATGGGAGGTCCCATTAACAAGACTGCTTCCATGGCTGCTAATGCTCTGGGAACAGATGGGATTAACGGACCTATGGCTGCCAAGATCATCGGAGGTATGACTCCTCCTATCGGAATATTTATCGCTACCTTATTAAGGAAAAACAGATTTTCAAAAGTGGAATTGGATACAGCTAAAACAGCTCTTCCTATGGGCCTTTGCTTTATTACGGAAGGTGTTCTTCCCTTTGCGGCAGCGGACCCTGCAAGAGTGATTCCAAGCAGTATGATCGGTTCTGCTGTGGCCGGAGCCATTGCAGTAGGTATGGGCTGTGAGTCTGTAGCAGGCCACGGAGGTATTTTCGTGGTTCCCATGATGAAGAACCCCTTGTGGTTCTTGATTGCACTGGTCATTGGGTCTGTGGTGACGGGAGTTATCTACGCATTTTTAAAGCAGCCTTTAGACGAACAGGTAGAAAAAGAAGAGGAAGAACTTGACTTTGATTTGGATATTAATATCCAGTAAGACTGAGGATAATATGGAACGCCCTGCGGGCATACCTTTATGCCCAGAAAACATGGGCATAATTAAGGAAAGGAAGAAGAAAGCATGTTAGTATCAATGAAAGCCATCCTTGATGATGCAAATAGAAATTACTACGGTGTTATGGCTATGAACAGCATTAACATAGAGATGGCCAGAGCGGGGATTATGGCAGCGGAAGAGGAGCATTCTCCTATTATCATGCAGTTTGGACCTGGGCAGATGAAAAATCATGCCCATGCAGAAGAAATGCTTCCGGTGATAAAGGAACTGGCATCAAGGGTCCATGTACCGGTTGCCTTAAATCTTGACCATGGTTCTGATTTTCACACCATTGCGGACTGCATTAACCGGGGATTTACCAATGTTATGTACGATGGCTCATCCTTACCTTATGAGGAAAATGTAAAGCGTACGGCAATCATTACCGCCCTGGCTCATGGCATGGGCTGCTCCGTAGAAGGGGAACTGGGACATGTAGGCCAGGCGGACCAAGAGGACGATGCGGATACGGATTTGTATACAGATCCTGGCCTTGCAATGGATTTTGTGGAAAAGACAGGAATTGATGCTTTGGCTGTGGCAATTGGCACGGCCCATGGGGCTTATCCCAAGGGAAAGATACCGAAGCTGGATTTTGAACGCCTTCATCTGTTAAAAGAGACGTTACATATCCCTTTGGTGCTTCACGGAGGATCCGGCTCCGGAGAAGAAAATTTAAGAAAGGCGGTTGCCGGAGGCATCAACAAGATTAATGTATGCACCGATGCCTTTGAAGCAGGCAAGACAGCTATGCTTAAGGAGATTGGGAAGAATCCGGAGATCGATTACATGCATCTTTGCATGGCAGCGGAAGCAGGGATCAAGCAGTTTGTAAAGGACTATATGAAGGTGATCGGTTCCAGCGGAAGATATATTTATGGGGCTGCAAAGCAGGCAGGAAATGAGTAATTCCTAAAGGATAGGGGTGTTTACTTGAAGGAAGATAAGATCGCATTATATAACAATAAAATATTGCAGTGTCTGTTAAACGGAGAAACTTACACCATACTGCAGCTTGCCGATAATGTGGGATTATCTGAAAAAACGGTAAGGACCCGTATGAAGCAGCTTGATGAATGGTTGGAGGCGGAAGGGCTAGGGAAAATAGAAAAGAGGCGGGGAACCGGGATATGGCTGGAACTTGACGGCAGGCAGAGAAAAATACTGGAAAGCCGCTTGGAGTTTGGGGATAACCCTGCCGGAGATTTCGATAACCGGAACATACAGCTGATGGGCAAGCTTCTCAAAATGAAGCCAGGAGAAGTCGTAACCCTTCAGCAGCTGGCGGATAGTCTCTATTTAAGCCCTCCCACCGTCAGCAATCTGCTGAAAGACATTTCGGGATGGTTTGAGGAACGGAACATAAAAATAACAGCCGTACGGAACAAGGGAATATGCCTGATAGGGAAAGAGTACAGCTTCCGGATTGCAATCAAGGATTATATGCTGGATATGTTGCCGGAAATCATGGAGGCGCTCTTTGGAACTTATGCACCGGGAGTGGATGCGGCCCATATCCGGCGCATGATCGTGGAAGCGGAAAACGCCTGGCGAATCGAGCTGGCCGATCATTCCTTTAAGATGGTATGGATCATGACATGCCTGTCTGTTTCCCGTAAAGGTCTTGACGATGGACTTCTTTCCAGCAATATGCAGGAGGAAAATATCCAGCGCTACAATGAATATTCTTTTGCCGAATCCATTTACCAGAGGATCGGTAGGGAATATCAGGTTGACTTATCAGAGGATGATAACGTCCTTCTAGCGGTGCTTTTGCTATCGGCGAAAAAGCTGAAAAGCTTTACCGATGTCAGCGACGAGGATTATGCCATGCAATATGATAAGAATCTGGAACATTTTGTAAAGCTGGTAATCGAAACCATTGGTGACCTGCTGGAAGCAGACCTTTCCGGAGACCAGATGCTGTATGAAGGCCTGCTGATCCATATGAGGTCTGCCATATTTCGGATGAAGTATTCCACGGTTGCGGGAGACAGCATAAGTAAGTATGTTAAGAACGAATACAAACAGACCTTTCTGGCAGCCTGGTCAACCAGCAGCTTATTTGAAGAGTATTACGATGTACAGGTAACAGAGGATGAACTGGCAGGGATTGCACTTTATATCCAGGCTGCCATAATCCGCAGAAAAAAGGGGAGACCCCTGACCGCTTTGCTGGTGAGCCAAAGGGGAATGGCTGCCTGCCAGCTTTCCATTGAGATGATTAAATACAGCATTCCTGAGATCACGGACATACAGGCGGTCAGCCGCCATGATTTTAAATTGTCCCATCATCCGGAAACAGATATCATTATCAATGGATCCGGCCGGGATATCGAGGATTCCAGGGTAGTAATAGTGGAAGACCGCATAGGTGAAAAGGAAATTGAGATCATACGGCGGAAGGCTGCCCATGTCACCAGACTAAGGAATAAACCGGATTTCCAGTTTAACAGCTTATGCCACCAGTTGTTTGAGGTCGATTTAATCCTGGTAAGGCCTAAAGCCAAGGACAAGGATCAGCTGATTACCATGATGGTAAAGAGGCTGGAAGAAAAGGGAGATGTGACTCAGAATTATCTGGAAAGTGTATTTGACAGGGAAAGGGCTACTACGACAAGCATTGGCAGAGGAATTGCCATTCCCCATGGAAACATGGCAGAGGTGAATGAATCCCGCATTGTGGTGGCTATCTTAGACAAACCGGTCAAATGGCATGAGGATATGGTTGATACCATATTCCTTCTTGCAATAAAAATGACGTCAAAATTTGAGATAAAAAGGACAAAGCAGTTTTATAAAGATTTTTTGCTGCTTACAGAGAATGACGACAACATGGAGGCTATGAAACGGCTGGAGTCATCTCTGGAAGTCTATCAGTATTTTATCAAGTAAGGGGAGAAACAAGATGGCAGTAAAAGAGATTCTGGATAAGAGAGTCATTGATTTAAAGATGAAAGCAGTTAATAAGGACGAGGTGATCCGCCATCTGGCAGGCCTCCTTAAGAAGGCGGGATATGTAGAGGATTTAGAAGGCTACATTAAGGATGTATATTTAAGGGAAGAGGAAGGAATTACAGGGATCGGAGGACATGTGGCTATCCCCCACGGAAAATCTGAATTTGTGGATAAGGTAGGGATTGCAGTGGGAAGAACGGAGCAGATGGTGGAATGGGAGTCCTACGATGAGGAGCCTGTGGACCTTTTCTTCCTGTTTGCCGTACCCTCCGATAGCGAAGGCGCCAAAGGCCACCTTCGCCTGATTGCGGAACTGGCGGGTAAGCTTGGAAATGAGGCCATCATGGGAAAACTGCAGGCTGCGTCAACTTATGAAGATTTACTGGACGCGTTTTCATAAAGGAAGATCATGGAGGTTTGATTATGGAAATGAGAGAGATAGGAAAATCAGGAATCAGGACCAATGCCTTTTCCCTGGGCTGCTGGGCAATTGGGGGCGGAGAATGGTGGGGAGCCAATGACGATGAAATGTCGGTGAAAACAATCCTAAGGGGGCTGGAACTGGGGATCAACTGGATTGATACTGCCAGGGTTTACGGCTTTGGATACAGTGAGGAAGTAATCGGGCAGGCGTTAAAGCAAACGGACCGCAGCCGTGTCATCCTTTCCACCAAATGCGGACTCCAGTGGTATGACCATGGAGGAGAGGTGCATTTTACAAAGGAAGGCAATACTGTGAGCAGGGATTTATCCCCTAAAGCCATACGGCGGGACATGGAACTGAGTTTAAAAGCCCTGGGAACGGATTACATTGATGTATATTACACCCACTGGCAATGCAAAACCTATGGGAAGGTACCTGTGGCAGAGACGATGGGAGAGCTTTTGAGGATGAAGGAAGAGGGGAAAATCCGGGCCATTGGCGCGTCCAACGTGGATTTAAGAGTCCTTAAGGACTATGTGGCTGCAGGAGAGCTGGACGTGATACAGGAAAAATTCAGCATCCTGGACAGGAAATCTGAGACAGACCTCCTTCCTTTCTGCGAAGCAAATAGCATCACTCTTCAGACCTATTCCCCTATGGAACAGGGGCTTCTTGCCGGGAAAGCACCGGATGACTATATACCAAGAAAGGGAGAAGTCCGGGACGGAAAAACCTGGTGGAAGCCGGAGAATATCAGGACAGCAAATGAGATGCTGGCAGGCTGGAAGGACTTAACGGATAAGTATCAGTGCAGCCTTGCAAACCTGTGCATTAAGTGGAACTCCATGGTCTCTCCGAATATCAATGTGCTTTGCGGAGCCAGGAAGCTGTCCCAGATCGAGGATACTGCAAAATCCATGGACATTCCTCTGTCGCAGGAGGACTTCTTAAGGATGAGAAGGGACGCGGATAAGGCCATAGGAAAACAGGTTTAGACAAAAAAGACAGACGGAAAGGAATGGAAACAAATGAAAATTGCATTATTAAATGAATTCAGTCAGGCGCCTAAGAACGGAATTATATTAAAGGAGTTAAAATCAGTAGCAGAACCAATGGGTCATCAGGTATACAATGCAGCAATGGAAAAACCCCTGTCAGATCAGGATGTGCCGGAGGCATATACCAAAGAAAACCCCAGGCTCACTTACTTGCATTTAGGCATCCAGTCAGCCCTTCTTTTAAATTCAGGAGCGGTTGATTTTGTAGTTACCGGATGCGGAACAGGACAGGGAGCATTGATGTCCTTAAATATGTATCCGGGTGTTGTTTGCGGATACTGCATAGAGCCGACGGATGCTTATCTGTTCTTGCAGATTAATAACGGAAATGCTCTGTCCCTTCCTTTTGCCAAGGGCTTTGGCTGGGGAGCGGAACTGAATTTAAACAATATTTTTACCAGGGCATTTGGTTCCCCAAAAGGGATGGGATACCCGGAAGGCAGGAAAGAGGCGCAGAACAGGAATGCCAATCTCCTTTTTGAAGTGAAAAAGCAGGTGGCAAAACCACTTTTAGAGGCTCTTAAATCCATGGATCCTCAAATGGTGAAGGAATGTATGATCCCAAGATTCTTAGATTGCTTTTATGAGGGATGTAAAGATGAAGAAATCAAGGCTTTTGTGGATCAGATGGCCGCAGATGCAAATGGAAAGTAAAAAACACAAGGTGTCTTTTACATGAAACATGTACCTAAACGGTTTGTTATGTTACTGGATGGGCTGCCTCTGTTTTCTTGCCCTCTTTTTTATATTATAATTTATATATAAAAAGGAGGGCTAAATATGAACAAGAAAATTAAAATTGTAACCATTGGAGGCGGTTCCAGTTACACTCCTGAATTAATGGAAGGGTTTATAAAAAGAAAAGACCATCTTCCCATAAAAGAGATCTGGCTGGTAGATATTGAGGCAGGAAAAGAAAAACTTGAGATTGTCGGAAATTTAGCAAAGCGCATGGTAAAGGCAGCAGGACTTGACTGGGAGATTCATCTGACATTAGACAGACGGGAAGCTTTAAAGGATGCGGACTTTGTTACCACTCAGTTTCGTGTCGGCCTGCTGGAGGCTCGTATTAAAGATGAGAGAATCCCCTTATCCCATGGAATTTTGGGCCAGGAAACCAATGGCGCCGGAGGCATGTTAAAGGCATTCCGTACCATTCCAGTTATTTTAGACATCGTGGAGGACATGAAAGAGTTGTGCCCCGATGCATGGCTTGTTAATTTCACAAATCCATCCGGCATGGTAACAGAAGCTGTTATGCGCTATGGTAATTGGAATAAGGTAGTAGGTCTATGTAACGTTCCCATTCTTTGCAGAAAGATTGCGGCAGGAGCTTTAAAGGAGAATGAGGAGGATCTGTTCTTCCGGTTTGGAGGTCTGAATCATTTTCACTGGCACAGAGTTTGGGACAAAGCCGGCAAGGAAAAGACCAGAGAGGTACTGGAAGCGGCTTATACCAGTGTTGAAAATATGAAAAATGCACTGAAGAGCTTTACCAGCGCAAATTCGGGAGTACAAAATATCCCCAATATTTCATTTTTGCCGGAACAGATTTTAAATCTTGGAATTATTCCGTGCATGTATCACAGATATTATTATATTACAGATGACATGCTCCAGGAAGAATTGGAAGCCTTTGCTAAGGGGGAAACCCGTGCCGAACTGGTAAAACGTACCGAGGCTGAATTGTTTGAACTGTATAAAGATCCGAATTTAAGCATTAAGCCACCGCAGTTAGAAAAACGGGGCGGGGCTTTCTATTCCGATGCTGCCTGTGAGTTAATTAATTCCATCTATAATGATAAGCGTACCCATATGGTAGTCAGCACGAGAAATAATGGAGCTATATCCGATTTGCCCGATGATGTGGTGGTGGAAGTAAGCAGCATCATAACATCCGGCGGTCCGGTTCCGATTTCCTGGGGTTCCTTTGAACCTTCCAGCAGGGGACTGCTGCAGTTAATGAAAGACATGGAGTTAACTACCATTAAAGCAGCGGTAACCGGTGATTACGGAACTGCCCAACAGGCATTTACCATAAATCCTCTGGTTCCAAGCGGAAAAATTGCTAAGAAGGTATTGGATGAATTATTAATTGCTCATAAGGAACATTTACCTCAGTTTAAAGAGACGATTGTTCGTTTGGAAGCTAAGTACAGCTAAGTTTTCCCAATTATATTATTTCTTTTCTGTGAAAGGAGTCATTGCATGCTGACATAAAAAGGTTAGCTGCAATGACTTCTTTTGGTGTTCATGGAATCCCTGTTCATTGAAAATACACCCCTTTTATGCTAATATAAAAAAGACAACCTGCAGGAGTATATTGACGATCAAATTTTGAACAATAAATATAAAAGGCGGTAAAGGGATATGATGATGTTTTCCAATCAGGTACTGAACCAGTTTAGTGAACTTGATTATGAGGTTTATAATTTCATATTGAAAAACAGTGAGAAGATTCCTTATATGACCATTCGGGAATTTGCCAATGAAGCCCATGTTTCCACAACGACTATTGCCCGGTTTTGCAGGAAAGTAAACTGCAATGGATTTTCCGAGTTTAAGATCAGATACAAGATGGAGCAGGAGAGTACAAAGCCAATGAAACAGGGATTTGATTCCAGCTCTATTATAGATTTTTTCCAAAGGATCGAGACGGAATCGTTTCATGAACAGCTTAAGTCTATCGCCAACATTATCGCGGAAAAAAAGCAGATCATTTTTCTTGGGATAGGCAATTCAGGAATTATAGCGGAGTATGCAAGCAGGTATTTCTGTAACATCGGAATATTTGCCACAGGAATCAACAATCCCATGTTTCCTATTAATTTAGAATTTCCCAAGGAAAGCATTATTATCATTCTTTCCGTGGAGGGGGAAACGGACATACTCATTGAAAATTCAGAGCTTATTAAGCAGTGCAACAGTACGGTCGTATCAATTACCAATAGTAAAAACAGTACTTTGGCTAAAATTTCTGATTACAATATCTCTTATTATATCCAGAGGGAACGGACGGTCTATAAGAAGATGAAGGTGGATATAACCTCCCAGTTACCGGCAGTATATATTGTGGAGGCTTTGGCAAAACTGGCAGTGCAGAGAAAACAAGGTTAAAAAGTGATAAAGAAAATTTAACATTCAATAGATTCAGGAAAGGGATTTGCTTGAGCATCAACAGGCGATCCCTTTTTTTTGTTAGTAATTATGATTAATAGCATCGAATACCGGTGGAGTGCTCTTGTGAAAGATGCATGATCACCGGTATTTTCATGATGGGACCATGATTTTTTCATTACAAGATCATGCTGTATGAGTTACCAGTAATGTGTCGAATCTTAACGAAAAAATAATTGACACATCGTTTAAATGGATGTAGAATCATAAACATTGAAAATTGTTAACATTGTTAAGTGAAAAAAATAGGGGGGTTTTATTGTGAAGGATGGACAGGAAGAGTACATAAAAAAGTTTAAAACAGAATTGGCTATGATGATGGGAAGAAAGCAAAGCATCCATAGAAACTGTGTGCCGGAAGGCGTTACACGCAGTGAATTCTTTGCGCT
This sequence comes from Lacrimispora celerecrescens, assembly GCF_000732605.1. Taxonomy (GTDB): domain Bacteria; phylum Bacillota; class Clostridia; order Lachnospirales; family Lachnospiraceae; genus Lacrimispora; species Lacrimispora celerecrescens_B. The sequence goes on along the minus strand of NZ_JPME01000008.1, from coordinate 130,933 downwards.
GCATCAAATATGGACCGGTATGAATGAAAATCCGGAAAAAAAGGGGATTCATGTATCCGCTTTGGCAAAGAGGATGAATATCGCATTATCGGCAGCATCCCGGATGCTGAACTCACTGGAGGAAAGGGGCTTAATATACAGGGAAATAGATCCCAAAAGCCGCAGAAATATCTGTGTTTCCTTAACGGAAGATGGAGAAAAACTATGGAAGAAGTGTTCAGGAGGTATGAGTGATCTTCTGGAACGGGTAATTATTAGCATGGGTGAAGAGGACGCAAGTAAATTAATTGAATTATGGAAAAAGTTTACGGAACTAATGGAGAAAGAAGTGGAATCAATGATGAAAGAAAAGGATATGTGAGGAATAAAGTAGATTGCAGAGGATAAAGACAGATTTAGAAAAGACAGACAGATCTACAAAACGTTTGACAGAAAGAATTAGAGATGAAAGGAAAGGAGGGAATCGATATGAAAATATTTTTTCGGTATTTTAAGCCATATATTTTATTTTTAGCAGTGACTGTGGCATTGTTATATAGTCAGGCGACTTGTGACTTATCACTTCCTGATTTCATGTCTGATATTGTAAATAAAGGAATTACAACGGGCAACACCTCTTACATTCTGAAAGTGGGATTTCAAATGTTAGGCATTGCCCTTATTAGTGCCTGCTGTACGATTGTCGTGGGTTTCATCGCCGCCAGAATAGCGGCTGGTGTCAGCCGGGATCTTCGCCAGGACATTTTCACGAAGGTAGAGAGCTTTTCCAATACGGAGCTGGAGAAATACTCCACCTCTTCCCTGATCACAAGGACAACAAACGATATCACCCAGATCCAGCAGTTGATCGTTATGGTAATCAGGATTGTATTTTATGCTCCGATCATGGGAGTTGGAGGCGTGATTCACGCACTGGATAAAAACAAATCCATGTCATGGATTATTGCACTTTCCGTGGCATTGTTACTGGTAGTGGTATTCAGCATGCTTGCGGTTGTTATGCCAAGTTTTCAATTTGTACAGAAGCTGGTTGACCGATTAAACCTGGTAGTAAGAGAAAGCCTGGAAGGAACGCTGGTGATCCGGGCATTTAACACCCAGCGTTTTGAGGAAAAACGGTTTGAAAAGGTGAATGTAAGGCTGACTGAAACAAATTTGTTTGTCAATAGAGTTACCTCCGGTATGATGCCGGCCATGATGCTGATCATGAATCTGACCAATCTCCTGATTATATGGGTTGGGTCTAAGGCAGTATCCTCCTTCCGTATGGAGGTGGGAGATATGATGGCCTATATGCAGTACGTTATGCAGATCATCATGGCATTTTTGATGATGACCATGATGTTTATTATGATCCCAAGAGCGATCGTTTCCATCAGGCGAGTTGTTGAAGTGCTTCAGACGGAGCCCTCCATTGCAGATCCAAAGGATGCGGCTGAAATTCCAGAGTCTCCCAAGGGAGTTGTGGAATACCGGGATGTATCGTTCCGGTATCCGGATGCAGATGAGGATGTGTTACATAACATTACGTTTACGGCGATGCCGGGACGTACCACGGCATTTATCGGCGCTACGGGAAGCGGAAAAAGTACGCTGGTGAACTTGCTCCCCAGATTCTACGATGTGACGTCAGGGGAAATCCTGATTGATGGAATCAATATCAAGGATTGGCCCATTCACCAATTGCGGGATACAATCGGATTTGTTCCCCAAAAAGGGATCTTATTTTCAGGGACAATTGAAAGCAACCTGATGTATGGAGACCGGCAGGCCACCAGGGAACAGATCGAAGAGGCTGCGGATACAGCTCAGGCCACAGAATTTATCCATTCCAAGTCAGAGGGCTTAGAGTCCTCCATTGCCCAGGGAGGAGGAAATGTATCAGGCGGACAAAAGCAGCGTCTTTCCATTGCCCGTGCACTTGTAAAAAGAGCGCCTGTTAATGTGTTCGATGACAGCTTTTCCGCTCTGGATTTTAAAACAGATGCAAAGCTTCGGGCGGCCCTTCGTGAAAAAACCGGTGACAGCGCGATCTTTTTGGTGGCACAGCGCATCAGCACGATTATGAATGCAGACCAGATCATTGTTTTGGAGCATGGAAAAATTGCCGGAAAAGGAACTCACCGGGAATTGATGAAAACCTGCGAAGTTTACCGGGAGATTGCATTGTCACAGCTTAGCGAGGAGGAATTGAAATGACAGAGAAAAAACCATCCAGTTCCCCCATGGGCCCAGGAGGCGGAATGCAAGGCAAACCAGAGAGTGCAAAGGACTTTAAAGGAACCATGCTGCACCTGGTTGATTATTTAAAGCCATATAAAACCTCCGTATTCATCGTGATTTTGTTTGCCAGCTTTTCCTCCGTATTCTCCATTGCAGGACCAAAGATTTTAGGAAAGGCCACGACAAAGCTGTTTGAAGGCCTGATTGCCTGGGCGATGGGGACCGGGTTATTGACGGATTTCCGGTATATCCGAAACCGTCTGCTGCTTTTGGTGGTGCTTTATCTGGTGTCAGCTGCATTCTCTTACCTTCAGAGCTATATCATGTCCGGCATCAGCATGAAGGTCACTTATGAGCTCAGGAAAAATATTTCAGAAAAAATGAACCGTCTTCCCCTTAATTATTATGATACAAGAACTCATGGTGAGATATTGTCAAGGATCACCAATGACGTGGATACGGTGAGCCAGACCTTGAATCAGAGTTTGACCCAGATCATTACTTCAGTAACCACACTGGTGGGAATCGTGATCATGATGATATCCATCAGCATTCGGATGACCCTGGTAGCTGTTTTGGTCCTTTTCGTTTCCATGGGCTTAATTATGGGTGTAGTAAAGAAATCCCAGAAATATTTCCAGAAGCAGCAGGAGAGCCTTGGATACTTAAACGGCCATATTGAAGAGATTTACAGCGGCCATAATGTGGTTCAGATATTTAACGGAGAAAAGGAAGCAATAGAAAAATTCCGGACCATCAACAACAAATTATATGGGTCAGCTTGGAAATCCCAGTTTTTATCAGGTATGATGATGCCCATTATGACCTTTGTCAGCAACTTGGGCTATGTGGGTGTCTGTTTATTAGGCGGATATTTAACCGTAGAAAAGGTGATAGAGATTGGAGACGTTCAGGCATTTATCCAATATATGAGGTCCTTTATGCAGCCCATTTCCCAGATTGCCAATGTATCCAATACACTGCAGTCCACAGCAGCAGCTGCTGAGCGTGTATTTGAGTTTTTAGATGAGCAGGATGAAGTACCGGAATGCGAGTCACCGATCCAGCTGCAGGAGATCCAGGGAAATGTAGAATTTAGAAATGTTTGTTTTGGTTATTCGCCAAATACAATGATTATCCACGATTTCTCTTCCGCCATAAATGCCGGCCAGATGGTCGCTATTGTAGGTCCAACAGGAGCGGGTAAAACAACGGTTGTGAAATTGCTGATGAGATTTTATGAATTAAATTCCGGTCATATTTTGATCGACGGCCATGACACTCTTGATTTTACAAGAGGGGACTTACGATCCATGTTCGGTATGGTGCTCCAGGAAACATGGCTGTACAATGCAACTGTTATGGATAATATCCGGTATGGAAATTTTGATAAGACAGATGAAGAAGTCATAGAAGCGGCAAAAGCGGCTCACTGCGATGAATTCATTCGGTCATTGCCGGGAGGTTATCACATGGTGATCAACGAAGAATCCAGCAATCTATCCCAGGGACAAAAGCAGCTTTTGACCATTGCCAGGACGATTTTAGCGGATCCTAAGATTTTGATACTGGATGAAGCAACCAGTTCCATTGATACAAGAACAGAAGTCTTGATCCAAAAGGCCATGGGTAAATTGATGCAGGGCAGAACCAGCTTTGTAATCGCCCACCGCCTTTCCACCATTCGGGATGCAGACTTGATTCTGGTAATGAAGGACGGCGATATCATAGAACAGGGAAATCATGAAACGCTGTTGGAAAAGAAAGGATTTTATGCAGATCTGTACCACAGTCAGTTTGCAGATCAATAATAGAATGGAGAGAAAAAATATGCAGGAAAACAAACATATTAATGTTGAGGATCAGGAAATAAAAACAGGAACAGGAAAACTAAAAAAGATCATAGCTCCACTGCTGATCATACTGGTGCTTGTCGGATGCGGGGTCGGATATTATATCTATAATTCCAGTGTCTCTTACTTTAAGACAAATAATGCAAAAGTAACGGCAAAGCTGTATTCCATAAAAGCGGTATCAAATGGCAAGCTTTTATCCTGGGATGTGGAAAATGGGGACTTAGTGGAGCAGGATCAGGTGATGGGACGGCAGGAAGTCCTTCCTTATATTAGTTCCCCTATTACAGGAACTGTAGTAAAGAATGACGGTGCCGTGAATCAGACGGTGGCCCTGGGATCAGAACTGGCGTTAGTAGCCGATACCTCAAATCTTTACATCGGGGTAAATGTGGAAGAAACAGATATTATGAAGGTTCACTTAGGACAGCGGGTGGATGTGAAAATCGATGCATATCCCGGAAAAACCTTTAAGGGACAGGTGACGGAGATTGATCCGGCCACTCAAACCTATTTTTCCGGTAATATGAGCTTTAACACCAGCGGAGAATATACAAAAGTGACGCAGTTGATACCAATTAAGGTGACGATTGAAAACGAAGAAGATCTTCCCCTTGTTTTTGGGATGAATGCATCTGTTAAAATACATCTGAAATGAAAAGGGCTTACAGGAGGTCGGAAAAGATGAGAAAATTGATCACAGGTTTTATGGCAACGGCAATGCTGGTGGGCCTTCTTACCGGATGTGCGGGAGAGAGTAAACAGACTGAGGTAACCGTAGCGGTAGCGAAATCAGGTAAGGATTTGTCCACCATGGTGTGGCAGGGGACTGTGGAAGCACTCAGCGGTGTTGATGTGATGCCAAACAGCAATGGGAAGATTTTAGAGATCCCGGTAAATCAAGGGGATCATATAAATGCAGGAGATGTTTTGTTCCAGGTAGATAATCAGGATGCAAAACTTCAGCTGGAACAGGCAAAGGCAGGTTTTCAGGCAGCAGAAGCCGCTTTTAAAAATGCAGAGAAGGCAAGCAAACAAAATACAAGCGTAAAGCCGGCGGAAATTGCTTTCAATACAGCCAGAGATAATTTTAGCCGTATGGAAGCCTTATATTCCGGCGGAGCTATCTCCCAGGCAGAATATGAAGGAGCCAAGGCCCAGATGGATTCGGCATCCGTACAGCTTCAGGCGGCAAGAAACGGGCAGACAGGCAATTATGAGGTCACAAAGGCCCAGATGGACAGCGCCAAGGCTGCACTGGATATTGTACAGAAAAAATACGATGACTGCACGGTTACATCACCCATATCCGGAATGATAACCAATGTTTATGTGGAAGTTGGTCAAATGGTTTCCCCACAGGTTAAGGCAATGTCGGTGATTGACGACAGCGGCAAGAAGGTGAAGATCCAGGTGGCTGATATGGACATTGACCAGTTGAAAACAGGAATGCCTATGAATGTCAGCCTTCAGTCACTGGGTGAGAGCTGTCAAGGAACTATCTCCGAGATATCTGCGGTCAGCAATGCTTCCACAGGGATGTTTACGGTGACTGTACAGCTGGAAGAGGCAAGCAAGGCCAGCTATATTGGCATGACGGCGGATCTAAGGGTATCCGATAATACGGAAAACACTTCTGTATACATTCCGGCAAAGTGCATCCAGTCCGATGATTCCGGGTCTTTCGTTTATAAGGTTACCAATGGATCCGTGGTTAAGACGGCGGTTACAGAGGGGAAGAAAAAGAACGCTTATTATGAGGTGTCCCAGGGATTATCTGAAGGGGATGAAGTGGTAATGCAGAGCAGCAGTACGCTGGAAGACGGCAAAAAGGTTCATGTGCTGACTGTAAAGTAAGTTTGAATCAGGTAAAAGAACATAATAAAAGCACCGCCTTGTATATGCCTGGACAGTTAAGCAGGCATGTACAAGGCGGTGTTGGTTTATAGACATTATAAATCCTCAATGGCTTCCTTCTCTAGATTTAACATTTCATGGCATTTAGAACAGGGGAAGTTATTGGCGATGCAAACATCAACATTGCAGGTGGTCGTTTTATTTATATATGATGCACCCCATTCCATAATTTGAGTCATTATGGGAATAAAGCTCTCCCCAATGCTCGTTATGGAATACTCTACTTTTGGTGGAACTTCCTTATATACTTCTCTATAAATAAGGTTATCCCGTTCCAATTCTTTCAGCTGCTGTACCAGGACCCCGCGGGACACATCGGGGATAAGCCTTTGCAGTTCACCAAACCGTCTTGTTTTGCGGCTGACAATCCATAAAATCGTTAATTTCCATTTTCCCATCAATAAATTCTGCGTTACATTTACAGGACATAATTTGTTTGCATCAAATTTATCAGTCATCAAACATCCGCTCCTTTTCCAATAGTCATATTTTTATGACTATGTCATAATCATATGCCTACTTGTAAAGCATATCTTATTGTCGTACTATTATATAGCAAAGAAAAACAGCAGTCAATCCCTGCGAACATGGAGGATAAGCGAGTGAATGAAGTTTACGAATTTTTAAAAAAGTCTGAAACATATTATATTGCAACCATGGATGGCGATCAGCCAAGGGTCCGCCCATTTGGTACAGTGGACATTTTTGAAGACAGACTTTATATTCAAACAGGAAAGATCAAAAATGTTTCAAAACAGATACATGCGAATCCGAAAATTGAAATCTGCGGCATGGCTGGTGATCAGTGGATTCGTATCGAAGCTGTGGCTGCTGAGGATGACCGGAATGAAGCAAGGCAGCATATGCTGGATACTTATCCTATGTTAAAAGGGATGTACGCGGCTGATGATGGTAATACCGAAGTCTTTTATTTAAAAGAAGCCACCGCAACGATCGCATCGCTTAGGGATAAGCCCAAGGTCATTCGATTCTAACGAAACTATCTGCCTGCATTGCCGTGGCTCATGGTTAATGAAACCGACCAATGGGTTTCACACAGTATCCAACAAGACACCGCCTTTCCCGTGCCTGGCTGCTATTTGACCAGGCGTGGGAAAGGCGGTGTTTTGTTGCTTCTGTAATTTAAGGGAAGGCTGGAGGCTGACACCATTTTTTTATCACATATGCTTACCGGCTTCGATGATATCGTCTTTAAGCATTTCGTTCATACTCCCGGTACGGTAGCCCAATAAATCCAGAGTAATATATGTAAATCCAAGTTCTTTAAACGCGCAATGAATTTTTTCGCGGTTATTAAGGGAAAGCATGATAGAGAATCCATCTGCGTCGGTTTCGATTCGTGCAAGCTTGCCGTGATAGCGTACCCGCACCTGGCCAAAGCCCATATCTAAGAGAAACTGCTCTGCTTTATCGATCATTGTTAAACGCGGGATGTTAATTTCCTCGCCATAGGGGAAACGGGAGGAAAGGCAGGCAAATGATTGCTTATTCCATGTCGGCAATTCCATTTCTTTAGAAAGCTGCCGGATTTCTTGTTTGCTCAATTCTGCATAGCGCAAAGGGCTTTTTACGTCCAGCTCCGCAACTGCAATCAAACCGGGACGATAATCACCGTTATCATCCATATTAGAGCCTTCGGCGACATGATCGATCCCGTGTTCTTTTGCGACCTTCCAGATTTTTGTGAACAATTCCTGTTTGCAAAGATAGCAGCGGTTTGGGGGATTTTTCGAAAACCCGTCGATCTCAAGTTCTTCAGAATCGCATATGATATGAGCAATCCCTTCTTTTTTGCAAAAAGCGGCTGCTTCGTCAAGTTCTCTCTTTGGGAAAGAGCATGAACGGGCAGTAACGGCTATGACCTTATTGCCCAAAACATCATGAGCGCATTTTAATAAGAACGTAGAATCAACACCGCTGGAAAACGCGATTGCCACACTTCCTAAATCCTGTAAATAACCTTTTAGTTTTTCGTATTTTTGTTTTGCCTCCATGATTCTTTATCCTCCTGATTATTGAGTGTTAGGCAGTATTGGAACCGGCCACTTAAAGTTTTTATTCTCCATTAAATAAAAACGATGCCAAAAGACACTTGCGTTACGCGCTGCTGCTACGCAAGATCCGTTCATGGCATCCGTTTGATTTTAGTGAAAGAATTATAAACATACCTTCTTGGTATGCATTTCCATTATTTTACTACAAGCGTGAGAATATGTCAATCGTCGGACAGAGAAATGCAAATTAAATTGTGCATGCCTGGCTTTTATTTGACCAGGCATGCAATCGTTTTATGGGACTTTAATTCCGGCATTTCCTGCAATCAAAGCAGTCCAAGCAATCCATGTAACGCATATTGGCACATTCCCAGTCTACCACATTGAACCAGTTTTGAATGTAAGCTGCCCGGTCATTGTAATGCAATAAATAATAAGCATGTTCCCAAACGTCTATGGTAAGTACAGGGCAAAAATTTAGGACAATAGGAGTATCCTGATTCGCTGTGGTTATGATTTGCAGCTTGCAGTTTTGGTCTACAACCAGCCATGCATATCCGGAACCAAAAACAGACAGTGCCTTTTCCTTAAACTCATAAAAAAAAGCCTCTACACACCCGAATTCAGCCGCAATTGCATCATAGAGCTTTCCGGCCTGACAGCGTGTTTCAGAATTTGACATGCCGCTAAAATAAAAGATATGATTGAAAACGCCGCCTCCATTATTTCGGATGGACTGCCGAATGTTTTTTTTCAGACAATCTACATTGCAGAGCAGCTTTTCCAGTGGCCAGCTATGCAGGTCCGGACAGTCTTTGAGGGTATCATTAAGGTTGTTCACATAGGTTTGTAAGTGCCTGTCATGATGAAGACACATGGTTAGTGCGTCGATGCACGGCTCCAGTGCATCGTAAGCATATGGAAGGGGAGGATTTACAAATGGATAATGATCGTTCATTCGCTATTTTCCTATTTCTGTCATTTGTATAATTATATTCAGTAAATATGGGCATGTGAGGGTAAAACTTTTTTTGTTGTTTTTTTATTTTACTGTTTGTCTTAAATTAATGGATAATTTAAAGGCATATATGCCTGGGATATACCGATGATTAAAGCCCTTGTCAGGAAGCGTTATGAATAAAGAAGTTCCAGTAAATGGAAAAGTTTAGAAAATAATAAGAATTTTATACCTAAAAAAGTTATATCAGCCCGCTATAATAGAGAAAAAAGAAGTAGCGTCTAGCACAGGAGGGAAGCGGGCATGGAAAGATTTAAGAACGATGTGGAAGAAACAGGCGGATCAGCGGAAATGGAGCAAATGTCTGATGAAGCCTTTGATAAAGAGTTACAAAACCTGATGGAAGAGGAAAATAGCGGTAAAAAGAAGAAAAAGAAAGGCTCTAGAAAAAAATGGAGCAAAAAGAGAAAGATCATAACCATTGGAGCAGCGGCCATTGGGGCCTTTTTTATTGCCTTTAAAGTTATGGCAGGGGGCGGCAGCGGTGCCTTACCGGTAACTGTTTCACCTCTTGCCAAGGGAGAGGTGGTCGATATGCTTTCAGTCAGCGGCCCTGTCCAGGGAACAGACAGCGTGGAAGTAGTATCGAATCTTCATGCGGAGATCCTGGAGCTTCCGGTAAAGGAAGGGGACAGGGTAGAAAAAGGGCAAGTTTTGGCAGTGCTTGATGACAAGGATGCAAAAAAGGAAGTAGACATTGCCCAGAACGCCTATGATCTGGCTGTCAGCACCTATCAGGATAAGCAGCTGGAAGCAGAGAACGGATATGCAAAAGCAAAGCAGGATTTTGATACGGCCAAAGCCAATTATAACCGGACACTGGCTCTTTACCAGGGCGGAAGTGCTTCCCAGGTGGAACTTGAAGCTGCGTCTAATACCATGAATGACGCACAGAGGGAAATAAGTACATATACCTTAAAGAACGGAAGACCTGTGGCAAATGAGTCCTATGCCCTGCAGATCGAGAAAGAGGCTTTTGAACTGGAACAGAAGAAGGAAGCGCTTACGAATACCAAAGTTACCAGCCTATTGCAGGAACCGTAGTAAGGGTCAACTGCAAGGTGGGCCGTTTTGCGGATAAAACCGACGATGACAAACCCATGTTTATTATTAACAACTTAGATGTACTTGAGATGAAGATCAATGTCAGCGAGTATTCCATCGGAAAGGTAGCCATCGGACAGCCGGTGGAGATCAGCGCCGATATTTTAAACGGTGAAACTGCAAGAGGTGAGGTGACCGCCATTTCTCCAACCGGTGAGGAGAAGGGAAATGGTTCTACGGAGAGAGTTATCCCTACCACCATACGGATTATAGATCAAAACACCCAGCTGATTGCGGGCATAACTGCAAAGGCGAAGATAGAGCTTCAAAAGGCAGAGAATGTATGGGTTGTCCCGATTTCCGCTATTATCCAGCAGCCAGATGGCAGCATGGCAATCGCTTGTGTAAAAGACAATACCGTTTCATTCATTCCAGTGACAACCGGTGTGGAGAGTGATATTCAGGCGGAAATTATTCCAAAAGAAGAAGGGGCCTTAACAGAAGGGCTGCAGGTAATCGATACTCCGTCCTCCATGCTTACAGAAGGAATGACAGTAACCGTGATTCCGCCGGTTCAGTAAGGGGGAGGCAGTATGTGGAAAAAGAAAGATAAGCTTCCCGCTTGCGTAACAGAGAATGTCCGGGAAGATTTGATAAAGCTGGTGGATGTGGTGAAGGTTTACGACACCGGATCCATTAAGGTGCTGGGTTTAAAACGGGTGAACTTAACCATAAAACGAGGGGAATTTGTAGCTATTATGGGACAGTCCGGCTCGGGTAAATCAACGCTTATGAATATTTTAGGGTGCCTGGACCGGCCCACGATGGGGCATTTTTATCTTGATGGGATTGATACGGCAGAACTTTCTGCTGATGAATTATCGGCAATCAGAAACCGCAAAATAGGATTTGTATTCCAGTCCTTTAACTTAATTGCAAGAACTTCCGCGTTAAAGAATGTGGAGCTTCCCATGACCTATGCCCACATTTCCAAAAAAACAAGGGAAGAACGTGCCTTAATGCTTTTAGAACGGGTGGGCCTTGGGAAAAGGTATGAACATATGCCCAATGAGCTATCCGGCGGACAGCGGCAGAGAGTAGCCATTGCCAGGGCACTGGCCAATGAGCCGCCCCTCATTATGGCTGATGAGCCTACGGGTAACTTAGATACCGCTTCCTCCGTGGAGATTATGGAGCTGTTCTCCCAGCTACACCGGGAAGGCGCCACTGTGGTGCTGGTAACCCATGAAGAGAACATAGCTGCATTTGCAGGGAGGATCATACGGTTCCGGGATGGGCAGCTGGTCAGCGATTTGCCCAATGTCCCCCAAAGTCAGGGACAGGAGGAGACAGCAAAAACGGAGAAAGAGGGGGCGCCATGCTGATAGAAAATATGAGTATGGCGCTTCACGCCATACGGTCCAATAAAATGAGGTCCTTTCTGACCATGCTGGGTATTATCATTGGTATTGGAGCGGTGATTGCCATTGTATCTGTGGGCGACAGTATGAGAAACTTGTTTACCGATGCCTATAAGGATGTGGGCTTTAACCGGGCAGTCATCATGGTATCCTGGGATGTAACAGATTTCCGCATGACGGATTATTTTACCAGGGATGAGATGGATCGGGTCAGGGATGTATACCAGGATAAAATTCAGTATATTGACAGTGATGCTAACACCGAGGCAGAGGCAGTCAACGGACGCAGAAAGGTAAAGTATCAGTTCCAGGGAATTGACTCCAATTATACCGATGTTCAGCCTTTGGATATTATTTACGGCAGAGCTCTCAATACGGCAGACGTAAAAGGGGCGGCAAATCATGTGGTACTGGAGGATAAGGGAGCAGTGCAGCTCTTCGGTACGGCTGACTGCGTAGGAAGAACCTTCCGCATGACCATTAATAAGGATACACAGGAATATATGGTTGTGGGAGTTTATCATAAGGATATTTCCCCCATGATGGCTATGCTTATGGGGAACGGGCAGACTCAGGCAGGATTTCTGCCATATACGGTTCTCACAAAATCCAATGATTATTTTCAAGACTTAAACTTTTACGTCCGGGAGGGAGTGGATGTGAACGCATTCCTTGCAGAACTCACCCGGTACGTGGCAAAATTAAAGGGCCGCCCGGAATCCGAGATCCGGACCATATCCGTGGTAGAACAAATGGGAAGCGTGGATACCAGCCTTTCCGCCATGGCGGCAGCCGTAGGTGGAATTGCTGCCATCTCTTTGCTGGTAGGCGGAATCGGAATCATGAATATTATGATGGTTTCGGTCACAGAGCGGACGAGGGAGATCGGAATCCGAAAGGCCCTGGGCGCCAGGACAAGAGACATCATGATTCAGTTTTTAACGGAATCTGCTTTTATGTCTGCCTGTGGAGGGATTATCGGCATCATTCTTGGAGTCGGCCTCGTTAAAGCAGGAGGTGCCGCTTTTCAGATGACCGTGGTCGTCAGGCCCTCGGTGGTGGTTATGGCAGTTGGCTTCTCGGCTCTTGTGGGTATTTTCTTTGGTCTTTATCCGGCCTCTAAGGCAGCTAAAAAAGATCCCATTGAAGCGTTAAGATATGAATAGGAGGGGAGAACATCATGCTGCTGGAAAATATGAGTATGGCAATTCATGCCATTAAGGCTAACAAGATGCGGTCCTTTCTGACCATGCTTGGAATCATTATAGGCATCGGGTCTGTCATTGCCATCGTGTCCATTGGTGATACCATGCGGTTTATGGTATCTGATATCTATAAGAATGCGGGAGTAACCCTGGCCTATGTCTACGTCTGGCCAAAGGACGGCGGGGATATGAGGGAAAGCGACTATTTTACTCTTGATGAAATGGATCGTCTGAAAGAAGTGTTCGGAGACGAGATCAGTTACATTGACAGCAATGCCAGTACGAATGCAGAAGCCGTTTTTGGCCGCAATAAGGTCAAGTATCAGTTTGAAGGGATTTTTTCCAATTATCCTGAAGTCCAGAAGATCAATATTATCTATGGCCGTAATTTAAACGAAGCCGATATAAAAGGAAGAAAGAACAACGTTGTACTGGAGGCAAAAGGGGCAAAGGAGCTCTTTGGCACGGAAAACGCAGTAGGAAAGACATTCCGTACCACCATTTATGGCACTACAGACGATTACAATGTAGTTGGAATCTACAAGGAGGACTTAAATCCTTTTGAGGCTATGATGGCGGGGACCAACGCTACCAGGTCCGGATATGTACCGGATTCCTTATTAACCTGGCCCAATGATAACATTTACGGTCTGCGCCTCTATGCAAAAGAGGGAACGGATATGAATGCATTTTCTGATACGTTTACTTCTTATTTGGCAAAGACGAAGAACCGGAACAAGGAAGATGTTACCTTCTATTCTGTGTCCAGTGAAATGGGAAGTGCGGACACCATAATGGGCGGCTTATCTGCTGCTGTGGGTGGAATCGCGGCTATTTCCCTTTTGGTAGGAGGGATCGGAATCATGAACATCATGCTGGTATCCGTCACGGAACGGACCCGTGAAATAGGAATCCGTAAGGCTTTAGGTGCTAAAACAAGGGATGTCCTGATCCAGTTTTTGACGGAATCCGCCATCCTGTCCGCTCTGGGAGGGATCCTGGGTGTAGCGGTCGGCGGCGGGCTTGTGCTTTTAGGAGGAACGCTGTTTCACATGAAGGTGGTCATAAAGCCGTCGGTCATACTGGTAGCAGTGGGATTTTCGGCTTTGGTAGGCTTGTTTTTTGGTATTTATCCTGCTTCCAAGGCGGCAAAGGCAGATCCTATTGACGCCCTGAGGTATGAATGAAAGAGCGCAGCAGATCAGCTGCGCTCTTTCATTCATAGCAGCTGTGCCCTGCATATTTCCGGCTCTGCCGGAATAATCCATGAAATAACAGGGATGATATAAAAAAATAAAAATTCCGTAAACGGCTCGCAAAGTAAAAGGTTCTATGATATAATAGGGTGATATCTTATGGTTTAGTGAGGGAACTATATGCTTAGTGAAGAGAAAATAAAGATCATGACTAGCCTTGCAATGTTTGAAAAACACGAAGGAAAAAGGATATTTCCCATCAACCGGTACTTTAAAAGTGATTACATCAGCAGTAAGTTGTTCCGTTCTTTTTTCAGCTATACCCTGAGTTTTGTTTTATGTCTGGTTTTATGGGAATTATATGATATGGGACAGTGGCTCAATACCATGGAACTAAAGGGCCTTACGGCAGCCGGGATGCGAATTGGACTGATTTATCTCATAGGACTGATCATTTATTTGGGAATCAGTGTTGTTGTATATATGAAGCGATATGAATATGCCAGCCGTGGTACAAAGGTATATTTGGCGAAATTAAAAAGGCTGGACAAGCGATATGAGGGAAATACCAGACCTTTAAAAAGACCAAAGGGAGGACGGACATCATGATGGGCCTTCTTGTATTTAAAGAACGATTGAAAGAGTTTTATGCCAGGTTTGAGATTTATATAACACCTGTGATCAAGTTTCTATTCAGTCTCCTGGCATTTTCTCTGATGAATAAGAATATTGGCTTTATGACAAAGCTGACGGAACCATACATTCCGCTGGTACTGGCTCTGGTATGCTCTTTTTTGCCCTATGGAGCCATTTCCTTTCTGGCGGCAGGCTTTATGCTTGCCCATCTGTCGGGAATTTCCCTTGAGATCACACTGGTCATGGCTGTTTTTATTGTGGTGGTAGGACTTCTTTATTATGGATTCCAGCCGGGTGACAGTTATCTGCTGGTGCTGACCCCTGTATTTTTCCTTTTAAAGATCCCTTATGCGATCCCTTTGATCGTAGGGCTTTCCGGGAGTGTTATATCTGTGATACCGGTAAGCTGCGGTGTATTTATTTATTATACGCTTTTATATGTAAAGCAAAATGCAGGAGTGCTGACCAACGATATGTCGGTGGATCAGGTAGTTAAATTCATGCAGCTCATGAAGGTCCTGCTGTCTAATAAACTGATGCTTGTGATGGTAACAGCATTTGCCCTTTCTCTTGTAGTGGTGGCGGTTACCCGGAGCTTATCCATGGATTATTCCTGGATCATTGCCATTGTAGCAGGTTCCATTGCACAGCTGAGCGTGATTTTTGTCGGAGATATTGTTGCAGATGTATCAGTATCGGTAATCCGGCTCCTGGTAGGTATCCTTTTTTCCATCGTAATTGCAGGAATTTATACATTTTTTGTCTTTGCAGTGGATTATTCCAGGACAGAATACGTACAATTTGAAGATGATGATTATTATTACTACGTCAAGGCAGTTCCAAAGCTGACAGTCAGCGCGCCTGATGTGAAAGTTCAGAAAATTAATGCCAGAAAGCTCCAAAGACCGCAGAGATAGGAAGTGCCATACGGGCATACCTTTACAACCGGTAAAGCGGGTGGGCTCTGCCCAAAAAGCATGGGCAGTAATTAGGAAAGTAAAGGGAGGTGGAGACAATAACAGATTTTTTAGACGGAATGTACTCCTGGGTATCGTTCCTTCCCAGAATATCGAAAACAAACTTAGTTGAAATTATTATTATAGCCGTTCTGCTGTATGAGCTGCTGACATGGATCATGAATACAAGAGCATGGACATTATTAAAGGGAATTATTGTGATCCTTCTTTTCTATCTCTTTGCATATGTATTCCGGCTGGATAATATTTTTTGGATCCTTAATAAAATTGCTACTCCGGCAGTTACCATGGCGATCGTGATCTTTCAGCCTGAACTTCGGAAGGCTCTGGAGCAGTTGGGAAGTAAGAATCCCTTTACGGGAATTCTCACCTTTGATGACGGAAGGGATACTTCCGGCTTTACGGATAAAACCATCAACGAGGTGGTAAAGGCTACTTTTGAGATGGCAAAGGTCAAGACCGGAGCGCTCATGGTAATCGAAAGAGGAGATTCTTTAAAAGAGATCGAACGTACTGGAATAGAAGTGGGAGGAGTTGTAAGCAGCCAGCTTATTATCAATATCTTCGAGCATAATACACCGCTTCACGACGGAGCGGTGGTGATTCGGGGAAACCGTGTGGCGGCAGCTACCTGCTACCTGCCCCTGTCCGATAATATGAGCATCAGCAAGGATCTGGGTACAAGACACAGAGCCGCAGTCGGCGTCAGTGAAGTAAGCGACAGCATTACCATTGTGGTATCGGAAGAAACCGGACGTGTGACGGTGGCCCTGGAGGGCGGCCTTAGGAAGATTACGGATGCAGATATGCTCCGGTCGGTCCTTGCAGGCGTGAAGCAGGCGGAAGAGGAAGGAAGCAGATTCAGGATTTTGAAGGGAAGGCGTAAGAATGAAGGAAAAGCTGTTAAATAATCTTGGACTGAAAGTTGCGTCTCTGGTCCTTGCCTTTGCAGTATGGATGGCTGTTGTCAACATTTCCAATCCCATTATTGACGATTCCCAGGTTGTTGGAGTCGAGATGCGCAATGAGGACGTGCTGGATGCTGCCAATTTAACCTATGAAATTGTGGGTAAGGATTCGATAACAGTCAGCTATCAGGTGAGAACAAGAGACCGTTCCCTGGTGAGGGCTCAGGACTTTCATGCCTATGCGGATTTAAAAGATTATAACGTGACCGGGGCCATTCCGATCACGGTGGAGATTAATAAAGATAAGGAAAATCTGGTCAGGAGCGACACCATTACGGCTAAGCCGATGGTGATCCGGATCAGAACAGAAGAGCTTCAGCGCAAGAAGTTTGATCTTCAGATTCAGACCAAAGGAATCCAGGAAGATGGGTATGCCCTGGGAATGATCACCCTGTCACCGGATTATGTGACAGTGGAAGGCCCTGAATCTCAGATTGGCCAGATCAACCATATGGGTATCGAGATCGATGTGGATAATGCCAATGCGGATTTAAATGGAGTAGCTACTCCGGTCTTTTACGATGCAAACGGCAACAAGATGCCGGAACTGGAAAATAAGGTGACGGTTAACAGGCACGAGATCGAATATACGGTATCCGTGCTAAAAGCAAAGAATCTTACAATCAACTTCGAGGTTTCAGGAGATGTGGCAAAGGGATACCGGTATACGGGATTGGAATCCAGTATCAAATCCGTGCCGGTGGTAGGTACGAATTCCGTTCTTGCCTCTTTGACCAGTTTATCTGTTTCTTCGGATAAGTTAAATATTGACGGCGCTACCTCTGATAAGGAGGTTAAACTGGATTTGAGCCAGTATCTGCCGCCAAGCACCTCTATTGCAGGGGATGAATATAAGAATGTAACCGTGAAGCTGAAGGTAGAGCCATTGACTACCAGAGTATTCACTTTGAAACTGAAGAATCTGGATAAGAAGGGTGCAGTAGCTGATTACGATTACAGTTTTGATAAAGAAACTTCTGATGTTACGGTAAAAGGGCTCAAGGCAGATTTAGATGCCTTGACAGAAGCGAACTTGAATGCAGTTCTTGATGTAACGGACCAGGAGGCTGGCCCTCATCCGGGAATGGTAACATTTGAGGTTTCAGGAGGATTTGAAGTGGTTGGTTATACGCCTTTCAATGTGACGGTAGCCCATAAAAATCCTGGCCCCGGAACGGATGAAAGCACCACAGCCACTTCTACAGAAGTGCCTGAGTCGCAATAGGAAGTTTGATGATGGAATGGAGGGAGTAATTCAGTATGGTTAGTGCTAAAGTTGTTATAAAGAATCCTACCGGCCTGCACCTAAGGCCGGCAGGGATTCTTTGTAAGGAAGCCATGAACTTTAATTCTTCGGTGAGTTTTAAATTTAAGAACACCACCGCCAATGCGAAAAGCGTGCTTAGCGTATTGGGTGCCTGTGTAAAAAGCGGGGATGAGATAACTTTTGTCTGTGAGGGAGCAGATGAGGAGGAAGCTCTGGCGACCATGGTCAAGGCCGTTGAAGAGGGTCTTGGCGAATAGATTAAGATTCAGTAATTAATAAGGAGGCTAATTATGTTTAAAGGAACAAGTGCATCTGCGGGAATCGGTATTGGGAAGGCCGTTAACGTAGAAGAAGCAGAGCTTAAGATCAAGAGAGAGGCAATAACGGATCCGGAAGCTGAAAAGGCCCGCTTTCAGGGGGCGGTAAAGCAGGCCATGGAAGAGACCGGCATTCTGGCCCAGGATCTGGCAACAAAAGTAGGAGAAAAGGAAGCGGAGATTTTAAATGGTCATTTATTGCTCCTTTCCGATCCAATGCTGACTGGTGAGATCGAGAATTCCATAACAGGGGAGAATGTTAACAGCGAATATGCGGTTGAAAAAGTATGCAATACTTACGCCGATATGTTTGCATCTATGGGAGACGAGCTCATGCAGCAGAGAGCAACGGATATGCACGACATCAAAACCCGCGTGCAGAAGATACTTATGGGGGTAAGCTCCGTGGATATTTCCGCTCTGCCGGAAGGAAGTGTGATCGTTGCCAGAGATCTTACACCATCCATGACAGCTGGAATCGATCCGAATAAGGTAGTTGGTATTGTCACAGAACTGGGAGGAAAGACATCTCACAGCGCGATTCTTGCCAGAGCCTTAGAAATTCCTGCAGTGGTTGCCATTGAGGGATTTTTAAGTCAGGTATCTGATGGGGATGATGTGATCCTGGATGGCTCTCAGGGTGTTGTCATCATAAATCCGGAAGATTCGTTAAAAGCGGAGTACGCTGAAAAAAGAGAAGCCTTTCTAAAGGAAAAGAAGGAACTGGAGCAATACATCGGAAAGCCTACCGTGACAAAGGATGGCACGGCCATTGAATTGGTAGCCAATATCGGAAAGCCGGAGGATGTGGAAAAGGTTCTTCATTATGACGGGGAAGGGATCGGATTGTTCCGTACGGAATTTTTGTTTATGGACCGTACGTCAATGCCTACAGAAGATGAGCAGTTTGAAGCTTACCGGAAGGTTGCGGTAGCAATGAACGGCAAGCCTGTGATTATTCGGACTCTGGATATTGGAGGAGATAAGGAAATCCCGTATATGGGTCTTGAAAAGGATGAAAATCCATTTTTGGGATACAGAGCGATCCGTTTTTGTCTGGACCGGAAGGAAGATGTATACAAACCTCAGCTGCGGGCCCTTTTAAGAGCCAGCGCCTTCGGCAACATCCGCATCATGGTTCCCATGGTGACCTGCCTGGAAGAATTCAGAGAAGCAAAGGCACTTGTTGAAGAGCTTAAGAAAGAATTAGATGAAAAGGGAATTGCCTATAAAAAGGATATTCAAGTGGGAATCATGGTTGAGACGGCTGCGGCTTCTTTGATGGCGGATGTGTTTGCAAAAGAAGTTGATTTCTTCAGCATCGGAACCAATGATCTGACTCAGTACACCATGTCTGTGGACAGGGGAAATGATAAGGTATCATACTTATATTCTCCATTGAATCCAGCAGTTTTAAGAAGCATCCGCCATGTCATTGAATGCGGGCGCAAAGAAGGGATTATGGTCGGAATGTGTGGGGAGGCTGCCAGCGATCCCATGATCATCCCCTTACTTCTGGCATTTGGCTTAAATGAGTTCAGCATGAGTGCGTCGGCGATCTTAAACGCCAGAAAGCTGATCACTGGCTACAGCACAAAAGAGCTGCAGGCCGTGGCGGAAAAGGCAATGTCCTATTCCACCGTTAAAGAGGTAGAAGATTATATGAGAGAGTTCATTAGCCATAGCTAATGGACGACAAAAGGGGGAAGTGCGGCTGTCGCCAGGGCGGCGGCTGCCTTTTTCCATATAAGACGGCGTTTCTATTATTTGCAAAAGGGGATATTTTGTGATGAGTGTTTATCTGATCAGCTATGGAGCGTCTTATTTATTTGCAAGAGCAGGTTTTTACTGGCTGTCCGGTATTATTTTAATGCTGGCAGCTCTTTTCCTGTATTGGCGGGATTACCGCCGGACCGAGAATATCATTCATTTAAGGGGATTGTTTTCCCTGTTCTGGGTAGGAGGGGAAGGCATCGCCTGTTTAAAACTTTCAGAGCTTTCTTTTGACTGGAATATTATTACGTGGCTCTGCTTTCTGGTAGCATTCCTGGGATTTTGGGTCACCTTTGAGTTTTTTGCAAAGCTGCAGGGAGAATCAGGAGGGCAGCGTTCCAGCTGGTTCAGTTTTAAAGGCTATGAAAGGCCTCTGTTTTTATCCATGTTTTTTGTCACCTTTGTTTCCCTTGCCGGTTTTATTGTTGAGGCGGCAGTGCTTGGGTTTATCCCCGTTTTTGTGAAAGGAGTGCCCCATGCTTACTCTACGTTTCACATAACAGGAATTCACTATTTCACCGTATCCTGTGTACTGGTGCCTGCGTTGTCGGTTCTTTATTTTTGCATAGAACAGGGGAGAAATGGTTTAAGGCTGATTCTGGTCATACTTATGGATGTCATTGCATGTTTGATTCCGATTTTATGTGTATCCCGGTTCCAGCTGATCCTTTCTGTGGGATTAGCGGTTCTCACCTATATAGCTATGGAACATAGACTGAAGATCGTGTATGGGGCAGGCCTGATGATCGGAATGATCCCCATTTATGTGATCCTCACCATTGCAAGAGGCCATGATGTCTCCTACTTAAACGGCATATTTCAGATGAAAAACAGCCAGATGCCCATATTTATCACTCAGCCTTATATGTACATTGCAAACAACTACGACAATTTTAACTGCCTGGTAGAGTGGCTTCCATCCCATACCTTTGGACTTCGGATGCTCTTTCCATTATGGGCGCTTACAGGGCTTAAATTCCTGGTCCCGGCCCTTGTGGATTTTCCCATCTATGTGACGAAAGAGGAATTGACTACAGTTACCTTGTTTTATGATTCTTTTTATGATTTCGGCATTGTGGGCGTCCTGATTTTTGGCTGTATTCTTGGCGGAGTTGCGTTTTTCCTGATGCGGATGGCAAAGCGTATCCGCAATCCCATCGGCTATTTGTTCTATGCCCAATTTGCCATGTATATGATCCTTTCTTTTTTTACAACTTGGTTCAGCAATCCCTCCACCTGGTTTTATTTTGGAATGACAGGGATTTTATTTGTATTCTGTTCGTGGAAGAACAATGGAAGACATGGTTGACAACTGAAAAAAGCTCCTGGAAAAAATCCGGGAGCTTTTTTATATGGTAAGATTTAAAGTCAAACTTTGGGTGTGTCGGAAGGTTCTTTCTCCTCCTTGGTAAGAGCGACGGCAGGGAGTTTTTTCTTTTTACGCCGGCGGAAGAAGATAATGGCAGACGCAATGGCTGCAATTGGGAACCAGAATGGGATAGTAGCAAGGATAGCGATCGTAAGGTTTAATACGACGTCCTTAAAAAGCTTAAGATTGCTTGTAAATCCATTACTTATGCGGGTTCCGGCTGTTTCCGGGGCAGTGGGAGTAAATATGGTGACTTCCCTGATGTTGAGGGAAACCGTGCTGTAATCCACCTGATTGTCGTAAAGCTTAAGCTGGGATTCCATGGACTCCAGCTGATACCGTATCTCGGAAAGACGCTGCTGAAGGGTGATGACCGTATCAATTGATTCGGCTTTTTCAAGGAATTCCCATAGCTTTTCCTGCTCTATTTCCAGAGACTTCTTTCTGCTTTCCAAATCACTGTACTGCAGCGTAACATCCTGGGTGGATTCGGATTTATTCGTGACATTTCCGTTTTTTTCTACTGTTTCAACAAAGCTGTCAATTTGATTTACAGGAATCCGGACGGTCATATTGGCAAATCTGGGATCCGGATTTCCAATGCTGTCCTTTCGGCTGCCTGATATGTCGGATTGTTCTACATATCCGCCAAGCTGTGTGACTTTTGACTGCAGGTTTGAAAGCAGTGTTTCAAACTCATTTGTTTCCACGTTCATGGATATGTTCCGTATAAGCTTTCTTCCGGCCGGAAGCATCGGGCTGCCCCCAGTTTCACTTGCCAGTGATGTCACCGACTTTTCTCCCGCTCCATTTTCATATTGGCTGTCTGCGCTAACCGAATCATTCATCTCTGCAGGCATGGCAACCCCATAATCCGGTGCAGCGTACTGGGCCGTTGTTGCGGACTTGCCTGAGCATGCGCTTAAGCAGAGAACGAACAGAAGAGACGGAATGAATCCCCATTTTCTTAATCTCATAGAACCCCTCCTTTTATCAGCATATTTCTAAAAATCATGTGATATCCTTAGAATAGCATGACACCTGGACCATTTCAACAAAGGCAGGGGAACTTAAGAAAAACTTATAAATTTCCATGTTCTTTTACGGCTTCTGAAGGTGAAGAGTGAAAATGTTTTTTATAGGCCCTGAAAAACGTTGAGTAGTTTTTAAAGCCGCTGGCAAAACATGCTTCGGTAACTGGCATTCCTGTTTTTAAAAGATCTCTTGCCAATGCCAGACGTTTTTCCGTGATATAATCAAACAGAGTGTAGCCGGTTTCCCCTTTGAATAAGTGCATCAGGTGATAACGGCTGATATAACAGGACTCTGCAATCGTCTCTACGCTTATCTCCTCCGTCAAGTGATTGTTTATATATTCCATAATACCTAAAATGCGCCGGTCACCGGTGGAAGGGGGCAGGTATTGGACCCGATTGGCCAGAGATGCCCTGTTTAACTGGATCATGAATTCCAGAAAAACCACCTGGCAGTATAAATCCCTGGCATATCCGTCATGGGTACAGGCATATTCCAGGTTCGCCAATGTTCGATATATGCCGCTCTTTTCCATGGAATGAATCCGCAGGACGTGGGAGTGAAGCTCTTTTGATTTCTGAAAGCAGGTGCTCAAATCATAGCTGTCGGATCGGTAAGCCAGTAAGAAACCGGGGGAAAGATAGACGATGATCCTTTCATAAGGCACCGACGGGTCGATGTCAGGCTTATGAATATCGTTATGGCGGACCAGTATGATGTCATAAGGCTTCAGTTTATAAGCACAACCTTCGATCCGGTAAGTTACGGATCCCCGGATGAATATGATGATTTTATCAAAATCATGATAATGGTATTCAAAATCCTGTTTTTTTGTATCAGTCAGATGAAACAGCCGGAAATCACTGTTTAAATATCCCCGCTTTTCATAGTTATCCATGTCAATCGTATCCTTCCTATGTACTGCCTTTTATAATACAACATAATTTGCAATAAAAAAAGCATTATATTGATGGAAATGATAAATAGTGCTGTATATAATGAATATATAAAATAAATATGCATGAACAGAAGGAAGACAAGAATGAAAATAGTCGTGTTGGCGGGCGGTTACAGCCCGGAAAGAGAAGTCTCATTATCTTCAGGGGCGATGATCACAAACGCATTCATAAAAAATGGGCATGAGGTTTACTTACTGGATTCTTATCTTGGAGTTGCCGACGGAGAAACTGTCTGCTTTAAAAGCCTTAAAGATGGTACAGACCTTTCCTGGGAAATCGGAAAAAAGGTTCCGGAGCTTGACCGCTTAAGCGAAGGGCGAAAGGGAGAAGGATTTATAGGAAACCGGGTAATTGAAATCTGCAGTAAGGCAGATGTTGTATTTTTGGCATTGCACGGCGGAGCGGGGGAAAATGGGCAGATACAGGCTGTTTTTGATGCCTATGGCATTTCTTATACTGGAACCAGTTATGAGGGGTGCCTAAAAGCCATGGATAAGCCTATGGCAAAACTCCTGATGAAAGCTTCAGGCATACCAACACCGGATTGGCGTCTTTATACGAAAGGGGAGCCTTTGGAGCCATTTACTTTTCCCTGTGTGGTAAAGCCATGCGGCTGTGGATCCAGCGTAGGTATTACCATGGTGGATAAAGAGGAACAATGGGAACAGGCCCTTGATTCTGCCTTTGCTTATGAAAACCGGATACTGGCGGAAGTGAAAATTATTGGCAGGGAATTTTCTGTTGGAATCCTGGGAGAAAGGGCACTTCCTCCAATTGAGATCATACCAAAGGCAGGGTTTTATGACTATGAAAATAAGTATCAGGCAGGCATGACAGAGGAAATCTGTCCGGCTAGGCTCACAGAAAAAGAAGAGGAAGCCATGGGCGTTATGGCTTTAAAGGTCCATCACGCTTTGGGACTTGGCCATTACTCCAGGGTGGACTTCCTTATGGAGGAAGATGGCAGTCTTTACTGTCTGGAGGCTAATACGCTGCCGGGAATGACACCTTATAGTCTTCTTCCACAAGAGGCTAAGGCTGCCGGAATTTCATATTATGAATTATGTGAGGATATTGCGAGACACGGGAAAGGAGTTTTATCATGAATATCACGCTGGAGAAATACCATGGACTGGGCAATGACTATCTGATTTTTGATCCCAATAAAAATGAACTGGAGCTGACAGAGGAGAGTGTCCGGCTGATCTGCAACCGGAATTTTGGAGTAGGTTCTGACGGACTTTTAGTAGGTCCGATTCTGGGGCAGGATAAGCTGGAACTTAAGATTTTAAATCCCGATGGAAGTGAAGCGGAATTAAGCGGCAACGGGGTCCGGATCTTTGGGAAATACTTAAAGGATGCCGGATACGTGCAGAAAAACCGTTTTATTGTCAATACACTAAGCGGGCAGCAGACCATCCAGTACTTGAATGAGACCGGGACCAGAATAAAGGTTTCCATGGGAAAATTAAGCTTTTACAGCGATGAGATTCCTGTTACCGGGCCAAGGAGAGAGGTACTCAATGAAACCATGATGTTTGGAAGCATTCCTTACCGGGTCACCTGTGTGACCATTGGCAATCCTCACTGCGTCATCTGGCTGAACGACATATCAAAGGAATTGGCCTGCCGAATCGGAAAGCATTCGGAAACAGCCGATTATTTTCCTGAAAAGATCAATACAGAGCTTTTAAAGGTTGTGGACAGGACCAATATTGAAATTGAAATTTATGAGCGGGGAGCGGGATATACCCTTGCATCAGGAACCAGCGGCTGCGCGGCCGCCGGTGCGGCATACCGCATGGGGCTTACAGATCCTAAGATGTACGTGCACATGCCGGGAGGCGTGCTTGAAGTGGAGATTGAACCGGATGGCGGCGTGCTGATGACAGGGGAAGTCGGTTACGTAGGAAGATTCACCCTTTCTCATGAGATGACAGAGGAGCTGCGCGCTCTCCGGTAATAAATATAAAGATTGGCAAAACGGCACGGCAATCACCGTAAATACAGAGCATGAGGGAACTGCTCTAACGGAGGATTGAAGTGCCGTTCCTGTTTTCACGATGTGTGACTGAATTGGTTGACGGAAATAGACTTTTCATACTATAATATTACAATAATTTATATGGTCGCAGATAATGTGATACAGGAGAGGCGGGGGCTTATGAATCTTATGTCGGCTGAAAATGAAGAAGCCGGTATTTACATAGTTAACCAGGATTACAGAATCATTTATCTCAATAATGCGGCTAAATCATATTATCCGGATTTAAGAGAAGGAATGTATTGTTTTCAGGGGATCGGAAAAGGACTGGACCCCTGTAAAGACTGTCCTGGTACAAGGGGAAAGTCAGGGCATGTGATATTATATAATTCTGCCTCAGAGCTTTGGATGGATGTATCCTCAGCCACAATTGACTGGCCCGGCCACGACGGATGCAAGCTTATTATGTTCCGGCCGGTGGATGAGAAGAATAAGAATCTTTTTTATCATCTGACGGACAACACCGTTTATGATGAACTTTTTGAAGTGAACATTGCAGCAAATTTTTATAGGATCCTGTTTCACCAGAAAGATAAATTCAGGATTCCAAAGATAGAAGGACAGTTGGATTCCATGTGTCTTGAGGTGGCGAATTTCATGATCCACCCGGAAGACAGAGAGAAGTTTTTGGAATTCTGGGATGGGCCTACCTTACTTGAGCGTCTTCATGCAAGCGGAAGGATCATCAGGGGAGAATTCCGCAGGCTGATGGTGGACGGGAATTATTGCTGGATCAGAGTGATTGCCGTTTTGTTCCGGTGCGGGGATTGTGCGGACCCTATTATTATGTGTTATATCCAGGATATCGACAGCAGAAGGAAACAGGAAGAGGAAGAAAAGAAAAAGCTTAAGGAAAAGCGGGAAGAAACAGATTCCATGACAGGGCTTTTCCGTTACGGTCCTTTTTTTGAGAAAGCGGAGCAGCTTTTGAAAAACCAACCCGGCACAAGATATTTTATGGTGGCCATTGACATTGAGCATTTTAAGCTTTTCAATGAATGGTATGGAGAAGAGGAAGGGGACCGCTTCCTGATAAAGATTGGAAAATATTTGAAGTCCTTGGAACTGCTGCATGGTTCCATAGCAGGGTATATGGGTGGTGATGATTTTGTTGTCATCCTTCCGGAAGACATATCCATATTGAAAAGCCTGGAAGGCGAGATCAATTACTATGCCAGACAATATGGCGGAAATGCAGGATTTCTTCCGGCATTTGGGGTCTACCGGATCGAGGACCGCCGCCTTTCGGTCAGTATGATGTATGACAGAGCAGCGATCGCACTTAACTCCGTAAAAGGCAATTATGCCAAGAGAATAGGCTGGTATGATCCTGGCATGAAACAGAAGATGGAAAATGATCAGATCCTTCTCTCAGAAATACAAAGCGCCCTGGAAAAGAAAGAGTTTATTTTTTACGTTCAGCCCCAGTGCAATATGCTTACAGGCAAGATCATCGGTCTGGAATCCCTGGTTAGATGGAAGCATCCCTTACGCGGACTGATTTCCCCAGGAGAGTTCATACCGCTTTTAGAACAGAATGGGTTTATTACTTATTTGGATATTTATATCTGGGAGATGGTATGCAGGCAGTTAAACAGATGGGGCAAGGCCGGGAAAAAACTGATCCCCATTTCTGTTAATATGTCCCGCATGGATATCTATGCCATTGATGTTGTGGAGAAATTCAAGGAACTGGTGGACCGATATGAGATCGATCCAAGATTCTTAGAAATCGAGATAACGGAAAGCGCCTATGCAGAGGATGATGATAAGATGCAAAGGGTACTGGAGGATCTGCGCAGGGCAGGCTTTCCGGTGTTTATGGATGACTTTGGAAGCGGGTACTCCTCTCTTAACATGCTTAAGGATGTCAATGTTGATGTCATTAAGATCGACACCAAATTCCTGGATATGAATGAGAACAGCCAGAGCCGGGGAATGGGGATTTTGGAGACCATTGTGAGGATGGCAAGGGTCATGCAGATGAAGATCATTGCAGAAGGGGTCGAGACAAAGGATCAGGTAGATTTTTTAAGAAATATCGGCTGTATTTACGGGCAGGGATATTATTATTATAAACCGCTTCCGGTAGAAGAGGCGGAGCAGCTCCTGATACGGGAGGATTGCGTAGATTACGGTGGGATTCAGGCCCGCCAGCTGGGGCAGCTGAAACTGGAGGATTTATTTAATGAGAACATCACCAGTGAGGCGATGTTAAATAACATGCTTGGGGCAATCGCCCTGTATGAAGTGTATGAGGACCGGTGCGAGGTTCTCAGAGTAAATCAGGAATATTACCGCATAACAGGGGATAATCCGTCGGATATGGAGGAACGAAGGTGGTTTCTCTTAAACCGAATCTATAAAGATGACAGAGACTGGGTTTTGAATATATTTGAGAACGCATACAGCAACCCGATCCGGGGAGGGGAAGGTATTTTCCGGCAGTACCGTCTAAGCGGGGAACTGATGTGGGTACATATTCGCGTATTCTTTTTAAGGGAGCAGGACGAGCACCGTTTGTACTATGGAGCGGTAAGGGATGCTACGGAGCAGATGGAGCAGCGCCAGCAGCTTGAAGACTCTCAGAAAATGCTGGGAGATGTGCTGAGGCTTTCCGGAAGAGATCTTTCATTTGAGAAGCTGCCCGACCGCCATGCCGCCGTTTCCATGATGGAGGCTTATGTGATGCGGCGCCGCTTCCAGCCTTCTGCCCTGGTTTTATTTGAGATCCAGGGGCCGGAAGGGAAAAGCAAAAAAGGCTTTAAGACAGAGAAACCGTTTTTTGCTCCTTATGTGGAATGCTTAAAGCGTTTTTTCAGGGAAGATGATATCATCTGTTTAAACGGTGTACATGAAGCAATGGTACTGTGCAAAAATATCCGGAGCATCGATATGGAACAAAAGCTAAAGCGGATTACAAAAGTTTTAACCCAGGAACTTATGGGAAATGAGAAGGAGCCTCTATTTTGGATTAACGCCGCTTTTGCCATGATCGAGGCGCAGGACAAAGATTTTGAAGATTGCTGTGATAAGGCAAGATCGGCTCTGGTACAATCCGGTAAGCGTTCAGATAGAGAAAGTATGAGATTAGAATAGACCGCCTCCGGCACTTGTGATACAATGAGGAACATAAAATCATTTCAGGGAAAGGAATAAGATTATGATAGCAGACAAGATGAGACCCCTTGTAGAAAACAATTCCGCCATCCGTGCCATGTTTGAAGAAGGAAAGAAGATGGCTGCCGTATACGGCAGAGAGAATGTCTATGATTTCAGCCTGGGAAATCCCAATGTGCCGGCGCCCCCGGCAGTAAATCAGGCCATTCTTGACATTATCAGGGAAGAAGAAACCACTTTCGTCCATGGATACATGAGCAATGCAGGATTTGAGGATACGAGAGATGCAGTAGCCCAGTCCTTAAACAGGCGGTTTGGAACTCATTTTCGTCTGGAGAATATTCTTATGACCGTTGGTGCGGCCAGCGGCATGAATGTAATATTTAAAACCATATTGGATCCCGGCGATGAAGTGCTGGTGTTTGCACCGTATTTTATGGAATATGGTTCTTATGTCCGGAATTATGACGGCGTGCTTGTGGCAGTGCCCCCGGATACATCCAGTTTTCAGCCTGATTTAAAAGAATTTGAAAAGCGTATCACTCCCAAGACAAAGGCAGTGATCATCAATACCCCTAATAATCCAACGGGCGTGGTTTATTCTGCGGAGACTCTCCGGGAGATTGCAGGAATCCTTAAGAAAAAGGAAGCAGAGCTTGGTACCCAGATTGTGCTGATTTCTGATGAACCTTACCGGGAGCTGGCTTATGATGGGGTGGAGGTTCCCTATGTCACACCGTTTTATCATAATACCATCGTCTGCTATTCTTATAGCAAGTCTTTATCCCTGCCTGGGGAACGGATCGGATATCTGGTAATTCCCGATGAAATGGAAGATTCCTCAAAGGTCATAGCAGCAGCAGCTGTTGCCAACCGGGTGCTGGGCTGTGTCAATGCGCCTTCCCTTATGCAGCGGGTGATCGTCCGCTGCGTGGAGAGCCAAGTAAATTTAAAAGCCTATGACAGGAACAGGGAGCTTCTCTACAACCGTTTAAAGGAATATGGGTTTGACTGCATTAAGCCGGAAGGAGCTTTTTACTTATTTGTAAAATCTCCTGTTGATGATAAGGCATTTTGTCAGTCCTGCAAAGAGCATCGGGTGCTTTTGGTGCCTGGATCTTCCTTTGCGTGTCCGGGCTATGTAAGGATCGCATATTGTGTTTCCTATGAGCAGATTGAACGTTCTCTTCCTGCATTTAAGAAGATAGCAGAAGAGTATGGCCTTACAGAAAAAAGGGAGGAAGTATAATGAAGCCATGGGAAGCCAACATCCGAAGGGTTGCTCCTTATGTACCTGGAGAGCAGCCAAAGGGAGAGAAGTTAATTAAGTTAAATACCAATGAAAACCCCTATCCGCCGTCTCCTGGTGTAAAGCAGGCTTTGGCCCAGATGGATTGCGACTGGTTTCGCAAATATCCGGATCCGGCTGCAACAGTTCTTATTAAGGCCCTTTCAAAAACTTATGGGGTAGAAGAGGACCGGATTTTCGTAGGGGTAGGATCTGATGATGTGATTGCCGTAGCTTTTATGACCTTTTTCAATTCCAGGAAACCAATTTTGTTTCCTGATGTGAGCTATTCCTTTTACAAGGTCTGGGCGGATTTATTCCGGATTCCGTATGAAACACCTGCTCTTGACGATAACTTTTGTATCCGGAAGGAAGATTATTACAGGGAAAATGGGGGAATCATATTCCCGAACCCCAATGCCCCCACCGGTCTTCTTATGCCTCTTTCCGAAGTAGAGGATATCATAGCCCATAACCAGGAGTCAGTGGTGATTCTTGATGAAGCCTATATTGATTTCGGCGGAGAAAGCGGAATAAAACTGACTGAAAAATATGATAATCTCCTGGTTGTGCAGACCTTCAGCAAATCCCGTTCCATGGCTGGAATGAGAATCGGATGTGCTTACGGGCATCCGGATCTGATCCGTGCGTTAAATGATGTGAAATATTCTTATAATTCCTATACCATGAATATTCCTTCCCTGGTTTTGGGAGCAAAAGCACTTGAAGATGATAAATATTTTAAGGAAACCCTGGATAAAATCATATACACAAGGGAACAGGCGAAAATAAGGCTTGGGGAGCTGGGATTTTCGTTCCCGGATTCTATGGCAAACTTCATCTTTGCCTCTCATAAAGAACGCAGGGCAGAAGAGATATACAAAGCTCTCCGGGATAATAATATTTATGTCCGGTATTTTAAACAGCCAAGGCTTGACAATCACTTGCGTATTTCCATAGGAACGGATGAAGAGATGGAGGCGTTATACATCTTTTTAAAAGAATTTCTTTAGATTTTTTTCGTTTGCCAGAAGGACATTTAAAGAGTATCATATAAATGGGTGATTAAAATGGAAAAAGTTAGAAAGTATTGCAGACTGATTCTCAATATTGTTATACCAATTTTGTTTATATACTTAATTTGTGTGTGGGGACCGAGGATTTTAAATTTCTTCCTTCCCTTTGTCATTGGCTGGATTATTGCTGTCATTGCAAATCCTCTGGTGCGCTTCCTGGAGAAACGCCTAAAGATCGTCAGGAAACATAGTTCTGTGCTCATTGTGGTTGCAGTGCTGGCCCTTATTATCACTGTGCTTTATTTCCTGATCTCTAAGCTGGTTTCTGAGGCGGCCGGATTTGCAAGAGATATTCCCAAGTATTATGAATCTGCCTGGATTGAGACCCAGAAACTGCTTTTGCAGGTGGAAAGGCTTTTGCAGTTTTTGCCTCAGAACATTCAGGATTCCGTAAATCAGTTTTTTACCCATATGGGAGAATATTTAAATGTGATGGTTCAAAAGATCGCTTCTCCTACGGTGACGGTGGCGGGAAATGTAGTAAAGAGCATTCCTGGCGCCCTGGTTTATACCATTGTTACGATTTTTTCCTCCTATCTGTTTATTGTGGATCGGGATAGGATTATGGAAATACTTCGCCGGTATATACCGGAAGGAGGAACCAAATATTACCAGTATCTTAAAGAAGATGCAAAGCGTTTGGTCAGCGGTTATTTTCTTGCCCAGTTTAAAATCATGTTTGTTATTGCCGTGGTACTGGCGGCAGGATTTCTGGTATTGGGAATAAATTATGCGCTGCTTCTTGCAGTTATCATAGCGATTCTTGACTTTCTGCCGATTTTAGGAACCGGTACCATTCTGATTCCATGGGCATTGATCCGCCTTGTTGCCGGTGAGTATGCCTTTGGTGTCGGTCTGCTGATCATCTATGTTCTGACCCTGGTACTAAGGCAGGTCATTCAGCCAAAGATCGTAGGGGATACCATGGGGCTTGACCCCCTCATGACACTGCTGTTTTTATATTTGGGATTTAAGATCAGCGGGATTGCCGGTATGATTTTGGCGGTGCCCATTGGCATGCTGTTTTTAAATCTATATGAATTCGGAGCCTTTGACTCTTTTATTAACAGCGTGAAAACTTTGATCCATGATATAAAAGCGTTCCGAAGGGGATCGGATTAAATCTCCCTGGCGGTATTTCGTATACCTGGAAAGCATGGATAGGAAAGAGGAAATGATGAATAAGAATACAAAACTAAGAATAGCCTTATGTCTAGCAGCCGGCCTTATGACTTTAAAAGCCACGGCTGTGCCAAAGGATGGATTTTCTGCTGAGGCGTGGAAGTTGGAAAACGGACAATATGTGGATGCCTCAGGCATTCCCATCGCAGGCGCGCTGGAAAAAGGAATTACCGTATCAAAGTACCAGAACCGTCAGAATGGATTAACCGGCGGGATCGACTGGAAGAAAGTGGCTCAGGATGGTATTTCTTTTGCCATGGTGCGGATCGGTTATCTTAATGACATGGATCCTTATTATTCTATCAATATGGCAGGCGCAGCGTCAGGCGGGCTTAAGACCGGCGTGTTTTTCTACACGCAGGCTCTTGATACGCAGACTGCGGTAGAGGAAGCTAAGTATGTGCTCCGGATGGTGAAGGATTACCAGATTTCTTATCCGATTGCATATGATGTGGAATCCCAGTACCTTCTTGACAATCATTTGTCAAAGCAGCAAATTACAGATAACATCAATGCATTCTGCAAAACCATTTCAGATGCAGGATACCGGCCGGTGGTTTATGCCAATAACAAATGGCTGACCAATCACATTGATATGAACCGGATCCCATATGATGTCTGGTATGCCAGATACGGCTCCATAAACAACTACAAGAACCGTACCATTTGGCAGTGCACGGACCAGGGAAGAGTGGATGGAATTGATGGAGATGTGACCCTTGAGTTTTCCTTTGCGGATTACAATACCCTGATTCCTTCTGAAGGCTGGAAGAGCATTGACGGAAACCGGTATTATACAAAAAATTATACAAAGCAGACTGGTTGGATCCAGGTGGGAAGCACCTGGTATTTCCTTGATTCCAATGGCATCATGATTCATGATACGACCATGGATATAGACGGAGTTACCTATACCTTTGGCTCTGACGGAGCCATGGTTCAGTGACCGGATTAATGGAGTTTTGACGTGAAGACAGAAAATAATTTAGATACGGATCAAATAAAAGGACTGGTATGGAGACTGGCGATTCCCTCCATGCTGGCACAGTTTGTAAGCGTTTTTTACAGCATTGTAGACCGAATGTACATTGGAAATATCGCCGGAATTGGCGAGATCGCATTGGCAGGAGTAGGAATCTGCGGTCCAATTGTGACCATGATCTCTTCTGTTGCTTTTTTAGTTGGAGTTGGCGGCTCTCCTTTAATGAGTATTCGCATGGGGGAGAAAAACCATCGGGCAGCCAGCCAGATTCTTGCGAACTGTTTTTTACTTTTAACGATTTTATCGGTGGTGATTACCGTTCTTTCCTTTATGGCAAAGGGGAAGCTTTTGATG
The DNA here is from genome assembly GCF_000732605.1 of Lacrimispora celerecrescens. Classification (GTDB taxonomy): domain Bacteria; phylum Bacillota; class Clostridia; order Lachnospirales; family Lachnospiraceae; genus Lacrimispora; species Lacrimispora celerecrescens_B. Next base: position 97,694 of record NZ_JPME01000008.1, on the reverse strand, counting down.
TGGTTTGGGGCAAGCGAGGCCACTTTCACCTATGCCAATGATTACATTACCATAATCTTACTTGGCACTATTTTTGCTCTATTGTCTACGGGCATGAACCAGTTCATTATTTGTCAGGGCTTTGCAAAGGTCGGGATGAAGTCGGTTCTTTTGGGAGCCATATGCAATATTATTCTGGACCCGGTGTTTATGTTTGTGTTTGGTCTGGGGGTACGGGGAGCAGCGATCGCTACGGTTTTGTCTCAGATGGCATCCTGCACCTATGTACTCCGGTTTCTGTTTGGAAACAAGCCCCCGATCCGGATCACCTTTGGAAATTACGACTGGCAGGTTATGAAACGGGTTTTGGTTCTGGGTCTTAGCCCTTTTCTTATTATCGCATTTGATAATATTTTGATCATATCCTTAAATATGATGATCCAGCGTTTTGGCGGAGAGGGCCAGGGTGACATGCTTCTTACCTGCATGACCATTGTACAGAGCTTTATGTTAATGGTTACCATGCCTCTAGGGGGAATTACCGGCGGAACCCAGACCATCTTAGGCTATAATTACGGAGCAGGAAGGCCTGACAGGATTAAAAAGGCAAGCCTTCATATTTCTGGTCTGGCACTTGGTTTTACTACCATAATGTTTATCCTTGCTCATACGGTTCCTAAGTATTTTGTACTAATCTTTACGAAGAATGAGGCTTACGTGGAACTGACGGTATGGGCAATTAAGATCTATACCATGGGCATTATACCGTTGGCACTTCAGTATGCGGTTGTAGACGGATTTGTGGGGATGGGAGTCGCTAAAGTCGCAATTACCCTTTCCATGTTCCGGAAGGTGATATTTTTAGGCGGTGCCGCCTTGATACCGATCTGGTTTGGAATCGATAAGATATTTTATACGGAGCCTGTTTCAGATTTCATCAGCGTAGCCGTGTCGGTGACCGTGACATTTTTGGTATTTGACCGGGTCATTGGTAAGAGCGGGGCGGAAAACAAAGGTTCTTAAGAATGGAGGTCGTATTGATGAAGATTGCAGTAACTTATGACAACGGAGAAATATTCCAGCATTTTGGAAAGACAGAACAGTTTAAGATTTACCAGATAGAAGAGAAAAACATAGCATCCACAGAAGTGGTTAATACGCAAGGAAGCGGACATGGCGCTTTGGCAGAAGTCTTAAAAGGATTGGGCGCTGATGCAGTAATTTGCGGAGGAATCGGAGAGGGCGCCAGAACCTCTTTAAGCGAGGCTGGGATCCGGTTATATCCAGGAGTAACCGGTGCTGCTGATTCTGCGGTGGAAGCATTATTGGACGAAAGTTTAGTTTATAACCTGGAAACGTGCTGCAGCCATCATGGAAAAGACAGTCATTAAACCGCAAAGAAAGAACGCGGAGCAAACGGAATCAGAAGATCCCGCTTGCTCCGCGTTTTTTCATTCCTGCTTAAGAACCGGTCGACTGGTAACGGGACAGTCCGAAATTCCATAAAAGGCCGGCCGGTATCAAGAAGAGGCATGCGGCCAGAGGAAGCAGGCTGTACCATGAATCAGAGGTCTTTCCTGTTAAATATAAAAAGGGATAATACTGAAACAGAGCAAAGGGAACCAGGTAAGTACAGATGGTTAAAAGGGTTTTCCCATAGATGCCGATGGGATATTTTCCATATTCCCTGGCTCCGTCCGTGAATATGTTCATAAATTCCAGGCCCTCCAGGGTAAAAAAACATATGGAGGCAAAAATCAGAAAAATGGCTGCAAACACCGCCACCCCGCCGATGATCATGAGGACAACGGTCATAATGCGGACAGGGGTCCAGATGATGGAGCTGGAATAAATGCCATAGATAAGCATAACCACAGCCTGTAAAAGCCGGCCGATTCTGGTCAGCTCTATTTTGCTGCAAAGGACAAGAAACAGGCTGCCCCTCGGCCGGAGTAGAATGCGGTCAAATTCTCCGTTACCGATGATGGTTTCAAAGGTGTCCAGGCTTCGGAAGATGGTCTCAGCAATCGTAAAAGCCATCAATGTAATGGAAAAACAGAGCAGAACCTCTCCGTAGGAAAAGCCCTTTACTTCTTTAAAACGGTCCATCATAAAGCGGACTCCAAGAAATATGTTAAAGGATACTAAAAACTGTCCTATGGTGGTTAAAAGGAAAGAAACCTTATGCTGCATCATGCTTTTTAAGTGTATGAGAAGATATTTTTCGTATAACCGGGTTGAATTCATCGTATCCCTCCTTTCAACCGCCCTGGATCACAACACGTTTTAAGGCATTGCGCTCCATGATCTGCCCGATAACAAGGAACACCGCCAGCCAGAATACCTGTCCCAGCAGGCTCGTGTACATATCATGTCCTTTTAAATCACCGCCGAAAATCCGGAAAGGGACATTCTGGGCCGATGCAAAAGGCAAAAAGTTCACAAATTCCCTGATTCCGTCCGGCAGGAATGGAAGGGGGATGATCGCACCGCTTAAGAATTCGGAGAGGGAGGTGACGATCAGTTTGATTCCCTGAGAGGAAATGGTGTAAAAAACGGAGATATATACCACCATGCCAAAGGCTACTACAAAAAGAAGTCCCAGGGTCATAGACAAAAGGGTAAAAAACCAGGTATGGAAGCTTCCTGGAAGTGTGAGCCCGTAAGGAGCCGGCAGCAGCCAGGCAAACACCAGAATGGGCATGCACCGCAGGACTGCTTTGGAAAGGCGGACAGTAAGACCCCTGACAAACCACATATGGTAAAGACGGACGGGACGGCATAATTCGTAGGCTACGTTTCCGGTAGTAATGGAATGAAACAGCTCAGACTCCCAGAACCAGGTCATGTAAAGGGCCAGAAAAGCCTGCTGGAGCCATATGTAGGTGGAAAGAGCCTGGAATTCCATGGGGAAGCTTTGCGGAGCAGACTCATAAAAGGCCCGGAATAAAAGAATCTCCATAGTTCCCCATACGAACTGGGTAACCATGCCGGAAAGAGCCGCCGCCCGGTATTGAAGGCCGTGGATAAAGCGGATGCGGAAAAAGGACCAGTATTTTTTCATGCTTTCTTCCTCCTATATCCGGTAATCCCGGTAAAGGGCGGCAATGATCTCATCTAGTGTGGCCTCTTCTTTGGGACGGTGGGACTTTAAATCGGAGAGGGTGCCATCTAGTAACAGCCGGCCTCTTCCAATTAAGAGGACCCTGTCTGCCAGGGCATCAATGTCCTGCATATCATGGGTCGTAAGGAGGACCGTTGTCTTGTGCTCCTTATTCTGCTTTCGGATGAAGTCCCGAACCGCAAGTTTGGATACTGCATCCAGACCAATGGTGGGTTCATCCAGAAATAGGATTTTAGGCCTGTGGAGAAGAGAGGCTGCAATTTCACAGCGCATCCGCTGGCCTAATGACAGTTGCCTGGCCGGAGTGCGTAAAAGTTCGCCTAAGGATAAAAGCCCGGTCAGCTCGTCAAGGGTTTCCTGGTATTGGTGTGTGGGAATTTCGTAGATGTCGCGGAGCAGTTCAAAGGAATCAAGGATGGGGACATCCCACCAAAGCTGGCTGCGCTGGCCGAAGACAACGCCAATGTCCTTTACATGTTCCTTACGTTCCTTCCATGGGATCCGGCCATTGATCATACAGGTGCCGTTATCCGGTGTCAGTATTCCGCTTAGAATTTTGATGGTGGAGCTTTTCCCTGCTCCATTCGGTCCGATATAGCCTACCATTTCTCCGTCACCTATGGTAAAGGAAATATCGTTAAGAGCGTGGATGAGTTCCACCTCCCGGTGAAAAAGGGCCTTCACTGCTTCTGAAAAGCCGGCACTTCTTCTTGTGACCTTAAAGGTCTTGTTCATGTGTTCCACTTGAATCATATTAGTTCCTCCTGGTAGTAATATTTGAGAATCCGTTCTTTCCGGCAGCGGGCAGTTCTTTATTAAAAAAGAAACTTGTCATGACCAGCCAGAGGATCCTAATATCTTGCCAAGCGGTGAGCGTCATTGGTTGCCCCAATGGTTACGCTGCTCTCCGGAATCAGTAAATATCTTTTTCCGGGGACTCTACCGTGGTATCAATATTCTCTTTTCCTGAATGTCAGATGTGAAATTAGATTGGAAAAGGACCTTAAGTCTATCACTGCCGATTAAGGCTGTCAAGTAAGCCGGAAAAAACTCTTGACAAATTTTGAAAAAGTGATAATATAAACATATGAACACTTATTCATATAATAATATAAGGGTTAAGGAGGTACCAAATGGAGCAGGACAGCAAAAAGAACATTCAGGATTATGAAATCGACCAATGCGATTTTATCTGCGTTCACGAAAACGTTGTGAGCCAGGTGCTAAAGGTCATGCCCCAGGATCAGGAGCTTCTTGATCTGGCAGATTTCTTCAAAGTATTTGGTGATGCTACCAGAATAAAAATACTCTATGTACTCAGCCAGTCAGAGATGTGTGTATGTGATATCGCAAATCTTTTAAAGATGGGCCAGTCAGCTATTTCCCATCAGCTTCGGGTGTTGAAGCAGATGCGTCTGGTGAAGTTCCGCAGAGAAGGAAAGACTGTATTTTATTCTCTGGCCGACGGCCACATCGAGTCAATTCTGGCTCAGGGGATGGAGCATATCAATGAGTAATGAAGTCTGATAAAAAATTATAAAAGGAGAGAATGGTTATGAAAAAGATTATTAAACTGGAAGGCTTATGCTGCGCCAACTGTGCGGCTAAGATTGAAGAAGAGGTAAAAAAGTTAGCTGGTGTGGAAAGTGCAGCCTTAAGCTTTATGACTCAACGGATGACCATGGAAATCGAAGAAAGTAAGTCGGATGAAATCATAGAGGCAGCCAGAAAGATATCAAACAAAATTGAGCCGGAAGCAGAATTTAAGGTGATTCGGTAAGAACAAAGGAGCAGCTATGACAAAGAAACAGAAACGGATGACAATAAGGCTAGCGGCCAGCGCCCTGTTTTTTGCAGCAGGGATGATTGTAGAAGGAAAGGCTGCCTGGTACTGGATCTTCTTTTTGATCTCCTATCTGGCAGCAGGATATGATATACCTTTAAGAGCAGTACGGAATATTATAAACGGACAATTTTTCGATGAAAACTTTCTTATGACAGTGGCGACCTTCGGCGCCATCGGCATCGGGGCTTTAGAAGAAGCGGTAGGGGTTATGCTGTTTTACCAGGTAGGTGAGCTGTTTAACGATTACGCAGTAGATAAGTCCAGAAAGTCCATCACCGATCTTATGGATATAAATCCGGAATATGCGAATCTTATTAAAGATGGGAAGGAAGAGAAGGTAGACCCTTATGAAGTTTCCATTGGAGACAGGATCGTTATAAAGCCGGGAGAAAAGGTACCGCTTGACGGTATCGTCGTAAAAGGAACCGGAGGTCTGGATACCAAGGCCCTGACCGGAGAATCCATGCCGGTGGAAGTGAAGGAAAACGATGCGATATTAAGCGGTTCCATCAATTTAAACGGTGTGCTGGAAGTTGAAGTAACGAAGCTGTTTGATGACTCTACGGTGGCAAAGATCATGGAGCTGGTGGAAAATGCCAGTTTTAGAAAAGCAAAAGCTGAGAACTTTATTACCAGATTCGCAAAAATCTATACACCGGTTGTGGTGAGTCTGGCTCTTATTCTGGCAGTGATTCCGCCTCTGCTGTTTGGCGGTGAATGGGGAACCTGGATTTACCGTGCCTGCAGCTTTTTGGTTGTATCCTGTCCGTGTGCCCTGGTGATATCCGTGCCTTTAAGCTTTTTTGGAGGACTGGGTGCTGCCTCCAGACATGGAATTCTTATGAAGGGAAGCAACTACCTGGAAGCCATGGCTTCTTTGGATACGGTTGTCTTTGACAAAACAGGAACCCTGACAACAGGGAAGTTCCAGGTCACAGATGTGGATCCGGTGGAAGGAACAAAAGAAGAGCTATTAAGACTGGCTGCTTATGGAGAGTTTCATTCCAACCACCCCATTGCTTTATCGGTTAAGGAAGCTTATGGAAAATCTGTTGACGAGACATTGATCGGCTGTGTGGAAGAGATTGCAGGTTATGGCATCAAGGCAGAGATTAAAGATGGGGAAAGACAACAAGGACTTTACATCGGCAATGCAAGGCTTATGAAGCAGAAGGGAATTGAGATCACTGATCAGGGATCAGTGACAGGAACATCCCTTTATGTGGCAGATGGAAGCCGCTATCTTGGTTCCATCACCATTTCCGACACCATTCGGGAAGATGTGCCTATGGCCTTAAAAGGACTAAAGGCAGCCGGAGTCAGGAAATTGGTAATGCTGACCGGTGATAAACCGGAAGTTGGTCAGGCGGTTGGCGAAAAGCTTGGGCTTGATGAAGTTCACGGCGGACTGCTTCCCGGTGACAAGGTGGGAAAGGTAGAGGAGCTTTTGTCAAGAAAACAGGAAGGACATAATCTGGCCTTTGTGGGTGACGGCATCAATGATGCTCCGGTCCTTGCCCGTGCCGATGTTGGAATCGCCATGGGAGGAATCGGCTCCGATGCGGCAGTGGAAGCTGCGGATGTGGTGATTATGACAGATGAACCTTCAAAGCTTATAGACGCCATTGCAATTTCAAGAAAAACCGCAAGAATTGTAAAGCAGAATATTATTTTCGCCATTGGAGTGAAAGTACTCATTCTGATATTATCGGCGGCCGGAATAGCAACGATGTGGGCAGCCGTATTTGGAGACGTAGGTGTCTCAGTGCTTGCCATTTTAAATGCCATCCGGGCGTTAGCATATCAAAGTAATGAATAAAAAATATTGACAAATTTTTTTTCTAGCTGTTATATTTTACACATATGACGGGGTGGTGCAAAGATGGTCCATTGATGTGAGACTGTATTTGCCTACCCTTTTTCCTATACAGGAAAACGTGTTTCTTATGGTTTTTTAGAAGGGAGAAAGCATTATGAACAAGTACAGCAAAGAAGATATATTCCGGATCGTAGAGGAAGAGGATGTGGAATTTATCCGGCTTCAGTTCACTGATATTTTCGGTATGCTGAAGAACGTTGCAATTACCAGAAGCATGCTTGGGAAGGCTTTGGATAACCGCTGCATGTTCGATGGCTCTTCCATTGAAGGCTTTGTAAGAATGGAAGAATCTGATATGTATCTTTATCCGGATCTTGATACCTTTGAAATCCTGCCATGGCGTCCCCAGCAGGGAAAGGTTGCCCGCCTGATGTGTGATGTGTATTGCCCGGACAGAACGCCTTTTGAAGGAGATCCCAGATTCGTTCTGAAAAAGGTATTAAAAAAAGCCAGGGACATGGGATTTGAATTCCACGCGGGGCCGGAATGTGAATTCTTTCTTTTCCATATGGATGAGGAAGGACGACCAACAACGGAAACCCATGAAACGGCAAGTTACTTTGACGTGGCTCCCATTGACTTAGCTGAAAATGTCCGCCGGGATATGGTGCTGACTTTAGAGGAAATGGGATTTATGATCGAAGCTTCCCACCATGAAATTGCACCGGGACAGCATGAGATTGATTTTCAATATGCGGAAGGGATGGTGACGGCGGATAATATCATGACCTTTAAGATGGCGGTAAAGACCATTGCCAAGCGCCATGGACTTCACGCTACTTTTATGCCAAAGCCAAAGGCAGGGGTCAATGGTTCCGGAATGCATATCAATATGTCGCTGTCTGATTTAATGGGCAGAAACATGTTTGAGAATGAGGAAGATGAGCTGGGCTTAAGCAAGGCTGCCTACCAGTTTATAGCCGGACTCCTTTATCATATAAAGGGAATGACCATACTTACCAATCCTCTGGTCAACTCCTACAAGCGTCTGGTTCCCGGATACGATGCTCCGGTTTATATTGCATGGTCAGCCAAGGCAAACAGAAGTCCCCTGATCCGGATTCCTTCTACCAGAGGGGCAGGTACCAGGATTGAGCTCCGCTGCCCGGATACTGCCGTTAATCCGTACCTGGCTCTGGCTGCCTGTCTGGCTGCCGGCCTTGACGGAATTGAAAAAGAGATGACTCCGCCGGAGAGCGTTGACAGGAATATTTTTACCATGCATCCGGAGGAAATTTTGGAAAAAGGCATTGAACATCTGCCGGAGACACTGGGAGAGGCCATTGAGGCTTTCCGCAAAGACGATTTTATGAAAGAAGTGTTGGGCGAACATATCTACACCAAATACCTGGAGGCCAAGGAAAGCGAATGGCATATGTTCCGGGTGCAGGTGACGGATTGGGAAGTGGAAGAATACCTGTATAAGTACTGATGGTTCCTGTTTTCTGATACGGTTATCTGGAGGTGAGAGTGTTTGACCAATGTGATAGTGGCATTTTCCAGAGAAGAGGATGCAAAAAATATTAAAAATATTCTTGTGAGAAATGGCTTTATGGTAGCGGCGGTCTGCACCTCCGGCGCCCAGGCAGTAAACAGTGCTGATGAGCTGGGCAGCGGAATCGTAGTATGCGGCTGCAGGTTTGCAGATATGGTATTTAACGATATTTACGAATGCCTTCCGGGAGGCATGGAGATGCTTCTTCTCATGTCGCCGAGCCAGTGGAGCGGCAGGGTACCTGAGGGCGTGGTCTGTCTGGGTCAGCCCTTAAAAGTTCAGGACCTGGTAAGCTCTTTAGAAATGATGGTGGAGTCCCTTTCCAGAAGGCGGAAAAAATTAAAAAGCCAGCCAAAAGAGCGAAGCATGGAAGAAAAAGAATTAATCAGACAGGCAAAGGAACTTTTGATGGAACGAAACCATATGTCCGAAACGGAAGCGCACCGGTATATCCAGAAATGCAGCATGGACAGCGGAACCAATATGGTGGAAACCGCTCAGATGATCGTGAGCCTGATTAACCGATAGCTATGGGAGAGAATGATGAAATTTACTAAGATGCAGGGAATAGGCAATGATTATGTTTATATCAATTGTTTTGAAGAATCCGTGGAAGATCCGGCGGAGCTTGCAAGAAAAGTCAGCGACCGCCATTTTGGTATCGGATCGGATGGACTGATTCTCATTTGTCCGTCAGAAACAGCGGACTGCCGCATGCGGATGTTTAATGCCGACGGTTCGGAGAGTCAGATGTGCGGCAATGGGATCCGCTGTGTAGGAAAATATGCTTACGATCATTATCTTGTGGAAAAAACGGAATTTGATGTGGAAACCGAAGCAGGGATAAAACACTTAAAGATAAAGCCGGAACACGGCAGGGCTGTTGAAGTTACGGTAGATCTGGGAGTGCCGGAGATCACCAGCCAGGTACCGGAGTTGATTTGTGTGGAAGGAAAAGACTATGAGTTCATTGGCATTTCCATGGGAAATCCTCATGCCGTTTACTACATGTCTGACATTGACAGTCTGGATCTTCTGGCGATGGGACCTTCCTTTGAAAACCATAAGCGTTTCCCAGAGCGTACAAATACCGAATTTATTGAGGTGGTGAACCGTGACTACATCCGCATGCGGGTATGGGAGCGAGGCAGCGGGGAAACTTATGCCTGCGGAACGGGAGCGGCTGCCAGCGCAGTTGCTTCAGCCTTAAGCGGCCGTACTTCCCATACGGTGGAGGTAGAATTAAAGGGTGGCAATTTAACCATCCACTGGGACCGGGACGGAAGCGGCCATGTGTTCATGACCGGTCCGGCGGTAGAAGTGTTTGAGGGAGAATTTGACATAACAAATCTTTAGGCTAACAGGAGGAACCAATGGTAAAAATTAATGAAAATTACTTGAAGTTACCGGGAAGCTATCTTTTTTCCACCATTGCAAAAAAGGTAAATGCTTTTACCGAGGAAAATCCGGGTAAGAAGATCATCCGGCTGGGGATCGGAGATGTGACGCAACCCATTGCGCCTGCTATTATTAAAGCTCTTCATGAAGCAGTGGATGAGATGGGACATAAGGAAACTTTTCACGGTTATGCGCCGGATCTGGGGTATGGATTTTTAAGGGAAACCATTGCAAAGGAAGATTACATGGCCAGAGGCTGTGAGATATCCCCTGATGAGATCTTTGTCTCGGACGGAGCTAAGAGCGATTGTGGAAATATCCAGGAAATCTTTGATGAAAGCTGTAAAATCGCAGTCTGTGACCCGGTATATCCGGTTTATGTGGATTCCAATGCCATGGCGGGAAGAACCGGGGAATATGAGGAAGAGGCCGGAAAGTGGAGCAATGTGATTTATATGCCCTGTACGGCTGAAAATCATTTTGTACCTGAGCTGCCTAAAGAGATACCGGATCTCATTTACTTATGCGTTCCGGGCAATCCTACCGGTACGACCCTGACAAGAGACCAGTTAAAGGTCTGGGTGGATTATGCCAATGAATGCGGTGCGGTGATCCTTTATGATGCAGCCTATGAAGCCTATATCGCTCAAGATGATGTACCACATTCCATCTATGAGATTGAAGGCGCAAAAACCTGTGCCATTGAATTCCGTTCCTTTTCCAAAAATGCCGGCTTTACCGGAATCCGCCTGGGATTTACCGTCATTCCCAAAGCTTTAAAACGGGGAGGGGTCTCCCTTCATTCTCTGTGGGCCAGACGCCATGGAACAAAATTTAATGGAGCCCCTTACATCGTTCAGAAGGCGGGGGCAGCGGTCTATTCAGCCGAAGGAAAAGCCCAGTTAAAGGAACAGGTGGCTTATTACATGAGAAATGCGAAAGTCATTTACACGGGATTAACGGAAGCCGGATGTGAAGTTTATGGTGGTGTCAATGCCCCGTACATCTGGTTAAAGGTACCGGCGGGAATGACCTCCTGGGAATTTTTTGACCGGCTTCTAGAGGAAGCCGGTGTGGTGGGAACTCCTGGAAGCGGGTTCGGACCAAGCGGCGAAGGATATTTCCGTCTGACCGCATTTGGAACCTATGAGAATACCATAGAAGCCATTGAGCGGATGAAAGAAATGCCATCCCTTAAAAATAAACATTGACAAGTTTTTAATGATTGATTATGATAATTTTAAGAACAAGAGCGTTCAGTACCCTGGTGGTGCTGGCGCTTTTCTTCTTTTTAGGAGGAAATAATGGACGACATCGATAAAAAAATAGTGAAAGAACTGCAGAACAATGCCCGGGCATCCCTAAAGAATATAGCGGAAACCGCCTATCTGTCTTCTCCAGCAGTTTCCGCCAGAATTGAAAAGCTGGAACGGGAAAAAATCATCACCGGATATCATGCGGCGGTGGATTCAAGGAAGCTGGGATATCACATCACCGCATTTGTAAGTCTTGATGTTTCCTCGGCGGATAAAATCCGGTTTTATGAAGACATGGAGTCCATTCCCAATGTGCTGGAGTGCAACTGCGTCACAGGAGAATACTCCATGCTTGTTAAAGTAGCCTTTCCAAGCACCATGGAGCTGGATCTTTTTATCGGGCAGCTTCAAAAATATGGAAAGACCAGCACTCAGATTGTATTCTCTACTCCGGTAGGTCCAAGAGATATGGATGTAATGGCGGAAATAGGAGAAAAAGAATAAATGTGGTACGAAAAAATGGTACCCAGAAGGCTGCCCTTACATACTTTATATAATAGAAGTAGTGAAGGGAGTTTTTCTTTTGGCTGAGAGAATGATCGTAGTAATAGATGCCGGTCACGGCGGCACAGACCCAGGTGCGACCTATGACGGACGGCAGGAAAAGGATGATAACTTAAGGCTTGCGATGGCTGTAGGAAGAATTCTTGCAGACAACGGAATGGATGTCAGGTATACGAGAACTGACGATACCTACAATACGCCCCTTGAGAAGGCCGTGATGGCCAACGATGCGGAAGCAGATTTTCTTGTTTCCATTCACCGAAATGCCATGCCGGTTCCAGGTACCGGTTCCGGAATAGAGGTTCTTGTATTTGAAGATAAAGGGGTGACGGGCGCGCTGGCCAAAAACATAGGTGAATCCTTAAATAAGACGGGATTAGCCAACTTAGGTACAGTGGAACGTCCGGGGTTAGTAGTTCTCAGGCGGACAAAGCTGCCATCGGTTCTGGTGGAAGCAGGATTTATTGATAACGAAGAAGATAATAATCTGTTTGATCAGAATTTTCAGTTGATTGCCCAGGGGATTGCAGAGGGCACTCTGAATTCTATAAAAGAACAGGTATCCACACCCGCCGAATATTATCAGGTGCAGACAGGAGCATTCCGGGTTCACACCCTGGCCGAAGATCAAGTGAATAGTTTAAAGGCCCAGGGGTTCCCGGCATTTGTTGTTTATGAAGATGGACTTTATAAGGTTCGTGTGGGAGCATTCCGCAATATTGACAATGCGGTACGCATGGAGCATGCTCTCAGGCGCAGCGGGTATAATACGTTCATGGTCAAGAGACCGGCTGTATTTTGAAATTGGCCGCCGGGACGCAGGCTTTTAAAAAGAGCCGCGCCCCAGCGGCTTTTGACAAGGGAAAAATGTATTAGAAGCAGTTAAAAAGGCATAGGATATACCATATATATAAAATTCAGGAGGAATTGCTTGGAGTATATCAGTGAACTTCTAAAGGGTGTTATCATTGGTGTGGCGAACATACTTCCCGGCATCAGCGGGGGAATGTTAGCCATTACCATGGGAGTGTATGATAAGATTATTCATGCGGTAACGCAGCTGTTTCGGGAGCCTTTAAAAAGCCTGCGGATACTCCTTCCCTATGGGGTGGGGGCAATGGCCGGTATTGTTTTTCTGTCTCTCGCATTTGAATATCTTTTCCATACATATCCGCTCCAGACCAAAATGGCATTTTTAGGATTGATTGGAGGCGGGCTCCCTGCCTTGTTTCAAAAGTCATTTTCAAAAGACCGGGAAGACAGAAAGAAGGGAATTCTAACGGCTGCCCTTACCTGCGGCGTGGTAATTCTCATTACCTTTATTGCTGAAACAAATATTACTTCCGGCAGCAGCGGAGAGGGAATGAATATGGCTTCCGGCGCGGCGTATCTTTCTTCCGAAAAGTTCTGGGTATTTACGCTGTTTCTGGTGGGCCTGGTAGCTGCGGCCACCATGGTGGTTCCTGGAGTGAGCGGGTCCATGATTATGATGATGCTGGGTTTTTATGAACCCATATTGCAAACAAACAATGCTTGCATAAGAGCTCTCTCTTCCTTTGATTTCCAAAGCCTTTTGTTCAATGGAACGGTGCTGGTGCCTTATGCGGCAGGTCTTTTGATAGGCGTTTTTCTGTTTGCAAAAGTGGTGGAACGTCTTCTGACCCGCCATAAACGACAGATGTACCGGGTTATCATAGGCCTGGTGTTTTCCTCTCCTTTTGTCATCTTATGGGATATGCCGTGGGAAATGGTGAAGCTATATGAGCTGCTTGGAGGAATTGCACTTGCTTTGCTGGGATATGTGGCAGCTGAGCTGCTTGGGGGAGAAGGATAGAGAACATAGAAAAAGGAGGAATGGGTTCCTCCTTTTTTATATGCTTGCCTGATAAAAATGCGAATATATCTTAGGGCTTTATGAACTGGTTTTTTAAGAGTATTCTGCGATTCGAGTAATCCCTACATAAATGTGGGAAATCCTGTACCATGTGGCAAAATCAATGATACCGGTTACCGGGAGGCCGAAGATGGACTGGAACTGCCGGACGGCGTTTGCGGTTGCCTGACCATAGATTCCGTCGGCCGTGATACGTGGAATCGCAGTATAGACGCCAGCGATTGTATCAAGCTGCTCCTGGACCTGGCGAACCTTATCTCCGCTGGCACCGATGGTTAAGTTGTAACCGGGGAATGAGGAGGGGATTCCGGATACCTGCTCGGCGGTGTTGATATACATATTGCTTCCATAAAAGTGCCGCAGTATTTCAATAGCGGAGTAGCCTTGTTCTCCAAGGGTTAAACTTCCCCACTGAGTCATCCAGTTAGGACATTGGACCCTGTTGCCGTCACAGTACTGAGTAAGTATGGGCTGCCTGATGCCGGGGCGTGATAAGTAACTATTAAAGATTTCATCGACGACCTGGGAAATGCTTTCATAAATGTTTCGTCCATAGATCCATTTATGGTCAAAGGCTGTGGAAGATGTAATGGTGAAATCATATCCTTTGTTTCTATACCATTCTGTATAAACCCGGTTTAAAGTAAAACTCATGATAGCAAGGACATTAGCGGTTATAGTGGCCTTGGGCCATGTGGCGTAAATTTCGCTGGATGCTACGTTTTTAATATAATCAAGGTATGGAACGTAATAATTGGTAGCCGTTGGATCGGTAGGGACTCCGTCGTGGACTACGATAGTCTGGGGGATTACCACCCGGCTTAAAACGATTTCTCCGGTTTCTGCCACTGTTTTTACTTCATCTTCCGCAATTTTTGGGGGATACTCCCCATATAGGGTGTGGTCCGGAATAACAATGGGGACGTCCGGAGATATTTCTTGCTGGATCGGAACCATGCGTACCGGCTGTATGGCTGTGGTGTCCGGAAGGATTTCCGTGCCGGAGATGACGACGGGCTCAAATCCCTGGGCCCGGATGTTAACGGTGTATTCCGAGTAAGGTTGTATAAGGCCAGGTGATAAGCTTAAGTCAAGGGGAGGAGCAGCTAGACTGACCTGTTCCGTCTGGCCGGAAGAATCGGTGGTAAGCTGTTCCACGGTACTTTCAGGATCTCCTTTGTAGGCAATGGAAACCTCTGCATCCCGGACGGGAAAGTTGTTTTCCTGGGAAACGACGTTTACCTGAAGAATACCGGTATATGCGGCTTCCTGTTCGCCGGAAGCATTTGTTTCCTGGGCCACGGCAGTTATGTATTTTTTCATAGAATGCCCCTTAATGGATTGATTATTATTAAATATATTAAGGGGTAAAAGGAATAATTACAAAAGCTCCCGCAGGTTAAAGATAAATTTTAATCCTGCGGGAAGCTTTTAAAAAAAGGATGATTTTGTTTCTTGAAACATGGACTCCACATAGTTTCGCATTTCATCCCGGCTATCCACGTTTCTGGCTCCGTCAACGATCCTGTCTCTCTCTTTTTCTGAGAGGCCGGCAAACCGCGTCAGAATATCCGAGTGCTGCGCTAACTCCATGGTAAAGCCAATGGGCAGTTCGCTGTTATCAATCATATTTTATCACCTCAGCCTTAGTCTGTGCGAATTGTACCGAAACTATACTTTTGAAAGAATAACAAGGGGATTTGCATTATTATGCATGATAATTTGATGAAATATTATATTATGCAGTATTTATAAGAAAAAGTAAGTATAATTTATAAGAAGAAAACAGTTGAAAAATGTCGCGGCATCATGTATAATCTATTCAATTTGGGCATTCATGCTCAGACATGCAATGAGCAATATCAAAGAAAGGACAGGACTTGCGTATGAAAGCTTTTTTAATACTGGAAGACGGTACTGTGTTTACAGGATCGAGCATTGGTTCAACCCGGGAAGTGATCAGTGAGATCGTTTTCAATACTTCCATGACAGGTTATTTGGAAGTCCTAACCGACCCCTCCTATGCGGGGCAAGCGGTTGTGATGACTTACCCCCTGATTGGTAATTACGGTATTTGTCATGAAGATATGGAATCATTAAAACCTTGGCCGGATGGCTACATTGTCAGAGAATTATCTAGAATTCCCAGCAATTTTAGAAGCGGGGATACCCTTCAGCATTTCTTAAATGAACACAACATTCCAGGTATCAGTGGTATCGATACAAGAGCCCTAACAAAAATTCTAAGAGAAAAAGGAACCATGAACGGCATGATCACTACAAATGATAGTTTTGATCTTGACGAAGTCATTTTGCGTATGAAAACATACTCTGTGACTGGTGTGGTGGAGAAGGCTACCTGCAGGGAGAAATATGTTCTTCCCGGCGGCGGGAAAAAGGTGGCTCTTTTAGACCTTGGAGCTAAGAAGAATATTGCCCGCTCCTTACAGGAGAGAGGTTGTGAGGTGACGGTTTACCCTGCATCGACAAAAGCAGAGGAAATCCTCTCTGACTGTCCTGACGGAATCATGCTGTCCAATGGGCCTGGTGATCCCAAAGAATGTGTGGAAATCATTGAAGAGATAAAGAAACTATACCAATCCGATGTGCCGATTTTTGCCATCTGTCTGGGACACCAGCTCATGGCCCTTGCAACAGGAGCGGATACCCATAAGCTAAAATACGGCCATAGGGGCGGCAATCACCCAGTAAAGGATTTAGAAACCGGACGGGTTTATATCTCCTCTCAGAATCACGGATACGTGGTTGATGTGGATACCATCAATCCGGCAGTGGCGGTACCGGCCTTTATCAATGTCAATGACGGGACCAATGAGGGACTAAAATATACGAACAAAAACATATTTACCGTGCAGTACCACCCGGAGGCCTGTCCGGGTCCCCAGGATTCCAGCTACTTATTTGACCGGTTTATAAAAATGATGGAGGTGGGAAAATAATGCCGAAGAATCAGGATATTAAAAAAAGTGCTCGTTCTTGGCTCCGGCCCTATTATCATCGGCCAGGCAGCAGAATTTGATTACGCCGGAACCCAGGCCTGCCGTTCCCTGAAAGAAGAGGGGATCGAAGTGGTCCTGTTAAACTCCAACCCGGCGACCATCATGACGGATAAGGATATTGCAGATAAGGTTTACATTGAACCCTTGACCGTAGAGGTGGTGGAACAGCTCATCTTAAAAGAAAAACCGGACAGCGTCCTACCAACTCTTGGCGGGCAGGCAGGCTTAAACCTCGCCATGGAACTGGACGATAAGGGATTTTTAAAAGAGCATCATGTACGCCTGATTGGAACCACGGCTCTTACCATTAAAAAGGCGGAAGACCGGGAGATGTTTAAAGAGACCATGGAAAAGATCGGCGAACCGGTGGCACCCTCTGATATCGTAGAACATGTGGAGGACGGCCTAAAGGTGGCTGAAAAGATCGGATATCCTGTGGTGCTTCGTCCCGCCTATACTTTAGGAGGTTCCGGGGGAGGAATTGCTGATAATCCGGAGCAGTGCCGGGAGATCCTGGAAAATGGACTTCGTTTATCCCGCGTAGGACAGGTTCTTGTGGAACGCTGCATTGCAGGCTGGAAGGAGATCGAATACGAGGTGATGCGTGACGGCGCGGGAAACGTGATCACCGTATGTAATATGGAAAACATCGACCCGGTAGGCGTTCATACCGGTGACAGCATTGTGGTGGCTCCTTCCCAGACCTTGGGGGATAAGGAATACCAGATGCTCCGTACTTCTGCCTTAAGGATCATCAGCGAACTGGGAATCACAGGAGGCTGCAACGTTCAGTATGCCCTTCACCCGGAAAGCTTTGAGTATTGCGTGATCGAGGTAAATCCCAGGGTCAGCCGTTCCTCGGCTCTGGCCTCCAAGGCAACCGGTTATCCCATTGCAAAAGTTGCGGCAAAGATCGCAATGGGCTATACCCTGGATGAGATAAAGAATGCGGTGACAAAGAAGACCTACGCCAGCTTTGAGCCGATGTTAGATTACTGTGTCGTTAAGATGCCCCGCCTTCCGTTTGATAAATTCCTAAGTGCCAAGAGAAACTTAGGGACCCAGATGAAAGCCACCGGTGAGGTCATGAGCATTTGCACCAATTTTGAGGGCGGTCTTATGAAGGCCATTCGTTCACTGGAACAGCATGTAGACAGTCTGATGTCCTATGACTTTACAGGACTTACGGACGAAGAACTGACCGAGACCCTTCATCTTGTTGATGACCGAAGGATCTGGGTCATTGCCGAAGCATTAAGAAGAGGCTTTTCCTATGAACAGATCCATGACATTACAAAAGTAGATGTGTGGTTTATTGATAAGCTGGCAATTCTTGTGGAAATGGAAGAAGCCCTTAGAAATGGGCCTCTTACTTTAGATCTCTTAAAAGAAGCAAAGCGGATTGAATTTCCGGACACAGTCATTTCCAGGCTGACTAAAATTCCTTTGGAAGAAATCAGCCGCATGAGAAAAGATAACGGCATTACAGCCGCATTTAAAATGGTGGATACCTGTGCCGCCGAATTTGCTGCTGAAACTCCTTATTATTATTCCTGCTTTGGAAGTGAGAATGAAGCCATAAAAACAACAGGAAAAAAGAAGGTGCTGGTTCTTGGCTCCGGCCCCATCCGCATTGGACAGGGAATTGAATTTGACTTCTGTTCGGTTCACAGTACATGGAGCTTCCGAAGGGAAGGTTATGAAACGATTATAGTCAATAACAATCCGGAGACCGTTAGTACGGACTTTGATATTGCAGATAAGCTGTACTTTGAACCCCTTACCCCGGAGGATGTGGAGAGCATCGTTGACATGGAAAAGCCTGATGGGGCGGTGGTCCAGTTCGGCGGCCAGACAGCCATTAAGCTGACGGAGGCTTTGAGCAAGATGGGAGTACCCATTCTGGGAACAGCTGGGTCTGATGTAGATGCGGCAGAGGACCGGGAGCTGTTTGATAAGATCCTGGAGGATTGCGGGATCCCAAGACCTGCGGGCCAGACGGTATTTACGGCGGAAGAAGCCAAGAGGGCAGCAGGAGTGCTTGGATATCCGGTGCTAGTAAGGCCTTCCTATGTGTTGGGCGGCCAGGGCATGCAGATTGCCATCTCTGACCAGGATATTGACGAATTTATTGGGATCATCAACCAGATCGCACAGGATCACCCCATTTTGGTAGACAAATATATCCCAGGTAAGGAAATCGAAGTGGATGCGGTTTGCGACGGTGACGATATTCTGATTCCCGGGATTATGGAGCATATAGAAAGAGCCGGCGTTCATTCCGGTGACAGCATTTCCATATATCCGGCTCAGAGCATAAGTGAATCAGTAAAGGAAAAGCTGGTGGAGTATACAAGAAGGCTTGCCAGAGCCCTGCACGTTAAGGGAATGATCAACATTCAGTTTATTGTAAGCGGAGAAGATGTATATGTCATAGAGGTAAATCCCCGGTCTTCCCGTACCGTGCCTTATATCAGCAAGGTGACCGGTATTCCCATCGTTCCCTTAGCAACTCAGGTCATCTGCGGACATTCCATCAGGGAGCTGGGATATGAACCCGGACTTTCGCCGGAAGCAGATTATATCGCTGTAAAAATGCCGGTATTCTCCTTTGAAAAGATTCGGGGCGCCGATGTTAGCCTGGGTCCGGAGATGAAGTCCACCGGAGAGTGCTTAGGGATAGCAAAGACCTTTAATGAGGCTCTTTACAAGGCGTTTGCAGGAGCAGGAATCAAGCTTCCAAGGCATAAAAACATGATCATAACCGTAAGGGATTCCGATAAGGAGGAGGTCATTGACATCGCCAGAAGATTCCAGGCTCAGGGATACAAGATATTTTCCACATCAGGAACGGCAAGGGTGCTTAACAGTCACGGAATAAAAGCTTTTATGGTGCGTAAGCTGGAACAGGAATCGCCAAACCTGCTGGACTTAATCCTGGGCCATGAGATCGATCTGGTCATTGATACGCCGACTCAGGGGGCGGACAGAAGCAGGGATGGATTTGTAATCCGAAGAAATGCCATTGAGACCGGTGTAACGGTTTTAACTTCTTTAGATACGGCAGCAGCCTTAGTGACCAGTATGGAAAACAAAGCCAAAGAACTGACTCTGATTGATATCGCCAAAATTAACAATAAGTAAAAAAATGCTGGGACAGGAGGATAACCTGTTCCAGCTTTTTTCTTATTGCATCGGGGTTTTGACAAATTGCTTGTCAAATTCCGGATTATAATAATAAAAGTTTTTAGGATTCAAAGTGGATTTGATATTTTCAAGAGCTTCACCAAACCTCTGGAAATGCACGACTTCCCTTTCCCGAAGGAATTTTAACGGTTCTCTCACATCAGGATTTGGTATGATCCGGATTAAGTTGTCATAGGTTGTCCTTGCCTTTTGCTCGGCTGCCAGATCTTCAATCAAGTCGGTAATGGCATCACCTTTGGATTGAAATTCACAAGCATTAAAAGGAACTCCGGCCGCAGCAGTGGGCCAGAGGGCTGTTGTATGGTCAATATAGTAGGCATCAAACCCTGCAGTCTTTGCCTGTTCCACAGTTAAATTTTTCGTCAGCTGATAAATGATAGCGCAGATCATCTCCAGATGCCCAAGCTCTTCCGTACCAATATCTGTTAAAAGTCCCCCAACTTCCTTGCATGGCATGGAATATCTTTGGGAAAGATAACGCATGGAAGCTGCCAACTCTCCATCAGGTCCGCCAAACTGGCTGATAATGAGAGAGGCTGTTTTCGGGCATGTTTCTTTGATGTTTACAGGGAACTGCAATCTTTTTTCGTAATTCCACATTATAAGTTACCTCCTTCCCAAGGCAATGGGCCGTCTACCCAGGTAAAATGCTTTTGACCCGCATATTTTGTATTAGTTTCTGATTTGTTGTTGGTATCAGGGCAGACACAGTTGATGGTAAGAGGTTCAAAGTTTTCTGCATAGGTTTTTAAAAGCTGTTTTCTTTGTTCCATGGCCTGTTTAAAGGCTGTTAATGCATTCTCATCTACTGGATGAGTATCCAAATACAATGTTAAATCATTAACAGTAAAACTTACTTCTGTGATCTGCTTTAAAAGAGCTTTTTGATCTGCCATTACTGTTCACCTCCCGTTACATAAAAAGGAAGATTGAGAGATGGGAAAATAGTCCCATGTTTTAAAGCTGTCTGAGGATCATAAGGTTGTTCCCAGGGCTGCATGGGAATCGTAGCAATACCCAGTTGAACTGTTTTTGTTGGCGTAGCAAGATTGGCCTTTGTTGTGCCGCATTCACATGAATTCATACTAACACTCCTTTCTACTTTTCTGCCCATTCTTTCAGAGCAAAGGTGTTTCATTGATTCATTGAGCTTTCTTTCTTATTATGGTTGAAATAGAGGAAAATACGTTACAAAAATTCTCCCATTTTAACCACTGTAATGATATTGTAATAATTAGAAAAATGAAATATAATGGAAATGCAGAATCGAATTGACATAAAAAGAAAATTAAAAAGACGGGAGAGCAGAGTGTTGAGTGACAAGAAATTTGCAGTATTGATTGATTCGGATAATATCTCCGCAAAGTATATTACAAGTATTCTGGATGAAATGACCCGCTACGGTGTTATTACTTACAAAAGGATCTACGGGGATTGGACGAGCTCCCAGATGGGAAAATGGAAAATGGAGCTTTTGGAGAATTCGATCACCCCAATCCAGCAATTCTCCAATACCGTAGGAAAGAATGCAACCGATTCCGCCCTTATTATTGACGCTATGGACTTGCTTTACACAGACAATGTAGATGGATTCTGCATCGTATCCAGTGACAGCGATTTCACCCGCTTAGCCAGCAGACTTCGGGAGTCCGGCAAGGAAGTCATCGGAATGGGGGAGGATAAGACTCCCAAATCGTTCCGGGCGGCCTGTACGGTTTTTACTAATCTTGAGGTCCTCCTTGATCAGGAAGAGGATGGTACTGGAGGAGGCGCCATAGGAAAAGAGGTGATCGAGCAGGATATCACTTCAATTCTTTTAGAAAATGAAGACAAAAATAAGGCGACAGGCCTGGGAGAGATCGGCAACCGCCTTGTGAAAAAATACTCTGATTTTGACGTGAGAAATTACGGCTACAGCTCCCTTTCCAAATTTTTGGAGGAAATGGGCGGTTTTGAGCTTAAAAAATCCAACAATGTGGTAACTGTTCGAATGAAGGATAACCGTACCAAAAAGCAGGAGTTAGATGATTTTGCAGTTGGTCTGGTAAAGGGCAGCGGAAAGAACGGTATGGAGCTGGCGGCTCTGGGAAATGGCATACATCGGAAGTTTGCTGATTTCAAGGTAAAAGATTACGGGTATTCCACCTTCTCAAAATTTGTCCACAGCATTGGACAGCTGGAGGTCCGGGAAAATAAAAATAATAATAAGACCGTATATTTGAAAAAAGATGAATAAATAAGGTTGGCCAGGAAAACAAGATCTATGTTTCCTGGCCGTCTTAATTCTATAAGATATGAACCTGTTTTTACCAGATTCCAAGGATTACTTGAAGGACCAGACTTACCACAGAGATTCCAAGCCAGCAGCAAAAACCTAATAAAAGAGGTTTTTTGCCTGTCCGTATCAGCTTGATTAAATCCGTATTGGTTCCAATGGCTCCCATAGCCATGATAATAAACAGCTTGCTTAAGTCTTTTAATGAACTGACAATACTTACAGGTATAGGAAAAACAGTAGTGATTATGGAAGCCAGCAAGAAAAAGAGTACAAAGGTAGGAAAAACTTTCTGAATGGAGATGGAGCGTTCGGAAGCTTTCTTCTCTTTTCCAGTCCGGTAGCATGCTAAAAACAGGGTGATAGGAATGATGGCCAGGGTTCTGGTCAGTTTTACTATGGTTGCTGCTTCCAGGGTGTTGCTGCCGTGCATGCCATCCCAAGCGGAAGCGGCTGCCGTTACGGAAGAGGTATCGTTAATGGCGGTTCCCGCAAACAGTCCAAAGCCTTCATTGGAAAGTCCCAAAGCAGATCCCAAAGCCGGGAAAAGCAGAGCGGCTATGATATTGAAGAAAAAGATGACGGAAATGGACTGGGCGATCTCACTGTCATCGGCGTCAATAACCGGAGCAGTTGCGGCAATGGCGGAACCTCCGCAGATGGACGAGCCCACGCCGATTAAGATAGAAGTTTTGCCGGGAAGCTTCAATGCCCGGGACAGAATGAATGCAATCACCAGAGACGTGGTGATGGTTGCCAGGATGATCGGTAGGGCTTCCCTTCCCTTTTGAACAACTGTGGCAAGGTTCATGGAGAATCCAAGGACAATCACAGCATATTGCAGGATTTTTTTTGAAGTAAAAGTCACTCCTGGACGTAAAAAATCCTTCCCTTTTACAAAGGGGGCCATTGCCATGCCGATAAGGATCGCAAACACAGGGCCGCCGATGACTGGAAAGGCTTTTCCTAAAAACCATGCGGGAGCGGATATAATAAGGCAGAGTAGAACGCCTGAGGCGTATTTTTTCATGAGTAAAATCCTCCTTTTTGATTTGGCTTTATTATATTTGAAAACAATAATAAAATAAAATTATTTATATTTATAATATCATAAAAGTATGTTATGGTTATTGAAGCAATGAAAGGGGGAATATATCTCATGCTGGACTTTCGGATCGATACTTTTTTAGCGGTGTGCCGTTATATGAACTTTACAAAGGCAGCTAGTGAACTTCATATCACCCAACCTGCGGTATCCCATCATATCCATTATTTAGAGAACCGATATGGAGTCAGATTGTTTGAATACAATGGAAAAAAAGTGAATCTGACGGAGGCGGGAAAAGTCTTTTTATCCGCTGCCATAACCATGAAGGACGATGAACTGCATTTAAAGAAGATCATGGAGCAGCAAACAGGAATAGTCGGAAGGCTGGTGTTTGGTGCTACCATGACTATAGGAGAGTATGTGATGCCGGAAGCACTGACGAGATATCTTCATGTTTATCCTGGGACAAAGGTTCAGATGGTAGTTGGGGATACCAGAGAGCTGCTTGGAAAATTGAATGACGGCGAGATTGAATTTGCTCTGGTGGAGGGATTTTTCCAGAAAAAGGAATACGACTTTCTGGTTTTTGCTACAGAGCCGTTTGCGGCTGTTTGTGCACCTGATTATAAGTTTTGCAGGGAGATTATAAAAGTGGAGGATCTACTTGGGGAAAGACTCTTTATCCGGGAACCTGGCTCCGGAACCAGGTATGTCTTTGAACGTTACCTGGAAGGGAAGAATTTATTGCTCCATGACTTTCCAAATATAATGGAAATCAGCAACATTGGCGCCATGAAGAAAATGGTGGCAAAAGGGCAGGGTGTTACTTTTTTATATGAAGCTGCTGTTAAGGAAGAGTTAGACAGGGGTGTTTTAAAAAGGATTGAATTGGAAGATTTTCAGCTGACCCATGATTTTACATTCATATGGAGAAAGGGAAGTATTTATAAATCCTATTATCAGGAGCTGTTTGATATCCTCCATGGAGAATAAAGGCAGGGGTGAAATAAGGTGGAAATTCCCGGAAAATCAAGGTTTTTAAAAGAGACAGGAAAAAATGAAAAAAATTGACAAAAAAGTGTTGACAATTAATACAATTAATATTATACTAATGAAGCAGTCGGGAACGAAAGAAAAAAACAAGCTCCTGACCGAGAAAAGTACTGGGATCTTAGCTCAGCTGGGAGAGCATCTGCCTTACAAGCAGAGGGTCACAGGTTCGAGCCCTGTAGGTCCCATTGATAAGTAAAAACACTTATCTATAGAATTGAATATGGCGGAATAGCTCAGTTGGCCAGAGCACACGGTTCATACCCGTGGTGTCGAGAGTTCGAATCTCCCTTCCGCTACGATTAAAACCCTGTAATTGAAAAATTACAGGGTTTTTCATATTTCGACAGATGCGGATTCCTTTTTCTATTTTCTTATATTCATTTTTTCTGTTTTATGATATACTTACAAATAGTAAAAGGTGGAGGGATTCCATGTACTATTTTATTGTAAACCCGAACTCACGCGGCGGACGGGGAAGAAACGTTTGGAAAAGATTAGAACAAGTGTTAAAAGCCAGTCATGTGGAATATCAGGCATTTCTTACGGAAAAGCCTGGGGATGCCAATCGGTTTGCCAGGGAACTGACAGAAGGCTGCAGAGAATCAAGCGTTATCATAGGAGTAGGTGGAGACGGAACTGTAAATGAAATCCTGGATGGGCTTTGCTTTTGCGGTTCTATTACATTTGGGTATATTCCTGCCGGATCCGGTAATGATCTGGCAAGAAGCTTAAAACTTCCTAAGAATCCGGTCCGTTGCTTAAAGAAAATATTGCAACCAAAATATTATAAACTCATGGATTACGGAGTTTTATCTTATGGTGATGGGGAAATAGCCCACCGCCGTTTTATGGTTAGCGCAGGGATTGGAATGGATGCGGCCGTTTGTCATAACATCTTATATTCAAAGTCAAAGGGACTGTTCCGTAAGCTTTGCATTGGGAAGCTCACCTATCTTCTCATAGGAATCAAACAGCTGATTCTTGCCAAGCCCTCAAAAGGTTATATTCTCCTTAACGGGGTCCAGAAGATTGAGTTTGGGCACGCTTATTTTATATCCGTTCACATCCACCCCTACGAGGGCGGCGGTTTTAAATTTGCGCCGGAAGCAAACTTTGAAGATGGACAGTTATCTGTTTGTGTCATGAACAGCGGGAATAAAAGGAAGCTGATCCCTGTGCTGATTCGTGCCCTTATGGGAAGAAAGTCCTTACACAGAGGCGTCAGGTTTTATACCTGCGAGGAGATTATGATTCATATGGATCGTCCAATGGCAGTTCATGTAGATGGAGAAAGCTGTTTTTGTCAAAACGATGTACAGCTTCGTTGTATTGGCAAAAAGTTGCGTATGATTGTATAGAAATGTATATATTATAGAAGAAACACCCTGCGGGTATACCATTATGCCCAAAAACCATGGGCAGGAAAGAGGAAAGGGAGAATTATGAGGATTGGACAGGGATATGATGTGCATAAATTAGCAGAAGGAAGAGATTTGATTCTTGGCGGCGTAAAGGTTCCTTATGAAAAGGGACTTCTGGGCCATTCTGACGCAGATGTGCTGGTCCATGCAGTGATAGATGCTCTTTTAGGTGCGGCAGCTCTGGGAGATATCGGAGAACATTTCCCGGATACGGATCCCAAGTATAAAGGAGTGTCAAGCATTGAACTTTTAAAGCACGTAGGCGGACTTTTGGAAGAACAGGGATATGTGATCGAGAACATCGATGCTACGGTCATCGCTCAAAAACCAAAGCTTCTTCCCTATCGGCGGTCTATGGCACAAAACATTGAGGAGGCCTTGAAACTGACCGAAGGAAAGGTCAATGTAAAAGCTACTACAGAAGAGGGACTTGGCTTTACCGGAATGGGAGAGGGGATATCCTCTCAGGCCATAGTTCTGTTAACCTCCATGAACGATTACTGTTATGACGACAGGATCATGGCCGCTGATTGCAAAGGCTGCTGCGGAGGCTGCGGGAAATAAGAAGAGGAAAGGAAGAGACTATGAAAATTTATAATACATTATCCAGACAAAAAGAGGAATTCGTTTCCCTGGAGCCTGGAAAGGTTCGGATGTATGTTTGTGGGCCAACGGTTTACAATTATATTCACATTGGAAACGCAAGACCCATCATCGTATTTGATACGGTTCGGAGATATTTTGAATATAAGGGCTATGAGGTAAACTTTGTTTCAAACTTTACCGATATTGATGATAAGATCATTAAAAAGGCCATTGAAGAGGGCGTGGATGCGGACACCATTTCTAAGCGCTATATTGATGAATGCAAAAAGGATATGGAAGGGCTGAATGTAAAGCCGGCAACCAAAAGCCCGTTAGCAACAGAGGAAATATGCGGTATGCTGGAAATGATCCAAAAGCTTGTTGCTTCCGGTCATGCCTATGCGGCGAAAGATGGAACGGTTTATTTCCGTACCAGTTCCTTTGAGGAATATGGAAAGCTCTCCCATAAGAATCTGGATGATCTTCAGTCTGGTTTCCGTGAGATTAAGGTGACCGGTGAAGACGGAAAAGAGGATCCCACCGATTTCGTGCTTTGGAAGCCGAAAAAGGAAGGAGAGCCTTTCTGGGAATCTCCATGGTGCGAAGGACGGCCTGGCTGGCATATTGAGTGTTCCGTAATGTCCAGGAAATATCTTGGAGATCAGATCGATATCCATGCAGGAGGAGAAGACTTAATCTTTCCTCATCATGAGAACGAGATCGCCCAGAGTGAGGCTGCCAATGGAAAAGAATTCGCAAAATACTGGATGCACAATGGTTTCTTAAACATTGACAATAAAAAGATGTCCAAGTCTCTGGGCAATTTTTCACTGTCAGAGAAATCAGTGAAAAATATGACTTACAAGTTCTGCGTTTCTTTATGCTGAGTGCTCATTATAGAAGCCCTATTAATTTCAGCGCCGAATTGATGGAGTCATCAAAGAACGGATTAGAAAGAATTTTAACTGCAATTGATAAATTAAAGGATCTGGAAGCTTCTGCAAAGACAGAAAAACTTCTTGATCATGAAGATAAAAATGCCGTACAGGAGCTGGTTTCTAAATATGAGGCTGCCATGGATGACGACTTTAATACGGCAGATGCCATTTCCGCTGTTTTTGAGCTGGTAAAATTAAGCAATTCCACCACAAATGAAGACAGCTCCAAAGAATATGTAACTTATTTAAAGGAAAGCATCGAAAGGCTGTGTGATGTTCTTGGAATCATTACGGAAAAGGAAGAAGAGATCCTGGATGACGAAATTGAAACCATGATCGCAGGCAGGCAGCAGGCCAGAAAAGACAAGAATTTTGCCCTTGCCGATGAAATCCGCGGAAAACTTTTAGAAAAGGGCATTGTTCTGGAGGACACCAGGGAAGGTGTAAAATGGAAGAGAATATAACATCAGTGGAAGCGTTTTCTGATTTTTTTAAGGATACGTTAAAACTAAAAGAAGTGGATGTGAAAACCTATTCCCCGCTGGCACTCGCCTATATCGGCGATGCGGTTTATGAACTGATCGTGCGGACAAAGGTGATGAACCATGGAAGCACTCAGGTGAATAATATGCATAAGAAGAGTGCAAGGCTGGTGAACGCAGGAGCGCAGGCGGAGATTATCCGCCGGCTTCTTGAAGACGAGGACTTAACTCCGGAAGAGGTGGCAACATACAAGCGGGGACGCAATGCGAAATCTGTGACAACCGCAAAACACGCAACTGTTGCCGATTACAGGACTGCTACCGGATTTGAAGCCCTGTGCGGATACCTGTATTTAAATGGCAATTTAGACCGTCTGGTCACCCTGGTAGGCAGAGGACTTGAACGAATAGGAGAACTGGAATGATAGAGGAATTTACCATAGAGGGAAGGAATGCCGTGTTGGAGGCATTCCGTTCCGGAAAAACCATTGATAAGCTGTATGTGCAAAAGGGAGTCCAGGATGGCCCCATCCAGTCCATTATCAGGGAAGCAAAAAAGAAAGACACCATCATTAATTTTGTAGAACGAGAGCGCCTGGACCAGATGTCTGAAGAAGGGCATCACCAGGGCGTGATTGCCCATGCTGCAGCTTATGAATATGCAGAGGTGGAAGATATGCTAAAGGCGGCGGAAGAAAAGGGAGAACCTCCTTTCCTCTTTCTGTTAGACGGAATTGAAGACCCTCACAATCTGGGAGCGATCATCCGTACGGCAAATTTAGCAGGAGCCCACGGGGTTATCATCCCTAAGCGCCGGGCTGTTGGTCTTACTGCAACCGTTGCAAAGACATCGGCAGGGGCGCTTAATTATACACCTGTTGCTAAAGTTACCAATCTCACAGCGACCATGGAAGAATTAAAGAAAAAGGGAATGTGGTTTGTCTGTGCCGATATGGATGGAGATGTGATGTACCGGGTTAACTTAAAAGGGCCGATCGGCCTTGTAATCGGCAGCGAAGGAAGCGGCGTAGGAAAATTGATCAAAGAAACCTGTGACATGGTGGCATCCATACCCATGAAGGGGGATATTGATTCTCTGAATGCTTCTGTAGCGGCAGGTGTGCTGGCTTATGAGATTGTAAGACAACGTTTGGGATAATAGATGAGGAGTGATGATCATAAATAAGAATGGTACGGTTATGGCGGCTGCTTGCGCAGCGATCCTGTTTTCTTTTGGCGGATTTGTTTCTGGCAGTAATATTGCTGCGGCAGACAGTACAGAGGAAAGTATTGAGTGGAAGACCGTAGTGAGCATTGAGGATGAAGCAGTTCCTCTTTATTCAAAACCTTCCGGGAGCAATGTGAGAACCCCTCAGGCTCCGGGAACGGTTACCTATGGAAACGGTACGGCACTGGTGGATGCATCAAACGCCAGTCATGGCTATGTGATGGTCCAGTATAGCGGTAATTCATCCAAGATAAAAGTACAGGTCATAAAAAACGGAGGCGAGACTTATTCCTATGATTTAAATGCCAGATCTTCCTATGAGGTATTTCCTCTTACAGAAGGAAACGGAAACTATACGGTCCGGGTTTTAGAACAGGTACAGGGGAACCAGTACGCCATAAAATCCAGCAGCGATATCAAGGTAACACTAGCAGATCAGTTTGAGCCGTTTCTATACCCCAATCAGTATGTGAATTTTACTTCCGGAAGTGCGGTGGTAAAAAAGGGGGAGGAGCTTGCGGCTTCCGCACCTGATGCCATTGGTGTAGTCACCAATGTTTATAACTTTGTTGTAAAGAATTTTACCTATGATACGGCACTGGCAAGCTCTGTCCAGTCCGGCTATCTGCCTGATGTGGATCAGGTGCTGTCTCAGAAAAAGGGAATCTGTTTTGATTATGCGGCAGTTATGACTGCCATGCTGCGTTCCCAGAATATCCCCACAAAGCTTGTGGTGGGCTATACAGGCAGCCTTTATCATGCATGGGTCAATGTTTATATTGAAGGCCAGGGCTGGGTGGATAATATCATCTATTTTGACGGATATGACTGGAAGCTTATGGACCCGACGTTTGCATCCTCCGGAGGCAGTGATCCGTCCATACAGCAATATATCACAAACAGTTCCAATTATAAGGCGAAATATACATACTAAAGAACTTCATTAAAAGGAGATACGACAGATGAAAATGAAAGCGAAAAAGCGATATTCCGCAAGGGAACTTTCCGCTTTCTGCCTTCAAATATCAATTCTTCTCCATTCGGCGATCCCTCTTGATGAGGGATTGTCTGTTATGGCGGAGGATTCTGTATGGGAGGAAGAGAAACAAATTCTTAAGCAGATGGCAGAAGAGGCTGAGCTTGGGGTTCCTTTCTCAAAAGTACTGGAGAATACAGGCTTTTATCCAGCCTATGTGATTCGGATGGCAAAGCTGGGGGAAGAGACTGGTACCCTGGATCAGATCATGGAGTCATTGGCCGGATATTATGAAAAAGAGCATATCCTCATGAAAAATATCAGGAATGCAGTTACATACCCCATCATCATGATTTTCATGCTTCTGGTGGTTCTTCTGGTTTTGTTTGCCAAAGTTATGCCCATATTTGAACAGGTATACCAACAGCTGGGGGCAGAGATGTCGCCGGTTTCTCTTGCTGCAACAAGGCTTGGAGGCGTATTCTGTGCAGTTGCCCTGGTACTTGGGATTCTTTTGACCCTCGCTGCTGTCCTGGTGTGGCTTCTTGGCAGGAAGGGGAAAAAGCTTCTGGTTGCGGAACGGCTGATCCACTGGATAAAAAAAAGGAGCCGCATGGCTCTTGCAATATCCAAGCGGCGCTTTACCGCGGTCCTTGCACTGACTCTTCACAGCGGACTGGAGCTGGAAAAGGGGATGGAGCTGGCTGGGCAGCTGGTTGAGAATCAGGCAGTGGAAGAAAAGATCAGGCAGTGCGCAAAAGAGCTTGAGGATGGAACCGATTATTATACCGCTATGAAGAATACCGGGTTGTTTAACGGCTTCTATGCGCAGATGATAAAGGTAGGTACCAGAAGCGGACAACTGGATCGGGTTATGGATGAAATATCCAAAAGCTATGAAGACGAAGCGGACACGGCCATGGAACATATGGTCAGCCGGTTTGAACCTACGGTGGTGGCAGTGCTTGCCGTTGCAGTGGGGCTGGTGCTTCTTTCCGTCATGCTTCCCCTTGTCAGTGTCTTATCGGCGATCGGATAGGGGGCGGCTTGATGATGAAAAGGAAACAATCTCCCGGGGAGGTCTTTGGTCAGCTGTTCTCTTTGCTGGCTTTTGCATGTGCGGTTGCTCTTTTTGTTTCAGGGACTCTCTTCTTTTCGAGACAAGCCGATGCAAAGGGAGCTGATACCCTTCGGGATGCCATACGCAGGACTTCGGTGCAGTGCTATGCCATTGAGGGAAGATATCCGCCAAACGTGGAATATCTGGAAGAAAATTATGGGATTCAGATTGACAGAAACCGGTATGATGTTTTTTACAGCGGCTTTGCTTCAAACTTTATGCCGGATATTACGGTCAATCCCCATGAACGATAACCGGGAGGTGGGCAAGTGAGCGGAAAAGAATATCAGAGAGGTCAGATGGCCAATGCTCTGTTTACCATACTGCTGTTTCTTGTATTTGTGCTCTGCGCTTTATTCTCGGTGCTCATCGGAGGCAAAGTCTATGAGAATATCAATGCCAGAGCGGAGAATACCTATCAAAAGGATGTAGCCTTAAGTTACATAGCCAATAAGGTGAGGCAAGGGGATGAAACCGGCCGGGTTTCTCTTACAGAGATGGCCGGGATCTCTGTCCTTAAGCTGGAACAGGAGATACAGGATTCGGTTTATATGACCCTTATTTATTACCAGGATGGCAGGCTGTGGGAGTTATTTACAGACGAAGAAAGCGGACTGGGAGTTGGAGACGGAAATGAGATTCTGGAATGCAGCCCGGTTTCCATGGAGATGGAGGGAAGGCTTCTGCATATAAAAACGGAGATGGAAGGCGGAGGCAGCCTCTGGCTTTCCTTAAGAAGCGGAGGGGCGGATGATGAATAGGAAACACCCCTCAGGCGTATTTATGATGGAGATGATTGCCGTTGTTTTTTTCTTTATCCTTTGCGCTGGCATCTGTATAAAAACATTTGTAAAAGCGGATGTTATGAGCCGGGAGGCAGCGGATTTAAACCAGGGCGTTCTGATCGCCCAAAGTGTAGCAGAGGTCTGGAAAGCAGAGGGTCCGGAGGGACTTGAAAAAAAGTTTCAGGCTTATGGGCAGGAGGAAGAATCCGACGGCTATACAATGGGCTTTGATCAGTCCGGCAATCCTTGTGAAAAAGAGAGGACTGTTTTTGATGTAAGGGCAGACATAACCGGGCCGGGACATATGGAAGTGACCGTAAGCAAAAACGGGAAAAGAGTCTATACCCTTACAGTGACCAGACATGAAACGCAACAGTAACGGAGGTGAAACCATGGCAAAACAGGAGAATGGATACAAGGCCAATTTAGGCAGCCCTTCCCTTATCCTCATATTCATTGTCATGTGCCTGATAACCTTTGGGATGCTTTCCCTTAGCACAGCCAAAAGTGAGCACAATCTGGCAGAACGCAATGCTTCTGCTGTGACAGAGTACTACCGGGCTGACGGGGAGGGAGAGGCCTTTTACCAGATGGTTTTAAAACGTGCGGCGAAAGTCCGGGAAATGAGCCAGGATCCCCAGGAGCGGAAACGGCTTTTGTCACAGGAATTTGGTGATGCCTATGAACCGGATAAAGGAACCGTGACAGTCAATATCCCCATGGAACGGTCCCAAGCCCTTAATATAGAACTGGTTTTCCCTCCGGAGGGAAAGGAAAATATCCAGATATCAAAGTGGAAGGTAATTCAGACAGAGGATTACGAGATTGATCATTCCATGCCGGTGTGGACAGGCGGGGAAACTAAGAATCAGGAGACTGGGAGATGAAAGTAAAAGATTTGTTAAGTGCTGCCGTGTCGCAGAAGGCATCGGATATCTTTTTGGTGCCAGGCAT
Source organism: Lacrimispora celerecrescens (assembly GCF_000732605.1). Lineage (GTDB taxonomy): Bacteria > Bacillota > Clostridia > Lachnospirales > Lachnospiraceae > Lacrimispora > Lacrimispora celerecrescens_B. Next base: position 65,167 of record NZ_JPME01000008.1, on the reverse strand, counting down.
GCCGTTTTCCTATAAAATAGGAAGCAGGATCATAAATCAGAATGAAGAAAAGCTATCTCCGGCTCAAATGGAGACATTGATCACGGAATTGTATGAGCTGGCAGGAAACAGAACCATGGATAAGGTACGGGAGCACGGAGATGACGATTTTTCCTTTGCTCTTCCCGGGGTTTCCAGATTTCGCTCCAGCGTATTCCGCCAGAGAGGTTCCCTTGCAGCGGTGATCCGGGTGGTGACCTTTGAACTGCCTGATTACAGAACGCTTCATATTCCTGAGGTTGTCATGGATATTGCCAGGATGACAAAAGGATTTGTTCTGGTCACAGGGCCGGCAGGAAGTGGTAAGACGACCACCCTTGCCTGCATCATTGACAAGATCAATAATACTCGCAATTCCCATGTGATCACCCTGGAAGATCCTCTGGAATATCTGCACCGCCATAAGAAGAGCGTGGTAACTCAGAGAGAGGTAACCACAGACACGGACAGCTATGTGACCGGCCTTCGGGCGGCACTGCGCCAGGCTCCGGATGTGATCCTTGTGGGTGAGATGAGGGATTATGAAACCATACGGATCGCCATGACAGCAGCGGAAACCGGTCATCTGGTGATTTCAAGCTTACATACGGTGGGAGCGGCCAATACCATTGACCGCATCATTGATAACTTCCCGCCAAACCAACAGCAGCAGATCCGGATGCAGCTTTCCATGGTCGTTCAGGCCGTGGTCTCCCAGCAGCTGATTCCTGCTGTAGATGGAAGTGTCTATCCGGCATTTGAAATAATGTTTTTTAACAATGCAATCAGGAATATGATCCGTGAGTCCAAAACCCATCAGATCGATTCTGTGATCGCCACCGGCCAGGGAGAAGGTATGATTTCCATGGATACCAGTCTTTTGAATTTATATAAAGAAGGAAAGATCACCAGGGAAAACGCTGTCATTTACAGCAGCAACAGTGAATTAATGGCAAAAAAAATAGATCGGGGACTGTAGGAGTGCATAGTTTGCATTTCATACAGATACACTATCTTTAACAATAAGAGGAGTGTGGCCGGATTATGAGAACAGATAAAAGAAAGATTGTATTAGTTGGTACAGGCATGGTTGGAATGAGCTATGCCTATTCCCTTTTAAACCAGGGAGTCTGCGACGAACTGGTTTTAATCGACATCAACCGGAAAAGGGCGGAGGGCGAGGCAATGGACTTAAATCATGGTCTTGCTTTTTCTGCATCCCATATGAAGATTTATACCGGAGAATACAAAGACTGCTCGGATGCAGATATTGTCGTGATTTGTGCGGGAGTAGCCCAAAAGTCCGGGGAGACAAGGCTTGATTTGCTAAAGCGCAATGCAGCAGTATTCCAGTCCATTGTTCGTCCAGTAACGGAATCAGGCTTTAACGGGGTTTTCCTGGTAGCTACCAATCCGGTGGATATTATGACGAGAATTACCTATTCGTTGTCAGGCTTTAATCCCAAGCGGGTGATTGGAAGCGGTACGACTCTGGACACGGCCAGGCTCCGGTACCTGTTAGGAGATTCCCTGCGGGTGGATCCAAGGAATGTCCATGCCTATGTCATGGGTGAGCACGGAGACAGCGAGTTTGTGCCCTGGAGCCAGGCCATGATTGCTACAAAGCCCATCCTGTCCCTTTGCGAAGAGGAGGGCGTAGTATGCAGGGGGGAACTGGAACGGATCGAAGACGAGGTCCGTGGAGCAGCATACCGGATCATTGAGGCTAAGCAGGCCACCTATTATGGGATCGGCATGGCTCTCACCAGAATCACCAGGGCTATCCTTGGAGATGAGAACAGTGTTTTTACGGTATCAGCCATGCTGAAGGGTGAATACGGGCAGTCCGATGTATACGCAGGAGTACCCTGTATTATCAATAAAAACGGGATTCAGAGAATCATTTCCCTGTCGTTGACGGATGATGAAATGAAGCAGTTTCAACATTCATGTGATACCTTCGGGAAAGTTTTGAAGGCGTTTTATAAAGAAGGGCGGAAGAGAATAGGAAACAAATCGTAAGCCGGTTTCCTGCTTTCTTCCGGTTCCGGAGATCCTGACATAAGAATGGATTTTATGGTAAAAATCTGAAATTTTTGCTATTTTATGTATTTTAGTAAAAAATTAAAATAAACGTTGACAAACAGATTTCTCCATGCTATGATATACGAGGTTCAGCGATGAACGAAAAAAGATGCTGATGTGGCACAGGTGGTAGCGCACCTCATTGGTAGTGAGGAGGTCACGGGTCCGAGTCCCGTCATCAGCTCTGAAAACAAACGGGAAGTCTTAATAAAGAGGCTTCCCGTTTTTGTCATATACAGAGGTTGAAAGTAAGACATCTTTCAACATTAAGCTTGTAAACAGCATACACAAATTGATGAAAAGGAGGCACATGATATGGCGAAACATAAAAAGAAACCCAAAAGTCTTTGGTCCATATTCTTTCGGCCAATTAAAGTCATTCTTTTCGTATTTCTGGGAGTTATGGTTTTGGGATGCCTTGCCGGTGGCATTGTATTCTTAAAATTTCAGAATGAAATTATGACCTGCAAAGAAAAAGCAGATGTCATTATAAGCAATACGGTCAAGACTGATTTTTCCCAGCCAACGGATACGAGAATATATGATTCTGCCGGAACCCTGATCGGAACCATCAATTCCGGTCACTATGAATATGTCCCGATTTCAGGGATCAGCAAGAACCTTCAGAATGCCTATATTGCACAGGAGGACAGAAGGTTTTATAAGCATCATGGCATCGACTACAAGGGGTTAATGCGTGCTGGTGTGGTATACTTAAAAAACAAAGGCAAAGCCACCCAGGGAGGAAGTACCATCACCCAGCAGGTGATTAAGAATACTTATCTGACCCAGGAGAAGACGATCCAGAGAAAGCTGACCGAATTTTTCGCGGCGCCCCGAATGGAGGATAAGTACTCCAAGTCGGACATCCTGGAGTTTTACTGCAACACCAACTTCTTTGCCAACCGGTGTTACGGCGTATCGGAGGCCAGCCGCTATTATTTTGATAAGGAAGCAAAGGATTTAACCGTGTGGGAGGCGGCAACCTTAGCGGGCATCAGCAACAATCCGTCAAGGTATGATCCGGTGGCCCATCCGGAAAATGCAACCTGGAAGAGAAACCAGATCATTGATAATATGGCTCTCTGTAATTTTATTACGGAAGAGGAAAAGGAAAACGCCAAGGCTCAGCCTTTGACCGTTGCGAAGATCTATGAGCCGGGAACAAAGGAAAATTATCTGACAAGCTATGCCATTCACTGTGCTGCTTTGGAATTAATGAAGAACGATGATTTTGTTTTCCAGTATGTTTTTAATAACCAGGCTTCTTACGATTCATATAGAGAGCAGTATCAGGAGCTTTATCAGGCAAAGAGCGATATGATCCGAAACGGAGGCTTTGAAATACATACCAGCCTGGAGACATCGATCCAGAATTCACTGCAGGAGATTATAGACAACCGACTGAAAGGTTTTAAGGATCTGCAGGAGAATGGGAAATTTGCCTTACAAGGGGCAGCGGTATGCATTGACAACCAGACCGGATATGTGGTGGCCATTGTGGGCGGCCGGGGTACGGATGATGAGTACAACCGGGGATTCTTAAGTAAGCGCCAGCCAGGATCTACCATAAAACCGCTGATCGATTATGCTCCTGCCTTTGAAACCGGATATTATTATCCCTCCAGACTGGTGAATGACCATCTGTTTGATAAAGGACCCAAAAACAGCGGAGGAAACTATTTTGGCAATATATCCGTGAGAGAGGCATTGAACCGAAGCTTAAATACGGTGGCCTGGCAGGTGTTAGGAGACATTGGCGTTGACAAAGGCATCAGCTATCTTGGCAAGATGCATTTTGCAGGCATCAGCTATATGGATAACGGAAACAGCAGCATGAGCATCGGAGGCTTTACGGAAGGTGCCAGAGTAGTGGATATGGCAAGGGGATATTCCGTTTTAGCAAACAAAGGGTTATACAGCAATAAAACATGTATCGTCAGCTTAGAAAGCCAGTATGACGGTGAAATATACAATGGAAACCAGGCGGATGAAAGAATATTTACGGAAGATACCGCTTATATGATCACCGATGTGTTAAAGGGTACCCTGGATAAGCCTTATGGTACAGGGAATGGCCTGGGACTTGGCGTTCCGGCTGCCGGAAAGACCGGAACCACCAACAGCAATAAGGACACCTGGTTTTGCGGGTATACAAAGCATTACACAACAGCAGTCTGGGTAGGATATGACACTCCAAAGGCCATGCCCGGAGTTTACGGTAAAACCTATTCCGGAAAGATCTGGCAGGAATTTATGACCGGGATAAACAATGGGCTTCCGGTTATGGATTGGGATATGCCGGCAACGGTTTCCCTTAAGAATGTGGATTCCACAGGGGAAAAGACCGACGCTGAAACAGGAAGGAAGGATCTGTTTTCTTCAGTCGCAGAACAAACGGCCAAAGCCAACGGAAGTAAGTGGAAGGAAGAGGAAGATCGTAAAAAGGTGGAGGCCCAGGCCCAAAGAGATTTAGAGTCTTCCCAGGCAGCCAAACAGGCGGTGGAACAGACAGTTTCTTCTCTCCAGTCTTTGATCGGGGAACTATCTGCACTGACTCACCGGGACAGTTCTACAGAGGAAACCATAAACACTGCCTACGGACTTTTAGACCAGCTGGTTGGCACCGAATATTATGATGGATTAAAAACACAGCTGGATGAGGCGGCAAACCATGCCGCATACTTACCCAAGCAGGAAGATTCAACCAGCAAGCCCCAGGAGATCGGTCCGGGAGTCACCAAGCCGAAAGAAACGGTTCCCCCGGTATTTCCGGGAGATATGGATTCCGATGAGGATTATTTTCCCGGCATTGGCCCAGGTGGCCCTGATTCCGATGTACAGTCAGTGGGGCCTGGTATGGAATAAGAGAGAAGTGCCGGTTAGGGCTTGCTTTTTATAGTGGCAGCTGTTATCCTTAATTAAGAAAATCATTTAGGAAAGGAAGTGAACCAGAGTGGAAGGTCGAAGTCATAAGATGGAAGCAGACAATGATCATAGGCGTACGGCAGTGAGGGCAGAATCCTGTACTTCGGGTCTGCTTTGGTTTCGCTGCCGTTAAAAGAGTACGTTTCTTTGCGTTTATGATAGCCATGAATTACAGGCAGTCCTGTAATTCTGGCTATTTTACGTTGCTGGAAGCTGCCTGCAAGGCAGTATTTGTTCTGCTTCCATATAGCCGAGACGGAAAAAAAGGTTCAGGTGGAGGAAGAGAAAGATGCAGGAGAATTACAATGTGGAAGAACTGATGGAGCTGGCCGACAGCCGTCAGTTCAGAAAACTGAAGGATATGCTGATGGAATTCAATGAAGTGGATATTGCAGCTTTCATTGAAGCATTGGATTCAGAAAAAACAGTGGTGGTGTTCCGGATGCTTCCTAAGGGGCTGGCAAGTGATGTATTCGCATGCCTGGAGGTAGAGAAGCAAGAGCATATTATAAACAGCATGACAGATCACGAATTGGGAACAATTGTAGAAGATTTATTTGTGGATGATGCGGTGGACATGCTGGAGGAACTGCCGGCCAGCGTGGTAAAAAGGGTTCTGCGGAATGCGACCCCTGATACCAGAAAGCTGATCAACCAGTTTTTAAACTATCCGGAAAACAGCGCCGGAAGCATTATGACGGCTGAATATGTGGGCCTTAAAAAGAACATGACCGTAATGCAGGCCTTTGACTATATCAGGCTGCATGGAGTGGATAAAGAAACGATTTACACCTGCTATGTGATGGATGCCACTAGAAGGCTGGAGGGAGTGGTCACGGTCAAGGATCTTTTAATGAATCCCTATGAGGTTGCCATCGGTGATATTATGGATACCCATGTCATAAAGGCGGTCACAACAGAGGACCAGGAGGACGTGGCGGACAGCTTTCGTAAATACGGTCTTTTAAGCCTTCCTGTGGTGGACCATGAAGAACGCCTGGTGGGGATCGTTACCGTGGATGACGTTGTGGATGTGATGGAACAGGAGGCCACGGAAGACTTTGAAAAGATGGCAGCCATGATTCCCAGTGAAAAGCCGTATTTAAAAACCAGCGTGTTCCAGCTGGCGAAAAACAGGATTATGTGGCTTCTCGTACTGATGATCAGCAGCATGGTGACCGGCGGAATACTGGCCAGATATGAATCGGCCTTTGCGGTGATTCCTTTGCTCGTAACCTTTATTCCCATGCTAACGGATACGGGCGGCAATGCAGGAAGTCAGAGCAGCACCATGATTATCAGAGGTATGGCAGTAGGCGAGATCGTAACAAAAGACTTTTTCCGTGTGATTTTTAAAGAATTAAAGGTAGCCATCATTGTAGGAGTGATCCTGGGGATTGTGAATTATATACGTCTGATCATCCTTTATCCTGGGCAGGAGATGCTTTGCCTGACAGTGATGCTCAGCCTTTTGATCACAGTTATCGTGGCAAAGACCATTGGAGGCGTTCTACCCATTGCAGCCAAGGTGTTCCATATGGACCCGGCGATTATGGCGGCTCCCCTTATTACCACAATCGTGGATGCGGTCAGCCTGATCATATATTTCCGGCTGGCTTGCAAGCTTCTGGGATTATAATTGCTTTGGAAAATTACGTTAAATCATTGTTTTTTCTATAGGTTCGTTATATAATGAACTACGTGGCTTTGGCGTGACTTCCTTTAACCGGCCCATTACGAGAATGAAGATATAGGAGTGTGTTCACAATGAGTAAAATAAGAACAAGATACGCACCAAGTCCTACGGGCCGTATGCACGTAGGGAATTTAAGAACTGCATTGTATGCTTTTCTGATTGCAAAACATGAAGGCGGCGATTTCCTTCTCCGCATTGAAGATACAGATCAGGAACGTTTTGTGGAAGGTGCTGTCGAGATCATTTATAGAACCTTAAAAGAGACCGGCCTTATCCATGACGAAGGTCCGGACAAGGATGGCGGCGTAGGCCCCTATGTACAGAGTGAACGCCAGGCCTCCGGTATTTATCTGGAATATGCGAAAAAGCTTGTAGAAAGCGGAGAGGCTTATTACTGTTTCTGTACTCAGGAGAGACTGGATTCCCTTAAAAAGACCGTGGATGGTCAGGAGATCATGACTTATGATAAGCACTGCCTCCATCTTTCCAAAGAAGAGGTAGAAGCCAATTTGGCGGCAGGTATGCCTTACGTCATCCGTCAGAACAATCCTACCGATGGAACGACTTCTTTCCATGATGAGATATACGGAGACATTTCCGTGGACAACTCAGAGTTAGATGATATGGTATTAATCAAATCCGACGGATTTCCAACATATAATTTTGCAAACGTGGTAGATGATCATCTTATGGGAATTACCCATGTAGTGAGAGGAAACGAATATCTGTCCTCCTCTCCAAAGTATAACCGTCTTTATGCCGCATTTGGCTGGGACGTTCCGGTATATGTGCACTGTCCGCTGATTACCAACGAGGAGCACAAGAAGCTGAGTAAAAGAAGCGGCCATTCTTCTTATGAGGATTTAATCATGCAGGGCTTCATTTCTGAGGCTGTTGTAAATTACGTTGCCCTTCTTGGCTGGTCCCCTGTGGGCAATCAGGAGATTTTCTCCCTGGATGAATTAATAAAGGAATTTGACTTCCGCAATATGAGCAAATCCCCGGCAGTTTTCGATATGACCAAGCTTCGGTGGATGAACAGCGAATATATGAAATCCATGGACTTTGACCGGTTCTACCAGCTGGCGGAGCCTTATCTGAAGGCTGTTATTAAGAAGGATTTGGACTTAAAGAAGATCGCAGCTATGGTTAAAACAAGAATTGAAGTTTTTCCTGATATTGCAGACCATATTGATTTCTTTGAGACTTTGCCGGAATACGATACTGCCATGTACACCAATAAGAAAATGAAGACAGGCAGCGAAACATCCCTTGACTTATTGCAGGATGTGCTTCCAATCCTGGAAGCTCAGGAGAATTTCAGCAATGATGCGTTGTATGAAACGCTTTCAAAGTATGTTTCCGAAAAGGGATATAAAACCGGTTTTGTTATGTGGCCCATCCGCACCGCAGTTTCAGGAAAGCAGATGACTCCCGCAGGCGCTACCGAGATTATGGAGATCCTTGGAAAAGAAGAGACCCTTACGAGAATTAAAAAGGGAATCCAGCTTTTAAGCAATGGAGCTCAATAATTATAATTGCAGAAGCAGAGGCTCCGGATATGACCGGACCTCTGCTTTTGTTTTGACGGGGTCTGCCGGTCAGGCATGATTCCAGATACGGAGGAAACTATGAAGGAACAGGTCACATATGAGGGAGCCCAGAAGGAGGCAATCCTTCACCACGAAGGTCCCATGCTGGTCCTTGCCGGGCCAGGTTCAGGAAAGACCTTTACCATCACCCACCGGATCTGTCATTTAATTGAGAAATACGATGTGGATCCGTCCAATATCCTGGTCATCACTTTTACAAAAGCAGCTGCCAGGGAGATGAAGGAACGTTTTGAAAGCCTTGTGGACGGCAGGCCGTCTGCCGTCAGCTTTGGAACCTTTCATGCCATATTTTTCAGGATCTTAAAGTTTGCTTACCGGTACGATGCCCGCAGCATTGTAAGGGAGGAACAGAAGATCCAGTACATAAAGGAAGCTATGGATAAGAATCAGGTAGAGGTGGAAGATGAGGCGGAATTCGTGACTTCCATCCTGTCGGAAATCAGCTCTGTAAAAGGAGAGATGATTGACTTAGATCACTATTATTCCAAAAACTGCTCTGAGGAAATATTCAAACAGCTCTATCAGGACTATGAGGACCGGCTCCGTAAGGCCAATCTCATTGATTTTGACGATATGATGGTGATGTGCTATGAATTATTTGTCCAGAGAAAGGACATCCTGGCAGCATGGCAGAAAAAGTACCGGTATATTCTGGTGGATGAGTTTCAGGATATTAACCGGGTACAGTACGAAATTGTCCGGATGCTGGCTGCACCGGAAAACAACCTGTTTATTGTAGGTGATGATGACCAGTCCATCTATCGGTTCCGGGGAGCGAAACCGGAAATTATGCTGGGCTTTGAAAAGGACTATCAGGGAGCGAAAAAGGTTCTTTTAAATATCAATTTCCGAAGTACCAGTGAAATCGTGGAGGCCGCTGGAAAGCTGATCGCTCACAATGAGATGCGTTTTCCTAAAAGGATCATTACAAAAAAAGGTCATGGAAAGCCGATTGTTACAAGAGTATGGCAGGATCCTCAGGAGGAAACTTTAGAGATCGTTCAGGAAATTATGGCTTATGCAAAGGCAGGGTTTGCCTGGCAGGAGATTGCGGTACTTTACCGGACGAATCTGGGCCCAAGGCTGTTAATCGAAAAGTTTATGGAATATAACATCCCCTTCTCCATGAAGGATTCCGTTCCCAATCTATACGATCATTGGATTGCAAAAAACATAATTTCCTATATCCAGGCAGCGTCCGGCGATTTGTCCAGGGCCAATGTGCTCCAGATCATCAACCGGCCGAATCGCTATATCAGCCGGGATGCGGTGGAACATAACCCGGTGAATTGGGAATCCGTGAAGTCCTTTTATCAGGACAGGGGCTGGATGGTGGAACGGATCGAACAGCTGGAATACGATTTAAAGATGATCAGGAATATGGCACCTGTGGCTGCTGTAAACTATATCCGGAAAGCAGTGGGTTATGATGATTACATTCGGGAATACGCCCAGTACCGTAGGATGAAGCCGGAGGAGCTTTTGGAGGTTTTGGACCAGATTCAGGAGAGTGCCGCCGGTTATCACACGGCAGAGGAATGGTTCCGTCATATGAAGGAATATGGGGAGGAATTAAAAGCCCAGGCCCAGCTGAGGGAAGGAAATTCCATGGGAGTCGCCCTTATGACCATGCACAGCTCTAAAGGCCTGGAATACCGGATCGTCTACATTCTGGATGCCAATGAAGGAGTGACGCCTCATCAGAAGGCAGTTCTCCCTGCTGATTTAGAAGAGGAGCGGCGGATGTTTTATGTGGCCATGACAAGGTCTAAGGAACGGCTCCACGTCAATTACGTGCGGGAGAGATACAGCAAAAAGCAGGAAGTTTCCCGTTTTGTCCGGGAATATCTGGATCGGGAATGACCGGGGCAGAAATAGGGAGATGAAAGGAGATAGAGATATGAAATCCTGTGTACACATATACTGTGGGGATGGAAAAGGAAAGACAACGGCTGCCATCGGACTGGCTGTGCGCGCCTGCGGCAGCGGGAAACGGGTGCTCATTACCCGTTTCTTAAAAACTGATCATTCCGGTGAAGTAAATGCATTATGCGGACTTGACCGCATTACGGTAACGCCCTGTGAGCGGAGTTTTGGTTTTTTTTCAAAAATGTCCCCTGAGCAGAAAAAAGAAGCGGGGATCTACTATTCTCAGCTGCTTGAGATGACCTTAAATAAGGCAGCGAAGGAGAATTACGATCTCCTTGTCCTGGATGAAATTATGGCGGTATGTAATTTTGGCCTTGTAGAGGAAAAACGGGTTTTGGAGTTTCTTTCTGCACGTCCTGAGGGTCTTGAAGTGGTTCTCACAGGAAGAGAGCCCTCAGAAAAACTTGTAGAAATGGCGGATTATGTGTCGGAAATCAGAAAGGTGAAGCATCCATACGACAGAGGTATTTCAGCGAGGAAGGGAATTGAATATTAACGGTAAAATCCCTTGATTTTTGCCGGATAGTTTGATAGAGTGGAAGCAGGCGACAGATGCGCCGTACAACTAGATTAAGAAAAAAGAGAGGTATCAGAATGGCACAGGATCCTAATTTAGAGCGGGAAGATATGGAACCGCAGGAGGAAATGACAGTTACACTTACCCTGGATGATGGAAAAGAGTTAGAATGCGTTGTACTTACCATTTTCACAGCAGGCGAAAGAGATTATATTGCTCTGCTTCCTATGAATGGCCCTGAGGCAGAAGAAGGAGAAGTTTATCTGTACCGTTATTCTGAGAAGGAGGATGGGCAGCCAAATCTTGAAAATATCGAAGATGACGATGAATATGAGATCGTTGCGGAAGCCTTTGACGAATTACTGGACGAAGCGGAATATGATGAGCTGGTAGGCGAAGACGAAGAATAAACAGAGGAAAAGCCGGGGCGGTCCTTAATAGGACTGGTCCCGGCTTTAAGATTTATAAGAAAACGTAATTTTGAAACCTTGCAGATCATAGACACTACAAATAATAGAAGCATATACAGCGAATATTGCAATCTATCAAAGCTGCATTCTATATACTACTATAATTGTATCTATGGAAGTGAGGGATAGCTGTATGGACAACGAGGCAGTACTTAAGAAAATCGAGGAAATCAACAAAAGCAAAGAGTGGTCTATGTACAGGTTATCAAAAGAAAGCGGGATCGCTCAGTCCACATTGTCCAGTTTGTTCGGAAGAAGAGCCAATATCAGCCTGCCGAAACTCGGTAGGATCTGCAGTGCATTCGGCCTTAAAATGTCGGATTTCTTTTCCCTGTTGGAGGAAGAGGCAGAAGACGGGGAATCTGGTCAGAATGACTATGAAATCATTGAAATGGTGCAGAAGGCGGCTATGCTTTCAAAGAATGACAGGCGGCTTTTAAGGTCCATGATTATTGTGATGGAAGAACTGGAAAGAGAAAATAGAAGCAAAGGAGAACGGTAAAATGGAAAAAATTGTTGATGCAAGAGGCCTGGCATGCCCACAGCCGGTTATTAAGGCAAAAGAGGCATTAAAGGGCATGGAAGAGGGGATATTAAAGGTACTCGTGGACAATGAAATTGCAGTTCAGAACGTGATGAAGCTGGGGAATTATGAAGGAGTTTCTCCGGTTTCAGAGAAAAAATCGGAAGGGGAATTTGAAATCCTGTTCCACGTAAACAGAGAATCAGGCAATATGGTAGAAGCAGCAAAAGAAGAGGAATGCCTTCCCGATGCCAGAAAAAAAGGTCTTGTTGCAGTGCTTTCATCGGATCAGATGGGCGGCGGCAATGAAGAGCTTGGACGCATTCTGATGAAGGGATTTGTATATGCCCTTACCCAGCTGGAAGAACTCCCTGAAACGGTCCTTCTCTACAATGGAGGAGCAAGGTTATCCGTGGAAGGCTCCCAGTCTCTGGAGGATTTAAAGAGCTTAGAAGCGCAGGGAGTGGAAATCCTTACCTGCGGAACCTGCTTAAATTTTTATGAATTAGCGGACAAGCTGAAGGTTGGCTCAGTAACAAATATGTATGAGATTGTAGAGAAAATGTCAGGTGCCCGACTGGTGATCCGGCCTTAACCATCACCGGCCTCAAGGCAGAGGATGTTTTTTATTGACAAAGCAGGGGTTTTTGTTTTATAATTCATTCAGTTATTTTTATCATCGCTGGCATGGTACCAGGAAAAATGGAAGTGCCCGTAAGAAAATTTCTTTCTTTCGGGCACTTTCCTTTTTTATCGCATTTTATCATAACCGATCGTATCTCCATCTGTTTTTTGGGGCCTGGACCCTGCGGTAAAGCCTTTGAAGCAGAAAGGTACATGAAAGGATGAAAAATATTTCCAGCACTGTACTCACGATTCCAGTCAGGAAAAATAAAAAGGCGGATAAAACCGTTATCACCAGTAAGCAATGCAGATAGGGTCGGTAAACCTCCTGATTCATGCAGTAAAGCTTCCAGACGATCATATACAGGCAGATAAGAAGAGAAATAGATGCTAAAAAAGATAAAATAACATGGAAGACCGCATGAAGGGGCTGTGAGTCCGGCAAATAAGGCGTGATGACTGCCAGAACTAAAAGCAAAAGGGCAGTGATGCTCATCACGGTTTCTTTTCTGTTCCGGGGAAGTCCGCTAATGATCCGCTTTAAAATGTAATAAAAATACGTTCCTATGATGATACCCCATAAGAGAAATAAGTTTTTTCTGGAGGATATATTTCCTAATACGGAAAAATTTAATGAAAACCAATCGGTTCCCCAGGCAAACAGAATGGTATATATGGGTATAATGAAGTAAGCAGTAATGGTTAATAGGGACATAAGGCACCTCCGGTCATTCGTCTCTTCCTAGTTTGGCACTTACTTCGGAAAATAATAATAAACAAGTGCTTTTTTATATAAAAATTTAATTTCAGAGGAAAAATAATGATTCAATTACCAGATGAGTTCAGGGAAAAAATGAAACGGCTTTTAGGAGCGGAGTATGATTCTTTTATTGAAAGCTATGAGAAGGAACGGGTACAGGGCTTAAGGGTAAATCCCTTAAAGATTTCCAAGGAGAAATTTCGTGAAATCAGCCCATTTCATCTGGAAAAGATTCCATGGGCAGCGGAAGGGTATTACTACCAGGCAGCCGAGCGGCCAGGTAAGCATCCATACCATGAGGCAGGTCTTTATTATATCCAGGAGCCAAGCGCCATGGCCGTTGTGGAACTGTTAGATCCAAAGCCCGGAGAAAATATCCTTGACTTATGCGCTGCGCCAGGGGGAAAAACCACTCATATTGCAGGGCGGATGCAGGGAAAAGGCTTCCTTCTAAGCAATGAGATCCATCCGGCCAGAGCAAGAATTCTTTCCCAAAACGTAGAACGCCTGGGAATCGGGAATGCGGTTGTCTCCAACGAGGATTCCGGGAGCCTGTCTCTTCGGTTTCCCGGTTTTTTTGACAGAATTGTGGTAGATGCTCCTTGTTCCGGAGAAGGGATGTTCCGAAAGGATGAAACGGCCAGACTGGAATGGACGCCTGAGCATGTAAAAGTCTGTGCGGCCCGTCAGGAAGAGATCCTTTCCAATGCAGCCGTCATGTTAAAGCCTGGCGGAACCATCGTGTATTCCACCTGCACCTTTTCCCCGGAGGAAAATGAACAGGTCATCGAACGTTTCCTTATTATTCATCCCGATTTTTCCATCGCTGATGCAGGAACACGTCCCGGACTCTATCCGGGCCGTCCGGAATGGAGCAAATCCGGTATGGAAGAATTAAAAAAGACCTTCCGCATCTGGCCGGATAAGTCAGAAGGGGAAGGCCATTACCTGGCAGTATTAAGAAAGTGCGAAGATGAGGGTTCTGTAAAAAAGCAGACCATGCCGGAGTACAGCAGCGATAAGTCTGTGATAAAAGAAGTAGAAACATTTTTAAAAGAGCTTCTGGTTAACCCTGCCCCATTGCTTCTCCGTAAGGAATATATTCTTTTTGGGGACCAGCTGTATTTAATCCCGCCGGAAATGGTTGATTTTAAGGGTATGAAAATCATTCGTCCGGGTCTTCATCTGGGAACTGTGAAAAAGAACCGATTTGAACCCTCTCATGGCTTTGCTCTTTTCCTTAAAAAGGAAGAGGTATACTTATCCATCGATCTGTCGGCGGATGGAGCGGAAATTATTAAGTATTTAAAAGGAGAAACGTTAACTGGAGACATTTCCCGTTCTCTTGATAATAAAAAAGGCTGGGTGCTTGTTAATACCGACGGATATTCCATTGGGTTTGCCAAGCTGGCTGGTGGGATTCTTAAAAATCATTATCCCAAAGGCCTTCGGTGGATGTGATACCAAGGAACTGCATGTCCCCAGGAAGGGGCGCCTCAAAAGAAAGGGGTTCCTTTTTGATTGGGTGAAGGAAATCCAGCCGGAAGGAATGCAGGGCCTGACGGGTAATGTAACGGTAGTCCGGGTGATAAAGGAAATCTCCTGGCAGGGGATGGCCGATGGACTTTAAATGAACCCGGATCTGGTGCGTGCGGCCTGTTTCCAGACGAAGGCCTGCAAGAGAATGCCCTGTCACAGGGTCATAATAAAGCCGTTTATAATGAGTGCGCGCCTCTTCTCCATGTATCGGATCCACACATCGTTCTATGGTGGAGCCTTCTACCCGGGCAATAGGAGCGTCGATGGTCCCTTCTAGGGGAAGTTCTCCCTGGACAACTGCAAGGTAACGACGGTGAATCTCTCGTTTTTTCACCATATCGGAAAGAATGCAGGCGCTTAAAGGATTTTTTGCCACAACCAAAAGTCCGGTGGTATCCCGGTCAAGACGGTTGATGGCCCGGTAGATAAAAGCCTCGTTCTTTTCCTCAAAATAATAGGCAATCCCGTTGGCCAGGGTATGATCAAAGTTACCCTGGGACGGATGAATGGGGACACCGGCTTCTTTATTAATGACAAGGATATGTTCATCCTCGTATTCGATTTGTATCGGCATGGGAGTGGGAACAATATTCTTAGAACTTTCCTCTTCGCAGATAAAGACGGATAAAAGATCACCTGGCTTAAGGGTGCGGGTTGTATAGACCGGCTCTCCCCCAACCGTTATTCCATCTGATCGGTTCCGAAGCTGTCTTAAGAGGCTCTGGGAATATCCCAGATTTAATAAATACTGTTTTACAGTCATATCTTCAGACGTTTGTGTTATGGTATAATTCATAGTCATTTTCATAAACCGATTCTATCATGACGGGTAGTGATTGACAAGGAGAATCTATGGGTTATAATTAGCTGGTAGAAAATGAAAGAGGGGTTTTGATAATGTTTGATCAGGATATTTATGAAGCATTGGAAATGGAATTTGTTAGAAACCATATAAAGGAAGATGTAGATGAAGTTCTGCTGGATTTGGCGGAAGCGCTTGCAGACAGGGGAATTATGGATAAAGAACTGGTTTTGACGGAATCCTATGGTAAGACACAGATTCAGGTGACCGGAATCTGCACCGAAGAAGAGGGGGAAGTGAACGTCCTGGTGAAACAGGTGCAGATCGGAAAAAAAGAATTTGAAATTGATGATTATTTTCTATAAGGAGAAAATGGGGCGGAAGAAAGGGAGGCAGCACACTCATGATGACAATCAAACAGGAATATTCGCCAAAGGAGTTGGGGATCGATCTTCTGTGTGATCTGGCGGGGGCAATCTTATTTAACATTGGAATTTACAATTTTGCGGTAAATGCGGAGTTCGCACCCGTAGGAGTATCTGGTATCGCACTAATTCTGCGCTTTCTGTTCGGTCTTCCTATGGGCATTACCAGCATCGTCTTAAACATTCCCATCGTATTAGTGAGTTACAGGCTTTTGGGAAGGAGTTTTTTGCTCCGTTCCATGAAGAGCATGATCATCTTTGCCCTTGTGCAGGATTACGTAGTTCCTTATCTGCCGGTTTATCAGGGAAATCCCCTGTATGCCTCCGCCTGCACTGGAATCTTTTCCGGTTTGGGGTTAACCATCGTCTATTTAAGAAACTGCTCCACAGGAGGAACGGACTTTCTGGTTATGGCGATCCGGAAGATTTTCCCTCATCTGACCATCGGGCAAATATCCCTTGTGGTAGATGCCGTAGTAATCATCGCCGGCGGGCTGGTGTTCCGCAACCTGGATGCGGTCATCCTGGGCATGCTTTCTACCATTGTGACTACCATGGTGATCGACAAGATCATGTATGGTCTGGGAGCCGGAAAACTGGTTTTTGTGGTCACCTCCCATGCAGAAGAGGCGGCTCAGAGAATCGAGGAAAATACCGGGCGAGGCTGCACCTTTCTTCAGGGCCAGGGCTCTTACTCCCTGGATGAAAAGAAAGTGATCATGTGCGCCTGCAACAACAGCCAGGTGGTGCCCATCCGCCGTGCCATCCACGAAACGGACAAGGATGCATTTCTCATCATCACGGATTCCAACGAGGTTTATGGAGAAGGGTTTAAAGCCATCGGAGGACAGCTATAGAAAAAGGGTGTGTATGAAAACATGTTTAACAGTTTTCATACACACCCTTATTTTATGCCGGATTTACCCCGGCCGGATGTATGGTCCACAATTGCGTCCTTTTTTAAAAAGCTGGCTCTTTTTACGCTGTCGGTTCCGAATTTGCCGCGGATATGATCCACGGCTTTTTCCATTTCCTTCATCTTACGGGCCTGCTCTGATTCAAATAGATGAAGCTGGCAATACCCTTCCTCGGAAATCTTAGTGGCTCGAACGCCGATCAAACGAAGAGGGGTGCGGTCCCAAAGCTCCTTAAGTAAGTTACAGGCGTTTTCATAAATCACTGTAGTGGAGTCCGTAGGATTGTTTAAGGTCATCTGATGGGACTTGGTATGAAAATTCCAGTCCTTAATCTCCACACAGACACAGTCAGATAAGACATGGTCAAAGCGGAGACGGGCGCCCACGGTTTCGCTTAAGGACAGGAGGACCTGGCAGGCCACGTCAAAGTCGTCGATATCATGGGAAAGGGTGGTACTGTTTCCGTAACCCTTGTTTAAAGGCTCCCGCTCTTCCACGGGCGAGTTATCGATGCCAAGGGCATAGTCATGGATCAGCAGGGCATACTTTTCTCCCAGCAGGGGTTTTAAGTGGTTTACGTTGCAGGCTGCCAGCTCCCCTATGGTGTGGATTCCCACACTTTCTAACTTTTTTTGGGCGGAATGGCCCACAAAAAACAGCTCCTGAATGGGAAGGGGCCACATTTTTAAAGGTATTTCATGGGCAAACAGAGTGTGGCAGAGATTGGGCTTTTTAAAATCCGAGGCCATTTTAGCCAGGAGCTTATTAGGGGCTATGCCGACATTCACCGTAAACTTCAGCTCCCGCCAGATCCTTTCCCGTATCTGATTTGCTACCTCCAGAGGAGAACCGAAGAGGTGGATGGTGGAGGTCATATCAAGAAAGGCCTCGTCGATGCTGAATTTTTCAATGTCAGGAGTGTAATCAGACAAAAGCTCCATCATCTTCCTGGATTTCTCAAGGTATACTTCAAACCGGGCCGGAACAACGGTAAGGGTTGGGCACTTTCGCAGAGCCTGGCTGATGGGTTCTCCGGTTATGATTCCATAAGCTTTTGCAGGTGTGGATTTTGCCAGAACGATTCCATGCCTTAAAGAGGCATCGCCTCCTACTGCCGATGGAATGGTACGTAAATCCAGGGCGCCTGGGTCAGCTTCCAGCCGGCTGACAGATTCCCAGCTTAAAAATGCAGAATTCACGTCTATGTGAAAAATTAAGGGCTCCGGTACCATATCCGTCCCTCCTTTGGCGTCATTTATTTCATATTTCCTTCTATTCTTATTATACCGAAAATACGTTCGGAAAGTAAAGGGGAATAATTAAAAAAACAATGGAATAGGATAAAATAAATCCATGGGGGAGGCTCTTTCATGAGGCATGCCATAGGAATACTGCTGGCAGCAGCGTTTGTCTTTCTTATAGGGACAGGGGCTGCTGCGGTCTGGCTGACGGGAAAAGAGGCCGTTAATGAAAATGCGAAAGTCACAGAGGAAAAAGAAGAGAAAAACACACCGATTCAGTCAAAGGATGAGCTGAATCTTTATGCCCAATCAGCAGTTTTGATGGATGCTTCTACCGGCCGCGTGTTATATGGGAAAAATGAAGATTTGGTCCGGCCCATGGCCAGTACCACGAAAATCATGACTTGCATCCTTGCCTTGGAGCGCGGGACGCTTTCTGACACAGTAACTGCCAGCCAGAATGCAGCTTCCCAGCCTAAGGTTCATTTGGGGGTTTATAAGGGAGAGACGTTTCAGTTAAAGGATCTGCTTTACAGCCTGATGCTGGAATCCCATAATGATGCCGCTATGATGATTGCAGAGCACATAGGTGGAAGCCAGGAGGGATTTGCTGCGATGATGAACCAGAAGGCCAGGGATTTAGGATGCAGCGATACCTATTTTATTACACCCAATGGGCTTGATGCCAAAGAAGAAAAGGATGGACAGGTGAAGATACATTCCACAACAGCAGCGGATTTAGCCAGGATCATGAATTATTGCATTGGCCAGTCGCCGAAGAAGGAGGAATTCCTTGATATTACGGCAACGAGAAGCTATGCCTTTGCTGATCTGGAAGGAAAACGTTTCTTTTCCTGCAATAACCACAATACTCTTCTGGCCATGATGGACGGGGCGTTTTCAGGAAAGACAGGATTTACCGGAGGAGCCGGTTATTCTTATGTGGGAGCTGTCCAAGATGAGGGGAGAGTCTATACCATCGCCCTTTTAGGCTGCGGCTGGCCGCCTCATAAGGCTTATA
Organism: Lacrimispora celerecrescens; assembly: GCF_000732605.1. Classification (GTDB taxonomy): domain Bacteria; phylum Bacillota; class Clostridia; order Lachnospirales; family Lachnospiraceae; genus Lacrimispora; species Lacrimispora celerecrescens_B. Next base: position 46,059 of record NZ_JPME01000008.1, on the reverse strand, counting down.
AATGGTCGGACGCAAGAAAGCTGTTCCAATACGGGATGGATCGCTTCCATTACAGGAACGTATATAAAGATGTCAACCTTCCTGATATTCCAGTAATTGAGGGGATTCCTTCTTCCGGACGCTTAGATGAACCGGTCCTGGTATCCTGCAGCATAGGCGGGGAGGAAGAAAAGAGCATTAACCTCCTTCTGGCGGATGAGGAAGAGGTCACGGTACAGACAGAGATCCCCAAAGAATTAAATGCTCCGGTACGTAAGGGGCAGACGGTGGGTACTGTCATTTACCGCTTAAACGGAGAGGTCGTAAAAAGCTATCCGGTATATCTGACGGCCGGAGCAGAACGCCTGACAACGGTCTGGTGCATAAAAAATATTTTCCATAGATACTTATCCATGCCGGGAGTTATGGGAATTATCCCTAATACATAAAAAGAATGAGGCAAAAGGAAACGTCGTCGTTTCCTTTTGCCTCATTCTGTTCTTTATCAGCGGTAAGTTTGATTACATTCCGGTTTAAAGGAGATACTGATATTTCATGTAGGTAAGGAATTCATAGCAGATAGGCAGAAAATTAATTGTATAAACCATTGGTACATGGTATATTAAGATTGTTTCTTTATACGAAGAAGGGAAATTACAAAAGTATGGATATGAAAAAAATCGCAACGGTACTTGCGGGCAATACCATATATGCATTGGCTGTATCCCTGTTTATTCTGCCGGGGGGACTGATTACAGGAGGAACGACCGGGCTTGCTTTGGTGGCCTATCACCAATTTGGTATTCCTGTAGCTGCCTTTATCGGAGTCTTTAATGTTATCATGTTTGTGGCAGGAGCCTTCTTTTTGGGAAAACAGTTTGCATTTACTACTTTAATCAGTACTTTTTATTATCCGTTTATATTGGGAATCTTTGAAAATCTGTTCGGTCATGCTGCAATCACCAATGACCGGATGCTGGCTACTGTTTTTTCAGGACTTTTGATCGGCGTGGGAATCGGTATGGTGATACGGGCCGGTGCTTCCACCGGAGGAATGGATATTCCCCCGCTGATCCTTAATAAAAAATGGAATCTATCCGTGTCCATGACCATGTCGGTGTTTGACTGCCTGATTCTGCTTGCACAGATGCTGTTTTCCAATAAGGAGCAGATCCTTTACGGAATCCTGCTGGTACTTTCCTATACCACGGTTCTTGATAAGGTGCTTTTGATCGGCCGCAACCAGATGCAGGTAAAAATCATAAGTGAAAAGTATGAGGAGATCAGCCAGGCGATCCAATCCCGGATGGACAGGGGAACCACACTGCTTGCCAGTGAAGGAGGGTATTTAAGAAAGGCTTCCTTTACGGTTCTTACCGTAATATCAGGGAGACAGCTTTCAAAGGTCAATGAACTGGTTATGGGGATCGATCCCAATGCGTTTATGATCATTAACCAGGTCAATGAGGTGCGGGGGAGGGGATTTACCCTTCATAAAGAATATAAATAGTGGATAAAGAATAGACGAGAATCTTACGGAAAGATGACTAAGGTTTACGGTTTTTGAAACCCTATTGACTTATCAGTCTGGCAGGTGCTAAACTGTACCCGGATTAGAAAAATGGACGCAGGGAGGGACCAGGAAAATGCTGAAAAAGAAAATTAGTTTATTTTGTTTTGCCGTTGTTTTTGCTGTGTTGTTGACAGCTGGCTGCGGCAGGAAGCAAGCTGCAGATTTGGGCGGTGCTCCTTCGGAAGCGGCAAAAACAGAGACTGCGGCCGTCAGGATGGAGAAATCCGGGACAGAACTTGGAGATGAGGAGACAGTTCCGGAAGAGAATATGGACCAGTCAGGGCCGGGAATAGAGGCTGTGAAGAATGATGAAAGCACTGGGGCGGGAAAAAAGGTGGAGGCGTTTGCCGAAAAGATTCAGGAAGCGGTAGGAGACCGGGATTTAGAAGCATTTGCAAACCTGTTGTTTTACCCCTGTATTTTTGTAACAGCTGACGAGGAGACGATCACCCTTAAAAACCAGGATGATTTATTTAAGCAGAACCCTGATATGGTATTTGGTGATGATCTGATGGTAGCGGTTGCCAATGTGGATACGGTTTCCTTAAAGATGACGGATAAAGCGTAGCCATGGGGGAAGGAAACTCAAAAATTATCTTTCAGGAAAAATCAGACGGAAGCCTCGGAATAGTAGAAATCAGGGAATGAGAGATACCCTTAACAGGGAGTAAAGAGGATAAGGCAGAATGGAAGAGAATGTGACATTAGAAGAGATGCTTTCATTCCGGGAAAAGAAAGTATTTATGCAGGAAGCTCTTCATAAAAAGCATGAGGATGTCACGATTGTGGCTCTTGGGATGAACATTCCCGGTCCAAGGAAAACCTCTCCCAGAATCCTTCAGGCATTTTCTGCAGGGGGAGAAGAACTTAACCGGCTGTTTTTTGAACATGGGCTGGCTGTGATGGAAGAGACCGTGGTAAAAGAGAAGGCCGGCTTTCTGAAACTCTATGCTGTGAAAAGCCAGGATCCCCTTTTTGTGAAAAAGATAACAATCCAAATGGAAGAAACCCATCCACTTGGAAGGCTGTTTGATATCGACGTATACGATGAGGCTGGAAACGGGATCGGCAGGGCGGAATTGGGATCCCCTGTGCGCAGATGCCTGATATGTGAAAAGGATGCAAAGCTATGCGGCCGAAGCCGGAGCCATTCGGTAGAGGAGCTTTATGGACGTGTTGAGAGTATCATAGATTCATGGTTAAAAGAAAGGGGCAGATGAGAATCTGCCCCTTTCTTAATAAATTTTAAGAATCCTTTTTTCCCTGGTTAAGATTCTCCCTTTAAAATGAAGGTATAGAAAATAAAAGGGAGGCTTTAAGCAAAATGGAAATTAAAAAACCAGCCATGGCCGGTACATTGGAGTCAAGCGACTGTCAGGTGACTGTTGAGCCAGGTGATGGTAAAATCGATTTTGTGCTGGAAAGCGCAGTCATAAACCAGTATGGCAACAGAATCCGGAAGGTAATCATGGAGACCCTTAAGAATCTGGACATTGACAATGTGAGAATCACAGTTGTTGATAAGGGGGCGCTGGACTGCACCATTAAGGCGCGGGTAGAAGGTGCGGTATCCCGTTCCACGGACCAGTTTGAAAATATTCTTTGGGGAGGCAGAAGGAAATCATGAATCCGAATAAGAAACGTCTCAGAAGAACTATGATGTTTTTAAATGCCCAAAAACCGGGCCTCATTAAGGATCCGTATATTTATAAACCGGATTCCATAATGCTGGATTTAGAAGATGCGGTCGCAGAAAATCAGAAGGATGCAGCCAGGTTTTCCCTTTATCATGCATTGCAGGAGATCGATTACAGGGGCTGCGAGAGGGTAGTCCGGATCAATGGCTTGGATACTCCTTATTGGAAGGAAGACATCCGCTGTGCGGTAGCAGGCGGCTGTGATGCGATTCGTATTCCGAAAACAGAAAGGCCTGAGGATATAAAAGCGGTGGAGGCAGAGATCCAGATTGCAGAAGAGGATTTCGGCATTCCGCAGGGAAGGACCCTCATTATGGCCGCCATAGAATCTGCAAGAGGTGTGGTGAAGGCGCTTGATGTCTGTGAGGCTTCCGATAGGCTGTTTGGAATCGCACTTTCCGGCGGGGACTATACCAAGGACTTACAGACCTATATTACAGGAACCGGAGTTGAACTGATGGGAGCCAGGCAGAACTTAATCATTGCGGCCAGGGCAGCAAAGATCCAGTGCTTTGATACGGTTTATACGGACCTTAATGATATGGAAGGCTTCCGGCGGGATGTGGAAACCATTCATTTGATGGGATTTGATGGAAAATCCATTATCAATCCACGCCAGATCCCGATTGTCCATGATATCTTTACACCGGCACAGAAGAATATCATCTTTGCAGAAAAGGTGGTTATGGAAATCGAGGACAAAAGGGAAAAGGGAATCGGAGTATTTATCGTAGACGGAAAAATGATCGACATTGCGTTCTATGACGGAGCCAAGAGAACCATAGAGCTTGCCAAGGCCTCTGGCGTATACAAAGGAGGATTGTAAGATGATTAATGCAGTAGGGAGAGATATTCCGGAAGAAATCTTAAAAATCACAGGAAAAGAACCTTTTATGGGAATTCATCACTTTGATGGATCTGTGTATAAAAAAGATGGTCCGTATACAAAATGCGTGATCAATTCAGAGGGCAGTAAGATGGTGGACAGCATTCGCGATTGCCTCGTGAAATGCGGGATCCGGGATGGCATGACCCTGGGCTTTCATCATCATTTCAGAGAAGGCGACTATGTAGTAAACATGGTGATGGAAGAAATCCACAACATGGGAATCAAGGATATCACCATCTGTGCAAGCTCTCTTGGAAAAGCCCATGATAAACTGGTGGAATACATTGAGGATGGGACCATTACCGGGATTCAGTCCTCCGGCGTCAGAGGAAAGATCGGCAGGGCCATATCAGAAGGAAAATTAAAAGGCCTGGCCATTATGCGTTCTCATGGCGGAAGAGTCCGTGCCATTGAAACCGGAGAGGTGAGGATCGATATCGCATTTATCGGTGCGCCAACCTGTGATGACTATGGGAACTGCCGGGGGATCGGCGGAAAATCTGATTGCGGCGTTCTCTCTTATTCCATGGTGGATGCAGATTATGCGGATAAGGTGGTTGCTATCACGGATTGCCTGGTTCCTTTTCCAAACTTCCCGGCCCATATTTCCATGACAAAAGTAGATTATGTGGTGGTGGTTGATGAAATCGGAAATCCGGAAAAGATTGCTACCGGAGCCGCAAAACCTACCACAGATATGCGCAAACTCATGATGGCCGATTACTGTACCGAATTTGTGGTGAATACCCCGTATTTTAAAGATGGATTTTCTTACCAGACCGGAGTAGGCGGAGCTTCCATCGCCTCCACCATTTCTCTTGCAAAGATCATGAAGGAGAGAAATGTGCGTATGCGCTTCGGTGTGGGAGGACTGACAAAACCCATGTGCGACTTATTGGAGAATGGTCAGGTGGATGCCCTGTTAGATACCCAGGATTTTGATCTGGATGCAGTGGAATCCGTCATCAATCCCAAGCATTTCCGAATCAGTGCAGGAGAATATGCCGACCCCTTTAACAAGGGAGCCGTTGTAAACAAACTGGATTTTGTGATCCTGGCAGCCTTAGAAGTGGATGTGAATTTCAACTGCAATGTAGTGGTTGGTTCTGACGGCATGATTACCGGTGCTCAAGGAGGACATCCGGACACTGCAGCAGGAGCAAAATGTACCATAGTGATTACTCCCCTGCTTCAGGGAAGGATTCCAGCTGTCTGCACAGATGTAACAACGGTTACAACTCCGGGCGAATCCATTGATGTAGTGATCACGGATTATGGAATTGCAATCAATCCCAATAGGCAGGATCTGATCCAGTGTATGAAAGATGTGGATCTTCCGTTTAAGACCATTGAGGAACTTCGGGATATCGCATATTCCATTACAGGAAAGCCGGAAAAGGTGCAGTTTGATGATAAGGTAGTAGGAATCATCGAGAGCCGGGATGGCACCGTTATGGATGTGGTGCGTAAGATCAAGGAGTTTCAGTTTACAGGAGAATAAACAATGAATGGCAGTTCTTGTGTGAAACCGAATGAGTCACTTAATAAGGCAGCTTTCCACATCGGAAACATGGCTTACCAGGCTATGCTTGAGGAGGTTTATACGACTCCCAAGCCTGGCCTGGTTGATCTGTATTCCCCAGGTGCTCATAAAGATATGGATGTCAACTCCTTTGAGAAGAGTGCCAAAGCCTTACAGCCGTATTTTGTTTCCATGACTATGGAAGGCATGAGACTTTCCCACATGCCAAGGCTGCTGTTTGAGCGCATCCGCCGGATCGGTCAGTCTGCAGAAACAGCCATGTATCAGGCTACGGCAGGGGTAAATACCCATAAGGGCCTGATCTTTCACCTGGGAATTTTAAGTGCAGCCGCCGGGGCATGCACGAAGGCGTATGGAGCCGTTACCACAGAGAGCCTGTTGGAAATGGAGCAGGCCATGGTAAGGGAAACCCTTGTAAAGGAATTGGAAGAGATGGGGGAGTTTACCAGTAACGGAGAAAAAAACTTAAGACAATACGGGCTTACCGGTGCAAGGGGAGAGGCCATAAGCGGCTATGCTTCTGTATGCAGGATCGCCCTTCCTGTCATGGCAAAAGGTCTTAGGGAGGGGCGGGACTGGAACCGGATCAAGCTGGAAACTTTGTTTACGCTCATGAGCCGTGTGGAAGACTCCAACATCATTGCAAGGCATAATCCGTCCGTCCTTTTGAAGGTTCAGTCTATTGCCGGGAATTTCCTGTGTGCCGGCGGGGCCTATGGGGAGAAAAGCATGGAGACACTGAAACAAATGGATGCAGATTTTATAAAGGGAAATATAAGTGCCGGAGGATGTGCAGATCTTCTGGCTATTGCAATTTTTATGAATAATCTGGCAGAAGAACCGGTAAAGGGGAGGATTCTATGGAATTCATTAAGCTGGAAGGAAGACCGTTTAAAGGAAAAGAACTGGAACTGTTAAAGGATTTTTTAAAACGGAATGATCTGGATTATGATCAGGGGATCGAATACAGCGTATGTCTGCTTGACGAGAATTACCAGATCCGGGCCGCTGGTTCGGCGGAGCAGAATGTTTTAAAATGCATTGCAGTTGATGAAAGCGTACGGGGGACCGGCTTAACCGGATCGATCATCTCATATCTGACCCAGTATGAATTTGAGAATGGCAGATCCCATATTCTTATGTACACAAAGCCGGATAACAGGGATATGTTTGAGGATCTTGGATTTTATACGGTTCTTATGACTGATGATGTCCTTTTTATGGAGAACAGGAAAAACGGGTTTGAAGAGTTTATAAACCGCCTGATCTCAGAGTCTCCGGATGAGGCTTTTAAACCAGGCGTGGTCATCGGCTCCATCGTTGCTAACTGCAATCCATTTACTTATGGACACCGGTATCTGGTAGAACAGGCCCTAACCTGCTGTGACTATGTCCATGTACTGGTATTAGCCGATAACAGAAGCAGTTTTGGAGCAGAGGAACGCTTTTTTATGGTACAGGAAGGACTTAAAGATCTTCCCCGGGCAATCGTTCATCAGGTATCTGATTTTGTCATATCCGCAGCCACCTTTCCAACCTATTTTATAAAGGAAAAGATCCGCGGAGAAATGGCCGGCTGCCGGTTGGACTTAGAGCTTTTTGGCAGGCGCATTGCCCCGGCCCTTCGAATAACAACCCGCTTCGTGGGAACGGAACCGGTATGCGTAGTAACCGGACATTACAATGAAGAAATGAAAAAAATCCTTCCCCAGTATGGGATTGCTGTGACGGAAATTGAGAGGAAGCGTTCCGAGGGAGGGGCAATCAGCGCATCTGAGGTCCGGAAATGGTATGAAAAGGGAGACTTTGAAGGGATTAAGGGCCTGGTTCCTGAAACCACACTGGAATACCTTAAAAAGAAAAAAAAAAGGCCAGAGGCCTAAGGGTTAAACCGGTATCCAAGACCTCTGACAGTTACGATATGGGCCGGCTTTTGCCGGTCTTCTTCGATTTTACCACGCAGACGATTGATATACACCATAATGGCGTTATCATCTACAGCAACGCTATTTCCCCATACATGATCATAAATCATGTCTTTTGTAAATACCTGACCTGGATGTTTTAAAAACAGCAGCATCAGACTGCTCTCTTTGGAAGAAAGAACAATCTCTTCTCCATTTTTATAAAACCGCATAGTGGAAGTATTGTAAGTGAAAGATCCGCATTCCAGAATATCCGAGCTGTACAGCACCTGATTCTTGTTGCGGCGGATCAGCGCCTTTACCTTGGCCCCCAGCACTATGGGACGGAATGGCTTGGTTATGTAATCATCTGCACCAACAGAAAGGCCGTAAAGAGAATCATAATCCTCGTTTCTTCCGCTTACGATCATAACCGGAGTCTGAATACCCTGGCTGCGCAGCCGCTTGATGACCTCAAAGCCCTCCATATCACCAAGCATTACATCCATGAGGATCATATCGTAAGTGTGGTTTTTCAGTTGATTCAGTGCGGTAAGCCCGCTGTCTGCTACGTTGGTTTCCAGATCATTGCTGTGCATGACTTTCTCTAATAACTTACAAACCGCCGGATCGTCATCCACAATTAATACTTTATCAGACATAGCTTCCCCCTAAGTAAAATTGTGTAAAGATTAAGATTGTGTTAAAATTATTATAATAGTAACCCGGAGACAAGTCAATGAGGAACAGGAAAATAGAGGATGATTTCATGAGTAAAATAAAGGAAAGTAAAAGATATGGGACGGTTTTCATATTTTGTGCCATGGTCTCCGTGCTGCTGATTTTCTGTTGTCTTGTTTTCAGTATCTGGGAGGAATATAAAGAAACGATTATAAATAATCAAAAGAAACAGATGCTTTTGACAACCCAGAGCATGGGAGAAAATTTAAAAGTTTTTATTGAAGGATATCAATCGGATTTAAACGCCCTTTGCGACATAGAAAAGGAGAATTATAAAAAGACAGGCAGGGAGGACTGGAGTATACTCCGGAGTTATGTAACGAATCACAGCCGGTTTGTTTATGATGTTATACTGGAGAATGAAAACGGAAAATTATTAAGAAGTGTTTATGGATATGGAGTTGCGTCGACCTATTCTGTCACAGAGATCAGTCAGGAGGTCAGCTTTCGGCAATGTAAACTGGAAAATGGGGAAATGTATTTGGTCTTAAAGAAAGTTCTTCGTGACGGCAGATCTTTATCCGTTGTTTTAAATGAGAAAAACTATTACAATTCCCTGGTTTCCAATATTCGTCTGGGAACCAACGGGTATGTGGTAATAAAGGATTCAAAAGGGATTATCCTGATTCATCCTCAGGAGAGCCAGTGGGGGATCAATGTGATTTCAGGCCGGCAGGAGATGTTTCCGAACAAAGATTTAACCAGTCTGCAGAAGATGATAGAAAATCAAAACAGAGGAGAGGCAGGAGTTTCCGAGTATTATTCCTACTGGTGGCAGGACCCGGGAGTTCCAGAAGTAAAAAAGGTCAGCGCCTATTCCCCCGCCATCATAGGAAACGGCTTTCTGGTAGTCAGTGCGGTGATTGACTACAATGATATTTATATCCCGGTTGCAGCCGGATTTTTCAAGCTGGGCCTGGTCTTTTTTGGAATTGTCTCCGTGCTCCTTGGAATGGTGCTTTATATCGGGGATTTACGGGTCCAGAAGAAAAAGGATACGGAAGAGATCGCCTATCTCTTGGAGCTTAATAAAATTTTAGAGGAAATGCATCAGAGTGAAGAAACCATCGCCCATCAGCAGAGGCTTCAGATCATGGGAACGATGACCGGAGGCATTGCCCATGAATTTAACAACTTGCTGACACCGATCATGGGATATGCCGAATTGCTGATGCTTGAACTTCCGGAGGGAGAGGAAAACTATGACAGTGCGTCGGAGATTTATGAAGCTTCCGGAAAGGCAAAAGAGATTATCCAGCAGATTTCATCCTTAAGCCGGAAAAATATGGAGACTGCCTTTAAAAACATAAACGCTGCAAAGGTGCTTGGACGTGCCATAAAAATGGTAAGCTCCGTGTGTCCTGCCCATGTACATCTGGAAAAAGAAATTGCCTTATCTGATGAATGCTTTCTGGGTAACGAAACCCAGATGAATCAGGTCATATTAAATATCTGCGTGAATGCAATCCATGCGATCGGTCACAGGGAAGGAACCATAACCATAAACGGAAACAGGGTAAGTTCGGATGAATTAAAGCAGTACAAGCTTTCTTCTGTTTCAGAAGAGTGGAACTATTACCTGCGGATTGATATTGCAGACGACGGGGAAGGCATGAGTGAAGAGGTGCTAAAGCAGATTTTTGATCCGTTTTTCACGACAAAGAAAAATGGGACCGGAACAGGCCTGGGCCTTTCTCTGGTTGAGCAGATTGTTCATTCTCACAAAGGATATGTTTTTGCGGAAAGCAAACTGGGAGAAGGCAGTGTCTTTCATGTTTTCCTTCCTGTAAATGAACAGAAAGAACAGGAAGAGCAGCAGGAAACAGAGGAGGAAAGCGGGGATCGCTTAAGACTCCTGGTCATCGACGATAATCCAAAGGTATTACGGCTTCTGGAAAAGAATTTCGGCAGGCTTCATGTGCCTTTGACGGCCTGCATGGATTTTGAGGAGGCAAGGAAAGCCTTGAAGGAGCAGGAAGTCGATGCCATTGTAACAGAACATGATATTGCCGGGAAAAGCGGTACGGATTTCTTCATGTCCCTTCAGGGTCAGTACCCGGATATAATCCGGATCATTATGGCGGACCGGGTGACGAGAGAAATCCTGGAAGCCAAGAAGCGGAAAATAATTGATGAATACATCGGCAAACCGGTTTCCGACTCCGCTATTTTAAAAGCAGTAAAGAACTGTAAGGAAAGAGTGTAAAAAAAGCCTAATCTTAACAACTTTTAATTTTTCTCTTAAAGAAATGAAAGGGAGAAGGAGGAAGGGTGTAAGGTTAGGCTTTTATACTGTTCCTATAAATAAAAAGTATAGAGGAGGAAGAAAACATGAATGAGACAATGCTTGCATTATTAGGTTTTGCAACCATTATCATGATCATTGTTTTGTTGCTGAGGAATGTTACTGTTCCGGCACTGGCATTTATCGGTGTATCTACCGTAAGTGCGCTGATTCTGGTTTTGACCGGAACCTTCACAGTCAGTGAAGTTGGAAAATTTATTTCTAAGGGGGTATCAGGGGTACACTCAACTGCTGCGCTGTTTATATTTTCCGTGTTGTTTTTCGGAATTATGACTGATGCAGGAATGTTTGACCGCATCATCGATGCGCTTATGAAAAAAGTGGGGAACAATGTAGTAGGTGTGGCTTTTATGACCAGCATCATCGCCATAATCGGCCATTTGGATGGAGGCGGAGCTTCTACGTTCTTAATTACCATTCCAGCCATGCTGCCAGTTTATAAGAAATTAAAAATGCGTCCAACAACGCTGCTTTTAATATGTGTTACCTCTATGGGTGTTATGAACCTGCTTCCATGGGGGGGCCCGACTATGCGTGCGGCTTCCGTACTGGAGATCGAAGCCAATGTCCTTTGGATGAAGCTTTTGCCGATGCAGGCGGTTGGTATTGTAGTTGCTCTGTTTACTGCTTTCTTCTGGGGATTTGTTGAGAAGAAGAGGGGGGCAGGAATCAATAGCACTCTTGTTATTGATGATTACGATGACTTGGAAGAAAGTGCTGCTACCGCTGATATAGGGGAACTGGCAAGACCAAAGCTGTTTGCTTTCAATGTGCTTCTGACATTAGTAGTTATTATCGCTCTTGTTTTTATGCCATTGCCGTCATATTTTATTTTCATGATTGGATGTGTTGCGGCACTTTTAGTAAACTATCCTGGTGCGAAGCTTCAAAATAAGATCATTAAGTCTCACGCTGGTCCTGGCCTTATGATGGCATCTACCATTTTGGCAGCCGGTGTATTTCTTGGAGTCCTGGAAGAAAGTGAGATCATGAACCACATGGCTAATGCACTGGCTGCATTTATCCCTCAGTCCATGGGTCATTTCCTGCCGCTTATCATCGGAGTGCTGTCCGTACCGCTGACATTATTGTTCTGTACGGATTCCTATTTCTACGGTCTGCTTCCGGTATTGATTAGTATAGGAAACAAATTTGGTGTAGATCCTGCCCATATTGCGATCACCATGGTGGTCTGCCGAAACTGCGCAACGTTCATTAGCCCTGTTGTACCGGCCACATTCCTGGGAATCGGCCTTGCAGGAGTTGAGATCAAAGATCATATTAAGACCTGCTTCCTGTGGATATGGGGAGTGAGTATCGTTTGCCTGGTTGCAGGCCTTTTGCTTGGCGTACTGACTATTTAACCTCATCAAGTAGCGAAGCGGATTGCGAATATCCAATTGACTAGACTCCTAAAATAAAATCCTAAAATAAAATCCTAAAATAAAATTCAAATGGGAAAGACGCCGGAATTTGATTCCGGCATCTTTCTTTCCTATGTAAGGGTCAGGATACCTGATCCAGCCTGCCACAGTCAATATCCATTACAAAGCCCTGAACCGCTACATCGGAAGGCATGAGAGGATGGTCTCCTCTTTCAGCCTTCGTATGGTTTCCATGTCAATGCCTCTCTGGATCAGATGAGTAATGATGGTTTCTGAGGATATAACGGCTGCTCCGCAGTCCGTATGACCGATTACCATGATTTCTTTCACACCGAATTCCAGAACAGCGATGAGCAGGCTGCGGATTGTGCTGTCAAAAGTATCGAGGATCAAGCCGCCCGCATTTTTTATTAACTTTACATCTCCGTTATGGATTCCAAGTGCGGCTGGCAGAAGCTCTACAAGCCGGGTATCCATGCAGGTTAATATGGCAAGCTTTTTTCTGGGACATTTGTTTGAAGCAAAAGATTTAAAAGTACCGTTGTTTACAAAAACATCATTGTGCTTTAATATTTCGTTAATCATAGTCTGCCTCCTTCTTATCATATAGGCCAATGATAGAGGAGAAACCTTAATATTGGATAAAATACTGTCTTAAAGATTGTTTAGTTTGTTTTATCAGGAATACTTCCGATGGTTCACCTATATTGTGCTGTACTTAAAGGAAAAAAATTTAATATAATGTGAAAAATCTCTGTCAGACACTTGAAATTTACCTAAATTCGTTATACAATTATAATTGGCAGAAATTGGTGTTATTGCATAGGACTTTGTTAAAGGTTTAACAAATGACTGTAAAAAAATTACAAAATGGAGGATTGCAAAATGAGTAATTCAACAGAAACATCAGCAAGTAACCGGATTCATGCCTTGCTAGATGAGAACAGTTTTGTTGAAGTTGGCGGCTATGTTACCGCAAGGAACACAGACTTCAACATGACGGCAAAAGAAACTCCTGCTGACGGTGTTGTTACTGGATATGGTACCATTGAAGGTTGCCTTGTTTATGTGTACAGCCAGGATGCATCGGTTCTGGGTGGCTCCGTAGGGGAGATGCATGCAAGGAAGATTACAAAGCTATACACGATGGCTATGAAAACAGGTGCACCGGTAATCGGTCTGGTCGATTGTGCTGGTTTAAGGCTTCAGGAAGCAACTGACTCTTTAAATGGTTTTGGCGAGATTTATATGAGCCAGACTCTGGCATCAGGAGTAATCCCCCAGATAACAGCGATATTTGGGACCTGCGGCGGCGGCATGGCTGTTTCTGCGGCTATGTCTGACTTTACCTTTATGGAAACCAAGGGCGGCAGATTGTTTGTCAATTCCCCCAATGCAATTCAGGGAAATTATACAGAAAAATGCAACACCGCTTCCGCAGACTATCAGAGCAGGGAAACCGGCATGGTGGATTTTACGGGAGAAGCGGATGACATTATAAATAATATCAGGACTCTCATTTCCATTCTTCCTTCAAACAGTGAAGATGACATGTCTTATGATGAGTGCAATGACGATTTAAACCGCATATGCTCCGATCTGGAGAATTATGTTGGGGATACGGCGATTGCATTGACTCAGATTTCCGATAATCATTTCTTTATGGAGACCAGGAAGGAATATGCTGCTTCCATGGTAACCGGTTTTATCCGTTTAAATGGCATGACAGTGGGCTGTGTTGCAAACAGAACGGAATCCTATAATGAAAGCGGCGTTAAGACAGGGGAATATGAAGCCCTTTTAAGCGGGCGTGGCTGTGAAAAGGCAGCAAGATTTATTCAATTCTGTGACGCATTCAGTATTCCGGTACTTACTCTTGTAAATGTAAAAGGGTATGAAGCAACCCAGTGTTCCGAGAAAAAGATTGCCAGGGCAGCTGCAGGGCTAACCTATGCCTTTGCTAATGCCACAGTTCCCAAAGTTACGGTTATTCTGGGGCAGGCTCTTGGAACAGCCTATCTGACCATGAACAGCAAGTCCATTGGGGCGGATGTTGTTTATGCATGGCCGTCAGCCTGCATTGGTATGATGGAACCGGCCGAAGCAGTGAAAATCATGTATGCGGATGAGATTGCAAAGGCTGAAGACGGAACAGCACTTATTAACGATCAGGCAGAAAGCTATAAGCAGCTTCAGTCCAGTGCCATTTCTGCGGCTAAGAGAGGATATGTTGATGATATCATAGATGCCGGCGAAACAAGGGCACGGGTCATTGCGGCATTTGAGATGCTGTTCACAAAGAGAGAGGATCGTCCGGCAAAAAAACATGGCACGATTTAGAATGAGGTGACAGGTATATGAAACTGAATATGAAACGAGTAGCATTGGGACTTATTATGGCAGCCTGCCTCTTTTCATTATCTGCATGCAGCAAAGCCGATACCCCAGCCGAAGAAATTGATGCCAGGATACAGTCACAGATGGAACAGCTTCCAGGTTCCTTCTTAGAGCTGTATACCGGTCTTGAGGACAGCCAGATTCCTGAGTTTAAGAAGAACATGCAGTCCCAGGATGAGTATGCTGCCCTGGCTGAGGGCGTAGATTCCTGGGAGAATATAAAGAATGAGCTTGGCGCCATGGTATCAATCGGCGGTACGGCAAAGGTAGAAGCGATTGACCACGGGTACAGCGCTACAATCAAAGCAGAATTTGAAAAGAGAAATTTGGAATTTTCCATTACAACGGATTCAAAGCTCACAAAGATTACCAGTGTGGCATTTGTGCCGGAATATACATTAGGCGAGCGGATGGAAAAAGCCGTGTTTAATACCCTGATGGGAATGGGAACCGTATTTATTGTACTGATTTTCATCAGTCTGCTTATCGGATGCTTCAAGTATATTGGAAAGCTTGAAGATAAGTTTAATGGGAAGGCTAATGAGCCTGCTCCCGCACCCCTTCCTGTAGTTTCTGCCTCTGCTGCAGAAATAGAAGAGGAACTGGAACTTGTGGATGACTTAGAGCTGGTAGCAGTTATTACTGCGGCAATTGCGGCATCGGAAGGAAGCTCTCCAAGCGGCCTGGTGGTCCGCTCGATCAGACGGGCGCCAGCTGGTAAATGGAAAAAAGCTTAATTAATCAGGAGGATGATCATCATGAAAAACTATACAATTACAGTGAATGGGAATGTTTATGAGGTAACCGTAGAAGAAGGCTCAGCCACCGGCGCACCGGCAGCAGCTAACAAGGCTGTGCCTGCACCAGCTCCAGCTGCACCGAAGGCAGCACCTGCACCGAAGGCAGCACCTGCACCAGCAGCAGCTCCTGTAAAGGCGGCCAGCGCAGGCTCAGAAGGTGGCCTTAAAGTGGCAGCTCCCATGCCAGGCAAGATCCTTGGCGTTAAGGTAAGCCCAGGACAGGCAGTGAAACGTGGGGATGTGCTGATTCTTCTCGAGGCCATGAAGATGGAGAACGAGATCGTAGCACCTTCCGATGGAACCGTTGCCAGCGTTAATGTAGCGATCGGTGACTCAGTAGAAGCAGGAGCAACCTTGGCTACATTAAACTAGTACGGAAGAATCCGCCGTAAGATAAACAGGGCGGAATCCATATGGAGGGATTGACATGGATTATATTAGTAATACATTTACAAATCTTCTTCAGCAGACCGCATTTTTTAACCTGACAGCAGGGAATATGGTCATGATTCTTGTAGCCTTCATATTTTTATACCTGGCTATCAGAAAAGGCTTTGAACCCCTGCTTCTGGTACCGATTTCCTTTGGTATGCTGTTAGTTAATATCTATCCGGATATTATGAAGGAGGCTGGAGCAGATGGCTCCGGAGGCGGACTGCTGAATTATTTCTTTAAGCTGGATGAATGGGGCATCCTGCCACCCCTGATTTTCATGGGTGTAGGAGCCATGACGGATTTTGGGCCTTTGATTGCCAATCCAAAGAGCTTTCTTTTAGGAGCGGCCGCCCAGTTCGGTATTTATACCGCTTATTTTCTTGCTATTTTTATGGGCTTTAACGACAAGGCAGCAGCTGCCATCTCCATCATCGGTGGAGCCGACGGACCGACTTCCATATTCCTTGCAGGAAAACTGGGAATGACTTCCCTTATGGGGCCCATTGCGGTAGCAGCTTATTCCTATATGGCGCTGGTGCCCATTATCCAGCCGCCGATCATGAAGCTTCTGACTACAGAAAAAGAGAGAAAGATCCGGATGGAACAGCTTCGTCCCGTATCAAGGCTTGAGAGGATCTTATTCCCGATCATCGTAACAACGGTCGTATGCTTTATTCTTCCAACAACAGCTCCCCTGGTGGGAATGCTGATGTTAGGAAACTTATTTAAAGAATCCGGCGTGGTTAAGCAGTTGACGGAGACTGCAGGCAATGCCATGATGTATATCGTGGTTATCCTGTTAGGAACTTCCGTAGGTGCGACGACCAGTGCGGAAGCCTTCTTAAATATGAGTACCATCAAGATCGTAATTTTAGGCCTGGTGGCATTTGCAGTCGGAACAGCCGCCGGCGTATTGTTTGGCAAGCTGATGTGCAAGGTTTCCGGCGGTAAGGTGAATCCCCTCATCGGTTCTGCAGGCGTATCTGCTGTTCCTATGTCAGCCCGTGTATCCCAGAAGGTTGGTTCTGAGGCAGATCCTACGAATTTCCTGCTGATGCATGCCATGGGACCAAACGTGGCAGGCGTTATCGGTACTGCGGTTGCGGCTGGTACATTTATGGCAATATTCGGAGTTAGATAACTTTTCACTGGAAAGGCGTTAAGCCTTTCCAGTAATCAGAAGAATTGACAAACATGGAGGTAAGACAATGGCAGAAATAGAGAAAAAGCCGGTTAAGATTGTAGAGACAGTCCTTCGTGACGCTCATCAGTCTTTGTTTGCTACAAGAATGACAACCGAGCAGATGCTTCCCATCATTGAGAAGATGGATCAGGTTGGCTATCATGCGGTAGAGTGCTGGGGTGGTGCAACCTTTGACGCATGTCTGCGTTTCTTAAAAGAAGATCCCTGGATGAGACTGAGACAATTAAGGGATGGATTTAAGAATACAAAGCTGCAGATGCTGTTTAGGGGGCAGAACATCCTGGGATATAACCATTATGCCGATGACGTGGTAGAGTATTTTGTCCAGAAGTCCCTGGCTAACGGCATTGATATTATCCGCATTTTTGACTGTTTCAACGATCTTCGCAACTTACAGACCGCAGTGACTGCTTGTAATAAAGAAAAAGGTCATGCACAGGTAGCTTTAAGCTATACCCTTGGGGAAGCTTATACCCTGGATTACTGGAAGGATATTGCAAAGAGGATTGAGGATATGGGTGCTGATTCCATCTGTATCAAAGATATGGCAGGACTTTTAACACCCTACAAGGCAGATGAACTTGTACGGGTATTAAAGGAATCCACAAAGCTTCCAATTGACTTACACACCCACTATACTTCAGGCGTTGCATCTATGACCTATTTAAAGGCAGTAGAAGCAGGCTGCGATATTATCGATACCGCAATGTCCCCACTTGCCCTTGGAACCAGCCAGCCGGCGACTGAGGTCATGGTTGAGACTTTCCGCGGTACGCCCTATGACACGGGCTACGATCAGAATCTGTTGGCAGAAATCTGTGCATACTTCCAGCCAATCAGAGAGGAAGCATTAAAGAGCGGACGCTTAAATCCAAAGGTATTGGGCGTAGACATTAAGACCCTTCAGTATCAGGTACCTGGCGGCATGCTTTCCAACCTGGTGAGCCAGTTAAAGGAAGCCGGTCAGGAAGATAAATATATGGAAGTGCTGCAAGAGATTCCAAAGGTACGAAAAGACTTTGGGGAACCGCCGCTTGTAACACCGTCTTCCCAGATCGTTGGTACCCAGGCTGTTTTAAATGTTATTAGCGGTGAACGTTATAAAATGGTAACGAAAGAGACAAAGAAGATTTTCATGGGCGAGTTCGGACAGACAGTTAAACCATTTAACGCAGAAGTCCAGAAGAAAATCATCGGCGATGAGACGCCAATTACCTGCCGCCCAGCCGATTTAATTGCTCCCCAGCTTCCTCAGTTTGAGAAGGAATGCGCACAGTGGAAACAGCAGGATGAAGATGTACTTTCCTATGCCCTGTTCCCAACGGTTGCCAAGGAATTCTTCCAGTACCGGGCTGCACAGCAGACCGGGGTGGATTCCTCTCTGGCAGATAAGGAAAATAAGGCATATCCAGTATAATCTTAAAAAAAAGATCTCCCAAATTAGGGGGATCTTTTTTTATAAGTATAAAGATTTTCTTACAAATAATTCCATTTGTCTGAACTTTACCTGATTCAGTTGACACATGGTATCATTTGTCATTATAATAAATAAATGTATAATTTACATGTAATTGGAAATTCACTAAATACAAGAGGATATATTGGGAGAAACAGATGAAAAAGTATAAAAAAGCTCGTAAGATGGCCGTTATTCTGGCCAGTGTCCTGGTGATGGACTCTTACATGGGAGCGGTTTCGCCATACATAAATGCTTATGCTTATACGGAAAAGGCAGCAACGGTAAATGCCACCACGTTAAATGTGAGAAGCGGCCCTGGTACGACCTATTCAGTTGTTACAAAATTAACGAACGGAGCGTCGGTGACTGTGATTGATGAAAAAAACGCATCGGATGGAGCGCTCTGGTATCAAATCCGGGTATCCGGTTCCGGTGGTCAGACGGTTACCGGATATGTTTCCAAAAGCTACCTTAAGTTTCCCTCTTCCTATACCAATGACGCGGATTTTGAGTCCCGGCTTACAGCGGAAGGGTTTCCGGAAAGCTATAAGACAAAGCTTCGTGCGCTGCATGCCCAGTATCCCAAGTGGGTATTCCGCGCCCAGCATACAAATCTGGACTGGAACACAGCAGTTAAGGAAGAAAGCCAGGTAGGAAAAACTCTGGTCCACACGAACAGCCTGTCATCCTGGAAGTCCACGGTAGATGGTGCATATAACTGGGATAGCAGTATATGGATCGGATATGACGGAAGCAGCTGGGTCACCGCTTCTGAAGACATTGTAAGATATTATATGGATCCCAGGAATTTCCTTGATGAGACCAATGTATTCCAATTTATGACCCATACATATGATGGAAATAAGCATACGGCAGATGGTTTAAAGACCATGGTAAAGGGTACGTTTTTATCCGGCGAATCTTCCGGCGGAAGCAGTAACCCAGGAAATACGGACAGCTCTTCCGGCGGCGGCACGGTCATAGGGCCAGGTGCTGTCATTGGACCGGGAGCAGCGATTAACCCGGGGGCAGGAGCGGAATCCAGTTCCGATTCAGGAAAGGCCAGTCTGGAAGGGCCGCAAGCTTCCATAACGCCAAAAAACCTTCCCATCGTCATGGAATACGGACCGGGAGCCAGCTTAACAGGACCGTCCTCGTCCAATACCAATACCAATAATAATACCACTGGAACGGTTTCAGGCAGCAGCGCCTATGTGAACATGATCATGAATGCGGCTGCCCAGTCAGGGGTGAATCCTTATGTCCTTGCAGCTATGATCATTCAGGAACAGGGATCTTCCGGATCAGGCAAAAGTATTTCAGGAACAGAATCAGGTTACGAAGGATATTATAATTTTTTTAATATTGAAGCATATCAGTCAGGAAATATGACTGCGGTGCAAAGAGGCTTATGGTGGGCATCTCAGTCCGGCAATTATGAAAGACCATGGAATTCTCCTGAAAAATCAATTTTAGGCGGAGCTTTCTATTATGGTAATAACTATGTAAAAGTTGGGCAGGATACATTTTATCTGAAGAAGTTTAATGTGCAGGGGTCTAATTTATACAAACACCAGTATATGACCAATGTACAGGGAGCTGCATCAGAGGGTGCTGTTTATTCAAAAGCATATAACAGTGATATGAAACAGACAGAGCTTGAGTTTAAGATACCGATTTATAACAACATGCCTGATAATGCCTGCAGCCAGCCTACCGGCGACGGCAATCCCAACAATAAGCTGTCCGGTTTGAGCGTGGAAGGATTTGTTATGACTCCCACCTTTAATCGTGATACCCTTGGATACGACTTGATTGTGGATCCCGGAGTATCAAGCATCAATGTGTATGCAACCGCCCTTAGTTCCTTGGCTTCTGTCAAAGGGACAGGTACAATCACGCTTTCAAGCGGCAATAATGATATTAAGGTATCAGTTACTGCACAAAATGGAAGTGTCAGGGAATACGTCCTCCATGTGGTGCGTCAAAACAACGGACCAACGTATTCCTCAGGCGCTGGAACCGGAACCGGCTCAGGCTCAGGCACCGGTGGCAATACTTCTAACGGTCCTGGCAGCAATATAGGCCCTGGAGTATCCAATCCTTCCGGTACGGATCATGCAGGAACACCGGGAGGAAGCAATGTGAGCATAGCTCCTAATGGTTCCGCAAGCATTTCCGTTCAGACCTCTACGGGAGTGATAGCCCAGGGACCCGGAACTGACATCAAAGTGACAGAAACTGCTGCAAGCACTCCCCAGCAGACCCAGGCTCCGGCCGCCGTTCAGTCCTCCGCCTTTGGGATTGGAGATATCAATGGGGATGGAAAAATAAACAGCCTGGATGTACTGAAGCTTCAGCGATACCTTCTGGGATTGGAAACCATATCTGAGAAGGGCAAGCTGGCAGCTGATTTAAACGGAGACGGCAAGGTGAATTCACAGGATCTTCTGCTTTTGCAGAAAAAAATCCTCGGACTTTAAAGTCCAACAGAAATAGGAGACAATATGAATAGGAAACTGAAAAAACTAACGGCCGGTCTGATGCTGGCCTGTGTGATTGCCATATCCTGTCCTGCCGGACGGCTGGTATCCTGGGCCGCAGATGCTAAGATCGCGTTTTCTGACCCATCGGTCATGGTGGGAAACGAAGTAACAGTAAATATGAAAGTGACCAGTGACAGCGCTCTGGGTACAGCAGAAGTTATGCTGTCTTATGATCCGAGTATTTTGGAGTTTGTCAGCGGAACCAATGCAAATGGCGGCGCAGGAGCAATTAAGGTCCTGGGAACCATGGATTCTGCCAATCAGAAAACCTTTAGCTTTACCTTGAAGTTTAAGGCGCTGCAGGCAGGAAATACCCAGATCAGCGTGACCTCCCAGGAAATCTATGATGTAGATTCCCAGACGCTTTCTTTAAGCAAGCAGGGGAGCTCAACGGTCAAGGTTACATCTCCTGCCACATATTCAAAGGATGCAACCTTAAAATCATTAAAGATTTCCCCAGGGACTCTGACTCCGGCTTTCTCTGCGTCTGTTGAAAGCTATACGGCTGAGGTTGATGCAAACACAGCGGACCTGGTAGTAAATGCGGTGGCAGCCAATGCAGGTGCCCATGTAGCACTTCAGGGAGAAAAGGGCTTAAAGTCCGGAGTAAACCAGGTAGTCATCAAGGTAACTGCAGAGGATGGGCAGACAATTAAAAACTATACCATTCAGGTTACGAAAGCAGAGGGCGGACAAACCGCTCCTACCACAGGTGGAAATACGGAAACGTCTGAGGCTGAATTCGGCGAAGCAGTGGTGACCATTAACGGAACCGATTACAGCATTGCTTCATCCTTTGATGAATCAGCGCTTCCGGAAGGCTTTGAGTCTGAGACCTATTCCTATAAAGGAACAGATGTCATGGCTGGAAAAGGACTGGAAAAAGACTTACTTCTGCTTTATTTAAAGGATTCCGGAGGAAACGGCGGATTCTACATTTACAATGAGGGTTCGGATTCCTGGTCCCAGTTTGTACAGGTTGAGACCATAGCAAAAGCCATTGTCATCATTCCTCTTGATAAGGATACGGTTGTTCCAGAGGGCTTCCATGAACGGCAAGCTGATATCGACGGGGCACGGGTGACCGGCTGGGTAGAAGATTCAGAGGCTGAGCCTCAGTATTGCCTGTTCTATGCAATGAATTGGAACGGAGAGAAGCATTTCTACCGTTATGATATTTCTGAGAAGACCATTCAAAGATACTATGCTTCCGGAGTTTCAAATAGCAAGTATGTGGAAATGGCCAACACATATGATCAATTGACCAAGGATTACTACAGACAGCTCTACATTCTCATTGGAGTGAGCGTCGTTGCCCTTGGCTTGCTTGTCGCAGTCATCGTCCTTGCAAGAAAAGGCAATGGATCCGGCCCTGGCAGACCCGGCAGCGTCGGCTTCGGAAAAGGGAAAGGAAAAGAGCAAAAACCAGATGATGACCAGCGGTGGACTGAACCGGAGGAAGAAATTCCTACAAGCAAGATTAAAAGATACAGCAGGGAAGAGTATGACAGACAAAGCTCCAAAACAGAACCGGATCCGGATTACCAGGAAGAATCTATGGACGAGTCTGTATATGCAGGTGATGCAGAACAAAAAGCCCTGGAAGAGGACGATTTTATCGAAGAAACCAGTTTGGAAGACTTTGAACGGGATTTGAAATCTAACGAGGCAGGGAATTCAGAGAAGGATGAAGACGACTTTGAGTTTTTAGATCTTGATGATTAAAGTACTGTAAACAATTGGAATGATAGTGACGAAAGCACCTGAATGAAGGTGCTTTTCGTTATTGGTTTCGATCATATTTATTTTCCCATCCGTTTTGATGCATACAGAACCTCCGGATTGATTAGGATATAGTGATTCCAATTGATATTTTGTGTTGAAAAAGATAATGGATTGTGCTATTATGCGTATAACAGATATAACGAAAGATGGTGAAAATATGTTTTTGCAAATTGATTTTAACAGTGATGAAGCGATTTACATTCAGCTTCGGAACCAGATAATCATAGGAATCGCCACAGAAAGTATAAGAGAAGGGGACCCCCTGCCTTCTGTACGCCAGATGGCCGACAACATAGGGATTAATATGCATACGGTAAATAAGGCGTACTCTGTGCTGAAACAGGAAGGGTTTGTCAAGCTGGACCGCAGGAAAGGGGCTGTAGTGGCTCTGGACGTGGATAAAATCCAGGTCCTTGATGAAATGCGCAAAGATTTAGGAGTTGTGCTTGCCAGAGGAGTCTGTAAGAATGTATCATGTGAAGAGGTTCACCAGCTGGTAGATGAGATATTCCAGTCATTTATAAGGGGCCAGAGGGAAGAGTAATTCACTGGATTGGAGGTTCATTATGTTATGCGAAAAATGTAAAATTCGTGATGCAAATATACAATATACAGAAGTTATAAACGGCACGAAGAAAGAGCACCATTTTTGTGCCCAGTGTGCGAAAGAGATGGATTTTGGCGTATATGCGGCTATTTTTGATGGGGAGTTTCCCTTGGGAAAGCTGCTTTCAGGCCTTTTAGGAATCGAGGACACGGATAAGGGTCCGGATAAACTCCATCAGATCTTATGCCCGACCTGTGGGACTGGTTACGATGAATTTGTAAGAGACAGCAGATTTGGCTGTGCAGATTGTTACAGTGTATTCGGTCCTCTTATGGAGGACAGTTTAAAGCAGCTTCATGGAAATCTTATCCACACGGGAAAAACACCGGTTTACCAGAGGCAGGACTACATGGATTTACGATCGGGAACCGGAGAACATGAGAAGGATTCCACAGAGGATCCAAACAGTGCTGTTAATTATGAAGAAATCTTTCAGTGGAATGCCAAATTAAAGGAAGCCCTGCGATTTGAAGATTATGAAACGGCAGCTGTATGCCGCGATAAGATAAAAGAGCTGAAGAAAGGAAATGAGGCAGATGCTTAGATGGTTTGAACAGAAGGATACTGGTCGGCCTGGAGTGATAAGCAGCCGGATCCGTCTGGTAAGAAACTGGCAGGACTATCGGTTCCCTTCGACCCTTGATGAAAAGGAAAGCGGTGAGATGGTCCGCAGCCTGGAGTTTGGCTTAAAGGATCTGGGTAAGGATGAAGGCCATAATTTTGAATTTGCCATGCTTGGGGACTTAGAAGAGCTGGACCGGGTGGCCCTTAAAGAGCGGAGAGTCCTTAATTCCGCAGCTGTTTCAAATAAAAAACCTGCAGGTATTTTTATCTCAGAGAATGAGGACACCGGCATCGTGCTTAACTGCGATGATCACATCCGGATCCAGCTTCTCCAGATGGGCCTTCACTTAGAGGAACTTTGGGAAAGGGCAGGTAAAATTGATGATTATATCAATGAACGGTTTGCTTATGCATTTGATGACCGTTACGGTTATCTCACCTCCTTTCCAACGAATATGGGAACTGGCTTAAGGGCATCCGTGGTTGTTCATCTTCCCATGCTGTCACAGGGAAAAAAGTTCCAGGGCCTTATCAGCGATATGGGCCGCTTTGGAGCTTCTGTCCGTGGCGTCTATGGGGAAAGAGATGAGAATTTCGGTTCCCTATATGAGATATCGAACCAGAAAACCCTGGGCCAGACGGAACGGGAAATTATTGATACAGTTACAAAGGCGGCGATCCAGCTGACCAATCAGGAACTTCAGGTAAGGAAGCTTTCTCTCCAGAGACACAGGGACGAGAGAGAGGATGAGGTATACAAATCCTACGGAGTATTAAAATACTCCAGACGGCTGACTTCCAGGGATGCCATGATATTTCTATCACAGATCATGGCAGGGCTGGCAGACGGCCTGATCCATACGGAGGAAGATTTTTCCGTCTACCGTCTGATGCTAGGAATCCAGCCGGCGAATCTGCAGAAACTTTCAGACCGCCCATTAAGTAAGGAAGAGTTGGATGGAGCCAGGGCGGAATTTATCCGGAGGGAATTGCCGGAACTATGACAGGAGGATTGCATTTATGATAGACAGATTTACAGAAAAGGCCAGGACAGCCATTAATCTGGCCGTGAAGTCAGCGGAACGTCTCGGTCACAGCTATGTGGGGACAGAGCACTTATTAATCGGGCTTTTAGAAGAGGGCAGCGGTGTAGCTGCCAGGGTTCTGGAAGAGAATGGTGTAAAAGAGGATAAAGTTTTAAACCTGATCAGTCAGCTGATCGCTCCTGATCAGTCAGTCCGGCTGAAAGAAGACGGTGGGTATACCCCGGGTGCCAGAAGAGTTCTGGAAAACAGCTACCGGGAAGCCGTACGTTTTAAGGCAAATCTCATCGGTACGGAGCACTTGCTCATATCCATAATCCGTGACAATGACTGCGTTGCTTCCAGACTTTTAAATACCATGGGAATCAGCATACAAAAGCTTTATATTGATGTACTGTCAGCCATGGGTGAGGATGCTCCTGCCAATAAGGAAGAGATTATGAAATCACCAAAGGCAAAGGGCAGTACGCCGACTCTCGACAGTTACAGCAGGGATTTAACAGAGCTTGCAGTTCAGGGAAAGCTTGATCCGGTCATCGGAAGAGAATCAGAGATCAAGCGTCTGATCCAGATACTGAGCAGAAGGACCAAGAATAACCCATGTCTCATCGGGGAGCCTGGAGTGGGTAAAACTGCAGTTGTGGAAGGCCTTGCTCAGATGATCGCAGAAGGCGATGTACCTGAAACCATTGAAGGCAAGAGGCTTCTGACCCTGGATTTATCCGGCATGGTGGCCGGTTCCAAATACAGGGGAGAATTTGAAGAAAGAATTAAAAAGGTGATTGCCGAAGTAATCGAAGATGGGGAAGTTCTTCTCTTCATTGATGAGATTCATACGATTATCGGTGCAGGCGGAGCGGAGGGAGCCATTGACGCCTCCAATATCTTAAAACCCTCTCTGGCCAGAGGAGAATTGCAGTTAATCGGTGCAACCACCATTGAAGAGTACCGCAAATACATTGAAAAGGACTCTGCCCTGGAACGGCGTTTCCAGCCGGTTACGGTGGAGGAGCCATCAGAAGAGGCTGCTATCGGCATATTAAGAGGACTGAAAGGACGGTATGAGGACCATCATAAGGTAACCATTACAGACGATGCCTTAAAGGCTGCAGTCAAGCTGGCCTCCAGATATATCAATGACCGTTTCCTTCCGGATAAGGCGATCGATGTGATTGACGAGGCTTCTTCCAAGGTACGCCTGACCACATTTGTGGAGCCGGGAGAAATTAAAGAACTGGAAGCTGAGATCGAGCTGCTGGAGGATCAGAAAGAAGCCGCCATTAAAGCCGAAGCCTACGAAAAGGCAGGAGCGATTAAGAAGAAACAGGAAAAGAAGCGGGAAAAAATAGAAAAGATCCGGGAACGGTGGCAGAAGGAAAAAACATCAAAGAACCTTATCGTTGATGAGGGAGAGATCGCTGATGTGGTATCAAGCTGGACCAAAATCCCCGTAAGAAAGCTGGAAGAGGGAGAGAGTGAACGCCTCCGCAATTTAGAAGCCATTCTCCATGAGAGAGTGATTGGCCAGGAGGAAGCGGTTACTGCTGTTTCAAAGGCCATACGGCGTGGGAGAGTGGGACTTAAGGACCCCAGACGCCCCATTGGCTCCTTCCTGTTCTTAGGACCTACGGGCGTGGGAAAAACCGAGTTATCCAAAGCTCTTTCCGAGGCAATGTTTGGTACGGACAATGCTTTGATCCGGGTAGACATGTCTGAGTATATGGAGAAACACAGCGTTTCCAAGATGATCGGCTCACCGCCAGGATACGTAGGCTATGATGAAGGCGGACAGCTTAGTGAAAAGGTCCGCAGGAATCCATATTCTGTTATACTGTTTGATGAGATTGAAAAGGCTCATCCCGATGTGTTCAATATCCTGCTTCAGGTATTGGATGACGGCCATATTACAGATGCCCAGGGCCGGAAGATTGATTTTAAGAATACCATCATCATCATGACCTCCAATGCAGGTGCGGAGAACATCATCTCACCCAAACGTTTAGGCTTTGGCGCGGTTGCGGATGAAAAGGCTGATTATAAGCTTATGAAGGACCGGGTAATGGAAGAAGTAAAGAAACTGTTCAAGCCGGAATTCATTAACAGGATCGATGAGATCATTGTATTCCATACATTAAATAAAACTCATATGAAGGATATTGTGACGATCATGGTGAAAGATATCATGAAGCGGACATCAGAACAGATGAGCATTACTCTGGCGATCGAAGAGGATGCCAAGGAATATCTGATCAATAAAGGCTATGATGAGAAATACGGTGCAAGGCCGTTAAGACGTACCATTCAGAACTGCCTGGAGGATAAGCTGGCAGAAGAGATCTTAAATGGGACGGTAAAAACAGGGGATGATGTTATTGTGACTGCAGGCGAGGACGGACTAAAATTTTCTGTCAGAGAGCTGGTAAAATAACTAGCCATTTGATATCAATTCGTGTATAATAGCTACAAGCGAGATCATTAGTTCATCGCCTTAAAAAAGGATAAGTAAACAAAATACTAGGAGGGCAAACCAATGCCGGTAATTGAAGAATTAATCCGCTCAGAGCAAGACGGGACGATCAGTTTTGGTAATTACAAATTAGAGACAAAGTCAAAATTGCAGGATTTCGAACACGATGGTGATTTATATAAAGTAAAGACCTTTTATGAGATAACCAAGCTGGAACGTAACGGCATGTTCGTATATGAATCCGTACCGGGAACTGCTGCCATGAATTTCACCGTGTCCGATGATGGGGTGGCATTCTTAGTAGAAGGTGACAAGGATGCCCAGCTGACTGTTCAGCTGGCAGAGGATACCGAATATGAGGTATATGTGGATGAGACTGCCGTGGGTGGCATGAGAACCAACATGAGCGGAAAGCTGTCCGTCAGTGTGGAACTGAATGAAGGAACACCTGTAGCAGTGAAGATCAAAAGAAGATAACAGGATGAGAAGCTGGGTTCGGCCCTTTTATAAAGAGCCGGGCCCAGATTTTTTGCATAAACAATGAACAATAGGAGGGAATTCCTATGGCAAAGGGAAAGACAACCGCATTTTTCTGCAAGGAATGTGGATTTGAATCGGCAAAGTGGCTGGGACAGTGTCCGGCCTGTAAGGAATGGAATACGTTTGTGGAGGAACCCTCCGGGAAAAGGGAGCCGGCTGCGAAGCGGGGAATCAGTGGAAAAGGAGATGGGATTGCAGGAAATCAGTTCCAGAATGCCAAGCCCTCCCGATTGTCTGATATTCATTTAGACGAGCAGGACCGGATGAAAACCGGATATGAGGAACTGGACCGGGTCCTGGGCGGGGGTGTTGTCAAAGGCTCGCTCGTGCTGGTAGGCGGCGACCCTGGAATCGGTAAATCAACGCTGCTTTTGCAGGTATGCCGCAACCTGGCGGCCGATAGCAGGAAGGTGCTTTACATATCAGGAGAAGAGTCCTTAAAACAGATTAAGCTGAGGGCGAACAGGATCGGGGAAGTAAAAGGGGATTTATTATTCCTTTGTGAAACCAGCCTGGAGCTGATTGAACATGCCATTGAAGAGGAAAAACCAGATGTGGTGATCATAGATTCCATACAGACCATGTTCCGGGAAGAAATCTCTTCCGCTCCGGGAAGTGTCAGCCAGGTGAGGGAATCCACCAATATCCTGATGCAGATCGCAAAGGGAGCGGGTATCGCCATATTTATCGTAGGCCATGTAACAAAAGAAGGCGTGGTGGCTGGTCCCAGAGTTTTAGAGCATATGGTTGATACGGTTTTGTATTTTGAAGGAGACCGAAGCGCTTCTTACCGGATTATCCGGGGCGTGAAGAACCGTTTTGGCTCCACCAATGAGATCGGTGTCTTTGAAATGGTTGAGAGCGGGCTTTCCGAAGTGAAGAATCCTTCGGAATACATGCTCAGCGGAAGACCGGAGGATGCCTCCGGTGCGGTGGTAGCCTGTTCCATGGAAGGTACCAGGCCCATGCTTTTGGAGGTTCAGGCCTTAGTCACTCCAACCGCTTTTGGTATGCCAAGGCGTACGGCGGCAGGTACGGATTATAACCGGGTGAATCTGCTTATGGCTGTGTTGGAAAAACGGTGCCATTACGACCTGTCCCATTTTGATGCTTATGTGAATATTACGGGCGGTCTGCGTATGAATGAACCGGCCTTAGACTTAGCTATTATTATGGCTATTGTGTCCAGTATGAAGGACAAGGCCGTAGACCCGAAAACCATTATTTTCGGAGAAGTGGGATTGGCAGGAGAGGTTAGGGCCGTATCCATGGTGCAGCAGAGAGTGAATGAGGCGAAGAAGCTGGGATTTAACACCTGCGTGATGCCGGAGATTTCCCTGGGAAAGATGGGGAAAGTGGAAGGGATGCGACTGATTGGAGCCACGAATGTAAGAGAGGCGATTATGAGGGTTATGGGGTGAAGCATTTAAGGCTTCACCCTTATTTTACTTAGGGATATTAAACAATTCAAGATATTGCGCATCCATATGAGATTTTGCAAATATACATCGTGGACTCCAGACGGTAAAATAAAGGTATCGGTTAAAGAATGGGAGGAAAACAGGATGATTTCATATGAGAAAAAATATCTGATTCAGCCGGAATGGCTGGACAAGGAGCTTGTTATAAAAAAAGCAGAAGAGGCTTTTGTCCAGCCAATGGAGAGCATAACGGATGTCAGCGCAAAATGGAGTGCAGGAGGGATTCACGATTACTATTCCAATGGGGATTACTGGTGGCCTGACCTTAAAAAACCGGACGGACTTCCGTTCATCAGACGTGACGGAGAGACCAATCCGGAGAACTTCAATGACCACCGGATGATCCTTCGGCGGATGAGAACGAAAGCGGCCTATTTAGCAGGCGCTTATCGTTTAACGGGCAGGGAAGATTATGTCCTGCATGGAATCAGACTGCTGAAGCGGTTTTTTCTGGATGAGGAAACTAAGATGAATCCCAACCTCACCTATGCCCAGGCCATACCGGGAGTCTGTGAGGGGAGAGGTATCGGGATCATTGATACCCTTCATCTGGTAGATGTGGTATTTGCCATAGAAGAATTTTACCGGTCGGGACTTTTGGAGGAAGAAACCTACGGAAGATTAAGGGAATGGTTTGCAACCTATTTAGACTGGATGCTAACCAGCAAAAACGGTATGGAAGAGATGAACGCTGATAACAATCACAGCGTCTGTTATTTTGTACAGGCGTCTGCGTTTGCATTGTTTACTGAGAATGAAAGAATCGTAGAGTTCTGCAGGAATCATTACAAACATGTGCTATTAAAGCAGATGGAAGTGAACGGTTCCTTTCCCAGGGAATTAGACAGAACAAAGCCCTATAGTTATTCTATTTTTGTGATGGATAACATGGTATCCATCTGTGAATTGCTGTCAACGCCCCAGGATGATTTATGGTTCTACACTCTGCCTGAGGGGCAGGGAATTCAAACGGGTCTGGATTTCATCTTTCCTTACATAAAGGATAAGGCGCTTTGGCCATATCCTGCGGATGTCATGCATTTTGATGCGTTTCCGGCGAGAAGCTCCATGCTGATGTTTGCAGGATGCAGGTTGGGGCAAAGAGAGTTACTGG
Source organism: Lacrimispora celerecrescens (assembly GCF_000732605.1). GTDB lineage: Bacteria > Bacillota > Clostridia > Lachnospirales > Lachnospiraceae > Lacrimispora > Lacrimispora celerecrescens_B. Next base: position 15,601 of record NZ_JPME01000008.1, on the reverse strand, counting down.
ATTTTTATCAGAGTCTTCCTGCTGATATCGTAGACGAAGAGGCAAGACGCAATATTGCTGTCAGGCTGCCATGGCTGTGGATGGGATAAGGGTTAAGTATGATATTATTTAGGCAATGAAAAGTAAAGGGTAGGGTTATGGAGAAAAAATTAGGGGTATATCTCAATATGTTTCTGTCTTATCTGGGGATTTTGGCGATTCCCATTCTGGCAGGCGGTGTGATTTACTGGCTTGCGCTGGGGGTTACTAAGAGCCAGACGGATAAGATGAATGACAATTTGCTGACAATGGTTCAGCGGGAACTGGATTATAAGGTGGAGGAGGTCATCAAGGTCACCAACAGCGTGGCCATGAATTCCAAGGTAGAAGAGCTGGCTTCGGTAAAGGGAGAATTAAGTCCTGAGAACAGGCTTATGATGTACTATCTGTATCAGGATCTATCAAAGAACAATTTATCGGAAAAGTTTGTTGATGATATATTTGTTTACTTTAATCGCCTTCGTGCGGTGTGCAGCATTAAGGGCAATATGTCCATAGAGATGTATTATGACCTTTATTGTGATAATTCGGAATACAGGATACAGGAATTTGAAAAATACCTGGATGCTCCTCATTTTTGGGATACACTTAATCTGGTCAGGTGCAATGGGGAGAACAAGCTGATCTTTACCATGAGCGATATCAATTCCGTCATGGGAGGTCCCCGTAATTTCACGGCAGGGGTTTCCATGAATTTAACAGCATTAAAGAAGACCATGGAATCCATGCTGTGGGATAAGAGGATGTTTCTTCTTATCATTAATAGCAAGAACCAGGTCATAGCCCAGACAGGGGAAGTGCCGGAAAAATTGAGTCTGGATTATGATTCACTGCCGGCAGGCAACTACGTGGACAGGAAGCTTTTAGATGAGCCATACAGCACCTTTGTACGGGAATCTGAAAATCTGGAATGGAAGTATGTCATGCTGATTCCTCAGTCGATCATAGAGAAAAATGCCAGGGATATTCAAAAGTATGCCATGGTGGGCCTTTTTGCATGCATTTTTATGGGGTCTGCATTTTCTTATTACATGACAAAGAAGAATTATAATCCGATCAGAAGCCTGCTTGAGATTTTTATGGGCCAGGGAGGCAGAAAGCCTTCTAAGGGAGAGAACGAATACCAGTGGCTGAGGCAGCAGTCAGAGCAATTTTTCAAAGAGCACACGGATACCAGGCTTTTGCTGGCAGACAGCCAAAAGAGCCTGAGGCTTTATACACTCTTAAAGGTGCTGGAATACCCTTATGACATGGAGCACATGAAGGAAACCCTGGAGAATTACAACATCAAGGTAGGACTGGGTTTTAACGCAGTCATTATCTTTGATGTAGGTCAGAGAAAGGCGGATGCGGATCGGGAACTGGCGGGTGAATATGCGCTGCGCAGATTCATTTTAAAGAATATCTTTGAAGAATTGGTTCTTGATTATTTTCATATTGAGACCGTTGAGATCGGAGAACGGCTGGCCGCTGTCGTGGGCCTTCCGGCTGACGGTAAGGAATATCAGGAAAAGCTGATTGAGCTGGTTGAGACTCTTATGCAGATGACAGAAGACAAATTTGAATTTGCTGTAACAGCTCTGGTGGGAGATATCCATGAAGGCCTGGAGGGAATCCACCTGTCTTATATGGAAGCTTGTGAGATTGGGGAATATGTAGAACTTCTTAATACAGATTTAATTGTATACTGTGATGTAAAGAATGTACAGAAAAAATACCGGTATTCCATTGATACGGAGCAGAGGATCATCAATGCCATTAAAACTGGTCACGCAGATGTGGCAAAAGAGGCCATTGGCGGGGCATTTGATGAAAATATCATCGATGGAATATCCATCGATGTATGCCGCTGCCTGATCTATGATATGATGGGAACGTTGTTAAAGGGCGCAGATGAAGGAGGATATCATAATTTCTCGTCGGAGTTTAATTTCTCAAAGGATTTATCAGCCAGGCTGCCTGTTGGAGAATTAAAGCGCCGGTTCGGCAAGCTGGTGGATCAGATTTGTGATAAGATAGAAAGCCTTCAGAGAGAAGAAGAGAATGACAACAAGCTCAGCAAAAAGGTACAGGCCTATATCCAGGAGAATTATCAGGACCCTGATTTAAATATCTCCATGGTAGGGCAATCTTTTGGTATGACACCGGCCTATTTATCAACGATTTATAAAAAGCAGACCCAGGAAAGCCTTTTGGATTATATCAACAAGTTCCGTTTGGCGGAAGCAGAGCGGCTGTTAAGAGAAGACCACAGCGTCGTGGAGGTAGCTCAGATGGTGGGATTTCGGGACAGCGGAAGCTTTATCCGAGTCTTTAAGAAAAAAATGGGATTCACTCCAGGGCAGTTAAAAAAGAAAAACTAAATATTGCACATCCAGTTGAGAAAATCCATATGCGGTTTTAAAAAATTGCATATGGATTTACTGTTTTTTCTATATATTTTTATGAAAATAAGATGATATGATAATGTTACAGCAAGAAGCAAGTAAATTCATTTATTAGGAGGAGCAACATGAAAAGAAGTAAGAAATTAGTATCTCTGATGCTGGCAGCAGCGACAGCTTCCATGGCGTTAGCAGGATGCGGGAGCAAAACAGCGGATACGACAGCTACCACGGCAGGGGGAGGTGCTGCCACGGAAGCACAAACAGAAGCAGGAACAAAGGAGGCAGCAGCAGAATTTTCCTATCCAATGGCATCAGGAGATAAGCTGACATACTGGTGCGAGCTTACCAGTACCGTGGCTGCCAACTATGCCAACCTGGGTGATACCCCATTTGCTAAGGAATGGGCCAAGGATACAGGTGTTGATGTAGAATACCAGCATCCGCCGGTGGGCCAGACAAAGCAGCAGTTTGGACTGATCATGGCGGACGGCAATCTTCCTGATATGATGGAATACAGCTGGACCGCGGATTATCCTGGCGGCCCGGAAAAAGCGATTAAAGATGGCGTCATTATTTCATTAAATGATGTATTCCAGAAATATTGTCCCAACATCCTTAAATATTTAGAAGAAAACCCTGATATCGATAAGATGATTAAGACGGATGAAGGTCATTATTATGTGTTCCCATTTATCAGAGGTGATGAGAAGCTTTGCAATACCATTGGTTTGATGCTTCGGGAAGACTGGCTGAAGGAACTGAACATGGATGTTCCTACGACAATTGATGAGTGGCATGATGTATTGACTGCATTCAAAGAGAAGAAGGGTGCTACCGCTCCTTATACCTTTGAATATACCAATCCTCAGTATTTAGACAGCAACCCATTCCTCTTTGCATTTAATTCCAGCAGAGGCTTTTACTTAGGTGATGACGGCAAGGCTCACTTTGGTGCCGTAGAAGAAGGATATAAGCAGTATCTGACAACAATGGCTCAGTGGTATAAGGAAGGGCTCATTGATCCTGACCTTGCCAGCATGGGATCCGATCAGGTTGCGGCAAAGATGACCAACGGCCAGTCCGGTGCTTCTATGGGCCAGGCAGGAAGCCGTATGGGTACCTGGATCAGCGCAGCAGTAAAGACAACACCGGAATACATGTTAAAGGCAGCTCCTTCCCCATCTCTTGAAAAAGGAGCAAGACCGGAGTTTGGCTGGATCGAGCTTCCATTCTCAGGCAGAGCCAGCGTAGCAATCACCACCTCCTGCAAGGATGTGGAGCGCGCTGCAAGACTTCTTGACTTCGCTTATGGAGAAGCAGGCCATATGATGTTCAACTTTGGTGTAGAAGGCGAATCCTACACAATGGAAAACGGATATCCTACTTATACGGACCTGATTATGAAGAATCCTGATGGTCTTCCTGTTTCCCAGTCAATGGCTGCATGGTTCCGTGGCTGCTATAATGGACCACTTGTACAGGATGTACGTTACTTAGAGCAGTATTACACCATGGATTCACAGAAGGAAACTCCTGAAGTGTGGGGAGCTCACAATGGAAAGAAGCATATTATGCTTCCGGTTACACCTACATCGGATGAGAGCAAGGAATTCTCTACCATTATGAATGAAATCAATACATACAGAGACGAAATGACACTTAAATTCATCTTTGGTACAGAGAGCCTGGATAATTTTGATACCTATGTAACCAACATTAAGAATATGAACCTGGAAGAAGCATTAGATATCGAGAACGCAGCCTTAGACCGTTACAATTCAAGATAATTGATCGTTCCTTTACAGGAAAGACAAAGCCGCCAGGTTTTAATGGACAGGGAATCCTGAACCGTAGGAACCTGGCGGCGGTCTGTCCGGAAATGCAGCAGTCTGTATCGTTATCTGCAGCTAGAATGAATGAAAAGAGGTATGATAGATGAATAAAGAAAAAAGTAGTTTCAGATACCGGGCAGCAAAGGATTGGAAAAGGAATCGTTCTTTGTACCTTTTGGTTTTGCCTGTTTTGATTTTCTACATCATGTTTCATTATAAGCCCATGTATGGAGCTATCATTGCATTTAAGGATTATACCCCAAGGCTTGGTGTGAACGGCAGCCCATGGGTTGGACTTGAGAATTTTAACCGTTTTTTCAAAAGCATTTATTTTGTAAGACTGATCAAAAACACCATTCTCTTAAGCCTTTATAATCTGATTTTCGGTTTCCCTGCTCCGATCATCCTGGCACTTCTCTTAAATGAAGTCAGAAGTAAAAAATTCAAAAGTGTGGCGCAGACCATCACCTATCTGCCCCATTTTATTTCCCTGATCGTTGTAACGGGCATGCTGACCAACTTTGCCATGACATCGGGATTATTCAATGATATCATTGTTATGCTTGGAGGTTCCCGTTCTGCCTTGCTTCAGAATCCAAAGCTGTACCGGACCATTTATGTGGCCTCCAGCGTGTGGCAGGAAATCGGCTGGAGCTCTATCATTTATCTGTCCGCATTGGCGGGAGTAGACAGCCAGCTATACGAAGCGGCCCAGATCGACGGCGCCGGAAAATGGAAACAGTTATTAAATGTAACAATGCCTGCAATTGCACCCACAATCATCATTATGCTGATCTTAAAGATTGGCGGACTTATGAATATGGGTTATGAGAAAACCATCCTTTTATATAACCCTGCAACTTATGATACGGCGGATATTATTTCTTCCTATGTATATCGTGTGGGACTTTTAGAGCAGGATTGGAGCTATTCCACGGCGATCGGTCTTTTTAACTCGGTGATTAACTTTGGTTTGCTGATCTTTGCTAATCGGCTGTCAAAGCGCTACAGTGAGACCAGTCTGTGGTAAGGAGGAAACAGTCATGAATGAAACAGCAATCAAAAGAAAGCGTTCTAAGGGAGAGAAGGCCTTTTCCGTGTTTAACTATGCATTTCTCACCGTGCTTATGATTATCTGCCTCTACCCTGTATGGTATGTGGCGGTAGCTTCTTTCAGCGACAGTAACATGCTGACGGTACATACGGGCCTTCTGATGAAACCCCTTGGTTTAAGCTTTGATGCATATAAAAAAGTGTTTAAGAATCCCATGATCCTAAGAGGATATGGCAATACACTGTTCATCCTCGTTATTGGTGTGTTTCTGGATCTGATCATGACATCCCTTGGGGCATATTTCTTATCCAGAAGAGGCGTCATGTTTAAGAAACCCATCCTGATGCTCGTGATTTTTACCATGTTCTTTTCAGGAGGCATGATTCCATTTTATTTAAATTTAAAGGATCTTCACCTAACCAATAGTTTGTGGGGATTGATCATTCCCTTTATGATCACCACCCAGAACCTGATTATCTTAAGGACCTCCTTTGAAAGCATACCAGACAGCCTGATAGAAGCAGCACAGATCGATGGTGCCAGTCATTTGAAGATTTTAATGAGTATTGTCATTCCCCTTTCAAAGGCGATCTTGGCAGTTATGGTGCTGTATTACGGAGTCAGCATCTGGAACTCCTGGTTCTGGGCGTCAGCAATCATCCGTGACAGGCAGATGTATCCGCTGCAGATCATTTTAAGAGAGATTTTGGTTCAAAACGATACCTCTTCCATGACAACAGGCGTGGGTGCGGCAGATCAGGAAGCCATTGGCATGAGCATCAAGTATGCCACCATTATGGTGGCCACGATCCCGATCCTTTGCGTCTACCCCTTCCTCCAAAAACATTTTACAAAGGGGACCATGGTAGGTGCGGTAAAAGAATAAAGGCAGAGCTGACAAATTGATAGAAAGAAAGGCAGGTAAATGAAGTGGACCAGTGGATTGAAAATTTAGATGAAATCTATAAGAAAATAGATAAAAAGCTTTTGGCTGAATGCAGCCGCATGGGCGACAAGATTCCCTATATTGCAGAAAACGGACGTTACGAAAAGGATATGCGGGATGTCAATTTAAGCTTTTGGACGAACAGCTTCTGGGCTGGTATGATGTGGCAGATGTTTCAGACTACCGGCAATAAGATCTATCAGGAATATGCCGAAAAGACAGAGGTTACGTTAGATGAAGCTCTTCGCCGATTTGAAGGTCTCCATCATGATGTGGGATTTATGTGGCTGCACACAGCAGTGGCGAATTACCGCCTGACTGGAAATCCGGAATCCAGGTCAAGAGCCATTCATGCGGCCACGATTCTGGCGGGACGGTTCAATGTATCAGGTAATTTCATCCGTGCATGGAATTTAGACCGTACAGGCTGGATGATCGTGGACTGTATGATGAATATCTCTCTGCTTTACTGGGCGTCCGATGAACTGGGAGATCCCAGATTTGCGGAGATTGCAAACCGTCATGCGGACACGGCTCTCCGTGTGCTGGTAAGAGAAGATGGCTCCTGCAATCATATTGCGGTTCTGGATCCGGTCACAGGTGAAGTACTGGAAAAGCCGGAAGGCCAGGGATATTCCCAGGGCTCCTCCTGGACCAGAGGCCAGGCATGGGCTATCTACGGCTTTGCATTGGCGTTCAGACATACGGGCAAGGAAGAATATTTAATGGCGGCTAAAAAAGTGGCACACTATTTCATTGCCAATGTAGCGATGACGGATTATGTTTCCCTGGTAGACTTCAGAGCTCCCAAAGAGCCGGTTCAGTGGGATACCACTGCCTCTGCCTGCGCTGCCTGCGGCATGCTGGAGATTGCGGAGCTGGTACCGGAACTGGAAAAGAACCTTTACTATGAAAATGGGGTAAAAATACTGAAGAAACTGGAAAAGGATTTCTGCAACTGGAAGGAAGAGGAAGACGGCATTCTTCAATATGGCACGGCTGCATATCACAAAGAGGAGGAAACCCATGTTCCGATCATCTATGGCGACTACTTCTTTGTGGAAGGAATCTTAAGGCTGATGGATAAATCGTTCATGATCTGGTAACGGAAATATATACGAAAGGTCTGAAGGAATAGGGAAGGAAGCGGAAGATGTTTCAAATAGAGCAGAAGAAATTGAAAGATAGAAATGATGCGGCAGCTTTGCTGCTAGAAATGGTCCGGCCACTGAAGCCTATGTTCAGCCCGGGCTGTGCCTGGCTTCACGTGGGCAATACTGCGGCTCATTACGGGGAAAAGGCGGCCCGAATGGAGGGATTTGCCAGAGTACTCTGGGGGCTTGGTGCCCTGTGGGGCGGAGGAGACAAAGGGCTTTCTCCGGATCTTAAAAAAGAGAGCGAAGAGTGGCTGGCAATCTATCAGGCCGGTCTGATCCATGGAACGGACCCAGATCATGAGGAATATTGGGGAAGTCTGAATGATTATGATCAGAAGATGGTGGAGATGGCCTCCCTTGCCGTAGCCATCAGCCTGTCTCCTGATAAATTCTGGGAGCCGCTCACAAAAGATCAGAAAAGTCATTTGTACCAGTGGCTGAATCAAATCAATGAAAAGAAGGTTCATCCGAATAACTGGCGTTTTTTCAGGATACTGGTGAATATGACCTTCTGCCATTTAGGGCTTCCCTGGTCTGAGGCGTGCATGGAGGATGATTTCAAGGTCATAGAAGACTGCTATACCAGGGAGGGCTGGTATTATGATGGCAATCCGGGCCAGGTGGACTACTACATTCCTTTTGCCATTCAGTTTTATGCCCTGATTTATGCCGGTTTTATGGAAAACAATGAGCCTGAATTGTCGGAAAAGTTAAAAGAGCGGGCACAGGAATTTTCCAAAACCTTTATCTATTGGTTTGGTAATGACGGCAATGAAATTCCCTTTGGCAGGAGTTTAACCTACCGCTTTGCTCATGGGGCATATTTTTCCGCCATGGGCTTTGCCGGAATGGAAGGGCCGGGATACGGGATCATGAAGAATCTGGCGCTGAGAAACTTAGAAACCTGGATGGCCCGGCCAATATTTGAGCCTTCCGGTGTTCTCTCCATTGGCTATGGATACCCCAATCTATACATGAGCGAGCGCTATAATGCTCCAGGCTCTCCTTACTGGGGTTTTAAGACCTTTTTCATGCTGGCTTTGCCGGACGATCATCCATTTTGGACCTCAGAGCCGGAAGCATATCCTTTTGATAAGCTGAAAGTTCTTTCGGAGCCTCACATGTTAGTCACTCATGATGAAAAGGATCATGTAATGGCATTTGTGACAGGCCAGCATTCTAAGAATCATGGATACTGCCAACAGAAATATGAGAAATTCGTGTATTCCAATCAGTTTGGCTTCAGTGTATCAAGAGGACATGGACTGGAGGAAGGTGCCTTTGACAATACGTTAGCAATCTCTTTGGCAGGCTATGAGCATTATCAGATGAGATATGGAACGAAAGAGTACCGGATTTATGATGACCGGCTTTATATGAAATACGAGATTATGCCAAGAGTGATGGTAGAGACAACCATCATACCCCTTGCACCGTGGCATGTAAGAATTCACCGGATCCATACGGAGGAAGCGATCGATGTGGCTGACGGAGGTTTTGCCATTGAAGCGGAAAAATGCTTTCATGTAGTGTCAGGGGCTGCAAACGGAAAATATGAGCCAGCCATGGTAGAGCAGAAGCCAGACAGTACTGCAGCAGTATTCCCGTGGGGAGTCAGTGCGGCAGTCAGCTACACGGGCGGGAACAGCGCATTGGTAACTGCTTATCCAAATACCAATCTGTTTTATAACCTTACGATAATTCCTACGGTCAAGACTGCTTTGGAGCCGGGAGATCATCTGGTGGTTACCGCCTTCCTGGGAGATCGCTCGGAGTTGGCCCAGGATTGGGTGGATAAACGTCCTAAGATACTTCTGGAAGAAGATAAAGTGACCATAGGGTTCCAGGGGCAGGTGAAGGTCTGGGTGAAAGAACTGTAGGAGATAGATCATTACATCAATAAAATTCGATTGTAGAAAGCGATTGTTGGTAGTTGATTGGATAATTCCAATACACCAATGGTCGCTTTTTATTTATTTGCTGCGATTCCGTACCCAAAAAGCAGAATTGGGAACATTAATCATTATTAATTCTGATTTATAATATATTCTAAATTAAATTTCTGGAAAAACAATTGAGAAAACTACGCATACATAACATAGTTTTTTTACGAAAGGATGGGATTTAATGTTTAAAAATTGTTTAGATCTGAAAGCTGAAATAAGAGAAGATGGAACGATCAAACTTCCAGAAGAATTTCTAAGTGCCCTTGGCTGGACCCCAAAAACAGTAGTACAAATAGAGTTTGAGCAGGAAGGTAAATGTTTAATCGTAACAGCTCCATTTGATTATTGTTGTATCTGCGGTACCTCCGAAAATCCCTTTTTTAACGTCATGGGTAAACATGTTTGTGAGGATTGTCAGCAGATGATTGCAAGTGTGAAGATCGATAAAAGTAAGATTCTAAATGGGCAGTTAAATGACAATCTTGATTATACGAATGAAGAATAGTTTTCACTAAAATAATAAAGCCTTAGAATCTTAAGTAAAATAAGGATTCTAAGGCTTTACTATTTATATACAAAGCTCTTTAAATTGGAATAACTTTTTCTTCGACTTTGTAACATTCCCGTTTCCAGCCTGCGTGTAGTTTCTTGTAAACTGACCTAGGTGATTTTTTGAAATTGTAAAAATGTAAAAATCTCTTGACATTTTTGTGAATAAATTGTATTCTAAGAATGTAAAATACTTTTGACATTATGGAGGTTTATTATGAGAAAGATGGATGAGATGGAATCAATGATAAACCAGGTGGGGATTAAATGGAGTTGGGCCTTTTTGGTGTTCTCCCTCGTTATATGGGGTGTATTTAATTATGTAAAAAGTCAACAGACATCACTTCCGTTTATCCTGTTCGGGCTGCAGTTTCTGGTTTACTTTTTCGTTACGAGTATTGAAAAGATAAAAGTTGACGATAACAGTGGCAAAAAACAAATTCTAATTTCTTTCGGTGTAATATTTATGCTCATTTTTTTTGGCGCAATCCTGTATTTTACGATTGGTCGTTGAGAATTATGAAGAATAGCATACGAGAATTACGTAAAGAAAAAAAATATAGACAGGAAGATTTGGCTACGTTGTTAGGTGTCACACGACAAACCATTAATGCGATTGAAAATGACAAATATGATCCCACTCTGTTATTAGCCTTTAAGCTGGCACGCATACTGGGAACAACAGTTGACGAGCTTTTTGAACCTGATCCAGCCACACTAAAATAAAAACTGCGCAGTACCATATTAAAAAGGCGCCTTTATTGAGGGGATAATCTGGAAATCAGAATATAGAGGTAAATAATATGAGTAAAAAAGATAATAACGAAAAAAATTACATGGTAATGGGAATGTGTTTTGGTATGATGGCCGGAGCAGTAGCAATGTGTTTTAGTATTATATTTGGACATATAATATTTGGAGTGATGTGTTTAGGCTTTGGGTATATGATAGGAATGATAGTTGGAATGTGCATAAAAAAGAAAAATTAATCAGTTTTCCTATCGTAGGCTTTTCCTTTGAGTCAACATTTTTCTAAACGGTTGACATGATAATATCTCTGGATTTATAGTAGTGAAATATATATATAAGTAATAAACAATATATTTGATTGAACAACAGAAGAAGGGAAAACCAATGAAAGAATTTAAGACAGTCGAGGAATCAATGGTAGAGCAGGTTCACCTTTTAATGCCAGCCCACATCAATGGGAGTGGCAGACTTTTTGGAGGACAGCTACTGGAGTGGATTGACGTAGTGGGCGCGATAACTGCCAGACGCCATTCTGAATGTAACACTACGACAGTTGCAATTGATAATCTTCAATTCAAGGCGGGGGCCTTTATTAATGACACCATTGTGTTGATAGGAAAGTTGACCTATGTGGGTAATACCTCAATGGAAGTTAGAGTGGATACCTACTCGGAGGATCTTTCGGGGATACGAAGGCCGATTAACCGTGCCTATCTGGTATATGTAGCAATTGATAAAGATGGAACTCCTGTTAAAGTACCGAGTCTTAAACTTATGACAGAAAGAGAAAGAGCTGAATGGAATAGTGCGGTAAAGCGAAATGATTTACGTAAATTGAGACGTAAGGAAGGCTTCTAATCTATTCAATCTAAAGCATGGATTTCTGGTGAATTCCTGCTCTAATTGATCATATGGTAATATTAAGCCTAATATATGCAGGGGCTAAGTGGGAATCGTAGGCACTGAATATACAAAAGTGTCTTCGGGGAGTATTTAGTAATAGTGAAGGTGGGGTATCAATGAGAGTATATAAAAAAAGCCTGGTTGGGTTTCTTGTCCTTTTATTTATATGTGTATTTGGTCTTTTTCTTGTTCGCATAATACCCATGTATATAGTGAAAGAATCTCCAATTCTGCAAGGAACTTATACATGTGATAAGCTTCCTTTTACATCTATGGTATTTGATCTTAATAATGACTATACATTTTATTACTACAATTTTGATGAAATAGATAAGGGAACTTATTCAAAGGGAACAGATAATGAACATTTTATCAATAGTTCTAAATTTCAAAATACCAAAATATTAAATAATGGAAAAAAGCTAACGTTTACAATTATAATGGATGGAGAAACCTATCTTTTCAAACAGATCGACCGATTACCAATTATTAATTTTGAAACAGATGATTAAACATATTATATAGAACCAACCTCATTAAAAGGCATTGGAGAATAATCCAATGTCTTTTATAGTGCTTATAATTAAAAGATATGAGAATGAATAAGCCTTTTCCATTTCTGGAAAAGACTTGACATATAATCCTTATTAGGATATAATCCTAATAAGTAATAAATACTGTAATGAGGTTAGCTTTATGATTAGACGAAATACGATTCAATGCGCTTTAGTTCATGAGGCCGTAAATAAGCTAAGGTGTCACGCAACTGCAGACCAGATATATGATGAAGTCGTTAAGGAACACCCGAATATAAGTAGAGGGACAGTGTATCGGAACCTGCAGCGGCTTTGTGAATTGGGCGATATACGAAAAAGAGAGATTCCCGGCGGGGCTGACCGTTTCGACCATCTTTGCAGCGATCACTATCATGCGAGATGTGTAAAGTGCGGCCGTGTTTTTGATGTGGACATGGAATATATAGCAGATATGGAGAAATCAATCAGGGATACCCATGGGTTCGTATTTACTGGGCACGATATCGTTTTTAAGGGTATTTGCTCGGAATGCAAGAGTAATCCATAGACTGCATGTATCCCGGCAAGGTGTTATTTAGTGCTCATACGGGAGCAGCAAAACAACCCGTAAATATAAAGTATAAAGGAGAATGATGATGAGAAGTATTACAACATTAGACCTGCAATACGCACACAGATTCTTTGGGTTCAAAGGAGAAGCACAGTATTTGCACGGTCACACTGGCGTCCTAACTATTGAAGTTGAAGATTCTGTTAATTCCGGAGTCAATATGGTTTTCCCTTGCAATGAAATTCAGAAGACCGCATGGGAAGTCCTGAAAAACTTCGACCACGCGCTGATCCTTCGGGAAGACGATCCCCTTTTGCCAGCAATCCTCGATGTTTACGAAAAACAGGGTATTAAAGACGGTGCGCCGACCAATCAAATGAAGGGTCCCGCTTTTAAAACTGAACTTGCAACCGCATATCCTGAGTGCCGTTTGGTTGTGACCAAAGAGACCATGACCGTTGAAGGTATGATCAAGATTGTTTATGATCTGCTGAAAGATAAGCTGAACATCGCAAAGATTACATTTACTAGTGGCGTTAACGCAGCTTCCGAAGAATTTGAGACTAAAAATAACATTGACCGTTGCCCGTTGTGTGGTATTGCCTTAAATGAAAACGGCGTGTGTCCAAAGTGTGGATATAAAAAATAATTTCACACGACTTTGAAGATCTATAATAATACATAAAACAGCCGACAGATGCTCAGGGAGAGCGCCTGTCGGCTGTTCTTGTTTTGATATTACCTATGGGAGTTAGAACTTTTTAAAGGAAGTTATAAAAAGTCAATTTCTAGGTAGTGGTTTAGTAATAGTATCTTTTAAATGAGGTGGTATCTCATAAGATGCCAGATGCTCATATTTTTGCAATATGGCGGTTCCACTTGCATCAACAATGTAGGTGAGTCTATCGTACCCAACAGGATTATGAGCGCCAATTTGAGGGAACACTCCGATTCTTACAGTCAGGTAATTTAAACTTGTGATATCAAGAACTTCATTTTCATAATTGTAGACCTCTAATTCGGAATTAAAATACTGATTATAATATTGGTTGATCGCAGAGGTTATATAAGAATTTAGTAAAGATAAAATTAGTTCATCTTTTAAATTGTTTTGTGATAGGTTAATCAATATAAGATGTTCCTCATTGTTAGAATTAATAATTTATATGATTATAATTTACCTTATAAAACCTTTATGAAAAAGAATGCCAAGTAAATTTACTTGGCATAAGATTATAAAATTCATCTCGGATAGGTAAAATAATAACCAGAAACATATAAATTATATATTAAATCAGTAAAAATATATTGATATAAATTTATCAATGTTATATACTCTATATATAACTAAAAGGAGGTATACATAATGAAAGGTTTTGGAATGCTCTCTATTGATCAAGCGGGATGGATTGAAAAAGAACGTCCGGAATGTGGGGCTCTAGACGCAATTATCCGCCCGACAGTACTCGCTCCATGTTCCTCTGACAACCATCTTCTCCACGGTGGTTTTGGAGACCGAAAAGATTTAATTCTTGGACACGAGGCGGTGGGAGAGATCGTTGAAGTTGGCAATTTGGTCAAGAATTTTAAAATAGGAGATATCGTTGTCGTTCCTTGTACTACTCCGAACTGGCTTGCCGAGAACGTACAGGGGGAATATAATACGCATGATGAAGGACTCATGAAAAGTTTTAAGTTCTTAGGTTCTAAAGATGGTACTTTTGCGGAATATTTTCATGTTAATCAGGCAGATGCCAATCTAGTCCTTTTACCAGAAAACGTATTACCGGAAGCTGCTCTAATGACAGTTGACATGATGTCTACTGGTTTTCATGGAGTGGAAAACGCGAATGTCAGATTCGGTGATAAGGTAGTTGTCATCGGCATAGGGCCTGTTGGACTTATGGCAGTTGCAGGAGCTAAACTGAACGGTGCAGGTCAACTGATTGCAATCGGAACACGTCCGAATTGTGTTAAAATTGCAAAGGAATACGGGGCAACAGATATTGTAAGTTACAAAGATGGTGATATCGTAAAACAGGTACTTGAATTAACAAAGGGAGGTGCTGATTCTGTCATCATTGCCGGTGGAAATGGCGATATCCTACGACAGGCAGTGGAAATGACGGTTCCTGGAGGATATATTTCCAATGTTAATTTCTTTGACGGTCAGGACGTGCTCTCTATGCCCACATTATCATGGGGACTTGGCATGTCAAATAAAACAATCCGTGGAGGATTCTGTCCTGGCGGTGCCCTTCGGATCAGAAAAATGCTTCATATGGTTCAACATGGTAGAGTTGATACAACAAAACTTATTACACATCGATATAACGGCTTTTCAAAAATTGAAGACGCTTTTTATTTAATGGATCAGAAGCCAAAGGATCTAATTAAACCAATAGTTTTTATTGATTAATAATTTCTGAACTTTTCAAATAACAGTGAAGAGATAAAGCCCTGGATAACCAGGGCTTTTCACTATTTATTATATTCGTTTACTTCCAAATTAGAAACCTGTTGTCGAAGAGTGCGACTAGTAGGTGTTTGATTTTATTATGTAAAGTTATATAATAAACATGATACCATAATTAATAAGCACTAGGGAGATGAATGAGGTTAAAAATGAGTGATTTAACATATATTAGCGAGAATTCCCCCACCTCTAAGGTGGTGGGATGAATCGCTATAATCTCTTGCTACAAATCAATTTTTGTGGTATAATATAATCAGTCGAATAGAATGAAAGGCTGGTGATACTATGGTTCTAGATAACAATGCTCATTCGGTATTTCTACTGCATTATCATTTGATATTAGTAGTAAAATATAGACGTAGGGTTTTTGATAACCTTATATCGTCTCGTGCGAAGGAGATTTTTGAGTACATCGCACCGAACTACCATATAACACTTATGGAATGGAATCATGATGCAGACCATATCCATATTTT